>DATMMS010000025.1:0-25701 GCA_035569605.1 Candidatus Solibacter sp. | reverse complement strand
CGAAACACCGGAATTGTATTCGGAAAAAGCGCGAGCCACAGAGGAGGAGATTCGCAGCATGCTCCACGGGCACCTCATTACCGAGCTGAACCTCAAGCGGCTGACTCTGGAGCAGATGGCTGACGCCAGCTTGCGAAAACGCGCCAGTGACGCCTTGGATCAATTGATTGAGACCCATGAGAAGCTGATCCCTCCCCAGTATGACCGAAAGGAGCTGAAAAAGGCGGTGCTGGATGCAGCGCTCGGTTTAGGACCCCTGGAGGACTTGCTGGCTGAAGACCAAATCACCGAGATCATGGTCAACGGCCCCCAAAGAATCTACGTCGAGCAAAAAGGGCGGCTGCACCGGTCCTCCAAGTCGTTTCTTAGCCGGGCCGAAATCCTGACGGCCATCGAGCGGATCGTCGGGCCGATCGGACGGCGCATTGATGAATCGAGTCCCATGGTGGACGCGAGGCTGCACGACGGCTCGCGGGTGCATGCGATCATTCCGCCGCTGGCCCTGGACAGCCCGACGATTACAATCCGAAAATTCCCCAAAAAGCGCATCACGGTTGAAGACCTGATTAGCTTCGGCAGCCTGACGCAACCGATGGGCGATTTTCTACGCGTGTGTGTCCAGGCCACCAAGAACATGATCATCTCGGGCGGCACCGGTTCGGGTAAGACGACGTTGCTCAACGTGTTGACCTCGTTCATTCCGGATGGCGAGCGCATTATCACTATCGAGGACTCGGCGGAACTCTCACTGCCGCAGGAACACGTGGTGCGCCTGGAAACCCGGCCGCCCAACATCGAAGGGCGCGGCGAGGTCTCGATCCGCGAGTTAGTCCGCAACGCCTTGCGAATGCGGCCCAACCGGGTCGTGGTGGGCGAATGCCGGGGCGGCGAAGCGCTGGACATGCTCCAGGCGATGAACACCGGCCACGACGGCTCCCTGACTACCATCCACGCCAACTCCTCGCGAGACGCGCTGTCGCGCCTCGAGACGTTGGTCCTGATGGCGGGCATGGACCTGCCCGCCAAGGCCATCCGTCAGCAGGTGGCGGCCGCCATCGACCTCATCATCCAGCTCTCGCGGATGAAGGACGGCTCCCGCAAGGTCACCAACATCTCCGAGATCACCGGGATGGAAGGCGAGACCATCACGATGCAGGACATCTTCATCTACGAGCAGCGCGGCCTCGACGCGGCCGGTCGGGTGCAGGGCGTCTTCCGCCCCACCGGAATCCGGCCCAACATCATCGACAAGCTCTTCGACCTCGGGCTGCCGATTCCCGCTGAGCTCTCGCGTCTGTTCCCCGACCGCGCGGACCGAAAGCATTGACAGCGGGTGCGCGGGTGGGACGTGATGCAGTCCCGACCGCCACCAAGCGACTGGGAGGCGTCCGGGTCGGACTGGTGGTGGCCGTCGCCGCGCTGGTAGCGGCCCTCGGAGGCGTACGCGCCGGCCTGCCCGCCTGGGCCGGGGACCCGGGCACCGAGCAGCAGCTGTTCCAGCTGACCAACCAGGACCGCACCTCCAACGGGCTGGGGTCGCTGTCGTTCAACAGCAACCTCGGCAGCATCGCCACCAACCAGCCCAACGGCAACTGCGGCGGCGTGATCGGGCGCTCCGAGGACATGATCAATCGCAACTACTTCAGCCACCAGATCCCCCCCTGCGGCCAGTACGTCTGGAACGTCTTCAACCTGGGCTCGTACACGGCCGCGGGGGAGAACATCGGATGGAACAACTACCCGCCGGACCAGAGCGTGGGCCAGGTCAACACCGCCTTCATGAACAGCCCTGACCACCGCGCCAACATCCTCGGCAACTACTCCCAGATGGGCACCGGGGCGTGGGCGGCGACCGGCGCCTGGACCGGCGGCGGCGGATCGTACAACGGCGTGATCATGTACACGGAGATCTTCATCAAGACCGCCAGCGGTGGAGGTGGTGGTGCGCCGCCCCCGCCTCCGCCACCGCGACCGACCGCTCGCCCGACCGGCGGTGGAGGCGGCGGCGGGGGCGGCGGCACCGTCGCCGTGGCCCCTCCGCCGGTGGCACCGGCGCCCTCACCATCACCAAGCCTTTGCTCCCTGCCTACCAACCTGGGTGAGGCAGACCGGAACTCTCCGGCTCCGGCGCTGGCGTCTGATGGGGGCCAACCGCCCTGCCCCAGCCCCCATGTCGAGGAGGCCAGTCCGTCGCCCAGCGGGACCAGCGGCGCCAGCGGTCACGAGGTTCTCGGAGCCGAGCGGGAGGCCGCTCCCCAGGGCTTGCTCGAGAGCGTCGTCGACCGGGTACTGAGACTGTTCCTGAATGTCTGAGGGCCTGCTGGCGGGCGACGCTGCTGGAGCCCAGACCGGTGCCGGTGACATCGTCGTCGCCGACAACCTCAGCAAGACTTACAGCATCTCGCTGACCCCGCGGCCGGTGGTCGACCACGTCAGCTTCTCGGTGCGCACCGGCGAGCTGGTGGCGATCATGGGGCCCTCCGGCTGCGGCAAGAGCACGCTGCTTCACATCCTGGCGGGGCTGGAGCCTCCGGATTCCGGCCGGGTGCTGGTGAGAGGTCACGACATCACCGCCATGGACGAGCGCGCCCGAACCATCTTCCGGCGGGAGCAGATCGGGTTTGTGTTCCAGTTCTTCAACCTGGTCCCCAACCTGACGGCGGCCGAGAATATCGCGTTGCCCCTTCGGATCGCCGGCCAGCGCTCTGGTGCGATGGACCGCGTCTCCGACCTGATGCGCGACCTCAACCTTCGCGACCTGCAGGGACATCGCCCCGAGGAGATCTCCGGCGGCGAGCAGCAGCGGGTGGCGATCGCCCGGGCCCTGCTCAACCAGCCCGCCATCGTGATCGCCGACGAGCCCACCGGCAACCTCGACTTCAACACCGGGAACGACGTGCTCGAGCTGATCTGGTCTCACTGCGTCAACCAGGGGCAGACGGCGATTCTTGCCACCCACGACGCCAGGGCGGCGGCCTATGCCGATCGGGTCGTGGTGATGAAGGATGGCAAGATCGTCGACAGCATCGACTTGGACCGACAGGACCACAGTGCCGCTCCTCTTATCTCTCGCCTGGCGCAACTCGGCCTCTAAGAGGGAGCGCTCCCTCCTATCGATCCTGGCGATCGCGCTGGGGGTCGGGCTGACCTTTGGCACCCAGCTGATCAACCTTTCGCTGCAGCGGCAGTTGAGCCGCGCTACCTCCGAGATCATCGGCAACGCCGACGCCGAGGTCTTCGCCTTCTCCGACCAGGGCTTCAGCCAGGACATGGTCGACGTCATCGCCAAGCTCCCGGAGGTGCGATTGGCCGCGCCGCTGGTGACCAAGCGGCTGACGGGGGTGGTCGGTGGTCGCGAGCAGACATTCCAGATGCTGGGGATCGACCCCGCTGCGGAGAGTCAGCTTCACCCGCTTCAGCTGGCCTCTGGAGCGATCTTTGCCGCCGACGACAAATCGGCCGTGATGCTGGACCAGAAATGGGCCAACGACCACGGCGTCGGCGTGGGCTCGACCGTCACCCTGTTCACGGCGCTTGGTCCCGACCAGTACAAGGTCAAGGGCCTGCTTCAGGACAGCGCCTTCGCCCAGACCGCCTTCGGCCCGGTGGTCTTCGTTCCCCTGCAGACGGCGCAGAAGGCGCTGCGCTTGGGCGCCCGCGTGACCGAGGTCAGCGTGGGGCTGAAACCGACGTGCTCCGGCGACTACGCCAGCTGCACCTACGCTCCCTTCCGGTCGGACCTTCGCCGAAAGGCGATCGAGGAGTACTCGGTCCAGGACAACCGCGCCTTTGCCGGCGGTCAGCGCGACCCCTACCTGGAGATCTCGCCCGTACTCAGGTTCTTCAGCCTGCTGGCCGTTGGGATCGGCCTCTTCCTGATCTACAACAATCTCGCCGTCACGGTCCTCGAGCGACGGCGAGAGATCGGCCTGCTGCGGGCTGCCGGGGCCACCCCGGGCTGGATCCGCAACCTCTTCCTGCTCCAGGCGGGGATGCTCGGCGTTGCCGGCGCCGCCGTCGGGGTGGCCCTGGGCACGGTGCTGGCGGCGGCGCTGGTGGCCTATCTACCCCAGGCCAACGGGCAGGCGAGCCTTCAGTTCGTGTTCGACGGCGGCCAGGCGGCGCTGGTCGCGGTCTACGGCCTGCTGGCATCGCTGGTCTGCGCGCTGGCGCCTGCCCTGAAGGCGATGTCGGTCCCGCCGCTGGAGGCGATTCGGCCCCAGAGCCAGTTCGACGTGGAGCGGAGCGGCCGGCGGGTCACGCTGCTGGGACTGCTGGCCTATCTCGCCGCCGTGGTGGTGCTGATTGGGGCGTTGAACAGCAGCTCCGCGGATCCAACTCTCGACACCCTGCGGCTGGGCCTTGCCGCGCTCGGCATGGTGCTGCTCTTCTTTGGCACCCTGGCGTTGACCCCGGTGCTGATCCGGCCGCTGACAGCGGTCCTGGCCCGGCCGTTCCGGCTGATCGCGCCAAGCGCGGCGATCCTGGCGCGCAATGCCCTGATCCGGCATCCCAACCGCAGCGCCCTCACCATCGCCGGCCTGGTCGTCAGCACGGCGCTGGTGGTTTCGGTTGCGGGCCTGACCCAGGGGGCGCTGGGCGCCGGCGAGGATTGGGCCAAAAGCCTCTTTGTGTCAGACCACCTGATCGTCTCGCCGGTGCACCAGACCGAGGCGATTCGCCAGGAGATCAACAAGGTCAGGGGTGTGAGCGCCACGTCCGAGATCGACTTCTTTGCGCTTCGCGCCGGCGACCGGGCCCTCAGCATGGCCGCCATCGACCCGCTCGAGTACGCCTCCCAGGGCAGCATGCAGTTCATCCCGGGAAGCTCGGCGGGGGCGTTCACCGACATCGAAGAGAGCCGCGGCCTGCTCATCAGCCGGCGGCTGGCCCAGGCTCGCGGCCTCCAGGTGGGGGACCACCTGTCTCTGACCTCGTCAGCGGGAGACCTGTCCTACCGCGTCGCCGGAATCGTCAACCACACGCTGCCTTCTCCGAGCGGAGACGAGACGGCGCTGATATCGCTGGCCAACGCCCGCCAGGACTTCGGCGAGGAGGGCTTCAACATCCTCCAGGTGATCCCCACGGCGGACGCCGGCGCTGGTTTCGATTCCAGGTTGGACTCGGCGGCCGCCAAGTACGGGATGCAGGCCGAAACCCTGGACCAGGTCCGGGCCGGGGTTCGCCAGGGGGTCAACTCACTGCTGCTGCTGCTGATCGCGGTCGGCGTTGTGGGGGTGGTTCTAGGACTGATGTCGGTGGTGACGACCATCCTGCTGAACATCAGCGAGTCGACGCGCGAGTTCGGTCTGCTGCGCGCGGTGGGAGCGACGCGCGAGCAGATCCGGGGCATCATCCTCAGCCAATCGGGGCTGTTCGGGTTGTGCGGCGCGTTGCTGGGCTCGGTGGTGGGCCTGGCGCTGGTCGCGGTGATGGTCCGGGCGGCGGCCAGTCTCGGCTTCGAGCCGGGGTACAACGTGCCCTGGGGCGTCATCGTGGCGGTGGTGGTGGCGGTCTTCGTGGGCTGCCTGCTGGCGGTGGTGGTGCCTGCGAGGAAGGCCTCGCGAGCCTCGGTGGTCGCCTCGATTCGATACGAATAGCCGTACCGTAAACTTCCAGGGAAGGTCTTGAACGTCATCATCCACTCTCATAACGTGCCTTTGGACCAGTCCCTCAAGGACTACGCCGAGGCCAAGCTGCGCCGGCTCGACCGCCACTTCGACCGCATCGTCGATGCTCGACTGGAGTTCGACCTGGACGGCCGCAAGAGCGTCGATCCGGAGAAGACGGCGTCGCTGCACGTGCACGTCAGCCGCAGCCTGCTGAGCGCCAAGGTCAAGGCCCGCGACCTCCACGAGGCGGTCGACCTGGTTGTCGACAAGCTCGACGAGCAGCTTCGGAGGCGCAAGGAACGGATCACCACCCACCGCGGTGCCCGTCCCGCATGAGCTTCCTGCTCAAGGTCCTCGGCGACCCCAACGACCGCGAGGTGGCCCGCCACCTCAACCGCGTCGAGGAGATCAACGCGCTGGAGCCGGAGATGGAGGCCCGTTCCGACGAGCAGCTGCGAGCGCTCACTGACGAGCTCCGGGAGCGGCTGAGCGAGGCCCGCGGCGCCGAGGTCGCCAGCAGCGGCGACGAAACCATCGAGCAGACCGACGCGGAAGCCGCCGCCGAGCGCGAGAAGGCGGTCGACGCGGTTCTCGACGAGGTCCTGCCGGAAGCGTTCGCGCTGGTTCGCGAGGTCTCCCGGCGAAAGCTCGGCATGCGCCACTTCGACGTCCAGATGGTTGGAGGCATCGTCCTGCACCAGGGCAAGATCGCGGAGATGAAGACCGGCGAGGGCAAGACCCTCGTCGCCACCCTGGCGCTGTATCTCAACGCGCTGGCCGGCAAGGGCGCCCACCTGGTCACGGTCAACGATTACCTGGCGCGGCGCGACGCCGGCTGGAACGGGCCGCTCTACGCGGCTCTGGGCATGACCGTGGGCGTGATCATGGGCCCGCCCCAGCAGGGGCCCGGCTACAACCAGTCGTTCGTCTACGACCCCGAGTATGTCGACGAGGCCCACCACGACGAGCGCCTCCAGCACCTGCGGCCCTGTAGCCGGGCCGAGGCCTACCAGGCCGACATCACCTACGGGACCAACAACGAGTTCGGTTTCGACTACCTGCGCGACAACATGGCCGGCGACCTCAACGAGTGCGTGCAGCGGGAGCTCTACTACGCCATCGTCGACGAGGTCGACTCGATCCTCATCGACGAGGCCAGGACGCCGCTGATCATCAGCGGCGGCGGCACCGATTCCACCGAGAAGTACCAGCAGTACGCGCGGATCGTTCCCCGACTGGAGAAGGAGACCGACTACACAGTTGACGAGAAGACCCGGTCGGTGGCGCTGACCGACGTCGGCATCGCCAAGGTCGAGAAGTGGACCGGCATCATGAACATCTACGACTTCGACAACGTCGAAGAGGCCCACCAGGTCAACCAGGCGCTCAAGGCCTACGCCGTCTTCCATCGCGACGAGGACTACATCGTCAAGGATGGGGAGGTGGTGATCGTCGACGAGTTCACCGGGCGAACCATGCCCGGGCGGCGCTGGTCAGACGGCCTGCACCAGGCGATCGAGGCCAAGGAGGGCGTCAAGGTCCAGCAGGAGAACGAGACCCGGGCCACCATCACCTTCCAGAACTACTTCCGCATCTATCGCAAGCTCGCCGGCATGACCGGTACGGCGGTGACCGAAGCCGAGGAGTTCCACAAGATCTACAACCTCGAGGTGGTGGTGATCCCGACCCACCAGGAGATGATCCGGGAGGACAACCCGGATGTGATCTACAAGACCGAAGAGGCCAAGTACCGGGCGGTGGTGGAGGAGATCGCCGACCGCCACGAAACCGGTCAGCCGGTACTGGTGGGCACCACCGACATCGCCAAGTCGGAACGCATCTCCCGGATGCTGGAGAAGCGCGGGGTGCCGCACTCGGTCCTCAACGCAAAGTTCCACGAGAAAGAGGCCGAGATCGTCGAGGACGCGGGCCAGCGCAACACCGTCACCATCGCCACCAACATGGCCGGCCGCGGCACCGACATCAAGCTGGGGGAGGGCGTGACCGAGCTGGGCGGCCTTCACATCATCGGCACCGAGCGCCACGAGTCCCGCCGCATCGACAACCAGCTGCGCGGCCGGTCAGGGCGGCAGGGCGACCCTGGCAGCACCCGTTTCTTCATCTCGCTCGAGGACGAGCTGATGCGCATCTTCGGCAGCAACATGGAGCGCGTTGGGCGCCTGATGGAGGAGGACGTGCCGCTGGAGTCGAAGCTTGTCTCTCGCTCCATTGAGAGCGCCCAGAGCAAGGTCGAGGGATACAACTTCGACGCCCGCCGCCACGTGGTCGAGTACGACGACGTCATGAACACCCAGCGCCAGATCATCTACAGCGAGCGGCGGCGGATCCTCGAAGGCGTCGACACACGCGGCAACGTGCTCAGCTTCATTCGCGAGATGATCGCGGACACCGTGCCCGGCTACGCCGACGCCCGGCACCGCGAGCTCTGGGACCTGGATGGGCTGTTTGAGCACCTCGGGCAGATCATTCCCCTGCCTCCACTCGCGTCTGTCGATTCGGCGGCCCTGGGCAACACCCCCGAGGCGGTGATCGAGTCGCTCTACGACATGGTCGAGCAGGCCTATGAGTCGCTGGAGCGGGAGGTCGGCGCGGAGGCGCTTCGGTTCATGGAGCGCTGGACCATGCTCCACGTGATCGACCAGCGATGGGTCGCCTACCTGACCACGATGGAGCACCTCAAGGAGGCCATCGGGTTGCAGGGCTACGCCCAAAAGGACCCGTTGGTGGAGTACAAGAACGAGGCTTTCTCGGCTTTCGAGCAGCTCAAGCGCGACATCCAATTCGAGATCGCAACCACCATATTCCGAGTCCGCCTGGAGCCGGCGCAAGTCCCACCAGCGGCTCAGCCGCTGAGCAACATCCAGACCAGCGGCCCGTCCGAAGCTCCGGCCACCGGCGTGGGTGCGGCGCTCGGCGCCGGGACCGCCGGAGCGCAGGGCGGCAACGGCGCCGCGAGCCAGCCCGCCCGCGTGCCGGCGGCGGTGGGTGGTGGATCGTCGGTCGCCGGCGGCCGAGAGGCCGCGGCCGCGGCTGCCTCTACCAGCCACTCAGGCAAAGTGGGCCGCAACGATCCCTGTCCTTGTGGGTCGGGGAAAAAGTACAAGCGCTGCCACGGCCGCTAGTCTCGGCCCGCTGGGCGGCCGATGCGAGCGTTAGGTAATCTCTGGCGATGGCACAGCAGGTATCTAACACCGAGTTGCTGGATCGGGCCGCCGAGCTCTTTCGGCGGGTTCAGCAGCTGAAGGAGCACCTTTGACCTGCCCGGCCTACACGCTCGGCTCGAGGCGCTCGAACCGGCCCTGAACAATCCCTCCCTCTGGGAGGACAGTCACGCGGCCCAGCAGCTGACACGGGAGGCTTCCTCGCTGCGGAGCCGCATCGAGGAGCTGGAAGGTCTTGATCGCGACGTGGTCGAGGCCCGCGGGCTGCTCGAGATCCTGGCCACCGAGCCGGACCCTGGGATGAGCGGCGAGATCGCGACTGACCTCGACCGACTGGAGGCGCGCATGGACCGCAAGGAGCTGGACGTCCTCTTCGCGGATCCCTACTCGGAAAGCCCTGCGCTGCTCTCGATATCCGCCGGTGCGGGCGGCGTCGACGCCCAGGACTGGGCCGAGATGTTGATGCAGATGTACCAGCGGTGGGCTTCAGCCCGCGGGTTCAAGGTCGAGGTGCTGGAGGTGACGCCGGGAGAAGAGGCGGGGATCAAAGGCGCCACCGTTCTGATCAGTGGCGAGCGCCCATACGGATGGCTCAAGGGCGAGGGAGGCATCCATCGCCTGGTTCGACTATCCCCGTACGACTCGGCCCACCGGCGCCACACATCCTTCGCCCGCGTGGAGGTTGTCCCGGAGCTGGACGATTCCTCGGAGGCAGAGATAGAGATCGACGAGAAGGACCTTCGCGTCGACACCTATCGCTCCAGCGGCGCCGGCGGCCAGCACGTCAACAAGACCTCCTCTGCGATCCGCATCACACACCTGCCGACGGGGATCGTTGTCAGCTGCCAGAACGAGCGCTCGCAGCACCAGAACCGGGAGATGGCGATGAAGGTGCTGCGGAGCAAGCTGGCGGCGCTGGCGCACGAGCAGCACCTGGATCACATCCAGGACCTCAAGGGCGAGCACGTCAAGGCCGAGTGGGGGAGCCAGATCCGCTCGTACGTGCTCCAGCCCTACACCCAAGTCAAGGACCACCGCACCGGGTTTGAGGTGGGCAACGCCGCGGGGGTCCTCGAGGGCGACCTCGACGGGCTCCTCGAGGCCTACCTGCGCTGGGAGGCCAGCTCCCGACCCGAAGCCTAGGTAGCCTCGACGCGGATTTCCGGCAGTGGGCGGCTGGTGCCTGCACGGCGGGGCAGGGTGGCGCAGAGCGACGCGAAGGTGAGCGTGACCAGGACGATGCCGGTACTCGGGAGGTCGGCGTACTTCACGCCCGGCGCCATCACCGCCAGCAGGGCCGACAGCACCAGCCGGACCGGGCTGGCCACGGCCCACATCGCCAGCGTGACCCGGGATAGGCCGCTGAGGGGCCGGCCGGCCAGGACCAGCACCGGCAACGCGGACAGGACGAGGTCGTTGAAATGTAGATAGGGACAAAGTGCGAGGGCGGCGGTCTGGGTCATCGCGAGACCAAGCATGGGGCTGTCCCGCAGACCCGCTGTGAGGTCGCGAAATCGCAGTGCCGCCACAAGGATGGCGGCCAGAACCAACGTGGCAAGGCCCAGGGAGATGGGAGTGGACAGGCTGCCGAGCCAGATCGCCGGGAGGCCTGCCAGGCCTGACATGTTGGCCGAGAACACTGTCACACCGCCCGACGAGCTGAGCGAGGAGGCGTACCCGAAGAGCGCGCCGATCCAGCCGGTCAGTGCGGCTGGCCCGCCGACGACTGCGTCGAGAGCCAGCAGCCCACCGCCTGCCACCATCAGCCCGATCAGAGCCCTGACTCGTGGGCGTACCCCGGCGCCGGGCGCCCCCAGGACGAGCGCCGCGGCGACCAGCACGCCAACAGAGGGCTTCAGCCAGCACACGGCGGCGAGGGTGGCGCCCGCCAGGAGCGGCCGCTGCCGGGTCCAGAGCAGCAGCGCGGTCGACCATCCCAGCAGCAGCAGGGTGCTGATGTTGCCGACGAAAACCGCCAGCAGCATCGGCGCAGACGTCATCACGAACGCCAACGGCAGTGCCCGTAGACGCCACCGCATCGCCTCCAGCAGAGCCTCCAGGGCGATCACCCCGGCGGCTGCCGCCACCGCGAGCCAGAGCAGGTGGAACAGTGTGAGAGGCAGCGCAGCGAGCGGTCGCAGCGCCGCAGCGAACAGCGGCGGCTCCGCGAAAGTGGTGTGGCTCATCCCGGCTGAGCCGGGAGGCGATGTGAATAATCGGTCCTCCTCGGCAAACATCTGACTGGGGCTGTAGACGTCGCCGCCTGCGCGCCCCAAGGCGCCGGCGGCGTAATAGACATTGGCGTCCTGGCCGACCTGACTCCACCAAATCGGCGAGAAGGTCCAGGCGGCGAAGGCTGCGCTGATGACCAGCAGCACAGCGGTCCATCGGCGCGGACGCCAGCTCAAGGAGTACGCGACTGGTTCCGATGTCACGGTGCCGTCGCGGCGACGAGCCGGGACCGGCGACCGAGAGCCCCGGCCACCCCGGCGAATGCGAGGATCGCCAGGACCAAGCCGAACCCGGCCGCGCCCCCTTGTCGGGGCGCCTGAAGGATGTCGGCCTCGATCAATGCCACCACCAGGTTGACCGAGGTTCCGACTGCCCACACGATCAGGGTGAACCTGGCCAAGGCCGAAAGCGGTGATGTCGCGATGACCAGGACGGGGAGCGCCTCGAGAAGGAGGTCGTTGAGGTGGAGGTAGGGCGACAGCAGCAGGGCACCCGATAGAGCGAGCGCGGTCGTGGCGCCCGCGGACGAGGGTAGGTGATCGCGACGGGACCGGAGCAGGACGACGGCCATCACGCAGCCGACCGGCACGCTCGCGAGAGCGATTGCGGCAAGCGCGGGCACATGGCCGAGGAGCAGGGACGGCAGGCCCGCCTGGTCGACCAGGTTGTAGGCGCCGCCCGGCCCTACTCCCAGCGCCTGTCCGTAGCCGACCATCGACGACCACCAGCTGACGGTGGCATCCCACCCGGCGCTAACCACGTTCAGGGCCACCCAGCCCGCGGCGCCGATGACCACGCCGGCGGCCAGCCGGACCCGGGACCAGGTGGCCGGCTGGGTCGACCCGGCCAAGGGCGGCGGGAAGGCTACCAGTGCCGCCGCCGCCGGTACACCGACGGGGGCCTTGATGAGACATACCGACAGCACCAGGCCTCCCAGAAGAGGGCGCCCCCGACGGGCCAGAAGGAAGGCGACCGCCCACGAGAGGAACAGAGCCGCGGACACGTTGCCGACGAAGGCGTCCTCCGCGAAGGGCGCCGACAGCACCAGGAACAGCCTCGGCAGCCACCGGTCCCGATCCCAGTCGAGGGCGGTCATCAACGCCTCCAGGGCGAGCAGCGACCCGATCGTGATCGCGGCGAGCACGGCGATGTAGTAGCCGGTGACGCCCAGGCCGATGAACGGGCGCGAGAGGCGGGTGAATAGCCGGGGGAACCCGTAGGGGGCCATGTAGTAGGCCCCGGGCTGACCCCTGTGCAGGCCGCTGGGCCGGTTGAAGAGGATCTCGCCCTCTTCGATCAAGGCGGCGGAGTCATTGGGATTCCCGCCCTGGGCGTCCAGCACCGCGGCGGCGTAGTAGACCTTGGCGTCGGCCCCGCGGAAGACCTGCGCGGAGAGGCCGCCGAGCCAGATTGGGAAGATCATGGCGACCGCCAGGCACGCCAGGGTCAGCCAGCCCGGCCGCCAGCTGATTCTCGTCACGCCGCGGCGGGCACAGCTGCCGGCGAGCCCGCCGGTTGGCGGCCGGCCGTCAACGAGACCGCGGTCAACAGAGCCAGGAGGAGCCCGAACGGGGCGACGCTGGACGGGAGACCGGCGCTGGCGACGACTGGAAACAGCGACAGCACCACGGGCGTGACCACCCCGAGCCCCCACAGCAACAGTGTCAGCCTCGAGATCGCCGTCAGAGGCTGAGAGGCGATCAGTAGGACCGGGAGCGACTCCAGAACCAGGTCATTGAGGTGCACGTAGGGGGTGACTACCAACGCCAGCGCGACCAGGATCGCCAGCGTCCACAGCGGATCGGGGGACGAATCTCCGAGCAATCCCCGACGGGCGGCGACCCACAACATTGCCAGCGCGAGCAGGCCCGCCGCCGCCACCGCCACCGGCATCGGGACTGCGCCCAGCATCAGGCCCGGCAAGCCGGTCAGGCAGCACTGGCCGATCACCTCAGCCTGCCTGGGGTCGAGCGTCGCTGTGAACTCAAACAAAGATCGCGCCCATCGCAAGGTCTGGTCGCCGCCGCCAACCGCGATGTTCGCAACCCCAAACCCCAGGGTGCCCAGTCCGAAACCTGCCAGCATCGACCGCTTGGACCCGGGCCCGGCGAGCAGGAGGGCGGCTGCTGCGGGAAGCCCAACGGGGGGCTTGATCCACCCGATCGCAAGCAGGGCTCCCGCCAGCAGCGCCCGCCTGCGCGACGCCGCCAGGAGGGCGCCACCCCACGCCGCAAGCAGCACGGTCGAGGGGTTGCCGCTGACCAGGACCACGGCCGTTGCAGGTGAGACCAGGAAGAGCGCTCGTGGCAGCCCGCGCCTGGTCCAGGAGAGCGCTGCCAGCACCATCTCGAAGCCCGCCACGCCGAGCAGCAGGAGGACGCCCAGGTTGGCCCAGTAGAATCCGCGGTCGCCAAGCGGAGTTAGGGCTTCCCAGGCGACGGTCATGAGCGGGGGATAGTGGTAGGGGTTGGCGCCGTAGGCGGTCGTCCCTGGGTGCCTCCCGGAGTTAGCGTCGACGGCAGCCTCCTCGGCCTTCAACTGGGAGAACGAGTAAGGATCGCCGCCGCGTTGGTCGACGCGGGCGGCGGAGTAGAAGGCCCGGCTGTCCCCGCCAAGTCGATCCCAGAACACGGGGGAGACCAGCCACAGTGCCACCAGGGCGCTGACGAGGAGGACAGCCGCCGAGAATCGTCCCGGTTGCCAGCTCAGTGAACGGCTGACAAGACGTCCAGAGGTTGCCGTCACGGGCCACATTCTAAGTTGCAAAGCGCGTATTCAAGGCGAATACGCGATGCTATAGTAGCGGCGTCCTGGAGAACCCCCCTCGGACCCAGGATCGCGGAAAGTCGACCAGGCCATCCCACCGGAGGCCGCCTCCCGGTGTTTGGACCGGGGTCACGGAGATATTGCTCACGTCATTACAGCCCGAGACCAGGTTTGAAGTCGAGCCGGTACAGGCTCCGCTGATCAGCTTCCAGGGTGTAAGCAAGACCTATCCCAACGGCACCCAGGCCTTGCACGCCGTCAACCTCGCGATTCCCCGCCAGGACTTCGTCTTCGTGGTGGGACCCAGCGGGGCGGGCAAGTCCACCCTGGTGCGGCTGCTGATCCGGGAGGAGAAGGCCACCATCGGGCGCATCTACGTCGACGGCCAGGAGCTGGGGCGGCTTCGACACCGGCACCTGCCCTTCCTGCGGCGCAAGATCGGGATCGTCTTCCAGGACTACAAGCTGCTGCCCAAGCTGACGGTTTTCGAGAACGTCGAGTTCGGCCTCCGCGTCACCCGAGGGGTCGACCGGCTGACCCGGGCCAAGGTAGAGGAGGTCCTCAGCATCGTCGGCCTCCAGGGCACGGAGCGCAAGTTCCCCGACGAGCTCTCCGGCGGTCAGCAGCAGCGCATTGCGATCGCCCGCGCCCTCAGCCAGGATCCCAAGATCTTCGTCGCCGACGAGCCCACGGGCAACCTCGACCCGGCCACCTCCTGGGAGATCCTCCAGCTGCTGCTCAAGATCAATGAGCGCGGCGCCACCGTGGTTATGGCGACGCACAACAAGGAGATCGTCGACGTCATGCGCCGTCGTGTCGTTGTTATCGACGGTGGCACCGTTGTCCGCGACGACGCCTCCGGTGGGTACCACGAGGATGCTAACTAGCGCTCTCTTCGCCCCCAAGTCGGCGCTGCAGAACTTCTGGCGCAACAAGGGACTGTCGATCTTCGCGGTCTCGGTGATGTTCGTCGTGCTGATGATGACCGGGGTCTCGCTGATCCTCGGCCACTCCTTCAACCAGTCCATCGACAGTCTCAAGGGCAAGGCCAAGACGATCTCCATCTTCATCGCCGACACCACCCCGCTGGTCAACGTGATGAACCTTCAGACCCAGCTGCGCAGCGACCCCCGGGTGCAGTCGGTGACCTTTGTGGACAAGGCCAGCGCCCTGGCCAAGTACAAACAGGACCCCAGCATCCCGCCCGACATGATCACCAACCTGGAGGGTTACAACCCGCTGCCGGCCTCCCTCGACGTCGACGTCAAAAACATCAACGATCTCGACGCGCTGGCCAACGACGTCAAGAGCCTGCCCCTGCTGGACAAGCAGGGCCCGACCAACTACCGCAAGGCCGTGATCGACCGGGTGGTGGTCTTCAGCCGGTTCATCGCCGCCGCGGGAGTGGTGATCCTGGTCAGCCTCACCGGGGTGGCCATCTTCATCATCATGATGTCGATCCGGACGGCGGTCTATGTCAGGCGCCAGGAGATCGAGGTGATGAAACTGGTCGGCGCCACCGACTGGTTCGTACGGGGTCCCTTCCTGCTCGAGGGGATGCTGGCGGGTGTGATCGCCTCGCTTGCATCGGTGGTGCTGATCGCTGTCGGGTACCAGCCGTTCGTGGACAAGGTGCGAAGCGCCGTCCCCTTCCTGCCGGTCAGCTACGACGCCGCTTTCCTCGGCGAGCTTTGCCTGATCCTGGCCCTCGTCGGCATCGCCCTGGGGGCATTCGGCAGCTGGCTCGGCGTCCGGCGGTTCCTGCAGACGTAGATGTTTACGAACCGACTTCTCCCAGTCCTGGTCGCAACCGCATCGCTGGTGATTGGCGCGGCGGCCCCACCAATACAGCCGGCCTTCGCCGACAACCTGACCAACGCCCAGTCTAGCCAGGCCCAGCTCAACGCCACCATCGCGCAGGACAAGCAGAAGCTGGCCCAGGTACTGGGTCAGGAGGCAGAGACCCAGGCCCGGCTGAACCTTCTCAGCGACCAGATCTCGCTGGCGGAGAGCAACCTGGCAGCCCAAAAAACCAAGCTCGACACCATCCTCGGCCAGATCGACCAGGCCCAGAGGGACCTCGCCGCCAAGAAGGCCGAGGAGGCGCGCAGGCAGAACCTCCTCAACCATCGCATGCGCGGCCTCTACAAGGAGGACGGCAACACCAATTTCCTGGACGCGATCTTTGGGGCACGGAGCTTCTCGGAGCTGGTCGATCGATTCATGGTGATGCGCGACATCACGCGCTCGGACGAGCTGCTGCTGCAGCAGATCCAGGCGGACCGCGCGGCCATCGAAGCCCTCAACGCGGAGCTGGCCCAGAAACGCGACGACCAGGCGGCGACCGTGCACACGATCCAGGACCAGACCGACGCTCTCCATGGGCAGTACACACAGCTGGGGATCCTGCAGGCTCAGCTGCACACTGAGGCCGCGTCGATCCAGCAGCAGCAGCAGCGGGCGCAGGCCGCGCTGGCGGCGGTGAACGCCGAGATCGCGGCGCTGGAGGCGGCTCGCTCGCGGGCGCACTCGTCGGGGTACTTCGCCTGGCCGGGGGTGCAAGGCCCCATCAGCCAGGTCTTCGGTTGCACCGATTTCGGAGGTGAGCCGCCGCCGCCGCCTGGCTACAGCTGCCATCCGATGGGGACCTGCAACACCAGCGGGGGCTGCTTCCACACCGGGATCGACATCGCCGGCCCCTACGGTAGCGAGATCGACGCGGCCGACGGCGGCATCGCCTACACCTACCCCGGCAATACCGGCTACGGCAACCACGTGATCATCGTCCACTCCAACGGCTTCGTCACCCTCTACGGACACATGTCGTCGTTCGCCATCGGCGATGGACAGGGCGTCGGCAAGGGTCAGCGGATTGGATACGAGGGCAGTACCGGGTTCAGCTCCGGACCTCATCTCCATTTCGAGATCCGTCTTAACAATGCTCCGGTAAACCCATGCAATTACGTTGGCTGCTGACCAGGTCGATGATTCGGGAGAACTCAGCCCTGGCCTGCCCCCCCAAGGACCCCGCGGCGGGGCGGGTCGGTGGGTTAAGCGCGTCATATATGTTCTGGCGCTGCCGCTGGCCTTCTACCTGGGAGTACTGACCCAGTTCCACCTCGGACCCGATTTCGATCCCAACATCTCGGGCCTGCTCTTCAGCCAGCCGACCACATCTCTGGACAGCCGGACCCTGAACGAGATCTGGCAGACCATGCAACGCGATTACGCCAACCCCAAGTTGAGCGGGAGCGACGCTTTTGACGCCGCGGCCAAGGGCCTGGTGCACCTTCTCCTGAGCGGCAAGTACGCCGACGACTTCTCGGCCTACTACACACCGCAGGAGCTGAAGCGGAACCAGGACTTCCTGGCCGGGAACTTCGGCGGCATCGGGGCCACAATGGCCGCCAAGGACGGCAAGCTGATCATCTCCAAGGTGCTTCCCAAGACGCCTGCTGAGCAGGCGGGGCTGCAGCAGAACGACGTGGTGACCACTATCGATGGCGCCGGCACCAACGGACTGTCAGTGGATGAGGCGGTGGCGAAGATTCGCGGCACAATAGGGACTCACGTACGCCTGGGTGTGCTCCGAGGCGGGGTGGTGAAGGAGTTCGACATCGTTCGCGCCAACATCAACGTTCCGAGCGTCGAATCGCGGGACCTCGCCGGAGGGGTTCTCTACGTCCGGATCTTCGACTTCGGGGCTCATACCGCTGACGACTTCCGAACCAGCCTGAACCAGGGCTTCGCCCACGGCGACAAAAAGGTGCTCCTGGACCTCCGCGAGAACCCGGGTGGGTTCGTGACCGCGGCCAACAGCGTCGTCTCCGAGTTCGTCAAGTCGGGAATCAGCGTCAGTATCGTCGGACGCGACGGCAAGCACGACGACCAGAAGGTGAGCGGCAACGGGGTGGCGTTCACCGAGCCGCTGGTGGTGCTGATCGACGGCCAGACCGCCAGCGCCGCGGAGATCGTCGCCGGGGCCCTGAAGGACAGTCACCGCGCCAAGCTGGTGGGGGACAGGTCGTTCGGCAAGGGCTCGGTACAGGACGACTTCCCGATCAGCAACGGGGGCGACCTGCACCTGACGGTGGCGCATTGGTTCACTCCCTCCGGGCACTCGATCCAGAAGAACCCCAGCGATCCCAACTCGGGAGGGATCACCCCGGACCGAGCCCTGGGCCTAGACAAGCCGGAGCATTTCTACAACGTCGACGACCCCGCGTCCAACCCCGCCCTCGACAACCAGCTCCAGGCTGCCAGGGCGCTCCTCGGATAGGCCCTTTGCACCATTCCCGCCCGGTAGTTCGGGTGACCTGTCCAACTGTTCGGGTGATATCGCCGATCTAGAATGAGCGAACAGATGGGTGTGTCCTCAGATGGCTGACCGGTTCGACGTCGTCGTTCTCGGCGCTGGGACCGGCGGCTACGTCGCCGCCATCCGAGCGTCCCAGCTGGGCATGTCTGTCGCCATCGTTGAGCGCGAGCTCCTCGGCGGCACCTGCCTGCACAAGGGCTGCATCCCCACCAAGGCTTTGCTTCACACCGCCGACCTCTACCATTCCGCGCGCGGTGGCGCCGAGTCGGGGGTGGTCGTCAGCGGCCTCGAGCTCGACTGGCCGGCGGCCAACCAGCGCAAGCAGAAGGTCGTCGACCAGCTCCACAAGGGCCTCCAGTTCCTGATGAAGAAGAACAAGATCGAGGTCATCGAGGGCGAGGGCAGCTTTGAGACCCCCACCAGGATGTCGATCAAAGCAGGCGCCGGCAAGCGGACCGTCGAGGCATCGAACTTCATCATCGCGACGGGCTCCTACGCCAAGAGCCTGCCGGGCGTGACCATCGACGGCAAGAGGGTCATCACTAGCGACCATGCTCTCCGGATGGACAGCCTGCCCAAGAGCGCGATCGTGGTCGGAGCGGGCGCTGTCGGCGTGGAGTTCGCGTCGATGTGGAACGACTTGGGCTGCGAGGTCACTCTGGTGGAGGCGCTGCCCCGGATCACCCCGCTGGAGGACCCTGAGGTCTCCCAGGCGATGGAGCGCGCCTTCAAGAAGCGCGGCATGACGGTGATGGCGGGCGCCAAGATGGATCTCAAATCGATCAAGGCGTCAGCAGGCGGGGTCAAGATGAAGATCGAGGGCGGTGATGAGCTCAGCGCCGAGGTCCTCCTCCTGGCTGTCGGCCGCGGCGCTGTCGTCGAGGGAATGGGCCTGGAGAAGACCGCGGTGGCGGTGGAGGGCGGTTTCATCCAGGTCGACGACGACCTTCGCACCGCCGAGCCGAACATCTTCGCCATCGGCGACGTGGTGGGGGGGTACCAGCTGGCCCACGTAGCGGGCCACGAGGGGATCCACGCGGCCGAGGTGATCGGCGGCCAGAAGCCCGAGCCTCTGAACTACAACCAGATGCCGCGGTGCACCTATTCGCGCCCCCAGATCGCCAGCGTGGGGCTGTCGGAGGAGCAGGCCAGGGAGGCCGGCGTGGAGGTCAAGATCGGCAAGTTCCCGTTCTCGGCGCTGGGGCGAGCCATGATCAACGGCGAGACCGAAGGCTTCGTCAAGATCGTCGCCGCCGCCGACACCGGGGAGATGATCGGCGCGCACATGGTCGGAGGCAACGTCACCGACCTCGTCGCCGAGCCGGTTCTGGCGCAGCTGCTGGAGGGCACCGCCTGGGAGGTCGGTATCAGCGTCCACGCTCACCCGACCTTGTCCGAGGCGATCGGTGAGGCTGCCCTGGCAGTGGACGGTCGGGCGATCCACATATGAGGGTGGTGAAGGCCGAGGAGGCCGCCCAGCCGTCACCCCAGACCCAGGTCGAGATGTACCGGGTGCTGCTCACCGCCCGGATGACCGACGAACGCTGCTGGCTGCTGAACCGGGGAGGTCAGGCACCGTTCGTGATCAGCTGCCAGGGGCAGGAGGGGGCGCAGGTGGGCAGCGTCTTCGCCCTCGACCGCACCCAGGACTGGTTCGCGCCGTACTACCGCGACCTGGGGGTGGTGATGGCGCTGGGGATGACTCCCGAGGACATCCTCAAGTCGGTGATGGGCCGGGCCGGGGATCCCAACTCCGGCGGCCGGCAGATGCCGAGTCACTTCAGCTCGCGCCGCCTGCGGATCATCAGCCAGGGCAGCGCGGTGGCGACCCAGGTGCTGCACGCGGTGGGAGCGGCGCTGGCGGCGCGAACCCGGGGCGAGAGCGCGCTCGCGATCGCCTATGTCGGCGAGGGGGGGACCAGCCAGGGCGACTTCCACGAGGCTCTCAACTTCGCCTCGGTGCACCGGCTGCCGGTGATCTTCATGGTCGAGAACAACAGCTACGCGATCTCGGTGCCGCAGAACCTGCAGATGGCGATCACCGACGTGGCCGACCGCGCATCGGGCTACGGCATGCCCGGCGTCGTGGTCGACGGCCAGGACGTGCTCGAGGTCTACCGCGTGACCCGCGAGGCGGCCGACCGGGCCCGCGCCGGTGAAGGCCCGACCCTGATCGAGGCCAAGACCCACCGCCTCACCTCCCACTCGTCCGACGACGATCAGCGGGTGTACCGGGAGGCCGGCGAGCTGGAGAAGGAGGCCAAGGACGACGTTATTCCGCGTTTCCGGCGGCAGCTGCTGGAGACCGGGATGATCGACGACAAGCAGGAGAAGGCGATGCGGTCTGAGATCGATGCGATCATCGACGCGGCCACAGAGGCGGCCGAGAACGCGCCCTACCCGGAGCCCGAGGATACCTTCCTGAACGTCTATAGCGAGGGTCCGCCATTCCCTGAGGACCTCGGCGGCGGACCGAGGATGCGGGAGCCGGAGTAGATGGCTGGACTGGGGACCCACAAGACCGTCGAGACCTCGGCGGGGCAGCTGACCTACATCCAGGCGATCCAGTCGGCCCTTCGCGACGAGATGGAGCGCGACGAGTCTGTGATCGTCCTGGGTGAGGACGTGGGCGCCAAGGGTGGCGTCTTCAAGGTCACCGATGGCCTGCAGAAGCTCTACGGCGAGACCCGCGTGATCGACACGCCGCTGGCGGAATCGTCGATCGTCGGAGTCGCCATCGGGGCGGCTCTCAACGGGCTCAAACCGGTGGCCGAGATCCAGTTCGCGGACTTCATCCACCCGGCTTTCAATCAGATCGTCAGCGAGGCCGCCAAGATGCGCTATCGCAGCAACGGCGACTGGAACGTGCCCATGGTGATCCGGGCCCCCTTTGGCGGCGGGGTCCACGGCGCCCTCTATCACTCGCAGTCGGTGGAGGCCTTCTTCGCCCATGTCCCGGGCCTGAAAGTGGTCATCCCGTCCACCCCCTACGACGCCAAGGGGCTGCTGATCTCCGCCATCCGCGACCCCGACCCGGTTCTCTTCTTCGAGCACAAGAAGGCCTACCGGATGATCAAAGGCGAGGTGCCAGAAGGTGAGGACTACTCGGTGCCCATCGGGCGGGCCCGGATCGCCCGCGAGGGGCGCCACATGTCGGTGTTCGCCTACGGGTTGATGGTCCACTACTGCGTAGCCGCGGCCGAGCAGATGGAGGAGGAGGGTCACTCGGTGGAGGTGGTCGACCTCAGAACGGTGCGCCCGCTTGACCGTGGCGCCATCATCGCGTCGGTCGAGAAGACGGGCAAGGCGCTGGTCGCCTACGAGGCCAACCGCACCGGAGCGGTGGGGGCCGAGGTCGCTGCGATCATCGCCGAGGAGTGCTTCGACCACCTCGACGGACCCGTGGTGAGGATTGGTGGCCCCGACGTCCCGGCGATGCCCTTCAGCCCGCCGATGGAGGACTTCTTCCTGCCCGACACGGAGCGGATACTGGGCGCCATGCGCCGGCTGGCCGCTTACTAGTGGCTGACTGATGGCACACCCGGGCGCGGCCAAGACTGAGGGAGGCGTTACCCAGGTGACGATGCCCCAGCTGGGCGAGAGCGTGACCGAGGGCCAGATCAGCCGCTGGCTCAAGCAGCCCGGTGACGAGGTCAAGAAGTACGAGGCGCTGGTCGAGGTGATCACCGACAAGGTCAACGCCGAGGTGCCCTCACCGATTGCGGGCAAGCTGGTCGAGATCAAAGTCGGGGAGGGCGAGACGGTGGCCGTCGGCACCGTGATCTGCACCCTCAGCGTCAGCGGGGAGGAGCCCGCGGCAGTCGACGTTGGAACGCCTCCTGAGGTCGCAGCGCCGGCGGACGCCTCGCCATCACCGCAACTTGTGCCCGCGGCCACGCCGCCGCCGGCGCCCGCGGCCGCGCCGCCGGCCGCTCCCGCGGCGGTCGCGCCGGCGACGGTGGCTCACAGCAACGGGCAGCCGGCCGATCGCGCAGGGCGGGCCAGCCCGGCGGTCCGCCGCCTGGCGGACGAGCACGGCATCGACATCTCCCAGATCCAGGGCAGCGGACTTGGCGGCCGGGTTACCAAGCGCAACGTCGACGAGTTTCTGGCTTCAGGCGCGCCGGCCAGAACCGCGCTGCAGCCCGCCCCGGCTCTGGCGGCGCCTCCCGCGCCCGTGGCCGCCGCGGCGCCTGCGCCTCCGGCGATGGCCTCGGGCGGGGACGAGCTGGTGCCGCTCAGTCCGATGCGCCGGGCGATCGCCGAGCACATGGTCCGGAGCCGCCAAACATCTCCCCACGCGTGGTGCGCGACCGAGATCGACATGACTTCGGTGGTGGCCCTGCGGGCTGCGGAGAAAGAGCGATTCAAGGCTCGCGAGGGGGTGGACCTGACCTACGTCCCGTTTGTGATCAAGGCCGCGGTGGAGGCACTGAAGAGCCATCCCGAGATGAACGCCACCTTCACCGCGGACGGCATCCTCCGCAAGAAGGCGATCAACATCAGCGTCGCCATCGGCCTGGAGGACGGGCTGATCGTGCCGGTCATCCACGGAGCCGACCAGCTCAGCATCAGCGGCCTCGCCCACCGCCTAAGCGACCTGGCCACACGCGCCCGCGCCGGCAGGCTGACGGTAGCCGACGTCGAGGGCGGCACCTTCTGCGTCAACAACCCCGGCACCTTCGGCACCATCCTGTCGGCGCCGATCATCAACCAGCCGCAGGCGGGGATCATGACCATGGAGGCGATCGTCAAGCGCCCCGTAGTCCTGCCCGGCGACGATATCGGCATCCGGTCGATGATGTTCGCCGGCCTCTCCTTCGACCACCGGGTGCTCGACGGGCTGCAGGCCGCTGCCTTCCTGGGGGACGTGAAGAGGGGTCTGGAGGCACTTGGCCCGGGGACGATGATCTACTAATGGAAGAGCTACCCGTTCTCGCTGGTGTGGGTGGGGACCCCGAGGCCTTCGGCGGCCGCCGCCCCGACTGGCTCAAGGTCAGGCTGCCCGCGGGGCCGACGTACTCGCGACTGAAGGAGCTGATGCGCGAGGAGCGCCTCCACACCGTCTGCGAGGAGGCTCACTGCCCCAACATCGGTGAGTGCTGGACGGCAGGCACCGCGACCTTCATGATCCTGGGCGATACCTGCACCCGCGCCTGCGCCTTCTGCGCCGTCAAGACCGGGCGGCCCACCTGGCTCGACGAGGACGAGCCTCGCCGGGTGGCGGAGTCGATCGCCAAGATGGGCCTGGTCCATGCCGTCATCACCTCGGTCGATCGAGACGACCTGCCCGATGGCGGCGCCCGGATGTTCGCCGAAACCATCCGGCAGACGCGGCGACTCTGCCCGCAGACGTCGATCGAGGTCCTGATCCCTGATTTCCAGGGCGACTGGGAGGCGCTGGCGACAGTGATGTCGGCTCAGCCCGAGATCCTCAATCACAACGTCGAGACCGTGGGGCGCCTCTACCGCCGGGTGCGACCCAAGGCCAAGCTGGACCAGTCGCTGGAGCTGCTGCGACGCGCCCGGGAGCTGGACCCGGGGACCCAGACCAAGACCGGCTTCATGGTCGGCCTGGGGGAGACCTGGGACGAGCTGATCGAGCTGATGGGGCAGATCCGTGACGCCGACGTCGAGATCCTCACCATCGGGCAGTACCTGCGCCCCAGCATCAAGCACCACGACCTGGTGCGCTACTACCATCCGGATGAGTTCGCGGCCCTCAAGGTCGAGGCGATCGAGCTCGGCTTCCGCTGGGTGGAGTCGGGGCCGCTGGTGCGCAGCTCTTACCACGCCGAGCGGCAGGTGGACCGGGACAAACTGGTGGGCCTCCGCAGCGCAGGCTGACCTGGAGGGCGACCACTCTCCCGGGAGGGGCGAGCGATAGACTCAGGCCCGATGCAGCCGGGGGCGGATAGCTCAGCTGGTACGAGCGCCTCGCTTACACCGAGGAGGTCGCAGGTTCGAGCCCTGCTCCGCCCAAAATTCCTGGCCGGGCTGGTCGTCATCGTGTCGCTGGCAGTCGCCGGCCAGCTGGTTTTCTTTGTCGCCGACGCCCAGGGTGACCGCGCCGAGGGACGCGCGGTTGGGCTGTTCGCCGCCCGCGAGGACCTCGAGCCCAATCTGCGGGCGGCGGCTGCGCTGCTCCATGGCCAGAGCTCGTATCCCTGGTATGGGGACGGCTTCAACCTCGGCTATGCCCAGCAGTACACCGCGCTGCTGGTACCACTTGCGGCAATTCCGCTCAGCCTCGCCGAGATCCTGACCCGATTGATCACGCTGGCCCTGATGGCGGGGGTTATCTACGGTTGGGCCCGCGGGCCAGATCGCTCAGTGCCGGCCTGGGCGGCCCTGTTCCTCTTCTCGATCCCGGTTGTCAACCTGCTGCGCCTCGACCAGATGATGAGCGTGGGTGGCCTGGCAGCCCTGAGCCTGGCGGTCTGGGCCCAGCGCCGCGACCGCTGGTTCCTCGTCGGAGTGGCGGCGGCGTTGGGCCTGGCCCGGACCACCAACGCGCTCCCGGTCCTCGCGATTCTCGCGATCGCCGGTTGGGGCCGGCCGCGCCAGCTGCTCAACGGCGTTGCCGGCATGTCGGTGGTGCTGGTGCCGCTGACCTTGGTGGCCCAGGCCTGGGACCCGAACTGGATCGCTGACTACCTTCACAACGTGTCGATCTACAACGTCGTGGGCCTGGTCAAGCTCACCCGTGCCATCTTCGGCTTCGCGGGTCCGATCGGGCTGGAGGCCGCGGTCTGCCTGGCGGCGATCCTGCTGGCATGGCCCGACCGCGGCCGGCGGCTCAGCCTCGACCGGGCCGCGGTGGTGCTGTCGCTGAGCGTGCTCTCGACGATCATGTCGACCTACTACGTGGCGATCTATGCCCTGCCGGCCCTGATCAGGCTGGCTCGGCGGCCAGGGTTTGCCGCGCTGCCCTGGGCGTTCGCGGCGGTACCGTGGATGGTGATCCTGGCCAGCGCGCCACAGCTGCTCTCGCCCCGGCCGATCTTCTCGACCGGGCTGTTGACATCAATGGTGTTCATCATGGTGGCGGCCGCATATCCGCTGCTCAGATCCACCCGCGCGATAGAATCGGCCCCCGTGCCGAGATAGCTCAGTTGGTAGAGCAGTGGTCTGAAGAACCACGTGTCGGCGGTTCGATTCCGTCTCTCGGCACCACTCTCAAGACCATCCCCGTGCTGCGCGTCTTTGCCAGCGCCCGCTATCGCCTGGCGGTGGCTACGGTACTGGGCGCCGCCGCCCTCCTCAGGCTTGCCGTTCTGGTATCGGAGTCGTACTCGAACATGGACGACTTCCGTCGCTTTATCGTGGTGCCGGCGCGCCTCGCCTGGAGGGGGGTCTCGCCTTACCATCGCATCGGTGTGGCCCTGCCGAGGGAGGACCTTGGCAACATCGGGACGTTCCTTACGCCCCCGCTTTTGGTCCTGCTGCTGCCCTGGACACGCCTGGCGGACGATCCTGGGCGGGCACTCTGGATCTCGGTCGAGATCGTCGCGATCGCTGTCACGCTGGCCGCGGTGTATGCCGGCATCGGGCGACCAACCCCCACGGAGGCGCTGGTCGCGATCTTCTT
>DATMMS010000024.1:0-16032 GCA_035569605.1 Candidatus Solibacter sp. | reverse complement strand
CGAGGGTACTGATCAGGTTGTGCTTGCCCCAGTCGGGGTCGAGGTCGAGATGGTCGAGTCGCCAGTGCCCTCCCCTGCTCTCGGCGCGCTCGATGCCGCAGCGGATCATGGCCTCGCAGACCTCGACCATGAAGCGCTGGTCGCGGGCGGAGTGCCAGCCCGGGTTGAACATCCGCGAGTCCGCCACCGCCAGGTCGTTTACCCGCTCCTTCAGCACCAGCATCCGCTTCAGCCCCTCCGCCAGCCCCTCGCCGGTGCGGGCGATTCCGTTGTACTCCCCCATCACCTCCTGCAGGTCGGCCATGAAGGTGAAGGGGTTTTCGCGCTTGCCCGCCTCGTAGTTGGCGAAGGGCTGCAGCATCACCTTCTCCTCGCGCTCGATCAGCGACTCGTCGATCTCGCCGATCTCGCCTCTTCCCTGGGCGAAAGCGGCCGCGCCCTCCCCTGCCCGTCTCCCGAAGACGAGGATGTCGGACAGCGAGTTGCCGCCCAGCCGGTTGGCGCCGTGCAGCCCGCCGGCCACCTCGCCGGCGGCGAAGATGCCGGCAACGCTGGCGGCGGCGGATTCGGGGTCGACCTTGATCCCGCCCATGACGTAGTGGATGGTGGGACCGACCTCCATCGGGCCCTGGGTGATGTCGACGTCGGCGAGCTTGAGGAACTGCTCGTACATGCTGGGCAGCTTCTTCTTGATGTAGTCGGCGCCGCGGTGGCTGATGTCGAGGTAGGCGCCGCCGTGCTCGGTGCCGCGGCCGGCCTGGACCTCCTTGTAGATCGCGCGAGCCACGATATCGCGGGCGCTGAGCTCCATGCGGTCGGCGTCGTAGTCCTCCATGAAGCGCCGGCCCTCGCTGTTCTTGAGCCGGCCGCCCTCGCCGCGGACCGCCTCGGTGACGAGGATGCCGCGCGCGCCGGGCGGCCAGACCATCCCCGTGGGATGAAACTGGACGAACTCCAGGTCGAGCAGCTCGGCGCCGGCTTCGAAGGCCATCGCCAGCCCGTCGCCGGTCGACTCCCACGAGTTCGAGGTGACCTTGAAGACCTTGCCCCAGCCGCCGGTGGCGATGACCACCGCCTTGGCCTTGAAGACGACGAAGCGGCCGTCCTCGCGGCGGTATCCGAAGGCGCCCGAGACCCGGCCCTGGGAGTCCTTGAGGAGGCGCGTCATGGTGTATTCCATGAAGACGTCGATGCCCGAGTGGATGCCCTTGTCCTGGAGGCTGCGGATGATCTCCAGCCCGGTGCGGTCGCCGATGTGGGCCAGGCGCCGGTAGCTGTGCGCTCCGAAGGGACGCTGGTTGATCAGCCCCGCCGGAGTCCGGTCGAAGACCGCGCCCCAGCGCTCCAGCTCGAGCACGCGGTCGGGCGCCTCCTTGGCGAAGATCTCGGCCATCCGCCAGTTGTTGATGCCCTTGCCGCCCTTCATGGTGTCGGCGAAGTGGACCTTCCAGCCGTCCTCGTGGTCGACGTTGCCCAGGCTCGCCGCCACCCCACCCTCGGCCATTACGGTGTGGGCCTTGCCCAGCAGGGACTTGCAGATCACCGCCGTCTTCATCCCGGCCTGGGAGGCCGAGATCGCGGCTCGAAGTCCGGCGCCGCCGGCCCCGACGACTATGACGTCGTAATCATGGGTCTCATAGCGCTCGGCGAGGGTGCTCATCAGAACAGGTGCGGGTCGCTGAAGACGTTGTGGACCAGCAGCCTGACGTACACGTCCGAGCCCCACACCGTGAACAGGCTGACCAGCGCGAAGAGGCCGTGGCGCTCGTTGAGGTATGTGACCTTCTCCCACAGCGTTCGGCGGGTCCGAGCCGCCCAGCTGCAGGAGTAGCAGTCGAGGCTGCCACCCGCCAGATGGCGGAAGGCGTGGCAGCCGAAGGTGTAGGCGCTGAGCATGACCACGTTCAGCGCCAGCAGCAGCGTCCCCAGACCGACGTACAAGTGGCCCAGGGTGTAGAGCGAGACGACGACGTCGACCAGCAGGAAGGCGATGTTGAGGATCGCGGTGTAGAGGGCGAAGCGGTGGAGGTTGCTCAGGACCATCGGAAAGACCGTCTCGCCCTTGTACTTGAGACGCTGGAGCGCGCTGGGAGGTGCCATCCCGCACGCGGGCGGAGCGAAGAAGGCGCGGTAGTAAGCCTTGCGGTAGTAGTAACAGCTGGCCCGGAACGCCAGCGGCGACCAGAGCACGAAGAACCCCGGGCTGATGAGCACGCCCAGCACCGTCGGCGCCGGGAACAGTGGCGAGAAGAAAGGCGACAGGTACGGCTCCGCCCGGGGATGGTGGAAGTCGAAGAGCAGAACCCAGAGAACGTAGATTCCGAAGAGAGTCTGCGCTCCCATGAAGAAGACCGAGTAGGCCCACCACGGCGTCCGAGCAGACCCCTGGGGGCGACTTTCGACAGCGGCTGAGGAGGCCAAGTCTCTCCCTGTATTCGATCCGATCAGCCGGCTCGCCGGCCTCTGAACGGCCGCCCAGGGGACGGCCCGCACTAGTTTACCCGCCCCTAAGGTTGAGATCAGGCGCCCGGCCGCGCCACCCCGCCTGCGCTGATATCATCCGCGGGGTTTTTGAGATTCGGGAGGAGATCATGCGCAAGAAGATCACCGTCGTCGGCGCCGGCAACGTGGGCGCGACCCTGGTCCAGCGGCTGGCCGAGCGCGACTACGCCGACATCGTCATGGTCGACATCGTCGAAGGTCTGCCCCAGGGCAAGGCCCTCGACATGCGCGAGGCCGGCCCGGTGGTCGGCTACGACTCCTACGTCACCGGGACCAACGCCTACAAGGAAACCGCCGGCTCCGACATCTGCGTGATCACCAGCGGCCTCCCCCGCAAGCCGGGCATGAGCCGGGACGACCTGGTCGAAACCAACATGAAGATCGTCCGCGAGGTGACCCAAAAGCTGGTCAAGGCCTCGCCCAAGGCGATCCTGATCGTAGTCAGCAACCCGCTCGACGCGATGTGCCACGTCGCCATCAAGACCTCAGGATTCCCGCGCGAGCGCGTCATCGGCATGGCCGGGGTGCTCGACACGGCGCGGTTCCGCAGCTTCATCGCAGAAGAGTTGAGCGTGTCGGTGCGCGACGTCGACGCCTACGTGCTCGGCGGCCACGGCGACACCATGGTGCCGCTGACCCGCTACACGACGGTGGCGGGAGTGCCGGTTGAGAAGCTGATCGAGAAGCAGAGGCTGGCGGCCATCGTCCAGCGCGCACGCGACGGCGGCGCCGAGGTGGTGGCGCTGCTCAAGACCGGCTCGGCCTTCTACGCCCCCAGCGCGGCTGTCGCCGAGATGGTCGACTCGATCATCCTCGACCAGAAGCGGATCCTGCCCTGCGCGGCGCAGCTCAGCGGCGAGTACGGCTACAAGGGCCTCTTCATCGGGGTGCCCTGCAAGCTGGGCGCCAAGGGGCTCGAGGAGGTGGTCCAGATCGAGCTGACCGCCGCCGAGAAGAAGGCGCTGGACAAGTCGGCGGCGGCGGTCAAGGAGCTGGTCGGCGTGGTCGACCGCTCGATGAAGGCGACAGCCGCCAAAAAGTAGCCGGCGGCCCGGCGCCTCTTAGAGCAGCGACGCCCTCTGGGCGAGGCCGTAGAGGATCCCCGGGAAGATCCCCAGCAGCAGGGTCAGGGCGCCGGCAAAGGCGACCGCGCTGACGCCCCACGGTTCCGGCGCCGGTCTGCCGACCTCGGAGTCGGCGGTCGGCGAGTAGACCACCGCGACTACGCGCAGGTAGTAGTAGAGCGCTATCGCCGACGAGATGATGGCGATGATCGTCAGCCCCACGTAGCCCGACCCGATGGCGGCTTCGAAGACGAACAGCTTGCCCATAAACCCAACCGTCGGTGGCAGTCCCGCCAGCGAGAGCATGAAGAGCGCCAGCAAGGCGCCCAGCAGGGGCCGGCTGTAGCCGATGCCGCGCTGGAGTTCGATGCCGGTGCCATCGTCGTCGCCGTTGCCGAGCAGGCTGAGCACTCCGAAGGCGCCAAACGTCATCACTCCATACGCCGCCAGGTAGAAAAGGCCGCCGACCATGCCCTGCCGCCCCGAGGCCACCGCCGCCAGCAGCAGGTAGCCGGCCTGGGCGATGCTGGAGTAGGCGAGCATCCGCTTCAGGTCGGTCTGACGCAGGGCGCCGACCGCGCCCACGATCATCGAAAGGGCTGAGACGGCGCCCAGGAGTAAAGCTGAGCGCGGCTGAACTGCTGGAGCCGCCAGCGCTCCTGAGACGATCCGCAGGAAGACCGCGATCGCAGCGACCTTGGTGCCCACCGACATGAACGCCACCACCGGGATCGGGGCCCCCTGGTATACGTCGGGTGTCCAGCTGTGGAACGGCGCGGCGGATGCCTTGAAGGCAAGCCCGACAACCAGCAGAGCGACCCCGAGCTCGGCGAAGAGCAGGTTGTCCCCGCCCAGGTGCGGCAACGTCCGGGAGATGCTCGCCACCGAGGTCGAGCCGGTGGCGCCGTAGATCAGGGCCAGGCCGTAGAGCAGGAAACCCGAGGCGAAGCCACCGATCAGCAGGTACTTGAGACCTGCCTCCTGGGAACCCTCCTGGCGGCGCAGGAATGCCGCCAGGATGTACAGCGATATCGACAGCAGCTCGATGGCGACGAAGATCGTGATCAGGTTGACGGCGGCTACCAGCAGCATCATCCCCACCAGCGCCGACACCAACAGTACGTAGAACTCGCCCTTCTGGATCCCCCGCCGGTCGAGGTAGTCGGGCGCGATCATCAGCACCAGCACCGCCAGGCCGAGGAAGAGCAGCTGGAAGAAGACGCTGAATCCATCCACCACCAGGGTCTGGTTGAAGTAGGTCTGGGCGCCTCCGCGATCCGTCAGGCCGGAGGCGGCCGAGGTAACCGCAAAAACGATCGCGGAGACCAGCCCGAGCCCGGCGATTGGGGCCAGCGCCGCCTTGCTGTCCTCGCCCACGAAGGCGTCAGCCATCAGCAGCACCATCACCGTTCCCGCCGGGATGGCCAGCGCGACCAGCCCGAGGTCAGCCGCGCTCATCCTGCCGCCATGAGCTTGACGAGCGAGCCGACAGCGTCGTTGATGAGCGCCAGGAAGGGCGCCGGGTAGACGCCGATCGCCACCGCCAGGACCGCCAGCGGCAGCAGCACGCCGGACTCGACCGCGCCAATCTCGGCGGCGCCGTCCGCCTCGCGAGCCGGGCCGTTCATCGCGCCCTGATAGAGGCGAAGGGTGTACCAGGCGGCCAGCACCACGCCGGCGGCGGCGACCAGGAGCAGCGCCCAGGACCGCGCGTAGGCGCCCAGAAGGATCAGGTACTCGCCGACGAACCCGTTCAGGCCGGGCATCCCCAGGGTCGCCAGCGCCAGGACCAGGAAGACGGCGGTCAGCAGTGGCGCTCGGCTCGACAGTCCACCGAGGTTGGCGCGGTCGCGGGTGCCCAGGCGACGTTCGAAGTGACCCACGATAAAGAACAGGCTGGTGATCAGGATGCCGTGGTTGAGCATCTGTAGAACGCCACCGGAGATGCCGGCGGGCGTAAGGCTGAGTATCCCCAGGGTGATGAAGCACATGTGGCTGAGGCTGAGGTAGGCCACCATCCGCTTGGCGTCTTGCTGGCGCAGGGCCAGCAGCGCGCCGTAGACGATCCCCACCGCCGCCAGCGCCATCAGCAGTGGGCTGAAGTCCCTGGCGCCGTCGGGCAGCAGTGGCAGCGCCACCCGGAAGAACCCGTACGGGCCGAGCTTGGACACCATCCCGGCGAGGATCATCACCACCGGGGTCGGGGCCGAGGTGTAGACGTCGGCCAGCCAGCCGTGGAACGGGAAGATCGGGGTCTTGATGGCAAAGGCCAGGGCGAATCCGGCGAAGGCGATGTCGGCGGCCGTGAGCCCGAAGAGCAGCGAGCCGCCGACGAGATGGACGCCGGTGAGCCGCCCCAGGGCGAAGCCGCCGCCGCCGGCGGCGTATACGGTCAGGATCGAGAGCAGCATCGCCAGGCTGCCCGCCGAGGTGAAGATCAGGAGCTTGAGCGCGGATCGCTGCCGGTCGCCTTCTCCGAAGACGGCGATCAGTATGAAGAACGGCACCAGCACGGCCTCGTAGAAGACGAAGAAAAGCACCAGGTCCTGAGCCAGCAGCGCCCCCGCGATGGCGGTCTGGGTGGAGAGCAGCAGAGCCATAAAGAGGTGAGGTCGCTTGATATCGGCGACCCGGGTGGCCAGCACCGCCATCAGGCCCACCAGCGCGTTGAGGGCCAGCAATGCACTTGAGACGCCATCGGCGCTGAGCCGGAAGTTGAGCCCGGCGCCGGCCGCCCAGCTGTAATCCAGGCTCAACGGGGCGCCGTTGGCCGCCCCCTGGAGGACCACCAGGCTCACCAAGAGGTCGATGCCTGTGGCCAGCAACCCCACCGTCTGGAGGTAGCGAACCGGCAGCCGGGGAATGGCGAGCGCGGCGACCAGGGGCAGGAAGAGAAGGATCAGGAGCGTCACCGCAGGCCCACCCCGACCGCGACCACAGCCACCAGAGCGGCTGCCGCAAAGAGCATGGCGTAGGAGCGCAGGTAACCGCTCTGCAGCCGGCGCACCTCGCGTCCGGCAATGCCGGCGGCCGACCCCGCCGCCGACGCGACACCGATCACCACGGGCACCTCCAGAAGCTCTTCAAGAAGTCGGCCGGCGGCCCACAGCGGGCCGACGATGGCGACCTGGTACAGCGAATCGAAATCGAAGGCCCGGGCCAGCACCTCTGGGGGCCTCTCCTCCACCCGGCCTGAGCCGTAGCGCTGGTAGGTCACGCCCACGCCAACCATCACCGCCGCCAGCGTCAGGGCCACGGCCAGCGGGTCGAAGGTGGGCGCGGACTCGCCGAATACGCCGCCGATGAAGTCGGTCAACAGGTGCCACGGACCCGGCTGCAGCAGCCCGCCGGTGGTGGCCAGCGTGGCCAGAAGCAACACCGGCACCATCATTCCGAGCCCCGGCTCGTGAGCCTCGTCCGAGCCCTCAGAGGGCGCCGACACGAAGGTCATGTAGAACGCTCTCAGCATGTAGTAGCCGGTCAGGGCGGCGATCAGCACCAGCACCAGGCCGCCGACGGGATGGCCGAAGCCCATGGCGAAGCCGGAGCCGACGATCTCGTCCTTGGAGAAGAAGCCTGCCAGCGGCGGGAAGCCGGCCAGCGCCAGGGCGCCGAGCAGAAAGATGAAGCCGGTGGCCGGCATCTGGCGCCAGAGCCCCCCCATCCGGCGCATGTCCTGCTCGCCGTGGAGGGCGTGGATGACGTTCCCCGCCGCCAGGAAGAGTAGGGCCTTGAAGAATGCGTGGGTGACGAGGTGGAAGATGCCCGCCACCTCGGCCCCGATCGCCACGGCGAAGAACATGTAGCCGATCTGGCTCATTGTGGAGTACGCCAGCACCCGCTTGATGTCGTTCTGGGCGGTCGCCGCCAGCGCCGCCAGCAGGGCTGTCCCCAGGCCGATCCACTGCGCCGTCCCGGCGGCGATCGGGGCGTGCGCGTACAGTGGCGCGAAGCGCGCGATCAAGTAGACACCCGCGGTCACCATCGTGGCCGCGTGGATCAGGGCGGAGACCGGCGTCGGCCCCTCCATCGCGTCCGGCAGCCAGGTGTGAAGCGGGAACTGCGCCGACTTCGCCACCGCCCCCACGAGCAGGAAGAACGCGACCAGCTCGAGGGTGCTCTGCGGAAGCGCCCCTGCTCGCCCCAGCAGGGAGTCGAAGTTGAGACTGCCGACAGCGCCCAGCGCGACGAAGGATGCGATGACGATGCCGACGTCGCCGATGACGTTCATGACGAAGGCTTTGCGAGCCGCCGCCACCGCCGACTCGCGGGTGGTGTAGAAGCCGATCAGCAAGTAGCTCGACAGGCCGACCAGGGCCCAGCCGACGACCAGGATCACGAAGTTGTGGGCCAGGACCAGCAGCAGCATCGAGAAAACGAAGAAGTTCATATGGGCGAAGAACCGGGAGTAGTCGGCGTCGTTCTCCTCGTCCATGTAGCCGACGGCGTAGATGTGGATCAGGCAGCCGACCCCGGTGATGACGAGCGTCATGACCGCGGCCAGCGGGTCGAAGTAGAGGTCCACGTTGATGGCGGGCACCGTGAAGCCGGTCTGACCCGCTATGGCGGCGCCGCCCGCGGCCCAGTGGTAGGCCAGCTGATCGACGCCGGCGGTGCCGTTCAGCAGAGCCGCGGCGCCGAAGACGACGAAGGCCAGCGCGATCGAGGCCGGGCCGGCGAGCCGCACCAGCTGCCGGTTCTCGGGCCCCAGGAATCGATTGAGGATGAACCCCGACAGGGGCAGGACCAGTCCCAGCCCGACCAGCTCGCCCACCGTCATCCGCGGAGCTCGCTCAGCTCGTCGATGTCCATCTTGCGGCCCGACTTGTAGATCGCGACTATCAGCGCCAGCCCGACGACCACCTCGCTGGCCGCCACCGCGATCACCACCAGCGTGAAGACCTGGCCTTCCATGTTGCGGTGGATGCGGGCGAAGGTCATCAGCGCCAGGTTGCCGGCGTTGAGCATCAGCTCGACACACATGAAGACCACCAGCGGGTTACGCCGGACCAGCACGCCGACGGCGCCGACGACGAAGAGCCACGCCGACAGCAGCAGAAAGAGGCTTGGATGAAGCATCAGAGTTGCCCGTCCACTACTTGCCCCGCGACAGGTACACGGCCCCGACGGCGGCGACGACGAGCACCAGCGCGGTGGCTTCCACCGGCAGGGCGAAGTCCCGATAGAGCGCCGACCCCATCGCCTGGATCGATCCCAGCTGGGCGCCGCCGGCGATGCTGTCCTGGCTGCTGAACTCCGATCCCAGGCCGCCGCCGAGGAAGGCGACCGCTGCCGCGCCGACCATGCCGGCGCCGATCAACACAGCGATCAAGGTCTGGCGCGGATCCCCGCCCGGCCCCTCATCCCGGAGCGGGTTCAGCAACGCGATCACGAAAACAAAGAGCACCATCACCGCGCCGGCGTAGACGATCACCTGCGCTGCCGCCAGGAACTGCCCCGAGAGAAGGATGAAGAGGAGCGCCAGCGAAAGCATGTTGACGACCAGGCTTAGGGCCGCGTACAGGGGCCGGCGGCTGGCGACCACGCCCACGGCAGAGGTCGCCGAGAGGGCGAAGACCAGGGCGAAGAAGAAGGTCAGCACTCCACCACTCCCCTACCCCGGATCAGCCCCGGCTCATCCCGGCTGGCCGGCTTCAGCGGCCGGAGGTGTCTGGGTTGGCGCCGTCGCAGCCTGGGCCCCTGCGGCGCCGGCGCCCCAGCGCGCCTCGAGGAGATCGTCCTTGGTGATGATCAGCTTGCGGACGTCGTACTCGGAGATGTCGTAGCGCGGGCCCATCGTGATGGCGCCGACCGGGCACGCCTCCTCGCAGTAGCCACAGAAGATGCAGCGCGACAGGTTGATCTCATACCGCGACGCATAGCGCTCACCCGGTGAGACGCGGTTGGTGTCGGTGTTCTCCTCGGCCACCACGAGGATGCACTTGGCCGGGCAGGCGGCGGCGCAGAGCTCGCAGCCGACACACTTCTCCAGCCCGTCCTCGTAGCGATGGAGGATGTGGCGGCCGCGGTGGCGGGCGCTGATAGCGGGCAGCTCCTCGGGGTATTCGACTGTTGTGGGCGGCCGGAAGAGATGCTTGAAGGTGGTGCCCAGGGCACCCGGCACGCCGAGCACGTTCTCGAGGATCATGGGTTGTTGAACAGCACCACGAGAGTGGCGGTGACCGCGATGTTGAGCAGCCCGAGCGGCAGCAGGACCTTCCATCCCAGCGCCATCAGGCGGTCGTACTTCAGTCGCGGCAGGGTGGCGCGCAGCCAGAAGAGCAAAAAGATCATGGCGCCGACCTTGAGGAAGAACCACATGATTCCGGGCAACAGCGGACCCTGCCACCCCCCCAGGAAGAGGGTCGCGGCGATGGCGCTGACGGTGACCATGTTCACGTATTCGCCGAGGAAGTAGAGGCCCCACTTGAGGCCGCCGTACTCGGTCAGGTAGCCGGCCACCAGCTCCTGTTCCGCCTCGGGCAGGTCGAAGGGCGCCCGGTTGACCTCCGCGGTGGCGCTGATGGCGTACAGCACGAACCCCAGCGGCTGCAGCAGGATGAACCAGACCCGGTGCTGGGCGGCGATGATCGCGTTCAGGTTCACCGAGCCGGCGAGGATGAACACGCCGACAAGCGAGAAGCCAAGCGCCATCTCGTAGCTGATCAGCTGGGCCGCGCTGCGCATGGCGCCCAGCAGCGAGTACTTGGAGTTGCTCGCCCACCCTCCCAGCACGATGCCGTAGGCCGTCATCCCACTGATCGCGAAGATGTAGAGGATGCCGACGTTGAGGTTGGCGATGTACCCCGTGATCCGCTGCCCCAGCAGGCTGAACGTGGGCGTGACCGGGATCACGGCGAAGGCGGCGATGGCGCAAATGGTCATGATCCCGGGCGCCACCAGGTAGATCAGGTTGTCGCGGCCCGCGGGGCGGGAGTCCTCCTTACTGACCAGCTTGATGACGTCGGCCATCGGTTGCAGCAGACCGAACGGGCCGACACGATTGGGCCCCACCCGCACCTGCATGTACGAGATCACCTTGCGCTCGGCGTAGACCAGGTAGGCGGCCGCGGTGATGAAGGCGATGATCAGCACTCCGCTCTTGATCAGGGTGATCACGACTTCGAGCATCAGCGGTCCCACCAGCCGGCCCGGTCGCCGGCGCGCGAGATGCCGTACGCCGGGACCGCCGCGACGATGTCCGCCATCACGTCCTGCGGCTGGCGATAGGACCAGCCCGCCTCCCAGGCGTTGGCCAGGTCCTGGAGCAGGCGCCAGTCCGGGCCGGTCTGGGCCACCGGCGGGATCGCCTGGCGCAGGCGCTGGATGCGGCCCTCCAGGTTGGTGTAGGTGCCGTCCTTCTCGGCGAAGCTGCGCAGCGGCAGGACCACGTCGGCAGCCGCCGAAAGCGGCGACTCCAGGATGTCCAGCACCACCAGCAGGTCCACGGCGGCGATCGCCCGCTGGACAAGGTCCCGGGGGGCGCTTTCCAGTGCCGGCGAGGGGCCCATCAGGACCAGCGCCTTGAGCTTTCCCGCGGCCGCCGCCTCCAGCATCTCGAGGCTGCTCATGCCGGCGGCGCCGTCGACGGACCGGTATCCGGAGCGGTGCCCCGGCAGGCAGCCGAGGTCGGAGGCACCTCGGGAGTTGGCCGCCGGCAGGACGGTGAGGCGGCGCGCCTCGACTCCGCGCTCCGCGATAAGCGCGCTGAGCGAGACGGCCTCGGCAGCCAGGTCGCCCGGAGAGATGACCCCGGCGAGGGTGGCGCCGTCGGGAAGCTCATCGAGGAGCTGCTCCGGGGCGCGGCCCTTCGCCAGCACCAGCCTGGTGCCACCGTCGCGCCGTGCCTTCTTGAGTCGAAGCTCCAGGATCGGCGCCATGTCCAGCGTCGGCTGGTCACCGAGGATGTAGACGACCGAGCAGGCGGCCAGGTCTTCGATGCCGAGCCGGAAGTCATCGGGTGAGGGATCCCCCGGGCCGCCCGAGCGATGGTCGAGGTTGGGGCTGCCGATGATCTCGCGCACCCAGCGCTGGAAGAGGAACAGCTCCTCATTGGTGGCAGAGGGGCTGGCGATGGCGCCGACGGTGTCTGCGCCGCCGGCCTGGACCACATCCTGGAGGCGCTTGGCCACCAGCGCGATCGCGTCGCCCTGGGACACCGCCGCCGAGGCGGCGCCGCGTCCGGCTCGAGGCTCGAGGATGCGTCGATCGTCGTTGACGAAATGGAAGCCGTAGCGGCCGCGGTCACAGAGCCAGCCGTCATCGACCGCGGGGTTGTCGCGCGACATGTACCGGACCACGCGCTGGTCGCGGGTCTGAACCTGGGTGTTGCAGCCCACCGAGCACCCATGGCAGACGGAAGGCGTGCTGCGCATGTCCCAGGGGCGGGCGCTGAAACGCCAGTCGGCGCTGGTCAGCGCGCCCACCGGGCACAGCTCCATGATGTTGCCCTGGAAGGCGCTGTCCATGGCCTCGCCGTTGAAGGTGCCGATCATGGTGTGGACGCCGCGGTTGAGCAGCACCAGCTGGCCTTCCTCGGTGACCTCGTCGAAGTAGCGGACGCAGCGCTCGCAAAGCACACAGCGCTCCATGTCCAGCAAGATCCGGTCGGACAGCGGCACCGGCTTGGGGTACTTGACCTTTTCCTCGAAGAAGCGGCTCTTGCCGCCGCCGTGGTAGAAGCTGAAATCCTGGAGGTCGCACTCGCCGCCCTTGTCGCAGACCGGGCAGTCCAGGGGGTGGTTGATGAGTAGGAACTCGAGCACTCCCTCACGCGCCTTGAGCACGTCGGGACTCTCGGTGCTGACCTTCATCCCCTCGGACGTGGTGATGGTGCACGCGGTAGCGAGCTTGGGCTGGCCTTCGATCTGGACCACGCACATCCGGCAGGCGCCGATGGGGTCGAGCTTGCGATGGTCACAGAAGTAGGGCACCGCGGCGCCGTTGTCGAGGCAGACGTGCAGCAGCGAGGCGCCCTTGGCGACCTGGAGGTCGCGGCCGTCGATGGTGATCCCCACCATCTCCCGCTCAGGCACGGGCTTCCACCAACGCCTCGGGGTCGCCCTGCCGACCGCTGATGGCGGGGTTGACCTGCTCGTCGCGATAAGGGCAGGCGTGCGCGTCGACGTGCGCCTGGAAGTCGGCCTCGAACTCTTGTACCGACGACCGTATCGGCCAGGCGGCCGCCTCCCCAAGGGCGCAGAGCGACTTGCCGTCGATGTTGTTGCAGACGCTGGTGATCAGCTCGACGTCTTCGGGCCTGCCGGCGCCGGCCTCAATGCGCCGGACCACCCGCGAGAGCCAGAACGTGCCCTCCCGGCAGGGTGTGCACTTGCCGCAGGACTCCCGGTAGTAGAAGTCGGCCAGCCGGCTGGTGTACTCGACGATGCACTGGTCCTCGGAAATCACCACCACGGCGCCGGACCCCGCCATCGAGCCGTGGGCCGCGATCGACTCGGCGTCCATGGTGGTGTCCTCGAGCTGGGCGGCGGTAAGGAACTGGCTCGACGAGCCACCGGGCTGGACCGCCTTGAGCTTCCTGCCCTCCAGCATCCCGCCCCCGAGCTCGTTGATCAGCGCCATCGCCGGGATCCCCTGGGGCACCTCGTAGACGCCGGGCCGCTTGACGTGGCCGCTCAGGCACAGCAATCGAGTCCCGGTCGACCTCTCGGTGCCCACGCTTTTGAACTCGTCGGCGCCTCGCTCAACGATGAAGGGCACGTTGCAGAGCGTCTCGACGTTGTTGAGCGCTGTGGGCGCGTCGTAGACACCGATCGCCGCCGGGAAGTACGGCGGCTTGGGCCGCGGCCGGCCACGGTTGCCACTGAGCGACTCGAGCAAAGCGTTCTCCTCGCCGCAGATATAGGCGCCGGCGCCACCGTGGACGACAACCTCGAGGTTCCATCCCGAACCCAGGATGTTTTCGCCACAGAGGTTGGCGGCGTAGGCCTCGGCCAGCGCCGTTTCGAGGACGGTCTGGATCTCGGCGTACTCGCCGCGCACGTAGATGAAGGCCGCGTCCGCCTCCACCGCCCGCGCCGCCAGGATCACGCCCTCGATCAGCAGGTGCGGGTTGCGTGACATCAGGTAACGGTCCTTGAAGGTCCCCGGCTCGGACTCGTCGGCGTTGGCGACCAGGTATCGCGGCTTCTTGCCCGCCGGCATCAGGGTCCACTTCCGCCCGGTCGGGAAGCCGGCGCCTCCGCGGCCACGCAGCCCGGAGTCGCTGACGGCCTGGGTGATCTCGGCGGGACCCATCCCCAATCCCTTCTCGAGACCCCGGTAGCCGCCCCAGGCGCGGTAGCCGTCGAGGGTGGCCAGGCCCGGCGTCTCGATGTCCCGGGTGAGCCGGATGTGGGTGAGATCGCTCATCCGGGACGCTCCGGCGGTGGGGTCTGGTTGGGGGGCTCAGCCGCTTCCGTGTAGCCGCGGTCGGCGGGGTGCTCGCCTCCTGGGATCAGGTTGGCCGCTCCCTTGACCAGGTCCACGACAGTGCCGGCAGCGCCACCCGGGGGCAGCGGGACGCGGTTGGCCCCGGGGTTGGCCAGGTCGACCAGCTCTCGGTGCGCCGAGACCTCCCTTCCGGTGGGCATCTGGTGGAGGTCGAGATTGTCGGCCTTCATGTCGCCCACCAGCCGGTCGACCTTCTCGGGAGTGAGGCTCTCGAAGAAGCGGTGGTTGATCTGCGCCGCCGGCGCCGCCCCGCAGGCGCCCAGGCATTCGACCTCCATCAGGGTGGCCATGCCGTCCTCGGTGGTTCCCCCGACGGCGCACCCCAGCTGCGTCTGGAACCGCTCGAGCACCCTGTTCGAGCCCATCAGCAGGCACGAGATGTTGGTGCACATCTCGACCACGTAGCGGCCGTGCGGCTTGAAGAAATACATCGAGTAGAAGCTGGCCACCGCCTCCACAGGCCCCGGCGGAAGATCCATCGCCCGCGCCACCTCCCGCATCCCGTCGGCGCTAAGAATGCCCTCCTTGCGCTGCAGGATCCACAGCGCCGGCAGGATCGCCGACTTTCCCTGTGGGTAGCGGGTGCGCAGAACCTTGATGCGCTCCACCTCCTCGGGGCTGAGGATCTCGTACGGCGTTGCCGCGTCGCGCAGCTCCAGGGGGCTCATCGGTCGACATCTCCAAGAACGAAGTCCAGCGATCCAAGGATCGCGACGGTGTCGGCGACCAGGTGACCGACGGTGAGTCGGGGGATGGCTGCCACAAGGTTGAAGCTTGGGGCTCTGACCTTGACCCGGTAGGGCTTGTTGCTGGCGTCGCTGACGATGTAGAAGCCGAGCTCACCACGCGGGCTCTCGGTGGCCTGGTAGACCTCACCGGCGGGCGGCCTGAAGCCCTCGGTGACGAGCTTGAAGTGGTGGATGACCGCCTCCATCGACGTGTCCAGCTCGTGGCGCGGCGGCAGCACTACCTTGCGGTTGTCGATCACCACCGGTCCCGGCTCGAGGCGCTCGAACGCCTGCTGGACGATTCGCAGCGACTGCCGCATCTCGCGGATCCGCACCAGGTAGCGGTCGTAGACGTCGCCGGTGGTCCCCAGCGGCACCTCGAAGTCGTAGTCGTCGTAGCCGGAGTAGGGCACCTGGCGCCGGACGTCGTAGTTGACTCCCGAGCCGCGCAGCGACGGGCCGGTCATGCCCCAGTCGATCGCCTCATCGGCGCTGATGGCCCCCAGCCCGCGGGTCCGGTCGATCCACAGTGGGTTGGCGGTGAGCATGTCCTCGTACTCGTCGCACCGCGCGCCGAAGTCGCTGAGGAAGCTCCGCAGGTAGGCGTCGAACTCCGCCGGAACGTCCGCCATCAAGCCGCCGACGCGGATGAAACTGGTCATCATCCGAACCCCGGAAACCAGCTCGTTGATCTCCAGGATTCGCTCCCGGTCGCGCCAGGCGTAGAGGAACGCGGATTGAGCGCCCAGGTCGAGCGCGTGGGTGCCGACCCAGATCAGATGGCTTCCGATGCGGGCCAGCTCGCACATGATCACCCGCAGCCGCTGAGCCCGCACCGGCACCGTCTCGCCGAGCAGCTTCTCCACCGCCAGGCAGTAGCCGAGGTTGTTCCCGGGTGGGCTGAGGTAGTCCATACGATCGGTCCAGGGCACGCCCTGGTGGTAGGTGACGCGCTCGAAGTCTTTCTCAAAGCCGGTGTGGAGGTAGCCGACCTCGGGGTCGGAGTGGCGCACGACCTCGCCCTCGACACGGAGCACCAGCCTCAACACCCCGTGGGTGCTGGGATGCTGAGGGCCCATGTTGAGCTCCATCAGCGGCCCGTCGGGGGTATCGCCGACCTTGGTCAGGCCTTCGATCATCAGGTCCTGTGTCGGCATCAGTCAGGCGCTCCGCGGGGCACGGCCGAGTCAGGCGCGAAGGACTCCCTGTCGCTGAACTTGACCGGTTCGCCAAACGAGATGTAATCCTTCCGCAGCGGGTGACCCTCCCAATCCACTGGCATCATC
>DATMMS010000023.1:0-2773 GCA_035569605.1 Candidatus Solibacter sp. | reverse complement strand
ATCCTCGGGGCCGGCCCCGGCATGGGGCGGGCGATCGCCAAGACGTTCGGCGCCCACGGGTACCGCGTCGCGCTCTTGTCGCGCCACCCCGCCAAGCAAGAGCCGCTCGTCGCCGAGCTCGCCACGCACGGTATCATCTCGGCTGCCTTTCGCGCCGACGCGCGCGACCACCGGTCGGTCGCGTCCGGCTTCGCGGCGGTGAAACAGCGCCTCGGCGCGATCGACGTGCTCGAGTTCTCGCCCGCCGACCGCAGGCTTCCGCTCCCGTCGGCGACGGCGCTGACCCATGAGAACGTCCGGGTCTGGATCGACCTCTACGTCCACGGTGCCGTCGCGGCCGTGAACCAGGTGTTGCCCGACATGCTCGCGAGGGGCTCGGGGACGATCCTGTTCACGACCAGCGCCGCCTCGGTCCATCCGGCCCCGCGTTTCGGCGCGGTCGGGGCCGCGATGGCCTGGGTCCGCAACTGGGCCCATGCGCTGCATGCCGCGGCCGCGCCCAGAGGCGTGCAGGTTGGCCATGTCGCCATCGGAGCCTTCAGACTGGGCGCGGTCGCCGACGCGATCGCGCCGCTCTACTGGGAGCTCCACACACACCGCCACGAGATCGAGAAGGTCTTCCTGCTAGACGTGGCCGATTGGCTCCCGGCGCAGACCCAGCTGTCCAGGCCGGCCCCGGCGGCGAAGGGAGCCTGAGTACGATGCGCGGGGCAGCCCCCGAGCCGTGGCGCCCGGCGCACAACCCATGGCTGATCGCGGTCGTGGTGTCGTTGGCGGCCTTCATGGAAGTCCTCGACACCAGCATCGCGAACGTCGCGCTGCCCCATATCGCCGGCGACCTCGGCGCCAGCAACAACGAGAGTACGTGGGTGCTGACGACGTACCTCGTCGCCAACGCCATCGTGCTGCCCATCAGCGGGTGGCTGGTCGAGCTCTTTGGCCGCAAGCGCTTCTTCATGATTTGCATCGCGTTCTTCACGTTGAGCTCGGTCCTCTGCGGAGTGGCGCCGAGCCTGGGTCTGCTCCTGGTGGCTCGAGTGCTGCAGGGGGCAGGCGGCGGCGGACTCCAGCCGATGGCCCAGGCCATTCTGGCCGATAGCTTCCCACTCGAGCGCCGCGGCCTGGCGTTCGCGGTGTACGGCGTCACCGCGGTGTGCGCCCCGGCCCTCGGACCGACGGTGGGCGGCTGGATCACCGACAACTACTCCTGGCGCTGGATCTTCTGGATCAACCTGCCGGTGGGGTTGCTCGCGCTCGCGCTCGTCCTGCGGCTGGTGCAGGATCCGCCGTACCTGGGCGAGCGCCGCCGGGGTGGGATGCGAGTCGACTACATCGGCTTCGCGCTGCTCACGCTCGGGGTCGGCGCGCTGCAGATCATGTTGGACAAGGGCCAGGAAGACGACTGGTTCTCGTCACATTTCATCGTCATGCTCGCCGCCATCGCGGCCGTGTGCCTGCCGGCGCTCGTGATCTACGAGTGGTTCCGCCGCGATCCGCTCGTCGATGTCCGGCTGTTCACGAACCGCAATTTCGCGACGGCGAACCTCATGATGTTCGTGGTCGGCGCCAACAGTTTCGCGACCACCGTCCTGGTTCCCCAGTTCCTCCAGACCCTGATGGGGTATACGGCGCAGACGGCCGGGATGGTGCTGTCGGTCGGCGCGCTCTTGCTGCTCGTCGAGATGCCGATCGTCGGTCGTCTGGTCACCACCTTCCAGACGCGCCACCTGGTAGCATTCGGCTGGGTTGTGCTCGCCGGCACCATGTACGTGTCGACACAGCAGCTCGACCTCGCGGTGAGCTTCCAGTCGGTCACCTGGCTGCGCGTTCTCCAGTTCCTCCCGATCCCCTTCATCTACGTCCCTACCACGACCGCGGCGTACATCGGCCTTCCTGCGGAGAAGAACAACTCGATCGCAGGGCTCGTCAACTTCATGCGCAACATCGGCAGCAGCGTCGGCACCTCGATCGTCACGACGGTGCTCGCGCGGCAGTCGCAATTCCACCAGGTCCACCTGGTGTCGCGCTTGGCCACCGACAACCCCTCGTTTCAAGCGCAGCTGAGTGACATGGTGCACCGCCTGTCCGCCGCTGGGCTCGGCACTTGGGAGGCCCGGCAGCAGGCGTACGCGCGCTTCTACGAGCTGGTGCAGGGCCAGGCGCAGACGCTTGCGTACATCGACACCTTTTGGCTGCTGGCGATGGGCTCGGTGCTGATGTTCGGCCTCGCGTTCGCGCTGGAGCGGAACGATCCCCGGGCGAGAGGCACGGTCAGCGTGCATTGAGGATGCCGCTCAATGGATCGTGGCGGTCGGGGAAAGGAGAGAAGCGTGCTTTCTAGACAGAGGCAAGCCGGGCGGTGGGAGTTCATTGGCAGGCAGAGCGTCACTATCGGGGTGATGTGGCTGTTCCGGCCCGATCGACGACGCCAGATTGACGCGGTGATCGACTACTTCGGGGGGAACCGGCGAATCTACAACGCTGAATCACAATCTTCAGGGGAGGTCAAACCATGTCGAGATTAGAAGGCAAAGTGGCTCTGGTAACCGGGGCGTCCAAGGGCATCGGGGCGGGGATCGCCAAGGGATTGGCCGCGGCCGGGGCGTCGGTCGCGGTGAATTACGCCTCCGACCGGGGCAGCGCAGAAGCTGTGGTCGCGGCGATCACCGCCGCTGGTGGCCGGGCAATCGTGGTCCCTGGCGACGTTTCCAAGGCAGCCGACGTGACGCGGCTGTTCATCGAGACCAAGGCGGCCTACGGCGCGCTGGACGTC
>DATMMS010000022.1:0-139105 GCA_035569605.1 Candidatus Solibacter sp. | reverse complement strand
CTCGCCTTCCCCGGGATCTTCCGCGGCGTCCTCGACTGCGGCGCCACCGAGATCACCGACCCGATGAAGCTGGCGGCGGCCCAGGCGATCGCCGACATCGTCACCCCCGAAGAGCTACAGCCGGAGTACGTGATCCCGTCGGTCTTCAACCGCGCCGTCGCCCCGGCGGTGGCCGCGGCAATCGTCGCCGAAGCCGGCGCCGAGGGCCTCGATCGCCCCCTGGCCGAACCCGAGGACCCGCTCTACAGCTGACGTCGCCGCCGCCGGCGGCCGAGATCCGGACCCCGAGTGCTCAATTCGCGGGAATATGTTGTATCTTCTCCACAAGCACAACGCGGGGGCTACGGAACGCCGGCCCAACGCCAGGACTTCTAGCCACCGTCTCTGAGGGGCATTCAGACTCACGGAGTGTGCTCGATCGCCAGTGACTGACCGGCCTACGGCCGTAGCAGTCCATGGCTGCCGGGCCGCACCGCACTCAACACAAAGCCATCGACAATCCTGCGGTTGAACCGCTACAGGACTACTCGCTCGACCACCTGGTGATCCAGGTGGATCTTGACGCTGTGCCCTGGCTCGCCGCCCTCGCCGAGGGCGCACCGGGAGCCGAGGACCAGAAGCCGAGCGACCCCTACGCCTTCCTCTCCGAGTTCTTCGGCGGAGTCATCTTTGGCCTGGTCCTGGGACCGGCGTACGAGCTGTCCCTGATCTTCACCCCCCAGCAGGGCAAGTACCAGGCCTTCGCCTGCCACGTCGACACCCCGCCCGACGACATGAACCTGACCCGCGCGGCGCTTCGGATCGAAGACCTCCGCCCGGTCGAATTGACTCACACCGAGTGGCTGCTGCTGCCCAAGATCGAATCTCCCAACGTCAAGTTCGCCGAGCCGGGAGCCGAGTGGAGCCCGCGGGTGGCCGAGTGGTACCGCAGCTTTGCCGTTCCCGGGACTCCCGGCGCCACCATCCGGGGCGCGGGCGAGGACTCCGGCACATACACCGCCATCGAGGTCTCGACCAATGCCCGGACCTTCCTGGAGCAGGTCGACACCGTCCTCGACGTTCTTCAGACCGCCCGCGAGAAAAGAGCCAGCGAGCTGCGTCGCAAAGCGGAGGTGGTCAGCCGTGAGCTGACCTGCCCCAACTGCCACAACGCGATGGAGCCGCCGCAGCGCTCCTGCCCCAACTGTGGCAAGCCGCTGGGCAGCGGCTTCCAGGTCAAGGGCGCCGCCAGCGAGGCCCTCCTCGAACTGGCGCCCGGCCAGGCGGATCGGTTCAACTCCTTCCAGAAGCTCGAGGTGATGACCGGCTTTGGCGACCTCGAGGCTCCCTTCGACGTCGCCGACCGCAACCGGCTGCGGGTCTACTTCAAACGTCCGGCCGTCCTCCCCGACAGCGTCGAGGTGGCTCCCATCGAGGGTGGCGCGGTGGCCGCGGCCCAGCGCCACGCGCTCGACATGGCGCTCTCCGGTCACCCCGACCTGTCCACCGTGGTCCAGCTGGTGGCGGCGCCCGAAGACATCCCCGAACCCCCGGACACCCCCCTCCCCCGCTCTCTGTTCAATGAGAAGATCGCCGACAACGAGGAGCAGACCGAGGCGGTGCGGCGAGTGGTGGCGATGCCGACGGGCTCGGTGATGATGCTCCAGGGTCCGCCCGGGACGGGCAAGACGACGGTCATCGTCGAGGCGGTGCGGCAGATCCTGGAGGCCCAGCCGCAAGCGCGCATCCTGATCTCCTCGCACTCCAACCGGGCCGTCGACGACGCCACGGAACGGCTGCAGAAGGTGGGCGTCAACATCTTCCGCCTCCGCGCCGGCGACGACAAGGGCGTCTCGACCTGGGACCGCGCCTCCGATGAGCGCGTAGTAGCGGCCACCTGCAACAAGGCCGTCGTCACCGAGGGCCAGCGCGGCGAGAAGTACACCTACGCCTTCCTCGACGAGGCCAACAAGGCCCGCGCCGAGGAGACGCTGCCTTTCATCGCCCTGGGTGAGCGGGTGGTCCTCATCGGCGACCACCACCAGCTACCGCCGGTGGTCGAGGAGGAGGATCTCGGCGAGCTGAGGCGCGGCACCCCGGAGTGGCACCTGGCCCGCAAGAGCTACTTCGAGATCCTCTGGGAGAGCGCTCTGCCCGAGACCAACAAGGTCATCTTCCTGGTCCAGCACCGGATGCACCCCGCCATCCGCCACCTCGTCAGCCAGCGCTTCTACCGCGGCCAGCTCCGCGACGGCGACGTCGTCAAGGCCTACCACCGGCCCAAGATCATGGGCGCCCACCGCTCCCTGATCTGGATCGACTCGGCCGGCGCCGAGGTCCGCGAGATGCGCACCGGCAACGGCTCCATCTACAACCTCAACCACGTCAACATCTGTCGCGGCCTGGTGCGGATGCTCAGCGAGCGCACCGACCCCGGCATGAACATCGCCCTGATCGGGATGTACCGCGAGCAGCTGCGACGGTACGGCGGCTGGAAGCAGTGGACGACGCGCGATTTCCGCGCCGACACCGTCGACGCCTTCGAGGGCGCCGAGGCCGACATCGTCATCGTCGACCTGGTTCGCAGCAACCCCCGGGGCATGGTTGGCTTCCTCGAGGTCCACAACCGCATCAATGTCGCGATGTCGCGGGCCAAGGTCCTCTTGATCGTCGTCGGCGACAGCCAGACGGTGCGCAGCAACCGCGTCCTGCGCCAGGTCTACGAGGGATTCAGGCGCAGCGGCGCGATCATCCCCTGGCATCGCCTGCCCGGGGTCGGCAAAGGCAACCGTCGCCGCCGCGGCGGACGCCAGAGACCGGCCGGGCAGCAGCAGGTCCGGCCCCAGGTGCTGCCGCCGTCCGAGGCGCCCGAGACCGAGGTCGGCGCCGACGAGTCAGCCCCGCGGCGCCTGCCCAGGCTCCGCGACTGGCAGCCCGGCGAGGCCCTGCCTGAAGCCGCGACCCCGCTTGACGGAGCCTCACCAGCCGGCGGCCCGCCCGCGCCTCAGGAGACGCCGGGCGAGGCGCCCAGCCGCCGGCGCAGACGCCGGCGCCGGCGGCCGCGACGCCGAAGCACCACCGGCGAGGGCCAGGCCCAGAGCCCTGCCGGCGACGGGGCAGGTGGCAGCGACGGCCCGCCCGCGCCAGGTCCGACCGGTACCGACACGCCCGCCGGTTAAAACAGAAGAGGGCTCCTTGCGGAGCCCTCCGGCCTGCTTACGCGCTAGCGGTAGCTGCGCCCGGGTTGGCGGCTGAAGCAGTCGCTGCAGTACACCGGCCGCCCGCTGGTCGGCTGGAACGGTACCTGCGTCGGCTGCCCGCAGTTGCTGCAGACGACGTCGTACATCTGGCGGGTGCCGGTGGGCGCTCCACTGGCACGGGTACCGCGCCGGATGGCGCGACAGTCGGGGCAGCGACCGGGCTCGTTGGCCAGGCCTTTGGATGCATAAAACTCCTGCTCACCAGCGGTGAATGTGAACTGCTGACCGCAGTCACGGCAGGTGAGCGTCTTGTCCTGAAAGCTCACGCTCGGGACCTCCTAATGGGTTGGTTCTGGACCTCTGGGTTAGTTCCGGCGGCTCTCAGGTGAGATACTGCCCGGCTTTCCCGGGGGCACTTCGAGAAAAAAGTGTAGAGAAATTCTGCCCCGCGCGCCATGCCCCCAAACGACGATCTTGTGACTAGCCCGCAATGTTCTTCAGGGCCTCGCGCCGGCTCAGACCGCTGAGGCGCTCGCCGGTGCGATTGACGTACGACGCGACCTCGGCCGGGTCGGTCCAGGCATAGGATCGCAGCGACCACCCGATAGCCTTGCGGATGAAAAATTCGCGGTCGCCGAGGTTGGGCTCGATACACGCGTAGAGCAGCTCGAGGTCGGTGCGGTCGCGAGCTCCGACCTGGCAGATGATCGAACTGCGCCGGAGCCACATGTCGGCAGTGACGCTCCACCTCAGCAGCAGCGGGCGCAGGACGTCGCGGTGCGAAAGCAGCAGCGGGCCAATTCGCCGAACCGCGACTTCATCGACGTAGTCCCACCAGGCGCCTGTGGTTATCAGCTCGCGATAGAGAGGCAACGCCGCGGGCACCTGGAAACGCCGGTAAGCGGAGATACCCGTCAGAGCGATGGCGCAGTAGCGCTCCTCCCGGTACTCCGCCCGGCGCCAGAGCTCGAGGACCGTAGCCCGCCAGGAGCCGAACGACGATAGCGGGTGAGCGGCGAAAGCCTCACGGCATATCTCCTTCACGCCGCCGCTGGCCACGCCACGGTAGGGCATGGTGGACTTCATGTAGGCCCGCATACGCGGCGCGCGGGCGGGGTCTGCCCTCGCCCGGAGCCCGTTACGGACCTGCTCCACGAGCCTGGAGTCGATCGCCGGCATCGACCTCAGGTTAGGCGAGACCGAAACTTATACTCCCGTCATGTCTGCGCCCGAACTCGAAAACGTACTTGTAAGCGCCGCCGGCTACAGGGCCACGATCACCCTCAACAAGCCCGAGCAGCGCAACCCCCTCGGCGGTGGGATGCTGCGCGACCTGCTCACCGCTTTCACCTGGGCACGCGACACCACCGAGGTGCGCGTCGTCGTCCTCACCGGCGCCGGCGACAAAGCCTTCTGCGCGGGCGCCGACCTGAGCTCCTTTGAGGCGGAGCAAACCGAGGTCGAGCGCCACCTCGGCCGCCACATGTTCGTCGAGCTGTTCGTTCAGATGCAGGAGCTGGGCAAGCCGATCGTGGGACGGATCAACGGGCACGCCCTCGCCGGCGGCCTGGGGCTGGCCTCGAGCTGCGACATCCTGGTCGCGGCCGACCACGCAACCTTCGGTACGCCGGAGATCAACGTTGGCGTCTGGGCGATGATGATCCAGGCGGTGCTGGCCAGGAACATCGGCCGCAAGCGACTGCTGGAGATGCTCCTCCTCGGCGATCGCTTCGACGCCGCCGAGGCGGCCCGGATCGGGTTGGTGAACCACGTCGTGCCGGCTGCTGACCTCGACGCCAAAGTTGAAGAGGTGGTGGCCAAGCTGGAGAAGAAGTCGCCGATCATCATGCGCCTGGGTCGGGACGCCTTCTACCGAACCCAGGACATGGAGTTCAGGGCCGCTCTGGAGTACCTCCAGGCCCAACTGTCGCTGGTGACCCTGACCGATGACACGCGCGAAGGCGTGACCGCCTTCTTCGAGAAGCGAGAGCCGGAGTTCAAGGGCCGTTGATCATCAGTCCAGGCAGCGAGCACGTGGCGTTCGTCGAGGTCGGGCCACGAGACGGATTCCAGAACTGGCCGGACCCTGTGCCGACATCTGTGAAGCTGGCCCTCATTGATGACGCGATTGCCGCCGGCGTTCCCCGGGTTGAGGTGACGTCCCTGGTATCGCCCAAATGGGTACCCCAACTGGCCGACGCCGAGCAGGTGTTGACCGAGCTCTCCGCGCGGGGACGGGACACGATGGCCCGGGTGCGGGTCCTGGTGCCCAACCTCAAGGGCCTGGAGCGGGCCCTGGCGTTCGTCGAGGCCGGGCTCGGCAACGTGCTGGTAAACGTCGGCGTCACCGACGGCTTCAACCAGCACAACCTCAACCGCAGCGTCGCCGAGACCCTGGCCGAGATCAAGGCGGTGGTCGACGCCGCAGCCCCCGCCGGCGTGCGAGTGGACGCGTCCATCAGTGTCGCCTGGGGCTGCCCTTACGACGGTCCGGTGGCGCCCGAGCAGGCCACCGAGGTTGCCGCGCGGGTGGCAGACCTGGGAGTCTCCGAGCTGTCCTTCGGCGACACCATCGGGGTCGCCGCGCCGGCCGGCGTCAGGGCCCTGTCGGAACTGGCCCTGGAGCGATTTCCCGGCGTCGACATATCGATGCACTTCCATGACACCCGGGGCCTTGGCGTCGCCAATGCCGAGGCCGCGCTGGAGGCTGGCGTGCGGCACCTCGAGGGCTCGATCGGCGGCATCGGAGGGTGCCCGTTCGCGCCCAACTCGACCGGGAACGTCTGCTCCGAGGACATGCTCGCGATGGTCGAGGACCTGGGCTTCCGCACCGGCGTCGATGTCGCCAAGCTGGCGCGGGCCGCCGTCGACCTCGAAGCCGCCCTGGGCGAGGAGCTGCCGGGCAAGCTCCATCGAGCGGGTCCGGCGCCCTGGCTGGCAGCGTCGCCCGCCACCGGGGCGGCCGCCAGATGAGCCAGGAGCCCGTCACGCCCGAGGAGACTCGCAACGAGCAGCAGGCGCGCCTCAAGGCCAAGGCTCTCGCCGGCGGAGCGCGGCATCGTGAGCGGCTTGCAGCACAGAACAAGCTGCCCGTGCGGCGCCGCCTCGAGCTGCTGCTTGACGAGGGGTCCTTTGTCGAGGACGGGCTGTTTGCCAACGTGCTCGCGGACGACCTTCCCGCCGACGGCGTGGTCACCGGAGTCGGCCGGATCGGCGGGCGGCCGGTTTGCGTGATGGCCAACGACCCCACCGTCAAGGCGGGGTCCTGGGGCGCCCGGACGGTGGAGAAGATCCTCCGCATCCAGGAGACAGCGGAGCGACTGCTGGTTCCGATCTTGTACCTGGTGGACTCCGCCGGGGCGCGCATCACTGACCAGGTCCAGATGTTCCCCGGACGTCGCCATGCGGGCCGGATCTTCCGCAACCAGGTGATGCTCTCCGGACGGGTGCCGCAGGTCTGCCTTTTGTTCGGTCCCTCGGCTGCCGGAGGCGCCTACATCCCAGCGTTCTGTGACGTCGTGATCATGGTCGAGGGCAACGCCAGCATGTACCTGGGGTCACCCCGGATGGCCGAGGTCGTGGTCGGCGAGAAGGTGACGCTGGAGGAGATGGGCGGGGCACGCATGCACTGCACTGTCAGCGGCTGCGGTGATTTCCTGGTCGCCGACGACGCCGAGGCCATCGACGTCGCCACCAGGTACCTCGGCTACCTGCCTCAGAGCTTCCGGGAGGAGCCGGCGACGCTAAACGCATTGCCGCCGGCGGCCAACGCCCGGGCCATCGACGCGATCGTCCCGGAGGCCGCCAACCAGGGCTACGACATGCGCAAGGTCGTCGAGGCGATCGTCGACGATGGCAGCTTCCTGGAAATCAAGAAGCTCTATGCCAAAGAGCTGCTGACCGGCTTCGCCCGCCTCGACGGGCGCGCCGTCGGCATCCTCGCCAACCAGCCGATGCAGAAGGGCGGCGTGCTCTTCGTGGACTCTGCCGACAAGGCCGCCCGCTTCATCTGGCTGTGTGATGCCTTCAACATTCCGCTGCTCTTCCTGGCCGACGTGCCCGGCTTCATGATCGGCACCGCGGTCGAGCGCGCGGGCATCATCCGCCACGGCGCCAAGATGATCAGCGCCGTCAGCGAGGCTTCGGTGCCGAAGATCTCAGTGATCGTGCGAAAGGCCTACGGCGCCGGGCTCTACGCGATGTCAGGGCCGGCGTTCGACACCGACTGCACCCTCGCCCTGCCCTCCACCAAGATCGCCGTCATGGGCCCAGAGGCGGCGGTCAACGCGGTCTTCGCCAAGAAGCTCGAAGGGCTGAGCGAGGCTGAGGCGGCGGCTCGTAGATCCGAGCTGGAGAACGAGTACAGCCAGGACGTCGACATCTACAAGCTGGCGGCGGAGCTCATCGTCGACGACATCGTGGAGCCGGAAATCCTGCGCGACCAGCTGATCAAGCGCTTCGAGCTCTACGCCAGTCGATTTCGGGTGCGCTCCGAGCGCAAGCACGGCGTCTACCCCGTCTGATCCCGAGAGCCCAGCCACCGCGGCGCCGGCCGCACCAGTCCCGGCGCGAACGATTAGTTCTTTGAGGGAGACCCCATTGGTCGCTCGGGGAAGTTGGGGTCGCGCTTGGCCGCGGTCAGCGTTTTGCTGCTGCGGCTGCGCAGGTCGATGACCTCGACACGGTAGCCCTCTTTGGACCACTGCTCGGCGACACGGGCGGCCTGGCGCGAGTCAAGAAAGACCTTGGTCAGTTTGACGTCGTCGTCCGGGACCGCCAGGGACCGGATAACAACGACGCTCACAGAACCACCATACGACGCGCATAAAAAATGTCATTACCCTGAGCACAACCTGTGACATTCATCATTCGACCCAGATCTTCCCCGCGACCTGCAGCGACATCGCCACCGGTCGTCCTTTCACCTCCACCGTAAGGGTCCCCGCCCCCGCGTTGACCTCAACGCTCTTGACCTCGGCACCCAGCCGCAGCGACGCGCCCTCGAGGAAATTTAGCAGTTGTGGCGTCTCATGTTCGGCGACCTCCGAAACGCGGCGGATTCGAGAACGCGAACCCGGCGGCAGGTCGCGCAGGGCGCGCTCCGATTTACCATCGGCGGCGGCGCCAGGGATGGGGTTGCCGTGGGGGCAAGTCCGCGGCTCGCCGATCAGCTTGTAGAGGCGGTCGGTGACGGCGTCGGAGAGGGCGTGCTCGAGGCGGCCCGCTTCTTCGTCGGCGGCAAGCCAGTCCAGCCCCAGGACGTCGGTCAGCCAGCGCTCCGCCACCCGGTGCCGGCGCACCACCGCCGCCGCCTGCTGGCGTCCGTGCGAGGTGAGGCTGACGTCCTTGGCCGACGAGATCTGGACCAGGCCGTCGCGGACCATCCGCTGCAGCGTCGCCCCCGCCGTCGGCTGCGAAACACCCAGCCACTCCGCCAGTCGAGCGGCCTTCACTCGTTCGCCCTCGGCGTCGATGTAGTAGATCGCCTCCAGGTAACGGCTGACGGTCTGAGACTCAACCCCGCTCGTCCCCTTCTCACGACTTAGCACACCCTTACCCATTGATATAGTTCACCCTAAGTGATGGCGATGACCGCGCGCAACTCGCGCTCCCACCATGGCAGGTAGCTTCCTCATATTCCTCCGCGAGGGCATCGAGGGCAGCATGATCTGTGCCATCCTGCTGACCTACCTGGCGGCCGGCGGCCGACGCGACCTGTTCCGGTGGGTGCTGGCGGGGGCGGCGGTGGCGGTTGGCGTGTCGGCGCTGGTCGGTGTCGGCATCTTCATGACCATCAGGTCGGATTTCATCGGATCCCGGCAGCAGACCTGGTTCGAAACCGGCACCTTCGGCCTGGCCGTGGTGGTGCTGACGTACATGACCTTCTGGATGAAGCGCCACGCCCGCCGCCTGGCCGTCGACCTGCGGGCCCAGGTGACCACCGCGGTGGCCGCCGGCTCCGGGGTCGCGCTCTTCACGGCGGCGCTGGTCACGGTGGGACGCGAAGCCCTGGAGACGAGCATCTTTATGGTCGCGATCGCCTTCCAGAACACCGCCTGGCAGCTGGCGATAGGCGCCGCCGCCGGGATGCTTGTGGCGCTCGCGATAGCGGTGGCGATCTACAGGATGGGAATCCGGCTCAACATCAGCCGCTTCTTCACTGTCGTCGGCGCCGCGCTGATGGTGGTCGCCGCCGGGCTGCTGGCCAACATGGTTGAGAACCTGCAGGCCCTGGGCGTGGTTCCCGGGGCCGACGTCCACCTCTGGGACACCGGCAGCCTGGTCGCCGACAACAGCCTCGCGGGAGATGTCCTGCATGGTCTGCTTGGCTACGCTGCCTCCCCCACCGCGCTCCAGCTGACGACGTACCTGGTCTTCCTGGTGGTCGGGCTGACGGCGTTTCTGCGCCGGCCGCGGCTCAAGACCGAGAGCTCGACCGGCTGAGCCGCCGGCGCCGGCGTAGGGACCACTGCCACCAGGCGATGCCGGCGGCCACCAGGATTCCGGCCATCGCCGCCATCCAGGGCAGAAGTCTGGTCGGGCTGCCCGGAAGACCCCTGGCTGTCGCAGCCGGCGGGTGCGCCCCCGGAAGGTAAACCAGTTCCGAGCCGACGCGTCGGGGCGCGTCGCTTTGGGGGGCAGGCCCGGTGTCCGTCGGAGACGGGATCGGTGAAGGCACGATCGGCGGCGCCGCGGCGACGATCGGAGCGGGACGGGCCGGCGGCGGCGGCGGCGCGATCGCCGGCTGGCGGGCCTGCGCCGAGTTGGGATCGATCATCAATGAGGATTCGTCGACGGCGTCGAACTGGCCCGCCGGGATCGTCTTCAGCTCCGAAATCATGGTGTCGCTCCAGCCCGTCTCGGCGGCACCCTGGAAGTACCAGTTGGAGCCGTTGTCGGCGAGGATCAGGCCGTAGTGCTGCATCGCCTTGAGCACGACCTGGGTGGCGGCGCTGAAGCGCGAGATGTCGTACCCCGCCCGGAGACGGAAGCGCGCCCCCATCGGCGGCAGGGACGGGCTGCTGGCGGCACCGGCCTGGTGCCGGGCGGGCCATAGATAGCTCCGGTCGGTCTGCTGGGCTGTGAACCGGATGGCGTGCCGGACGGAGCCGGAGTTGACCTCCTCCAGGCGGAGCAAGCCAGGGAAGATCGGCAGGCCGGCGGCGTCGGCAGACGTCCATCCCGCCGGGCGCAGGGCGTTGCCTGCCAGGTTCCAGGTCGCGCCCGAGCCGGCGGTCGACCCGGTGCTGCCGTTGTACTGCGCGTTGTAGAGCTCGTAGAGGGTGCAGGTGCTCTGGTCGATCATGATCGCGTGGCGGTCCCCGGTGGCGTTGGGCCCACCCTCGATGGAGGTGTCGGACCCGAACGGATAGGGCACCTGGTCGCTCTCATCGTTGTATTGGAAGCTGATGTTGATCTTGGGGTGACTCGAGTCGACGACGTTGAAGGGAATGCCGTACGGGTAACCGCCGGAGGGGCCGAAATCGGGATGAAGCAGCCGAGAAGTGCCTCCCATGTTGCCGACCCACGCGGCGCTGCTGGGATGCAGCGGCAGGCCTGAGATGTCGGTGTTCCAGACGTTGTTGGCGGGGAACGCCGGGCAGGCGCCCACCGCTGGGGAGGCGGCCGCGGCGAGCCCCGAGATGGAGCCCGCAAGCACCAGCAAAGACGCCGAGCCGCCGAGCCACAGACGGCGGCCGGTCAGCAATGGAAACAGCACCTCCTGAGCGTAGATCGGCGCTCCCCACCAGCGCCCCGCGATCCAACCACGATCAGGTGACAGCAACTTGACGCGGCCAGACGGCCGCGCTTGACCTAGGCTTTGGCGACAGCCTCGGCCACGGGGCCGGCGAACTCGCGGGCGAGGTGGGCGCGGTAGCGCTCCAGGTGTGGTGTGATGTCGGACCAGCCCAGCCGTGACGCCATCATCCGGGCCGCTTCGGGCGCCGCCGACAGGGCCGCGCCGACGTCGAGGAAGCTGAGCCGCAGCCGGCGGCTGAGGGCGTCATCCAGCTGCATCGCCATGCCCTCATCGCACGCCCGCCGGACGTCACCGACGGTGTATCCGGCGGCTCCCGGCAGCGGATCCTGGTCCCACTCCTCGGGCACCAGCGGCCCCGGCGAACCGGGAGTGTGGCTACCGTTCGACGACGCCGGCGGGGGCAACAGCCTGAGCGCATCCTCGGCCATCCGCCAGAAGGTCGTGAGCTTGCCACCGGTCACCGTGAGCAGCCCCTCGCCGTCGAGCTGGATCTGGGGTTTGCGGCTGATGTCCTTGGTCGCCACCTTCCTATCCCCCGGCCTGCCAGTGCTCACCAGTGGACGCACGCCCGCCCACCGGCTCAGCACCGCTTCCGGGCCGAGGTCGAGATCGAAGAAGCGGTTGACCGCCGCCAGGACGTCCGCCTCCTCGGCGGGGCTGCAGCCGGGCGCGACGATGTCGCCGTCGTAATCGTTGTCAGTGGTACCCACGATCACGTGATCGTGCCAGGGCACCGCGAACAGCACCCGTCCGTCACCGACAGGGAAGATCAGGGCCGCCTCGATAGGTAGGGTTTCCGCCGCCAGCGAAACGTGCACGCCCTTGCTGGGGCGTACGTGGGTCTTGGGCTGGCGCCCCGCCAGACCCTCGACCTGCTCCGCCCATACTCCGCTGGCATTGACCAGCCAGCGGCAACCTATCGAGAGGCCGGCGTCCGATATCGAGTCGTGGACGTTTACGCGCCAGCCCGCCTCGCTTCGCGAGGCCGCCGTCACGGCGGCGTAGTTGGCGACCAGCGCTCCCGCGGCGGCGGCGCGACGGAGCACCTCGACGGTCAGGGCCGCGTCGTCGGTCTGCGCGTCCCAGTACTTCCAGGCGCCGCGGATATCGCTGCGCCGCAACGCCGGGGCCATCCGGCGCGCCTCCTCGAGCCCGATCCGCTTGTGTCGCGGAAAGCCGGAGCCGATCGAGAGCGCATCGTAAGTCCAGAAGCCGGCCGCCAGCGTGGCGGCCTTGCCCAAACCCCGAGGGATCGGCATCAGGAACGGCAGCGGCGACACCAGGTCAGGGAACAGGCCGATCAGGCGACGGCGCTCCTGCAACGCCTCGTGGACCAGGCCGACGTCGCCCTGGGCCAGATATCGGATCCCGCCATGAACCAGCTTGCTGGACCTGCTGCTGGTCCCCGAGGCGAAATCGCGCGCCTCCACCAGCCCGACTCGGTAGCCCCGTTGGACCGCCTGGAGGGCGACACCGGCGCCGGTGATGCCACCGCCGATGACGAGCAGATCCAGGTCGACCTCGGCGAGGTCGGCCAGGTTGGCGCTCCGGCCAACGGCCGAAAAGGGCCTGACTTCTGGCATCTCGTCAGCAATCCTACCGGCGAGACGTTCCCGCGGTCCGACGCCCGGCGGCCGCCCCGCGGTTAAAGAAAGAGGCCTCTCGTCTGGGTCCTGGAAGCGAGCTTCCGGGGTAGTTCGAGAGGCCTCGAGGAAGGGAGGGGATGCATCTACTCTCACCCCCCGGTGTGAAGCTTTCGTTAGAGGTGGAGGGAAAAGAGAAGGGGGCCGGCGGGAACCGGCCCCCTTCGTGGGATGGTGTGAATTGCCCGCGAGAGGACTAGCTGGCCAGGGCCTCGGCGCGTGCGGCCGCCCGGTCCTGGGCCGCGGTCGTGCTGCGGAGCGGTATCTCCTTGATGAAGAAGGTGAGCGCCAGCCCCACGATCAATGCCGCAAGGCCGATGACGAAGGCGACGTGAATCGAGTCCGCCAGCGCCAGCTTGACCCCGTACCTGAGGCCGGGGATGGCGGCGAAGACCCTGTCGAAGGCGTTGCTGAACAGAGCCTGGGGATTGGTGATCTGGCTCCGCAAGGCAGCCGGGACCTTTGCCAGCGCCGCCGCCGGCACATCAGCCCCCATCTTCACCTTCAGCTGTTGGTTGACGATGGAGCCCAGCACCGCCAGGCCCAGGGTGCCGCCGATCTGACGTAGGAATTGCAAGACGCTGGTGGCGGAGCTGATGTACTGGGCCTTGACGGCGTTCTGGGCGACGACATTGAAGACCGCGAAGCTGAGGCCGAGGCCGAAGCCGAAGAACACCACGTCACGACCGACCTCGAACTGGGTGGCGCTGACGGTGAGCAGGGTCAGCAGGTACATGCCAAGGGTCATCGAGATCATGCCGATGACTACCAGGACCTTGTACCTGCCGGTGCGGCTCAGGATCTGTCCGCCGCCGACGCTGCCGACAACCATGCCGGCCATCAGGGGCAGCAGCAGGAGCCCCGAGTTGGTCGCCTTGACCCCGACCACGGCCTGCAGGAACAGCGGGATGTAGATGATCGCGCCGAACATCCCCACGCCGGTGATGAATGTCACCAGCACCGAGACCGAGAAGATCGAGTTCTGGAAGAGCTGCGGCGGCACCACCGCTTCGGGCTGCCGTGCCTCGTAGAAGACGGTGGCGACCAGCAAGGCGGTGCCGGCGATGAGCCAGTACCAGACCGGCGCGTAGCTCCAATCGTTGGTGCCCGCGAGCGATGCGCCCAGCGTCAGCATCGCGGCTCCACCGCCGATTCCAAGAGCCCCGATGTAGTCGATCTTGGGGTGGGAGCCGATTCGGCGGAGGCTGGGGAAGGTGACGAACAGAGCCACCATGACGGCGGCGCCAACCGGAACGTTGACGTAGAAGATCCAGCGCCAGTTGGTGGTGATGTCGAGCAGGCCGCCGATATGCTGGCCGTCGGTCAGGAAGCCGCCGACCAGGGGGCCGACGACGCTGGCGATTCCGAAGGTGCCCGCGACCATGCCGGTGTACTTGGCGCGCTCGGCGGGCGAGAAGAGGTCCGCGATCACGGCGAACGCCGTCCCCGTAAGGATGCCGCCGCCAATGCCCTGGAAGCCCCTGAACAGGATGAGCTGGGTCATGTCCTGAGACAGACCGCAGAGCGCGGAGCCGAGCAGGAAGGCGACGATACCGGTGAGGAAGACGCGCTTGCGACCCAGCTGCTCGGAGAGCTTGCCGACAATCGGCACCACCGAGGTGCTGGTGAGCAGGTAGATCGTGGTCACCCAGGTGTAGCGATCGAAGCCCTTGAGATCGCCCACCACGCGGGGCAGCGCCGTACCGACGATGCTCTGGTCGAGGGCGGCCAGAAACATCGCCGCCATGATCCCGAAGAACGTGATCATCCGGCGATCGAGGCCGTGGTGCTCTTCGAGCGCCTCCTCCGCCGCCTGGCCCGTCTCCAGCCGTTCATGGCGCGCCGCCAGCTCTTGCTCGGAGAGCTGCTCCTTGGTCAAGGTCTCAGCCATTGGTCTTCCTCCTATCGCCGGCCGACACTTCCTCGACGGCACGCAGCAGCTTGGTGCTCAGGTGTCTGAGCTGCAACATCTCTTCTTCGCTCAGGATTCCCATGAGCTTGGCCATCACGGCTTCGTGGACCCTCCGGCCTCGGGCACCGGCAGCTTCGCCGGCGGCGGTGGCGCGAACGATGGTGGCCCGGCGGTCCGCCGGGTCAGGCACCCTCTCGACCAGCCCCGCGGCCTCGAGGTTGTCGACAAGGCCGGTCACATTACGCGGAGTGACCGAAAGGAACTCAGCGACGTTGTTCATCTGGGTCCCTCCCACGCCGAAGTTCTTGATGCACATCAGCGCCTTGTACTGGCCGTAGGTGACTCCCAGGTTCTCGAGCTCGGCTTCAAATACCTGGTCCAGGCGCTTGGTGGCCATGACCAGCGACCGAAAGGCCTCAGCCCGAAGCAGCTTGTCGCCCTCCAGGCGAGCGTATTTGGCGATGTTTTCGCGAAACGACGCGTCGTAGAGGTAGCCCGCCTCGTCGGTTTCGAAACGGGAGGGCGGGAGCATGGATTCGAGAGAAGCCGCAGGCTGTGGGGTCACTTGAGTCATCGGTTCATTGTAGATGCCAACATAGTCCTTGTCAACATTGTGCAGTGATTCATTATTCCCCAGGTACAGAACCGAAGGTAACCAGGGATGGTATTGAGGGAGGTGAGTGCGGCTCTGGCCCGGTCCCGCTCAGCTGTGCTGGGCGGCCTTGATCTCGGCTTCGACCTCGTCGCGACTGGCGATGCCGACACGCGACTTCAACAGGCTCCCGCGCGCATCGATGATGAACGTCGTTGGCAGCGCCGCCACTCGATAACGCGCATATACCTGGCCGTCCGAGTCCAGCAGCATCGGGTAGCTGACGCCGAGACTCGAGGTGAAGTCGGTGACCTGGGCGGCGGACTCCTTCCAGTCGACGCCCACGATCGCCACCGGTCCGCCACTGTGAATACGGGCCTCGTGCTCGAGGTCGGGCATCTCCGCCCGGCAGGGGATGCACCAGGTGGCCCAGAAGTTCAGCACCACGACCCGCCCGCGAAAGCTGGACAGAGAGTGGCGGGCGCCATCAACGCCCACCAGGTCGAACGCGGGCGCGGGGTTGCCCGCGGAGGCCGAGGTCGTGGAGCTGGTCCCCGGCAGACCGCACGCGCCCAGCGTCAGCGCAGCCGACAAGGCGGCCAACCAGATTCTCATTCCCATCTGCTGTCGTTCTTAGTATCGGTGTGGTGAGCGGCTCGACTGGAGGGGTGAACTGGCGCTGGCGGCATGGCCCGCTGGGCGCGGCATTGCTGACGACCGTTCTGGCGGCCTGCGGCGGGAGCGTCGCCGGATCGGAGGGCTCCCCCTCGCCGGCGGCATCGGCGCCACCGCTCCAGGCGGTGGTGGTGAACGCGGCGGCGGGCGACTGTGCGCCCTGCGTCGTCAAGGGCACCGACCGGCGCCTCGCGGTGGGCATCCTGGACTCCAACCAGGTCCCAGTGGGAGGCGGAGTCACGGTGCAGGTCCAGGTCTACCTGCTGCCGGCGGGCGGGAAGCCCACCGCGGTGGGACCGGTGATGGACGCGCCCTACGAAGGCACCCTGCTGGCGGACAAGGGCGTCTACGTGATCCGTCAGAACCTGGCTGCCGCAGGTTTCTACAACGTGGTCGTCTCGGCGACCAAAGGCGCGCTGCACAGCGTGACCACGGCAGCCTTCCAGGTCCTTGACGCCGACCCCGGCCTGGCCGTGGGGTCGCCGGCTCCTTCGAGCCAGAACCCGACCGCGTCCCAGGTGTCGAACATCCGCCAGATCGACACCGGCGTGCCGCCGGACGACATGCACTACACCAGCATCGCCGCGGCCCTGTCCGCCCACCACGCGCTGGTCATCTATTTCGGCGCGCCCGGTTTCTGCAAGTCCAAGACCTGCGCACCGGAACAGGCAGCGGTGGCGTCCCTGGAGCCGGCCTATAAACCGCACGGGGTGGACTTTGTCCACATCGAGACCTACAAAGGCGGTGTTCCCGACAACACCGCCGACTTCAGCAAGGCGACCCTCTCCCCCACCTTCGACGAGTGGAAGCTCACCAGTGACCCCTGGGTCTTCGTGGTCGACAAGGCGGGCCTGATCCGGGCCAAGTTCGACGGGCCGACGGCGCCCGAGGAGATCGAGGCGGTACTCAAGGGCCTCGTCTAAGCCACTGTGCCTTTCTATCGCGTGACCCTGGAGCGCACAACAGCTTGTCCGACCGCCGTGGTGAAGGCGAACACGACGTGGCGAGAGTTCCCGGAGATGTGGCGCGCGATGCTCGACGAGGTGTGGGCGTTTCTCGGCTCGCGGCCTGGGCTGCGCACCGACGGCCACAACGTGATGGTCTACCGGCGCGACATCCCCGACGTCGAGGTGGCGGTCGAGGTGGGGGTGCAGGTCACGGGCTCGTTCGAGGCCGAGGGCAGGGTGGTGCCGTCGGAGTTACCCGCCGGCCAGGCGGCCACCACCATCCACACGGGGCCGCCCGCGAACCTCGAGGAGGCGCACGTGGCGGTCAAGGCATGGTGCGCCGCCCGTGGCCATAGGTTGACGGGGGTTGCCTGGGAGATCTACGGCGATCCCGACCCGGAGACCGATCACTTCGACACCGAGGTGTACTGGGAGCTGGTCTAGCCCGCGCAGCTGACGGAGGTCAGGGCCGGCGCGTCACCAGTCGTGCCAGCGGCACCACCAGGCAGATAAGCAGCGCGCCGGCAAGCCCCATGGCTGCTCCGTCATCGCGCCGCAAAGACGAGGTGAACGGCAGGCTGGCGGCTCGGACCGCCTCGGCGTGGACCTTGATGTGAGCGGCCGCGGTGCCGACCCGGACCGGCCCGATGTTGCCGGCGGCGTCGACGGCGCGCACCGCGTAGTTGTCAGCGCCGTCGACGTGGGGCACGGTGAGGCTCTCGTGGGAGCCGGCGACCCCCGGTGACTGGCCGACAGGGACGGGGGTGGCCGCCGCGAAATCATCCTGGGTGATGGGCTTGTTGGACCGCCGGACCTCGTAGCGAGCCGCCTTACCCTCGTTCCAGTTGTCACCCGGCGCGGTGAACTTGAGGACGTCTGCGGCCTCAGAAGTGGTGACCGTCAGGTCGGCGATCCCCGCGGGTGGCCTCGTGTCCTGGCCGTAGTGCCCGTCGTTCCAGTCGTCCTGGTGCCAGTGCCAGGCCTCCTTGTTGGCGCTGGAGAGCCCAGGTGTCTCCCACACGTGAAGGTACCCCTCGCGCGTGACAGCGGCGACGTCCACGGTTCCCTGGGCGGCGATATCCCCCACCGCCGGGGTCCACAGACTGAAGCCCCCGCTCCACTTGGGGAATCCGGCGGCGACCTGGCCGGTGGAACCGTCAAATCCCATGACGGCGCCAGAGTCCGCGGTCTGGATGATGTCGGGGCGACCGTCACCGATAACGTCGGCGATCGCGGGCGCCCCGAAGAATGCCAATCCCTGTATGTAGTTGGTGAGTTGGGGAAGGGCGATCCCCGTCGCTGTATCCCAGGCGCTTATGGCGTTATCCACCCTGATGCCGAGCCCGGGCGTCTGCGTGATGCCCGTCGCGACCTCGGCCGCCGCCGAGCCGGCCTGTACCGCCTGCGGGGTGCTCAACCCGAGGAGATTGCCGAGGCTCGGTGAGGTGGTGAACTGGACCAGCGCCCCCGCCGGCGAGAGGTTGGAGCTGGCGATCGGCGGCAGCACCGCGCCGGCGAACGGCACCGCGCCTGCCGACGCCGTCCTGAGGTCGACTTTGGTTGGCAGGAAGAGGTTCGAGTTGACTATCGCCTGGGGGCCGCTGGAGCTGTCGTAGACCGCGGGTGATTCGACACCCTGGGTGACGAAGTCCTGGGCTACGCCATACCCCTGGATCAAACCCGGGACTGCCGCGGGCCAGCCGGGAAGCTCTCCCGATGGCGAAACCCTGGTGCCGCGGGGATCGAACGCCTCCAGGTACGAGGTGATCTTGTTGGAGCCCAGCGGCGTTCCGTTGTCCCAGGTGGTGTCGACAAGGCCGACGACCACGTCCTTCTGGCCGTTGCCCTTAATGTCGACGATCGCGGGGGTGGGAACGATCTTGCTGTCGTGGGTGTGCACGACGCTGCCGGTCTGCGGGGGCTCAACGCAGGTGCCGTCGGTTGGTACTGGCAGGATGATGTCGCAGACCGGCCAGCCCGGGACCTGGCTCACGGGGTTGGGCCCACCGGGATCTCCAACCGCCCAGGCGTAGATGTGGTTGTCGCCGGCGGCCTGGACGATGTCGAGCTTGCCGGTGCCGGTGAGGTCGGCCAGCACCGGCGCCCCGCCGGTGATGTTCTCCGGCTCGAACGAGTACGGCGTATCAGGTGGGGGCACCGACATGTGGTACAGAGATGGGCTGCCGTTGAGCACCGGGAAGCCCGGCAGCAGGCTGCCGGCGCCATCCCACACATACGTCTTCCCCGAGAAGGTCGACATCACGATCTCCAGACCGCCGTCGTGACGCAGGTCCCCGACCGCGGTCGTCGAGAGCCCGCCGTCGCGGGGGCGCGGCAGTCCGCTCTTCCACCCCGGTGCCCCGAGGTAGTTGGCGTCGTAGCCGGGGTCCATCCCAGGGGCGAGCCCGGTGTGCACAGGGAAGCCGGGCGCCTCTTGCCCGTCCGGGCGGAAGGCGTGGACCGTCCCGTCAGCGGTGGCGACGATGGTGTCCAGCCAATCGCGACCTTCGATGTCGGCCATCGTCGGCGAGGACTCGCCCGAGGACCCGATGCGCACCGGGAACCCAGGGCGTTCGCTCGAGTCGTGTCTGAGGTGGAAGGCGCGGCGGTCCTCCCCCATCTGGGGCTTGCCATTGCCGTCCAGGGCGTGCACCTGGACCCGAACGGTGACGTCGTAGCGTTCGATCGACGCGCGAGTCGCGGGGTCCACCGTGTACTGCCCCGACCAGAAACTCGCCGGGATCTTGCTCAGGTCGAGATTGGCGCTGACGGTGTTGGGGCCGGTTCCACTGCCATGGCCGAAGCTGACGAACTGAGACTCGGTAGGCTCCGGCCCAAGGCCGTACTGGAAGTCGTAGGTGTATGCACCCGACTGCGCGCGCGGAGCGGCAACCTCAGCGCTCACACTCAACGTCGAGCCCTTCTGGGAGGTCGGGTCCACCTCCTGGTACCAGTCGGGGCTGGTGATGGCGGCGGTCGGCGGGATGTGGCCCTGGGCGACGGCGGCATCGGCAGCGAAGACGTTGGGCCGTCCGTAGCCGTACTGGATGTTGAAGGTCGCTCCGCTCACCCCTTGGAAGCAGGTCAGGCAGAGTGGCCCGGGCGAGGCGATGTAGCTGGAGGTTGCCCGAACAACCTGCTTGATCTCGTCGGCGTTGAGCTGGGACCCGAGTACCCCGGCATCGACCGCGTTCAGTCCCTCGGACGCGACAAGCGCGGCAACCCCGGCCTGGGTGGGGATCCCGGTGGAGGTCGAGCCGTCGTTGTTGGGCACCGAGAAGAGGGCGTGCGGCCCATACGACGTCAAGGAGGCGCGCGAGGTAAAGGTCGAGTTGCTGGCATACCAGGCGGGGCAGCTCACGGGGTTTCCCGGCAGGCTGGTGCAGTTGAGGTTCACGCCCCTGGTGGCGTGGTCCGCGGTTATCGAGTTGCCCGGCCAGACGTGGGGATAGAACATGCCGTCGGTGTGGTCGGCCGACTCGAAATCGTTGGAGGCCCAGGTCATCACCATGCCCTTGTGCCAGGCGTACTCGATGGCCGCCTTGACCTCCGGTGTCAGTCCCAGCGCGGCGGTGGTGAAATCGCCCACCTTGACGCCGTTGTCTGCGGCGTACACGATCGCCTCGGCGATCCGGTCGGGGCGGTCGATGGCCTCGTCGCCAGCCTTGATCGGGATGTAGCGGCAGAGCGGGCACATGCCGGCGCCCTCCCACTTGTTGTCGGCCTCGCCCACGAGCTGGGCGGACTCCCCGTCGAAGTGGTGGTAGATGCTCTGCTCGGTCTGGGGATCGTTGGTGTCACGGTTGAAGTTCCAGCCGTTGATGTCGTTGGCGTAGCCGTTGCCGTCGTTGTCGAAGTGCTTGGTCTGGTCGCAGGGGAAAGCGCCGACGATCAGGTGGGTGTTCTTGTCAACCTGGCAGTGGCCGAACGCGACAATCAGGTCCTCGGGGGTGATGTCGGTGCCGCCGTGGTCGACGGGAATGTGCGTCAGGCTGTTGTCGCAGACGTGGTGCAGGTAGGGCCCGCCGGCAGGGCTCTTCTGCACACCGACAAGCGCCTGCTTGACGCGCGGGTCGTTGATGTAGTCCTCGACGTTGAAGACGCCCTTCTGGATCCCATCCTGGTTCATGTCCCAGGGGTCGCCGGGTAGCCCCAGGTCGACCCTGGTCTTGCCGTCGGCGTTCTCCGGCAGCGGCAGCTCACCCTTGTTGAGGAAGGCCCGGTCCTTGAGCTCGCAGCTGGTGCCGATGCGCCAGTTGACCCCGCCCTCCATGTACGAAACGATGATGTCGTCGCGACCCCGGCTGTAGGTCGACCAGGCCTTGTCGACACTCATCCCCGCGGCGTTGTCGGGCGCCTGCGACAACGGCGCGCCGGACGGCATGCAACCGTACAGGTACCACTGCTCGTCGTTCCACGTCGCCGACCCGGTGGGGTTGCGCTCGGCAGGGTTGTAGTTCGGGTCGTTGGGATCGCCGCCGCTCAGGAAGCCGGCGTTATTGGGTACGCAGACGTTCGCCGCTCGAGCGATGACCGGCATCACCAGCGGCGCGGCAACCGGACCGAGCACGCCAAAACCAGCCAGCAGCAGCGTGACTTTGGCACGCCTAACCCCCGCTGTCGACGCCCCCCGCGTCGCGCTGCCCTTCCACAGCACGTCCATATGGTACACAAGCGCACCTCGCCATCTAGGATTCAGGTGTGGAAGCCCTCAAGCCCCAGGTGGTCCCGTCGATGCTTGACTGCGACCAGTCGCGTCTCGCCGAGGAGCTCGCCGACCTCGAAGCCGCCGGGGCCGACCGCGTCCAGTGGGACATCATGGACGGCTCCTTTGTGCCTCGGATCACGCACGGCGCCGATCCCATCAAGGCCGTCCGCGGCGCCAGCCGGCTGACCTTCGAGGCGCACTTGATGGTCGACCACCCCGAGCGGCAGTGGGGCGCGTTCGCCGAAGCCGGCTGCGAGGTCGTCATCGTCCACGCCGAGGCCACCCGGCACCTGCACCTCTTGCTGCAGGACATGCGCGCCGCCGGCGTGCGCCCCGGGGTGGCGCTGAACCCGGCGACCCCGCTGGAAGCCGTCATCGATGTCCTCGACCTCGTCGATCACCTGCTGGTGATGACGGTGAACCCCGGCCGGGGAGGCCAGAAGTTCATCACCTCGATGCTCGGCAAGGTTCGTGACGCCCGCGAGCTGATCGATGAGGGCGAGCTGGCGGTCGACCTCGAGGTGGATGGCGGCGTGTCGGCTCAGACCGCTCCCCTGGCCGCCGAGGCGGGCGCCAACCTCCTGGTCGCCGGATCGGCCGTGAACCGCCACCCGGAGGGCCGCCGGGTCGCGATCGACGAGATCCGGGCCGAGGGCATCCGCGGCTGGCGCCGCGGTTTGAGGCTCCGTGAGGGCGTCGACATCACCGCGCCGCCCCTACCAGAAGCGGGCGGCGACGGCCTCGAGCACGGCGTCCAGCTCTTCAACGAAGGAGAGTTCTGGGAGGCCCACGAGGCCTGGGAGGGGGCTTGGATGCCGCACCGCCACGAACCCGAGGGAGACTTCTACAAGGGCTTGGTCCAGGTCGCCGCGGGCTTCTACCACTACCAACGGCGCAATCGGAACGGCGCCTTGATCAAATGGCGGGACGGCGCCGCCTACCTCCGCCGCTTCGCGCCGGAACGCGAAGGGATCAACCTCGAGCCGATCATCGAGCGGGTCGAGTCGTACCGCGCCCGTTTGGAGTCGGACGACGGCTGGCCCGACCTTGAAGCGCCCTACCTCGAAGTCAAGCACGTCTAGTCGCGACAGCGAAGTTCTGCAGAGATCGCCGCTGTGACGGCCGAAGCCTAGGAGGGGCCGAGCACGCGCAACGAGCGCACTAAAGGTGCGTGAGTGAGCGAGCGCAGGGCACGACAACGGCGGCCCGCGAAGCGGGCGGATCGGTCGCCACAGCGGTGATCTCTAGATTGGGCGGCCGGTGACCAGAAAGGTCGCCACCGCCGCCCCTGCCGCCGCGATGGTCAGATGGAATGCCGCCGAGTAGCGGCGCAGAGCCCCCGCGACCAGTACCGCCAGTACCAGCGCCAGGCTGACGCCCAGCGCCACCAGGGCCAGAGCCGGAGGATGGCCGATCGGCCCCAAGGCCGCGGCCAGCGCGCCGCCGGCGAGCAGCACCCCGACCGCCACCAGCGACCCTCCGGCTCCGAGGCGGTGGGGTAGCCCACGCATCCCCGTAGTCCGGTCGGATTCCAGGTCGGGAAGCGTCTGGGTGAAGTGACCGGCCGCTCCTATCAGCCCGGCGGCCAGCACCGCCCAAGCGGGCGGCAGGTGGGGAGGATGGAGCCCGAGGGTGATGAACGCGGGCAGCTGCGCGAACGCCACCGCGTAGGCGACGACGCTGAAAGGGGTGGACTTGAGGCCGAGGTTGTAGAGGTGCGCCATCAGCAGGGCCAGCAGGTGGGCCGCTGTCGCCAGCGGTCCGGACGCCAGCGAGAGGAGCGCCGCCAGCACCAGCGCAACCACCGCGGCGTTGCGCACCAGGGCCGGCGAAACCCTCCCCGCCGCTACCGGTTTCGAGGTCCGGCCGGCAAGACGATCGCGGTCGCGGTCGATGTAGTCGTTAGCCCATCCCACCGAAAGCTGGCCGCAGAAGACCGCGGCCGCCACCCACACAGCGCCCGCGCCGCGGCCCGCGCCCACCGCGAGCACCGTAGCCAGCGTGGTGACGGCCAGCGTCGGCTCGGGGTGGCACGAGGCCGCCAGCGCGGCAGCAGAACTGAGCCGGGTCTGGCGCATCCCATCACGATACGGCGGCGGCTTGCCAGGGGGCGGCTATTGATGGAATACTGACGCCACCGTCAGGAAATTCGCAGGGCTGAGGTTTCGAATATGAGCGACAGCGCCGCCACCGTGGTCAAGGTCGAGACCACCGAGCTGGATGGTCTCCAGGACCTTGACATCGAGGACGTCTACACCCACATCGATGTGCTCCTCAAGGAGCTCCCCGGTCCCCTCGACCTGTACCAGAGGTGGGAGCGCCAGCAGTGGTCGGCGCACAGCCTCGACTTCAGCACCGACAAGGTCCACTGGGATGCCGCCGGCCCGTTCCTGCAGGAGCAGCTGGAGCAAATCCTGTCCGGCTTCTTCGTCGGTGAGCAGGCGGTCACGGACACGCTGTCCCCTCTCCTGCTGGCGGCTCCCGACGAGGAGAGCCGGTGGTTCCTCTCCACCCAGGTCGTCGACGAGGCGCGCCACGCGTATTTTTTCTCGCGCTTTTTCGCAGAGGTGCTGCATCCCGGCGACGACCTCCACCAGGTAATCGACAGGGCCTGGCGCTGGACCAGGAACGACGCCTACATGAGCATCTTCGGCGAGCAGGGCGAGCTCACCACGACCACGGAGGCCGTGCGAATCGACCCCAAGAACTACGGGCTCTGGGTCGAGGGCATGACGACTTACCACCTCATGATCGAGGGCATCCTGGCCCTGGTGGGACAGCGGTTGCTGCTGCGGCTGCTCAAGAACCTCAACCTGATGCCAGCCTTCCGGGCCGGCTTCACGGCTGTGACCCGGGACGAGTCACGGCACGTCAACTACGGCATCTGGGCGCTGCGGCGCGCGGTCACCGACGGCGAGGAGGAGCACATCAGGGCGGCGGTGGACCGCTGCCTGCGCCCATGCCTGCGGATCTACGTCAACCCCGAGCGGCTGATAGAGATCCCCGCCGACCTGCCGCCAAACGCCCGCGTCGACCCGCGCAACAACTGGAACTTCGCTGTCGACTCGGTGAGCAAGCGGCTCCGGGCAGCCGGTGTCGAGGCGTCCTACATCGAGGGGGTCGCGACGAGGTCGTGGGAGATCATCGCCGAGGCGCTCGAGGAGTACGAGCGCGTCCATGCCCAGGAGCACCCGGTCCGGATGTGGGAGCGCGGCGAGCTCCAGGCGGTCGGCTGAGCCGGAAGGGCCGCGCCCGCAACAGCTGAGCGCTGGAAAAAAAGAAGAGGCGGCCAACTCGCGGCCGCCTCTTGTTGTTTCCGGTTTACTTGCGGGCTTCGGCTTTGACCGGGATGCGCCTCGGCTCCGGCTTGGCGATCAGCGGGATCGTCACCGTCAGCACGCCGTTGCGGAAGTCGGCGCTGGCCTTGTCGCCGTCGACAGTGTCACCGAGCGTGATCTGCCGCGACAGCCCGCCGAAATAGCGCTCCTGCCGGACGTAGTCATCCTTGCTCGTCTCGTTGGTCGACTCGCGCTGCGCGCTGATCGTCAGGACGCCGCCGTCAACCGTCACATTGACCTCCTCGGGCTCGAAGCCCGGGACGGACGCCTCAACAGTCAGCTCTTTGTCACTGCGCTTGATGTCGACCGGCAGCAGGCTGATGCCATTGCCATTGAACCGGGGGCCGAACGACGTCCCTCGCATGACCTCGTCGAAGCCGCGATCAATCTCTGTTGCCGGATTCCATCGAACCAGGTTCATCCAATACACCTCCTCTTGGAAAATTGGGATCTGCCGATTTGGTACCCGAGGTGATCGGCGTCTAAACCCCCGTCCAGCTGGTCAGTCGCGCTTGCTTTCGGCCCAGTTCTGGAGGTCCGCGTCGGGTGGCACCGGGAGCTCCACAAGCACCTCCGCGACCAGGTCGCCGTGGCCACCGCCGCGAAGCTTGGGCATCCCCAGCCCGCGCAGTCGCAGCCGCCTGCCATTCTGGGTTTGGGCCGGCACCTTCAGGCTCACGGTCTTCCCGGCGGGGGTCGGAACCTTGACCTCGCCGCCGGCGATGGCGATATGCAGCGGAACGGAGGCGGTCACGCGCACGTTGTCTCCCTCGCGGGTGAAGCCCTTGTCGTCACGGACCCGAACGCGTATGAAGAGATCCCCGGCCGCGCCCCCACGGGCGCCGCGCACTCCCTGGCCGGCGGCGCGCACCCTGGCGCCATCGCGGATCCCGGCAGGGATCTTGACCTCGACCTTGCGGGTCCCGGCCGCGGTGGGCATCTCGATGGTGCGGCTGGTGCCGTGGTACGCCTCTTGCAGGCTGATCTCGGTCGAACCCTCGACATCGTCGCCGCGCGCCTGAGGCGCCGGCCCGAAGCCACCGGACCGCCCCCCAGTGCGCCCGAACATGCCGCCGAAGAGGTCGCCGATGCCGCTGCCGCCAAAGAGGTCTTCGAACTCCTGCGGCGACATCGACTGGTAGCGGACCTGGGGACCCGCGCCAAACGGTGGCTGGCCGGGCCGGCCGGCGCGCTCCCAGGCGTCGTAGTGCTCCCAGTCAGCGCCCAGCTCGTCGTACTTCTTCCGCTTCTCCGGGTCGCTGAGCACCTCGTGGGCGTGGTTGATCTCTTTGAACCGCGCCTCGGCTTCGGCATCGCCCTGGTTGACATCCGGGTGGTACTTGCGCGCCAGCTTGCGGAAGGCGCTCTTGATCTCCTTCTCGCTGGCGCTGCGGGGCACTCCCAGCACCTGGTAGTAGTCGGGGTACGCGGTCGCCATTGCGTATATGAGATACCCGCGGCGGCAATTCGGCAAACCGTCGCGACGTCCGCAACCGACGCCATCCAGCCCTTGAAACGCCCCTCAAACGGAGGAGGGATCGGCGGTAACCGATCCCTCGTCCTGGGGTGGGGGTGAATACCAACGGAGCCTAGACGACGCCGGCGCAAGGGCGGGTTACACGCAGGTTAAACGTTGGCGGACACCCTGAAGCTGAATTGCGGATACCCTATCGGCGTGACGCTGACGGCCGGGGTGGACATGGGCGGGACCAAGATCGAGACCGCGGTCATTCGCGACAGCCGGCCAATCGGCCAGACCAGGTTGCCCACCCCCAAGGGCGGGCCGGCGGCGGTGCTGAAGGCGGTGGTGGAGACGATTGCGTCGGCGGCGGCCGCGGCCGGGATCAAGCCCGAGCAGCTGCAGGGGATCGGCGTGGGCTTCCCAGGCGTATACGACCAGGCCACAGGAGATGTCATCAAAGCGCCAAACATTGCCGGCTTCCAGCGACGCTTCCCGCTGGGGAGGCGGATCTCTGAGGCCTTCGGGGCCGTGCCCGTGGTCCTCGACAACGACGTCAGGGCCGCGATGGTGGGCGAGCACCGGGCGGGCGCCGGTCGGCCCTACGGAGATCTCCTGGGGGTCTTTGTGGGCACCGGGGTAGGCGGCGGACTGATCTTGGACGGGGTCCTCCGGCGCGGCCGGGGAGCCGCCGGCGAGATCGGGCACACAGTGGTCAAGAACGGCGGCCGACCCTGCGGCTGCGGCCGCAGCGGCTGCCTGGAGGCTTACGCGGGCCGGGCCAGCATGGAATTGCGGGCGCAGAAGCTGGTGCTCCGCGGCCACAAGACCATCCTCTTCAAGCTGATGGCCGAGAAAGGGCGCGACCGTATCACCAGCGGGGTGATGGCCGAGGCCCTCGAGCGCGGCGACAAGCTGGCGGCAGCTCTGATCGACGACGCCGTCTGGGCCCTGGGCGTATCGCTGGCCTCGGCTCAGAACCTGCTCGACCTGCAGGCGATCATCATCGGCGGCGGCCTCGGCGACCGCCTCGGACCGCCATTCCTAGAGCGCGTGGGCAAGGCGATGCAGCCTCACCTGCTGATCCAGGACCGCCCGCCGGCGCTCCTGCCCACCGGGCTTGGCGACCTCTCGGGCGCCGTCGGGGCCGGGCTTTTGGCGGCCGACGCGATCCCCGTCCGGCGCCGCCGGCGCGCCCCCAGGACTTCCGGCGCAAGCTGATGTGGCCGGCCAGGTTATCGGGGGGTTAACGAACCGTAGGGGCGATACGCTTGCTCCTGTGAGACTGCCAGGGCGACATCCGGTGGGGCCGGCAACTGCTCCCGACACCGCGGCCGAGAACACCAACAGCAGCTGGAAGGCCGCCGCCCTCGACACCCCCGGGTTGCTATGGCTGCGCGTCGACACCTCACTCCGTGTCGTGGAGGCCTCGACCTCGGCGCTCGGGTTCTTCGAGTGGCCGTCGCTGCCTGGGAGCGTGATCGCGATCACCCGAAGTCCAGCGATCGAGGACCGGGCGCGGGACGTCCTGGCTGGGCAGGCCGGTCCCTGGGAGGTGGACGTCGCCAATTTCGGCAGCGTCCTACGGATGAGCGGCATGCATTTGGGCGCCGATGGCGTCTTCCTCCACCTCGAGGACATCACCGAGGTGCGGCGGCTGGAGGCGGTTCGCGCCGACTTTGTCGCCAACCTGGCCCACGAGCTGCGCACCCCGGTCGCGTCCCTGAGCCTGGCCGCTGAAACGCTGGCCGGCGGTCTGCCGCCGCAGGAGACGGTGACCTTCGCGGCCCGGATAGCAGAGGAGACGAGGTACATCGAGGGGCTCCTTCGCACCGTCTCAGAGCTGGCCCTCCTGGAGGGCGAGGTCAAGCTCCAGATCAGCGAGTTCAACCTCCACACCGTGGTCCTCGACACCTGGCGCCGGGTGGTGGCGCGCCAGGGCGAGGGGCAGCTTGCCGACGAGGTGCCGGCCACGATGTGGGTCAGAGCCGACCCGGTCCGGGTCGCCGAGGTGATGCAGAACCTGCTCGAGAACGCCCATCGGTTCAGCCCCGAGGGCAAGCCCGTGACGGTGGGAGCAGCCGGCGGCGTCGACGAAACCCGGATCTGGGTCGTCGACCACGGGCCCGGTATCCCGCCGAACGAGCTGCCCCGGGTTTTCGAGCGCTTCTACAAGGTCGACCGGGCGCGGACCCGCCGAGGCGACGGATCCGGCCTGGGCCTGGCGCTGAGCAAACACCTGGTCTCCGCCCATGGGGGCAGGATCTGGGCCGAGAGCGGCGACGACGGCGGCACCAGGGTGACCTTCACCCTGCCTTCCAGGCCGGCCTGACCTAAGAGCGCGCAGGCCGAACTCGAGGCGGGCGGGAGGTACCGCCTCGATACGATAGGGAGTTGATGTTGGGACGTTGTAACGTCGCCCCCGTGGCCGCGCTTGCGGTGATCGCGATCACCGGCTGCAGCAGCAGCAGCAGCCCCGCTGCCCACGCCAAGTCGCCGACCCCAAAGCCGTCGGCGTCCCCGGCGATTGGATCGATAACCATCGGCGGGACAGCCGGCGACCTTCGCCTGATCGCTGCCGCCAAGGGGCCCTTCCAATCGGCCAACCCCCAGGCAACCATCCAGGCAACCGTGAGTCCGCTTGGCGGGGAGCTGACGGCGGTGGTGGGCGGATCCGTCGGCGCCGGCCTGACCGACTATCCCAAGATCGCCGCCGTGGGCCTCGCCAACGGGGACAAGCTGGTCGACCACGTGGTCGGAATCAACCGAATGCTCATCATCACGGACCCCAACCAGACGGTTGGCAACCTCAGCATTCAGCAGGTGGGCAACCTCTTTGCCGGCAAATACGTCAACTGGAACCAGCTCGGCGGTGCCGACAGGGCGATCACCCTGGTCGGTCCTCCCGCGCAGTCGGCCACCCGACGGGCCCTCGACAAGCTGGCCATGGCGGGGAGCCCGCAGGCGCCGGGAATCATGGCGCAGCCGACCCCCCGCGGAGTCGTGCAGCTGGTCTCCACCACCCCCGGCGCTGTCGGCTTCGTGCTGGCCTCAGACCTCGAGCTCCCCGACAGGGTCCGCCGGCTCCAGGTTTCCGGGGTGGATCCGACCGCGGAGAACGTGGAGAGGGGGACTTATCCGCTCTGGTTCCGGGTGCACCTCTACACGCTGGGGCCGGACACCGGTGCCGTCGCGGCGTTCATCCATTTTCTGACCTCGGCGAAGTTCCAGGACAGCGACCCGGTCCAGCTGGCGGGCTTCGTGCCCCTCGACCGCGTCTACGGAGTGTCGCCCTCAGACCAGTAGCGCAGCCGCCGGCGGCCGCCGCGGTCCGCACCGCACCGATGGTTAATTGACATTTAACCTGCGCGCCGCTCGCGGTTAACGGTCCGGAACCTAGCCTCGACCGCAGATGGGGATCAAATGAGCGGCGCCCAGCCGCGCCCCCACGCCTGTCTTAACCGAGAGGCCCGAGCGGGTCAACTGGAGGGTAGCTGAATTTTGAGACGCCATTTTGTGACCGCGCTCGTATCGGGCGCAGTGTTGTTGCTGGCCGCCTGCGGCAGCAGCAGCGCAGCCACCAGCACCGCATCGCCGAGCCCGTCGCCGGTGAGCGGAACCGTCACCCTGAACGGGTCGTCAGCGCTTGATCCCCTGGTCGCCGCGGCCAAGGACGGATTTGAGGCCGCCAACCCCAACGCAACCGTTCAGCACACGCCGACCAGCAGTGGCACCGGCCTCAGCCAGGTCGCTTCGGGCGCGGTGAACATCGGCATGTCCGACTTCCCCAGCAGCTCGGCCACAGGACTGACCAACGCCGACCAGCTGATCGATCACCAGGTCGCGGTCAGCGCCTTTCTGATCATCGCCGACCCCAACCAGACCGTTTCCAACCTCACCAAGCAGCAGGTCCACGACATCTTCACCGGCAAGATCACCAACTGGAGCGGCGTGGGCGGCTCCAACCAGGCGATCGTGCTGATCGGGCGCCCGGCCAGCTCGGGAACTCGCAAGGGCTTCGACAAGATCGTCATGGCCCCTGACGCCGAAGCGGCGGCGATGCAGCCGCAGCCCAGCGGCGGCGGCGTGGTCCAGCTGGTCGGATCCACACCAGGAGCGATCGGGTATGCCGGTCTCGGCGACATCAAGCCGACCAGCACCGTCAAGAAACTGAAGTACGGTGGAGTCGACCCCACAATCGCCAATGTCGAAAACGGCAGTTTCCCGCTATGGTTCCACGAGCACATGTACACACTCGGCGCCGCTACCGGCGTTGCCAAGGCGTTCATCGATTACATGACCTCGGACGCCTTCCAGACTGGGTCCGCCATGACCGCGGCTCAGTTCGCTCCCCTTTCGAAGGTGAAGGGGACATCACCTGCAGACCAGTAACCAATCGACCATGTCGGTGACCCGGCCGCGTTCGCCACAGGCGGACCCGGCCGGGGCCTCCGGCGCCAACCGCAGGCTGCTCAGTGACCGCGCGGCGCGCTACCTGCTGGCCGCCGCGGCCGGCTTCGCCGTCCTCGTCCTGGTTGCCGTGTACGCCTTCGTCGCCGGCCAGAGCTTCGGCATCTTCGACTACATCAACCCGCTGCGCTTCCTCTTCGTCGACCACTGGACCCCCTACGCCGTCGTGCCGCAGGGCCTGGCCTGCGGGCACCTATCCGCCGGGACCATTGCGGCCTGCCCCGACTACGGGGCGGCGGGGATCATCGGTGGCTCGCTTGTCATCGTCGGGCTGGCGATCATCATCGCCACCCCACTCGCGCTGGGCGCCTCGCTCTTCATCGAGCAGACCGACAGGCAGTTCGGTGATCGGGTGCTGCGCCCGGTGCTGGAGATATTCGTCGGCATCCCCTCAGTCGTCTACGGCTGGGTGGGCTTGACCAACGTGGTCCCGGTGATGCGCCACCTCAACGGCGGCGGCACCGGGCTCTCGGTTGCGGCGGCCGCGCTGGTGCTCTCGATCATGATCCTGCCCACGGTGACCACCCTGTCCGCGGATGCCATCCGCAATGTCCACCCGTCGCTTCCCGAGGCCTCCTACGCGCTTGGTGCGACGCGCTGGCAGACGATCTGGAAGACGATCCTGCCGGCGGCCCGCGCCGGAATCACCACCGGCATCGTGCTGGGGGTGGCGCGGGCGCTCGGCGAGGCGCTCGCCGTCGCCATGGTGGTCGGCAACATCCAGCGCTTCCCGACCAAGCTCTTCGGACCGGCGTCGACGATGACGACTTCGATCTCTGTGGACCTCGGCAACGGAGCGCTCTACCCGGTCCTGGTCCACGCCCTCTATGCCCTCGGCCTGCTGCTGCTGCTGATCAGCCTGGCGCTGATCATCATCATTCGCCGCGTGTCGCGCGGATTCGAGGCCAAGCTGTGAGCGCCAGTTCAACCACGCGCCGGGCGACCAGGACATCGGCCTACCTGGTCGACCGTGTGATGACCGGGGTGATCCGGCTGACAGCGCTGTTCCTGATCGTGCTGCTGGCGGCGGTGGTCCTGCGCCTCCTGGTCGCCGGCTGGCCGGAGCTGAACCTGCGCTTCATAACCAGTGCGCCAAAGTCGGTGGAGGCCGGAGGCGGGATCGCCCCGTTCCTCTTCAACTCGATCTATATCCTGGTTCTGTCGCTCCTGATCAGCGGGCCGATCGGGCTCGCCGCCGGCATCTACATGGCGGAGTTCGCACCCCCAGGGCGAATCACCAACGCTGTCAGCGTGGCCATCGAGACCCTTGCCACCCTGCCTTCGATAGTGGTCGGACTATTCGGCCTACTCCTTTTCGTACAGCAGACTCACTGGGGATTCACTCGCCTCGGGGGCGCCCTCGCACTCACCGTGATCAACCTCCCCTATGCCGTGCGCATCGCCGAGGACTCGATCCGGAGCCTGCCCACGGCGCTGCGAGAGGGCAGCCTTGGAATCGGCGCCACCCGCTGGCAGACGGTCTATAGGGTGCTTGTCCCGGCTGCCCTTCCCAACCTGATCACGGGGCTGATCCTGATCAGCGGGCGAGCCTTTGGGGAGGCCGCCGCCCTGCTCTACACCGCCGGCGGCAGCGCCGAAACGCGGCACTTCTTCAACCTCAACCCCTTCGCCCCGGGGGCGACGATGGCGGTAGCCCTGTTCAACCTACGGCAGGATGCGAGCGTGCCTGATTCCCCTCTGATCTCCGACGGCATCGCCGCCGTGCTGGTGCTGGGGGTGCTGATATTCAACCTGAGCGCCCGCTTCCTCGGCCGGGCGGTCGTACGCAGGGTGTCCGGCACGTGAGCGCGGTCTCCACCCCTGGCATCGACGCCTTGCCCGAGACCAAGATCGAGGTCAGGAACCTCAACTTCTTCTACGGTGACTTCCTGGCTCTCAAAGACGTCAGCCTGGCGGTGCCGGAGAAGCAGATCACGGCCATCATCGGCCCCTCGGGCTGCGGCAAGAGCACCTTCATCCGGGTCTTCAATCGCATGTATGACCTGGTCCCCTCGACCCGGGTTGAGGGCCATATCCTCTTCGACGGCGAGGACATCGTCGGCCGCAAGGTCGACGTGGTGGGGCTCCGGCAGCGAGTCGGCATGGTCTTCCAGCGGCCCAACCCATTCCCGATGAGCATCTACGACAACGTCGCCTACGGCCCGCGCATCCTCGGCTGGAAGCAGAACTTGGATGAGATCGTGGAGACCAGCCTGCGCAAGGCGGCGCTCTGGGACGAGGTCAAGGATCGGCTCAAGCGGTCGGCGCTGGGGCTCTCCGGGGGGCAGCAGCAGCGCCTGGTTATCGCGAGGGTCCTGGCCGTGGAGCCCGAGGTCATCCTGATGGATGAGCCGGCATCGGCCCTGGATCCCGTCGCCACCCTGAAGATCGAAGAGCTGGCGCGCGACCTGAAGGAGAATTACACCATCGTAATCGTCACGCACAACATGCAGCAGGCGGCCCGCGCCTCGGACTACACCGCTTTCTTCATGATGGCGCCGGAGCGCTACGGGGAGCTGGTGGAAACCGGTCGCACCGTGGACATCTTCAACCGGCCGCAGAACAAGCTGACCGAGGACTACATCACCGGGAGGTTCGGCTGATGCCAAGAACTCAATTCGAACTCGAACTGGAACAGGTCCAGGCCACCGCCAGCCGCATGGGGGCGCTGGTGGAGGACGCCATCCGCAACGCCGTCCAGGCTCTCCTCCGGCGCGACCGGGAGCAGGCCACGGCGGTGATCGAGGGCGACGAGAAGATCAACGAGCTCCACCTCCAGCTGCGTGAGGAGGTCTTCACCGTGATCGCCACCCAGGCCCCGGTGGCCCGTGACCTGCGCCTGCTGCTCGGCCTCCAGTACATCGGCGCCGAGCTGGAGCGGATGGGCGACTACGCCACTCGCATTGCCAAGCGCTCCCGCAAGCTCACCGCCGAGCCACCTCCCGCCGACTCCGAGGCCACCCTCGTGGAGCTCGGCCAGATGGGAGAGCTGGTCGAGAAGCAGGTCCACGACATCCTCACAGCGTTCATCGCCGTCGATGCCAGGCTCGCTGAGGAGGTGGCCAAGCGCGACGACTCCATCGACCGCCTCTACCGCAAAGTGTTCGCTGAGCAGCTCTCGGCCCTGCAGAGCGACCCCGACCACGTGATGCCGATCCAGCACCTGCTCAATGTCGCCCACACCCTGGAGCGGATCGGCGACCGCGTCACCAATGTCGCCGAGGACATCGTCTTCCTGGACTCGGGCCAGGTAGTCGAGCTCGACTGAGGTAGCGGAGGGAGTCGTGTCGGTCGCCAACAAAGCCGTACTGCTGGTCGAGGACGAGTCCAACATCCGCGACACCCTGCGCTTCAACCTCTCCCGCGAGGGGTACCGCGTCAGCGAGGCCAAGACTGCCGAGGAGGCGCTCCGCACCTTCCGCTCGAGCCGCCCCGACATCATCCTGCTGGACGTCATGCTGCCGGGGATGAGCGGCTTCGAGGTCTGCCGGATCATGCGCCAGGAGAGCCCGGTGCCGATCATCATGCTCACAGCCAAGGACCAGGAGCTGGACAAGGTGCTGGGGCTGGGGGTCGGCGCCGACGACTACATCACCAAGCCGTTCGGGCTGCAGGAGCTGTTCGCCCGGATGACCGCTGTGATGCGCCGGGGCAACGGCACCGCCACGGCAGAGGCCCAGATGCCCGAGGTCGAGACCCTCGGCGGGCTGGTCCTCGATCGTCCCGCCCGGCGGGTCACACTGGACGGCGAGGAGGTCAGGCTCACCGCCCGAGAGTTCGACCTGTTGTCGTTCTTCCTGGCCCACCCGGGGCGGGTGCACTCGCGACGCTATCTGCTGGAGCAGGTCTGGCGGTACAACTACGTCGGCGACGCCAAGACCGTCGACGTCCACGTCAGGTGGCTGCGCCAGAAGTTCGCCGGCCGCGCCCCCTTCGAGATCGTCACCGTGCGCGGCGTCGGCTACCGCGCCGACCGCGAGGACTCCGCCGCCAACCCTCGCTGACACCCGGGCGGGTTAGACTTGGCTTCGCCGCGCGGCGCTGGAGCAGCTTCAGCCGCAGCGGCACCTTTGCGATGGAGGCCTACTGTTGACGGCGGATTCTGGATTGGCGGACCCTCGTGGCTGACAAGGCCGCCGTGAGTACGGCGACCCTCCCGCAAAGCGGGCGAAACGGCCGGACGGCACCCCGGCGGAGGGCATCCTCCCCCGCCGCCCAACTTCGGTACATCAATCGCGAACTCTCCTGGATCGACTTCAACAAGCGGGTCCTGGCCCAGGCCGAGGATGTCTCCGTGCCGCTGCTGGAGCGGGCCAAGTTCCTGGCCATCGCCAGCCAGTCTCTCGACGAGTTCTTCCAGGTTCGCGTCGCCGGCCTGACCGAGCAGATCGGCGCCGGTGTCGGCGCCACGTCACCCGACGGGATGAGCGCCGCCGAGCAGCTGCAGCACATCCGCGTGGGCGTCGAGGAGTGCGTGGCCCGGCAGACCGCTGTGTTCAGCAACGAGATCGTGCCCCGTCTCAACGACAGCGGCATCCGCATGGTCACTGCGGCCGACCTCGAGGGCGAGGACGCCGCCTGGCTGCGACGGCTCTTCGAGGACCGCATCTTCCCGGTCCTGACGCCGCTGGCGGTGGACCCCGCGCACCCCTTCCCCTACATCTCGAACCTCTCCCTCAACCTGGCCGTCCTGGTGCGGGAGCCGGGCAAGCGCAAGAACCGCTTCGCCCGGGTCAAGGTTCCGCCCCTGCTGCCACGGTTCATCGTGATGCCCGACGGTGATCGATTCATCCCTGTGGAGCAGGTCATCGCCGCCCACCTCGACTCGCTGTTCCCGGGCATGAAGGTGGTCACCCATCACCCCTTCAGGGTCACCCGCAACGCCGACCTCGAACTGGAAGAGGACGAAGCCGACGACCTGCTGGCGGCCATCGAGATCGAGCTCCGGCGCCACCGCCGCTTCGCCGACGTCGTCCGCCTGGAGGTCGACCGCGGCATGTCCGATGAGATCCTGGAGCTGCTCCGTCGTGAACTGGAGATCGGCCCCGACGAGGTCTATGTCGCCGACGGGCTGCTCGACCTGGGCGCCCTGTGGACGCTGCACGCGCTGGACCGGCCCGACCTCAAGGACGACCCCTGGGTCGGCACCACCCAGCCCCGGCTGGCGCTGGGCGCCAACGGGCGGAACGCCAACTTCTTCCGGGTCCTCCGGGAGGGCGACATCCTGGTCCATCATCCATACGACTCCTTCGCCACGTCGGTCGAGGCGTTCGTGGCCCAGGCGGCCCGCGATCCCGACGTCCTGGCGATCAAGCAGACCCTTTACCGGACCGCCGGCGCCGAGGGCGGCATCATCCGCTCCCTGATCCGCGCCGCCGAGGCGGGCAAGCAGGTGGTGGCGCTGGTGGAGCTGAAGGCGCGCGGAGACGAGCAGGCCAACATCGGCTGGGCCCGGGCGCTGGAAGAGGCCGGCGTGCACGTCGTGTACGGGCTGGTCGGACTCAAGACCCACGCCAAGATCCTCCTCGTCGTTCGTCAGGAGGAGGACGCCATCCGCCACTACGCCCACATCGGCACCGGCAACTACAACGCCAAGACCGCCACCGTCTACGAGGACCTTGGGCTGCTCACCTGCGACCCCGCCATCGGCTCCGACCTGACCAACCTCTTCAACCATCTCACCGGCTACAGCCGCCAGGAGAACTGGCGCCGCCTGCTGGTGGCGCCGGGCAACCTCCGCGCCAGCATCGGCGAGCTGATCCGCGCCGAGGCGGCCCACGAGGACGGCCGCATCGTGATGAAGATGAACAGCCTGGTCGACCCGGAGATCATCGACACGCTGTACGCCGCCTCCCAGTCGGGGGCCACGGTGGAGCTGATCGTCCGTGGCATCTGCTGCCTGCGACCGGGAGTTAGCGGACTCTCCGAGAACATCACCGTCCGGTCCCTGGTCGGCCGTTTCCTGGAGCACTCGCGGATCTACCGCTTCGGCAGTGACGCCCGCGGCGCCGAGTTCTACATCGGCTCGGCCGACATGATGCCGCGAAACCTGGACCGGCGTGTGGAGGTGGTGGTGCCGGTGATCGACGAGGTCCTCCAGGCCCGGCTCGACGAGATCCTGGAGGCCAGCCGGCGCGACGACACGATGGCCTGGGAGCTGGACGCCGAGGGCGCCTGGCAGCGAGTGCCCACTGTCACCGGGTTCAATGCCCAACGTCACCTCCAGGACACCGCTCAGCGGCAATCCCACCCGGGGTTCTCTACCAGCAATGCTTGAGCCCAAGGGCCCGCATCCCCGGCTCGCCACCACCCCTCCTCCGCCGCGGACCGGAGCCCGTACCACCGCGGCGACACCGCGCCGGCGGCCGGCCCAGACGGTGCCCGAGATCGACCTCACCGCCACTGTGGTCGGTCCCACCGCGGGAGAAGCGATCAGCCTGGCGCTGAGGGCAACCATCGAACGGCTGGTGGAGCAGATGGCGCTGGTCAAGCTGGCCGCCGGCCCTGAGGCGATCCACCAGGCACGCGTCGCCACCCGCCGCCTCCGCAGCGACCTGCGCACCTTCGAGGTGTTATTCGACGCCGATGCCTTGGCCACCGTCCGGCGGGAGCTGGGCTGGCTGGGGGACCTGCTGGGCGCCGTGCGCGATGCCGACATCCTCCAAGCCCGCCTCGGGCCGTCGCTGGACGCCGGCGAGCCCAACGACGACCAGAAGCAGATCCTGGGCCAGCTGAGCCGGCAGAAGTCGCGGGCCCAGATGGACCTGCTCACCGCGATGAACGAGGCCAGGTACGCCGCCCTCGTCGATTCGGTCACCCGGCTGGCCAAGGATCCCCCGCTCTCAGACGTAGCCGGTGCGCCCGCGGACGAGTTTCTCCCGATGATCGTCAAGGGAACCTGGCGCAAGCTCAGCCGCGCAGTCAAGAAACTCGACAAGCACCCGGATGACGCGCGCCTGCACGCGGTCCGGATCGAGGCCAAACGCTGCCGCTACGCCGCCGAAGCCGCGGCTCCGGCCGTCGGCCTGGATGCGGCCCGATTCGCCGAGGCCGTGTCGGCGCTGCAGCAGACGCTTGGCGATTTCAATGACGCTGTGGTGTCGGCGGCCTGGCTCACCGACGCCTCCAGCCAGATGAGCCCGTCCACGGCATTTCTGGCCGGTGCTCTCCACGAAGCCCAGAACGGGCTCGCGCGCAAGGCCCGGAGGCGCTGGCCGGCGGCCTGGAAGCAGCTCGACCAGAAGAAGATGCACGGCTGGTTGGACGTTGCCTGAGATCAAGGTCGACCTCCACCTCTGGGAGGAGGTCGAGGCCGCCATCAAGATGACCTCGGACCCGCGCGACGTGGTCCGGGCCGCCGGCGGCGTCGTCTACCGGTACACCGAGGAGGCCGAAGTCGAGATAGCCCTGATCCACCGGCCGGCGTACGACGACTGGTCGCTGCCCAAGGGCAAGCTCAAGACTGACGAGGGCCTCGAAGCTGCGGCCCTCCGCGAGGTTGAAGAGGAGACCGGGCTCAAGTGCATGATCGCCCGGTCGCTGGGGATCATCGAATATGTCGATCGCCGCGGCCGTGAGAAGGTCGTCTGGTACTGGCTGATGCGATCCATCGGGGGAGCCTTCAAGGCCACCGAGGAGGTCGACCGGATGCGGTGGCTCAAGTTCGAGGACGCCGCCCGCAAGCTCTCCTACGATCACGACCAGGAGCTGCTGCGCCGGGCCGACCTGGTCACATAACCGTCTACGTCGTCCGGCACGCGCACGCCGGCGACCGCTCGAGCTGGTCGGGCGACGACCGGCTCCGCCCCCTCACCGACAAGGGCTGGAGGCAGGCCACCGCGCTGGCGGAGACGTTGGGCGGCGTCGAGCGCCTCCTCTCCAGTCCATACCTCCGCTGCCGTCAGACACTCGAGCCACTGGCTGGGCGGCTCGGGCTTTCGATCGGGGACGAGGAGCGGCTGGTCGAAGGCACGCCGTTCAGCCAGGCACTGGCGCTGATCACCGCCCCCGGCACCAGCGCGGCGTTGAGCACGCACGGGGACATCGTCGACGACCTGGTGACCCACGTCATCCGGCGCGGGCTGGTCACCCCGGCAGCAGCCGGCTCCAGCAAGGCTTCGACCTGGCAGCTCGAGGTCGCAGACGGCGAGATCACCTCCGCGCGGTACATTCCGCCGCCAAGATGAGGCGCATCGAGATTTAACCCGCGCCTCATCAGTTTTTGGCCCCACCGTCACCGCAACCGGAGCGGGCGTTGATAGCGTGAGATCCGCGATGACGGCAACCCAGGCGACTCGCTGATGGCCGCCGAGCTTCTGCTGGCGGCTCCCGAGCAGTGGTCGCCCGAGGAGGCCGCCGACGGCCTGCTGGCCCGGCCTGGGCTGGCCCTGGTCGCCCACGACCACAAGAAGATCCAGCTGATCGACCTCGCCGTCTGCTACCGCGACGTGCTGGCCGCTTACCGGCTGGTCGCCACCCGGACCACCGGCAGGATGCTGCAGCAGATGGTCGGCCTGAAGGTCGAGTGCATGCGCTCCGGCCTCGACGGTGGCGACCGGCAGATCGCCCAGTGCGTTGCCTCTGGCAACGTCTCGGCGGTGATCTTCCTGGTCGACCCCTTCACGCCCCGCCCGCACGAGCCGCGTGTAGACGCGGTAATGCGCGTCTGCAACATGCACGACATCCCCATCGCCACCAACGTGTCGACGGCGACCGCCCTGCTGAACTCCGTCAGCCTACTGGAGCTCTACGCCGGCGGGATGCGGGCGTCGCTCGAGGACAAGTAAGCCTCCCGGCTTCAGTCCGCCAGTAGCAGCCAGGGCAGGGCTTCGGCTAGGCCGCTCACCAGCACCTCGTAGTCCCCGCGGGATATCTTGTCGCGAGCCAGCACCGCCAGCCCGGCGGCAAGCGTGGCGTCCTCGGCCTGGTGGCCGGTGTCACCGTGCTCCGCCTTCCAGGCGACCAGCGATCCGCGACCCTCGGTCAGGTCCAGGACCTTGCGCCGCAGGTCCTCCCAGTCGGCAGCCGCATCGGCCGACTCCAGCGCCTTCAGCGCCGCCCGCTCCGCCGAGTGGAGGCGCTCGTGGTTGTCAACGTCATGCTCGCGCCAGCCCGAGGCGGCGCGGTCGATGCCTGCCGGCGAGAACGTGCGGAGGTCCTCGAGCAGGCGCTCGACCCCTCTCTCCCCCGGCTTGTAGCCATAACCATCAGCGTCCACAGATCTCCTCCATCGGTTCCCAGTTCAGCTTCCAGCTTAGCCGCGGTTGCGGCGCCTGGCCTCGCTGGCAGTGGTGTAGACCAGGTGCAGCGCCAGCACCGCTGCGATCGCGAAGCCGACCGCGGCGGAGTGCAGCTGGCGCGCCAGCAGGAATCCCGCCAGCAGGATCACAGCGATCCCCGCGGTCTGAGTCCAGTCGGTGACGAAGAGCTTGACCACCTGGGTGACGGCGGCGCGGAGAAAGCTCAAGCCAGGCCCTGGGCAAGCAGCCGGGGGTCGGCATAGCGCCGGTTGAGCGCGACGGCCGCCTGGGAGGCGCCGAAGTAGATCAGCGCCAGGCCGAAGATCGAGACGAAGTCGAGCGGCCAGGACACCCCCATCCCCTCAGCCGCCCAGAACGTTCCCAGGCTGGACAGGATCAGCCCCACCGCGTACTTCAGCGTGTTCTCGGGAACTCGGGCCAGGGGGTGGCGAACCACCAGTCCGGCCGCCGCCACCACCACCATCGCCGTGACGCCGCCCAGCGTCGCCACCACCATGCTCTTGCTGCTGGCTCCCACCGCGAACACTATGAAGGCCACCTCGAGGCCCTCCAGGAAGACGCCTTTGAGCGCGATCACAAAGGCGATCCAGTCGAAGCGGGCGCGCGGCCGGTCGCCGGACAGCTCCTCGACAGTGTCCTCGAACTCGTCATCCTCGTCGTGCATCGCTAGGACACCGGCCGAGCGGAGCACCGCCTTGTGCAGCCAGCGCAGCCCAAACAGCAGGATCAGCGTCCCCACCACCAGCTTCAGGGTCGTCTCCGGCACGGTTGCGGTGATCAGCTGGCCAAACGCCAGCACCAGCGCCGCCAGCAGGACCAGAGCCGCCACGGTCCCGTACAGCGGCGCCCGCCAGCCGCGCGTCAGGCCGACCGCGAGCACGATCGTCAAGGCCTCGACTGATTCGACCGCCGATCCCAGGAAGGCGGCGCCGAAGCTGAAAAGCTGGCCCCCCATCAGCCCTGGTTGGTCACGGCCGGCCTGCGGGCGCCTGTCCCTAGCCGGCCCGGCCTGCGGGATGCGACCCGGCGCGCGGTCGGGCCGGCCGCGCTGGAGCGAATCAGCTGCTGCCACTGGCTCTCGTCGGCTACCGCGGGCTCGGTCGAATCGATGAACTCCAGCAGGTCGTCCACGAACCGTATCGGCTCGTCGAAGTGAGGGAAGTGGCCGACGCCCTTGTAGATCTTGAGCACGCTGCCGGGTATCGCCTTGTGGGCCCGACGGCCGTGCGATGCCGGAATCAGGGGATCCCGCTCACCCCAGACGATCAGCGTCGGCACCTGCCTGGCCAGGTAGAGACGGTCGCTGGCGTCTACCCGCTGGCCGGTGATGTCGACCACTGACCGGAGCGTGTGGAGGAACGCCTGGCGGCTGTCATTGCTACCCAGGGCTACATAGCCGTTCCATATCTCCTCCGCCAGGGCCGACGGCCGCACCCCGATCTTGCCCAGCCAGCCGGTGCCCCGGGCGATCACCCGGCTGAACTCCGGACGGCAGCCAAGCGGGAGGATGTACTCGGCGCCGGGAAGGGTGAGGGCGCGAAGCAGGATCGAGACCTCCGCTCCCAGTCCCCCACTGCCGACCAGGACCAGGCGCTCAGCCCGGTCGGGGAACTGGTAGGCGAACTGCATGGCGATGCCGCCGCCCAGCGAGTGGCCAACCATGGTGGCCCGGTCGATCCCCAGCGCCACCATCAGGTCGCGGATTCCGCTGGCGTGCGCTCCCAGCGAATAGTCGCCTCGAAGCTTGGCCGAGGCGCCGTGGCCGAGCAGGTCCGGGGCTACCACCGTGAACCGCTCGGAGAGGCGCGGCAGGACCTGTCGCCAGGTCCGGGAGCTGCTGGCGACGCCATGGAGCAGGACCAGCGCAGGCCCGCTGCCGGCTGCGTAGTAGCCGATTTCGTGGCCGTGGATCTTTACCCGCTTGAACTGCATCAATGCCTCCTGGGGCCGGTGCGTGGGCGCCGGCATGGTGACGAGTCTAAGGTCGGGACGCACGCGACGACGGCAATCGTCGTAACCTGTGGGTTACCGACTGCCGACGCCAGGCACGCCATTCCACCCCGGAGGAGACCTTTGAGCAGTTTCGCCCGATCCCTGAAGACGACCGCCCCGCCCGAGAAGGTCTGGAGCATCTGGTCCGACGTCTCGACGTGGTCGAGCTGGAATCCCGACGTGGTTTCAATGGAGCTCAACGGCCCCTTCGCCGCCGGTACCTCCGGCACCATGACGACCAAGTCCGGTGGTGGTCACGCCGTCGTCCTGGGGCAGGTCCAGCCCGGAAGCTACTTCACTGTCGAGACCGACCCGGTGCCCATGACCCATTTCACATTCCACTGTCGGATCAGCCCCAGCGATGGCGGCTCCGAGATCAGCCAGGAAGTGACCATGATGGGTCCGCTGGCGTTCTTCTTTCGCGCCGTGGCGGGCAATCGCATCGCCAGTGACTTCCCCGGTCTGCTGGAGGGCCTGAAGAGCGCCGCCGAGAGCTGAAAGCCGGCTCGTCGCGCCCGGTCAGCCCCAGCTGTAGCGCAGGAAGAGGTGGCTCTGGTGGCGCCGCGCCCCCGCCAGGCGCATCTGATGCGCCGCCCCGGGGAGCAGGTGGAACCCCTCGACCAGGCCCTTGTTGCCGTCGCCGCGGACCCGGCCCGCGAGCACCGGTGACACCGTGAGGAAGAGTTCGTCGACGCATCGCTCGCGGACCAGCTGGCCCATCACCACCCCACCCGCCTCGCTGAGAACGGCGGCGTAGCCGAGCGATCGCAGCAGATCGAGGGCTCGGGTGATGCTCACCTGGCGCCCGCGCCCCACGACCCTGACCTCGCAGCCTCCCGGCGCCCCGGCGCGAGCCCGGCGGGCACCCGCCGCCGTGGTCAGGACCAGCGCGCCACGCTGGAGCGCCGGGTGGGAGCCGTCCAGCTCGCCACTTGCTGTCAGCACCACCAGGCGGGGATCGGCCGCCTTGCCCATCGCCTGCCGCAGCTGCTGCCAGTCGCGGGTCAGCGACGGATAGACATGCTGCGCGGTCCAGAGATGGCCGGGCGTGGCGCGCAGGGTCCCGGCGCCGATCAGCACCGCGTCGGCGGCGGCTCGCAGCAGGCCCATCAGGAATCGATCAGCCTGGCTCTTGCCACTGATCAAGGCCCCCGACGATGGCGCGTCCTCCACCGCCACGACGCCGTCTATCGAGGAGACGAAGTTGGCGTAGAGCAGCGGCGACGCCAGCCGAAGATCGCCGCCGTAGAGCCTGCGCAGGCGCGGCGGGAGCGGCAGCGCCGGTCCGCGGCCGGATTCGAGGAGAACCTCCAGGGGTTGCAGGACCGGGCTTGAGGCGATCGGCCTAGCGCCGGTCGTCGTTCCCGGCCGAGATCAGGAACTCCCGCCGCAGCTCGGGGTCGTCCTCGTAGGCACCCCGCCAGAACGAGGTCACGGTGTGGGAGGACTCTTCGCGAACCCCCCGCATCTGGGTGCAGAGGTGAACGGCGTCGAGGTGAACGGCCACCCCGTGCGGCTCCATCAGCTCGACCAGCCGGTCGGCGATCTCGACGCCGATCCGCTCCTGGACCGTGAAGCGCCGGGCGAAAAGGCGCACCAGGCGCGTCAGCTTCGAGATCCCGATGATCTGCTCGTGGGCGATGTAGCCCACGTGGGCGGTGCCGAAGAAGGGCAGCGCGTGGTGCTCGCAGAGGGCGAAGAACGAGATCGGGCCCTCGATGACCTGGCTGATGCGGCAGTCCGGCCCGCCGTCGCACTCGGTCGGGAAGGCGGTCAACAGCTTGGCGTCGCCCTCGTAGCCGGCGGTGGAGTCGAAGAGCGCCTTGAGGTAGCGCTCCGGGGTCCTTTCCGTGCCCGGGGTCTGGAGGTTCATGCCCATGGCCTGGAAGATCTCGGACATGTAGCCCTCATAGCGGGTCCAGTCTTCGGCGGCGATGGGGCGGGGAGCGGTGCGCTCCCAGGCTGAGGTCTCCTCCGGGTCGATCAAGGGCATTCTCCAGAATCGGGTGGTCGCCCTTGAGCTTACCCGCGCCGGTTACTCCTCCAGGTCGCCCACGAACTGAGCCTCACAGGCGGCGTCGACGATGTCCTTGTCCAGGACCACCGGCTGGATCCCCTGGTAGCCGGCGATCTCGCGGACGTGGGTGAGGATGTCGCGGGGATGGACGCCGCGCATGGGTCGCTCGGCGGCGCTGTAGTAGTTCTGGATGATGTAGTCCAGCGCCGACGGGTGGTAGGCGATCGACTGCTGGTCCGCCTCGCGCTTGAAGATCTCGCGGAAATGCTCCTCGGTGGGGTCGGGGATCTTGATCTTGTGCCGGATCCGGCGGATGAAAGCCTCGTCCATCAGCTGGCTGGGCTGGAGGTTGGTGGAGAGCATCAGCAGCATGTTGAAGGGGATCTCGATCTTGCGGCCCGAGGCTGACAGGTTGAGGTAGTCGACGCTCTCCTCCAGGGGCACGATGAAGCGATTGAGCAGCGCCCTCGGCTCCACCACCTGGCGCCCGAAATCGTCGACCAGGAAGATCCCGCCATTGGCCTTCATCTGCAGGGGCGCGTCGTAGAACTTGGCCTCCGGGTGCCAGATCAGGTCGAGCATGCTCATGTCGAGCTCGCCGCCGACCTGGATGAAGGGTCGCGAGCATGAGCTCCAGCGTCCGTCCGCCCGCGGGTTCGCGGGCAGGCGGCTGGGCTCGTGGAAGCCGGGGTCGAGGAGGCGGATTATCTGGTCGTCGACGGCCACCGCCCAGGGCACGAACAGGCCTTCGCCGAGGAGGTGACGGGTGGCCCGGGCGATCGTGCTCTTGCCGTTCCCCGAGTGCCCGTAGAGGAAGATCGACTTGCGCGAGTTCAACGCCGGGCCGAGCAGCTTGAGGACCTGCTCGGGCAGCACCAGGTGCGCCAGCACCTCGAACATGCGGTCCTCGGTGGCGAAGTTCTCCGGCAGTCCCTGCCGGATCGCCGCCAGGTTGTACTGCCCCACCGGGACCGGCGAGACACCTACGTAGGCGCATCGGTCCATCGCCTGCAGGGCGCGCTCCCGCCCCTTCTCGGTGATGGCGTAGTTGAGGCCTTCCTCGACGCGCTCCAGCCGCTGCGGACGGTGTCGCGCCTCACCTTCCGTCTGGACCAGCGCGAGATCGGTGAACTCCTTGATGATCGACTCGAAGATGACGAAGTCGAGGCGGAGCCGGCGGGCGACGTCGAAGCCGGCCACAGGGGACGCCGAGTAGATGGTCTTGAGGACGAGATCTCTCAGGAGGCTGGGGCTGAGCCCGGTGTCCTCCACCGTTCGCGGCCGCGCCGGGAACCAGGCTTCCGCAGCGGCGGCCGCGGTGTCGGTCAGCTGCGCCTCACTCAACCCGATCGCCCCCACCGGCGTCGCCCGCTTCCGAATCGTCGGAGCCCGCCTCGCCCGCCCCCGCGTCGCCCGATCCGGCATCGCCCACGGTTGGCCCGAACGGCGAGCTCTTCTGGCGTCGCCCAAACAGCCGCCAACCTTTCTTCTTGGGGGCCTTCTTGGCGGCGTGAGCCGCTTCGCGGCGGAGCATGTCGCGCATCTCCGTGAGATCGTCGCCAGGCTCTGCGCCGGCCTGGTCAGCTTCGAGGTCCGACGGAGTGGTGGGTTGGGAAGCGCCAGAGGCGGCGGTGGACGGCGAGCTGTAGACCTCCTGCGGGTCCGCGGTCGCGGTCGGGAAGCGGGGCAGGGCGCCAGAAACCCGCAGTCCGGCGACCTGGCCGGGCGGCTCTGCCAGCTTCATGTCGACGTATTCGCCACGCTGCCGGCCCCGGTAGACATGGAGCGCGGTGATCGTCTCCCCCACGCTGGCGGTGCGGTCCAGCGAACCCGACGCCCCGGCCCTGATGGCGGCATCGACGAGGGCCTTGTCATCGCGGGTGCTGAGCGCCACCACGGCTCCATCGCCGGCCACCGTGAGCACCCTTTCGATGGCGTCGACGACGCCCGCCCCACCAACGTCGGTGCCCACCAGGATCACGTCCGGATGGCTGTCGCTGATGTCCTGGAGAGCCTCTTCGACCTCGGCCGCGCCGCTGACGAGCTCGACCCCCTCGCGGGACTCGAGCTTGGCTGCGAAGGCGTTGGCCGCCGGTCCGGCCCGGTCGATCAGGTAGACCCTGACGTCTTCATCCACGGCTTAGCATCCACGCAAATGTAACCGTTGAGGGACCGAATTCACGGCGATCCGGTGCCGAACCGGTAAAACCGGCGTGTCTGCGGTGGCCGCGGGCATATCGGGACCTGACGGGCGGTTAGGTTTGGGACGGAACCCAAAACTCAAGGAGGATTGATGCTTCAAGCTGGCGACGAGGCTCCCGACTTCACCCTGGAAACCGGCGACGGCCAGACCGTCCACCTCGGCGACCTTCGCGGTAAGCCGGTGATCCTTTACTTCTATCCCAAGGACGACACTCCCGGCTGCACCGTGGAAGCGTGCAGCTTCAGGGATATGACACCCGAGTTCGAGAAGCGGGGAGCACTGGTATACGGCGTCAGCGCCGACAGCGCCAAGTCCCACGTCAAGTTCACTCAGAAGTACGGGCTCAACTTCCCGCTGCTGGCGGACACCGACCACTCCGTGAGCGAGGCGTACGGGAGCTGGGGGACGAAGAAGTTCATGGGCCGCGAATACCAGGGCATCTTCAGGAACACCTTCCTGATCGGCCCTGACGGCCGGGTCGCCCGGGTCTGGGAGAAGGTCCACCCGGCCGGCCACGCCGAGGAGGTCCTGTCAGCGCTGGACGCCTGACCGCGAACGCCGGTTTGGCGCCGCGAAGCCAGCCGGACAAGAGCTGAGCAGAGAGATATCCTCGACTGCTCGCCATGCCACCAGCCACTGATCCCGATTCGGTCCTGATCCGGGCGCGCGGACTGACCAAGCGCTTCAAGGAGCTGATCGCCGTCGACGCGATCGACTTCGACGTGCGCGCCGGGGAGGCCTTCGGCTTTCTCGGCCCCAATGGCGCCGGCAAGACCTCGACGATGAGGATGATCGGCTGCGTCTCGCCGGTCTCGGCGGGAGCCTTGACGATCTTCGGCCTCACCCCCGCCACCGATGGGGCTCGGATCCGCGGCCGCATGGGCGTGGTGCCACAGATGGACACCCTCGACATGGAGCTGACCGTTAGGGAGAACCTGGTCATCTACGGGCGCTACTTCGACCTCTCATGGGCCGAAGCCGGCAGCCGGGCCGACGAGCTGCTCGAGTTCGTCCAGCTCGGCGACCGGGCCGGCGACCAGGTTGAGCCTCTCTCCGGGGGGATGAAGCGGCGCCTCACTATCGCCCGCGCCTTGATCAACGAGCCCGACCTGCTGCTGCTGGACGAACCCACCACCGGGCTGGACCCGCAGGCCCGGCACCTGCTTTGGGACCGGCTCTACCGTCTCAAGCAGCGCGGCGTGACGCTGGTGCTCACCACCCACTACATGGACGAGGCCGAGCAGCTCTGCGACCGGCTGGTGGTGATGGACAACGCCCAGATCGTCGCCGAGGGCTCCCCGCGAGAGCTGATCGCCCGCTACTCCACGCGAGACGTCCTCGAGCTGCGCTTTCCTCCCGGGTTCGCCGACAGCGGCGCGGACGGACGCTTCGACGGTCTCGCCGAGAGGGTCGAGGTGCTCCCCGACCGCGTCCTTCTGTACACCTCCGACGGCGACGAGTGCTCTGCCGCGGTACACCGGCGCGGGCTCACTCCTGACAGCGCGCTGGTGCGCCGGAGCACCCTCGAAGACGTCTTCCTCCGCCTCACCGGCCGGCGGCTGGTCGACTGAGGTCGCTGCGGTGGGCGCGCTGAGGGTGTTCGAGCACAACGCCCTCGCCTATCGGCGGGTGTGGCGGGGCTCCGTCCTGGTGTCGTTCATCTCGCCGATCTTCTTCCTGACCGCGATGGGTATCGGCCTCGGCGGCCTGATCAACAGGCACAGCGGCGGGGTGGCGGGCGTACCCTATCGCGACTTCATCGCGCCCGGGCTGCTGGTGGCCACCGCGATGCAGACGGCGGCTGTGGAGACCACGTATCCGATCATGGCCAAGATCACCTGGTGGAAGACCTACGACGCCATCCTGGCGACGCCGCTGGCCGTTGCCGACCTGCTCCTCGGCGAGCTGGCGTGGATGGTGGCGCGGCTGGGATTGGTTTGCTTCATTTTCCTCGCGGTGATGGAGGCGGTGGGGGCGACCCGCTCGCGACTGGCGCCGCTGGCGATCGGCGCCGGGATTCTCACCGGGCTGGCCTTCGCGGCGCCGATCATCGCGTTCAGCGCAAGCCTCAGGCGGGACACTGGGTTCGCGGCCCTGACCCGCTTCGTGATCACGCCGCTGTTCCTGTTCGGGGGCACCTTCTTCCCCCTCGACCGGCTGCCGCTGCCGCTTCAGGCCGTCGCCTGGCTGACTCCGCTGGCCCACGGGGTGGCGCTGGGTCGCGGTTTCACCCTCGGCGGTATCACCGCCGGTGCGGTGGCGGTGCACACCGCCGTGCTGCTTTTCTACCTCTTAGCTGGGGCGGTGGCGGCGTATTTCCTGCTTCGCCGCAGGCTGGCGCCGTGAGAGCCACCTCCGGGCCACCCACAGCGATCCACCGGGTCGTGCCGACGCGGGCGCGACGCCTGGTCGAGCGGAACCTGATGGTCTACCGGCGCACCTGGATCATCATCTTCTCGGGCTTCTTCGAGCCGCTTCTCTACCTCTTCGGCATCGGTTTCGGCGTTGGCTCGCTGGTCGGCCACGTCCAGGACCAGAGCGGCCACCCGGTCAGCTACGCGGTCTTCGTGGCGCCGGCCCTGATGGCAACCGCGGCCATGAACGGCGCCATCTACGACAGCACCTTCAATCTCTTCGAGAAGATCAAGTACCGGCGGACGTACGACGCCATCCTGGCGACCCCCGTCGGCACCGGCGACGTCGCGCTGGGCGAAGTGACCTGGGCCGTCATGCGGGGCAGCATCTACTCGACCGGCTTCATCGTGGTGATGGTGGCGCTGGGGCTGGTGGCCTCGCCCACCGCCATCCTGGCGCTGCCGGCCGCGGTTCTGATCGGCTTTGCCTTCGCCGCCGTGGGGACCGCGATCACGACCTTCATCAAGAAATGGGCCGACTTCGACCTGGTGCAGCTGGCGCTGGTGCCGCTGTTTCTGTTCTCGGCCACCTTCTTCCCCATCACCGCCTACCCGCACGCGATTCAGCTGGTTGTCGGAGCGACACCGCTCTACCGCGGCGTCGACCTGATCCGCGGGCTGACCACCGGGAGCCTGGGGCCGCGGCTGCTGGTCGACGTCGCCTACCTGGCAGTCCTTGGCCTCGCCGGGTTGCTGGTCACTTCGCGGCGTCTCAAGAAGCTCCTCCTGACCTAACCGGCGCCCGCCAGGGAGCCTCACGGGCACATCAGTTCGGGATTGACAGGCGCGGGAATAATCTGTCATGGTTTGATGTATCATCAAATCATGTCGGATTCATTCGACCCGGGAGGGATAGAGATGATCGCACCCCTGACTCGAACCACGGCCGCCGGCGCTCGACGCGACCGCGCTGAGGCCCGGTCATGATCGCCGCCATCGCCGCCATCGCTGCCGCCTCGATCGGTCACTCAACCTCGGCCGAGTGGCTCCTCGTCGCCACCCCGCTGGCGGCGTTGGGCCTCATCATCCTGGCGCTGGTGATGTTCGGCGAGTCCGCCGGCCACCGGTTCCCGCTGAGCCTCTTCGACCGGGCCGCCAACTCGTTGGAGCGCGTCACCGGCCTGCCGGCGTGGGCTGCGAGCGGTGTCGGCCTGCTCCACTGGTCGCTGATCGTCGCCGGCATCGGGTTCATGTGGGACGTCGCCTGGCACATCGACCTGGGACGCGACAACGTCCTGCTCACCCCGGCGCACGTCATGATCCTGCTGGGCCTGGGCGCAATCGCCGCGGCGGGCATCCTGAGCATCATCATGGCCACGCTGCGCGGCGCCGGGACGGCCTGGCGCGTCGGGGCGCTGCGAATCCCGCGAGGGGCGGCGGCACTGCTGGCGCTGGGGGTCGGAGCCACCTTCGGCTTCCCGCTCGATGACATCTGGCACGCGAACTACGGCGTAGACGTGACCATGTGGGGGCCCACCCACCTGCTGATGATCGGGGGCGCGTCCTTCTCACCGATCGCGGCCTGGCTGCTGCTGGCCGAGGCCGGACGAGAGGTCGGGCGCCCGTGGGTGAGGCGCTTCCTCTGGAGCGCCGCCCCGGTGATCATGCTGGTCGGGCTGAGCACCTTCCAGCTCGAGTTCGACGACGGCGTGCCGCAGTGGCAGGCGCTCTACCAGCCGGTGCTGATCGCGATGGCGGCGACGCTGGGCCTGGTCACCGCCCGGACCGTCCTGGGCCGCTGGGCCGCGGTCAAGGCCGCGCTGGGGTTCATCGCGGTCCGCGGTGGCTTCGCCCTGCTGGTCGGCCCGGGCCTGGGCCACGTCGTCCCGAGGTTCCCGACCTACCTGGGCATCGCGCTCTGCGTGGAGGCCGGGTTCTACCTGGCTCGGAATCGTTCGGCATTCACCACCGCGCTCGCGTCCGGCGCCCTGGCGGCCACCCTGGGAGTCGCCAGCGAGTGGGGCTACTCGTACCTTTGGGGCCGGATGCCCTGGCAGCCGGCGATGCTCAACGGGATCTGGGCGGCGGCGCTCGGGGCGGTGGCGGCGGCCATCCTCGGAGTCGCGCTCGGCATGGCGCTCTCCCGCCGCGGCGCCAAGCTGCCGGTCGCCGCCCTGATCGCGGCCGCCGCCGCGGCGCTGGTGGCGCTGGCGGTGCCGTTCCCGAGGAACACGGCGCCGGTTTCGGCGACCCTGCGCACGACGCCGGCCGGACCGGCGGTCGCCACCGTCGACCGCTTCGGACAGCCCTCGTCCCTGAGGCCGGTCACCGTCGAGCTCGACGTGACCCCCGCGGACACCGTTCGTGGCGCCGACGTCTTCGAGGTCAACTCCTGGCAGGGAGGCGGCCTGCACAACGTCAGGCTGGTGGAGACTTTAGCCGGACACTGGCGTGGTGAGTCGACGGTGATCACCGGCGGGGCCTGGAAGACCATCGTCTACTTCTCCAAGGCCGACCTGGTGATGGCGCTACCGGTTTCGATGCCCGCCGACCTCGAGTATCACCAGGCACCCATCCCGCTGGCGGCCGAGCGCACCTCGCGATTCGTGCCCGCCTCCAAGCTGCTGATGCGGGAAGCCCACGACGGCGCCGCCTGGCCGGCCATCCTGGCTTACGGCGCGCTGGCTCTGGTGACGCTGGGGTGGCTGGCGGTGATCGTGGCGGGAGCGGTCTCGCTCTCGCGCCAGGACCTGCCTCCGCGCGGTCCGCGGACCGCTAAAACTCCTACAGCTGCCCGTGCCCGGCGTCGCCGGGCGGGCCCCGCGGGCGCTTCCTTGTGAGCTGACCTGACCGTCAGGCGCGCCTGGCCAGCTGTCGAGTGAAGGCGGGCTGAGCGAAACGAATACCGCAATTGCCGCAGCGCGACACCAGCTTGGCCGCAACCCAACCACCGGGTAGATTGAGCTCACCACATATTGGGCAGCGCATCTTCCTACGTTCCAGCTCTGCCGGGACCTGCATCGTGAATATCTCTACCGGGGGTCGTCGACGGGGCATCGCCACCTCCTGCTGTCGGGCCAAACGGCACCTTGGCTATCCTCTAAGACCTGATAGGCACGCTATCATATTATGGGGTTTGGCTCAAGGGGGGAATACCCATCTGCCGGTTATTTGATCTTGATCGCTGCGGTATACCTAAATCGAGGAGAGATCGAAATGCAGATACCCGCTGAGGAGGAGGTCAGAGTCCTCTTCGTCGAGGACGACGCGGACCTCGCCGAGATGTACCGGCTCAAGCTCGAGCTCGACGGCTACACCGTCACCCGGGCCACGGACGGCGAAGACGGTTTGCGAATGGCCAAGGAGATCCATCCCGACCTCGTCTTTCTCGATGTCCGGCTGCCCAGAATGGATGGATTCCAGGTCTTGGAAAGGATGCGAGCCGACGAGGAGCTCAAGCACCTTCCGGTGATCATCCTCTCCAACCACGGCGAGAAAGAGCTGGTCGAACGGGGCATGAGGTTGGGAGCTCTCGAGTACCTGATCAAAGCCGAGACAACGCCTGCGGGGCTGTCGGGCGGCGTCCGGAGCTGGATCACAGAGTAAGAAACAGGGCGCCGGCGAACGCCCCCTCGCGGCCTGGGAGCACAATTGCCGCGTGCGAATCTCCGTCAAGGTTGACTACGCCATCCGCGCGGCAGCGGAGCTGGCTTCCCTGGACACCGAGGCGCCCATCAACGCTGACCGGATTGCCCAGGCTCAGGGCATACCGCTCAAGTTCCTCCTCAACATCCTCAGCGAGCTGCAGCGAGCCGGGATAGTGCAGAGCTTCCGCGGCATCCACGGTGGCTTCCGGCTCGCCCGCCCCGCCCGCCAGGTGTCGCTCGCCGACGTCATCCGTGCCGTCGAGGGACCACTGGCGACGGTGCACGAACGACGCCCGGAGGACGTCGAGTACCACGGCGCCAGCGAGTCCTTGCGCGACGTTTGGATCGCGCTACGGGCGAGCCTGCGCGAGGTTCTCGAGAACGTCACCGTCGCCGACCTGGTGGCGAACAAGCTGCCCCGGTCGGTTCAGCGCCTGGCCCGCCACCCCGACGCCTGGACGTCGCGTTAGCGATTTCCCGGCTCGACGAGGGTCTTGGCCTCGTCTAGGTGCGAACCACGTACGGTCGCGGCTGATCAGGACCTGGACGTACGACCCCGCCGGAGCAGAAGCCCGAGGACGACCACCAGGACCAGGACCACCAGCGGCAGGATGCTCCGTACGATCCAGCCCACCAGGGGGGCGCCAGTGCTGGTGAGAGGCATTGCCGCCTGGACTGCGCCGATCGGGCTTGGTCCCGGGCTGGGAGCGCTGGCGGCGGCAACCGCCGAAGCGAACAGGCCTTGGCCGCCCGTCTGCCGCATCACCATGTCGATGGCGCTGGGGTGGTCGTTGGTCGGATCGGAAACGCACTTCTCGACGCAGCCGTCGGTGTAGGCAACCAGAACCCGCCCCTCGCCATCGACGGTGATGTCGTTGAAGTCGAGAAGGTTGCGCTGGCTGGTGTTGCAGGGATCCACCCGGGCCGAGGGCGGGATGGTTGTGCCCTGCAGGTCGATGCAGCCTCGCTGCACCGGCTTGTCCGGGGTCGCGTCAACGGTGGTCCAGTTGGCGCCGCCGTCGTAGGTGGTGGCGATGTACAGGTGCCAGTAGGGCTTCGGAACCATCTTGGTGAAGGCGTTGGTCTGGTCATCGCCAATGGTCTTGGTGCCCAGGAAGGCAAATGCGGCGCGGTTGTCATCGCCGGCGATCACCTCGGGGAACTGGACGTTGTGCACCCCCATCCGCGAGCTCACGTCGGTCGGCGGCGACCAGGTGGTGCCGTTGTCACGGGAGACGGCGACCATCGCCTGGGTCTGGTCTCCGTTCTTGAGGTCGCTGGGGTTGTGGCCGTTCTCCCAGCCGAAATAGAGGACGCCGTTCTGCCTGCTGATCCCGATCGAGGGATCGCTCTCGTCCGGGTTCTCGACCAGGTTCGAGCCGCCGGTGCCGGTGGGAACCTGCGTCGCGGGCACCTTGTGAATCGTCCAGGTGGTCCCGTTGTCGGCGCTGATCGACAGCGCCGGCTGACCGCCGAAGTACTCCGTGTTGGTCCCGTTGTTGGTGGTGAAGGTCCCACCACACCCCTTGAGCGGGAGGTAGGCGGTGCCGTCGGGACCGACTCGCAAATGACCGTGGAGGGCAGAGCAGGCGCCGCCCTCCGCCGCGAACGTGGGGTTGGGGTCGTTGGGGTCGTTGAGCGGGGTGTTGGCGGCGTATGACAGCGGGCCGAACGTGATCCCACCGTCGAGGCTGACGGCGCAGGAGCCGTTGAAGCCGTTCTGGGCGCAGTAATAGACAGCGTCCGGATAGAGGGGCGCGGGGGGCGTCGGGAGGGGGGCGTGGAAGGGGCCTGCTCCCAGGGTCTGGTGGTCGAGGACCGTGCCGATGCCACATCCCTGCGAAGGCGTCCAGTTCGCACCCGCGTCGTCGCTGAAGTAGGTGTTGCTGCAGGCAGCCAGCAGCTGGGAGGTGAAGGTGCGGCTGGTGTACGGGTCCACGATCGTGATCGGGTCGAGGCTGGTGGTGGCGATCGGATCGACGGTCGTGGAGGTCATCGGTGAGCCTGGCTTGGTGTCGTCCCACTGCAGGCGCCGGACGTTGACCTCGCCATACATCGCGACTTTGCGAACGTAGTCGTACCCGATCGAGGGCTCGCCGCCTTCGATGCCGACCGCGTACGCCTTGTACGTGTTCGCCGAGGGGGCCCCAGCGCCGGCTGCCGGCACCATCGTCGCAACCACGGCAAGGCTGCCGAGTGCAACGGCCAACAGCGTCAACTTGCTTTCCCGCATCAATACCCTTCCCCCGAGACCGCCCATCGGGTCCCCTCGCCCGTCTTGGCGGCGGTCACCGCATACCTGGATCGGCCGACTTTACCACGACGGCCGGTGTTTTCAGTCTGTCAGACGATCCACCGCTGCCTCAGCCTCGGCCGCCGCCGACGCGAAGATGCCACGCGAAATCGTCGACTCCGCGGCATCGGCTCGGGCTCGCAGAACCTCGGCGTGGAGCCGCAGAGCCTCGCCGCCGGCTGGATGGGCGGTCGCCAGCCACTCGGCCAGGTGCCCGGCAAGGTCGAGACAGCCGGCGGCCATCAGCTCTCGCACGCGTTTCGCCAGCGGCTCCAGTCCGCCCGCCAGGTTGACCACTTCGCCGGCGAGGTCGGCCTCCGAGGCCGGCTTGAGATGGGCTGGATGGCCGTCGAACCAGCCGCCGTAGAACCGCCAGAGGTTTCGCACGATGTACTCCGGTTCGTCATACACGGGCCGCAGGTAGGGTTTCTGGATCAGCTCCTCCGGCACCCGAACGCCGGCCACGACCTCGTCGAGCGCGGCCCCGGCGTTCATCAGGGCCAGGGTCTGCTCCACCAGGCTTTCGAGCAGCGCAGCCGTGTCTCCCAGGACCTGGGCGACCCGGTCGCGCCCCATCACCGGGAAGCCGTGGCCGGGGAGGAGGACCTCGGCATCGAGCTCCGCCATCTCTCGCAGCGCGCGGGCCCACTCCGCGGGGTATCGCTGCACCTTCTGGGGGTTACCGGCGTTGGGGCAGGCCCAGATCACCAGGTCGCCGGAGAAAAGCACCCGCCGAGAGGGCATCCAGGTCCAGGTGTGGTCGTCGGTCTCCCCCATTGCATGGTGCAGCTCGAAGACCTCGCCGCCAAGGTCGAGCCGCAGCTCGCTGCTGTAGGTCACGTCGGGGTAGCGGTAGTCGACCGGCCAGCTGATGCCGGGGGCCTGGAACTGGCGGGCGTTGATTACGGTGTTGTAGCCAGCGGTCGCCCGGTAGCGGTCGAAGCGGCGCACCACGGCCTCGTGGGCCACCACGGTGGGAGGCTGCCAGCCCGAGGCCGCCGCCTCGGTTTCGTACTCGCCGGCGCCGAGAACGTGGTCCGCGTGGCCGTGGGTGAAGACGATGGTGTCGACTCTGGCCTGGCTCCACCCGCGAAGCTGCTCTCTCGCCTGGGCCGCCACCAGAGAGTGGCCGCAGTCGAACAGAACCAGGCCCGCCGAGGTGCTCGCCACGGAGACGTTCCCGAAGGTCGGGATGAAGGCGACACCCGGAGCCACTTCGACGAGCCCTCCCTGCATCGCGGTCACCGGGTGCACGTCGTCGATGTCCACTTCGCCGTTCCATACCCGGTCGGCGAGGTCGAGCACGTTGTCGGGCGTCAGGGCTGCGCCACCGTCGAGTCCATCCAGATCGTATACCGCGGGCGATCGAGATCCTGGTAGAGGCGGCATTCGTCCTCGATGGCCACAATCCGGTCGCTGAGTCCGTCGTTAGCCGCCCGTAAGGCGACGGCCATGTCCGGCACCTCGAAACCCAAGAGTTCCCCCAGTGAGCTGCCGTGCGGACCCGCAACCCGGCAGAGGCCGCCATAACTGACACCCCGGTCTGCGTAGAAGGCGGAGTACTCCTCGGTGATTCGCTCATCAAACGCCGCCATCGCCTCCTCGTCTTTGGCCTGGTACAGCAGCACAAGGGCGATCGGCGGGCGGGCGGCGGCCACCGCGTCGACACCAGTGGGGCTGGGGACCCAGGGCTCAAAAACCAGCGAGCGCCTGCCTTCATCGGCACCCACGGCCAGGTCACCGGAGGACGCGTCGATATCGCTAGGCGAGGCCAGGCCTTCGGGTCGGGCTGTAACCGCAAGGCGGTATGGCCCGGAGCCGTCCGGCAGCAGGTCAATGCGGACGGTCATGGTCGCGGCGACGAGGTGTTGGTCATCAGCGGTGATTATGGGTCGAGTCCGAAGGGCGACGTGGTAAAGTCCCCGGATCCATGGTGCGGTGATTGCCGCCACCCGCGGGCGAGGGGACCCGCGTGGCGGTGCCGCAGGGGAATGAAGCTTCATGCGGGAAGGTCGATTGAATCGGCGGGTCTTCGTGCTCCTTTGCGTGGCCGCGGCCGTGCTGGTGGCTGGGGGAGCGTTGCCCCGGTCCGCGACAGCCGCCTCGTTCGGCGGGTTTCCCGCGGACCCCGCCGGCGGCGACGGCTACCGCGACCCGGGGGCATCGGCGGGTCGATTGCCCGCCCACCCGCCGGCCCCCGGCCTGCTGGAGGTCGGCGTCGGCCGCGCCGACATCACGCCGCCGACCGGCTATTACCTGATGGGCTGGGAGCGCAGCGACTCCAAGGGCATGGGTGTGCACACCCGGCTGTACGCCCGGGCAATCGTCCTTGCCGAGGGCGGTCACAAGGTCGCGTTCGTCGTCGAGGACCTCAACGGCGTAGCCGGGGGCGTCCTTCAGGACGCGCTCACGCTGGTCGGCGACCCGGCGCTGAATGAGCGCACCGTGCTGGTTTCGGCGACCCATACCCACGCGGGGCCCTCGGGATACTGGAACTTCAGCGCCTACAACACCGTCTTCCCGACGCTGGGCACGCTGACGGCGCAGAACGTCTCCGGCGCGCGCGACGACCAGCTGTACTCCTTCGAGGTGCGGCAGCTCGCCGCCGCCATCCGCGCCGCAGACGCGGATCTCGCCCCCGGAGCGGCGGCCTGGGCCCACCGTGACCTTGTCGGCCTGACCATGAACCGCAGCCTGGAGGCGCACCTCGCCAACTTCGGCATCCACGAGGGATACGGGACCGGGAATGTCGACCAGGACCCGGGCGGCTACCTCGACACCATCGACCCCGCGGTCGACGTTCTCCGCGTGGACAAGCTCGTCGGCGGCCGCGACGTCCCCATCGGGGTGTGGTCGAGCTTCGCCAACCACGGCACCGTCGACAAGGCGACGTACACCGTCTACAACGGCGACCACCAGGCCAGCGCGGACCGCGCGGTTGAATCGGCGATCCGTGCCGCCGGGGCGGTGCCGTCGGCCCAGGAGGTGGTCTCCGCATTCGCCAACGCCGACGAGGGCGACCAGACCAGCGGGATCCGCCACTCGGGCCCCGCCGACGCCGAGCGCGTCGGTGACGTCGAGGCCCACGTGCTGCTCGACGCCTGGACCGAGGCGGGGAAGACGTTGAGCACCGACCTCCCCCTGGACATGCGCTGGACCAGGATCTCGCTGAGCGGCGTCAGTACCAGCGCCGGACACACAGTCGGCACCGACCCGGTCACCGGGCTGTCTCTGTTCACCGGCAGTGAGGAAGGCCGCGGGCCGCTCTACGACATCACCGGCCAGGTCAACGGCACCAACTTCGAGGGCGTCAAGGCGCCGGTGGACAACCCCGTCGACGGGCAGGGCGACAAGGTCGAGGTACGCACCGCGCTGCCTTCGATGAGCACGGCATTCCCCCACGTGTTGCCGATCACAGTGCTGCGCCTCGGCGACCGGCTGGTAGCCACCATCCCCGGGGAGATGACGGTGGCGATGGCGAAGCGCGTCCGCGCCGCGGTGCTCCAGGCGGCATCAGCGCTGCCCATCCACCGCATCGTCATCGATGGGCTGACCAACGAGTACATGCAGTACTTCACCACTCCCGAGGAGTACGAGGCGCAGCACTACGAGGGCGGCTCGACGATCTGGGGCGAGTACCAGTCGTACGCCGTCCTCGACGGGCTGGTGGGCCTGGCCGGCGACCTCGCCGGAGGCCGGGCTTCGGCGGCGCCCGCGGATGACGACGCCCGCAACGGCGTCACCACCGGTTCGGGCGCCACCGCCTTTCCGACCGGCGCCACCTCGGCGACGATCACCAGCCAGCCGGCGACCACCGAGCGGCTGGCACGGTCAGTGCTCTCCTGGCAGGGAGCTGCCCTGGGGGCCGACATGCCGGTCGGCCGCGCCTTCGTCACGGTGCAGCGTCTCGAGCATGGATCGTGGACGCCGGTTGCCGACGACCTCGGACTCCAGATCGTGTGGCGGGTCGACGATTCCGGCAAGTACACCGCGGACTGGGAGGTCCCGCTGGACATTCCCACCGGCGAATACGAGATGGTCGTGACGGCAAACCACTACTCGCTGACGTCGGCGCCGTTCACCGTCGTCCCGTCCACGCGCCTGGTCCTCGCGGGGACCAACGCCCAGCTCCACGTCGGCTACCCGGCGGCTGTCGAGAATGTCGACGTCACCGCGCGTCCGGTGTCGGTCGCCGGCGGAACCATCTCGGGCCGGCCGTTCAGCGGCGGGACGATCACCGCCAGCGCGGTTCCCGCCGGTGCTGTTCAGGACGCGTACGGCAACTGCAATGGCTCGGCGTTCGGCGAGACCGGAAGCGTCAGCGTGTGCCCCGAAATGGACGTTCTAGGCGTCAGCACGGGAGCCGGAAGCAATGGCGCCGCGGAGGCACTGCCTAACACCGCCGCTGCACCGCCCGGTGGTCCCGCGGGCCTGCTCGCCGGCGCCGCGGTGGGAGTCGTGGCCGGGCTGAGTCGCGGAGGCCGGCGCCGTCGCGCCCGGCCTCGCCTTCGCTGAGGAGGACACCCGGCTCCAGACCGAGCTGATCGCTCGGCTACCTTTGGGCCATGAGTTCGCCCCGGCCCGGATTCGTGGTGACGGTCAGGGGCCTGCCCCGCCCCGTCTGGATCCTCGGCGTGGGACAGTTCGTCAACCGATTCGGCACCTTCGTAGCCGTCTTCCTGGTGCTGTACCTCACCCGGATCGGTTTCTCGATCCCGGAGGCGGACATCGCGGTGGCGTTCTACGGCGCCGGGGGAATCCCAGCATCCGGGCTGGCCGGATACTTCGCCGATCGGTTCGGTCGCCGGGAGACGCTGGCGATCGCGTCGCTGGTCGGAGCGGCGGTGACCATGGGCCTCGCGTATGCCCGCGGTCTGCCCACCGTTCTGGTTCTGAGTTTCCTGGTGGGCCTCTTCGGGAACATGTACCGGCCGGCCGCCAATGCGCTCGTCGCCGACGTCGTTGCGGAGGGCGACCGGGTGGTGGCGATGGGCGTACAGCGTTTCTTCATCAACGCCGGGTTCGCCGCCGGACCCGCGGTGGCGGGCTTGCTGGCGGACCGGGCCTTCATCTTTGGCTTCATCTTCGACGCCGGGACGTCGGTGATCTTCGGCGTGATCGCCCTCTTGTACCTCCCCCACGGCGCGCCGCACCGCGACCGGGTCGAGGTTCGCGGTGAGGGGCTCCGGGCGATCGTGGCCGACCGCGGATTCATCATCTTCCTCGTCGCGTCACTGCTGACGTCGGTGGTATACCTCCAGGCCAACACCACGCTGCCGCTGTGGGTTCGTGGCAACGGGTACTCGAACTCCGTTTACGGCGCCCTGGTAGGACTCAACGGAGTGGTGATCATCGTGGCGGAGCTGCTCATCATCTCGGTCACCCGGCAGCTTCCGACCCTCCCCACCATCGCTGCCGGGACGCTCCTGGTGGGCCTGGGCTTTGCCCTCACCGCGCCTGCGACCACCATCCCCTTCCTGGCGATAACGGTCCTCGTCTGGTCGCTCGGCGAGATGGTCGCAACTCCCATGGCGGCAGCCCACGTCACCAACGTCGCGCCGCCCCACCTCCGAGGGCGCTACTCAGGTGCCTGGAGCCTGACCTGATCCCTGGGCCTGACGGTGGGGTCGGTCGCCGGCACCTGGGTGTTTGTCCGCAGCACCACCCTGCTCTGGCTCGGCTGCGGCGCGATTTGCGTCGTCGCGGCAGCGCTGATGCTGCTGTCAGCCAAGGTCGCTCACCTGGCGTTGGACGAAATCGAACCCGTCGACTGATCAGTCTTCGGGTAGGGCCGCAAACTCCTTCTTTGTTCGCAGGTACCACCCCATTCCAGCGATGGGATTCTTCCACCGGCCCTGCATCGCCCTGCGGGCGGTCTGATGCGTCGCATCACCACCCGCGACCATTTCCTTCAGGTGTTTGTCTTGCATTTTTATGATTTCGTCCGCCGTATTTCCGTGAAATGCGACATCACATGGTCCGCCCATTTGTTTGCAGGTCATTGTCTTCATCGGCATCACCTCCTTCGGTGGTCATCGTAGTTGACGCGCGCCGAACGACCGCGCCTCATCGCGAGTCCTGAGATGTCACCCCAGCGTGAGGAGTCGCGCGACCGTCGGCCAGATGGCGGCCGCCAGGCGAGCGTGGCCATGCGCGGTCAGGTGGTTCCAGTCGCCCTGGGCGAGGTCATTCACATCATCGACATAGCCGGCGAAGACTCCGTGGTCGCCACTGCACTGAGGCACAAGCGCGCAGACGCGATTTTGCTCAGCTTCATATGCCATCACAAGGGCCGTCACCGTCGCGATGTGCTGTGCATTGGTCATCCCGGCTGGATCGAAGAAATCACACATCCCCGTGCCGGTGAAGGCGGCCTTCGCCTCGGGCACCTTTGCCACGGTCGCCGCAACGGTGGCAGGTCGGCCCGGTTGGCTCACCAGCAAGATCGCACTCTTCGGCGAGGCTTTCGTGATCACGTCCAGAGCCTTCGCGACGGAGGCACCAAACACGCCGACGTGGGCGCTGTCGGTCCCGTCGCAGCGGATGTCGTTGTCGATGGTCTGGATTACCACCAGCTGCGGCATAGGGACCTGGCTCAAGGCGACGCGCGCCTGGTCGGAGAGAGTGTCGGCAGTGGCGCCGTCACGAGCTGCATTGGCGACGTGGCCCGCGGTCTCTGGACTGAGCGCAACAAGTCGCTGGTAGACGCTGTCGACCTCGGTCGCCGTACCGGTGGCCCAGGAGTTCTGGCGGGCATCGCCAGAGGACTGTGGCACCGACTTGAAGCCGGTCAACCCCGAATGCCCCAAGGCGATCACCCCGCGCAGCTGCGATGGCGCGGTGCTCGGGCTCTGGCGGCCCAAATTGCTCTGAGCCGCAGTCGTGGACGTACTTCCGCAACCGGCGATCCCGATCATGGCTACGACGAACGCGCAGGCGCTCACCCGCCTCAAACCGTTGGCCATCACAACCCTCCTTGTGAGCGATTGAGGTGGCCATCTTGGCGGACACCTGCCCAACCGAGCCAGGTCGGCGTCGGCTGACTCACATCGCGATTGTCTGCCGAACCCTCCTGGCGGCCAAGGGTGCTGGCAGGTTAGCGGGCAGATGGCCACCACGTGGAACGGCCAGAAGGGATGCGAGAAGAACCCCGTGCGGGAACAACACGACTTTCCAGAAGTGGGCCTGTAGGGCTTCGGTAGCTACTTGACGAAACCTCTTCGGTAGCTCCTTGACATTCCGGGTGGATATTCGAGTGCAGATTACGCCTGCGGAGCCGTCCCCTGAGCATGCTTCTTCCGGATGTCGCCTCGGCTGTTACGGGCAACCGTCTTCAGCAACTCGTTGCCGGCCCAGCACTGAAGCACCTGGTCGGTTACCAGCACATCGCAGGCGCTGCCGCTCCAGTTCTTGCCAACGCTGAACTGCTGGTAGCCGACCGTGATGGTGCCGTTGCGGGCAATTCTTCTGCTCACCCATTGGTCGCCGTCGCGTTCGGGACGCGGCAGCGCTTTGCGGGGCTCCTCGGACTGAGTCTGGAACCGGCTTGCCGGGGTCTGGTCCCCCAGCGCCTGGTGGGGGCGCTCGGCGTTGTAGTACGCGACCCACTCATCCAGGGCTTGCTGCGCCACCTCCAGGTTGGTGAACACCTGGGTCGTGTCGAATTCCAAGCGCATGGTGCGATGGAACCGCTCAATCTTCCCAGTGGTGGTCGGCATCCGCGGCTTGGTCAAGAGATGCTCGACGCCGTTCTCACGGCAGATCCGGTCGAAAAGCACTTCCACCGGAGGCACCGAGTACTTCCCGGTGAACACCTTGCCGTTGTCTGTGAGGACCTGCTCGGGCACCCCGTAGGCGGTGAGGGCTAACTGGAAGCCATCGCACACCAGCTGGGTGCGCTCTCGGGGCATGAGCCTCGCCGAGACGCAGTACCGGGAGTGGTCGTCGAGCCCGGTCAATGCTTTGGCCGGCGTTCCGTCCCGGAGCAAGAAGCCATGGACGACGTCGAACTGCCAGAGCTCCATTGGCAGGCCTCTCTCCCACCGCTTCCAGTTCTCCCGTCGACGATGCCTCAGCTGGGGGTCGATGACCCCGGCTCGCACCAGGCACCGGTACACGGCCGACTCTGACGGCAGCGGCTCGACGTGCTTTTTGGCCAGCTCAACCACCAGCCGGTGGGCGCCCCAGTAGCGATGGGCGCGCCGCAGCTCCAGCACCAGGGCCTCCGCCTCCCCCGCCATCTGGTGAGGACAGTGCTGCGGACGGCACGACTTGTTGCTCAGCCCCTCCAGTCCCTCCTCCTCGTACCGCGAAAGCCATGCGTGCAGCGTCTGCCGGCTCACTCGCCACTGCGCTGCCACTTCGGTAATGCTCCGCCCCTCACCGACAACGGCGAGGACTGCCTGGTACCTCTGCTCGGTCATGCTCATTTCCCTCATGGAGGGAGTGTCAAGCAGGTACCGAAGTCGATGTAAAGGGCCTACCGAAGCCGTGTAAAGGCGGAACCGAAGGCGCTTGGTCGCCTAGGTACCGAACTAATACACATCCAGAAGTGGGCCCTGCTGGATTCGAACCAGCGACCGACGGATTATGAGTCCGCTGCTCTGACCAGCTGAGCTAAGGGCCCCGGGCGAAAGGTTAACCGCAAAGCCCACGAAGCCTGGCTCAGCTCGATGAGAGCTGGACGTCCTGGTTAGCTCGAGTTCCTAGCGACACTCACAGCCGGCCCGATCGGGCCAGCAATGCGGCCGACTCCGCGACCTGGCGCCGAAGCCTCTCCACTTGATTGAGGGTCTCGCCGACGTCGGTCCACGCCTGCTGAAGCGCCTGAGTCGCTGGGATCGCCTCACCACCGTCAGCGCCCGTCCGGAGACCCTGCAGGTGGCGCCGCACCTCCAACGCCTGCCCGACCGCGGCGGCAGTCTGGAGTGCGCCGAGCGTGGTGGTGGTCGCGGTGGTGATCGCGTCGATAAGCTGCTGGTTGTTCTGCTCGATGACACGCAGGGCCGCCCTTGCCTGGGTGGCAACCGCGAGCTGCGTCAGGATGTCGGTCTGGCGCCGGCGGAGCTCGTAGAGCACGTCCAGCTTCAGAGCCTCTGCGCGAGCGCCGTCGACAGGAACCGTCGCTTCAACCAGCGAGCTCAGTCTGGCGTCCAGGTCTTTGGCAAGCGCGCCGTACTCGGTTAGTGCTCTGATCTGCGTCTCGGCCGCCAGATCCTCCTCCGCCACTCGTGCGTTTTCGGCGCGGAGCTGACCCGCGGCGTCCCGCAGATTCGCCACCGTCTCCTGTATCGACTCTTCGGCTTCGGCCCACCGCCGCGCGTAGACCCGGGCCGGGTTGGGCGCCGGGAAGATCCCCAGCCTCCGCCCTCTCCGTGGCTCTGTCCCGGCTGGGGGCGCCAGCGCTGCCGCCCACCGCCGCAGCTGGTCGAGGCTCTTGGCGATCGTCCCTTCGCGCTCGTCGAGCAGGGCCGCACCACGATCCGAAATCTGCAGTAACGAGCCGCCCAGGGTCGCGGATGAACGCAGCTCGCGGTCGGCGAGCGTTGAGGCGTCGTCGACCAGGCGACGAAACGCTCGATCCCCCACCGCCGCGGACGCAGCGCGCCGGATGAAGTCTTCGACCAGCGCGTCCCTCGGACCAGCCCCATCCGAGGCCGGCGAAACGTCAGCCTCGGGGTCTCTGCTCAGGTACCCGCCTGCTCCTCGTGATCCTGGGCAGCCGCCGCCACCTCGGCTTCCTTTGGCGCCTTCTTGGAGCGGCGCGGAGGGCTGCCGTTGGATCCGTTGGGCGCGGCGCCGTTCCTGAGGCCGCCGGTGACCGCCGGCATCAGCGAGTCGCGCGCCATCCCGGTGAGCGCCCCAGCCTGTTGGATGATCTCGGCCAGCGCGCCGGTCACGCCCTGGGCGCCGTTGAGGACGGTGAACTGGCCCACGTGCTCGAAGGGCGCCGCCGCGGCAGCTACGATCTCCGGCAGCTTCTCGGCGATCTGCTGGGCGATGACGGCCTCCTGGTTCTGGCTCAGTGCGGCCGCCCGGCGCTCGATGCCCGCGGCCTCCGCCTCCATACGCGCGCGGATGGCGTCGGCCTCCGCCAGGCCCTTGGCCTTGATCGCGTCGGCTTCGGCCTGGCCCGTCAGCCGCGTGGCTTCCGCCTGCGCCGCCGCCTGCAGCCTTATCTGCTGCGCCGACGCATCGGCGCGCAGCTTGACCTCCTGGGCCTCGGCTTCGGCGGCGCTGATGTGAGCGTCACGGCCGGCGGTGGCCAGCGTCGTCTGCTTGTAGGCCTCGGCATCGGCCGGCTTGCGTACGTCGACCTGCAGTTGCTGCTCCTTCTGCTCCGCTTGGAGCTGAGCCACGCGGGTCTGTTCCTGGACGACGTTCTGAGTCGCGGTCGCCTGTGCCAGTGGTCCCTGCTGGGCGGCCTCTTGCGTCGCCTTGTCCACCTCGGCCTGGTAGCCCGCCTTTTTGATGTTGGTATCGCGGACCGACTCGGCCATCTGGGCCTGCGATGCCTGCTCTTGCGCAACGGCCTCGCGTTCTGCCTTGGCGCGGGCAATCCGGGCGTTCTGCTCGACCTCGGCCTGGTGCGGCGCGGCCAGGTTCTCGATGTAGTTGGAAGGGTTGGTGATGGATTGGATCTGGAAGCTGTCGATGACGAGCCCAAACGACTCCATCTCCTGGGTGCAGCGGTCTCGGACCTGCTGGGAGAACTGGTCCTGGTCGCTGATCATGTCCTCGACGGTCATGGAACCCGCGATCGCGCGGAGGTGACCGACGAACACGTTCTGCACCTTCGTCTCAAGCTCCTCGGCCGGTCGGTCGAGGAAGCGCCGTGCAGCATTTGCGATGGAGCGGTAGTCGTCGCCGACCTTGTAGACGACGACGCCCCGCAGGTCTAGCCCGATCTTCTGCTGGCTCACACAGGGCACCTGCATCTCGCTCTCGTGGGCCTCGAGCGAGAGGCGCCTGACCTTGGTCACTCCCGGCATGACCAGGCATCCCCGCCCGGTGACGATGCGGAAGCCCATGCTCTCGCCGACCCCGTCCGGCCGCTCGCCGGTGCGGAACCCGGAGACGATGAGCGCCTCGTCCGGCTCGGCAACGCGCCATGACAGCCTGAAGACCAAGGCCAGCAGCACCAGCACCGCAAACACGATCAGCACGGTGATTCCAAGGATCTCGAGAGTCATTACGGCAACCTCATTCTGTCCGTCGGCCGGACTTCAACGGTACGTCCACCCAGGCTGCCGACGACCAGGACCTGGGTGTGTTTGCGAATGGTTTCGCCGTCATCCGCGGCACAGGCCGCGAAGCGCTCCGTCCCCGCGCGCACTTCGATAACCACCTCACCGAGGTGCCCAGGTTTGATGTCGGCGGTGACCCTGGCGAGCTTTCCGACTACATCCAGTGCCATGGCTTGGAAATCCCATCCATCCGTGCGTGCGATGCATCATACGCCGGGCTGCGGCTACCGAACCCCTCGGTTTCGTCGGTCGTGCGCGACCTCGTCGCTAAGGTGCGCAGCGCGATCTACCGAAGCCAAACAACCATGGTTGGTGCTGGCGGAAGCTCAGGTCCGGGCGACGGCGCCTCGGGGCCGGGTCGGGGTGCGCTGGGCCCAGGGCGACGTGCGCAGCCACTCCTCCAGCTCGGCCGGGGGCAGCGGCGGGCTGATGAAGTAGCCCTGGGCGTAGTCGCACCCCAGCATGCGCAGCATCTTGAGGGTGGCGTCGTCCTCGACCCCCTCGGCGACCACGAAGATATGCAGGTTATGGCCCAGGTCTATGGTCGGCTGCACGATCGCGGCGTCGTCGCTGTCGATGGCCATGTCGCGGACGAAGCTGCGGTCGATCTTGATCTCGTCCACCGGCAGCGTCTTGAGATAGCTCAGCGACGAGTAGCCGGTGCCGAAGTCGTCGATCGAGACGCCAACCCCCATCTCGCTGAGCCGGCGCACCGTCTTGTCCGCCTGCGCCGCCATGATGGCGCTCTCGGTTATCTCCACCATCAGGCAGTCGGCGGGCAGTCCCCGGTGCGCCAGCAGCTCGGTGATGTCGTCGGGGAGGCTGACCTCGTGGAGGTTGCCGGCGCTGAGGTTGATGGCCATCTTCAGGTCCAGGCCCATCGCCCGCCACTTCTGCAGCTGGTCCAGCGACTCCTCCATCACCCATCGCGCCAGCGCCGTCATCAGGTCCGACTGCTCCGCCAGCGGCACGAACTGGTCGGGCGAGAGGTGGCCGCGCTCGGGGTGGTTCCAGCGCACCAGCGCCTCGACGCCGTAGATCCGGCCGGTGCGCAGCTCGATCTTGGGCTGGTAGTGGAGGGCCAGCTGGCGCTGCCGGATCGCCTGCCGCATCTCCCCCATGATCGCCAGCCGGGTGGCGCTGTGCTCGTCCTGCTCCGGGGAGTAGATGGCGTAGCCGAACTTGTTGCGCTTGGCCACGTACATCGCCACGTCGGCCCGGCGAAGCAGCGTCTCGGCGTCGTTGCCGTGCTCGGGGAACTGGGCGATTCCGATCGACAGCCCGACGTCGACCTTGGCCTCGCCGAGGTTGAAGGGCATGTCCATCGCCGCCAGGATCTTGCCGGTGGTGCGAACGGTGCCGTCGAGGAGGGCGCCACCGCCGGGCAGGACGCCGAACTCGTCGCCCCCCAACCGGGACACGGTGTCGAACTCGCGGAGCACTCCCCGCAGCCGGGCCGCCACCTGCTGCAGCAGCTGGTCGCCGGCGTGGTGCCCGAGCGAGTCGTTGACCTCCTTGAATCGATCCATGTCCATCACCAGCAGCCCGAACGAGCTGCCCTCCCGGGTGGCGACGCTGATGGCGTGCTGCAGGCGGTCGGTGAAGAGGCTTCGGTTGGGCAGGCCGGTGAGGGTGTCGTGGAGGGCCAGGAACTGCAGCTCCTGCTCGGCGCGCCGTCGCTCGGTGACGTCCTGGAGCACGCCGATGGCGTAGAGCGCCTGGCCCTGCTCGTCGTGCACCAGCGACGAGCTGAGCTGGACCCAGACATGCTCGCCCGTTTTCTTGATGTAGCGCTTCTCGACCCGGTAGCTGGGGATCTCGCCCGCCAGCGCGCGCTGGAACAGGTCGGCGGCGACATCGTAGTCGTCGGGATGGCTGACGTCCTTGACGGTCAGCGCCAGCATCTCCTCGCGCAGATAGCCCAGCATCTGGCAGAGCGCTTCGTTGACGTCGATGAACCGGTAGTCGAGGTCGATGATGGCCATCCCGACGGCGCCCTCTTCGAAGACGCGGCGGAAGCGCTCCTGGCTCTCGGCCAGCTCGCGGGCGGTGCGGGCCTGCTCGTCGCGCATCGCCTTCTGGTCGAGCGCCTGCCGGACCGCGGGCCCGAGCCGGGTCAGCCTGTCCTTGAGCAGGTAGTCGGCGGCGCCGTTCTGGATCGCCGCTACCGCGACATCCTCGCCGATGCTTCCCGACACGATGATGAAAGGCACCTCGAGGCCGGCGTCGTTGCGCATCTTCAGGGCCTCTATGGCGTTGAACTGCGGCAGGCTGTAGTCGGCCAGGATGATGTCCAGCTGGGGGTCGAGCGCCGCGGCGTAATCCTCGCGGTTGTCGACGCGCTTGACGCTGAAGTCGAAGCCGGCGGACTTGAGCTCGTGCATCACCAGCTCGGCGTCGGCCGCGCGGTCCTCCAGCATCAGGAGGCGAAGGCTCACGCCAGGTCCGCCGGCGGCGTGTTCAGGATCAGCCAGTACATCCCGATCTCGCGCACGGCCTCGGTCAGCTGCTGGAATCCGACCGGTTTGACGATGTAGCTGTTGGCGCCGTACTGGTAGCCGTGGATGATGTCGCGCTCCTCGGCCGACGAGGTGAGCATTACGACCGGGATCCTCCTGGTCCGCTCGTCGGCCTTGACCTGGCGCAGGACCTCGATGCCGTCGACCTTGGGCAGCTTGATGTCCAGCAGCACGACCTTGGGCCCGTTCTCGAGCTTGCGAGTCGCGTACTCGCCGCGGCAGAAGATGAAATCGAGAGCCTCGGCGCCGTCGCGAACGACGTGCAGCTTGTTGCTGAGGTTGAACTTGCGGAAGGCGTGAAGCGTCAGCTCCACGTCCGCGGCGTTGTCCTCGACCAGCAGGATCTCGACGTCGTCAGCCTGCAGCAACAGGATCACCCGCGAGCGTGAAGTAGAAGACGGTGGATTTGCCGGGCTCGGACTCGGCCCACACCCGGCCGCCGTGGCGGTGGACGATCCGCTGGACGATGGCCAGACCGGCGCCTGTGCCTTCATATTCCTCGGACCGGTGCAGACGCTGAAAGACGCCGAACAGCTTGTCGGCGAATTGCATGTCGAAACCGACTCCGTTGTCGCGAACGTAAAAGACCGCCGGCCCGTCGCCGGTTTCGTCACAACCGATCTCGACCTTGGCGTCGGGGACGCCCCGGGTGAACTTGATGGCGTTGCCGATCAGGTTGGCGTAGACCTGGCCCAGGAGGACGCGGTCCGAACGCACCGCCGGCATGTCGCCGACCTCGAACTCGACGTGGCGCTCGCCCAGCTCGACGCGCGCGGTTTCGATCACGTGCCGGGCGACCGCCTTGGGATCGACCATCTCCAGCTGCATCGGCTGCCGGCTGAGCCTGGAGAAACTGAGGAGCCCATCGATCAGCTTGCCCATGTCTTCGGCGTTGTCGCTCACCTGGTTGAGGTAGCGGCGCCCCTCGGAGTCGAGCTGGGGCGCGTATTCGTCGAGCAGGATGCGGGCGAATCCATCGACCGCTCGCAGGGGCGCACGGAGGTCGTGCGACACCGTGTAGGAGAAGGCTTCCAGCTCCTGATTACTCGACTCCAGCTGCGCCGTCCGCTCAGCGACCCTGCGCTCGAGGTCCCGGTTGAGCTCCGAGACCTGGCGCTCCGATGTCCGCAGCGATTCGACCAGTCGCACCCGCTCCAGAGCGGCCAGGAACGACGCCGAGTACTGCTCCAGGCGCTGCACCTCGTCCGACCCGAAGAGTGGCGTGTAGGGCCCCGAAACCACCCCGACCCTGGCGGTGCCGCGCGCGGTAGGCATCGGAATCGCGATCGCGACGCGCTCACCGTGATCCAGGCGGACCACCCCGGCATCGCCGGCGGCGAGCGGAGTGAGGATGGCGGCCAGGTCGGTGTCGGCCACGTTCTTGGTGGCCAGCACCTCGCCGCCGGCGTCGATGATGATGGCGCCGTCGCCGCCGACCAGCCGCATCGCCCAATCGACCGATCGCTTGGCCAGCGTCTCCCGGTCGGGGCTGAAGAGCAGCAGCTCCTGGATGGCGGATGCGAAGGCCTCCTCCTCGGGTTGACGCCAGATCCGCCGGACGAACTGGGGCGGGGCGAACGAGAGGTACAGGAGGGGGATGACCATCAGCGTCAGGAGCTCGGTCCCCAGCTGGTACACCTGGCTGTGGAGCAGCGGCCGCACACCGATGCCGACCAGCAGGATCGCGAGGATCAGGAGAATGCCGCCGTAGCCGAGGCTGAGGGCGCGCAACCTCGCCTTCTGCACCGACGGGCGGCCCCGCGAAACCAGCCACAGGCGAAGCACCGGCTCGGTCACGGTTCCCATCCACACCCCCAACAGCAGGACCACGGCGACGAGGCCGAGGGCCTCAGGTGCCTTCGTCCACACCGTGACCGCCGAGACCAGGATCACGCTGACGGCGCAGAGCCCGCCAACGATCAGCTTGGTCCGGCGCTTGAGGGGGACCAGGGTGTCCCGAAACAGCAGCAGCGAATAGCCGGCGCCCATGAAACCGACGATGCTGACCTCGCTGACGAGCAATGACAGCTGCTTTGGCAGGATGCCGGTCACAAGGCCGACGACGTCTACCAGCGCCAGCAGCCCGATCGCCAGCGCCAGGTAGAGCCGGCTGCGGACCCGGAACGCCATCCACTCGCGCACCGTGATCACGGCGAGGGCCACGAAGCCAGCCGCTGTTACGTAGTTGAGGAATTGGATGACTGTGGCCATGGCAGGAGTCTCAGGGTAACCCGAACTCCGAAGCGCTGAATTCGGTATCAGCGGGGTGCCAGGTTGGTGTCACAACCCGGCGAAATCCACGCTCGTGGCTAGCCGCGATCCTCGAGGGGAACGTATTCGGCGCTGGGCGGTCCGACGTACTCGGACTCGGGCCGCATCAGCCGGTTGTTCTCGTACTGCTCGAGAACGTGCGCGGTCCACCCCGCCATCCGGCTGAGCGCGAAGATCGGCGTGAAGATGAACTTCTCGAAGCCGAGCACGTGGTAGGTGCTGGCCGAGTAGAAGTCGACGTTGGGGTTGAGGCCCTTGACCTCCAGAACCACCTTCTCGACCTGCTGCGACATGTCGTACCACTTGGTGTCGCCGGCGCGCTCGCCGAGCTCCTTGCTGAACTTCTTCAACACGGTGGCGCGAGGGTCGTAGACCTTGTAAACGCGGTGCCCGAAGCCCATCACGCGCTTCTTGTCCGCTAGCGCCTCGCGCACCCATTCCTCGGCGTGATCGACGCTCCCGATCTCCTCCAGCATCTCCATGACCCCGGCGTTGGCGCCGCCGTGGAGGGGGCCCTTGAGGGCGCCGATCGCGCCCACCACGGCCGAGTGGATGTCGGACAGGGTGCTGGCTATGACACGGGCGGTGAAGGTGGACGCGTTCATGCCGTGGTCGGCATGCAGGATCAGGCAGACGTCGAAGACCTTGGCCGACGTCTCGTCGGGGATCTCCCCGCTCGACATCCGCAGGAAATCGGCGGCGACGCTCAGCGACGGGTCCGGAGGCACCGGCTCGAGGCCACGGTGGAAGCGGCCGATGGCGGCCACCAGGGTGGTCGTCTGGGCGACCAGCCGTAGCGCCTTGCGCACGTTGGCCTCGGTCGACATGTCCTCCACGTCGGGATCGAAATGGGCCAGGGCGCTGACCCCGGTGCGAAGCAGGTCCATGGGGTTGGCCTGGGGATCGAGGGCGCGGAGTAGGTCGAGCACGCGCGGCGGCAGGACGCGGTTCTCGCCCAGGTCACGGCGCAGCTGCTCCAGCTCGGAGCGGGTCGGCAGCACCCCCTTGTAGAGCAGGAAACAGGTCTCCTCGAAGTTGGACTTGTCCGCCAGCTCGGCGATGTCGAAGCCGCGGTAGAGCAGCTTTCCGGTGCGCCCGTTGACGTCGCTCATGGCGGTGCGGGCGGCGACGATCCCCTCCAGCCCGGGGCTGTACTGCTGTCCCGTCGGGCTGGTGGGCTCCACCGGCGCCTCCACCACGTTCACTAATCCGCCTCGGGGACCTTGATGGTGAAGGTCTCTCCACCACAGTTGCTGCACGCCGACGGCGCGAAGAACCCGCGATAACCCTTGCCGCACCAGGAGCAGGTCCAGACGTGGGTCGCGAAGAAGATGATCAGGTCGCCGCGCGACACCAGCCCCACCAGCTCGTTCTCGCCGCGAACCACCGGGAGCCTGCGGATGCGACGGCGGAGGAGGATCTCCGCAGCCTCGCCCAGCGGCGTCTCCTCGGTCACCGTCCAGGACCCGTGGGTCATGATGTCGGCCACCGTCTCGCCCGCCTTGCCGATGATGTCCGATTCGCTGACCACCCCGATCAGGCGGTTGTCGGCGTCAACCACGGGCAGGCCGGTGATCCGGTTCTTGGCCAACAGCTGCACCACCTCGAGCACGGATTGACCCGGCCGCGCGGTCAGCACGTTGCGGGTCATGATCTCCCCCACCTTGGTTTCCGGGGTTACCGCGTGCGCCGTCGATTCCGTCGCTGAACCAGCCTCCTGCTCCATGAGTGGCCAAGATATCACGCTCGGCCGGGCCAACTCGGTGCCACGGCCGTGGTCCGAGCGCCCGTAATCTGTACACAGCAATGGAGCAGGATCTCGCGGCAGTCGAATCGATCAAACGGCGCCTCCTCGACAATTGGGAGGAGGAGATCCAGGCTTCCGGGATCTACTCCCGGCTGGCCGAGCGCGAGCCCGACCCCAACCGCAAGCGAATCCTGACGGAGCTGTCGCAGACCGAGGACCGGCACGCCGAAAAATGGGCCGGACGGCTGGCCGAGCTGGGCGAGACGGTGCCCGGCCGCGAAACCATCAAGCTGCCCCGGTCGGTGGACCTGAGCCTCCGCTTCGCGCCGGTGGACGCCGTCATCGCCCACCAGGAGGTCGAGGAGCGCCGAATGACCGGCGCGCATACGGAGATGACCGGCGACGCCGCCACCGACGCGCTGCTGACAGAGATCAGCAGCGAAGACGCTGAGCACGCGCGGACGCTCCGCGCCCTCCTCCAGGGCGGGATCGCCGGCCTGCCGCCTCGGCGCGACATCCAGGCGGCGCTCGACGCCATCCTCCACCGCGAGACCTGGCATCGCAGCGGCGGGGGCTGGATCGGAGGCGCCATCTACGGCGTCAACGATGGCCTGGCGGCCGTCTTCGGGATCGTCGCCGGAACCTCCGCCGCCTACCAGGGCACCGGGAATTTCGTGCTCATCGCGGGCCTGGCAGGCGCGCTGGCGTCGTCGGTTTCGATGGGCTCGGGGGCGTTCCTGGCAAGCCGAGCCGAGGGTGAGCTGTACGAGACGCAGCTGGACCGCGAGCGCCGGGAGATCGAGGACGACCCCGACGAGGAGCGGCGCGAGCTGGAGCTCTTCTATCAGCTCAAGGGCCTGACCGAAGCCGAGGCCAAGCTGCTCGCGGACCGCATCTCTCAAAACCCCGAGGCAATGCTCGACGCCCAGGCTTCAGAAGAGCTGAAGCTCGGCCCCAACCCCGGCGGCAAGCCTATCCAGGCCGGAATCGCGGCGGCCATCTCAACCGCGGTCGGGGCCATCATCCCAGTGATCCCGTTCTTCTTCGTCAGCGGGCGGACGGCGATCATCATCGCCGCCGTGGTGTCGATCGTCGCCCACTTCGCGGTGGGCGCGGCCAAGGCGCTGGTGACGCTGCGGAAGTGGTGGTCTTCGGGCCTGGAGATGACCGCCGCCGGCATCCTGGTCGGTGGCGTGACCTACGCCGTTGGCCTGCTCTTCCACGTCAGCTGAGGGCGTAAAACCCGGCGCTACACTCGCCCCGTGACCAACCGTCTCGCGGACGAGACCAGCCCCTACCTGCTGCAGCACGCGGAGAACCCGGTGGATTGGTACCCCTGGGGCGAGGAGGCGCTGGCGCGGTCCAAGGCAGAAGACCGGCCGATCCTGCTCTCGGTGGGCTACTCCGCCTGCCACTGGTGCCACGTTATGGAGCGCGAGTCCTTCGAGGACCCCGCGGTCGCTGCGGTCATGAACCGAGACTTCGTCTGCATCAAGGTCGATCGCGAGGAGAGGCCCGACCTGGACTCCATATATATGGCGGCGGTCCAGCAGATGACGGGCAGCGGCGGCTGGCCGATGACGGTCTTCCTGACCCCGGACCTGCGGCCCTTCTACGGCGGCACCTACTTTCCGCCCACCCCCCGTTATGGGATGCCCGGGTTCTCCGCCCTGCTCGAGGCTGTCACCGAGGCCTTCCGCGACCGGCGCGACGAGGTCGAGCACAACGCCTCCCGCGTGGCCGAGGTGATCTCCACCGGAATCGGCCCCAACGGCCACTCCAGCGAGCTCGACAGCAGCCTGCTGGACGAGGCCGTCGATGGCCTGAAGCGTCTTCACGACCCGGTCGAGGGCGGCTTTGGCGCGGCGCCCAAGTTCCCCCAGGCGATGGCGCTGGAGTTCGTTCTGCGCAGTTGGAAGCGAACCGGCGACCCCGAGCTGATGTCGATGGTGGAGACAAGCCTGCTGAAGATGGCCCACGGCGGCATCTACGACCAGCTCGGCGGCGGCTTCGCCCGCTACTCGACCGACGCCAAATGGCTGGTCCCGCACTTCGAGAAGATGCTCTACGACCAGGCCCTTCTGGCGCCGCTGTACCTGCACGCCTACCAGGCCACCGGGGTCGAGGGCTATCGCAGCGGCTGCACTCGCACCATCGACTACGTCCTCCGCGACCTGACCTCTCCCGAAGGCGGCTTCTACTCCGCCGAGGACGCCGACTCGGAAGGTGTTGAAGGGCTCTTCTACACCTGGACCGCCGATGAGGTCGCGTCAGCGCTGGGCGATGATTTCGGGCTCTTCGCGGAGACCTTCGACGTCACCCCAGACGGCAACTGGGAGGGGCGCAACATCCTCCACGTCGCCGGCGATCGGCGCACCATCCCGGACCGCCTCGGAATCGACGAAACCGAATACCAAGAGCGTCTGGAGTCCGGCCGGGCGCGGCTGTTTGCCCTGCGCGAGAAGCGTGTGCGACCGGCCCGCGACGAAAAGGTGCTGACCGCCTGGAACGGATTGATGCTGGCGGCGATCGCCGAGGCGGCGGCAACGCTCGACCGGCAGGATTACCTGCTGGCAGCCCAACGCAACGCCAACCTGCTCCTCGACCGGCTGGTAGTCGATGGTCGCGTGCTGAGGACGTATCGCGAGGGGCGAGCCCACCTCAACGGCTACCTCGAGGACTACGCCTGCCTCGCCCACGGGCTGCTCCAGCTGTACCAGGCCGACCACGACGTGCGTTGGTACGAGGCGGCGACCCGGATCGCAGACGGAATGCTGGAGCGTTTTCGGGATCCCGACGGCGGGATCCTGTTCTCGACCACGGACGATCACGAGCAGCTCCTTTTCCGGCCCAAGGACTTCGACGACAACGCCGTCCCGGCGGGGAACTCGGTGGCCGCCGAAGCGTTGCTGGAGCTGGCCCTCCTATCAGGGGAGGATCGCTACCGGCTCGCCAGCGAGGAGATCATGTCCTCCCTGGCCGGGGCCATGGCATCACACCCGCTCTTCTTCGGCCGCCTGCTGTCGGTCCTGGACACCCACCTCGGCAGCCCGCTGGAGATAGCCGTGGTGGGCGACCTGGAATCGCCGGCGGCCAGAGAGCTGCTGCGCTGTGTGACCTCGGCCTACCTGCCGGCCAAGGTGCTGGCGGCCGGTGGCGAGGGCAGCACAGTCCCGGCGCTCCTCGCCGACCGGGCCGCGAGCCCAGACGCGGGTCTGGCCGTCGCTTACGTCTGCAAAGGCTTTGTCTGCTCGCGACCTGTCAGCAACGCCGACGATCTTCGCGTCGAGCTGGGCCTGGCCCAGGCGGCGCCGGAGGGCTACCGAGCGGTCTGACGGGGTGGCCGGCGGCCGGGCGTGGAGCCGCCGCGTTCGGAGCGGCGCCGGCTGGAGAGCTCCTGGTCCTTGAGGGCGTCCTCCGCCATCCGGAGCAAGCCGAGCGCCACGGGCGTGGGGTCCGATTCGACGTCCTCGGCGGCGGCAAAATCGACGATCGCGCTCTGCAGGGCGGCCTCTGCCGCCAGCAGCCGGTCCCCTGGGTCGGCCGGGAGGTCGCCGGCTTGCCGGGCCGCCGCCAGGGCGCGCTCGGCATCGACCCAGTTCGCCAGCTCCAGTCCGCGGGCGGACTTGAAGCGCTCCCAGGTCTCGGCCAGATCGTGCGGGTTGTGACGTTTGGTGGTGCCCATTGCTTGCCTGCACCAAGTTAGTGCGCGGTTCCGTGGTGGACAAGCACGGTAACGCGGTTGTGACGCGGATGGAACGAATGCATGGCGGCGGCGCTCGGCGCTGCGACGTCGGGCATATCGGCTACGATCGTGGCACCGTGGCGACAACTCGGCGATACCCCCATCCCATGCCCAAGGAGGGCATCGGCGCCAGCGTCTCGGAGCTGGCCTCCGACACCGGTCGCCTGGTTCAGCTGGAGATCGAGCTGTTCAAACAGGAGCTCGGCGAGCTGATCAAGCGCAACGCCATCGCGATCGCGATGCTGGTGCTCTCGGCGATGGCCGCGCTCTTCTTCTTCATCTTCCTGCAGGTGTGGTTCGTGGCCTACTTCGGGCACTGGGTGGCGGTCGGCCTGACCATCTTCTGGCTGGCGGCGGCGGCGGTGCTGGCCTTCGTCGGCAAGGCACGGATCAAGTTCGCGGCACCGGAAAGATCAATCCAATCCATCAAGGAAGACCTCGATTGGGCGATTCAGCAAATCAGACCAGAGACGAAATAATCCGTCTGCGGGCCGACATGACCGATAAGGTCGTCGGGCTGCGCAAGGCGACTGAGCGACCGCTGCGGATCGCCAAGACGGTGGCCGTTGGCGCGGCCGTGGTGGTGGTTGTGGGTGGGGTGGCGATGGTGGTAGTAACCGCGCGGCACCGGGCCGAACGGCGAAGCCTGAAGCGCCGGCTCGGCCGGGCGGTCGAGGCCGCAGCAACCCCACTGAAGACCACCAAGGAGGCGGCGCAGGCGATCGAGAAGACGCTCGCCGGCGAGCGTCAGAAACTGCGGGCAGAGCTCCGCGAAGAGCTCAAGCACGAGCTGAGCAAGGACGAGCGGACTATGCGCCAGCGGGTCATCAGCAGCGCCCTCAAGTCGGTGGCCTCGGCGGCGGTGCCGATCGTCATCAAGCAGCTGGAGCAACGGATGTCGGCCGGCTCCAGCAACGGCAAGCCAGGGCCGGGTCGAAGCTAACCCGGGTCGACCTCGTACTCGAGGTAGGAGAGCAGCTCGCCCTCCTGTTCCAGGCCCACCTCGATCAGCACCGGGCCACGGCCGCGAGGCAGGCTGACCTCGTCCTCGTAGACCGCCGGCTCCTGCTCGGGCCCGGGGATCCGGACCGCGATATCGCCACCACGATCACGCACGAAAGGCAGCCACCCGCTTGGCTCCAGCGCCTTCATCCGCCATCGCACCAGGGCTCTGCCCTGGACCGCCAGCTCATCGTTGACGACGTGGAACCGGAGCATCAGGGCGTCACGGTCGACCAGCTCGTGCCACTCCAGGAGCGCCGCCGTCGCGGCCAGGAAGCCGGCGCCCTCGTCTAGGTCCGGCAGCGCCTTCAGCACCAGCGCGGTCTGGGGGTCGTACTTGGCGCGCCGCACCGACTCCACCTCCGACCGGTCGATGCCGGTCAGGGTGTAGGGCTCACCCGAGGCGGCCGCATTCGGGAGGCTGTCGTGGAGGCCGGGACCCGATCGCTGGAGCAGCACCGCGGCGCTGGCGTGGGACGCGACCAGGGAGATCGCCTCGCGCTGGTGGTGTCGATGGGCGCGCTCGTCCCCCTGGCCTGGGACGAAGACGGGCGGGTCGACCACCAACAGAACGCCGGCGGCGTCTGCCGATGCCGCGGTTCGCTCGCTGGGCAGCTGGCCTCGCGAAACCGCCAGGTCCAGCCCCGCCAGGCGCCAGGCGCCGATCGGATCGCCACCAGCCCCCGGCGGTAGCGGCGGCAGGACAGCCCCGCGCGGGAAGTGCCGCCGGCCGTTAATGGTCCAGGCCATGCCTCCCACGGTGGCCTCGAGGTCGATCTGCCTGATCCCCAGCTGCCGCCCGGTGGCGGTGGAACGACGCCCCTCGATCTCGACCTGCGCCATCAGATCGTAGAGATGCTGCTCGCCCAGGGTCCACGGCCACCACAGCTTGGGGCGGTCGACCGCGACCGTGGTCTCCAGCGTCCGGGCCTGGCCGCCGGTGAGGTGCACCGACCGGCGCCAGCGGACCTGGGCGGTCTCAGTGTCGGGCGGGATCAGCTGCCAGCCGATCACGGCGTCCATGTCCCTGGCGTCGAGGTTGCGAACCACGGTCTTGAGGTTGGCCTCGGCGGTGCCGGGCGCCAGGCGCCAGTTGACATCGACCGACTCGACCACGACATTGCCCACCTGCTCCAGCCAGACCCTGCCGACCAGCCCCAGCGGCCACCAATCGCGACCCTGCTCGTCTTTGAGCTCGGACAGGGGGCCGGCAAGCTGGCCGGCGGCATCGGGCGCCTGCACGCAGACCGCCAGCACGTTGCTGGTCTCGAGGTACGAGGAGATGTCAAAGCCAAAGTGGCCGGGGAAGCCGTAGTGGCTGCCCAGCAGCTTGCCGTTGAGCCACACGTTCGCGGCTATGAAGGCGCCATCGAAACGAAGCAGGGTTCGCTCGGCCCAGCCGGGGTGGGCGAACTCGGTGCGATACCAGACCGAGGATGCGTCGGGACGGCCGCGCATCGTCATGTCGGCGACCTCGGCCCACTCCCCGGGAGGCCTGGTGGCCCTGTGGTAGCCCTGCTCCTCGCCCTCCCCCAGGTCGAAGACCTGGCGCCGCCAGCCATCGAGGCGCTGGCGATCGAGGCCCTGGGGCAGCGACAGAAGGAGACAGTCCGAACTCACGGCCAGAGTGTATCCATGCGCCGTCGAGCCACGTCCACTAGGCCAGGGCTCCGTCGACTGCCACCACGCGATGGACCCTGTGGTCGCGCTCGAGGACCTCGGCAACCTGCTCCATCCGCGGCGCCTCGACCGCGGCGATGATCGATCCGCCGAAGCCAGCGCCGAGCAGCCGGGCGCCGGCGGCGCCGGCCTCGACCGCTTCCTTCACCAGGGCGTCGAGCTCTAGGGTGCTGACCTCGTAGTCGCGAGCCAGGCTCAGGTGGGATGTCGACATCAGCTGCCCCAACGCCTCCACGTTGTCGGCTTCCAGGCAGGCAATCGCCAGCCGCACCCGGTGCGACTCACCTGCGATGTGCCGGGCCCGGCGCCGCAGCGTCTCGGGGAGCCCGAGAGCCTCGATCTCCGGCGACTCCAGGTCGGCCAGCGATCGGAGGCCGGGATGCCGCTGCCGGGCCAGTCGCAGCGCCTCCGCCGCCTCCTGCCGCCGGTCGCCGTAGCCCCCGGCGCGGAGGCTCCGCTCGACGCCGGATTCCACCACCAGGAAGGCGATGTCGGCGGGGAGTGCCACCGGCTCGAAGATCTCGATGCCGGCGTTGAAAAAGAGCGCCTCCCCACGGCGGCCGTGGACCACGGCGATCTGATCCATCAGGCCGCTGGGCACACCCAGGAAGTCGTTTTCCGCGCGCTGGCAGAGGCGCGTCAGCGCGTAGGCGTTGATCCGGCCCCCCAGCGGCTGCAGTACGGCGATGGCGGTGGCAACGGCCAGGGCAGCGGAGCTGCTCAGGCCGGAACCCGGAGGTATCTCCGAGACGATCGCGAAGCGCATCTGGATCGGCACCCTGTCCTTGGCCAGCTCCGCCAGCACTCCCAGCGGCAGATCGGCCCAGCCGCCCGACGGCCGCAGGTCATCGGCATCCGCGGTCAGCGGCGCTCCCCGGCCCTCACTGACCATCTCGATCCGGCTGGCGGGCCCGGATGCGACCGCGAGGTAGCGATCGATGGCGGCGGGCAGACACAGGCCGCCGGCATAGTCGGTGTGCTCGCCGATGATGTTGATCCTGCCGGGCGCGACCGCCAGGCTCTGCGGCGAGATCGCGAAGGTGTCGAAGAAGAGGGCGGCGGCGCGCTCCCTCAGGGCTTCGCGCGAGCCTGCGATCAGTCTCCCCCTGGCGGCGGGACCATCAGATTGATGGTCGACTAGGAGATCGGTTGGAAGCCGGGTCCGGGCTTGAAGGGGAGCGCGCTGAGGTCGGCGAAAGCGGCCACGCTGACGCGACCGGCGACGGTCTCGGCGACCTGGTTGAAGACCTTGCCCAGCGCGGAGTCGGGCTCCGCGGCCATCAGCGGAATGCCCGCCCCGCCTCCCACCCGGAGCTTGGGATCCAGCGGGATCTCACCCATGAACGGCACGCCCAGCTTGTCGGCCAGCTTCTGCCCGCCGCCGTGATCGAAGACGTCGGTCCGCTCACCGCAGTGGGGGCAGAGGAAATAGCTCATGTTCTCGACCACCCCGAGCACGTTCACCGACAGCGTGTTGAACATCGAGGCTGCCTTGGTGACGTCCTCGAGGGCGACGTCCTGGGGGGTGGTGACCAGCACCGCACCGGTGATGGGGATGCTCTGCACCAACGTCAGCGGGGCGTCGCCGGTCCCCGGCGGGAGGTCCACGACGAGGTAGTCGAGCTCGCCCCAGTTGACGTCATAGAGGAACTGCTTGAGGGTGCCGGCGATCATCGGTCCACGCCAGATCACGGGCCGGTCGGGCGGCAGCAGGAAGCCTATCGACATGACCTTGATGTCGTGCGCGGTCAGCGGAATGATCTTGTTGTTCTCGCCGTAGGGGGTGCCGCTGGCGCCCATCATGGTCGGCAGGTTGGGGCCGTAGACGTCGGCGTCAACCAGGCCCACAGCGGCGCCGGAGTTGCGTAGCGCCAGCGCCAGGTTGACCGCGACTGTGGATTTTCCAACGCCACCCTTGCCGCTACCGACGGCGACCACGTTCTTGACGCCTTCGATTGGAGCCTTGTCGCCGACGCCCTTGAAGGCGACGACCTGGGAGCCGAACTCGATGTTGACCGCCGACACGCCGGGTATGCGCTCGACCAGCGCCCCTCGCACGCGGTTGCCGATCTCGTCCTTGAGCGGGCAGGCCGGCGTGGTCAGGATCACTGACAGGGAGATCACCCCGCCCGAGGCGCGCACGTCGCGGATCATTCCCAGCTCGGTGAAGTCCTTGTGCAGCTCGGGGTCCTGGACCCCCTGGAGGGCCTGGATGACGTCGGCTTCGGTGATCTCGGCCACTCTGGAGTCTAGCAACGCACCAGCTCAGCGCCCGCCGCTGCTGACGAACCGGTAGATGATCGAGTCGACCAGCCGCTCGACCGGCGCCAGGTCGTCGGTGTAGATGGGCAGGTGCGGCTCGTCATGGACGGGTGCGTGCAGGCCGGCCTCTTCCACCACGCCGGCCACCAGCGGCGGATAGGCCGACCGCGGCCGTCCCAGGTTGGCGGTGACCTCGGCCGGCTGGGTGGGCTGGTTGGGGGCGTAGACCATGGTGTTGAGGTAGCCGGCGGTGTCCTGCTGGTAGACCTCGGGGAAGACGTCACCGAGGGTGCCGGTGATGGCGTCGACCAGCCGGTAGTCGCCGGGAGCGCGGCCCACGTTGACAGCGACAACGCCGTTGGGGCTCAGGTGCCGGCGGCACTCTTCGAAGAACTCCTTGGTGGTCAGATGGAAGGGGATGTAAGGCTGGCGGTAGGCGTCGATGGCGATCAGGTCGTAGTCCGTCCGGGCGTGGTCCAGGTAGTAGCGGCCGTCGGCGGCGACAGCGTTGAGGTTGGGCTCGGTCATCGCAAAGTACTGACGCCCGACGTCGATGATTCGCTGGTCGATCTCCACGCCGTCGATCGCCACCGGCCCGTAGGCAGCGGTCAGCTCGCGCGCCGCGGTGCCACCGGCCAAGCCGACGATGAGGGCGCGCTTGGGAGCCTGGCCCGTCCACTGGCGGTATCCGAACATCGGCGAGAGCGTGTAGTAGTCCCAGTAGCCGCCGGTGAGCAGCTGGTCGGGGTTGTAGATGGAGTGGATCGCCTGGCCCTCGTTGAGGATCAGGTCACGCTCCCTCCCCCGCTCCACCACCTGGATGTAGCCGTACTCGGAGTCGGACTCGTAGATCGAGCGGCCGCCGGCGGGGGGCCTGATGGTGCCGTAGGGAACGGCGGCGCCGAGTATCGGCAGCGTGCAGAGGAACGTCAGGGCTGCGGCGCTGACGCGCAGGCTCAGCATCCCGGCCACCGACACCGCCAGCACCAGCAGTCCCAGCCCGTATATGGTGGCCCGCGTTCCGTAGCTGGGGATCCACCAGAACGCGGGCAGGAAGGCACCCAGGATCGAGCCCGCGGTGGAGACGGCGTAGACCCTGCCGGCGGCGCGCCCGGCCTCGCTTACGGTGGCGACGCGGAGGCGGATGACCCACGGCGAGACCATCCCCAGCAGCACCACCGAGGGCAGGAAGATCAGGATCACGGCGATCAAGGCACCCACGAACGCCCCCACCGCGAAGGTGTCGAGGGCCTGTTGCGAGAAGAGCAGGATGGGGCGCGACACCAGCGGGATCAGCAGGACCAGCCCGCCCGCGATCGCGGTCAGACGGTATAGGTAGTCCGGCCTCGGCCACCTGTCGGCGGCCCAGCCGCCGATGTAGTAGCCGACCGTCAGGTACAGCAGGATCAGGCCAATCAGGGCGCCCCAGATATAAGTTGAGGTGCCGAAGAAGGGCGCCAGCAGGCGGGAGGCGGCGATCTCCAGGCCCAGGCTGCTGAGGCCGCCGGTGAACGCCAGCAGGATCAGCAGGGGCCCCTGGCCCAGGCTGGATTTGTTGTCCGCGGCCGGAGGCACGGGATATGATAGCCACCGGCATTTGAGTTAGTGATGAAGCAACTCGAGGTGAGCGACCCGCGCCGGTGTCCCCTTCGAGCAAACCCCTCAGCGCCGCTCGGTTGACGCGCGCTCAGCGCCCGTCAAACTCGCGCGGCACCACTGCAAGGAGAATTAGTTGACAGAAGGGAAAAAGCTCACTCTGAGCTTGATCAAGGCCGATGTCGGGGGATGGGTGGGTCACAGCTCGTCCCACCCGGCCTTGCTTTCCAAGGCGCGTGAGGTGCTTGGCAACAGCACCCTGATCGAGGACTACTACGTCACCCAGGTCGGGGACGACGTCCAGCTGATCATGACCCATTACCACGGCACCGACGACGAGGGAGTCCACCAGCTTGCCTGGACCGCCCTCGAGGAGGCTGCCAACGTGGCCCACAGCCTCCATCTCTACGGCGCCGGCCAGGACCTCCTGGTGGACGCCTTCAGCGGCAACGTCAAGGGCATGGGCCCGGGCGCGGCCGAGATCGAGTTCGTCGAGCGCCCGTCTGAGCCCGTCCTCTGCTTCATGGCCGACAAGACCGCTCCCGGCGCCTGGAACATGCCGCTCTTCCGGATGTTCGCCGACCCCATGACCACCCCTGGCCTGGTCATCGACACCAAGATGCACGAGGGCTTCATCTTCACCGTCCACGACGCGCTCGAGGGCAAGCGAATCGATCTCAAGACCCCCGAGGAGTCATACGACCTGCTGATGTTCCTGGGCGCGCCGGGGCGCTATGTAATCGACCACATCCGGCCGGCCAAATGGACCGACGAGTGGTGCGCTGTGGCCTCGACCACGAAGCTCACCATGATCGCGGGCCGCTACGTCGGCAAGGACGACCCGGTCTGCATCGTGCGCTGCCAGTCGGGCTTCCCCGCGGTCGGCGAGGCGCTGGAGCCGTTCGCCTTCCCCCACATCGTGCCGGGATGGATGCGCGGCTCGCACATGGGACCTCTGATGCCGACATCGCAGCCGGGCTCGCACCCGTCGCGGTTCGACGGCCCGCCGCGGGTGATCTGCCTGGGCTTCCAGCTGGCCGACGGCCGGCTCGGCGAGCCCCGCGACATGTTCGACGACGTCAGCTTCGACATGGCCCGCGAGAAGGCCAACGAGGTGGGCGAGTATCTGCGCCGCCACGGGCCCTTCGAGCCGCACCGGCTGCCGCTGGAGGAGCTCGAGTACACCACCATGTCGGGGCTGCAGAAGAGCCTCGCGGACCGGTGGCAGGACGAGCATGTCCACACCATGGACAAGTCCAAGGCCAAGGCCGAAGGGCCGATGGACCTGGACTGACACAGACCAGCTGGAAGCGGTCGGGCGTTGGCCCGGCCGCTTTTCTTTTTGCCGGCTGGTGCGGCCCGGCCTAGGAGAGGCGGGCTTGGAGCTCCTCCAGTACCTCGCCTGCGGTTGCCCTCGCCCGCGCGTCGATAGGCGAGCCGGACGGCGCCCCAGCGAGGAAACGCTCCAGCTCCTTGGCGCGCCGGCCTGCCATGTCGACTTCCTGGCGATCGTCGAACGCCTTGTTGCCCTGGAGCTTGCGCCCGCCCTCCTGGCCGCCCTCGGGGAAGTACCAGTCCTTGAAGCTGTCTCCGCAGCCCGCCCGGTGGAGCAGCGCCCCCATCGGCGTCGCCAGTGGCGGGATTCCGGCCAGGAGCCCCAGTTGGGTCTCTCTCCACATCGTCTTCTCGTAGTCGACCATCAGGTGTCCGCCGCGCGGGATCGCCGCTGCCATCGGCGCCAGGAAGGGGACCAGTCGCGCCTCCCAGCCGGTTCCGGAATCGATCCCGGGCGGCATTTCAAGGTCCACGATCTCGATCCAGTTCTGGCCCGGGTAGGGACCGTCGTTGAAGAGCCCGTCGATGAACCGCGCCCGCGCGCCGCCCTGGTCGACGAAGACGCGAAGGTAGCCGCCGCCGATCCGGCGCGGCCCCAACTGCACCTCGAGGGTGCCGTTGGGCACGCCGGCGCCGTCGATGCGGGAGACATCGAGCCGCCCGTCGGTGCGGGGCTGGGCGCCCGGGTCCAGCGGTGAGAACTCGAAGGGAGTCAACCGGCCAGGCGGCGGATCATGTCGGGGTAATCCTGCTCCGGCACCAAAGAGGACAGCTCGCGCCGCCCGGTTTCGATCTCCAGCGCCCGCTCGTAGACGAAGGTGTAGACGTTCTGGAACGTCCATGTTCCAAGGCCGAGCTGCTCGAAATCGAGCCTCAGCCGGGAGTCATCGAGGCCGGCGTCGAAGACGTCGCCGGCGGTCAGGTACAGGGATTTCAGGATCCTCAACTCGGCCTCCAGCTCATCGATGACGACCGGGTCGCCGTCGCGAGCGCGCAGCGCCGAGATGTTGCGCTCGATCTCCTGCATCTCGAGCTGCCACTCGTCCATCACTGAGAGGGTATCGCCGCCGCGCAGCGATGTCTGCTGGACCCCGGAGCGCCGGTGTCTGTGCGTTAATCAGCGCTGAGTTCTGACGCGGAGGCCACGAGGACATTTGGGGATCATCAACCCGATCCTGCCGCCGTACGACCCGCTGGAGTGGGCCCAGGCGCCGTTTGCGGAGAAGGCCAGAATGGTCTGTCGCGCCTGGGCGCTGCAGGGCTACGGCACGCCGCTGGCGGTCTACCTGGTGTACGCGATCAAGATCGGCCTGTACATCGGCGGCTGGGTGTTCTTCTGCAGCTTCACTCCCGGCGCGGGCCGCCTCAACTCGATCTCCACCTGGTGGCTTACGCCGGTGGCCTTCCAGAAGGCAATCCTCTGGAGCATGCTTTTCGAAGGTGTCGGCCTCGGATGCGGCAGCGGACCGCTGACCGGCCGCTACTTCCCACCGCTCGGCGGTGCCCTCTACTTCCTGCGGCCCGGCACCACCAAGCTGCCGGCCTTGCCCGGCGCGCCGGTCATCGGCGGCTTCCGGCGCACCTGGCTGGACGTGGCCCTCTACGCCGGCAACAACCTCCTGCTGGTGATCGCGCTGGTGTCGCCGGCGCCCACCCAGCCGGCGATGGTGGCGATCGCGGTGCTGCTGGTAATCCTCGGGCTGACCGACAAGACCCTTTTTCTGATCGCCCGTGGCGAGCACTACTGGACCACGCTGGTGGTCTTCGTGCTGGCCTCCAACTTCATCCCCGGGGCCAAGGCGGTCTGGGCCGCGCTCTGGTTCTGGGCCGGGTTCTCCAAGCTCAACCACCACTTCCCCGCGGTGGTCTGCGTGATGACCAGCAACAGCCCGTTCACCCGCTTCGCCTGGCTGCGAAAGCTGATGTACCAGCGCTATCCCGACGACCTGAGACCGTCGCGATTGGCATCGATCGCCCACGCCGGGATCCTGCTGGAGTTCTCGATCCCGATCGTTTTGCTGACTGGTCGCGGCGGCACCGTCACGCTGGTGGGGATGATCCTGATGTTGGGCCTGCACACCTACATCACCAGCAACGTCCCGATGGGGGTGCCGCTGGAGTGGAACGTGATCATGGTCTACGGCGCCTTCTTCCTCTTCTGGCAGAACGCGACGGTCAGTGTCTTTGACATGAGGCCACCGGTGGCTCTGTTCCTGGCGGTGATGCTGCTGGCGGTGCCGCTGCTCGGCAACCTGGTGCCGTCGCGGGTGCCGTTCCTGATGGCGATGCGCTACTACGCTGGCAACTGGGCCTACAGCATCTGGCTCTTCCGCGGCGAGAGCCACATCAAGCTGGCCCGCATGAAGATGACCTCGCCGTGGGTCTACGACCAGCTCGATCGCCTCTACGACAGGGCGACCGGGGTCGCGATCGTGGGCAAGGTGATGGGCTTCCGCCTGATGCACCTGCACGGCCGGGCGCTGTCCGAGCTGGTGCCCAGGGCGGTGGATCGATTCGAGGACTACCAGTGGGTGGATGGCGAGGTGGTCGCCGGCCTGGTCCTGGGCTGGAACTTCGGCGAGGGCCACCTCCACAACGAGCAGCTGCTGGGCGAGATCCAGGCCCAGTGCGGCTTTGACGAGGGCGAGCTGCGCTGCATCTTCGTCGAATCGCAGCCCTTCGGGAAGTCGACCTTGAGTTACCGCATCGCCGACGCCAGCTCCGGCCGGCTCGAGGCCGGCGAGGTGCAGGTTCGCGACCTGCTCAACCGGCAGCCGTGGGGTGAGGAGGCTTCGCGGCCCGCGACCGTGTCTCTGGGCGACCAACCGCTGCCGCACCACGCCGGCTAGCGGCTGGCGAACTTCAGATCAGGCCTGGCGTCCGGGGGCGCCAACTAGTACCCTATTGGCGGGGAAGGATTCGGCTTCCTGAGAAAGGTTCGCAGAGCGGGGGTGCTCCAAACCTATGGACTCGGTTCGGTGGTGGCTATATATCGTGTGGCTGGCCTGGAAGGGCCAGTCGAGGGGTGCGCGGGCCACGCAGGTCGCTCTGCCCTTGCTGCTGGCCGTCTCGATCGTGGCCGCCAGCTTCAGCCCCAGCGCGCCCACCGGCCGGGTGCAGGCGGCGCAGCAGGTGCAGGCCAGCCCCGACGCCAGCCCGAGCCCGAGCCCTGACGCTTCACCATCCGCCGATACCGCCCTCGCGGCGCCAGTCGGTTGGGTCTCGAGCGGGCCGGCGTACCACGCGCCCGGCTGCGGCGCGATCCCGGTCCCCGGCCCGCTCAACGCCTCCTACTACCCGCGGGTGGTCATCCCCCACGTCGGCATCAACGTTGAGATCCACCCTGGCGACGGCGGCACGCCGCCCGACAACGACTGGGTGGCGTGGCTCTATCCGGGCCTTTCGCAGCCCGGGCAGACCGGCAACAGCTATGTCTACGCCCACGCCCACGGCCAGCCGGCGGGCTCGGCCCCCGGGCTCTTCTGGCCGCTCCACTACATGCATGTCTGCGACGCGGTCTACGTCTACACCTCCGCCAATAACGTGATCCGCTACCAGGCGGTGTCGGTTGACACCCACCATCCCGGCAACGACACCACCCCACTGCAGCAGACCAGCGATGAGCGGTTGACGCTGCAGACCTGCAACGACTGGGCGCCCAGCGGTCCCAAGACGATCGTGGTCGCCGAGCGCTTCGTCGACCCGCCCCCACCGGCGCCGGCAGCCCCCGCCCGCCAGGCGGGCGGAGGCGGTAGTGGAGGCGGCAGCGGCGGTGGTAGCGGCGGCGGGCCCGCGCCCCAGCCCAGTCCCAGCTCGCAACCGCTGCCGCTGCCCTCGATCATCCCGCACCCGTAGCCACCCGCCCGACTCCGCTACCATGTCGGCGGTGAGCGACCTGTTCTCAGTCGACGGCAAGGTGGCGGTGGTGACCGGCGGTTCCCGCGGCATCGGCGAGATGGTGGCCCGCGGCCTGCTCCAGGCGGGCGCGACGGTGTACATCTCGGCGCGCAAGGCCGAGGCCTGCGACGCGACCGCCGCCGACTTGAGCCAGTTCGGCAAGTGCGTGTCGGTCCCCGCGGACCTTTCCAGCCGCCACGGGTCCGAGGTGCTCCGGGACGGCGTCGCCAAACACGAGCAGCGCGTCGACATCCTCGTCAACAACGCCGGCGCCAGCTGGGGCGAGCCCATCGAGGAGTATTCCGAGGAGGGCTTCGACAAGGTCCTCGACACAAATGTCAAGGGCGTCTTCTTCACCACCCAGCTGCTGCTGCCGCTGCTGCGCGCCGGCGCCACCGCGGAGGACCCGTCTCGGGTGATCAACATCGGCTCGGTCGACGGATTGTCGGTGCCGGTGCTGGAGAGCTTCGCCTACTCGGCCAGCAAAGCCGGCGTCCACATGCTCACGCGCCACCTGGCGCGCCGCCTGGTGGCCGAGCACATTACCGTCAACGCCATCGCCCCCGGGCTCTTCCCCAGCAAGATGACCAAGTTCATGTTCGAGACGCCGGAGATGCGCGAGGCGATCATCGACCGGATCCCGATGGTCCGCGCCGGCACCGAAGAGGACATCGCCGGGACGGTGATCTACCTCTCCTCGCGGGCGGGCGCCTACGTGACGGGCGCGATCATCCCGGTCTCAGGGGGCGTCTCGACCCTCTCCTGACGCCGGCCTCGCCGGCCGGTGCCTGACCGCTGCTAACTCAGTGGAAGAAGAGCGAGTGGGCGGCGACCGATGAGGCGATCAGGATGGAGATGATGTTGATCACCTTGATCATGGGGTTGATCGCGGGCCCGGCGGTGTCCTTGTAGGGATCGCCAACGGTGTCGCCGGTCACCGAGGCCGCGTGGGCGTCGGTACCCTTGCCGCCGAAGTGGCCGTCCTCGATGTACTTCTTGGCGTTGTCCCAGGCGCCGCCACCGCTGGTCATCTGGATGGCGACGAAGACTCCGACCACGATGGCGCCGACGAGCATGCCACCCAGCGCCCGCGGGCCCAGGATGAAGCCGACCAGGATCGGCGCCGCCACCGGGATCAGCCCGGGGATGATCATCTCCCGCTGCGCCGCCGCCGTCACCAGCGCCACCGCGTGGCCGTACTCGGGCGTCTCTGTGCCCTCCATGATCCCGGGGTGCTCCTTGAACTGACGGCGCACCTCCTCGACCACGCCTCCGGCGGCACGGCCGACGGCGAGCATGCAGAAGGAGGCGAACAGCACCGGCAGGATGCCGCCGATGAAGAGCCCGACGATCACCTGCGGGTCAGAAAGGTCGAAGCGGAAGGAATGGGCGGCGTCGAGGTTGAGGGCGTTGTTCAGCTCCTGGGTGTAGGAGCCGAAGAGCACGAGCGCCGCCAGGCCCGCCGAGCCGATGGCGTAGCCCTTGGTCACGGCCTTGGTGGTGTTGCCAACGGAGTCGAGAGGGTCGGTGACCTCGCGGACGGACTCCGGCAGGCCCGCCATCTCGGCGATGCCACCGGCGTTGTCGGTGATGGGGCCGTAGGAGTCGATCGCCACGATGATGCCGGTCATCGACAGCATCGCCATCGCCGCCACCGCGATGTAGTAGAGGGACTGCCCTCCCCCGCCGCCAAGCCCCGCCGCGAGGATGATGCCCAGCGCGATCACCGCCACCGGCAGCGCCGTCGCCTGCATCCCCACGGCCAGGCCGGCGATGATGTTGGTCGCGTGGCCGGTGGTGCTGGCCTCGGCGATGCGCTTGACCGGGGTGAACTCGGCGCTGGTGTAGTAGTCGGTGATGTAGACCAGCGCCACCGTGATCGCGATCCCGATCAGCGCCGCCAGGAAGAGCTTGTTGGTGTCCACCCCGCCGACCTTGCCCATGTACTGGGAGGTGACGGCGTAGAAGCCGACCAGGGCCAGGCCCGCCGCCACCCAGAGGCCCTTGTAGAGCGCGTTCATGATGTTGCCGCTCTTGCCCAGCCGGACGAAGAAGCTGCCGATGATCGAGGCGATGATGGAGACGCCGCCGAGCAGCAGCGGGTAGATCACGAATTCCATCTTTCCGGGGAAGACAAGCGCGCCTAGCAGCATCGCCGCCACCGACGTGACGGCGTAGGTCTCGAAGAGGTCGGCGGCCATGCCGGCGCAGTCGCCGACGTTGTCGCCGACGTTGTCCGCGATCACGGCCGGGTTGCGGGGGTCGTCCTCGGGGATGCCGGCTTCGACCTTGCCGACCAGGTCGGCGCCGACGTCGGCCGCCTTGGTGTAGATGCCACCGCCGAGCCGGGCGAACACCGACACCAGCGAGGCGCCGAAGCCAAGGCCAACCAGCGCCCTGGGGTCCTTGAATACGACATAGCTGAGGGTCACGCCCAGCAGCCCCAGGCCGACGACGAACAGCCCCGTGACGGCGCCTCCCCGGAACGCCATCGAAAGGGCATCGGCGAGCCCGCCGCGAGCGGCCTCAGCGGTGCGAACGTTCGCCCTGACGCTGACGTTCATGCCCACGTAGCCGGCCGCCGCCGAGCACGCGGCGCCAACGACGAAGAGCAGCCCGGTGCGGTAGCCCAGGGTCACGAAGAGGACGACGAAGATGACCACCCCGACGGCACCGATGATGGTGTACTGCCGGTTGAGGTAGGCCTGGGCGCCCTCCTGGATGTAGCCCGCGATCTCCCGCATCCGCTCGTTGCCCGCGCTCTGGCTGAGGATCGAGTAGGCGAGGTAGGCGCCGTAGGCAATCGCCAGTAGCGCGGCAACGACTACCAGGCTGAGCTCAAGCGTCATCCAATCTCCCTTGCGTGGCCGGTGGCACGACGCGCGGGCACCGACAAACGACGATTACGGCAGCCGGGTCCCCAGCGGGCCGACCGGCCGGGAGTTTACCAGCAAAGCTGGGGCCGGTGCCACTTCCCAAACTCAAAACAGGCGTTCCAACGGCGCGCCCGTGCATCAAGTGCCGGAGCCTCAGCTGGGACTCGGGCTGGGCGCGGCCGAGGCTCCGGCGGAAGGAGTCGGAACCGGGGCCGGCGGACCCTGGATGGCGCCGATGATCTCGGTCTGTACGGTCGCCGCGGGGACGGCCTGGATGTCGTTTGAACCCGACAGCCGGACATAGATGTTGCTGTTGTCCGGTGCCGTCGCGCCCACAAGCAGCGAAACGCTGCGACCGCTGGGGGTCTGCACGTCGACCTCCCCGGCGGTGGCCTTGTCGAGGCCGTACGCAGGCAGCCCATCAGGTGCGCCGAAGATCGTCTTCACCGGCCGCAGCTGGAGGATGGATTGCAGCAAAGTTACGGCGCGAGTGGTGTCGGCCACCGAAGTCGGGCACGCCGCGGCTGCGGCGGCGTCGGCGCACACGGAGTAGCGCCACTCAGAGCCGTTGCGAAGCACGGTTAGGGTCTTGCCGCCGGCCTTGACCTCGAACTGGCTGACGGTGGTCGCGTCGAGGTTGATCACCGGCGAGGCCTGGGGCGTGCCTTTGGACGCGGGAGCCGGGCGGTGCAGGTCGAAGACGTAGTAGGCGAAGAAGGCGGCCAGGAAGACGGCGGCCGCGATATAGAAGCCGCGGCTGCTCATCTTTGCTGCGAGATCGTCCTCACTGGCGCCTGCGGAAATACACGGTGACTCCGAGCGCCGCGACCAGCAGCGGCAGCAGGAAGGGATACCCGATCAGGACCAGCTGCCGCTGGGCGTCGGTGAGGAAAACGGCGGTGGGGTTTGCCGTCTTGGGGGGGATGTTGATGACCTTGTCCTGCCCCGCCAGCCAGTTGACGGCGTTGACCATCAGCTGCATGTTGCCCGGCGGCGGATTGGTCTGGCTGGCGACCAGGTCGTTGGCGAAGCTGGCGCCGCCAAACGCCACCACCCTCGCCGGCCGCGATCCTGACGGAGCCGAAGTCTGCTCTACAGTCGCCGCCAGCGTGAACGGCCCCTTCTTGTCGGCGGCCTGGCAGGTGCCGGCCGTGATGGTGATGTCGGTCCGCTCACAGGCGTCGCCGGCGCTGGATATCAGGGGTGTAAGGGTGTAGCCCGCGTGGGCCGAGCCCTCGACCGGGGCCACCCCCAGCAGCAGCACCGGAAGGGTGTCCAGGCCGCGGGTTACGGTGCTCTGCCCGAAGGACTGGATCAACAGGACCTCGGCGGCGGAGGACTGCGAGTAGTGGAGCTGCTGGTCGAGGACGATGCCGCTGCCGAAGCTGATCCCGTAGGAGGAGAGCAGCTGGTTGACGTTGCTCTTGCCGAAAGGCTGGCTGCTCACCAGCAGGTGTCCACCTTTGCCGAGGTAATCCTTGAGGGCGGACAGCTCCCCGGGGCCCAGCGCCGCCGTCGGATCGAGGATGACCACCTCGTCCGCATCCGACGGCACGCTGGAGACCTGGAGCGCGCCCCCGGGGCTGCCCGAAGGGACCGGAGCGGGCGACGCCGAGGCAGCTGCGGCCGGCGACGCGGTGGCCGCCGGGGCCGCCGCCCCGGGGCTGGTGAGGACGCCGCCGGACCCGGTGGCAAGGCTCAAGCTGGCCGAGGTGATGCCCTGCTTGTCGAGGAGGCCCTTGAGCGACGTGAAACTGGTGCCCGACTGGGAGGGATTGTTGATGTCGCCCTCGCCATGCCCGGTGAGGAAGTAGACCTTGGGCGATCTTCCGGTGGACAGCCTCAGCAGCGCCGTGGTGAAGTCCTGCTCGGTGGTGCCGGTGGTCACCTGCGGCGCCCTTGTCTTGTACGTGAAGACGACCGAGTCGGCGCTGGTCACCTTCTGCTGCTGTGCCAGCTGGGGACGGTCGAGCACGCTGTAGCGCTGCACCACCAGGAACGAGTTGATGTTGTGGTACTGCGTCAGCAGGTTGTAGGCGGTGTCCATCTCGCTCGCCTGCTGGCCGTACCAGACCGTGACCTGGACCTGGGAGTCGAGCGATTTGAGGACTGAGATGGTCTGCGGCGCCAGCGTGTTGACCTTGCCCTTGGTGACGTCCAGCTTGGCGTCGGATAGGCGGTCCCGGACGACCATGTTGAGCAGCACCACCGCCGCCACCACCAGCACCGCCTGGGCGATCGCCCTGGTGCCAGCCTGGAGCTCGCCCTGACCGAGGAAGGCGCGCAATGATTCCGGCTCCAGGAAGCCGAAGATCACCAGCAGGATCAGCCCCAGGACCACGAAACCGGGGCCGGCGCCGGTGAAGCCGAAGAGGATGATCAGGCCGATGCCGATCGCCAGCGCGATCCCGGCGACGGCCAGGATCACCCGCGCCGCCCAGCGCGCCGCCGCGCTCCCGCTCGGCTTGGGGTCGCTCAATGCCACTTGCGCGCGCCGAGCGCGACCACAGACAGGTACAGCGGCACCCCGACCATGGTCAGCCCGTAGAGCAGGTCGGGGACCGCCAGCGTGCCGCTGCCAAAGGCGGCGATGTGATCTCGGGGGCTGAGGTAGCTGAGGAAGTCACTCGCTGGCGGTTGGAAGAGCGACGAGGCGCTGGGAATGATCAGCAGCAGCAGCAGGAAAACGATGCTCACCACCGCAGCGACGATCTGGTTCTGCGTCAGCGTCGACGCGAACAGGCCGACCGCCATGAACCCGCCGAGCACCAGGATGTTGCCCAGGTAGCCGGTGAGGATCGGCCCCCAGTCCAGCTGTCCGAGCTTGAGGAAGAGGAACGACTGCTTGTCGACGGCTGTCAGCAGCAGTATCACCAGTGAGATCAGGGTGGTGGCCAGCAGCGTCAGCAGCATCGCCATGGCGGCGAGGTATTTGCCCAGCACCAGCTCGATGTCGCGCACCGGGTTGGTCAGCAGCAGCTCGATGGTCCCCTGCTGTTTCTCCTGTGAGATCAGCCGCATCGTAAGCAGCGGAGCCAGCAGCACCATCACGAAGACGACGATGTTGAAGGTGGTGCTGAGGCTGGCCTGCTGGCTGCTGATCGTGTTGATCGCGAAGAAGAACCCGTAAGCCAGCACGAAGAGCGCTGTTACGACGTAGAACAGCGGCGAGACGAAGTAGACCTTCAGCTCCTTGCGGGCGATCGTCAGGATGTTGCTCATTCCTCTTCGCTCTCTGGGGGCGACGGCGATGGCTCGTCATCCGACCGGTCAGGCTCGGCATCGGACTCGGCTCTGGGCTCGGCTCTGGGCTCGGAACCGGCCGGGGTGGTCGCTTCGACCTGGGCGGGGGCTTTGGACCCAGGGCCCTCTTCGCGCTGGATATCGGTGTCGCTACGGGTCAGCCGCAGGAAGATGTCCTCCAGGCTGACTGCTTCGGCGCGGAGCTCGTAGAGGTCGATGTCCGCCGTCACCAGCGCCCGGGAGATGCGGTGGCGCAGCTCGACGTCGGGATCGCCCTCGATCAGCACCCGCCGCCGGTTCTCGGGCATCACCTCAGTGCGCACGCTGATGACGCCGGGAAGGCTCTGCAGCGCCAGCCTGATGTGGTCCTCTTCGGCACCGACGAGCGCCTCCAGCTGCTGCCCGCGGCGCATCTTGCCGGTCAGGCCCTCGGGGGTGTCGGAGGCCACGATCGCGCCCTCGTTGATGATCAGGACCCGGTCGCAGGTGGCCTCGACCTCGGGCAGGATGTGGGTCGAGAGAATGACGGTGTGCTCCTTGCCGAGCTCCCGGATCAGCGTCCGGGTCTGGCTGCGCTGGCGCGGGTCAAGGCCCTCGGTTGGCTCGTCGAGGATCATCACGTCGGGCTCGTGGATCACCGCCTGGGCGATGCCGACGCGCTGCCGGTAGCCTTTCGACAGTTTGCCGATGATGCGATCGGCGACGTCTGTGACGTTGGCCTTCTCCATCGCCAGGCCGATCTTCGCCTCGCGGGCCTCGCTGGTGATGCCGCGCAGGCGGGCGACAAAGTCGAGGTAGTCGTAGACCGTCAGCTCCTTGTAGAGCGGCACCGATTCGGGCAGGTAGCCGATATGGCGGCGGGCCTCGAGCGACTGCGTGCCGACGTCGAAACCAGCGATGCTGGCCGTCCCGCTGGTCGGCGGCAGGTAGCCGGTGAGGATCCGCATGGTGGTCGTCTTGCCGGCCCCGTTGGGGCCGAGGAACCCCAGGATCTCGCCTTTTTCGACGGAGAAACTGACGTCTCTGAGGGCTAGCCGGCCGGCGTAGTCCTTGGTCAGGGATTCGACGTCGATCATGAGCGCGAAATTATGCCACAGGGCCCCTGAGAGACCTGTTAGAGCCGGATAAGCTCACCGGATGGCATCCAGCGGCTCCCCAAAGCATTCGGTTGTCATCGCCGTCGGCGATGAGCTGCTCAGGGGTCACACCCTGGACAGCAACACCAACTGGCTGGCGCAGCGGCTCTACGCGCTGGGTTTTCCGGTGCGCCGGGTGCATATCGTGTCGGACGTCCAGGACGAGATCGTGGCCGCGGTCCGTGGCGAGATGGCGCTCGAGCCGACCTGCCTCTTCCTCTGCGGCGGGCTGGGGCCGACGCCGGACGACCGCACCCTGGCGGCCCTGGCGGTGGCGCTCGAGCGGCCGCTGCGCCTTGACCCCGAGGCGGCCGCCCACATCCAGGTCCGCCTCGACTGGCTCCACGACATTGGGCGCATCAAGAGCCCGGAGATGAAAGAGGCCAACCGTCGGATGGCCGAGGTCCCGGAGGGGGCGACCATCCTCGACAACGCGATCGGCATGGCGCCCGGGCTGGAGTTCGTCCTCGGCGGCGAGGGCGACGACGCTCGCCACCTGTTCGTGCTGCCCGGCGTGCCGCGCGAGCTGAAAACGCTCTTCGACGACGAGATCGCGCCGAAATACCTCGCCGCCGGCACCGGGCACGTCACCGAGGAGGTCCATTTCAGCCGCGCCGTGGAGGCGGAGTTCTGGGACCTGCTCAACCGGATCGAGCGCGAGTTCCCTGGCGTGTCTGTGGGCTCGTACCCGCAACCCGACCGAGGTCATCTGATCATCCGGCTGGCGGGCGAACGGCCGGGCGACGTCCACGCCGCCGCGGAGGCGGTGCGGTATGCGGCGCCGGCGGAACCCGACGAGGAGATCGCCGAGTAGTCCCATCGGTGCGGCGGCCAGCGGTCATCTCGCGCAGGCCAGGGTGCACGCGTCTTCCCGGAACTAGGGCATAGTCCGCGTATGCAGACTTGGGGGGCGATCGGTCGGTGGACCACATTGGTGTTAACAGCGATTGCGATTGTGGGCTGTGGAAGCTCGTCAACAGCGTCACATCCGACTCCGGAGCCAACACCCCAGCGATACCTGGTCTCCTATACCGCAACCTCAGCACATTTCTCGGCTTTGTTCCCGACTACCCCGACCGAAGGATCGGTGCCGGCAACATTCGCCAATTACCAGTTCGAGATCCATGCTGCCGTTTCTCGTGGGTCGTCGGGTCCGGCGGAGGTCGGTGAGGAAGACATTCAGCCAGCGCTGCCGGCTGACCAATTCCAACTCGCGCTCTCGTCCGCGCTACAAAGCTTCAGCATTGGCTCCGGCCTCGCGATCAAGAGCCAACCAAAACAAACGACCTATCGCGGTGTGCCAGCTTTGCGGGCGACTTACTCAGGCAAGGGACTCAACCTGACAGTCCTGGCGTTCATGTCGGGAAATACCAGGCTCTATTTCCTGGTCGCTCCAACTGACGAGATCGGCTCTCTCATGTCGTCTTTCCGGATCGTCGGATGACCGTGGTCGCTGACCCGCACAGCCGACGATGACGTCACCAGCACCATCTCTCCGGAACGCTACGGCCGGATCCCCCGCGCGATACGGCCGGGATGTCGGAGTGGCGCTGCGAGGTTGGCGAACTCACAGAGCAGCCGCCGCGTGTCGCGGGGGTCGATGATCTCCTCGACCAGGAACGCCTCCGCCGTCTTGTAGGGCGACCGGAAGGCGTCGAGGGCGGCGCGAATCTCGGCCAGCAACGCCTCGGGGTCCCCGGCCGCTTCGAGGTCGGCCTTGAAGGCGGCTTCGATGCCGCCCTCCATCGGCAGCGATCCCCAGTCGCCTGAGGGCCAGGCGTAGCGGATCGAGAAACGCGAATGGTTGCGATGAGCTGCGCCGGCGACGCCGAACACCTTGCGCAGGATCACCGAGCACCAGGGGGTGGTGGCCTGGTAGATCGCTGCGAGGGCGCGCGCGCCGTGGCGGATGGTCGCGGCCCTCTCGGCGGCGGCGCCGATCACAAAGCCGGGCTGGTCGACCAGGTGCACCACCGGGAGGTGGAAGGTGTCCGCCAGGTCCACGAATCGAGTGACCTTTTGGGAGGCTTCGGCGGTCCAGCCGGCGCCGTAGTGCATCGGGTCGCCGGCGAGGACGGCGACCGGCCAGCCGTCGAGACGGGCCAACCCGGTCACGGCGGAGCGGCCATACAGAGCACCGATCTCGAGGAAGCTGCCCTCATCCACGACGGCGGCGACGATGCGCCTGGCGTCGTAAGGCTTGCGCCGGTCGTGCGGGATGGCCTCGACGAGCCACTCGTCGCGCCGCTCCGGGTCGGCGGCCGGTTCGCCGCGTTCGGCGAGCGCGTCGACCGAGCCCGGAAGGTAGCTGAGGAACTGGCGGGCACGCTCGAAGGCCGCCGCCTCAGATTCGACCTCGTCGTCGACTACGCCGTTGCGGGCATGGATCGCGCTCCCGCCGAGGCCCTCTTTGTCGACGGTCTCACCGAGCCGGGCAACGACGGGCGGCCCCGCCACGAAGACCTGCGAGACACCCTTGACCATCACCGAGTAGTGACTGGTGACCACCCGCGCCGCGCCCAGCCCGGCGACGGGTCCCAGGGCCAGGCTGACGACGGGGACGGTCGCCAGGTTGTCCACGATCACGTCCCATCCCGGGTTGAATGGCACGTAGGTCCGCCCCATCGACTCCAGCGATTTCACCGAGCCTCCTCCGCCGGTGCCGTCGATGAGACGAACGACGGGGATCCGGAGCTCATTCGCCATCTGCTCGGCGTAGACCTGCTTCTGGAAGATGGAGGCGTCGGCGGCGCCGCCGCGGACGGTGAAGTCGTCACCACCCACCACCACGGGCCGGCCGTCGATGCGGCCGCGGCCCATCACGAAGTTGGTCGGCAGCACCGACTTCAGCTCGGTCCCGTCGTACTGGGCCTGGCCGGTGAGCTGGCCGACCTCGTGGAACGTGCCAGGGTCGAGCAGCGCGTCGATCCGCTCGCGGACGGTCAGCCGGCCGGCGTCATGCTGGCGTCTGACCTTCTCCTCGCCGCCCATCGCCCGCGCCATCTCCTGGCGACGGCGAAGCTCCTCCAACTCGGGCTCCCAGCTCACCGCGACATTATGGCGACGCCCGGCAGAGCCGGCTGGCGGGGGCGGGCTATTCGACGATGTCGTCGTCCCGGGCGTGGTAGGCGGGGATGATGGGGAGGTATGGCTCCGGGTCGCCGATCCACTCATATGCGCGGATCTGCGCCGTGCTGCGCCGGTTGGCGAGCGCTCGGGTCAGCTCGTAGCGATCGCCTGTGATGGTCGCGCCGGGATCGCCTTCGCCGAAGACACGGCTCTTGCCGTTGTAGCGCAGCTCCAGCGCCGGCAAACCGACCTCGGTGATGCGCTGGCCGAGAACAAAGCCGAACGTCGGCAACGCCACCGCCACGCCGGCTGACTCGCGATCTCCGGGGCGGCCGACGAGATTGCGGATATCCTGGGCGTGCATCGCCAGGTCGACGACGGCGACGTAGTCCTGCCCCGGGTACGGCATCGGGAAGGGCCGCTCGCCACGGAGGGTGGCCGTCATCACGGGCACGTCCGCTGCCCAGTCGTCGAGGATCTCCTCGAGCGACATCGTCCGGCGCAGCTCCAGCTGCTCGTCGTTGAAGGCGTTGATCGCAGCCGACCGCTCATCGCGGTCCTTCTCCTCGAGAAGGAACAAGCCGCCTGGGATCCCATCGCCGACCAGCGCGTGGGGCTCCGAGGCCATGTGGGCGGCGACGTCTTTCACCGACCACTCGGGTGAGAACGGCACCTTGGTCTCGAGCTGCTCGGGCGTCAGCTCGCGCAGGATCGCGACGATGTGCTCGTAGGTTGCGAGATAGGCCGCGTCCAGGTCGGCCATCGATTACTTGCCGGTGAACTCCGGTGTCTGCTTGCTGAGGAAGCTGAGCACGCCGACGACGGCGTCCTCTGAGAGCGCGGCGTCAACGAATGCCTTCATCTCGAGCTCGAGGGCGTCCTCGATCTTCTCCATCCCAACACCCTCGTGGACCGCCTTCTTGATCAGCGCCTGGGCCAGCGGCGCGCCGGCCGCCAGCTTCTCGGCCTTGGCCGAAACGCACGACTCGAAGTCCTCGGGCGTCGGTGCCTCGTGTACCAACCCGATACGGAGGGCATCCTTGGCGTTGATGCGGGTGCCCTCCAGCATCATCTCCAGCGCGATGCCGGGGTTGATCAGCCGCGGCAACCGTTGGGTGCCGCCGGCGCCGGGGATGATGCCGAGGTTGACCTCAGTCTGGCCGATGGTGGCCCTGCCGTCGTCGACCATGATCCGGTAGTCGCAAGCCAGCGCCAGCTCGCACCCACCTCCCAGAGCGTGGCCGTTGATCGCGGCGATCACCACCTTGGGCGACTGTTCCAGGCGGGTGAAGCACTGCTGGACGTAGCCCACAGTGTCTCGCAGCCCCTTCTCCATCGCCGCCCGGTCGGAGCGGTCGGCGCTGCCCAGCTCGGTGAGGTCGGCGCCCACCGAGAAGTACTTCTCGTAGGCGCTGCGAATCACGATGACGCGGACTTCGGGGTCGGCCTCGAGCTCCTCAAGCGCCTTGACCAGGTCGCGGCCGAGGTCGCCCGCGATGGAGTTGTTGCCCTTGCGGGCCAGCGTGATGGTGCCGACGCGGCCGGCCTTGGAAGCGGTGACGACGGTCTCGGTTGCCTGCTCGGTCATGTCATTTCTCCTCGGCGGCCGCGGTCGCCGTTAGAACGTGAAGAGGTCGACGCCACCGGCTACGTGGACCACCTGGCCGGTGATGTAGCGCGACTCCTCGGAGCACAGGAAGGCGATGGTGTTGGAGATGTCCTCCGGCTTGCCCGGCTCGCGGAACACGGTGCGCTTGACGATGCGCTCGTTCATCTCGGGGTTGCCCATCTGGAAGGCTTCGGTGCCGATGACGCCCGGCGCGATGATGTTCGACGTGATGCCATAGCGGCCGCCTTCAAGCGCGACCGTCTTGCCCAGGCCGACCATCGACGACTTGGTCGCCGAGTAGCTCGCCTGGCCGAAGCCACCCAGCGTGCCCGCCACCGACGCCATGAAGATGATCCGCCCCCACTTGTTCTCCTTCATGTGGGGGAACACCGCCTTGGTGACGTTGTAAGAGCCGGTCAGGTTGACCTTGAGGTCGCGGTCCCAGAGCTCGTCCATCTGTCGCTCCAGCGGAGCGACGTGGTCGAGGGTGGCGGCGTTGTTGATCAGGATGTCGATCTTGCCGAACTCCTTGACCACGTTCTCGACCACCTCGTGGACCTGCTCGCGGTTGGTGACGTCCATCTTGATGGCGGCCGACTTGCGTCCCATCTCGCGGATCTCGGCGCTGGTCTTCTCGGAATACACGGCGCCGGACTGCTGCATGAAGTTGGCCAGCGCCGACATCGACGCCTGCGCCGTCGACTCGAGGTCGGGGTCCGACTCGACCAGGATGTCGGTCACGACGACATCGGCGCCCAGGCTGGCGAGGGTGAGGCAGTCCTGCCGGCCCAGGCCGCGGGATCCGCCGGTGACGAGCGCCACCTTTCCGGTCAGGTCACAAAAAGACATTCCATCTCCCTATTGATTCGCGTCGCCGGTGGCTCCGCAATTGATTCGCTTCGGCTTGCTGACAGGTTCACGGAGACACGTCCGCGTGGCGGTGCTTCCGACCAGGGTCTAGAGGGCGATCTCCGCCTCGCCGTGGCTGAGGACGCGTTCGCCGCGCTGGTTCTCGACCCAGACGTTGAGCATCGCGCTGGCGCCGGCCTCGTCGACGCTGGCAACTGTACCTTTGCAGGTCACCATGTCGCCGGGCCTGACCATGGTCGAGAAACGTACGTTCAGCCGCCGCAGCCGGGACGGGTCCTGGAGCCAGTCGGTGGTGGCGCGAGAGAGGAGGCCGAAGCTGAGCATCCCGTGGGCGATAATCCCGGGCAGCCCCATCGCCTTGGCGACCTCTTCGTCCTGGTGGATCGGGTTCTGGTCCCCACTGGCGTCGGCGTAGGCCTTGATCCCCTCGCGGGTTATCTCGTGGCTGAGACTGAAGACCTCCTCGCCGACGACCAAACCGGTGGTCGAGGTCACGCTTCGCCTCCGTTGTTGGGCTCGGGCAGCACCAGGATGGTGGCCCGAGAGCGGCCCACCTCCTCGCCGGACTCGTCTTTGACAACCGCTTCGGCGACCACGAAGTTCAGGCTCCGCTTGCTGTACACGTCAGCGATGGTCCCCTGGGCAGTGACCGTCTCCCCGACTTTGAGCGCCCGCCTCCAAGTGAACTGCTGCTCGCCATGGATCAGGCGGCTGGGGCTGACGCCCAGGCGCGCGAGACTGCCGGACCCGGCGCCCAGTGCGTAGACAGCGGCAAAGGTCGGCGGCGCGACCTTGCCGTCGGCGTCGTTGGGCGACTGCGGATATGCCGGGTTTGTCTCCCCCACCGCCTGAACGTAGGTGAACACGGAGGCGGCGTCGATGGTGGTTGTGATCGGGTCCGCCGACTCCCCGATCAAGGAGCTGTCGACTGCTATCGCTTTACCGAAGAACGTTCTGGAGCTTCATCGCCAGCCCCATGTCGCCCTTGACCTTGAGCTTGCCGCTCATAAAGGCCATGGTGCCGTCGAGCTTTCCATCGACGAGGTCGAGGAAGTCAGAGGCGGCCATGGTGATGGTGATGTTGGGGTTCTCAGACTGGCCGCTACCGAACTCGCTGCCGCCATCGGCCAGCTTGACCCACTTCTCGCCGCCGCCGTCGCCGGTCAGGTCGAACTGGTACGTCGCGTTCATTCCCGCCACTTTCGAGGAGTCGGCCGCGAGCCGCGACTCCATTTCACCAAACACTTCGTCAACAGTCGCCACGAGGTACCTCCTAAACTGACAGTCCCGTCAGTCGCGAGGATAGGCTCGGCACCGCGCGAAAGTCAAACTCGCTCGACCTGCTCCTTGAGGTCCGACAATGAGCGCTCGGTACCCTCCTGGACGGTGGACCGAACCAGCCCGCCCATCAGCCTGAAGACGCCGGGCGGCTCGTACTCGTTGACCAGCGTCACCTCGGTGGTGCCGTCGGCGTTGGCGGCGAAATCCCAGGTCGACCGCAGCTTCAGACCACCGACCGATCCGATCGCCATGCGCCTGCCTTCGGCCCACTCTTCGATCACGAGCACGGTTTCAAACTTCCGTCCCGCGATATCCGCGACCCCGTCGAACCGGGCGCCCTTGGCGCGATGGTTGCTGGACTGCGGCTGGTACTGGGCAATCCCGGCCATGAACCGCGGCACGTTCTCCGGCTCGGTAACGTAGTCGAAGCAGGTCGCCGCCTCGGCCCGAATCGTGATACTGGCCTGGGCGCGATTCAAAAGACGCCCCGATGGAACTCGATCTCCTTCCGCCTCTCCTCAGCCTCATCGAACGTCTCGAAGAAGATCCAGTGACCTTTGCCGTGGAGGTAGAAACCGCCGTCCTGGTCAGGGGTGATGTGGAACTCGGGAAGGTCCGCGTCGTACACCTGGCCCGACTCCGAGACCTTGAGCAGCGTCATGCGCACACCTCCGTGAGGCCATTGCCGGGGCCCATCGACCCGCCGTCGATCACCCCGCACCCGATTATGGCTTGACCCCCCGCGTCTTAGAGCCTAACCTCCCGAGTGCAATGGCCCTAAGCGCTTTCGACGTCGCCCAGCGGCAGTTCGACGAGGCGGCTGAGGCGATGGGCCTGGACCACGCCATGCGCGAGGTTCTGCGCGTCCCGCAGCGCGAGTTGATAGTGAACTTTCCGGTGCGGATGGACAACGGTACGGTGCGCGTCTTCACCGGCTTCCGCGTCCAGCACAACATCACGCGGGGCCCGGCCAAGGGCGGCCTGCGCTATCACCCCGCCGTCAACCTGGACGAGGTCAAGGCGCTGGCCATGTGGATGAGCTGGAAGACGGCGCTGATGCACATTCCATTCGGCGGCGCCAAGGGCGGCATCATCTGCGACCCCCGCCGCCTGTCCCAGGGCGAGCTGGAACGGATGACCCGCAGGTTCGCCACCGAGATCTCACTGCTGGTCGGGCCGCACAGCGACATTCCCGCGCCGGACGTCGGAACCACGGCTCAGACGATGGCCTGGTTCATGGACACGATCAGCATGCACCAGGGCTTCTCGATGCCCGCGGTGATCACCGGCAAGCCGGTCTCCGTCGGTGGCTCCGAGGGTCGCGCCGAGGCGACCGGGCGTGGGGTCGCCACTGTCACCGTCCGGGCCTTGAAGACGCTGGGCATCGCCCCGGCTGACGCCACCGTCACGGTCCAGGGCTGCGGCAACGTCGGCTCGGTCTCGGCGATGCTGCTGGAGCGGGCCGGGTGCAAGGTGATCGGGATCTGCGACGTCGATGGCGCGATCTGGAACCCCAACGGTCTGCACATCCCCGCGCTGCTGGAGCATGTCCGCGAGTCCGGCGGCGTGCTCGGCTTCGCCGGCGGCTCTGACGCGCCCGGCGAGGAGATCCTCACCGCCAACACCACGGTGGTCGTGCCGGCAGCCCTGGAAGGCCAGATCACGCCGGAGGTGGCGGCGCAGATGCGATGCAAGGTGGTGGTGGAGGGCGCCAACGGCCCGACCACGCCCGACGCGGACAACGTCCTTCGCGACCGCGGCATCCTGCTGGTCCCCGACATCCTGGCCAACGCCGGCGGCGTCGTGGTGTCCTATTTCGAGTGGGTGCAGGACCTCCAGGCTTTCTTCTGGGAGGAGTCCGACATCAACCTGCGGCTGGAGAACCTTATGCGGCGGGCGTTCGACAAGGTCCACGGCATCGCTGAGGTCCAGGGCATCACGATGCGTCAGGCTGCCTACAGCCTGGCCGTCGACAAAGTCGCCCAGGCGACCCTGGTTCGGGGGATCTACCCCTGACCTGACCTGTCAGGCGGCGGGGTAGTCGTCGCGGTCCAGCTCCACGTCACGGTCCAGCTCCACGTCACGGTCGAGCTCCACGTCCTGGGCGCGCAGCAGCTCTCGTGAGCGGTCCTTCATGGTCAGCAGCCGGTCCTGGACGTCGTAGAGGTTGTCCATCACCCGGGTGATGGTGGTTCGGAGCGGAAACTGACTCCGGCATTCCGGCGGCAGAGTCGCCAGCAGCTGCTCGATCCGCAAGATCATCGTCGCCGGCACCTTGATTCCGCCCTTGAGATGGATCTCCTCCAGCTCGGCGAGGATCTGGTCGACCTGGCTGACGGGGCGTCGCAGCCGGCGCTGGGCAGCGACGCGGCGGCGTCGCTGCTCTTCTGCGTCACGGATGGCCCGGGCGGTGTCTTCGAGAAGCATTTGTCTCAAGCAGATACGCGAGGAGGTTGCGCGGAGATCACTCGTGCCCAGCATCGAACAGGCGCGTTGGAAGGTCGTTAAAAATCGGTCACAGGTCGATGCTGCTTCAGCGACTCGGCAGCCGAGCTCGTGGCGCCACTTTGACACCCGCGCCGGGGCGAACCTATACTGCAACGCAACCCGCGCCAGCGCGTGGGGAGGTCGGGCCAAGGCGGGAACCAATGGCCGGACCGTCGCTCGGTCCTGAGGAAGGGCACAAACCACACCACTTCCACCTGTTCGGGGGTTTACGACTGCAAGCTGCTAGCCGTTACCTGACCCACGCCCTGGTATTGCTGAGTGCCATCGCGGTGCCCACGTTCGCCGTCGGGGGCATGAAGGCGCACACCACGGCACCGATCGTGGGGACGCTTGCGGCAGCGCGCGTCGAGAGCCCCGACCGCGGCTTCATCATCAAGCCGACAGCGTCGAACGTAACCCCGACCAAGCGGGCGGTCCAGACCTACTCGGTCCAGGACGGCGACACCGTCTCGGGGATCGCCGATCAGTTCGGCCTCACCGTCGATACCGTCCGCTGGGCCAACAACATGTCCGATGTCGACACGTTGAGCCTGGGACAGCCGCTGCTGATACCGCCGGTCAACGGAGTCCTGCTCACGACCAAGGACGGCGACACCCTCGGCGCCCTGGCCGCCAAGTACGGCGTGCCCGTGGGGACGATCATCGACTTCAACCTGATCCACGATCCCAACACGCTGAAGCCGGGAACGCAGCTCATGATCCCCGATGGCACCGGTGACCCGGCGCCACAGAAGGCGCCGCCTCCGCCCGCCCCGAGGAGCTCCGGAGGGTCCTCCCCCTTTGGCGTCACCCGATTCGCCGGCGGTGGCGGCGGCCACTTCCCGTGGGGCTACTGCACGTGGTACGTGTCGACGCGCAGGTACATCCCCTGGATGGGCGACGCCCACTCCTGGTACGCCAACGCCCAGGCGTACGGCTTCGCCGTCGGGCACACCCCCGCGGTGGGCGCGATCATGGTCACCTGGGAGAGCTGGTGGGGCCACGTCGCCTACGTCGAGTCCGTCAGCGGCTCCTGCTGGACCGTATCTGAGATGAACTACGCCGGCTTCGGGATAGTGGACTACAGACACATCTGTCCGGGGCAGGTGCCACTCATAGGGTTCGTCTACTAGGGCCTATCCAGGCGTCCGCCCCCCGAGGGGTGGTTGTTGGGTGACACGGCCTGAGGGCCTGGAGCTTTGGCGACCCACCTCACGGGTGCATCGCAGGTGGCGCACAAGGGTCGCGTCGCTACGTCACCAACAAACACCCCTCGGGGGACGGGCGCGGGGTCAGGGCCTCGTATTCCTTGGCAGGGAGACACGCATGGGGTCGCATCCAAGTGCCGATCGCGCTCTCCAACCGCCGATCGGCAACGTCTTCACATCAGTGCGCGTTCCATCTCCAGCTCGATCAGGTCTGGGCGATGTTCGTCGGCATGCAGCAGTCCGGTGTCGACGAAACCCAGGTTGCGGTAGAGCGCAATTGCTGCGTCGTTGCCAACGGCGACGTCCAGTCGTAGGGTGACGTCCCCATTGGCCTGGCAGGAAGCGATTACGGCTTTGAGTAGGGCGGTGGCAAGGCCGCGGCGGCGCATCTCGGGAGCCACCCACATGCCGATAACCAGGGGCGGGCCGTCGTCGTAGACGACTCCGGCGGACGCGACGAGGGAGTCGTGCTCGTCACTCTCGACCACGTACATGGCGCGGTTCGCCGAGACGGCCAGGGCGGCGGCTCGGTGCTTCCACTCCTCGTCTGGGAGTGTTGACTCTCTGTCGAAAGTGCTTCCGAAGGCGGCTGGATCTTCTTCCAGCGCGCGGAGGCGCAGACGGCGCCACGCCTCCCACTCGGTGGCGCGCAGGCGACGGACGGTCACGGTTCCCGAGTCACCCCAGGGGCTGGCGCAGCACCATCTCCCAGAGGCGCTCGACCAGACCCGCAAGGAATAGCCGCACCCGCACGACAAGTGGCCTCTTACGCGGCGCCGCCGGCTCCCCCACCTCTACTCCGCGATCCTTGCCATCACGACCTCATGAAACCCGATACCGCGTGGAGAATAGCTGCGGTGCAAGATATCTCGTTCCGGCCCATGACACGGGCTGACCTGCCTCTGCTGCGCCGATGGCTGGCGCAGCCCCACGTCGCCCGCTGGTGGGGAGACCCGCCGAACGAGGCCGCGGTCGAGGCCGAGTACGGCGCCGACATTGACGGCACCGGACACACCGAGCACCACGTCATCCTCGTCGACGACCGCCCGATCGGCCACATGCAGTGGTACGTCATCGCCGACTACCCCGACTGGGAGAAGGCCATCGGCGTCGCCATCCCCACCGCCGCGACCGCGGGCATCGACTACCTGATCGGGGAGCCGGAAATGGTCGGCAAAGGTATCGGGCCCAGGGCAATCGCCGCCTACAGCGAGCTGATATTCGCCGCCCGCCCAGACGTCGAGGTCATCTCCGCCGATCTGCAGCAGGCCAACCGGCCGTCGTGGCGCGCCCTTGAGAAGGCCGGGTTCGAGCGCCGCTGGGCAGGGCTGATCGCGTCGGATGCTCCCGAGGATGCCGGTCCCGCCTACGTGTACACCAAGCGTCGCGACCACTGAGCGAGTACCGCCGCGACCGCCTGGCAAGACAGGCTCCCTAGGGATGCTCTAGCTTCGCTTCTTCCGCCTGGCCTTGGATTCGGGGTTGGGCGGGTGAATCGCGACCTCCAGCGAGCTGAGGATGTTGACCTCGGACGAGGTCGACTCGTCGGCTGCCTCGCCGGCGAGGAGGACGCGGTTTTCGACCTCCGCGACGGCGTCCCTGACGGCCTTCTCGATCCGGTGCTCGGCCCGGGACAGTGCCCCTTCGTCAGATCCGCCGGCGGCCGGCTTGGCGCCGCGCTTCTTGGTCGCCACGGAGTCTCTCAGTCCACCGAGAAGCGGTAGCCGATGCCGGGAACCGAGTGGACGTACTGCGGCTTCTCCGAGTCGACTTCGATCTTCTTCCGCAGCCGGTAGACGTGAGCGTCGACGGTTCGGGTCTCGATGTCGACGTCGTAGCCCCAAACGTCGCGCAGCAGCTCCGAGCGGCTGAAGACCTGGCCCGGCCGGGAGGTGAGCAATGCCAGCACGTTGAACTCGGTGACGGTGAGGACCACCTCGACATCGTCGCGCCAGACCTGTCGCCTGGAGATGTCGATGACCAGGCCGGGGAACTCGCGGCGCGACTTGCTCGACGCCTCGCCGACGGCGTCAGCGTCGCTCCGGCGCAGGTGGGCGCCGATCCGGGCCATCAGCTCGCGGACCTCGAACGGCTTGGTGACGTAGTCATCGGCGCCGACCTCGAGCCCGACCACCTTGTCGATGGTGTCGCTCTTGGCGGTGAGCATGATGATCGGCACCAGCGAGCCCTCGGCGCGAAGCTTCCGGCAGACATCAAGGCCGGACATGCCGGGCATGTTGATGTCCAGCAGGATCAGATCGGGATCGGTGGCGCGGGCCATTTCCAGCCCCTCGTCGCCGGTGGTCGCCTCGGTGAGGTTGTAGGACTGCGCCTCGGCCGCCAGGCGCACGATCTGGCGGTTCTGAGGGTCGTCTTCGATGATGAGGATGTTCTTGGAGGGGGGCACTGAGGCCGTAGTTTACTGTCTCAGGAACTCGGTTATGTCCCTGACGAAGCGCTTGACGTCGATCGGCTTGGCGATGTAGCCGATGCATCCGGCCTGAAACGCCTCTTCCTTGGTCCCCTTCATGGCGTTGGCGGTCAGCGCCACGACCTTGATGCCGGCGGTGTCCGGGTCCGACTTCAGCGCTCGGGTCGCGGCCAGACCATCCATCCCCGGAAGCTGGATATCCATCAGGATCAGGGCGGGCTTGAGCTCTTTGGCCTTGAGCAGGCCCTCCTGCCCGTCGGTTGCCGTCTCCACCCGGTAGCCGCCGCCGGTCAGGATCATGCGGGTCAGCTCGAGGTTGCTGGGATTGTCGTCCACCAGCAGGATCAGTCGCGACAGCGCCTGGTGCTCGCCCTCGGCGATCCCGGCCTGCAGCGGCATGCTGAAGCTGAAGGTGCTGCCCTTGCCTTCCTCGCTGAAGACGTCGATCTGGCCGCCGTGGAGCTCGACCAGCTTGCGTACCAGGGCCAGTCCGAGGCCCGTCCCCTTCTGTGTCTGGTGCTCGCCCTGGACCATGTAGAACTCGCCCCAGATCTTGTCGAGGTGCTCGGCGGGGATCCCGACGCCGGTATCCGTGACCGTCACCAGCATGTCGTCGGCGTGCTCGCGCAGTTTGGCCTCGACGAAAATGGACCCGCCCTCCGGCGTGAACTTGATGGCGTTGGAGAGCAGGTTGTAGATCACCTGCTTGAACTTGCCCTTGTCGGCGTAGACCACCAGGTCGTCGGGTTCGGTGGCCACCGTCAGCTCGATGTTCTTGCGCCCGGCCAGCGACTTGACGACCGTGATCACCTCTCGCACGGCGGAGTCCACCGGGAACTCCTCCAGCACCAGGTCCATCCGGCCGGCTTCGATCTTGGACATGTCGAGGACGTCGTTGATCAGCTGCAGCAGGTGCTCCCCGGAGGCGTGGATCGCCTCCAGGCACTCGATTCGCTGTTTGTCTGAGAGGGCGCCGGCGAGGTTGTCCTTGAGGATCTCGCTGAAGCCCAGGATCGAGTTCAGTGGAGTGCGAAGCTCGTGGCTCATGTTGGCGAGGAACTCGCTCTTGAGGCGGCTCACCTCGTTGATCTGGACGTTGGCGTCTTCGAGCTCGCGGTTCTGGTCCTCGATCTTGGTCATCTGACCGTGCATGGCGGTGTAGAGCTGGGCGTTCTCGATGCTGATGGCAGCCTGGCTCACGATCACCCGGACCAGGGCCGCCTCGACATCGGTGAAGGGCTGGACCAGGCGCCGCGCCATGGTCATGGCGCCGATCACGCGCTGGGGCGAGCTGAGCGGGATCAAGAGCATTGACCGCGGCGCCCGCGGGGGATCGACGATCTTGAACCGAGGGTCCTCCAGGGCGTCGGGGATGTTGACCATCTCATTGCTCTCGACGGTCCATCCGACAATCCCCTCGCCCACCTTGAACCGCGCGATCTTGTTGACCTGGTCGGCGAAGGGATAGGTGGCGAACGCGTGCAGCTCGCTACGGTCGTCGTTGAGCAGGAAAACGCTGGCGGCGTCGAACTGCACCATCCGGCTGGTGTGCTGCAGCATGAAGTCGATGTTCTCCTTGAGGTTCAAGGAGGAAGTCAACATGCCTCCCAGCTGATCCAGGAGCTCGACAACATCTTGCTGGGACGCCAGCTGCGTCATGCCGAAAGTATAGGTTGGGTGGGTATCCAGAACGGACTGTTTCAACGAGGCTGTAACGACGCTGAGACGCCAGAGCTTGCGAATTTGGCGGCGCGTTCTGCCAACTCGTCATAGCCTTGTTACATCCGGGCCTTTCCAAGCCCCTTTTCAGGGTCCCAACCCTCCCATCTCCTTGATGCTGGTGAACGCGCTCCGGGACACCACAAGGTGATCCAGCAGCTCGATTCCGAAGAGATCGGCCGCGCCGGCCAGCCTGCGCGTGACCTCCAGGTCCTCAGCGCTCGGGCGGGTGTCTCCGGAGGGATGGTTGTGGACAAGGATGATGCCCGCGACGGGGAGCTGAATCGCCGGCGCCAGGATATCCCTCGGCTGGATCACACTGGCCCGCAGTCCGCCGATGGCGACAACCTCGCGGTGGAGCGGCCGGTTGCGGGAGTCCAGGTACAACGCGACAACGCGCTCCTGGGTTGCACCGCGGATGTCGCCGACGTGCGCGAGCACATCGGATGGTCCGGAGATGGGCGCGGGCATCGGCCATGACTCCTGCTCCAACCGGGACAGGATGGTGGCGCAGAGTCGCAGGCGAACCGACTGGCGCCGGCTCAGGCCGAGCGCCTCGGCGCGGCCGGCGCTCCCGACACCCGCCCAGGTCACCAGTCCCGACGCCACCGCCTGCTCGGCGGCGTCCAGGCGCGCCTCGGGCGCGTCCAGGTCGAGGATGCCCGCGAGCGCCTCGCTCAACCTCAGTGCCGGGTCGACCGCGAACAGCCGGGACTTCAGTCCCAGATCCGGAGTCACGGCTCTATTCTACTAGACTGTTTGTTTGTTGGTACCTAACCCAAGTGAAACAGGTTGATCAGGATCAGGAGGAACACGAACGTCAGCACCGCCACGATCAGGAGGTAGACGACCGCTCGCGAGGCGGGATGGTCCCAACCCATCCGCTTGGCTCGCGCCGGCGACGGTGGGCTGGCGGCGCGGCTGCCAGGCAGGGCGACCTCTCGCACCCCGCCCTCGTCCGGGGTTCCGATCTCGAGGATGCTGACGGCATCAGCACCCATCCGCGGAGCGGATACCGGCGCCGAAGGGACGGCTGCCTTTGATGGGGCGGCGGTTGTCGATGCCGCGACAGGGGTTGCCCCGGGAGGGGTTGCCGGGGCGGGCTCGGGCGCGGGGGCGGGCTCGAGCGCCTGTGCCGGCTCAGCCGCCTGCGCCGGAGCCGGCTCCACAGCCGGCGGCGGTGTTGATATGGGCAGTGGCGCCGGCGGCAGGGAAGGAGGTGGCTCAACCGGCGGCGGGGCCTCCATCGGCGTGCCCGCCGGCTCGGGCGGCGCCTCGGTCGGCGGCGGCGCGGCTACGGGCGCCGGGGGCAGTGAAGGTGGCGGCTCGAGCGGCGGCGGGACCTCCATCGGCGCCGCGGCGGGCTCCGGCGAGGATGCGATCGGCGCCGGCGGTGCAACCACCGGCGGAGGGGGCGGCGCGGGCGGCGGGCTGAACAGGTCGGGCTGTTCGATCTCGTCGACGCTCGGCTGCGCTTCCGCCTCCACGTCGCCGGGCGTGCTGAGCGCCCACCTCATGCGGGCCTCCAGCTCGGCGTCCTCGACGTCCGGCGAGACCGCCGGCGGCTGGTAGGCCTCAGGCTCCGCTGACGGCACATCGGCGGGCGGCTCGCCGGCGGGCAGCTCTGAGTGCGCCTCCGACGGCAGCTCGGGAGGTTCGGTCTCCTTGAGGTTGGTCAGGTCCTCGCCCAGAAACCCCTCGATATCCGGGTCGAACCTCTTTTCAGTCATCGAGCGTCAGACCCGTACGGACGCCGCCTCAGCGCCCCGTGGCCAGGATCACGACGACAGCGATCAGGCCGACGCCGGCCACCCCTCCGGTGGCAAGGCTCAGCGAAGCCTCGTGGTTGATGGCGAGGTTGGTCAGAGCGAAGCTGGCCACAAAGAGCACCGCCAGGAAGACGTACCAGCCGGCCATGGCGCGGGCTCGGCTGGGCCGCCGCCCGGGCAGCGAGAGAACGCTGTTGGCGGATGGGGAGGATGGCTCGGCTTCCCGCTGCTGCCCGGGGTGTTCCGGTATCCGGGAGTCCGCCGCCGCAGGTCGAGCGCTGGAGGCAGCGGCCACCGGCTCGGCCGCAGCCCCTGGTGGCGGCGCCGCGACCTCACCTGGCCGCGACTCCGCCGCGATCGGCGGGAGCGGCTCCAAGGCGATCGGCGGCGTAGGCGCAGGGGGCGCGTCGCCAAAGATCTGGACCCCGGCGGTGGGACTTGCCGGCTGCGGCACGGCAGCCCGCTTGGGAGCTGGCCTGGTCGCGGACTCTGGCTTCTTGACCGTGGCAGGCGACTTGGTGGCGGCCGGGCTCTTGGCTGCATTCGCGGTCGCGGGAGTCGCCGCAGATGCCGGAGGTACTGCCTTCGCCGCGATCGGCGCCGCCGCGGCAGCGGCCGTCGCCACCGCCCGAATCGGCGGTTGTGCCGGGGCCCTGCCGGTGGCCTTGCGGACCGCTCTGGCCTTTGAGGCGGTCACCGTCTTGGTGGCTGCTCGCGATCGAGCCACGATGGGGCGGTCTTTGGACGCCGTCGCCTTGGCTTCGGCGGCGGTCAGCTTGCGAACCACCGCCGGGACAGAAGTCCGGCCGGTTTGCTGGGCGGCGACCAGGCGACGGGCGCCATCGACGACCTCATACCGCGAGCCGACCGGCCGCAGCAGCAGCGGCTGGAGCACGCCCCTCTGCTTGACGCTGCTGAGCAGCTCGCTGACGTCCTGGTCCGGACGTCTGTCTTTGGGGAGATAGATCTTCCCGATCTCGATGCTGTCTGTGCGGGTCTCATCGGTGGCGGTCGCCAGCCTCACCGGGGCGGCGCCGTCGCCGTCGCCCTCCGCCAGGATGCTGTCGATTTTGGATCGGAAATCTCCCTTGCGCTTGGTCACTGTGTCCTCCCTTCAATCCTTTCGATGACCTCGTCCGCGAGCGCTCGGTAAGCCCGGGCGGCGTCGGATTTGGACGCGTAGTTGAGAATGGGAACCCCTTCCAACGAGGTCTCTGCCAGCTTAACCGTGCTTTTGACCTCCACGCTGAAAACCGACAGGTTGGGCAGACCCCGCAAAGCGTCGAGCATGTCACGGCTGAAGTTTGTGCGGGGGCTGACGAACGTCGGCAGCACGCCGAGGATCCGCACCTCGGGGTTCATCCGCTGTCGGGCCGCGGCCAGCGTCCGGAGCACCTCCTTGAGGCCCTTGATGGCGAAGCCCGACATCTGCACCGGGATCAACACGTAGTCGGCCGCCGCCATCGCACTGAGGGTGTGGAAGCCGAAGTTTGGCGGTGTGTCGATCAGGATGTAGTCGTATGGCGCCCGCGCCTCGCCCAGACGGCCGAGCGCTGAGCGCAGCAACATCTCGCGACCGATCGAGCTGGGCAGGGCGGCCTCGACGACCGACAGGTTGGGGCTCGCCGGCAGCACATCGAGACCGAAGTCGCTCTTGAGAATGGCGGCACCATTTGCAGTCTCGCCGGTGAGGACATTAAAGATGGTCGTCTCGACGCGGTAAGGATCGAAACCGACGCCGGTGGTGAGGTTGGACTGCGGATCCATGTCCACAGCCAGCACGCTCCGAGATCGCTCGACCAGGGCGCATCCCAGGTTGATGACGGTAGTTGTCTTGCCGGTGCCCCCCTTCCCGGAGATCGCGGCAATGGTCACGGTCACGGCCGTAATTCTAGGTAGCGAATCCTGGGACGGGGATCAGCGGGACGACAGGGCTGAGATCAGGAGCAGGCCCACCACCACGACGATCACGATGAGGACCAGGATTCCCAGCAGCCCACCGATGCCGAACACGGCGTTCACCCTGCCGGCGTTGATGGGAGGCGAAACCGAGTTCGGCGGCCCGGGGACCAGCGGCGCCCCCCGCCCCGGTTGCAGTGGAGGCGGTGCGGTGGAGGCTGCTTCGTCAGCCGGCGGGACCGGCAGCGGCTGCGGCTCGGCGCCAGAAGGGGCCGTGCTGCCGCCCGGGGTTTCTGGCGGCACCTCTGCGCTCATATCAGCCGGTCCACTCGTTTGCCTGGTCGATCTTGCTCAGCACCCAGTCGAACTTACCACTGGTCACAGCCGCCCCACAGTACTTGCAATCACCGGTCTCGTTCACCTCCAGGGGAGCTCCGCAGTTGGGACATTTCTTCTCCGTGACACCGCCGCTGACCAGGGTCTTGGCGCCTGCCGACCGCTGGAAGGTCCAGTACTCGGTGAAGGGCCGATCGGCTTTCTTGCCGCCGACGGCGAAGACCTCCTTGCCGGTCTGGTCGTCCACCTCGTAGTCCATGGCGCTGGCGTCGATACGAACGGCGATCTGGTCAAAGTTCTGGTCGTGGGTGGCGCGGGCGACATGCATTCCCTGGATGAAGAGGTTCTCAAGGATGTTCTTCTTGTGCTGGGCTGTCATCTGGTCGACCTGCGCCTTCCAGCTTTGGTAGAGACCCGGGCTCATATAGGCCCGCCCCTCGTCGACGTTGCGATCCTGCCAGGCCTTTTGCAACTGGAAGAAGGCTGCCTGAGCCCGATCGAGAAATGTCTGCTCGTTGAAGCCGGGGTCGTTGGCCTGGATCTCGGCGATCCCCGCCGACGGGTCTGAGGCACTGTAGCCGGCCGGCGGCGCCGGGGGGTAGCCGGGCTCGTAAGACGAGAGCCCGCCCATTCGAGGCCGGATCACGGCGTAATAGACGATCGCCAAGATGACGATCAGGCAGATGATGCCGAAGGCGCCACCGCCTCCGCCGCCGAAGAACAGGGGGAGGAAGAAGAAGCCGCCCCCTCCGCCCCCGCCGCCACCACCACCGAAGCTGCCACCGCCACCGCCGAAGCTGCCACCGCCGCCGCCGGCGTGACCGCCGCCACCGCCGCGGGCGAGGGCCACATCGGGGACCAGCAACGCGAGCGCCGCTACGCCGACGCCAAAGACCAGTCGGAGACGTCGCGGGTTGGCCCGCACCAGCGCCAGACCTCTAGAGGCGAACCGCGGGTGGATCAGCTCGGACCCTCTGGAGCGGGCGGTGGTGGTGCGCCGGCCTCGGGGGGCGCGGCTCCAGCCTCGGGCGGAGGCTCCGATGCGGAGGGCGCCGAGGGTGACGCCGCCGGAGCCGCCGCGGGCGCCGGCTCGAGGGCGTGCCCGCAGTTGGCGCAGAACTTGGCATTGGCGGCGTTCTCAGTGCCGCACTCCGGGCATTTCACCGTGGCTCCGGTTGGGGCCGGAGCCGGCGCCGCCAGCGCCTGCCCGCAACTGGAACAGAACTTTGCGCTCTCGGGGTTGAGGGTATTGCAGTTGCCGCAGCGCACCTGGATCGCGCCTCCCGCGGCCATCTGCTGGCCGGCGGCGCCGGCAACCTGCTGTCCCATACCCAGGCCGACGCCAAGCAGCGCCGGGGGCAGCGCGCCGCCGCCCTGGGAGGCTCCCTCCCCTACCCCAAGGAGGGCCTCGCCGGCCGCGTACTGCTGGAAGCCGCCCGCCAGCTTGGTGTAGGCGACGTCCTTGCGCAGGCCCTTCAAGGTTGCCTCGTCTTCCTCTTTGATCGAGATCGTGAAGTTACCGAGGCGGACGATCTGGCAGCCGTAGGTGTTGACGTTGGCCTGCACCTTGTCGATCGTGGTCGACTCGATCTCCTCGGTATGCGACGCGATCCCCAGGATCGCCCAGCCACTCTGGACGATGTTGCTGACGACGTCGGTGCGGAGCGTCTTGAGCAGCTGTTCGCGCATCCAGTTGGTGATCTCGTCGTTGGTCTGCAGGTTCTGGGTGCCGACCAGGTTGAGGATCAGCGACTGGGGCTCGACGATCTTCATCGAGTACTCGCCAAAGACGCGGAGGCCGACGGCCAGCCCGGTGTCGGGGTCGACGACATTGTCGATGCTGCCGCCGAACGGCAGGTCTGGGAACTCGCGCGTGGAGACGAAGTAGAGCTCGGTCTTGAAGAGGTTGCCGCCGCTGGCGGCGTCGACGAGCTTGCCCAGGAACGGAATCTCAGAGCTGTCGAGGGTGGATCGACCAGGGCTGATGGTGCCCTGCACCTGGCCGTCACGGAAGAAGACCGCCTGCTCGTCCTGCTCGACGGTCAGCTGACTGAGCTTGCGGATGTTGGTGTCGGGCCACTTGTAGAGGATCTGGCCCTTGGCGGCGTCGGGGCGGGCGATGAACTCGCGTCTGACTTCGTTTCCAAAAAGTCCCATTCAGTTATCTCCTCGCTCTCGCACATGGGCACGACCGAGCATCGCAGTTATACCCCGCTGATGTCTGTGAGAGCGCTGCACATCCGAAGATGCCCGTAGCCTGAGCCTGCCTGGGGTCGAACGTGCCTTACCCCGGTTCGTCGTCGAGGTCGTCGAGCGGCAGCTCGGCCATGTGCTCGTCGGACTCCTCGGCGTGCAGACCCCCGCATTCCTCGCAGTAGTAGAGGACGCCGCGAAAGCCGTCCTTCAGCGTCCAGCAGACATAGCGCGCCGGCCGGTCGACCGGGAAATCCCGCTCCAGCGCGTCGATGATCGGCAGCAGGTCGTCCTCGTCCCTCAGGACCAGGGTGATGACCGCCTCCTTGTCCATGATCTGAAGGGTGGCGTCCGCATAGCGCTCGCCGGAGTCGGTGGCCCATACGGTCCAGGACTCGGAGTAGGGGGTGCGGAACTCGCGGGTGAGGTAGCGCTCCGACCAGAACTCCTGGAAGCGCTGCTCCCGCTCGGCCTCCTCGGCGGCGTACTCCGCTTCCAAGGCCCGGACGCCACGGGTGATGCCACGTCGAAGGCTCTGGTAGTGGGGAGAGTCGAGCTTCTCGTCAGAGAACTCGCGCGCGTAGACCTTGTTGAAGGACTCGACGACGGCGTTCTCCGACCAGGGATCCCCGTTGCCAACTCCCTGGCGCACCTCGTCGACGATGCTGGCGAGATCCCGCCAGTGCTGGCCGTAGAGGTCCTCCATCACGCCCACCGGGCGCTCGAGGCTTTGCTTGACCACCTCGGCCTCGCTCAGCTTTCGGAAAGCTGTCGGGTCCTCGCTGCCGCGAACGCGGCGCAGCCAGTAGTCCAGGATCGCCCAGGCGGCCCGGATCCGGCCTGGTCTCTCCCAGTAGCTCTCCGGCCACCGTCCACCGCGACGGACGCGGTTGTAGAGGCGGATGGCCTCCTCTTCGGGATCTCCCCGAACTCCAAATCGACGCATATTGCGATTATCCGCCGGGCTGACAAGGCCGGGCCCAGATCCCGGCGCCCCGCCTCGTAAGAGATCCCCTAAACGGACCGTTCCAGCAATGGCGCATACTCCGGCAGCCATGCCCGCCTCCACCAACACCGTCGTCATCACCGACTCCGCCTGTGACCTGCCCCAGGACTGGCTGGACCAGCATCACGTCGTGATGGTGCCGCTCAACATCAACTTCGACGACGGCAGCTTCACCGACCGGCGCGACATCGACAATGCCGCCTTTTACGCCAAGTTGGCGAGGGCGGCGCATCCGCCCAAGACGGCGCAGCCGGCGCCAGGGGCCTTTGTAGAGGCGTTCGACGACGCCGCCGCCGGCGGGGCAAACGTCCTCTGCCTGACGATGTCGGCCCGGATGAGCGGCACCCACGGGTCGGCTCAGATCGCCGCCGGCATGACCAATGCGGATGTGCATCTCGTCGATTCGGAGGCGATGTCGGTGCTGCTGGCGGCCCAGGTTCGGGGCGCCGTCGAGGTCCTGGAAAGCGGAGGCGGCCGCGAGGCGGCGGCGGCCGAAGCGGCGCGGATCCGCGACGACCAGGAGCTGCTGTTCACAGTCCCCGACCTGGTCGCGCTGCGCGAGGGCGGCCGCATCGGTCGCGCCGGGGCGCTGCTCGGCGGCGTGCTCCAGGTCCGGCCCATTCTGACCATGCGCGAGGGCGAGGTGGAGGTGCAGTCCCGCGTCCGCACCAACGCCAGGGCGAGAGAGGCGGTCGTCGAGCGGCTGTCGCGGCGGGTGGCCGAGCGGGGCAGGAAAGCGTCGGTGATGGTGGCCGCCGCCGACGACACAACCCTGGTCGAAGAACTGGCGGCCCGGGTGGAGGCTTACGCCCTCGATGTGACCCGGATCGAGATCGGTCCGGTGATCGCCGCCCACACCGGAGCTGGAACCGGCGGCATCGGCTACCACTTCAGATGAGAGGACTTAGGGCGCCAGCGACACCCAGAGAAGACCGCGGGGCATGCCCACGGGGTTGCCGGTGGCGTCGCGCAGCGTGATCGGACCGTAGGTTCCGATCGTGCTCCAATTGCCGTGGATCACGGTGCCGTTGGCGTACATCTCGGCGGTCCCGGTGCCGCTGAGGTTGTAGTCCTTGACCGGGGTGCCGGCGACGTCGACGATCGAGGGCACCTCGAATTGGGGCACGTGGAGGACCGCGACCGAGATCGGGCGCACGGTCCCATAGATGACATCGGTCAGCAAGGACCCCTCGGTCACGACGTCGTAGGCGCCCGATCGATAGCTGAAGGTGGTGCGGTGGGCGGGCACATCGACCATGGGCGCGGGGTCGGTCCCGGCCCAATCATCGGAGCGGAACAGGTCGGTGGAGCGCGCGCTGGCGCCGCCACCCAAGGAGGCGTTGATCATCTGACTCTGGCCGGTGTAGACGTTGTGCGGCGCCGGGCGTCCGGACCACCTGAAGAAGTGGTTGCCGTTGTCGAAATCGTTGATGTACACCGGAACATGGCCACCGATAAGACGGTCGAGGGTGTGGCCCGAGGTTCCACTGCACATCACCTCGGTGCCAAATCGCTGGGCCAGGTAAACCGTGACAAACCGCGCCGAGCGCACCGGGCCTACGACTCCGGGCACCCGATGGTAGAGCACGGAGAGGCGGGTGATGCTGCTCTCTGCCAGCGATTGGAAGATCACCGACGCCGCCTCGAGTCCGGCCTGCGGCCGCGATGGCGCGGTGTTCTCGATCTGGATCAAAAGCGGATTCGCCAGCGGTGCGGATACCGGTAGGCCCTGTCCCGGCAGCGGCCCACCCTGCGGGGCCGGCAGCGGCGGGCCGAATGGGTCTGGCGCCGTCTCCGAGGGCCCTGCCAGCGGGCTCGCCTTCGGCGAGGGTGAGGGCGAGGGGTGGGCGCGTGGCTTGGCGGCCTGGCTGGAGGTGCAGCCGGTCAGCAACAGCGCAATCGTCAGGGGCGCCAGAAGGGTGGGGTGCCGGTGCCAGCGCCGGCCGGAGGCGGATGTAGTCAGGGAAGGCACCTGACCGATCCTACCGTTCGCTCCCCTGCTGATCCAGACCCGGCGCCGGCGCGGGCGGGGCTGGTTCAATACAACTGACATGAGCGGTGAGTTCAGGAACCTGGGAAACTCGGGCCTGGTGGTCTCGGCGGTGGGGCTGGGGACCAACAACTTCGGCAGCCGGCTCGACGAGGAGCGCACCCGCCAGGTAATCGAGACGGCCCTCGAGGCCGGGATCACCTTCATCGACACCGCCGAAATCTACGCCAAGGGTGAGTCCGAGACCCTGATCGGCAAGATCCTGGGCAGCCGCAGGAAGGACGTCGTCATCGCGACCAAGGTCGGGCTGCCAACGGGCGACTCGCCGTTTCAGCGGGGTGCGTCCCGCCGCCGGGTGATGGAGGCGATCGAAGGCAGCCTGCGCCGCCTGCGCACCGACTACATCGATCTCTACCAGGTGCACGCGCCCGACCCGGCGACCCCTATCGCCGAGACCCTTGGTGCGTTCGACGACCTGGTCCGGCAGGGCAAGGTTCGGTACGTTGGCCACAGCAACTTCAGCGCCTGGGAGATCGTTGACGCCGCCTGGACCGCCGACCAGCTCCATCTCGCCCGCCCGGTGTCCGCCCAGCACCAGTACAGTCTGCTGACGCGCGGCATCGAGACCGACGTCCTCGAGGTGGCCCGACGGTTCGGGCTGGGGATAATCCCGTTCTACCCACTCGAATCCGGCTTCTTGACGGGTAAGTACCGCGCCGGAAGCACCCCGGTGGGCAGCCGTCTCGAGACCGGCCCGCGGGCTGAGAAAGTGTTGAGTGCCGAGAACTTCGACCGCTTGGAAAGGCTCGAGAGATTCGCCGTCGAACATGGACACACCCTTCTCGAGCTGGCGCTGGGATGGCTGCTCAGCCAGCCGGAGGTCGCCAGCGTGATAGCCGGCGCAAGCTCCGGGGACCAGGTCCTTCAGAACGTCGGGGCATCGGCATGGCGACTCGATGCGGCTGAGATGGCCGAGGTGGCCGGGCTCTAGCCCGACCGCGACACGTCGCGGCGTCTAGAGGCGTTCGAGAACGTCCGCGATCCCGCTTCTGTAATCGGAGAACCGCGGCGCAAATCCGGCGACCTCTGGCCTGGCGACCGCGTGCACACCGAGCTCGACCATCTCCATGTGTTCTTCGGCGACCACGACCTGGGCGGGTAGGCGGCTGATCCCGGGGATGTGCAGAGGCAGAGGGTTGCCCACCTTGCGGGCGAAGTGGTCCATGAATTGCTGGAAGGACAGCGGGTGGCCGTCGCTGGCGTAGACCGCACCGGGGACGGGTCGACCAGCGGCGGCCGCCAGCAGCGCCGCGGCGGCATCGGCGCTGTGGAGGTGATCGTGGAGCGCCTTCCTCGGTCCGGCCCAGTACGGCCGGCCGATCCGGAAAGCCATCCGGTAAAGCCTGAGGTCGTTGAACTCGGGCCCGTAGAGATACCCCAGGCGAACTATCGTCGACGGCCGGGGATCGGCCCGGACCAGATTCTCCATCTCCAGAGCCGCGTCCACGATCGGCGCCAGCCGCCGACCCGGTACCACCCCGGATTCGACTGCCCGCAAGAACGCGTAGCTGGCATGAACAACAAGGTCGCAGTCTCGGCCGGCCGGACTCGCGAGTGCCTCCCGGGTCTGGCGCAGCAGCGTTGCCGGATTGTGCCTTCGCCAGCGATGACCGTCGTGGAGCAGGTTGTTGGGCGGCTGGGCGAGCAAGTTGAGCAGCACTTTCCGCCGGGGCTGGGGCTGGCCCGGGGCATCGCCACCAAGGCGGTTGATGGCTCGACCCAGCTCAGATCGGGGCGCGGTGAGGACGAGGTCGGTCCGCACCCGCCGCCTCGGGATCAGGCCTTCCTGGCCTTACGGGACTTCGGCTTGATCTTGGGAGGCTGCGTTTCAACCGGTTCGAGCGGCAGGCACATGGCGCAGAAGTCGGCGCCAAAGGCCGTCAGCTCGATGCTGCGGCGCACGGTCCGTCCCCCTCCTCCGCGCTTCTTCGCCTCCAGGACGTCGGGCTGCACCTCGAGCACCTGGTAGCGGAGGGAGTCGGCGACCGGTTCGCGCGAGAACCAGATCAGCCCCAGCCGGAACAGATTGTTGAGGTACGCCGGCACTCGCTCCGGGCGCCTGCAGCCGGCCTGGACCCCCACCATCGTCAGTCCCGAGCCGACCATCTGGGTGCCCAGGTTGAGGGGACGGCTGCTGCGTACGTCGACCGACGGCTGGGGACCCTCCTGAGCGAAGAACCGCAGGATGCGGGCTTCGTCGGGTGCCAGCTCGGTGAGGATCCGCGCGTAGGCCGGGTGGGTGTCGTCGCCGGCGGAAACGTCGGCGGAGCGCCGCAGCAGCTGGGCGCCGCGCGAGCGCAGCGCCTCGGCCGAAGCGTCGGAGGGCTCGTCGCGGGCGAGGGGCGACGCTGTCGCCTCGGGAGCGATGATGCGCCAGAGGCGCGCCTCCATATCGGCGATGCCAAGGAGCTGCCGGCTGTAGTCGCGAAGCTCGTCCTTGGTCATCTCCAGCAGCTCAGACGGCGACTCACCGGCGGCTGCGGCCCGAGCCATCCGCGACGCGGCGTGGAACCAGGTCCCGAGGCTCCACTCCGCCGCCCGCAGCCAGGCGTCGGCAGCGTAGCGCGCCAGCACCGGGGCGGCCCGCAAAGCTTCCGGCATCGATATCTCGGGCGTCTGAGGTTGGAGGAGATCGCTCTGCAGCACGCGACGCCGGCGCCGATCCACGCTCAAGGTCTCACCCGAATATCGCCAGGTGAACCAGCCCCGCGCCGAAGCCGAGGACAGCTCCGTGGAGCAGCAGCAGCCACTCGTCCTGCTCGGTCACGTTGCGCAGCAGCAACGACCAGTCGGCGGGCGGCAGCTGGCGCATCCGCCCCGCCACCAGGTCGCGAATCTTTGAGCTCTGGCGGGCGTTGAAGACCGGGTCGGTGAGCGGGCCCATGGTGAAGTCGACCGCCTCCACCGCCACCGAGGCGCGGATGGCTTCGTACTCCCGCGAGCCCAACGCGGCCCGAACCAGCGATCGGCTGCGGCCGACCGCCTGGTCCACCGCCGGGCGCAACGCGGTCTCGATCATCATCCGGGTCCGGTCCGACCGGGGCCCAAACAGAAGCTCGTTGCCGATGTGCTGAAGGGTGATGACGTCATCCGCAATGATTTTGGCGTACACCTCCGCGGCCTCGGGTTGACGCTTGATGAACAGGCCCTGGACGGTGAACCGCCAGATCTTGTGCGGCTGCACGGGTTCGTAGATCATCCGCAATGCCAGCAGATTGGTGACGTAGCCGATGACCACGCCGCCGATCGGTAACACCCACCACTGCGGGAATGCCCTGGTGATGAAGATCATCGGGATCCCCAGCAGCAGCCCGAAGAAGAAGCCGAAGTTCTGGATGAACTTGAGCTCTTTGGCCCCCACCTCGAGAAACATGCGGTTGGCGAGGTTGGGATCCGCCTCGATGTGACGGATCACCATCAGCTTGACGTCGAGCAGCTGGTCGATGTTCTCACCGATCTGCTCGGTCACCGACCGCACCATTGAGGGCAGCTGCTCCTGGACGCGGGCGTGGATCGACTCGCGAACGAAATGCGGCAGGTTGCGCCACAGCGTCGGGTCCTCGCGCTGCATGATCCGCTCGACCGCCAACCTGACGTCGCGATGCGCGGTGGCAAGGATGTGCTCGGCGAGCTTCTCCGGCTCGAGCTGCCGGTAGAAGTCCGCCGGCTTGCCGACTTTGGCCAGGCCCGTGTCGACTGCCAGGCTGCCCATCTTGGCCGCCCGCGACGGCACGATCCCCTGCCAGCCGAGGCCCCCGTGCATCATCCCCGGGATCTCCTGGATCTTGCGCGGCGCCAGGCTGACCAGGAAGGCAAGCCCTGGAATCCTCCAACCCCGGAACCTGACCGGGTAGAAAAGCATCAGGACCCCGGTCCAGTTGGTGATGTATCCGATTACGCCGGTGAACAGCGGGATGGTGAGGACCTTGATCAGCTCGCCGCTCATCGACCGTCGGGCGCCTCCGGCGCCTGTGAGCCCTCCCCGTGGGCATCGAGCTGGAGCACCTCGCCGGCTCCAAACCGGCGGTGCTGGCCCGAGACGCTGAGCAGCCAGGCGGACTGACGGCCGGCGACCCGCCACTCGACCGGTCCTCCTACCACCGCCGTGTCCTCGTCGATGCCGAGCACTCGGTACCCGGGTGGAGCCAGCTTGAGAGCCAACTCCGTGGCGCCCGACATCCAGCGCTCCATCTGGTCGAAGTGGGGCAATACCACGACTCCCCTGACAAAACCCAAACCGTCGGTTGGGGTCCGGTCGCGCTCGCGGATGTGAGGGACCCGATCCATCATCGCCATCGCCCCGGCCGAGCATCCGGCCACCGCGGCGCCCGCCTGCCAGGCGCGGCCGATCGCCTGGCCAACCGCGCTGCCGCGGAGGGTGTCGGCGAGGAAGGCGGGGTTACCGCCGGAGAGATAGACCAAGCCGGCGCCTTCAACCTGGGCCGCCAACCCGTGGTCCTCGGCGTCCGACCGGTTGCGAACCCGAAGCGGCACCGGCTCGACACCCAGCCGGCGGTAGTGGGCTTCACCCAGGTCGACCCAGTATCGGAGCCGCGCCTCGCCCTCGGGCGCCGCGGCGGTGGGTAGGAAGACCGCGCGTTGAGGGCGGCCGTCGAGCAGACCCCGATCGACGTCCTCCATCGCGTGGGTGAACTCGCCGCTGCCAACCAGGGCCAGCGGTCCGGGCCTTGCGCCACCACTCATCCCAGCATTCTGCGGCACTCGGCGGGAGCCGCACTCAGATCGTCCGGGCACACCACAAATGGCTACGCTCTGAGGATGGCGTGGAGCGCGCGGCTGCTGTGCATCATGGGATCGGGAGAGACGGCTCCGACGATGGTCTCGGTGCACGCCGAATTGATGACCAGCGCGGGCTCCCCTCCAGGCGTCGCCGTGATGCTGGACACGCCGTACGGCTTCCAGGAGAACGCCTCCGAGATCTCCGCCAAGACCACCGGCTACTTCAGCGTCAACGTGGGCCACCCTATCGAGGTGGCCTCGCTGCGCGATTCGAGCAGCGCGGACGCACTGGCACTGGAACGGTTGCATAACCAGCTGCGCGCCGCCAGCTACATCTTCGCGGGGCCCGGCAGCCCGTCTTACGCTCTCCGCCAGTGGCGGGGTTCCCGCGTCCCCGACCTGCTCGCGGAGCACCTTGCGGGAGGTGGGGCCATCACCTTCGCCAGCGCGGCGGCCACCTCACTGGGTCGGCTGGCTCTGCCGGTCTACGAGATCTACAAGGTCGGCGAGCCACCCCACTGGCTCGACGGGCTCGACCTGCTGGCGGCGGTCGGGCTCGACTTCGCCGTGATACCCCACTACGACAACGCCCAGGGCGGCACCCACGACACGCGCTACTGCTACATGGGCGAGCGGCGTTTGCGACAGCTCGAGGAGATGCTCCCAGAGCCGATGGGGATCCTTGGCGTGGCGGAGCACACCGCCGCCATCTTCGACCTCGAAGCCGGCACCCTGGAAGTCAGGGGCCGCGGCTTCGTCGCCGTACGGCGCCACGGCGTGGAGCAACGGTTTGAGCCCGGCCAGATTGTCCCGCTGGCTCGGCTCGGCCAGGGCGACGGCGACGGCTACCGGCCCGCAGAGACGGTGGTGCCAGCAGTGGACGAGAGCACCCGCGGATCCGGCGGGCCGGCTCCGCTTTTGGAAGACGCCGAGGAGCGCCGGCACGATTTCGAGGTCGCCCTTGACCACTCCGATTCGGATGCCGCGGTCGCCGCCCTTCTAGAGCTGGACGACCATCTGGCCGCCTGGGCCACCGACACCCTCGACAGCGACGCTCTCGATCGCGGGCGCTCGATCCTGAGAGGCATGCTGGTGCGCCTCGGCGAAGCCTCCCAGAGAGGCCTGGTTGACCCGCGGGAAACCGTCGCTCCCTTCGTGGAGCTGCTGTTGCGGCTGCGCGAACAGGCCCGCGGCGAGGGCCGCTACGACGACGCCGACTCGCTGCGAAATCGGCTCACCGAGCTCGGCATCGAGGTCCACGACTCGCCCCAGGGGGCGTCCTGGCAGATCCAGCCGGGACCGGCGCCGGCTAGGCGACCTGGCGTCTAACCGCCGACCTCAGGAACGCTGACACCACCGCGGGGTCGAACTGCTTGCCAGACTGGCCGGCGATCTCCGCCAGCGCGTCCGCCTGGCTCCAGGCTCGTTTGTAGACGCGCTCGTGGGTCAGCGAGTCGTAAACATCGGCCACCGCCACCACCCGGCCGACGGTCGGAATCTGCTCGCCGGCGATCTGATTGGGATAGCCGCTCCCATCCCACCGCTCGTGGTGTGAGATGGCGATCGACTCGGCCAACTGGAGCAGGCTCGACTGGCTGCCGCCGAGAATCCGAGCGCCTTTGGCGGCGTGGGTCTTGATGATCTCGAACTCGGCGACGTCCAACTTACCCGGCTTCAGCAGCACGGCGTCGGGGACCGCGATCTTGCCCAGGTCATGGAGGGGCGCCGCCCGCCGGAGCATGTCGACTCGCGCCGTGTCCCAACCGAGCTCCTGGGCGATGCTGGCCGCCAGCGCGCCGACCCGATGGGTGTGCTGGCCGGTGTCGTCGTCGCGAAACTCGGCCGCCAGCGCCAGCCGCTCGAGGGATTCGATGTTGGCGTCCTCGAGGGCGCGGGTCCGCTCCTGGACCCGATCCTCCAGCCAGCGATTCTGATCCTGGAGGTCGAGGTGAAGCCGTCTGACCTGGAGGGTGTTTCGCACCCGCAGCAGGACCTCTCTGCGGTCCAGCGGCTTGGTCAGGTAGTCGGTCGCGCCCAGCTCGAGGGCGCGGTTCCGGGCTTGCGGGGTGGAGTCCGCGGTCAGCACCACCACCGGAAGGAGGTCATGCCCGGCGCCCGGCTGCCGCAGCTGCTCGAGGATGGCGAATCCACTGATGGTGGGCATGTGTAGATCGAGGAGGATCAGGTCTGGATCGAACTCGGCGGCCACGTCGAGGGCGTGGCTGGGATCAGTGACCCCCTTGATCTGGCTGTAGGACGGGCTGAGGATACGCTCCAGCAGCACTACGTTATCCGGCTGGTCGTCTACGACCAGGATCCGTGACTGCTCGATGCCGATCATCTTCACGCAGCCAGTACCTCCTTGATGGCATCCATGAATTCCTGGATGTTGAGCGGCTTGGTCAGGTAGCGGTGGGCGCCGATGGCCATCGCCTCGTCGATTCGGGACTGGGTGGCGTCGGCGCTGACGACGACCACCGGCAATCCCTTGGTGCGGTCATCGGAGCGCAGCCGCCGCAGCACCTCAAGACCCGGCATGTCGGGAAGGTGCAGGTCCAACAGGATCAGGTCGTACGGGTGTTGGGCGGCCAGGTCGAGTCCGAGCTGCCCGAGCATGGCGACGTCCAGCCGAACACCGGTGTCTCGGCGCTCCAGGATCCGCCTGACCAGCTCGACATTGGCGGGGCTGTCCTCGATGTAGAGGATCACCTCCCTGCTGGGAACCACCTCGACGACCGCGCCCGGCTCCGACACGGTCGGCTCCACGTGCTCTCCGGGCTGCGCGGCCGGCAGCTCTATCCAGAAATCGCTGCCAACGCCGATGGCGCTCTTGACCCGAACCTCGCCGCCCATCAACCGGGCCAGGGCGCGTGAGAGCGTCAGTCCGATGCCGGTTCCCTCGATCTCGGTGCCTTCGGCGCCAAGCCGGTCGAATGGCTGGAACAACCTGTCAAACGATTCGGGAGCCACGCCGGCTCCACCATCGACGACGTGAATCTCGATCACCCGGTCTCGGGCCAGCGCGCTGATCTCGACCTTGGCCTTGACCGGGCTGTATTTGATCGCGTTGGAGAGCAGGTTGAGGAGCACCTGTACCAGCCGCTGCCGGTCAGCGAGAACTGTCAAGGAGTCTAGGAGCCCGGTCTCCAGGACGATTCCCCTCTTCGCGGCCATCGGGGCAACCAGCTCGGTGGCCTCCTTCAGCGCGCTTGCTACCAAGACCGGTGACAGCTCGACCGCGATATCCCCGGACTCGATCCTGTCGAGGTCCAGGATCTCGTTGATCAGCGCCAGCAGATGCTCCCCGGCACGGTGGATCCGGTGGACGCTGTCCTGTTGCTGCTCGCCTAGCTCGTCGATCTCCAGCAGCTGCGTGAACCCGAGGATGGAGTTCAGCGGCGTTCGCAGCTCATGGCTCATCCGCGAGAGAAAGTCACTCTTGGCCCGGCTGGCGTCAGCCAAAGCTTCGATCAGCCGAACCCGCTCCAGAGCCGCGGTGATCGAAACCGCGTACTGGCCCAGCAGCCGCACCTCATCGGGTCCAAAGAAGGGACTGAATGGCCCGGAAACCAAGGCCAGCAGGCCGTCGCCATCGGCGAAGGGAAGGGGCAGGAGTATGGCGGTGCGGCCGGCGGGTTCGCCAAGGCGCGCGATGCCGGTGCCGTCATGAGTCTGGGCCGCGGCCCGCAGCTGCTCCAGCAGCCCGTCCGTCAATCCGCGTTCGGCCAGGACTTCTCCGGCTGCGTCCGTGATCACCGCCTGCTCGGCGCCGATCAGCTTCTGGGCCGAATCAAGGCTGCGGGCCGCCAGGGCTCTGCGGTCGGTGGAAAGCAGGAGCAGGTCCTCGAGCCCACGGCGGTAGAGCTCGACCTCGTCCCGACGCCAGAAGCGGCGCAGCCACTGCGGCGGAGAGAACGCCGCATACAGCACCGGTGCGATCAAAGCGATCATCGCCGAGGTCCCCACCGAAATCACCTGGCCGAGGCCGGATTCCGAGGAAACGAAAGTGGTTGCTGTGGAAATGACCAGGTACAACAACATGGCGCTGTAACCCACGCTCAGCGCGCGCAGGCGGAACCGCTGGACGGCAGATCGACCACGCGATGCCAGCCAGAACCGGACGATCGAGTCGCCCACGCATGCGACCCACAGGGCGGTGATGGCGAGGTACAGGAGCAAGTTGAGGGGACTCTGGTCGGGAGGCGCGGAGATCGCGATGAACACCGCAAGCGCCAGCACCAGCGCCGCGGCGACGCCGATCAGCTGCTTGGTCCGTCGCCGGCTGGGAACGAACGAGTCACGGAAGAGGAAAAGCCCGTACGCGGCCAGGACGATGCTGGCGTAGGCTCCGCCGATCCAGAGTGCGGCTCCCTGGGGGACCAGTCCGTCCAGCTGACCGAACACCAGGGCCGATGCCAGCGAGATCACCGCCAGCGACAGGACACCATGGCCGCGTTCACGGCGCCGGCGCCAGCCCACGGTGACCACGACCGCCAGCAGTACGAAGAGAATCGTGTAGAGCCAGGTGATCAGATCAGCGATATCCAAGGTGTCCTCAGACTAGGAATTCCACGCCCCTACGGCGCCCTGCCGTGAGGGGGAGGTCAACCCCTATCGCTGCAGGGGGTGGGTCAGTGCTGGACGAGCCCATACTCGGCGGCTCGCGCGACCGCGGCGAGCTTGGAGTGCGCGCCAAGCTTCTCGAGGATGTTCTGGACATGCCACCGGATCGTGGTCAGCTCGAGGTGCAGCTTGTCCGCCATCGCGGAGTTGTCCCAGCCGCTGGCCATCAGGCTGAGGATCTCACGCTCTCGGGCCGTCAGCCGACCTGCCACCTGGTCTCGCTCGGCATCAGACCGGCGCGCCTGCTGGCGGCTGACAAGCAGCCGGGAGAGCTCGCGGGCCGGGATCAACATCTCCCCCGCCGCCGCGCGCAGGATCGCATCCGTCAGCTCGCCGATGGCCTGGGTCTTGTGCAGGAATCCGCTGGCTCCCACCTCCACCGCGGCGAGCATCGCCTCATCGGTCGGGTTGCCGCTGATGAAGACGATCGTGACCGCGGGAGCCATCGACCGGATCGCGGCAGCGGCGTCGGCGCCGGTGCCATCCGGTAGCGAGTAGTCCATAAGGACCACGTTGGGTGCGGCCGCGTCGACCGCGGCGATCGCCTCGGCCACCGACTCCGCCAGAGCGACAACGACGATCGTCTTATCCGATCGCAGCGCCCGCTCCAGGCTCTCGGCGACCATCCGATGATCCTCGACGATCATCAGGCGCACCGGCGCCACGACATCGACCTTGCGCTCCGCCTTGACGCTCATCCGCCCACCGGCGGGGCCGGCGCCTCGGGAAGAACGACGGTGAAGGTGGTGCCCGCGCCGACACTGGAATCGATGCTCAGCGCCCCGCCTGCGCTGGTGATGATCCCGTACACGGTCGCCAACCCCAGACCGGTGCCCACGCCGGCCGGCTTGGTGGTGAAGAAGGGCTCAAAGGCGCGTTCGACTACCTCGTGGTCCATGCCGGCGCCAGTATCCGCCACTTGCAACCGGACCGCCGGCCCCGGGGGCACTCCCGGGAAGCTCGAATCACCGGCTCCGATTTCGATGTTCTCGGTGGTGATGGTGAGAGTCCCGCCGTCGCGCATCGCATCCCGGGCATTGACGGCGAGATTGACCAGGACCTGTTCCAGCTTGCCCGGGTCGATTTCCACCAGACGCAGGGAGGGCTCCAGCGCGGCGCGCAGCTCGACCTCCTCCCCCAGAGTTCGGTGCAGGAACTGGCTGACCTCTTTGACCACCGCGTTGATGTCCACCGTCTCCGGCCGCACGGTCTCCCGCCGGGCGAAGGCAAGCAGCTGCTGCGTCAACTCGGTCGCCCGCACCGCCGCGCGTTCGATCTGGGCAACATCGTCGGTCACCGATTGCCACCGGTCGGCGTCGGACTGGACCGCGCTGTCGGTCACGGTCTCTTTGACGAACCCGGCGTAGTTGATGATGACGCTGAGCAGGTTGTTGAAGTCGTGGGCGACGCCGCCGGCGAGCTGACCGATGCTCTCCATTCGCTCCGCCCGGGACATTTGCCGTTCCAGGAGATTCTTTTCGGTCACGTCGTTGGCCACCACCAGTCGAGCCGGCCGGTCGCCGATGTTGACGGAGTGCGACACGATCTCCACCTCCAATATCGTCCCGTCCTTGCGCCGGTGCCGCCAGGGCCCGGAGCGCTCGATGTGCTCCTGCCTGTCCTGGAGGTTGTCCATCAAGAGATCGACGTCTTCGGCGGGACGGATGTCCCTGATCGTCATCGACATGAATTCCTCGCGGCTGTACCGGTATTGCTTGAGCGCCGCGTCATTGACCTCGATGAACTTGAGCGTCTCGATCTCATACAGCCACATCGGCTCGGGATGACTGAGGAAGAGGAGGCGATAGTCCCTCTCGCTTCGCCTCAGCGCCTCTTCGAAAGCACGCCTCTGCCGGATGTCGTTGAAGGTGACGACCGCACCCCGGATCAGTCCGCCAACCATGATCGGGCTGACCGCGTAGTCGACCGGCAGGGGATCGCCGGCCTTGGTCCAGAGGACCTCGTCGTCACGCCGAGCGCTGGTGCCGGACCGCAATGCCTCCGTGACCGGGCACTGGTCGACCGGGTATGGAGACCCGTCTTCGTGGCTGTGATGGATCAGCGTGTGCATCTTCTGGCCCGTCAGCTCGGCGGCGCTGTAGCCGAGCAGGCGCTCCGCCGCGCGATTGCTGAAGCCGAACCGCCCTTCGAGGTCAACCGCGTAAATGCCTTCGCTGGCGGCCTCCAACAGCAGGTTGGCCTGCAGGGCGGGGTCGCCGAACCCGACGTCCGGCAGCTCCGGGGACCGGCTCTTTGCGTCACCACTCAATTCCTGGTTACCCCCAGTACGGGACACTTTACATCCCCACTTAACGCGACAAGTCTTTCGCCCGCACCCTGCGCCACGGTGGTGGTGGGTGAGGGTCCTCGATTAAGAAACGCGGCAGGCGCTGTACCCGTTCGAGGCAATGCCCCCGTGGCGGTCGATTTCAGGGCGGCGCGCGCTCGCCGTAGGCGACGAGGAGATGCTCGGAACCGGTTTCCGCGTGGCCGCAAAGCCGTTTGTTTACGAAGATTTCGCCTGCCCAACACCCAAACATCTGTGCACTTCGCTGACGCTGAGCCCATGAGTGGCACAGTTCTCGAGAAGCCGGTCAGTCTCGATGCCGAGGATCAGGGCGGACGCGGCCGGCCGCTGCGGATCGCGTTGGCGACGGAGACATGGCATCCGTCGGTGGATGGAATTGTCACCAGGCTGACATGGACGGTCCGTGAGCTCCACCGCCGCGGCCACAAGGTGATGGTGATCGCACCCCGCTCCCGGACCCAGGCGATCGGCAGCATTGACCGGCTGCCGGCGGACTTGCAGGTGAACGAGGTCTTCAGTGTCGGCCTTCCCATGATCTACGGAGGCAAGCCCTGGGGTCTGCCACTGCCCGCGGTCAGCCGCCATCTCGAGGCTTTTCAGCCAGACGTGGTCCACGCGGTGGGTCCCTTCGTTCTGGGCAGACCGGCGGTCCGTCACGCGGTTCGGAACCACCTGCCGTTGGTCTGCTCCTACCACACCCACATCGCCAGCTACGCCAGGTTCTACGGCTTCGGACTGGCCGAGCAGGCAATCCTGCGGTCGCTGCGCCGCCTGCACCAGCAAGCGGACGTCAACCTGGCCGCCTCGACCGCCGCCAAGCATCACCTGGAAGCCATCGGCGTAGCGGATGTCAACGTCTGGGAAGGCGGCGTGAACCTCAACCTGTTCCATCCGCTGCGCGGCAGCACCGGGATGCGCAAGCGGATCACCCGCGGCCACGACGACCGGATCGTGGTCGTCTACGTCGGGCGGCTGGCGGCGGAGAAAGGAATTGATCGCCTGCTGCCGCTGCTGCACGCCAGGTCCGACGTGCACCTGGTCCTGGTTGGCGACGGCCCGCATCGGCTGGCCCTGGAGGAGCTGTTCCGTGGCAAGAACGTGACCTTCATGGGCCTGCTGTCGCAGCCCAAGGTAGGCGAGGTGTTGGCCTCCAGCGACGTCTTCGCGTTCCCCTCCACCACCGACACCCTGGGCCTGGTGGTGCTGGAGGCAATGGCGTCGGGGCTGCCGGTGCTGCTGGCGGATTCGCAGAGCAATCGCGACCTCATCAGCGGCACCAGCGGCGGCGTGATTTTCGATCCGGCCCAGCCCTTCGAGATCATCCTCGCACTGGATGCCCTGCTCGCCATCGGGCAGACGCGATCGGATCTGGCTGCCGCCGCCCGGCGGCGATTTCCGACCTGGAGTCAGAGCACCGAACAGCTGCTGGGCTGGTATCGGGCGGTGATCCGGCATCGGCAGGCTCGAAGGCTGGCCGCCTAGCTATACGGCTCACTATACGGCTGTCAGGGGCCGTGTTAAGCTACGCCACAGTGCCATCTCAGCGGGAACGATCCCGGGGCCGACGCCGGCTCCCGGGGATCGACATTCGACCGGGGTCGGTCAAGGCTGCCCGGCTGGAGGCCGGCCTCAGCCTGGCTCAAGTGGCAGGTTCGCAGCTGACTCGTGCCGCCATCTACCTGGTTGAGACCGGCCGCGCTCGGCCGTCGCGACGAACCCTGAAGTTGATTTCCGCTCGGACCGGCAAGCCGATCGAATTCTTCCGGATCTCAGAAGTCAACGGCGCCGGGGCAGCCAGCCGGGTCACCGAGCTTGATCCAAGGCTGGCCGAGATCGAGGCGATGGTTGCCTCGGCCAGGTTCAAACCTGCGATCGCCGCATCCAGGCGGCTGCTGGCCACCGTGGGCAGCGCCGATAGCGCTCTGCAGGCGCGCATCCGGCTGCGCATGGGTGAGGCTCAATTGGAGACCGGCCGCACCGCTGACGCCCTTGCCAGCCTGCGCCTCGCCCGGGACATCCTGGCGGCGACCGACCAGGAGCTGCTGGCTGAGTGCCTGGACCTCATCGGCGTCGCCCTGAAGCGCCTTGAAGATCGCGACGCGCTGGCAGCCTACAAAGAGGCGCTGCGCCTGTGCCGCCAGGCGGCGCCTGGTCGGAAGGAGCTGGAGGCCCGGATCCTCGGCCACATCGGCGCGGCCTACACCTCGACCCACGACTGGCAGGCGGCGATCGAGCACTACGAAATGGCCCTGGCGGCGGCTGGGAACATTCGCGATATCGGGTTCCTGGAGCGGATGTACAACGACATCGGCCTGGTCGAGCTTGAGGCGGACCACCTGACCGCCGCCTTCGGCTACTTCCAGAAGGCCCTGGCACTGGCCGAGGTGCGACACGAGCCGGCGGTGATCGCCAGGATCGAGAACAACATCGGGTCGGTGCTGGTCAGCTTGGGCGAGACCGAGCCGGCCGAGGCGCACCTGGCCCGCTCGCTCGAAATCTGCGATTCGATCGGACTGGACGCCGGCCGGGGCCACGTGCTCTGCAGCCTTGCCGAGCTGGAGGTGGAACGAGGCCGCCTGGATCCGGCCCGGCGCCACGCCGCCGAGGCGGTCGCGGTGACCGAGAGAGGCGGGGAGACGCTCACCCAGGCCTTCGCCCACCAGCTAAGCGGCCGGATCGCCGAGCTGGCCGGCGATAAGACCTCAGCCGACGCCTCCTTCCAGCGGGCAATCGGTCTGCTGGCCGGCCAGCATGCACCCCGCCGGCTGATGGAGTGCCACCTCGCCTACGCGAACGTACTCGAGGCGCGAGGCAACTTCAAGGATGCTCTATCACACTCGCGGGAGGCGCTGATGCTGGCGCAGCCTGATTTGCGTTTCCACCCATCCGGCAGCCACGTCCGCAGCGCCGATGCCGTGACGGCGGCGAGCGCCTAGCTTGTAGGGTCGCCCCTCATCGCGACCGCGGCGCTCTGAGGCGGGCGAGCGCCGCGCCCAGGATCGTAATCAGCAGAATCGGCAGCACCAACCCGATGGGCAGGCCTCTAGAGGTATTGGGCGTCACCGATGCAACCACCGGCGGACCACTCGCCGGGGAGCTCGCCGAAGCGCCCTGGGTGCCCGACGAGGCGGCGCAGTCCTGGCCGGTCAGGCTGGGCCCGCTGTTCTGCCTGATGAATATCGGCAGGCTGGTCACCCGGTCCTGGCCGCTGACGGAATCGGGCTGGGTGGTGTCGCCGCTGGCGATGACCACGCAGCCGGACCCGTCGATGGCATTGGTGAAGTAGTCGCCCAGTCGCCGGTCCTGCCCGGTGGCGACGCAGGTGGTGCCGGAATCACAGATGCCGCCCTGGTGCACGAAACGCCCAGACGCGTTGCTCACCGACACCTGGCGGGCAGCCGGGTCCGCCGCATTGGTGATGTGGGCCTCGTAGATATACGTCTTCACGTCCGGTACCGTCTGCCCGTTGTAGAGGTCGCAGTCGGGATCGACCATCTTGTCCATCTGGTACCAGACCACCGAGACGTTGCCGGGGCTGCCGGTAACGCTCCAGGGCCAGAGCACCCGGGCGTTGCCCTGGTGGGCAAGGCTGAGCGGCGCTGAGAACTGCCACTGCCCCGATCCGACGTGCTTGCCCGAGACGAAGAGGATCTGGTTGGGCAGCGGGGTGGGGCCACCGCCTTGGACCGGCTGGGACAGAGTCGTATTGCATCCGCCGGAGCCGTTGGCGTCGCGCGGGTCAGTGTCCCAGGCGAAGTAGATGTTCTCGGCGGGATCCATGGTGATGATCTCGGGGACCCCGAACGGCGAGAAAACGCTGGTGTTGTTGACCACCTCGACCGGCTGGAAGGTGCCGCTGCCGGCGACGAAGGCGGCGCGGGCGTTGGCCAGACGGCTGATCCCAACCCCGGTGGTGCCGTCGGAGTTGTTGAACCGTGCCGGCTCGATGATGCTGCCATCGAAGCGGTCGTAGACCATCTTGCCGAATCCCGACCAGGTGGTCTTGCCGTCCGGCATGGTGCCCTTGTCGGCTATTCCCGTCGAGTCACAGCTGGCCCCGTAGTTGGAGCTGTGGAAGACCGTGTGCACGGTCCCGCTGCTGGTGTCGGCGTCGGTGGATAGGAAGACCTCTCCGGCGACCCCGCCCGCAAGCCACGGCCGGTCACCCTCGTGGCACTGGGCGGTTCCGGTGGGCCAGGTGAGGCCGCCGTCAGGCGACGAGAACAGAGAGTCATTGGCGAGGTCGATGCCGGTGTCGTAGATCGCCCCTGAAGCGTCTTCGGTCAGGTCCGGGTCGCTGAACCCGGTGTATGAGAGCCCTTCGTCCCGTAGCGTCCAACTCTTGCCTTTGTCACCTGACGTCCAGATCCAGACGTGGTTCTTGTAGCAGTCCGCCGTGGTCAGACCGGGGCACAGGAACTGCTGCACCGAGCCCGGCCCGGCCAGCCCGTTGCGGTCGATATGGGTCGTACCCTCGTGCGAGGAGTACACCAGGTCGCCGAACTTGGAGCTGTGCCATATGAGAGGCTCACCACCGGCCCGTACACCGTCGACGAACACCGGCGCGCCAAAGCCGACCGCGCCGGCGGCCGTTCCCAGAGCCGGCGCGGCGACCGCGACAGCAATACCGACGGCCGCTGCCGCGACCAGGAGCGCTCTCCTCCGCAAAGAGCCAGTCATCACCGATCCCTACCTCAAAATCGCTCCGCGCTTCCCCCGCGGGCGTGCCAGAAACGTAGCACAGAGTACCGGCAGCCGCGGCTGCCGGGGTTGGAGCTAGACCCCGGGACCCGGGTCCGGCTTGCGGTGGTTCCGGCCGCCGCCGGCGCCGTCCCCATCCCCTGCTCCCTGACTCTGGAGAGGGTCAGTGGGGTTGGTCGCGCCCGCGGCTCCTGACCCGGTGCCCGCCGGCGTGGGATTAGCCGCGTGAGCCGATGAGATGAACCTACTTCCCGGCTTCGATCCCGTAGCCGCGTCCGGCGCACCGACTCCGGTGGGCGAAGCCGCACAGCTGCGCGGGTCACGAATCACGCAAGGTCGGGCTGACATCGGAAACAGCGAGACTCTGCCGGCCTCGATCGCTGACCCCGGCGGCTCGCCGGCCGCACCCCCGATCGTGATCCCGACGAAGGGGATCACCAGGCCGTTGTTCGCGGTCGCGACCAGGCTGAGGCCGATCAACATCCCGAACGCCAGCGTTGTGGCAGCCATCCGGCGCCCGCCGCGATGGTTTGCCGTGCCAACCGCGAGGGTCCGGTAGCGGGCCTGCTCTGGTCGCGGATTTGGCCCGGACCAGGACTCGGTGAGAGTCCGCAGGCCGTCGCCAAGATCGATGGCATGCGGATCAGGCGTAGTCATCTCGCTAGATGACTAACGCTTCAGGGGCCTTCCAGCTTCAGCGCCTTGATCGTTGCGACCGTACTCGAAGGCGAACGGCGGCGCGGCAGGCCATCACGCCAGGACAGGTCCGGAGCTGACATGTAAACGCGCATCTGCTGGAGCGCGGTTGAGATTCGAGATCCAACAGTTCCCGGCGGGATCCCCAGGATCTCGGCGATCTCGGCGTACGGGTATCCGTGGTAGTAGTGCAGCACCACGGTGGCGCGATGCCCCGGCTTCAGCCGGCGCAGCGCCGCTACCAGGTCGTCGTCGGCACCGACTGTAGGATCGGGCGGCGCCGACGCCAGCCGTCCCAGCTGGAGCCTGTCGAGGAGCCGGCCTTGGACCTGACGGTGGCGCGCGTAGGAGATCGCGGTATTGACGCCGATGCGATGGAGCCAAACCCGAGGTGCCTGCTCGGGTCGCCACCGGTGTCGCGCCCGGTAGGCCTTCACGAATGCCTCCTGGGTGACATCCTCGGCCGCCGCGCCATCAAGCACGATGCCCCGTACGGCCCGGTAGAGCGACTGGTAGTGCTCCGCGTAAAGACGATCAAAGTCGTTGACGACGTCGTCGGTCGGCGCCACGACCTCCATGGCCGTAGCCGTCGCCGGATTCGTTACCAGATGCTGAAGGTGATCAGGAATCTGCAGGGTCCCTCCTTCCGTCAGTCTAAGGTCGCGCCCGCGGATAACAACTGGTATCAGGTCACAGTTCACGGCCCTTGCTTCCCGCCCGTTCGGCGGAGTAACGCCAAGACGGCGGGCCGGCAGTCTCTAGATCGCCCCGCTGATGATGGGGAGGCTCGTCGGTTGGGCACTACCGCCGGCAGGTTCCTCCGACACCGCAATTGATTTACGACCAATGTCCTGGGTCAGCACCAGCAGCTTCGAGCCGTCGCCGTCGGGTAGGAAAATCCCCGCTGGAGTCGCCCTACCGTGAGCGTCGACGATCCAGACCTCGTATGTCCGGCCCCCGGCAGGCGCCACCATCCCGCGCAGGCTGACCAGCGCGACATGCTGCTGAGCGAGGTAGGTGATCTGGCCGACATCCCCCCCACTCCGGCTCTTCATCGGCGCGGTGGCAACGCTCCGCGCCGCCAGGTCGCGCGAGTTGTTGACCTGTGTCTGCAACTGCAGGTTCCAGGTAAGCAGGAGGGCGGCAATGGCCGCGGCGGCGGCGACCGGGCCCCAGCGAGGGACGCTCCGCCAGAATCGGGCCGAGCGTTCGCCTGGAAGGTGGATAGCCGGGCCCGGATTGATAGGGAGGTCGGCCTCCCCAAATCGGGCGGCCGCGGCCGCGTCGCCGCGGGCAATGCCCAGGATTTGCTGCTTCAGCCGCGCCCGTGGCTGGGCCTCGTCCACCGCCAGGGGAAGCGCCGACACCACTTCGCTGAGGCGAGCCAGGTCCATGCGGCAGATCTCGCATCCCGGCAGATGCTCCCGAACCTGGTCGGCCTCCGCGGTCGAGACGGCGCCCAACGCGTAGGGGGCCAGCAGCTCCTGGGTCTCGGCGTGGCCGGTCATCGCGTCACCAGGCCGGTGGTGGCGAAGAAGCCGTGCAGCTTCTCGAGGCCGAGGCGAAGGCGACCCTTGACCGTGCCCAGGGGCAGACCCAGCCGCTCGGCGATCTCGGTGTGGGTGTAGCCACTCAGGAAGGCCATCTCGATCGCCTCTCTCTGCTCGACCGGCAGGGTATCAAGCCCTTTGCGGACAGCGTCGCGTTCGAGACCCAAGGCCAGCGTCTGCCAGGGATCAGAGTGCGTGGAGTGGTCCTCCAGGTGGACCGGCAACTCAGCACCCGCCGGCATGCGGTGGCGTGCGCGAAGCCGATCGATGGATCGGTTTCGAATCAGAGTCAGCAACCAGGTGCGGAACGAGCCGCGGGAGGGATCGAAGCTGTAGGGGGACTTCCAGATCCGCAGGAAGACCTCTTGGACAACCTCCTCGGCATCACCGGTGTCCGAGACGATGCGGAGCGAGAGTCCGTAGGCGAGGCCCCCGTACCGGTTGTAGGCGAGCTCGAGCGCGCCGGGATCGCCGAAACGCAGCGGCAGATAGATGTCTGAATCGGCCTCGGCCAAGTCCGCGGTGGCCATCAGCTCACACTACGCCGGCTGCCGGTAAATGGATCAGCGGACTTCGTCACCATGCAAAAGGAGGGGCAAGAATCCCTGCCACAGCAAGGCAACGCGACGCCACCAACGGCATACGATGCACCACATGGAAACCGCGATAACAACCAGGTCGGGCGCCCGAGCAGCCGGCTGATGGGCGCCCTCGATAGAAACGGATCCGCACACACCGTCACCGTGGTCGGCGTGCGAGGCGGCAGTGGCAAGACCATGCTGGCAACCAACCTGGGGGCCATATTCGCCCAGCGCCGAGGCGAGACTTCGGTGCTCGCCGACCTGAACCTGGAGTTCCCCGCCGCCGCGCTCTCCCTGGGTATCAGGCCTCCGGTCACCCTGGCCGAGATCGTGCAGGCCAGCCCGGACATCGATGACGACGAGTTCGACTCCATGCTGGCCAAGCATCCCAGCGGCCTCCGGCTGCTCTCGGGCAGCCTCGAGGCAGGCCAATCCGAGCGCGTCACCGACAGCGGCGTCGGCGCCGTCCTGGCCCGCCTCGGCCGCCTTTATGACCACGTCGTCATGGATTGCCGACCTTCCTTCCGGGATTTCTACCTGGACATCTGGGAATCAAGCGACCAGATCCTGGTCGCCTGCCCCCCTGACGTCGTCTCGATCGGCCTCACCCGTCATTTGGTCGATGCGATGGACGCGATCGGGGTCGACCCGTATAACCTGATGGTTGTGCTCAATCACGTGGTGCCGACCAAGCGCCTGCGAGCCGTTGACATCGACCGGCAGATGGGCGCCCGACAGTTCGAGATTCCTTACGCCGGCCCGGACATCCATTACGACGAAGACCAGGGCAAGGTCTTCGCGCTGCAGCACCCCAGGGACGCCGCCTCGAGGGCGCTCCGGGCCCTCGCCGACGAGCTGGTCGAGGACTGGGAGGCGAACGACCGCAAAGCCCTCAGCCCCGCGGCTGGACCCCTGACGCCGGCGCTGACGACCTAACCTGTACTGATGACGGCTACCACCACCCGCACCACCG
>DATMMS010000021.1:0-4015 GCA_035569605.1 Candidatus Solibacter sp. | reverse complement strand
TCCAACTCGCTGGTCCTGCCAGCGATGCTCGCCGCCGCCCCGCGCGTGGGCCGCGTCTCCGGCGAGCGCTTCCTGCTCGGCGCCATCCTCGGGTACGAGACCGGCCCCCGGGTCGGGGAGGCGCTCGGCGGCCTGGACATGCTGTCCCGGGGGTGGCATTCGGGTGTGGTCTTCGGCCCTCTCGCCGCGGCCGCTGCCGCGGGAACGCTGTACGGGCTGGACGCCGCCGGGTTTGAGGATGCCTTCGGGATGGCGGCCACCCAGTCTTGCGGGCTCATGTCAGCGATGTTCGAATCGATGGTCAAGCGCATGCAGCATGGCTTCGCTTCGCGCAACGGCCTGACCGCCGCCGCGCTCGCGGCATCGGGCTACGTCGGTATCAAGCGGGTGTTCGAGCGCTCCTACGGTGGCTGGCTGGCCGTCTTCGGTGAGGGCCATCGCACGTATCCCGAAGACATCTACAAGGGCCTCGGTGTCCTGTGGGAGACCGAACGGATCGCCGTCAAGGCGTACTCGTGCATGGGATTGCTGCACGCCGCGATCGATGCCGCCCTTGAGCTGCGGGCCAAAGTGGACGTCAGCCAGATCCAGCGGATCGACATCGACATGTCCGAAGCCGCCTACGCACACGGCGGGTGGAAGGCCGAGCGCCCGCTCGAGGTGATCGGCGCTCAGATGAACGTCGCCTACGTCGTCGCGGCCGCCCTCCTCGACGGCGACGTGCTCATCGACCAGTTCACCAACGACCGGATCAACAGCGACGACGTCTGGGCCCTGATCGACAAGACACTGACGCATCACGAAAGGGCTTACGACCACCTCCCGATCGACGAGCAGCTCACCACCCAGGTGCGCCTGACCCTCAACGACGGGAGCACTCGCACCGCCAAGGTCGTACACCCGCGCGGCACCGGCGACCGGAAGCTGACCAACGCGGAGATCCGGGACAAGTACGCAAAGCTGACCCGCCGGGCGATCTCAGCCGAGCGCCAGGCTGCCATCGAAAAAGCCGTTCTCGGCATCGACACCCTCGACGACGTCGCTCAGCTGACGGCCCTGCTCACACCCGCCGTGCACTCGCCGCTCGGCTGAGACCCGCCTGGTCCAGGTCAGCGGGGCGGATCGGCCTGGCTGGGCGATCCGGGCAGGCTGTGCGATTCGGGCGGAGCGTGCGGAGTGGAGTACCGGGGCCGGGACAGCATCCGCAGCCGCGCCGCGCGCGCGTCCCAGCAGTAGATCACGGTCGTCCCGGCGATGACGTCGTGCAGGGCGCGGCGCTGGTCGCCTAGGAGTATGCCCAGGAAGCCCAGGCAGAGGATCAGGAAGCTCAGCGGGAACGCCAGCGTGCGGCCGATCGCTCGGCGCCCGCTCACGTCGTCGCCGTCATTCGTCACGACCTGCACGCCGAACAACCCTCCACCTGGGGTTTTGCCGTTCAGGCCCCAGAAATGGGCGAAGTAGATGAATGCCCACACCGCATATGCGACGACCACCCAGGTATTGGCGCGGTTGAAGTGGACGCTATTTCCGGTGAGGACGCTGGCCGCGAAATTGATGGCGGCCAGGACGAGAAGGAAGATCGCGGTGAGCACGACTAGGTCCACCGCGAAGGCGGCGAACCGCGAGGCGAACCCCGCGTAGCGCCCTTGCAGGCTTTCACGGGCGGCGGGCGGGGGCTCGAAGGGCCTGACCTCGCCCGTGCGCGCGGTCATGATGCAGCCCGCAGTCCGGCAGGCGGGCCGGGCGGGCCGGGGTAGGGACGGCGGCGAAGACGAGCTACCCAACGGGCGATGGACTCATCGACCCCGACGGTCCGGCTGCGGACCGCGTCGACCAGATCGCTCGCCATCCCGCCGGAGGATTTGGCGATGATCGAGCCGAGATCGGTCTGCTCGACGAGTGCTTCGAGGTCGATCCGTTGGACAACGGCGTTCATGTCCACCCGGTCGATTACGGCGTCCAGGTCGACCTTCCCGATCACCTCGTTCACGTCGACCTGCTGCAGGACCTGGTCCACATCGACCCGGCCTATCAACGCCGTGACGTCGACGGTGCTCAGCAGCCGGTTCAGGTCCACTGTGGCCAGCAGACGGTTCACGTCCACCCGGTCCATCACGCTGTTGAGGTCGATCCTGGCCAGCAGGCTGTCCAACTGGACCTGGTCCAGTACCTGGTTGACATCTATCCGGTCCAGCACCTGCCCAAGATCGACCTCTGCCAGAACGGCGTTCAGATCGATCTCGGCCAGCAGCGCATTCAGATCGATCTCGGCCAGCAGCGCGTTCAGATCGAGCGCGCCAACCACCAAGCCGACCACGCGCTCGGCGATGGCCTGGGCCAGCGCCTCCGCCGGTGAGGCAAGCCGACCGCCCACGGTACGCAGCGGCGCAAGCGGATCCATACAGACCAGTATCTCTTACTGCGTTCGTCGAATGCCACGACTGGCCGGTTGAGCGAGTCCCCTGAAGAGTCAGATTCCCAGGTGAGCGACAGCGGGTTGATACGTCACCCATGTCGTCGAAGTTGGTTCCGTTAGGGTAACGCCTCCGATCTTGTACCTGTCCAGAGACGAGTCTGACCATCAGACTGAGCACATCAGGGTCCGACGCGAGCCGGGCGCTGGTGGCGAGCGGCGGTTGGTCCGCCGCTGGGCAGCTCAGCTGAGCGGAGGATCGGATGATTGTGTTCTTTCTGCTGCTGGTGATCGCGGCGATGGCGCTGGGTATCCTGGGCGTTGTCGTGAAGGGCCTGTTTTACCTGCTGTTTACCGGCATTGGCGTGCTCCTCGTCGCCTTCCTCCTAGGCGCCTTTTGGATGCGGCGGCGAAACGCGCGAAGGCATCCCGCCCGGTAATTCCCGCTGATCGCCCTTACTTCAGGCACTCGTCGAGGCCGCCGATTCAAATCCGGCCACCCCGACCCAGTTCACAGGCCATTCCCCCGCGGGGGGACGTGGCCCTTTCTATGCCGTAAAACGGCAAAGCGCGGCCTCCGATCAGGGGCAACGGCTCGCGAGGACGCAGAACTCGTTCCCCTCGGGGTCGGCAAGGACGACCCAGTCCTCATCGCCTTGGCCGACGTCGGCGTGCCGGGCACCCAAGCCGAGCAGGCGACGGACCTCTTCGTCCTGCTCCCTGTCGGTTGGGTTGACGTCGAGGTGGAGCCTGTTCTTGACGGTCTTGCCCTCGGGCACGTACGCGAATGTCAACGTCGGCGGCACTGGGCCAAGGCGGTTCTTGCCGTCAGGCACGAGAGGGGAGCCAATCGTGACAATTCCGTCGTCTTCGTCTTGCACCTCATAGTCAAGGACCGAGCACCAGAACCGGGCGAGACCGCTGGGATCGGTACAGTCGATCGCAAGCTCGGTGAACTTACTGGCCATGCCGGGACCTCCTAGTCAATGCCACATTCTCCGGCCGTTGACACGTGATACGCCAGCACGGAACGATTCCACGCATGGATCACCACACCGGCGTGGTCATCGCCGAAGTCGGCTTCCTGCTTATACTCATCGCCGGAATCTGGTTCGCCGCCTCGGAAATCCCGCTGTTCAAGATGGCCAGAGCCCGGAAGATAGTCGCCGGCGTCGCGCTCGCCGTCGGCGGTCTGCTCCTCATCATCGCCGTCCACTGGGGTCACTTCGGTTAGCGGTTAGGCCGGCGACCCAACAGGCCATGAAAGTACAGCAGCGACATGGCTGGGTGCAGGCTGGCGTACCTCTCGTTGATGGCCGCCGACTCGCGCTATAACGTAGAAGGCCGGTGGCGCGGCGCCACCACCATATCGCCGCCGAGGAGGCCGGATGCCGGCAGATCCGCCCAGCTCACCCGCGCTGCGCGCATCCGATGCGGACCGCGACCGGGTTATCGAACTGTTGCGCGCCGCCGTCGGTGACGGGCGGCTCGACCAGGCCGAGTTCGATGAGCGGCTGGACGCGGCGCTGGCCGCTCGCACCATCGACGCGCTGACCCCGCTCACCGCCGATCTGATCGCGGCGCCAGGCAGCGCCGCTGCGC
>DATMMS010000020.1:0-94411 GCA_035569605.1 Candidatus Solibacter sp. | reverse complement strand
GGGCTCGATCCCGACCTGCGCTTCGACAAGCACAAGGCCGGCATCCAGTCCAACCGCTTCGTCTTCAAGTACGGGCTGCGGCTGATGCCCGAGCTCTACGCGGTCTACAACCCGATGCCCTACGAAGCCGCGCGCGCGATGGAGGTGGAGCTCGCGATCGGGCTACGCGAAGCCGGCTACGGCGTCTGGCAAGCCTGATGAGGGTCAGGTCTTGCTTGCGGCTAGCCGCAAGCAAGACCTGACCCTCCCGCGGGACAAGCCCAGGCCGCCACAATCGTTTCCAACTCCAGCGAAGGAAACGACATGCAACAGACCCGTCTCGGCAACACCGGCCTCAGCGTCTCGCGCATCTGCCTCGGCATGATGACCTACGGCACGCCGGCGTGGCGGCCCTGGGTGCTCGACGAGGCGGCGAGCCGGCCGCTCGTGCAGCGCGCGGTCGAGCTCGGCATCACGTTCTTCGATACGGCGGACATGTATTCCGGCGGCGAGAGCGAAGTGCTCACCGGCAAGTTCCTGCGCGAGTTCTGCCAGCGCGACGAGATCGTCATCGCGACCAAGCTGTTCCATCCGGTCGACCTCGCGTTCAAGAGCGGCTCGGCGCCCCGGCCGCCCGGCACCGACCGGCCCAACCTGAGCGGCCTGTCGCGCAAGCGCGTCTTCCATGCGATCGACGCCAGCCTGAAGCGCCTGGGCACCGACTACGTCGACCTGTACCAGATCCACCGCTGGGATCGGACGACGCCGATCGAGGAGACGCTGGAGGCGCTGCACGACATAGTCAAGGCCGGCAAGGCCCGATACATCGGGGCTTCTTCGATGTGGGTGTGGCAGTTCGCCAAGGCCTTGTACACAGCGGACGCGCATGGCTGGACGCGGTTCGTCAGCATGCAGGACCACTACAACCTGCTGCAGCGTGAGGAGGAGAGGGAGATGCTGTCGCTCTGCGCCGACCAGGGCATCGGCGTAATCCCGTGGAGCCCGCTGGCTCGCGGCAGGTTGACCCGCGACTGGGACGAGCAGACGGCGCGGTCCGAGACCGACGAATTCGGCGAGACCCTCTACCGGCCGGAGGACCGGCAGATCGTGGAGCGCGTGGCCGAGGTCGCCGCGGAGCGCGGTGTACCGCGGGCGCAGATCGCCCTGGCGTGGGTCCTGCGCAATCCTGTTGTGACCGCCCCGATCGTCGGCGCCGGCAAGATCTCTCATCTCGAGGACGCCGTTGCGGCAGTCGAGCTGCGGCTCGGCGACGACGAGGTGACGCGACTCGAGGAGCCCTACACGTCCAGGGAGCCGGCCGGCTTCTAGCTAGGGGCCCTCGTCGGGTACCGTTGGCCCCGGAGGCGGCGGCGGCGTCCCAGCCACAAGCCGGCGCCAATCGCGATCACGGGCGGCACTATCGGCAGGAGCGACGCCGCAGGGGAGGCGGCCGAGGTGTTGGGTGTCCCGGCGGACGCCCCCGCCACCGCGCCAGGTGCAGCGTTGGAGCCCCCGCCCGGAGCGGTGTTTGACCCCAGCGTCCCGGCGCCGTTGTCGCCGGTGTACCTCAGGACGTCGAGGCCTCGCTCAAAGTCGGCCACGTAGATGTAGTTGTCGCCGTGCCAGTGGGCGGACCAGGTGTCGGTGTTCTGGACGTTGAAGAAGCCGACCTCCTTGATGTGCCGCGGGTCGCGGATGTCCAGCAGGCGGGTGCCTTGCGTGTAGAACGCGATCGCGATAAGGCCGTCGCCGCGGTCAGTGAACCAGTGGGAGGAGTCGCAACCGGTGCTGCCGACCTGGTTCCGAGGCGTCCAGGTGTCGAGGCGGCGGAGCTTGTAGTTCTTGCCCGCCGCGGTCCATGCCTGGCCTGAGTACGAGCCGCCGAGGTCGTAGGTGACGAACCGGCCCGATGTATTGCAGTCGGTAACGGTGACCTCTTCGGTGGCGGCGATCAGGTCTCCTCGCCGACCGTCGACAGAGAGATTGAGGTTGCGCGAGCTGTTGTGCATGATCCCGCCCTGGCCCGCCAGCTGGCCCTCGTCGACGTTGCCGCCGCCGTAGGGAATCGGATCGCAGCCGGTCGCGGTCCGGACCTGGCCGGTGGTCGGGTCGAGGTGCTGGCCCTGCGTCCAGTAGCCCCGAATGTGGCCCGATCCCGTCTCCCACGCGATGCCCATGGCGTCGACGTCGGCGACGTGGTCGTAGTCGGTGAGTCCGTTGTGGTTGCCGAGGTCGATGAAGTGCGGGCAGTCGACGGGGTTGGCCGGGTCGCTGATGTCCAGGCCCCACACCGGCCGTCCACCCCAGGCGGGATCGGCGCCCGCCGGGATCTGGATCCCGGGCGAGGCTGGGCCTGAAACCCAGAGGAACTTGCAGTCGTTGATGCAGGCGGTGGTGTGACCGGTCGGCTGCAGGTGGAACCCTACCTGCACCATCGCGCGAGGGTTGGAGACGTCGATCACGTGGACCGCGCCGTACGGGAAGGCCGTGGTCGCTGGTGACGTGAAGCCGCGGGGGTCCCGGGCGATGAACAGCAGGTTGCGGGCCGGGTCTACCTGCATGTGTTCGTTCTCCCAGATGTACATCGGCAGCGCCCCCAGCAGCTGCGGGTTGGTCGGGTCAGAGATGTCGACGCTGTAGACGCCAAGGACCGTGGAGACGAAGACGGTGTTGCCGATGAAGCCCAGCGAGATCGCGCTCGGGATGGGGAGGTTGGCAAGGAACTGGATGTTCTGCGAGACCGCGCCCGACGGCGGGATGCCGGTGGCGGTGGCGCTGCGGTTCATGAAGCCGGCCTGGGCCTGACGTGCCAGCTCGGGAAGCTGGGCTCGGGCCACCTGAAGGCCGCTTGGGGTGGCGGCTGCGGTGGTGGCGCTCGATGTCGCCACGCTTGCAACGGCGACTCCCAGGATCAAGACCAGCTGTGCAACTGTGGTCCGACGTCGCATGACCAACCTCCCTTGCGCGGCGCTTTCCACGGCGCCACGATTCCCTTCCGACAAGAACGACGACAGCCCCTCCGCCGATCTTGCCTGACGATCCTATCTCAGGAGGTATGGGTTCTCAGTGTGCCGCTGAGTAGTGGACGGAGACCTTCAGTTGCTTTCTGTTCAGTCGAAGACCGACCAGCAGATGTCGTTCCGCAACCGCTCGTCATCGAGTACGAGCTCGCGAATCGCCTCCGGGAGCTGGTCGCGCTGCCACCGGCACTCGAGTCGCCGTGCGCTCTCGCCCCCTCCTTCGGGAGCCGCAGAACCTGCGGCCTTGATGGCATAGGCGGCCGCACCGAGCTCGTGGGCCGCGACGTGTGCGACGGCCGCGGCCTGGCCGGCGGCGTATGCCGCATGCCTGGGGGCCCCTGTCAGGTCTCTGGCAGCGCCGTTTGCGTGGCCGGCCGCCGTCCGAGCCTCCGACATACTGATCTCGCCTCGCACCCAGGCGCGGGCCTGGTCGATCGCCTGGCGCGGTCGCGGGTCCTGAGGACGAGCCGACTCGAAGAGGTCGAGGACGTGCGCGGCGCAGGATGCCGCCCACAAGGCAAGGAGGTGGTGATCTGAATCTGTGAGCATCCCACCCCGGCGGATCGTGATGAAACGCGGGTCGCGGTCTTTCGGGAGGATCACAACCAGCCAAGGGTAGCGTCGCGGTCGTTGGCGCCAGCGGTCATCGGGCCGCGGCGTCCCGGTACCAGACCCAGGCTGTCCTGTCGCGCGAAGCAGACCCCGTAGGGGTTCCCGCGCTGTTCTCAGGCAGCATCATCACGTGGAAACGTCTGGATGACAGGAACCGGAGCGTTGTTTCGTAACAATGATATGATACGCTGGATTGGCGGACCAAGCTCGAAAGCCGGCCGGCTCTGCGGTCGGCATGTTGCGAAGGGATATGGCACGAATGGACACGCGGATTAGATACGAGTCTCGCGACTCTGTCGCAATCATCACGATGGACGACGGCAAGGTGAACGCGCTCTCGAGCGAAATGCTGGACGCACTCAACGGTGCTCTCGACAGGGCAGAGCGGGATGGGGTGGTTGTGGTGATCTCGGGCCGACCAGGAGTCTTTTCGGCAGGTTTCGATCTCCCGGTGCTGCAAGCCAGCGGACCCCAGGCGGCGAAGATGGTCCGCGCCGGCTTCGAGCTCGCTGAGCGAGTTCTGTCGTTCCCGACCCCGGTCTTGATTGGATGTACTGGCCACGCTGTAGCGATGGGCGCGTTTCTGCTTCTGTCTGGCGACTACCGGATCGGAGTGGCCGGCTCGTACAAGTTGACGGCGAACGAAGTTGCGATCGGCTTGACGATGCCTCAGGCGGCCGTCGAGATATGCCGGCAACGCCTGTCGCCAGCATATTTCAACCGGGCAACGACGATCGCCGAGGTGTTCTCACCTGATGAGGCAGTCGCGGCGGGGTTCTTGGATCGCGTCGTCAGCGAGGGCGCGTTCTCCGAAGCCAGAGATGGCATCGCTGGTGAGCTGGCGAAGCTCGATCTGGCGTCGCACGCGGCCACAAAGCGACGGACACGGGCGACGGCGATAGGGGCGATTCATGAAGCGATCGAGTCCGACTGGGCGGCATATCCCGCCTGGCAGGCATGACATTTGCCGGACGCTGACAAGCTTCTTGATGCTTCCGAAGTCAGAGCCTTCCTTTTCGACCTGGCGTTCGTTCGCGAATTCTCAATCAGCGTGGCATCTCTGGCGCCGGGCTCTGTAACAATCGAGCTGCCCTTCGACGAACGATTCTCTGGGCCGCCCAATCTCTTCCCGGCGTCCGTGGTGGGGACGGCAGGCGACGTCGCCGCCGCCGCATCGTGCCTCACTCTGATGCCGAAAGGCTGGGCGCTGGCGACCCTTGATTTCACCGTCAAGATGACCGGCATCGCCAGGGGTGAGAAATTGCTGGCCAGGGGGCGCGTGCTGCAGGACGGCCGCACCAATTCGATTGGCGCGGCGGATGTTTACGGCGTGCTCGACGGCACCGAGGTTCTGTGCGGCACCGTGCTCGCCACGACGAGAAACTTCAAGATCAAGGCACTGCCGTTTGGCTGAGTGGACGGTTCCTATGGATAACCGTTTGAACCGTGACAACGACCCGATATCATCCAGCCGTGCCTAGGGCAAAGCAGCGTACTCCCGAAATGCGCGAGCGCGTCCTTCGGGCTGCGATGGATATGCTCGCCGCTGACGGCGTCGACAAGTTCACGACGCGCAACATCGCGCAGCAGGCCGATACCTCAACCCCAGCGGTCTATGAGCTCTTCGGCGACAAGACGGGATTGGTCCGTGATGTCTTTTTTGAAGGCTTCCGCGCCCTGCGCCGACGACTCGAGAATTTGGGGCAGCAGGAAGATCCACACCTGCAGCTTGTCGGCATCATGCAGACGCTCCGCGCCTTCGTCGGGGACAACCCGGTCTTGGCGGAGCTCATGTTCTCGCGACCGTTCGCGGACTTCGATCCAGGACCTGCAGAGCGCCGAGCCGGGGACCAAGTACGGCAACTGATCGTCAGGAGCGTTCGCCGCTGTATCGATGCTGGAGTATTGGCAGGCAACGAGACGGATATCGCGCACGTCCTCCTGGCGCTGGCTCAAGGCTTATCAAGACAAGAGACTGCGGGATGGCTGGGCTCCTCGAAGGCATCGAGGGACAGACGCTGGGAATTGGCGGTCGAAGCGCTGCTCAGCGGCTTCAGGGCCCAGCTACCCTTAGGCTCTGAGCCGTGGCCTCGTAGCTCAGGGGATAGAGCGGTGGTTTCCTAAACCATGTGCGGAGGTTCGAGTCCTCCCGGGGCCACCAGATTCGGAGCCCTTACGCTCGCGGCACGAACCCCAAACCCAGGATCACGGTCACGGTGTTGGCAATGTCCTCCCACGTTCTCTCGTCAGCGCCAAGCGGCCCATCGACGTAGAGGATGGCCGCACCGTGCACCGCGCACCATGCTGCCAGCGCTACGTCATCCCGCGGACCGGTGACGCTGCCTTCGGCGATGGCTGCGACCAGCACCTCCTCTAGAACCCGGTAGGACGCGGTGGCGGCGAAAGTCCCGGCAGGGCTCGCTGTCGCAAGCATCTCCGGACGGAACAGCAGGCGGAACATTCCGGGGTGCTCGACGGCGAATCGCACATAGGCGACTCCCATGCCGTGGAAACGCTGGAGCGCGGTACCACCTGCGTGACTGGCGCCGGCGCGGAGGGCCTCCGCCAGCTCCAGGTAACCCTGCTCCGCGATAGCGCTCAGGAGCGATCCCTTGTCGGCGAAATGGTGATAGGGGGCGGCCTGGCTGACCCCGGCGCGTCGAGCGACTTCCCGCAGGCTTAGACCATCCACTCCATGTTCGCCGAGGATCTCGATGCCGGCATCCATGAGGGCCCGCCGGAGGTCGCCGTGGTGGTAGCCGCGAGGGGAACTTGACACTGTCAACATAATAAACCTATCCTAACAGTGTAAAGATCAGTCGAAGGGGACTCGGAGGGCCTCGAAATGGAAATTGCTGACAGTTACGACGTAATCGTCATCGGGTCGGGAATCGGTGGTTTGACCTCGGCCAGCCTGCTGAGTCGCCTGGCCCGAAAGCGCGTCCTCGTCCTGGAGCGCCATTTCAAGCTCGGCGGTTTCACGCACAGCTTCCAGCGCAAGCGGTTTAGCTGGGACCCGGGCCTTCACTACGTCGGTCAGATGAATCCTGGCAGCCCCCTCCGATCCGTCTTCGATCTGGTCACCGAGGGTGGCGTCGACTGGGCGCCGATGCCGGCCAAATTCGAACGTTTCGTCTACCCGGACTTCGAGTTCACCGTGGACAGCGACCGGCGGCGGTATATCGCCGACCTCCAGGCAGCCTTCCCATCCGAGGCCGGGGCGATTGCCCGGTATTTCACCGATGTCAAGGCGGCGGCCGGCTGGTACCAGCGGCACATGGCGGCGAAGATCATGCCGGCGCCGGTCGGGCGGCTGCTCGAGCTCCGGGGTCGCAAGCTGGCCCTGACGCTGACCGCAGACTACCTTGCGAAGCACTTCCGAGACGGCAAACTACGCGCCCTGCTGGCCTCGCAATGGGGCGACTACGGGCTGCCGCCATCGCGTAGTCCCTTCGCGGTCCATGCACTGATCGTCGACCACTACCTTCGCGGCGCCTGGTACCCCGTTGGCGGTGGAGGCTCGATCGCGGCATCCGCTGCGCCGGTCATCGAGGCTGCCGGTGGCGCCTGCGTTGTCAACGCCGAGGTCGAGGAGATCCTGGTGGAGCGGGGGCGCGCGACCGGCGTCCGGGTCAAGCTCGGCCAGGGCACGCGGCACACCTTCCGTACCGTGCGCGCGCCTCTGGTCATCTCCGACGCCGGCGCCGACATGACGTACACGCGCCTACTCCCGGCAGCCCTCCGCCTGCGCGAGAGCGAGCTGGTCGCGGAGCTGCCCCAATCGGTCAGCGCGGTGCAGCTCTTCCTCGGCCTGGACCGGGATCCGCGGGAGCTGGGCATACGCGGCGAGAACCTATGGATCGCGTCGGTCTACGACCACGACGCCGCCTTCGAGGGGCGGAACGACCTCGATGGGACTTGGCCTGCAGGCTGCTTCGTGGTCTTCCCGTCGGTCAAGGACCCGCGCGCCCGAGCCCACACCGCCGAGATCATCACGCTGGTGGACACCGGCCAATTTACGCGCTGGTCGCAGCTGGGCTGGAAGCACCGCGGCGACGAATACGAAGCCCTAAAGCAAAAGATCGGCGACGACCTCCTCAGCCTCGCCGACCGCCACGTCCCTGGACTGCGCGACAGCGTCGTATTCAGCGAACTGGCCAGCCCGCTTAGCCTGGCTCATTTCACGGGCACCCGGTCCGGCGGGTGCTACGGCCTCGCGGTCACGCCGGAGCGGCTACGGGCGCGCTGGCTCGGCGTCAGGACTCCAGTGCGCGGACTGCTGCTGACGGGATCGGATGTCGGATCGCCGGGTGTCGCCGGCGCAATGATGGGCGGCGTGTTGAGCGCGGCGAGCGTACTGGGCCCGACGGGATTCATGCGCATCATGCGCGCCGCCAGCAGCTGGCAGCCGTCACGAGTCACAACCGAAGCGGTCAGCGCCGAGATGGCAGCCTAGGAGCGTTCGCCGGGGTCTACCTTGGACAACCCTCCCCGCGGTTAATCCGCGCCAAGGCCCTGGCCGGCCACTCCCGGCTCGAATGTACAGCCCGCGCCACAACGACCAAAGTCATTGAGGCGGCCGCGGCGCGGGCGGACGATGAGATTGCGAACCGGCCGGCGAGGGGGCGTCAGCCCCGTTTCGCTATTGCGCGGAGCCCCGAGCCCCCGTAGACTGGCAAAGCGGCCATCTACCGCTCGGGGGGAAGCGGAAACGAAGAAGGACACCGGACCAATGCGCAGGCCGCCGCGCCCGCAGACACCCAGCGATGGGGTTGCGGCGGGAGCGCGCGATCGCGAGCTGGAGGGCCTGAGGGCGTTCTGGGCCGTCCTGGATGCTCACTTCGCCGAGATCATGAGTGCGCAACGGGCGGCCGCCGAAGAGTCAGAGGCGGGTCGCGCCGTCGTCGGGGAGATCCCTCCCGCGTATGAAGATCCAATCCTGGCGGCGCTCCGTCAGGCGATGGGGCGAGCGCTCTCTGACGACGACTGGACCGAGTACGAGGACCTCCAACGAGCGCGTGGCTCGAGCTATGCCCACCGCGGACTCCTGGTCGAGGGCTGGTACCAGGTTGTCATCGGCCTGCAGCACGTGATCCGGCCTTACCTGATCGAAGCCTATGGCGCGGACATCGACCGGCTGGCAGCAGCCTACGCGGGAATGACGGAGTTCCTGACCCGGACGATTGCGCTCATCGCCGAGGCATTCGTGGAGACCAAGGAGGCGATCATCTCCAGCCAGGACGAGGAGCTCGCGGTCGAAACGGCGGTCAGGGTGCAGGCCGAGGAAGACTACCGGCTGATGTTCGAGAGTCACCCCCAGCCGTTGCTGGTGTACGAGCCGGAGACGATGAGAATTCTCGACGTCAACGACGCCGCGGTCGCTCTGTACGGCTATCCCGCAGCAGAGTTTCGCGACCTCACGATTCCCGATATCCATCCGTTCGAATCCGAGGAGACGCTGGCCGCGCGGGTGCCAAATCTGGGGGTGTCCTGGCGCGCCGGTCCCTGGCGCCACCGGAAAAAGGACGGCACGGTCCTCGACGTGGGCAGCAGCTCCCACGAAGTTGTCTTCAAGGGCCGGCCCGCAAGGGTAGTGATGATCGAGGACCTGAGTGACCGGGCGCGTCTCGAGAGAGAGCTCGAGGACGCAGGTCGACAGGCGTCTCTGTTGCTGGAGTCGGTGGGGGAGGGGATCTACGGCGTCGACAACGCGGGCCGCTGCCTGTTCGTAAACCGAGTGGCACAAGAGATCCTGGGGTTCACCTCCGAGGAGATGATCGGGCGGGACTTGCACATCCTGATCCACCACCACCACGAGGATGGAACGCCCTACAACCCTGAGGATTGCCCTATCACCGTCGCCACCCGCACCGGCCTGCCCGCTCGTTTGGACGACGAGGTGCTGTGGCGAAAGGACGGCACATCGGTCCCGGTCGAATACGGCGCCAACCCGATATTTGTCGAGGGCAGCATCCGGGGTGTGATAGTCACCTTCACCGACGTGACACGGCGGCGGGAAGCCGAGCTGGCCCTGCGCCAGAGTGAAGCCAGCTTCCGGGAAATGTTCGCCAACCATCCGCGCCCGATGTGGGTCTACGACCTGGGGACACTCCAATTCCTGGAGGTCAACGACGCGGCGGTCGCCAGCTATGGCTACTCTCGCGATGAGTTCAAGAACATGCGCCTCACCGATATCAGGCCACCCGAGGATGTGCCCAGGCTGCTGGAAAGTGTGGCCGAAGACAGGCATGAGCCAATCCAGGATTCGGGGCCGTGGCGTCACCTCAAGAAAGACGGCACCGTTATCGACGTCCGGATCACGTCTCATACCGTCGCCTTCGCTGGCAGCGATGCGCGGATCGTGATCGCCGAGGATGTCACCGATCGCGAGAGGATCGAGCGGCAGCTGCGGTTGAGCCAGCGGATGGAGAGCCTGGGCCAGCTGGCGGGCGGTGTGGCTCACGACTTCAACAACCTGCTTGGCGTGATGCTCAACTTCGCCGCTTTCGCCGAGGAGGTGCTCGTCCCGGCCGCGGTCGAAGACCCCTCGCGGTGGGGGCAGGTGAGGGATGACGTCGCTCAGATCGAGGCTGCCGCCGAGAGGGCGAGGCGGCTGGTGCAGCAACTGCTGGCATTCGCCCGCCAGGATGTGGCACGTCCGGAGGTGCTCAACATCAACGATGTCGTGACCGGCTTGGAGCCGCTGTTGCGACGAACAATCGGGGAGCACATCGACCTGCAATTGGCGCTCACTGCCCGCTTGTCGCTGGTGAAGATGGACTCCGGGCAGCTGGAACAGGTGCTCGTGAACCTGGCGGTGAATGCTCGCGACGCCATGCCCTCAGGCGGTAACCTCCGGATCGATACTGACAACATCGATGTCGACGAGGCTTACGCGTCATCGAGGCCGGGTGCGCCGCTCGGACCCGCGGTGCGGCTGCGAGTCAGTGACACAGGAGCCGGTATGGACGAGAAGGTGGTCCAGCAGGCCTTCGACCCCTTCTTCACGACCAAACCCAAGGGCTCCGGGACCGGGCTTGGCCTGGCCACCGTGTACGGGATCGTCACCCAGGCCGGAGGCCGCGTCCAAATCTATTCGGAGCCGGGGCGTGGCACCACCATCACCGCGCTCCTGCCCGCCACCGGCGATGCCGTTGCGGCGACGGTACGGGCGCACGCCCCGCGAGAGACCCGTGGCCTTGAGACGATCCTCGTCGTCGAGGACGAAGAGGCGCTGCGTGAGGTCACCCGGCGGCTCCTGGAGCGAAACGGCTACACCGTTCTCGCAGCCGCCCGAGGATCTGAGGCCCTGGACCTGGTGGCCCGGCGAACGGGCGAGGTCCATCTGCTGATCACCGATGTGATCATGCCCGAGATGCTTGGGAGCGAGGTCGCCCGGCGAGCCCAGGAGCTGAGTCCAGGGATACGCGTCCTCTACGTCTCGGGTTACGCCCGGTCCGTGCTTGACAGCCAGGGGACTCTGGGCGAGGGCGTCGCGTTGTTGGAGAAGCCGTTCGCCGGAGCCCAGCTGCTGGACAAGGTTCGAGACGTGTTGGATTCCCCTGGCTGACGTCCTCGACGGCGCATCATGGGTCGATGCCCGTTGTTGACCAGGTAGAGCCGGCGAACCTACGAAACGGCTGGATCCAGGTCGCCGTCCTGGCGGTTGCCGCGGTCGTCGTCTTGTGGCTCGCCAGTGGCGATCCGGGTGCTCGTCTCAGGGGTGCATTCTCTCCCCCTAAGGCGGCGGCGGCCGTATCCGCCCCATCACCGCCTCCGGCGCCATCCTGTTCGGTGCAGCAGTTGGAGCTGAGCCTCTCTTTCACCGGGTGCGCCGACTCTTTGGGCAAGGACACTGACCTGTGTGATGTTTCGAAACCGGGTGTCTTCAAGGGGCTCGCGTATCTGCGAGACAGCCGCCATGCCTACCTTTTGTACGTCGAGGTGGATGGGGGGTATCACGGTCCAGACACCTATCCGCTGGCGCCCTGGCCAAGCGCAGGTCTTGGCGCCGTCGACGGGGTCGCCAAAGTCGCCTTGCGCGAATCCAGCTCGGGAGCGTTGTGGAAGTCCGCGGGAGGCTGGCTCCGGGTCGACCCCGGCCAGAAATCGGGCGCGGTGCGCGCGGGCCTGGTCTACGACGGGGCCGAGGCCAGTGTGCTCGGACTCAAGACGATCGGAGCCTGGAGCTGCGGCTGACTGATCGATGCGCCCATCGCGCATCTGGTTGAAGTAACAAGTTGCATAAACGTTGATATCACCAGTACCACGTTTTACGGTTGGATCAGAGGCCCTTTCGGACGACTTTGGGGGCCGAAGGAGGCAATCGTGATGGGCAGCACCGAGATGAAAGGAACCGTTGTCGGCGCCTTCCGTGACCAGGGCGACGCAGGACGGGCCGTTGGCGCGCTGGAGCAGGCCGGGTTCACCCAGGATCACATCGGCGTCCTGCGCAAGGGCGAGAAGGACGGCGTCCAGCAGGTTCGCGACCACGGCAAGGGCGCAACCGCGGGTGTGACCGCCGGCCTGGTCGAGGGCGGTGTCCTGGGCGCTGCTGTAGCGTTCGTGCTCCCTGGCGTAGGTCCTGTGATCGGGGCCGGGATTCTCGGCAGCATCGTGCTGGGAGCAATCGCCGGTGGCGCAACCGGTGGCATCGCCGGGGCGCTGACAGGTATCGGAGTCAGCAAGGACGAGGCCGAGCACTACAACCGTGAGTTCGAGGCGGGCCACGTCCTGGTCACCGTCCGGGCCCCGGGTCGCGAGATCGAGGCCCACCAGATCATGGGCCGCTACGGCATGTCGGAGTTCAAGGACGGCGTGCCGCCCGAGATCGACCCAGAGGTTACCTCGCGGCGGGTCCAGGAGACGGCCGGAGTCGGGGGCCGCGACCGGTAACAGCACCGGCGTAACGGGGCCGCCTACGGGTGGCCCCTTTTTTCATGCCGGCTTTCCAGCACATAACGCCAGGGCCCGACGGGCCTTGCGCCGGACGGCGCGGAGATCAGACTAGGTATCGATCCAGCGCATGAGAGGTGAAGACATGGAATCCACGTACCCCGTAGGGTTTGACGTCGACTATCCGGACCGGCCGCTCAACCGGCTGACCACAGCCCTCCGCATATTCGTGGCGATCCCGATCCTGGTCGTGATCGGTGCTCTGTCCGGGGGCTCCTTTGAGAGCACCGGTGGCCACGCCACTACCTATATGGTGGCCGGCGGCTCGGGGGTTCTCTTCCTCCCCGTCTTGCTGATGATCGTGTTCCGGCAGAAATATCCGCGGTGGTGGTTCGACTGGAACCTCAACCTGCTTCGATTTACCAACCGTGTCACGGTGTACCTGGCGTTGCTCGACGACCACTACCCCTCAACCGATGAGGAGCAGGCGGTCCACCTGGACTTCGCATATCCCGATGCTCATGACCTGAACCGGTGGCTGCCCCTTGTCAAGTGGTTTCTGGCGATTCCGCATTACGTCGTCCTTGTGTTCCTGGGGATAGCCGCAGTGATCGTCGTGATCGTTGCTTGGGTCGCCATTCTCGTCACCGGTCGGTATCCCCGGGGACTTTTCGACTACGTCGTCGGGGTCCTGCGGTGGGGGACGCGTGTCACTGCCTACGCCTTTGCGCTGGTGACGGACCAGTACCCACCCTTCAGCCTGAGCTGAGTCCTTTCAGGTCCGGCGTCGTTCCCGGAACACCCTAACGTCCATCACCGGGAGGGTGAGGCACGACGCGCGCGCCACTGAGCGCTCGATCGTGATCACCGGCAGGCCGGTGTCGGGAACTCTGCGGAAGACCTCGTTGTCGTGCCCGGCGATGGCGATGCGGAGGCGGTGGCCGCGGCGGATCAGCACCGAGATCGGGAAGAGGGTGAACCTGAGCTCGGTCAGGATTCCTGGGACCAGCGGTTCGATGTCCTCACGACTGATCGAGTGGTATGGCCCGAACACCTCGTAGGGTGGATCGGTGCTGACCTTTCTATGGATCGCGCGAAGCATTCCCTCGGTGAGGTAGGTGACGGTGCCGCTTGGAGCCACCTCCTCCAGATAGACGATGAAGTTGCCGTCCTCGTGGGTGGACGTGACGTGCAGCGTGATCGCGGGAGTACCCGTCACCTCCAGGTCCCGATCCAGCGGAGCGCTGGTATAGGTCAGCAGGCGCTCATCGCGGCTGGCGCGGTCGGGATACACCACCGGCGGTCCGCCGATCAGGGAGTGCCAGCGGGTCTCCGTCCCGCTGGTGGCCTCGAAGTCGACCTCGTAACGGTCGCGTCCCTGTTCGTCCTCGGGGGCTTTTCGGGCCAGCGCGCCTTCATCCCCGAGGTACCAGGTCTGTTCGGTGACACCTGCCGGCGGCCAGCTGTCGGCGTCGTGCCAGGCTTCTTCGCCGAGGGTGTAATAGCGAAGTCGAGAGGGCTGGGGGGCCGGTATCTTGTCGCCGCGCTGGTGCCGCAAGAGGAAGCCGATCATCATCTCGAACTGCTCCTCGACGGTCGGTGACATGGGTGCGTCGGGCGCATATGGACTGCCCAGCATCGGAGTCGCGGCGCCGTGGCACCAGGGGCCGATGATCACCTGAACGGGGTTGCTCCCGGTCTCCATCTGGGCCAGGGCGGAGGCGGAGTAGGCTCCGTCGAACCAGCCGGTCCACAGGTAGAGCGGGATCCCAGAGGCCTCGATCTCGGCGAGACGCCCAGACGGAGAGACCTCGCTGAGCAGGCGGGCGCCGACGGTCATGTCCTCGTCGGCGATCGCCGCGGCGGACATCGCGGAGAGGTCCACGTTGGCGGCGTGCTCCGCCTGCGCCGCCACCAGCAGGCTTCCGTCCGCGTCCGCGTCCACCGGTTTGACGCGCCCGCCGGCGGGGCGGGCCAGGGGTATGCCGGGGACGGCGTGGCCGTCGAGCCAGTGGTTGGCGAGGTCCCAGTTGTACAGGAACCAGTCCAGGGGCACTCCCCCGGGGCAGGCGATATGTCGCAGCGCGTCGAATGACGAGAAGCGCGGGATGACCGCCTTGACCGCGTCGCGCCCCGTGGCCGCTACCAGGTGAGCGGTGGTCCCGTCGTATGACGTCCCGAAGGCTCCCACCGTGCCGTCCGACCAGGGCTGTTTGACGATCCAGTCGACGACCTCGCCGAGGTCCTCGACCTCATCGACCGACCACGCTCCCCCCCATGTCCCGAAAGAAGCGCCGGTTCCCCGAGCATCCACCGTCACCAGCGCCATGCCGGCGGCGATGAAGCGCTCCGCTTCCTTCTGGTGCGCGAGGTCGCGCAGCCCGTCCTCGAGGGCGCGGCGCCAGTAGCGCGTACCGCGGATGGCGGTCGGAAGCCCGACGGCGGGGATGTCGTGGGGGAGCCAGACATCAATGGCGATCCGGACGCCGTCGCGCATCACCAGGTGCAGGGCCGTGGCCGATCCCCCGGCGACAGTGTTGACCGACGATGCCCCAGGCGCCGGCGCGGTGGTCAGCGGGGGTCCGCCCGGGTCGGTCAGGACGGCGACGCCGCCCGCATCGTCGCGGCGATCTTCTCGCCGACCACGACAGCGGCCAGATGGGTGTTGGCTCGAGGCACCGTCGGCAGGATGCTGGCGTCAGCGACCCTCAGCGAGTCGAGACCGAGCACGCGACCGTCGGCGTCGACGACACTCCGAGGGTCGTCCGGCGCCCCCATCCGGCAGGTACCGGTGGAGTGCTGCGTGTCGAGCACGTTGGCCAGCATGAACGCATCGAGCTCAGCATCGGACAGCTTCGCGTCCACCGGTAGCATGCCCAGGCCGAGGCCGACGGCTTTGGAGATCCCGCCAACCGCGGGTTGAGTGGCGAAACCGCGGAGCTCGCCCACAACCCGACGCAGCCGCTGCCGGTCGCGTTCGCTTTGGAGCATTCCCAGCTCGATCAGCGGGTCGCTGGTTGGGTCGAGGCTCTTGATCCGCAGGTAGCCGGTCGACTCCACCTGGTTGACCCATCCGATCAGCGCTCCCAGCCCGGGGGAGAGGCCGACCTCGTTGAAGCCCGCGAACATCAGGTCGTTGCGGTCGTCGCCGATGCCCGAGCTGATCCGTAGGCAGAGGCAGCTGTGCCGCGTGTTGGTGGCCGTGGCGGCGTCACCATCGAGCACGATGGCGAGCCCGACGGCGGGATGCTCCTGCAGGTTTTCACCCACCGGGAGGTCGGCGAGAACGTCGCGACCCACCTCCTTGAGCACCGACGAGGGCCCGATCCCGGACCGCATCAGGATGGTGGGGGTGTGCACAGCGCCGGCGGAGAGCACCACCTCGGCGGCGCCGATATCCACCGGACCCGTCTCGCCGATCATCCGGATCCCGACGGCGCGGGTGCCGTCGAAGAGGACGCGGTCGACCAGGGCGTCACCGCGGATGACGAGGTTGGGCCGCGAGCGCGCCGGCTCCAGGTAGCCGTCGTTGACCGAGACCCGCCGCCCATCGCGGGCATTGAAGGCATAGGGCGACAGCCCGGTGGAGTCGGGCGCATTGTGATCCGGCGCCCAGGCGTGGCCCAAGGCCCCGGCGGCGGCGCGAATGGCCTTGTCCACCGGGCCGAACATGTAGTCCGTAGGACGGCGGATTGGGATCGGTCCCGCGTCGCCGTGGAACTTGGAGTCGGGGAAATCGATGTCTGTTTCGAGTCCCTTCAGCAGCGGCAGCACGGAGTCGAAGGCCCAACCGTCGCAGCCCTGGTCCGCCCAGCCGTCGAAATCCTCCGGTACCGGGCGCACCGCAAAGAGCGCGTTGATGGCCGAGCTGCCGCCGATGCCGCGCCCGCGCCAGTAGGGGAGTTGGGCCTGGACGGCCGAGCGTGCCGCGGTGAGGTTCGGGTACATGTACTTGTTGCCGACCTCGGGGTTCGCCAGCACCTTGTAGGGGTTGAGGCTCTGCAGCGCCTCGGGCGTGTCGGCGCTGCGGTAATCGGCGCCCGCCTCCAGCAGCAACACGCGGCGCGACGGGTCCTCGGAGAGGCGTGCCGCCAGCACCGCTCCGGCGCTGCCGGCGCCGACCACGATGACGTCGAACGCCTCGCTCATAACACCGTTCCCGGCACGGCCGCTGCCCGGCTCACCTGGTCGACGAACTCGAGGACGAGGGCATTGGTCGCCTCTGTGGCTTCGGCCGAGAAGTTGTGGCCGGCGCCGGGAAGGGCCACGAACCTGGCGCCCTCGATCCGCTCGGCCAGCTCGCGTCCGCGGTCGATGGAGACGACCTTGTCGTCGGTGCCGTGGATCACCAAAGTCGGCACCGCGATCGCGGCGACACGGTCAAGCGACCGGTAGTCCGAGACCGCGCGCGACTGCTGCGCCAGGCCGCTGCTGGAGACCCTGGTGGAGGCGATGATGGCCAGGTCGGCCTCGATCTTCTCCTTGGGTGTGCCCTTGCCGTACATCAGCGGGGCGGTGAGGCGGCTGGCCAGCCGCAGCGGGATTCGGTACTTGAGCGAAGCCCATCGAGAGCTGGGGGCGGTCTCGGCGGAGGGCGCTCCGGTGCACCCCAGGATCAGCGAGCGAACCCGACCCGGATGGCTGATGGCCAGCTCCTGGGCGATCAACCCGCCCATCGAGACCCCGAAGACGTGAGCCTTCTCGACGCCGGCGGCGTCCAGCACAGCGAGGGCATCGAGCGCCATCGTCGCGATCGAGAACGGCTCCGGTGGGGCGATCGTGCCACCGACGCCGCGGTTGTCGAAGCTGATGACGCGGTACCGCCCGGCCAGGGCGGGCACCGTTCGATGCCACATCTCCTTGGCGTAGATGTGCCCCATGACCAGCAGGATGGGGTCACCGGAGCCCTCCTCGGTCCAGCAGATCTGCGCCCCCTGGCTGTTTACCAGCGGCACGCGTTTCCCTCAACCTGAGCCATCAGGAGACGGCCTCGTCCGCACCCACCATGCGGAGGGCGAGGGTGGCGTAGGCGTCGGCCAGCTGGTCGGGGGTGAAGAGGTCGCGGTAGGTCGGGTACCAGGTGGCGACGCTGGAGCCCATGGTGGCGATCGCGACCCGGGTGGCGTCCAGCTGGACCAATCGGAAGGCGCCCTGCTGCTCGCCGCGAGTCAGAAGCTCCAGCAGGATTGCCTCGGAATGTCGCCTTATCGCCGCGGCGGGAGCCAGCGCCTCCTCCGACAGCTGGGCCATCTCATGGTTTGCGACCACCGCCAGGGTGGGGTAGCGGCAGTGGCCGCGGACGTGCGCCCCCACCAGGGCTACCAGCTGCTGGCGCGGCTCCACGCCCGAACCAAGCAGCGCCGACAGCAGGTCGCGGTGGTGCTCGTCGTGACCGATCAGCACCAGCTCCGCGAGGATCGCCTCCTTGGAGGCGAAATGAGAGTAGAGGCTCGCCGACTGGACCCCGGCACCGGCAGCGATGTCCCGGATCGAGGTGGCGTGGTAACCGCGCTCAGCGAACAGCTTGAGTCCGGCCAGCAGGATCCGTCGCTTGGTCGGGGTGGCCTCCGGAGTCGGCGGCAGGGTTGAATCGTCGGTACCCTCCGGCCTGGGTTGGAGTAGCGGTTGCCTATCAAGCGATCGGTCTTGCACTTCTACCTCGAGTCGCGAGTATAATGCCCCAATCGTAATACACGAACGGCAAACGATGGGTGGCGTAGTCGCTACCGCCGATCAAACGATAGGCAAAATCTTGGAATCGGGGTGGCCTTTGGGACGGGCGTGTAGACCGTGAGCATGACCACGCTTCAGCGGAGCGAACTGGCCCGGTGGGCTACCGCGATCGCGGGGCTGCTGGCGGCCTGGGCCGTGGCCGGGCGGCTGCTGCCCAACGGACTCCCATTCGGTGTTGTCCTGCTGGGCCTCGTCCTTGGCTCGCTGACGGCGGTGAGCGCGATCGGGCTGGTTCTCGTCTACCGGGCCTCGCGGGTGGTCAACTTCGCCCACGCCGAGATCGGCGGCCTGGCGGTCACGGTCGCGGTGGTGATGGTCACGGGGTGGCACCTGAGCTATTTCATCGCCCTTCCCGCCGGTCTGCTCACCGCCGTCGCCACCGGCTGGCTGATCGACGCCACTGTGGTCCGCCGGTTCTTCACCGCCCCCAGGCTGATCTTCACCGTCGCCACCATCGGGGTCGCCCAGATCCTGGGCGCGATCGAGATCGTGCTGCCGACGCTGTTCGCGCACCTGCGACCGCTGTCCACATTCACAACGCCGTTCGCGTTCACCTTCCGCGTCGGCCCGCTGGTGTTCGGCGGCGACCACATCGTTGCCCTGGTCGCGGTCCCGCTCGTCATCGGCGGCCTGGCCTGGTTCCTGGGTCGCAGCGATACCGGCACGGCGGTGCGGGCCGCCGCCGACTCGCAGGAGCGGGCGCTCCTTCTCGGCATCCCGGTGCGGAGGCTGTCGCGAGTCACCTGGATGCTCGCCGCCGGCCTCTCGGGCATCGGCGCGATGCTCTCGGCACCGATCCTCGGCCCCACCGTTGGAGTCGCCTCCGGGCCGATCGCGCTGCTCGCTCCGCTTACCGCCGCGGTGATCGGGCGGATGACGAGCCTGCCGGTGACCTTCGCCGCGGCGCTCGGCATCGGCGTCTTCGAGCAGGCGGTTTTCTGGAGCTACCCCCGCTCCTCAACCGTGGATGTGGGGCTGTTCGTCCTGGTGCTGGCGGCACTGCTCTTGCAGCGCCGCCACTACACCCGCGTCGACGACAGCGGCCTCGGCGGATACGTGGCCGTCCGTGAGGTCCGGCCGATTCCGGAGATAATGCGCGGCCTGCCCGAGGTGCGCTACGCCAAGCTCGCCGGCGTGCTGGCGCTGGCTGCGGTGCTGGTCGTTCTGCCGCTGCGGCTCTCCGGGGCAACCCTCACCTTGTGGGCGTTCATCGCCATCTACGGGATCCTGGCGGTGTCGCTGGTCGTACTCACCGGGTGGGCCGGCCAGATCAGCCTGGGGCAGTTCGGGTTCGCCGGCGTAGGCGCCGCCACCACCGCCAGCCTGCTCGTCCACGCGCATGCGGACCTCTTCGTGGCGCTGCTGGCCTCCGCGACCGTGGGCGCGGTGACCGCGGCCCTGATCGGCATCCCGGCGCTGAGAATCCCGGGACCGTTCCTGGCGGTGACCACGCTTGCCTTCGGCGTCCCGGTGGCCACCTTCCTGCTCAACTCCGCGTACTTCCCGATCCTGACCCCGGAGCGGATCGCCCGCCCCATCCTGCTGCAGCGACTGGACCTCGACCAGCGGCTGGTCTTCTACTACCTCTGCCTGGCCGGCCTGGCGGTGGCGGTCTGGCTGGCGCACAACTACCGCAACAGCCGCGCCGGTCGGGTGCTGCTGGCCGTTCGCGACAACGAGCGGGGCGCCGCCGCGTTCTCTATCGACGGAGTACGGGTCAAGCTGACCGCGTTCGCCTTCTCTGGCGCCCTGGCGGGATTCGCCGGCGGCCTCTACGCGGTCGGGCTGCGCGGCATGCCCTTCTCGGGCTTCGACCCCGTCGGCAGTTTGGTCATCTTCACGATGGTTGTCATCGGCGGCGTGGCGTCGCTCCCAGGCGCGTTGCTGGGCGCTCTCTACGTCGAGAGCACGCAGTACTTCCTGCACGGCGCCGCCCAGCTGCTCGCCACCGGTGGCGGCTTGCTGCTACTTCTGATGGTGGTGCCCGGTGGACTTGGGGAAGTCGTCTACGGATTCAGGGATAGGGCCTTACGCGCGGTTGCCGCGTTCCGCCGGCTCAGTGTCCCGAGCCTGGCTGAGCGCCCCGATTTCGAGCCAGAGGCGGTCCAGAGCAAGGCCGCCGGTCCGGCAGTCAGGCCGCCTCTTCGCGTCGCGCCCCAGACCACTCCGCTGCTGACCTGCCAGGAGGTCGATGCCTCCTACGGCCAGATCCAGGTGCTCTTCGATGTCAACCTCGAGGTGGGGGAGGGCGAGATAGTTGCCCTGCTAGGCACCAACGGCGCGGGCAAGTCCACCGTGCTTCGAGTTGTCGCCGGACTGATGCCGGCCGCGTCGGGCCGGGTCGAGTTCGAGGGCCACGACATCTCGGGTCTTGACGCCGTCGCCCGGGTCAAGGCGGGGGTGGTCACGGTGCCCGGAGGACGCGGTGTTTTCGGGTCGCTCACGGTTGCCGAGAACCTTCGCATGGGCGGATGGCTGGCGCGTCACGAGCCGGAATTCCTGGAGGCCACCGAGGCCCGCATCTTCGAGCTGTTCCCGGCGCTGCGGAGCCGCCTGTACGAGAAGGCGTCGCTGCTCTCGGGCGGCGAGCAGCAGATGCTGACGCTGGCCCAGGCGCTGCTCTGCCGCCCACGGCTGCTGCTGATCGACGAGCTCTCGTTGGGGCTGGCGCCAACCGTGGTGGCGTCGTTGCTGGATGTCGTTCGGGAGCTCAACCGCCAGGGCACCACCATCGTGGTGGTCGAGCAGTCGGTCAACGTCGCCACCGCGCTGGGGCAGCGGGCGGTCTTCATGGAGAAGGGCCAGGTGCGCTTCAGCGGGCCGACCGCCGAGCTGGTAGATCGACCCGACCTGCTGCGATCGGTCTTCCTCCGCTCCTCCCGCCCGGCCAAGGTGCGTTCCAGGGCGGCGGCTACGGAACCGATGGCGCCGGCGGTACGCCTCGAGGTCGCCGGGCTGCGTCGCAGCTTTGGCGGCGTGCGGGCGGTCAGCGACGTCGACTTCAGCGTCTACGACGGCGAGGTGCTGGGCATCATCGGTTCCAACGGCGCCGGCAAGACCACCGTCTTCGATCTCTGCTCCGGCTTTTTGGCGCCCGACGCGGGCCACATCGTCCTGGACGGCATCGACATCACGCGCACCTCGTCCTGGGAGCGCGCCGAATTGGGTATGGGCCGGCTCTTCCAGGACGCCCGCCTCTTCCCCTCGCTGACGGTCACCGAGACCATCGCCACTGCCCTGGAGCGCGAGGTGGAGGTTCGGGATCCGCTGGCATCGATGTTCCACCTCGGGGCGGTTGAGCGATCAGAGCTGGCGGTCGCCGCCCGGGTCGACGAGCTGATCGAGACCATGGGCCTGGTCCGGTACCGCGACGCCTTCATCTCCGAGCTCTCCACCGGGACGCGCCGGATCGTCGAGCTGGCCTGTGCGATGGCGCATCGCCCCTCGGTCCTGCTCCTCGACGAGCCGTCGTCGGGCATTGCCCAACGGGAGAGCGAGGCGCTGGCCGAAGTCCTGCTCAACGTCAGGGCGGCCACCGGCACCTGCATGGTGGTGATCGAGCATGATGTGCCGCTGGTGACGTCGATCGCCAACCGCATGCTCTGCCTGCACCTGGGCGAGGTCATCGCCAGCGGCTCAAGCGACCAGGTCCTCAAGGATCCGGCGGTGATCTCCTCGTACCTGGGCGAGGAGGCGGTCACGATCGCGCGCTCGGGCAAGGCCGTGAGCTGATGAAGATCCCGATTCGTCCGGCCGCCGGCCAGGACCCGAGCGAGACCCCGCCCGCGCTCAGCGCCGCTCACCAGATCGAGGTTGACGCCGCCGTGCGGGCCTATCTGCGACAGGTCGCCCTGCGATACGTGCCCCTCGGCCTCGGGCTGTTGGGTTTCGTCCTGGTGGTGGTGCTGCTGCCGAGCTACTCCCCCGTGCGAGCCCCCCTGGACGCGGCCGCCCAGTCCAGCCCGGACCGAGGTCGAGCCTCGTCCTCGCCGGCGCCAAGTCCCGGCCCGAGCCCGGTCGCCCCCATCCCGGGCGCCGGTCAGACCCCCCTCGACTTCCCGTCGCCCAGCTTCACGCCCTTCACGCCGCTGCCGGATGCGTCTCCAATTCCTCTGCCCAGTCCGTCCCCATCGCCACAGCCATCACCGAGCTGCAGCCTGGGCCCGTTGTGCGGGGTGGTGCCGACGCCGCTGCCCTCGCCGCTGTAGAAGGAGTTCGCCATGAGTGCCGATCCCACCCCTACCCAGCAGATGATCGAAGTCGCGGTCCGCCGCTACCTGACCCGGCTGTCGCGGCGCTTCGTGCCCTTCGCGCTGCCACTGCTGGTTCTCATCCTGGTGGTGGCGCTGGTGCCGGCGGTCCAGCAGGCGAAGGGCTCGCAGGCGGCGACAGGCTCGTCGGTGGCCGCCTCTCCGACCGACCTTCCGTCTGCGATCGCGTCGGGCGCGGCGGGGGCGACTCCAGGATCCGTCGGGGGCGGGGCGGCGCAGGGCGGTGGCTTGGGGCAGCCCGGTCTGACCGCCAGCGGTCAGCACTGCGCGCCGGGTGTGCGCCAGGTGCCGTGGTCCGGCTACTCGGCGATGTGTGTGCCGTCATTTCATGGCAACAACGGTGGCGCGACGTCGTACGGCGTCACGCCGACCACTATCACCGTGAGTTTCCGGATCTCGGACTCCGGCGAGGCGGGAGCCGTGGCGGCGGCGTCGCCGGGTCTCAACACCGCCGCCCAAACCCAGTACTTCAACGACCTGCAGACGTACGCCGGGTTCTTCAACAAGCAGTTCGAGCTATACGGCCGCCACGTTGTGCTGAAGCAGTTCACGGGGCAGGGCGACTGGGTCCGTGAATACCAGAGCCAGGACCTCGCCGGCGCCCAGGCAGACGCCGACACGGCGCGGGGCATGGGCGCGTTCGCGGACATCAGCAGCAGCGACGTCTCGACCACGCCACCGTACGCCCAGTACCTCGCCGATGACCACGTCCTGTCCGTGGGCGGTGTGGCCGCGTCCGAGAGCTTCTTCAACAGCTACGCCCCCTACGTCTATACAGCGGGCGGCAACGTCAGCAATTTCGGCCAGTGGGCCTCGGGGCTGGTTTGCCAGCGCATGGGCGGGCTGCCGGCGATCTTCTCTGGCGATGCCACGTCGCAGATCAAAACCCGCGTCTTCGGGCTGGTCTACCCCACCAACCCCGACTTCCAGACGGTGGGGAACGCTATCAAGGCCAACCTCCAGGCCTGCGGCTACCCAGTGGCCAAGGAGTACCAGTACGCCCTCGACATCTCCACCATGGCGGCCGAATCGCAGAGCGCGATGGCGCAGATGAACCAGGCCGGCGTCACCACCGTCATCTGCGGCTGCGACACGGTGGTCCCGACCTTCCTCGGTCGCGGCGCCGACGCGCAGCAGTATCACCCCGAATGGCTGTTCACCGGCGGTGCCGACTCGCTCGCCCAGGGCTACTCCCAGACGCAGTGGAACCACGCCATGGCGCCCCAGGGTACCTATCCCCCCAACCAGCAGTCCGAGGCCTACCACGTCTACAAGCTGGCAAGTGGCGGCCAGGAACCGAACGGCCAGTTCTACCCGGCCGCCTACCAGGCCGCCATCCTCTTCTTCGACGCGCTGCAAGCGGCGGGGCCGAGTCTCAGCCCGTCAAGCTTCGCCAACGGCTTCTTCTCACTGCCTGCTTCGGTCCCAGGCGGTTTCCTCGGCCCCTGGTCATTCGGCCGGGGTCACTACACCTCGCTGTCCGGCGCTCCCGAGGGCTGGTACAACCCCTCGGCCATCAGCGGCCAGAACGGCGCCGCGGGGGCCTTTGTCAGCTGCGCGGGCAGCGACGGCCAGGCCCACCCATGGGCTCCGTACTCCGGCTACGGGCCGGCCCGAACGCAACTGCACTGCTTCGGTAAATGATCCAACCTCAGGACGTCGGCGTCGCGGGTCCTGAGGTTACTGGCGATGCCTTGGACGTAACGTCGACCGGCGACCTGGCTCCTCGACGTTCGCTTTCACGCGTTACCGGCGGGGTGAGCGCGTTCCCGCTGCTGGTCCTGTTCGGACTGTACTTCTTCGACCAGTTCGACACCGGGGCCTTCAACACCCTGGCGCCGGATATCGAAAGGGCATTTCACCTCACCGACAAAACCTTCGGCCTGATCGTCATCATCAACGCCTCCCTGGTCCTGCTGGCGGCTGTGCCGATCAGCCACTTCGGGGACCGGATGCCCCGAACGGCGCTGGTCGTGGCCGGCGGCCTGGCGGCAGGTGCCTTCTCGTTCCTGACGGGCATCGTCTCGACGGTCGCGCTGCTGTTTGTGGTTCGGTTTGGCAACGGGGTGGGCCAGGTGGTCAACGAGCCGGTGCACAACTCCCTGCTGGCCGACTACTACAGGCCGGACGATCGCCCCGCGGTCTTCGCCTTTCACCGCGGAGCGCGCGACGTGGGCCTGATCCTCGGCCCCATCGTCGCCGGCTGGGTCGCGTTTGTGGCCGGCTGGCGGGCGGCGTTCGCGGTCCTGGTCGGGCCCGTCATCTTGTTGTCGTTGATCGCGTTGCGGCTGCGGAATCCCCGTCGCGGCGGGACAGACCACCTCAGGGCAGCGGCGGGCGCGCCGATCGAGCCGCCGCTGCCCTTTCTGCAGGCGTTCCGAACCCTGCTCGCGGTCCCAACCCTGCGGCGCCAGAGCATCGCCGCCATGCTGGTGGGCGCCGGCAGCGTACCGATCGCCTTCCTGATACCTCTCTACCTGGAGCGGGAGCTCGGCGCCGGCGCTTTCGCCCGCGGAGCGATCGGGTCGGCCGACTTCGTCTTCGAGCTGTTGGGCATCGTGGTCGCGGCGCGCCTGACCAGCGCCAGGATGCGCGCTCGGCCGGGGCTTGGGCTTCGGCTGGCGGGCCTGGCGGTCGCCGCGGTGGGGGCCTGGATCGTCGTCTTCGCTTTGGCCCCCAATCTCGGCGTCGCCGCCGTCGCGACGTTCGGGGCGTACTTCACGCTCGGCCTCTTCTTCCCTCCGTTTGTCACCACCCAGGCGCTGGTCTCTCCGCCTCGAGTCAGGACTCTGTCGTTTGGGTTGGTCCTGTCATTGTTCCCCGTCGTCGGCATTTGGGCGCTCTGGATTGCGCCCGGGGTGATCAACGTCTCCGACCGCGCCGGCCTGCGGTGGGGCCTGGGAGCGCTGGTGCCCTACTGGGTATTGGGCGGCCTTGTGCTCGCGTCCGCCGGCAGCTTCGTCGCCAGGGACGCGGAGACGGTCGCCAACTCCTGACCGACCAATACTGACGGCGCCTGCAAGGGGATACCCGTCAGCGGGCTAAGAGCGCGTAGTGACGTGGATCAGAGGGCGTGGTCACGGTCGCCGATCCGCCGGTGACCCGATTGCCCCGGCTCAGGGCCTCGAAGATCCACTCGCCGGGGTGCGGTGCTCCAGATCGACGGGACGACCCTACCCAGACGACGGTATCCAGTGAGGACCTCGTGTCCTGCTTCAAGCCTCCATGAGGGTAGGCGCAGCCATTGACAAGACGCGGATGGCAGGAGGTCGACGCGCTGTAGAAGACGACCTGGTGCACCAGCCCTGAGCGGCTGCCCAGGTGGATGGCGGACGCGGGCGGCACCATGGGATCACTGGCGGAGCCCATGACCGTCCAGTCTGTGCCTCCGGCGCCCTGGGGATTGAGCCCACCGTCGGTGTGATCGAGCGTCCATAGAAAAGCGTTGTGTCGGTCGTTGCCGACCAGCTGGCAGAACTCTCGCGGATTGGGAGCCAGGTGGCAGCCGGCGTAGGCAGGGGCGGCGCCGTCATTCGGCGTCGATAGGGTCACCACCGTCGGGACGTTCAAAGCCGAAGGATATGCACAGCTGGGATCCTGGTCGGGGTAGCGCCCCCCGCCGGCGCCGTAGAGCATGCCGCGTACCACCAGGCCGCCCATCGAATCGGCGACGATCGACACCGGTTGGTCGCCAAAGCGATCGTGGATCCGCCATGCCAGCTGGTAGCTGAGGTGGCGGATGTCAGCATTGGCGTTGTGTGAGGGCCGTCCGTCCGCAGCCGCCTGCTGGCCGTCGTTACCGGCGCCGTAGTAGCGCGCTCCGTAGCAGAGCCCAGGGTCGCCCGAGTAGTCGATGTAGTCGTCCATGTTTGAGTCGTTGTAGAAGTAGCCCTCGGTGATCGATTGGAAATGCGCGCCATTCAGGGTGCGCTGGTCGAGAAAGCGACGGAGCGCGGCCCACTCGCAGCCGTCACCGCCGGCTTCCAACTCGAACCAGGTATGGGTCTTCACCGACGTTGCGCAGCCGGCCGCCATGGTGCTGTTTCCGCCGCCGGGGGTCGCCGCGCCGTGGATCAACAACACGGGGATATTCGCCCCCGAGTAGGCAGCCGGCAGCATCGAGGATCCCGGTTGCGCCGGTCGCGCGGTCGGCAGGATCGGCGCCGTGATCGCGCCAACGCTGGCTATCAAACCGAGGGTTGCGACAGCCCTGCGGCAGATGGTGGCTGGAGCCCCGTTCCGAATGCGATTGGCGAGCGAATTTGGGCGCGCGGCAGCATTGTTGGGAGCCATGGGGTCACCTCCTGCGGACCCGGATTGGTCGCGGTCGGTCCGTGTTTGCAGTCTGCCGAGAAGGGTCTTCCGGGGGATGGCAGCGGTCCCGGATTAGTTCTCCGGGCTATCCCTGAAGCTCTAACTCCAGCGATGCATCACGATTTCGGGGTGCCCTTGCCTGCGTTGATCGCCCACAATCATTCGACGGCCATGCGCAAGCCATTCATCCTCGCGTTGGTGGTCGTGGCGGTGTGCATCCCCGCGATGACCTTCGTCTCCTTCGTCCTCAACGCGCCCGCCGTCGGTCCGGCGATCCCCCTCGCCCGCAGCGTCATCGGAGGGTCCTACCTACTGGCGGGCCTGGTTGCCTGGAGGGCGCGTCCCAACAACCGGATCGGGCCGCTGATGCTGATAGCCGGGTTCGCATGGGAGCTGACCGATTTCAACCTCTTCTACAGCGGCGACCCCACCGACGGGTTCTTCTTCACCCTGGTGGTGCTCGCCGGCCCGGTATTCATCGCGACGATGGCGGTGGTCGTTCTGACTTTTCCCACCGGGCGGGCGGAGACCGCTATCGACCGCCTCCTGGTTGTCGCCATACCTATGACGTTACTGGTTCTCCAGACAGCCCTCGCACTGGTTGGTGGCCCGGGCCAGGTCGACTGCAAGACATGTCCGCCGGACCTCGTGGCGGCGCGTTTGGACCCCGGTCTGGCGCTGCTGGCGACCCGCGCCGTTCAGTTGATCACGGTGATAGGTGCCGCCGCGGTGGTGGGCCGATTGGGGTGGCGCTGGTCTTCGGCGAGCGCCCTGGGCCGTCGCTCGCTCGACCCGGTGGTGTGGTCGATCGGTCCGATCTTCGTCGTCGGCGTCAGTATCCGCGCTGGCGAGCTCTTGCTGCCGTACCCCCACCATCAGCTCTTTTTCGCGATCAGTCCACTGGTCTTCGTGGCGCTGCCGCTAGGGCTGGTGATCGGCCTCTTGCGGACCCGCCTTGATCGAACCGGGGTCGGCCGCCTGGTTGTGGAGCTGGGCGACCGCGGTCGGCCGGACGAGCTTCGTGACACTCTGGCCAAGGTCTTGCACGACCCGTCGGTAGAGCTGCTCGAGTGGTCGGCCCAAACCAAAGGCTTCGTCAACAGCGAGGGTCAGATGATTGCGTTGCCGGCGGACGGCATCGACCGGGGCGTGACTCTGCTCGAGCGCGACGGCCAGCCAATCGGCGCCATCACTCACGATCCACTCCTGCGAGACGATCCCGACCTGGTGCGGGCGGTGGCGTCGGCGGCCCAGCTCGCGGTTGAGAACGCGCAGCTGGCGGCTGAGCTGCAGCAGCAGCTGGCCGAGGTGGAGGCCTCGCGGGCTCGCATCGTGACCGCCAGTGACGACGAGCGGCGGAGGCTGGGGCGGGACCTCCACGACGGCGCGCAGCAACGGTTGCTGGCGCTCTCCTTCGCGATGAAGGCAGTGCAGAGAAAGGCGGGGAACGGCGACCCGGACATCCGCGCGGCCTTCGATACGGCAGACGAGCAGCTCCGGCTCGCCCTGCGGGAGCTTCGCGAGCTCGCCCACGGCATCCGGCCTCCTATCCTCACCGAGGGTGGCCTCGGACCCGCGCTTGAGTCGCTCGCCGAGCGGTCAGCTGTAAAGGTGACGATCGAACGCCAACCCCAGCGCAGGTTCGAACAGCCGGTCGAGGCCGCGGCGTACTTTGTCGTCTCGGAGGCGCTGGCCAACGTTGCCAAGCACGCCGGGGCGTCATTGGCAACGGTGGCCGTCTGGCAGGAGGACGGCGCCCTACTGGTCGAGGTGCGCGACGACGGCGTGGGAGGTGCCGCCGCCGTCAACGGCTCGGGCCTGCGCGGGTTGATGGACCGCGTAGGAGCGCTGCAGGGCCGGCTCCAGGTCGACAGCCCCCCGGGGAAGGGCACCCGCTTGCTGGCGGAGCTTCCGTGCAGATAGGGCTGGCGGACGATGCCGCGCTGTTTCGAGAAGGTTTGTCCCGCCTGCTCGTCGAGTCGGGTTTCGACGTCGCCTTTCAGGCCGGTGATGTCGATGAGTTGATGGCGGCGCTCGAAGCAAGGCTCCCGGACGCGGTCATCCTGGACATCCACATGCCGCCGACCTACAGCAACGAGGGGCTGCTCGCGGCGGTGCAGATCCGCGAGCAGTATCCCGGCGTAGCGGTGCTGCTGCTATCCCAGTACCTGGAGGCGCAGTACGCCGTCCGGCTGCTGGAGACCGGCGGCGACATGGTCGGCTACCTGCTCAAAGAGCGGGTCACGGACATCGATCAGCTCCGCGATGCGCTTCAGCGGCTGGGCCATGGAAGCACTGTCATCGACCCGCAGGTGGTTGCGGACCTGCTCCGGCGGCGGCGCAACGCCGACACCCTGATGACCTTGACCGAGCGTGAGCGCGAAGTTCTCGAATTGATGGCCGAAGGACGCTCCAACAAGGCCATCGAGAAGACGCTCTTTCTGGGTCAGAAGACGGTCGAGACCCACATCAGCAACATCTTCCAGAAGCTGGAGCTGGCGTCCGAGCCGGATGATCACCGGCGGGTGCTCGCGGTCCTCAGCTATTTGCGAACTACGTGATCTCCGCTGCTAGAGGAGGTGGGTCAGCCAGTTTCTGAGCAACCTCGGCCCCCACGGCGCCCGATAAGCCGGCAGCAGATGCTCCATCCGCGCGTGCCCCTCGGCGACCAGCGACTCGACGGTGTGGCCCTCGGGCTCGATGGGCTCCCCGATGAACACCAGGATCTTCTTTCGGAGCCAGAGGTCCTGGGTCCCGGATAGCGCCACCGGCAGCACCGGGACATGGTTGTGAATCGCGAAATGGGCGAAGCCCTTCTTGAACTCGTCGATCTTCCCTTCCTCGGCACCGTAGTGCCCCTCGGGGTAGAGCGCCACGACACCGCCCTGCTCGAGGCACCTGTCGACGTGGTGGTACAGGGTAGGGCCACTGCCGTCCCGGTTGTTGACCGGGATGTAGCCGCCGACCATGCGCACAAACGCCCACTGGACCTTCCGGGTTTGCAGGATCGTAGGGTCGCCGAGGAAGTGCATACGCGGCTCCGGCGGAAATGACGCCGTCAGCGCGAAGGAGTCAAGCCAGTTGAGGTGATTCGCGATCAGGACGTAGGCCCCGCCCTTGGGCGTGTTGCGGCGGCCCTTGACCTGGAAGATGAAGAGAACGTGGAACACCGGGAGGAGGAGGACGCGGATCAGTCGGTATGCCAGCGTGGCCTTCCGCTGCACCGGGAGGAGGTCCGCGGGCGGCGGCGCCGCCGGCTCGTCCGTCGCGCTCGAACCCTTGGTCTGCATCAATGGCCCGATGCGAGCGGGCGTGGCCCGGCGGCGCGGCGGCGGGTCTCGCGCACCTTCATGATCGCGAGACTTCCCAGCAGGAAGAACACGACGTAGAGCCCGAAGGTCACGGGGTACCCTCCGGGCTGACCGAGCAGCTGGCCGCGGTTGAAGATGTCAAGCAGCGGCCCGCCAAGGAACCCCGCGATCACGCCCGAGCTGGCGGTGGCGATGTTCGAGAAGCCGAGAAATCGACCGCTCTCCTGGACCGGGATGACGTCGACCATGTAGGCCCAATCGACGGCCAGGAAGATGCCGACCGCGATCCCGATCAGGACCCCGAAGTAGAGCGCCTGGCTCAGCGTCTCGGGCACCCCGAGCAGGCTCGAGGCCGGCGCGGTCATGAATCCGGGCAGGAAGAGATGGGCAGAGAAGATCAGCCCCAGGGTTCCGATGGCGCCGAGGATGCCCGAGGCCACGATGAAGGGCCGCCGGCCGAGTCGGTGCGAGAGCTCAGCGGCGGGGAAGGTCGCGACCAGGGCGACCAGCAGGATGATGCCCTGCAGGTCGCGCGACGCCAGGCTCGCCAATCCCTCGAGGTGGGTCCCCGGGCCGGGGTAGAAGACATCCTTGAAGTAGAAGACTGCGAATTTCTGCAGACCGTTCGCCGAGACCAGGATCAGCAGGCGTGAGGCCATCAGCCACATGAAATCTTTGTGCAGGCGCGGGCTGATGGCAAAGGTGCCCACGGTGACCTCCTTGAAGTTGAACCGGGCCCCCTCGGCGGGCTTCACCTTGTCTGGGAAGACCAGCACCGTGACCAGCATCGCGCCGACCAGGAAGACCGCCATCGAGGTCAAAGCGAGGTCGGGACGGCGCATCCCCATGAAGGTGCCGACGACCACCACCCCGAGCAGGATCCCAAACAGGTTGCCGCTGCCTACGAAAGCACTGGCGCGGCTCCGCTCATCCTCCGGCACCACGTCGGGGAGAAGGCCCTGGTAGGGCGCCTGGGCGGCGTTTTCGGAGACCTGGAGTAGGAAGTAGAGCAGGAACAGCCAGAGGAAGGCGCCCGAAAAGACCCACGCCAGGGACCCGCCGCCGCTGGCGGCCCCGCTCCCGAACGGTGACGGTCGGCTGATCAGCAGCAGGAACAGGGCGGAGAAGATGGTGGCCACGAAGATGTAGGGCTTGCGCCGGCCGAAACGCGAACGCGTCCGGTCCGAGACCGCGCCCATCACCGGCTGCCAGAAGACAGCTACCAGCGTGCCTACTCCTTCCAGGATGGCGACCGCGGTGCCCTGGTGCGCCTGTCCCACGCCCGGCAGGTCGCGCAGCATGATCGTGAGCACGAAGTTCCCCAGTGGGAGCCAGAGGAATCCGATCGCCACCCAGTAGAGGCTCAGCAGGCCAATCCGGAAGGTGCCAAGGCGGGCCTCGCCTGTGCCCTCCGGGATGGGGGATTGCGCCGGCTGCGGCGCCTGGCCTTCGCCGCCAGTGCTCAAGTCGACAGGCTCAACGGTTCCGGCTATCGGACCACGATGTGAATGTCGATGGCAGGGGCACCGTCCTGGTTGCCGATGATGCCAAGGGTGGCACCCTCTGCCGGGCCCAGGGTCAGGGTCTGGGAGCCGTTGACCAGGTTCTGGTTACCGCCGAGCTTGCCCTTGGTGTAGTCGGGCAGGGCGTTGCTGATCTTGCCCTTGCTCCCGATGGCGGCTGCCACCGTCACGTTGGATTGGGTGAAGGGCACCCTGATCGACAGCCCGACTCCGAAATCGGCGTTGAACAGGCTGAGCAGGATCCCCAACGTCAGGACGACGAAGAAACCGCCGCATCCAAACCCGCACCCACCGCCCGCGCGCTTGAAGCGCCTCGGGCGCCTCCTGTCGCCAGCGTCCATACAGCGACATCAAACACCAAGTCGGCCGCCGGCGGGGAACCCGACGGTTTGAAGGGAGGGCGACATCGATCGGCACCGCAGGAAGATGGCGACGCGCGGGGCGCGGGAAGACCTCCGGGATCTCCGGGGTTGAAACATCTGGAGGTGAGTGACGATGCAAAGAGTGGCTGTCATCGGAACAGGCAAGATGGGAGGGGCGATGGCGCACCGACTGGCCTCGAGCGGGGTCGAGGTCGCGGTCTGGGATCGGACCCGCAGTAAGGCGGAAGCCCTGGCTGTTGGCCGGGTGGCGGAGTCGCCAGCCGAAGCGGTCCGCCAGTCAGACGTGGTGATCAGCATGGTCACCGGTCCCGAGGCCGTTCGCGACATCTATACAGGTGCCGCCGGCATCTTCGCGGCCGCGGCTGGAAAGACGGTGGTGGAGATGAGCACGGCGGGTCCGGGCGTGACCACAGAGCTTGCCGAGGAGGCGGCCGGAGCCGCAGCCAGGCTGATCCAGGCGCCTGTGATCGGCAGCGTCCCCGCAGTGAACACCGGCACGCTCTTGATCCTTGCCAGTGCGGCTGAGGAGTCGGACCTGGATGCGGCGCGGCCGGTCCTTGAGCTGCTGGGCGAGGTGCGGTACGTCGGCCCGCTCGGGACCGCGCCCGCCCTCAAGCTGGTTGCCAACAGCATGCTGGCCATCGTCAGCGCCGCGGCGGCCGAGCTTATCGCAGCCGGGAGGCGTCATGGTCTCGACAGCGACCAGGTCTTTTCGATTCTGAGCCGGGTGGCGCCCGGGCTCAAGGTCCGCGAGGCCGGGTTCGTCAAGGGCGTCCACGAGCCGCCGATGTTCGCGATGCGCGACCTCACCAAGGACCTGGACCTCTCGCTGGCGACATACGAACCGGACTCTCAGGAGTCAACCCGCGGTCTCCCGCTGACGTCGCTGGCTCGACAGCTCTTCGCGGAGGTTGCGGCCGAACAGCCGGACATGGACATCACCGCGATTGTCAATGCCTACTCAGCCGGCCAGCAGAGCGAAGCCAGCGCGCCGGCCGGAGAGCGGGAGGTAGACGCGCTAGGCGCGACCCGCTGACGCGCGTCCCTGGCGGGCGATCGCGTCGACAGTGACCGCGACCAGGAGCACGGCGCCGATGACCATGAACCTGATCGCGGCTGACAGCGCCAGCAGGTCCATCCCGTTCTGGATCGAACCGATCACAAGCGAGCCGGTGAGCGCCGCCCAGACAGTGCCGCGCCCACCGAACAGCGAGGTCCCGCCGATGACGGCGGCCGCGATCGCGTTGAGGAGCACGTCACCGCTACCCGACGACTGGTTGACGGCCAGCAGTCGTGACGCCGCGATGATGCCGCCGGTGGCCGCCAAGGTCCCCGCCAGGGTGAACACCGCCATCCGGATGAACGTGACCGATATGCCGGCTCGGCGGGCGGCCTCGGCGTTGCCGCCGACAGCGAAAATGTGGCGCCCGAACCGGGTCCGGCGAGTGATGTAGTCGAAGCCGATCACCAGGCCTAGCAGGATCAGCAGGGCGTAGGGGGTGCCGCGGTCGCTGTTGAGGATGTAGACCGCGGCCAGCACCAAGACGGAGGCGGTCGCCGCCCGGAAAAGGAGCCCTGCGATGGGCCTGGTCTCAAGCCCTGCCCTGGCGCGACGCTGGCGGGTGCGCAGCATCCCGCCGAGGAACAGCAGCAGTCCCACCGCCGCGATGATCCAGCCGCCCGCCGGCGACACGAAGTTGCCGGCGATGGCGTCAATCCCGGGGTCGAACAGGTTGATGGTGCCGGTGGTCCCCAGGATCAGGATCAGCAGTCCCTCCCACGCCAAAAGCCCGGCCAGGGTGACCACGAAAGACGGCACCTTGAAGCGCGTGAACCAGAACCCTTGCAGCAGGCCGACCAGGGTGCCAGTGAGGACCCCGGCGGGGACCGCGATCAGTGCCGGCACACCGTGCTTGACCTGCAGGACGCCCATCACCCCGGCGCCGAGGCCGCTCACCGAGCCGACCGAGAGGTCGATCTCGCCGAGCAGCAGCACCAGCACGATGCCGACCGCGATGGTGCCCATGTCGGCGATCTGGACGATCAGGTTGGTCAGGTTTCGCGCCGAGAGGAAGTTGGGGTTGAGGATCTGGAAGGTGATCCAGATGATCACCAGCCCGGCGATCACGGGCAGCGACCCCAGCTCGCCCTCGGTGACGCGACGCCGGAAGCGCTCGACCGGCCCGGCTTCCTGGTCGGCTATGGTCGCCGGGGTCAGGACCGGGGCGGCGTCGGGAGATTCAGCCGCCATCTAGGCTGTCGGGGTCGCCGTACCGGGAGTCGCAGCGGAAGCGGCTGCGATGTTGGCGCCGGTGATCGCCGCGACCACGTCGTCGCGGTCCACGTCCTTGGCTTCGAAGTCGCCGGCGTTGCGTCCCAGGCGCAGCACCACGATCCGGTCGGCGACCTCGAAGACGTCGCCCAGGTTGTGGCTGATGACGATCACGGCGTGGCCCTGTTGCTTGAGCCGCAGGATCAGGTCAAGCACCTGCTTGGTCTGGGCCACACCCAGCGCCGCCGTCGGCTCGTCGAGGATGACCACCTTGGCCGACCACATCACCGAGCGTGCCACCGCCACCGATTGGCGCTGCCCGCCGGACAGTGAGGCCACCACCAGCCGCGGGCTCTGGAGGGTGGTCACGTTGAGGTCGGCGAGAACCTCCCGCGCCCGCTTCTCCATCTGCTCTTCGCTGATGCTTGGGATCGGCCGGTCGGTCTCCTCCCGGCCCAGGTAGAGGTTGGCGACGACATCGAGGTTGTCGCTCAGGGCGAGGTCCTGGTAGACGGTGGAGATCCCCAACGCGGTTGGGTCACGGGGCCCGGTGAATCGGACCTCCTTGCCCTCGAAGAGGATCTGGCCGTGGTCGGGGATGTTGATCCCGGCGATGCATTTGATCAGCGTCGACTTGCCGGCGCCGTTGTCACCGACGAGGGCGAGCACCTCGCCGCTGTAGACCTTGAGATTGACGTCGGTGAGCGCCTGGACCGCGCCGAAGCGCACGTTGATGTCCCGGAGCTCCAGCAGCGGCTCGCGAGCCGGTCCTTGGGACCGGCTCGCCACCGCGCTTGGTTCTTCAGTCACTGCCTCGACTCAGCTGCGAGTCGAGAGGTTCTTAGAGGCCTGCAGCCGTGCAAGCCGCCGCGAAGTCGGCCGTGCAGATGTCCGCCTTCGTCCAGAAAGCGTCCTTGACCACGGTGTCCTTGACGTTGGCCTTGGTCACCGCGACCGGTGTCAGCAGGATCGATGGCACGTCGATGTTCTTGTTGTTGACGGTCTTGCCACCGGTCATGTCGCTGGGCACGCTCACACCTGTCGCCAGGTCACAAGCCAGCTCGGCGGCCTTCTCGGCCTCTGGCACGATCGCCTTGTAGACGGTCATGGTCTGAGTTCCGGCGACGATCCGCTGGATCGCTGCCAGCTCGGCATCCTGGCCGGTGATCGGAGGCAGCGGGTTGACCCCGGCGGCCTTCATGGCGGCGATGGCGCCGCCGGCGGTGCCGTCGTTGGCGGCCAGTACCCCGTCAACCTTGTTGTTGAGCGCGGTCAGCGCCTGGGTCATTTCCTTCTGGGCGTTGTCCGGGCTCCACTGCGGGGTGTCGTACTCCTTGGCGATGTTGGTCTTGCCGTCGAGCACGCTGTGGGCGCCCTGCTTGAACAGGGTTGCGTTGTTGTCGGTGGGGTCGCCGTTGATCTCGACCACCGTCGGGTTGGTCTTCGACCCCAGGGCGGTCAGCAGGGCCGTTCCCTGCAGCTTGCCCACACCGGCGTTGTCGAAGGAGATGTAGTAGTCGACCGGGGCGTTGAGGATGAGGCGGTCGTACGAGACCACCGGCACCTTCTGGGCCTTGGCCTTGGTAGCGATCGAGGCAGCCGCGGCGCCGTCGACAGCGTCAAGGACGAGGACGTTGGCGCCATTGGTAAGGGCGGCGTCAGCCTGGTTTGCCTGGGTCGGCGCGTCCTGGTTGGCGTTGCTGTACAGGACCTGGGCGCCACATAGCTTGGCGACATCGGCTTCGAAGAGAGGCTTGTCCTTGCTCTCGTAGCGAGCCGTTTTGGTCTCCGGCAGTAGAAGAGCGATCTTCTTGCTGGCGCCACTTGCTCCCCCCGTGCTGCTCGAGGAGCCGCACGCCGCAAGAATCATTGTCCCAATTACTGCGAGCCCGATTAGGCTCAACCACCTTGGCATCAAACGAACCTCCTTGTTCCCGTTAAACGAATTAGAGATGCCCACTATCGGTTGTTTGCCCTTACGGGTCAAGCGAAATTTTTCCCGTCCCGTTAATAGTTGTGATCTTTGCCCGGCAGATTCACCACAGTTCGGGTTTTTGCGCTCTCTTTAGCTGCTTCGATGACCTCCAGCACCTCGACCGCGCTGGATGGCTGGACCGGGGGCGCGGAGCCCTCCAGCAGCGCCGTCGCCACCCCTCGGTAGAAGGCGGGCCAGTCTCCGGCGACCGTGGGCAGCCGGCGCTCGCCGGACTCGGTGACCAGGAGGCCCCACCGATCCTCGGGCTCCTGGCCCCATGCGGGATCGCCGACATCGCCTCCGTCGCGCAAGGCCTCCTCCTGGACGTCCATGCCGTACTTGCCGTATCCGCCCGCGCTGCCGAGCACGCGCATGCGGTGGGCGGGGACGGACGCGACCTGGCTGGCCCAGAGGTGACTCCTGACCCCGCCGGGGTGTTCGAGCGCGACGAACGCGTCGTCATCGCCTGTCGACCCCGGTCGTCGGTGGTCGATCTCGCCGTAAACAGTCGTGGGACGGCCGAACAGCTGCAGCGCCTGGTCGATCACATGACTGCCGAGGTCGGCGAGCACCCCGCCGCCGTCCTCCTCAGGCAGTTCATCGCGCCAGCTCCCGGCGCGCGGGCTGGGTCGCCAGCGCTCGTACCGCGACTCGAATCGGAAGACCTGCCCCAGCCGGCCGTCGCGAACCAGGTCCCGCACCGTGAGATAGTCGCCGTCCCATCTTCGGTTGTGGAAGACGGTCAGGAAGGTGCCCTTGTCTTTGGCCTCGGCCGCGATCTCCTCCGCCTCCCGGGCTGTCGCCGTGAAGGGCTTGTCGACCACGATGGCGAAGCCGGCGCTGATCGCCGCTCGGGCGACCTCCCCGTGGCTTCCCGTCGGCGTGGCGATGACGGCGAGGTCGGGTCGCCGGCCGCCAGTCCACAGACGCTCAACGTTTTCGACCACCTCGACCCCGGGAATCTGGGCCCGGGCCTTCTGCTGCCGAGCTGGGTCTCTGCTCACCACGGTCGCCACTCGCAACCCCCGCGTCGCCTGGATCAGCGGCCGGTGAAAGCTCGAGCCTGCCAGCCCGTATCCGATGATCGCGACCTCGAGGTCGCCGCCCCCCTCGGGCGAGCCGCCGGCCGGCCTGGGCGAGGAGTCCGCGGCAGTCAGCCGACCAGTCTCCCCATGCCGATGTCGAAGTCGTCGGGATGCGCCTTCATGGCTTCGAGCAACGAGGGCCCGTCGAATTCGCGCACGTCGTACTGGCAGATTGTCACGCTCGGCAGCCGCCGGGCGAGAACGCTGAAGAACTGCTCGTAGGTCAGCATCACCTTCACCGTCGGGAAGACCGCCTTCTCACTGGTCATGTCGCCCACAGCGCGGGCAACGGGCGCCTTGAACCTGGAGGTCGCCGCGGGGACCTGCTCCTCCCAGAAAGCCAGCGCCTCCTCGACTGTGGTCCCAGGTCCGGCAGCTATGACCAGCTGCCCCCTTTGGATCGCCTCGTCGACTGCCTTACCGATTTCCGCTTCCAGCGCCTTGAGGTACTGCTCCAGGAGGTCGCCCGAGGCGACGAGGAAGCAAGGCTGACCTGCAGTCAGCCCGTCCCGCAGAAATGGAACCGCCGTGCGAAGCCGGCCGGCTGCCGACGCGTAGAAGGTTGCGACGTGCGTGCCTGCCGGTACGTAGGCGCCCGCAATGGTCACGGTGTCCGAGGTCAGTCGGGTTCCCGTTTGGCTACCGCCGGCCAGGAACGCTTCCAGGTGCGCGCGCTGGAAGCGGCGGTCCTGCCGCTTCCCCACTCTCTGCATGGGAAAAAGACCGGCGTCGCCCCAGCGGCGAACCGATGCCTCGCTCACGCCGAGAAGGTCGGCAGCTTCAGCGGTATTCAACATTTGCGTCAATGCAACCATATCTTACAATGGAATGATAGTAAAGCAAGCATAGTTGGAAGCTTAAGAGTTGGCGAACAGACGAATGGTAGGCGAACACTGATGATCACATTGAACAGTCTGGCGGCGACGGAGTCGAGGGACTTCGGCGGACAAGACGAGCAGTACCAGAGCGGGGCGGAATTGGACTTCTTGTCGCAGTTACCTCGCGCCCTGGCCACCGAGCTGATCAGAGGCAGCCGCCGGGTGACCTACGCTCGGGGCGCCATCATCGCGCAATACGGTGAGGCCCTACCCGGGGTCGTGGTTGACGGCCTGGTACGCGCGTTCCTCACGTCTCCGGACGGCCGCGAGATGACGTTCAAGTACGTCAGGCCTGGAGACGCCATGGGCATCGTCGCCAGCTTTGTCGACGAGATGCCGCCGATCGGGCACCAGGCACTCGACCAGACCACCGTCCTGTACTTCGACCGGCGCCGCTTCCAGCGGGCGCTGGCCAACGATGCGGCTTTGGTCCGCGCCATCGCACGGCAACTGGCACGTGTCGTGGTGACCTCGTCAGATACGGCGGAGGAACTCGCCTTCGGTAGCGTTCGCCAACGGGTGGCGGCGCACCTCCTCCGGCTGTCTTCAAAGGGAGAGGGTCGCGGGCTGGTGGCCCGGGTGACCCAGCAGGAGTTGGCCGATGCGGTGGGGTCGGTGAGGCAAGTGGTGGCCAGGGCCCTGGGCGAGCTTCGCGCGGCCGGGCTGATCCGGACCTCGCCGGGGAAGGTCGTGATTCTCGACGAGGGTGCTTTGGACCGCGAGAGCTGTACCTAGGCGGAAGCGTTTCGGCTCATGCCGCCGCTTACTGGGGCGACCGAGCCGCCTCCGTGGTGATCGACGCCAGCAGTGATTGGACGCGGCTCCTGAGCTCGTCCCGAATCGGCCGTATCTGGTCCAGTGTCTTGCCCGCCGGATCCTCCAGCTCCCAGTCCTCGTAGCGCTTGCCCGGATAGAACGGGCACTCATCGCCGCAGCCCATGGTGACGACCACGTCTGCTTCGCGGACCCCCTCGTCGGTGAGCGGCTTGGGGAACTCCTTGCTGATGTCGATCCCGACCTCCAGCATGGCCTCCACAACGGCGGCGTTGATCTCGTTCGCGGGTGCGCTGCCGGCGGAACGGACGATTACCTCTCCCTGCGCCAGCTGGTCCAGGAAAGCCGCAGCCATCTGGCTCCGGCCGGCGTTGTGGACGCAGACGAAAAGCACCTCAGGAACGTGCTTTGGGATCTCCGATCCGCTCCCGGCCATGTCCAAGACTAACTATCGTTGGAAGATGACTGAAACCGATACCAACCCCATCCCCGGAAACGCTGGAGGCGCCTTTGCCGCCGGCCCGTCGACCGACCTGCCGGTGGCGCCGTCGCTTCCCGCCGCGACGGGCGTCGGCGCGGTGCACCTGTCAGTCACCGACGCCGGGCGAGCCCTCGCCTACTACCGCGAGGTCGTCGGCCTCACCCCGATCGAAGTCGATGATGGGCGGATCCACCTTGGATCCGGCGCTCGGGAGCTGGTGGTGCTGTATCCCGGGGCGGCCGGGCCTGTGGCGCAGAACCACACCGGCCTCTATCACCTGGCCCTGCTGGTCCCCAGCCGTCGGGAGCTGGCCCGGGTGGTGGCGCGGCTCGGGCAGATCGGAATCGACCAGTACCCAACCGACCACGTGATGACCAAATCCGACTACATCTGGGACCCCGACGGGAACGGGATCGAGATCTACGCCGAGTCCCCCGAGGACGGCACCTTCGCGTTCGCCGCCGGCACTTTCGCGGCTTACGACAACCAGGGCCGGATGCGCTCAGGCAGAGATCCCATCGACATACCCGCGCTGATGGCGGAGCTGCAGCCAGGCGACCGCCTCGACCAGACGCTTCCGGCCGAGACCAAAATGGGGCACGTGCACCTGCACATCCGTGACGTGGACGAGGCCGTCAGCTTCTACCACGGCCTGGTCGGCTTCGATGTGATGGGCATTGGTGAGGCGATTGGGGCGGCGTTCGTGTCAGCGGGCGGCTACCACCATCACCTGGGGCTGAACATCTGGGCCGGACGGGGCGCGCCGCCCGCGCCGCCTAACACCGCCGGGCTGCGGCACTTCACGATCGAGGTCCCGACCGAGGACGACCTCGCCCAGCTGGTAAGCAGGCTCCGGAATGCCGGGGTGGAAGTCTCGGAGACGGGGGAGGGGCTGTTCGCCGCCGATCCCTCGGCCAACCGGTTCAGCCTGAGGGTTCGGACCGTCTGAGCCGCGCCGCCGCGGCCGCGGCGCCGGCGAGCCCCGCGACCGAGGCGAGCGCCGGGATCGCACCAGAAGGTGCGGAGGTGTCCGGCAGAGGATTGCTGGCGCCCAGGGTGCCTTCCGAGTGGCCGCCTCCTGGCTTGTCGCCGTGGCCCGACCCGTCGTCGCCCGCGGGTATCGGGTCCGGGCGGTGTGATGCGGCGCCGTTGACGCTGCACACCATCGGCGGGGGCAGCGCCTGGGTTGGGATCGCCGGCACGTCGGTGCGGGCCAGCTTGAAGTCGAGCATTTCCGCCAGGTTGCGGGCGTTCTTGTCGCGATCGGTGAGCGGCTCGAGGCCCCACCGCCACTCGATCATCTTCAGCGCCGAAGTGTGCTCGAACGGCCCCCGGCCGTCGTTGTGCACGATGGCGCCCTTGCGTGAGAACGGTGATATCACGACGTTGGGCACCCGGAAGCCAAGCTGGCGGTAGTCTGGGTGAGCGCCCCAGCTCGCCGGACGCACGGTGGTGTCGACCACCTTCGGTGGTACGACGTGGTCGTAGAAGCCGCCCCACTCGTCGTAGTTGATCAACATCACTGTGCGGTCCCAGTTGGGGCTGTTGCGGACCGCCTGGTAGACCTGGGAGAGGAACCATTCGCCGCCCCGGATGTCGGCGTGGGGATGATCGTCCAGCGAGGTGCCGCTGGTCTCATCGAGGAACTTGGGGTCCACGAAGGAGACGTTGGGCAGCTGTCCGGCGGCGCAGTCGGCGAGGAAGGCGGGAAAGGGCCTGGTGATGTCGAGGTGCGCGGTTCCCCAGAGAAGGGTGAAGGGCGCATCGACCGAGTAGTAGCCGCCGCTCAGGCCCGCAGTCTTGAGGCGGTCCCATATCGTCGGCAGGGTGCTGGTCGTGGGCCCCCCGCCATTGGTGTCCCGGTCGGTGGCCGCGGCGTGCTGATAGAAGCGGTTGGGGTAGGTCTCCGCCAGGATCGCGCAGAAGTAGTTGTCCGAGACGGTGTAGTTGCGAGCCAGGGCGCCCAGCACCGGCACCGACTCCTCGGTGTAGTAGCCGACGGGGAACGTGTCGTCGGGCGCCGACGTCTGCAGAAAGCCGTCCACCTTGCCGCCGTTGAGCTGCTTCAGGCCGCCCTGCCAGCTGTGGTTGGGGTCGCCGTAGCCACAGCCCTGGTAGTCAGGCGCCAGTTGGTATGTCGGGTAGCGCTTGCTCGGCGTAGAGGTGTCCAGGTAGGAGAGACCCTCTTGCTTGCCGTTGGCGCCCGGCAGCCAGCCCAGGAAATGGTCGAAGGAGCGGTTCTCCATCATCACCACGACGACGTGGTCGAAGGGCGCGTGGCTCGGGTCGGGGAGGTTGCCTGCCTGCGCCAAGGCCTTGACAGTCTGCCAGGGCTGCAGAGCGGAGGCGGCGGAGACCATCGCGGCCCCTTCCAGGAACCGTCTGCGGCTGATCATCTCAGGCTGACGCGATCAGGGAGCTTGACGCTTGTTGGCGCGCCTTGAGCTCCTGGCTCGAGCGATCAATCCGAGGAGCATCACCGCACCGGCCAGCACCCAGGCCGTGGCGGCGACGATCGGGTTGATCGGCCCGCCGGCGGCAGCGGTGAAGGGCAGCCCGGTCGCCCCGGCGGCCTCGACGGTGTCCGCGCCTCGGGTGCCAGACGCGCCTTTGTTGGGGTGAGCATCCGCGACGAAGAGGTCGGTCATGGGCACCGAGCTGCCCGCGTTGTTGAGGTGCTCCGAGATGCCGAAGGCGTCCTCGACGGTCCTCAGCAGAGAAGCGTGGTCATAGGGCGTATGGATCAGCCGCCCGGACTGAACGTCTTCTCCGAAGGCGAGCAAACCGACCTGGCCGCCGTGACCTGAGGTGCCCGCGAGTCCGCCGTGGCAGCAGCCGCTGAGGTCGCTGGCGGCTCCCTCGTCGAAGGTCAGCAGCATCAGCCCCTTGTGCGAGGTCAGGTAAGTGACCAGGTCGCCGACGTTGCCCGCACCGTGGAGCCAGGCATCGGCGCTGACCAGCCCGCCCGGGGTGGTGTGGCCGCCACCCAGCTGGCAGGGATCGTCGTGACCGTCGTTGCAGGTGTCGGGGGTTATGAAGCTGAAGGCGGGAAGCGTGTTGGCGGCGATGTCAGCCGAAAGCTGGGTGAAGGGCACCAGGTGCGCCTGGCAGCGGGCGTTGTCGCCGACGATGTCGGGGTAGTACAGGAACCCGTTGTGCCGGTCGGCATAGTTGGGCCCGGCGCCGGTGCCCGCGGTCGGGGTGCCGCCGTTGCCCTGGAACCTGTCAGCCCCGGTGGAGGTGGGGTCGTAGGTGTCGTGCACGCAGGGCTTGGTGGTTCCGTCGGAGTACTGCTTCCAGCTCAGACCGGCGGCCTCCATCTGGTCGCCGAGGTTTCGCCCGCCGCTGAAGGCCGCCTGCGGCTGGACGCACAGATAGAGGCTGAGGCCGGCACAGTCTCCGGCAGTCTCGGGCAGCAGTGGCTGACCGCTGGTCATCGCGATGTAGTTGTCCAGGCTGGCGTGGCCGGTGCCGAAGTACTGGTCGTCCATGGTCGACATCGGCACCAGCGTGTGGTTGAGGTAGGTCGCCGGGCTGGAGGGGCCGAAGGTAGACGTGAAGCTCTCGTTCTCCTCGATCAGGACCACGACGTGGTCGTACCGAGGCACACCCTCAAGTGCCGCCGCCGGGGAGGCGCCAACGGTCGTCGGCGCGAGCAACCCCAGCCCGCACATGCCCATAGCTACGCCCCAGCGTATGAGTACCCGCATCCTCAAAATCCCGACTTCAGGCTACCGCCTCGACGGTAAAGAGCGCAATAACAGCCGGTTAAAGGACCGGTCCCGCGCCGAAAGGCCGGCGAAATAGAGGCGGGAACTCGTTGGTTGAAAAGGGAGAGGTGATAGGCATGAGAGATAGCGTGACCAACCCCCTGCAATCCGGAGCCTGGTTCAACCGCTCACGGACCGTTCTGTCGCTGACCGCGGTGGGGGTGGCCCTGTTCTGGATCGCGCTGTGCGTCTCGATGGCGTACTTCGTGGCCCAGTACTTCGTCTGCATCGACGGATGCAAGGCCGGGACCCCGCCGTTCCTGCTGCTGGCGGTCTCAACCTTCTTTGGGCTGATACCCGGGTTGGGCACCGGGGCGATCGGCTACTTCGTAGTCAAAGGTCTGTGGGACGACGCCCACCGGCCTGACTGAGGGCCCCCAACCGGTTCTTCGGCCTGTCTTCAGCCGACGCCAACCCGTAGCACGGGCTCGAGCGCGGCTTCGGCGGCGCGGCGATGATCCGGGGTCCGGAAATCCATCAGCGGATGCGGGTCCAGGAGCCTCTCGCTGATGACTCCCTTCTGGCGCAGGTACAGCGCCGGGTAGATCTGTCCGGCGGCGTTTGCCTCCAGCGTCACGGCCACCGCGTCGGGGCCTTCCACGTCGAGGAAGTGGGAGAGCGGCTGGATGCCCTCATCGATCACCCCCGAGGGGTTGAGACTCATCACCCGGACCAGGTAGGAGCGCTGATGGAAGATGTCGCCGCCGCGACCGGGGGCGCCCGTCAGCTCGTCCAGCACAGCGTCGACGACGAGGTCGGGGCTCAGCACGGGGTGTTCGATCCCGATGTTGAAGTGCTTGCGCGCGATGTGCTCGGCGAGCACGCGGGCGTTGTAGCGATGTCCGTGGACGGCGCCTGAGTTGGCCGGCACCCCGTGTTTCTGGAGCCCGGCCGCACCCTGCGTGATGGTGCCCGCGAAGTAGATCCCCGGCACCGAGGCGCTCTCCCAGTACGCCGTCTGCGCCGGCAGGCCGCTCTGTCCAAAGGTGCTGACGCCGATTCGAGAGAGGTCCTGCAGCGGGGTCTGGAAGCCGGTTGCCGCGATCACCTCGTCGGCCTGGAAGACGTGCTCGCCACCCCCGGCGGTGAATCTGGCGGCGACCTGGTAGCCGCTGTCCGAGCGGGTGATCGAATCGATGGCGGCGTCGACGATGAAGACACCACCGCCCAGCGCGTGGTCCTCGAAGGGCTGGACGTAGCGGGCCCGCACACCCACCAGGGAACGCGTCTCCACCGACGTCTTGGCGGGGCTGGGGGAGGCGAGCACGATCCGGGTGGCCCAGGGCAGCAGCCCGGTCGCGATCTCGAACGCGGAGTTCTTCTTGCCGACGATGAAGACGCTCTTGCCCGCGTAGTCGGCGGCGTCGCTCATCTGGGCGTAGTGGGGCACCTGGTCCAGGCCGGGAGAGCCGGGTCGCCAGGGCTCGGCGACGCCGACAGCGAAGACGGCGATGGGCGCGGTGTAGTCGCCGTCGCTGGTGGTCAGTACGAATCCATCGCCGGTATGGCGGGTGGACTCCCATCGGCAGCCGTACCGGACCTCGATTCCGGCCCGTTGCGCGAAGGCCGTCAGGCCCTGCTCCATTTCCTGGCGGGAGGGGAAGTACGAGGTGCCGTCCATGAATTCCGCCTGGACGCCGCGAAGTTCCTCCTCCTCACCGAGCAGGCTGTTCCAGTCGTAGCGCTCGTACTGGCGGGAGCGCCGATCCGCGGGAGCGAAGGGCTTGCTCCAGCTCAGCATGCGCTGGAAGAGCGGCCACTTTCGGAACATGCCACCGGGCCCTTCGTCGGCTGAGATGACCGCGTGCTGAACGCCCAGTCGCCGCAGCGAGTAGCTCAGCTGCAAGGCACCCGGGCCGCTGCCCACGATCACCAGCGGATACGCGCCGGGAGGGAAGGGCTTGGCTGCTAGATCCTCCATTGATTGGCCTGGCGCAGGCGGCGAGCCTGGACCTGGAGCATGCGGTACATCACCTTGGGGTGGGCGTTGAGGAAAGCCTCTACCTGGTCCGCGGCCAGCAACAGGCAGCGGAGGGGCCGGGCCGCCACGATGTCCGCCACCGGCATCTCGCCCAGCAGGATCGACACCTCGCCGAAGAACTCGCCCCGTGACAGGGTGGCCCGGTCGACACCATCCACGCGGACGGTGGCTTCGCCTTCGAGGATGACGTAGAAGCCGGCGCCGCTGAGACCCTGCCGGAGAACGCGATCGCCCTCGGGGAAAGAGACCTCAGTAAATGTCTCAACGATCCTCAGCAGCTCTGGCGTGCTCAGGTCGGAAAAGATGGTGAGGCTGGCCAGCGCATCGGCCAGATCCTCCTGCCTTCCCAAGTCAGAGTCGCCTCGGTTCCATGACCGACCATGTTAATCGGTGCGGGGGACGACGACCTGGGGGCTTGGGGTGGAGTCGGCGGCTAGAGAGCCCTCATCCGGTTGTTGCGCGGGTTGTGCTCCAGCTCGGCCCACCCCAGCGCCTCCATCAGCGGCGGGACGTACATCCCAAAGCGTCCGCGGAGGCCTTTCTTCAGGCCATACCAGCCGCCCACGGGGTTGTCGGCCGCCCGTCCCCAGGCTTCGACTGTGCCTTCAGCCGCCGGTTTCTGCTCGTCGGCGGCGCCCAGCGGCATCCAGTCGCCGTGGTCCTTCAGCATCTGGCGGAGGTCCTCCAGGCAGCGGAGCTGGTAGCTGAGCTCGGTGGTGCCCACCTGACAGACAAGCGCGGGTGGGTCGCGGGTCTCATCGCGGTACATCCGGTATTCGGAGGTGCCGGGCGGCGTCTTGAGGACCCAGGGATCCTCCTTGGTGCCGGAACCGGTCGCGGTGGATGTCATGGCCTCGTTATAACAGTGTCGGCGTCCAGGGGTTGGCCCGGAGGTGGGTCCGGGCCAATCAGGCGGCCGCGACCTCCCGTTTCCAGTGGAAGGGTGGCGGCACGTCGATCGAGTGGAGTCGTTTCTGCAGCGTCTCGAAGCCGTAGGCGTGAAGGTCGCCCATGGTGAAGCCGAGCATCTCCCCGGGGCCGTTCTCACCCGGTGGCGGGTCAAAGATGCGGTTGGCCGCGGGGATGGCGATCGCCAGCTGGTCGTGAATGACCGCGATCATCCGCGGCTCCTCAGCCACCGCCTCCTTGAGGAACTTCATCCCGAAGTTGACGTGGCGGCTCTCGTCGCGGGCGACCGCGGTGAAGCCGTTGCGGAACCCGGGCATCATGCCCTGCTCGCGGAAGAACTGGAGCACGTGGCGCTGCCCGGAAAGAGCCACCACGCCCTCGATCGTGAGGTGGTAGGTGACGATCCCGCGGACGAAGGTCTCGAGGCTGTGGTCTCCGCGGCGCATGCGATTGGTGACGCCTGTAAGCACCGGTCCAAAGAGTTCGGTGAAGCCTCCCGAGAGCTGGTCTTTGACCGCCGCCAGCCGGTCGCCGATGGTGGGTTCAGTGAATCCCAGCGCCTCCCGATAGAACTTGTCGAAGAACCTGGCATGGCGGGCCTCGTCGACGACCTGGGTGGTCAGAAAGATCTGCTGGTCAGGGGTTGGAGCGGCGTCGATGAAGGGCGTCAGCTCCATCGCCACGCGCTCCTCACCGTGGAAGAACAGCGCCATGAACCACATCAGCTGCCGACGCTGCGGGTCCAACAGCCGCTCCTGCCAGTCGCGCGCATCGGGCGCGAAGTCGAGGTCCTCGGTGCGCCACTGCTGGCGCTCCCACCGGTGATAGAGCTCGACATAGCTGACGGCGCCGGCGCCCTGAGAGAGCACGCCGTCAACCGCGGCGATGACATCGTCAGGCGCGTAATCGCCAAGTCTCTCGATGGCGGCGGTGTCGATGGTGTCGATCGCGGTCATGTGTCAGTGGCCTCCGAAGCAGGAGTCGAGCTTGATGCTGAGGCGGATGTCGCCCTCCACCTCGAGGCGGCCGCGGATGAAGGCCTCGGTGCCGTCGATCCGGCCGGTTGCCATCGCGGTCCAGGTCCGGCTGTCGACGCGCATCCGGGTGTCGGGCAGGCGATCGCCTGGGCCCCGCGTCACCTTCAGGCGGTCGGGCTTGATGTCGAGGGTCCAGGTGCCGCCGCCGGCGCCGGTCACCTGGATCTCAAGGATGCCCTGCGCCGGGCCGCCGTATTCGGGTTTGTAAACGACCGGCAGGGCGTCGAAGGTCATCGCCGGCGGTAGGTACGGAACTCTCTTGAAGAGCGGCGCCATCCGCCCCTGGGTCGACCGGATGACCTTGTTCCTGAGCCTCGGTATGAGGCGCTGCGGTGCTGCCGTTGAAACCATCCTTCCTCCAGAACCGGGCCCCGCGACCCTCGTCAGGACGTTTACATCGATTGATGTTACATACTCCTTGTCACGGTAGATGTCAAGCCGCCCGGCAGTGACCGCAGGTTCCGGGTCGGGTCGACGTTTTGACATCATGTGCATAATTCCAATCAATCCACTAGGGTTTTGTTTCGACGGCCGCGTCTGCGACCGCGGCGCGAATCACCATCGCCATGGAGGGGCTAAGCGGTGCACATTGATCTCTGGGTAACCTTGGCGGCGCTGATCGTGGGGGTCGTCGTCGGCTTGACCGGCATGGGTGGCGGCGCCCTGATGACTCCGGTGCTGGTGCTGGTCTTCGGGATCCAGCCGCTGGCGGCGGTGAGCAGTGACCTGGTGGCGTCGGTGATCATGAAGCCCGTCGGCAGCCTGGTTCACCTCCGCAAGCGCACGGTGCACACTGAGCTCCTGGTCTGGCTGATGCTGGGGTCCGTTCCGGCGGCGTTTGCGGGGGTCTTCGTGATAAAGCTTTTCGGCCACGGCGCCGCCCTCCAGCAGAACGTCAAGATTGCCCTAGGTGGAGCGTTGCTGCTGGCCAGCGCGGCGGCCGCTCTCAATGCCTGGCTTCGCGCCAGGCGGCCGGTGCCGCCGATGCACGGACCGTTGTCCCGGCGGCCCCTGGCGACATTCCTTATCGGAGCCCTCGGGGGCCTGCTGGTCGGCATGACGTCGGTCGGCAGCGGCTCGGTGGTGGTGGTTCTGTTGATGTTCCTGTACCCCACGCTCTCGGGCGCGGAGCTGGTCGGCACCGACCTGGTGCAGGCCGTCCCCATGGTGGGGGCGGCCGCCGCGGGGCATCTCCTGTTTGGCGATTTCAGGTTGGGCCTGACCCTGTCGCTGCTGCTCGGCGCCATTCCCGGGGTCTACGTCGGGGCGCACCTCTCGGCTCGCTCGTCGGACCGGGTCATCCGTCCGGCCCTGGTGCTGGTATTGCTAGCCACCGGGTTGAAGCTGCTGAACCTGGGCAACATCCAGCTGGCCCTGATCCTGGGCACGGTTGTCGTGGTTGGCGGGTTGGGGCTTCTGGCGGCGGGCGTCTTGGGCGGCGGCGCCGTCGCGATCCGTCCGATGGAGGATTCGGCGGCCTGAGGCGGCCGGGTCCCAGCGCGCCGGATGAGGTCGCCACCTGGCGGCGGATGTTGCGCCAGAATCGTCAGGGCATGAAGGGATATGACCAGCCGCTGTACCTGCTCCCGTTCGATCATCGGGGGTCGTTCCAGAAGGAGCTGATGGGGATCGGCGGGACGCCCACCGCTGAGCAGGCCGCGGTCATCCGGGACTACAAGCAGACGATCTTCGCCGGCTTCCTGGCGGCTCTGGGCGAGGGCGTGCCCAGGGAACGTGCCGGGATCCTGGTGGATGAGGAGTACGGCGCCGAGGTGGCGCGGGGCGCCCGAGACGCCGGCGTTGTGCTCGCGATGCCGGCCGAGAAGTCCGGCCAGGCCGAGTTCGAGCTCCAGTACGGCGACGCCTTTGCCGACCACATCGTCGAGTTCGACCCCGACTTCTGCAAGGTCTTGGTGCGCTACAACCCCGACGGCGACGTCGAGCTCAACCACCGGCAGTCGGCTCGCCTGGCCGAGCTTTCGGCCTGGTTGGCGCCTCGGCCCAACCGCTTCATGTTCGAGCTGTTGGTTCCCGCGACCGAGGCTCAGACCGTCAGCGTGGGGGGCCAGCGGGGCCGCTACGACACCGAGCTCCGCCCTCAACTCATGCTCCGCGCCGTCGGCGAGCTCCAGGACCACGGCGTCGAGCCAGACGTATGGAAGGTGGAGGGCCTGGAGCAGGCGGAGGACTGCCGGACACTGGTAGCCCAGGTCCGCACGGGTGGTCGCGACGCCGCCAGCGTGATCGTGCTCGGTCGAGGCGACACCGAGGCCCATGTCGAGCGCTGGCTGGAAGCCGCCGCGGCGGTCCCCGGATACGTCGGCTTTGCCGTCGGCCGCACCGCCTGGTGGGACGCCCTGGTGGCCCTCCGAGACGGCCGCATCAGCCGCGAAGCCGCGGTCGAATCCATCGCCGGTCACTTCACGCACCTGGTCGAAATCTGGACCACGCATGCCGGATGACCTTCGCCAGGTCCGCCAGGTCCGCCAGGTCTGGATCGTTCGCCACGGCGACACCGAGTGGAGTCAGTCCGGGCAGCACACCGGGCGCACCGACCTGCCCCTGCTGGACTCGGGTCGAGCGCAGGGCTCCAGGCTCCGCTCGTTGCTTGCCTCGCGACGGTTCGCCGCCGTCCTCACCAGCCCGCGCCGCCGGGCCGCCGAAACCGCGGCGCTGGCCGGCTTTGCGTCGGCGACACCTGACGCCGACCTAGCCGAATGGGACTACGGTGACTACGAAGGGCTAACCAGCCTCCAGGTTCAGACCCAGGTCCCGGGGTGGACGCTGTGGGACGACGGTGCTCCCGGCGGAGAGTCACCCCAAGACGTCGGCCTGCGAGCGGACCGGGTCGTGCGCAAGCTTCGCGACGTCGACGGTGACGTGCTGCTCTTCTCCCACGGCCACTTCCTGAGGGTGCTTGCTGTGAGGTGGATCGACCTCGCCCCCGGGGCGGGGCGCAACCTCTACATCGGGACCGCCGGGCTGGGGGTGCTGGGGTTCGATCGGGGGGACCCGGTGATCCGGTCCTGGAACATCTCCGCCGACGGCGGGCCGGACTGACCCCGACCGCCGGGACGACCCTGACCCGCCGCCGGCCGCCCTCAGCAGGGGTGGAAACGCTCTAGGAAACGCCCCAGAGGCGGGCCCTGCTGCGGCGCCGGCGCACCCCTGAACGTGTCCGCCACTCGGGCTCCTCGGGGTTGAAGCGACCCAGCGCCAGGCCCACGATCGCGACCACCAGCGCGAGTACGGGGATCAGGCGGCGGCGAAATACGACCATCCCCACCGTAACCAGGGCCACGGGGGCCCACGGCCAGGCCGGGTTACGACCGGCCGAGGCGCTGACAGCCTCGGTAGCCGCCAGTTGCTGGGCATGGTGCGCTCGCGCGTAGGCGGCGATCTCGCCGGCCCGGTTCTTCAGCTCGGGATCCTGCGCCTCCATCCCCTTAACCATCGCCGCCGCGATGGCGTCAAGGGTCTTCGACTTCTTCAGCAGGTTGGCCTCGGCCAGGTTGCTCAGGTAGGCGACCTCGACGGTCACCGCGGGCATTTGCGCCGTGGTCCAGAGGTTGTCGCGCAGCTGGACGCCGTCGCTGGGGATCCCGGCCGGCCCCAGCGATTTACCCAGTACCGTGGCCATGGTGTTGGCGAAGGCTTCACTGGCGCTGTTGGGATAGAGCACCAGGCTGCCACCAACAGTTGGGTCATCGCCGAAATAGTTGACGTGGATGCTGACGAAGAGGTCCGAATTCTGGCTGTTGGCCAGCTGGATGCGAGGGGTGATGTCGACGTACTGGTCGCTGTTGCGCGTCATCACAACCTTGACGCCGAGCTTCTGCAGCATGTCGCGGGCGCGGCGGGCGATGTCGAGGGTCAGATCCTTCTCGACCAGCCCGTTGACGCCCAGGACGCCAGGATCGAACAACTTGTCGGGCTGGGAGTTGTCAGCGGAGCCGCCGTGGCCGGGATCGAGGGTGACCACATAGGGGATCGGCGGGGCAGCGGCCGCCGAGGCAGGCGAAAGCGGCGCTGACACAACCGCCAGAGTGGCGGCGACCGCGGCGCTGAGAGTGACGCGTAGAAGACGGAAAGCCGTGGGGCCCATGGCCGGGCGCCATTGTACAACGGGTGCCGCTCTTGGGAAACACTCTCATGAAGCCCCACTAGACTCGGCCCATGACGATGGTCGGCAACCCTGGCGCTGATCTGCCGCTGCCCGCAAGCCCCCAGGCCAGCCAGAGCCCCGCCGATCCCGATCCTCCCAAAGCGCGGCTCTCCGCCGGCCAGCGGCTGCTCGAAATCCTGCCCGGCTTGGCCACCTGGACGGTGATCGCGGGGCTGGTGATCCTGCCGACGCTGGTCTATCCCACGGTGGTGGTCGGGGCTGTGATCGTGATCGACATCTACTGGTTCGCGCGCTCGGTGCTGGTCACCCGCGGCATCCGCCAGACCTTTAAAGAGCTGAAGAGGGAGATGGCGATCGACTGGTACGGGCGCTGCCTCGACCTCCCCGTCGCGGCCTGGACCGACGCCGACGGCACCGCCTACGACCCCCGCGACATCTACCATGCGGCACTGATCCCGACGTACACCGAGAAGTACGAAGTGCTCCAGGCCACCGTTGCCGCGTGGGACGACGCCTCTTATCCTGCCGATCGCAAGATCGTCGCGATCATCACGCGCACCACCGACATCGGCGGCATCGAGAACGTGAGGCGGCTGCAGGAGGAGTTCGCCGGACGGTTCGCTCACTTCTGGCACATCTTCGACCCGCTGGTCCCAGGGATCGTGGTGGGCAAGTCGGCGGCGATGGCCTACGGCGGGCCGGTTCTACACGAGCACCTCGACGAGGTGGGGCTAGATCCGCGCCGGGTCATCGTCACCGACCTCGACTCCGACTTCCGGGTCCATCGCGAGTGGATGGCTCGGGTGACCTGGATGTACGCCCAGGATCGCGCGCGCGACTTCGCGATCTACCAGCCGGTGCCGATGTTCCACAACAACCTCTGGCGCGTGCCTGCCGCGGTCCACGTCCTGGCCAGCTCCTCCACCCAGTGGCAGATGTTCCTGCACACCCGCCCCCAGCGGCTGGTCACCTTCGCCAGCTACTCGATGTCGATGCAGCTTGTCCGCGACGTCGGCTACTGGGACCCCCACGTGATCCAGGAGGACTCACGGTTCTACTGGCGCGCCTTCTTCCGCTACGGGGAGCGGCTGCGGGTCCACGGCGTCGCGCTTCCGTTCTACGGCGACTGCCCGCGAGCGCGCAGCTGGGGCACCACCCACGTCAGCCAGTACAACCAGATCAAGCGCTGGGCGTGGGGCGTCAGTGATGTGCCCTTCGTATTCCTGAACATGCTCACCCACCGCGAGATCCCGCTGTGGCTGCGGGTCTACAAGTTCATGCTGCTGGTCTTCAACCATCTGATGTGGGTGGCGATGCCGATCCTGCTCTTCTTCGGGGCCAGCATCCCCGGCCAGCTGGCGGCGGTGACCACCTGGACCGGGATCCACTTCATCGGCGCGACCGACTACTCGCTCACCAAGATGTCCGACTACCTCGGTTACGTGATCGCCGGGATCCTCACCTTCACGCTGGTCAACGTCGCCTTCTTGATCGCCGTCGACGAGCAGCTGGTTCCGCCACGGCCGTCGGATTGGTCGCTGCCGCGACGGCTCAAGTCCTACGTGGAGATCTTCCTGTACCCGATCTACGGCCTGGTCTTCAGTGTCATCCCGGCGCTGGAGTCGCAGACGAGGTTGATGTTGGGCTTCTACCTCGAATACCGCGTGACCGAGAAGGAGTAAGTGCCGGCGCCGCTCCCCTGGCTAGCGGAGCCCGACCCTGGCCTTGACCCGGGCCAGCGTCTCGACGGCGATCCCCCGCGCCTTCTCGGCGCCCGCCGCCAGCACCTCCTCGACGTAGCCCTCGCGAGCGTCGATCTCCAGGCGGCGCTGCCGCATCGGCGCGAAGTAATCGATGATCCGATCGGCCAGCAGCTTCTTGGTGTCGACGCAGCCGGTGGTCGCGGTGCGCTCGCCCTCCCAGATCTGCTCGTAGTCTCCCGGGCTGAAGACCTTGTGCAGCTGGCAGACGTTGCATGACTCGGGGTGGCCGGGGTCGCGGCGGTAGGCGCGGGTCACATCGGTGATGGCGCCGCCCACGAGCCTGCGGATCTCGTCGGGGTCCCCGGTCATGGGGATGTAGTTGTCCCGGCTCTTGCTCATCTTGTTGGTCCCGTCGAGCCCCATGATCCTGGGGGTCGAGGTCAGCTCCGCGGTCGGCTCCTCGAAGGTTTTGCCCCACCGGTGGTTGAAGCGGCGAGCGATCTCGCGGCTGAGCTCGAGGTGGGCCAGCTGGTCCTCGCCCACAGGGACCTTGGTGGCGTTGTAGAGGAGGATGTCGGCGGCCTGGAGCACAGGGTAGCCAAGGAGCGCGTAGTTGATGTTGTCGGGGTGCTGCTCGCTCTTCTCTTTGAACGAGGGCACCCGCTCCAGCCAGCTGATGGGAGTGGTCGCCGACAGGATCCAGTGCAGCTCGGTCACCTCGGGGACCTGCGACTGGACGAAGATGGTCGCCTTCTCAGGGTCGACGCCGGCCGCGATCCAGTCGGCCACCATGGCCGTGACGTTGGGCCACAGCTCGTCGGGGTTCTCGAAGGTGGTCAGGGCATGCAGGTCAACCACGCAGTAGATGGCTTCGTAGGCGTCCTGCATCCGCACGTAGTTCTGGAGGGCGCCGAAGTAGTGGCCGATGTGCATGCGGCCGGTCGGCTGCATGCCGCTGAAGACGCGCGCTGGCGCGGCGGCGGAGCTCATGTCTGGCCAGAGTCTATATAGGCACTACTATTCGGTCGTGCTCGCGACCCGCTCGTTCGCCCGCCTCGCGGCGGTGCTGAGCTTCGCCTATGTGGTTCGTGGCCAGCTTTTCGGTTTTCCCTTCACCGCGCTGGAGCTGGCCCTGCTGTGTGTGCTCGGCGCCTACGTGGTCGAGAAGCTGGTGCGCAAGGAGCGGTTCCCCGACCCCCGGCAGATGCCCCATTTCTGGCCCCTCGTCCTGCTCCTGGTGGCGGCCACGATCTCGGTCGTGGTTGCCCCCGACAAGCGGGCGGCGGCAGGCATATGGAAGGCGTATTTCGTCGAGCCGGCGCTGGTTGCGATGGTCCTCTGGGATGTCCTTCGGGGCCCACGCGACGTGGAAAAGCTGATCGGGGCGTTCTTCACCTCAGGAATCCTGGTCTCGGTCTACCAGATTGCCGGTTTTGTCTACGCACTCGGCATTCACCGGCCCAACCTCGTCGACAACCCTGTCGTAGTCCTTTACAACACCCCCAACGCCACCGGGCTGTTCCTGGGCCCCCTGCTCGCGATCGCCCTTTCTATGCTCCTCTTCGGCAACCGTGAGGAGCGCTGGCGCGCCGGCTTTTTCTCCGTTTTCTCGATCCCGGCCTTCGTTCTCAGCTTTTCCCGCGGAGCCTGGCTCGGCCTGCTGGCCGCCGCCGCCGTCCTCGTCTGGCAGCACCGGCGCCGCCTGCTGCTGGTGGCCGGGATCGCTGTCGCGCTGGTGGCTGCCGCCGCCGTGCCTTCGATTCGCAGGCGCATAGAGCACGAGTTCAACCCCACCGACCCATCCAACAGCCTGGTCCTGAGGCAGCACCTCTGGAAGGCGACCCTTCAGATGCAGGGCAACTTGCGCCACATCCTGTTCGGCACCGGGCTCTCCGGCTTCAAGCACGACATCCTTCCATACAAGGAATTCAGCGGCTACAGCGAGAACCTGATCTACCCCCACAATATCCTGCTCAACTTCTGGACCGAGACCGGGTTGCTGGGCCTGGCTGCCTTCCTCTGGCTGGCGGTCGAGTTCGCACGCCAGGGCTGGTCCCGCGTCCGTCCTGACACCCCCCAGAGGGTGTACTTCATCGGGCTGGCCGCGGCCGGGGTGACCATCGTGGTCCACGGCCTGCTGGATGTCCCGTTCTTCAAAAACGACCTCTCGTTCCTGACCCTGGCCCTGGTCGGTACCCAGGCCGCCCTCATCCGCCAGCAAGGATGAGCCTGGCGGCCCGGACCGCGCGCAACACCGCCATGGTTGTGGCGGCGCGGCTACTGTCCAAGGTCTTCGTCTTCGCGGTCGTCCTCATCGTCATCCGCAGCATGCGCGAGGCCAACTACGGCCGCTTCACTTCGCTGGTTGTCTATGCGGCGTTGGTCAGCATCGCCCTCGACCTCGGCCTGAGGCCGCTCTTCACTCGCGAGGTGGCCAAGGACCGGACCCGGCTGAGCCCGTACCTGAACAGCATCCTGAGCCTCAAGCTGACTCTCAGCATTCCTGTTCTCGGCATCCTCTTTGGCGCGGTGGCGCTGGGGCTGCCGTCACTGGTGCCTTTTGTGGTGCCCACCTTCGCGCTTCTGATCGCCACCAGCTTCAGCAACCAGCTGCGAGCCACCTTCTATGCGATGGGCCAGCTTCGATACGAGGGCATCGCGATCCTCGGCGAGTCCCTGGTGTTGCTGGCGGCGGCAACGGTGGTGGCCGTTCTGCGTCTGCCCTGGTGGTTCTTCCTATGGGCCTACGCCGCCTCCTACACCTTCACGGTGATCTACTCCGTGGTGGTGATCGTGCTCCGCTTCGGGCACCGCTTTGCCTTCGACCTGCAGATGGCCCGCCTCTCGATGCTGGCCCGGGAGAGCCTCCCGTTCGGCCTGACCTTCATCATCAGCACCCTCTACTTCAAGATCGACGTGCCCATCCTGAACGTCTTCACCACCTTCGTAGCGGTTGGCATCTACAGCGCCGCCTACAAGTACCTCGAGGCTGTGGTGTTCGTTCCGCAGACCTTGATGGACCCGGTGTTCCCGGCCCTGTCGCAGCTGGCTCACGAGAACATCGACCGGCTCGGCGGGGCCGTCGTCAAGGTCTACAAGATGCTGGCCGCGGTGGGGACCCCGGTGGCGGTGGGCATGGTTGTCCTCGCGCCGCCGATCATCCGCTACACCATCCCGGCCTTCGAGAAGGCGATCCCGGTGCTGCAGGTGCTGGCGCTGGGCGTTGTCTTTCTTTTCGTCAACAACGTGTTCATCTACACTCTGAACGCCATGGGTCGCCAGAGCGACTCAACTCGCCTGGCCCTGATGAGCCTGGTCGTGAACGTGGTCCTGAACTTGATCCTGATTCCACTGCCGAGCCCCGTCTACGGCGGGTATATGGGCGCCGCATGGGCCACCGTGCTCACCGAGGTGGGGCTCTTCGCCGGCGGCTGGTACCTGTTGCGAAAGCACCTGTTCGCCCTGCCCGTGCTCTCCAGCCTCAAGGGAATCCTGCCCGCCGGCGCGCTGAGCGCGGCGGTGATGGTCGGAGCGGTGATCGCGCTTGGTCCCCACCTGCTTGGATACGCGGCGGCGCTGGTCGCCGGCGTGGTGGTTTACGTCCTCGGACTGTTCGGCACCCACGCCTTCACGCCTGAGGAGCTGGCGCTGGCAAAGGAGGCGTCGCGATCGCTGACGAGGCGCTGAAGGGCACCCTGGCGCGGCGGCATGTCCGCGCCCACTCGATCCAGCCCTGGTTCAGCCTTGGCCTGGTGGCCGGCGACGCGCTCTCTGTGGTCGCGGCGCTGCTGGTGGCGTACTGGTATCGCTATCTGAGCCACCGGGATCCGATCCCCGTGCCCGGCGTCGAGTCTCCGGATTTCGGACGCTACCTGCAGGCAGTCCCGGTCCTGGTTGTCGTGATGCTGCTGGCGCTGGCGGTCAACCGCGGCTATGCGCAGACCCGCGGCCGCGCCTTCATCGACGAGGTCTACGGCCTCATCGGGGGAGTCTTCGTGGGAACGATCCTGGTGCTGGCGGCGATGTCGCTGTACCGCTCGTTCTCCTACTCGCGACTGATGGTCATCTACGTGGCGGCGGTGACGGTGCTGCTGACGGTCGCCTTCCGGCTGGGCATGCGGGTCGTCCTCAGCGGTCTGCGCCGCCGGGGACTGGGCACCACACGCGCCCTGGTGGTGGGCTCGGGCGCGGGCGCCGATGCCCTGATCCACCGCCTCGAGATGTTCCCTGAATACGGCTACCAGCTGGTCGGCGTCATCGACGACCACCTGACTCGCGGCGATGAATACCACCGGGTACCGGTGCTGGGGGCGCGGAGCGACCTTGCCCACGTCGTGATGCATCAGTCGGTCGACGAGGTCTTCATGGCCCTGCCTCCGGCCGACCACCGGCAGACGCTGCAGCTCATCGATGTGATCGCGGATACCAGGGCCGAGATCAAGATCCTGCCCAGCCTGCTCGACGTGATGTCCGGTGGGGTGGTCGCCGACGACATCGACGGCATCCCACTCATCGGCGTCCGGCGCTCCCGCCTGGTGGGGACCAACCTGCTGGTCAAGCGGCTCTTCGACCTGGGCGTGGGCATCCTGCTCCTGATCCCGGGGTTGCCCCTGATGGCGATCGTCGCGATCGCGATAAGGGTCGACTCTCCCGGCCCCGTGATCTACCGCCAGGAGCGGGTGGGTAAGGGTGGGCGCAGTTTCACTGCCTACAAGTTCCGTTCCATGATCCCGGACGCCGAGGCCGAGACCGGACCGGTCTTCACCAGTCGGGAGGACACCCGCATCACCAGGGTGGGGCGTTTCCTGAGGCGCACCAGCTTCGACGAGGTGCCCCAGATCCTCAACGTTCTGCGCGGCGAGATGAGCCTGGTCGGTCCCCGCCCGGAGCGGCCGCACTTCGTCGCCCTCTTCGAGCAGGAGGTCGAGGGATACGCCGCCCGCCACGAGGTCCGGCCGGGGATCACCGGTTGGGCGCAGCTCAACGATCTCCGGCAGGACACCTCGATCGAGCAGCGGACGATTTACGACACCTATTACGTCGACAACTGGAGCTTGGCCTTCGATTTGAAGATCCTGGTGGCGACCTTCCTCCGCGTCTTCGCCCATCGGAATGCGTACTGATCGGCGACCTCCCGGCTGGAGATGGACATAGCCCAGGCCGACCTTTCCGCCGAGGCGGTCCCCGCTCAGGCTCCGGCCCCCAAAGGCCTGCCCACGTCGATGACGTTCTTCTTTCCCGCCTACAACGAGGAGGGGAACCTGGCCCCACTGGTGGGGAAGGCGCTGAAGGTCCTGCCCGGCTTCGTGCCCGACTTCGACATTGTCATCGTCGACGACGGCAGCCGGGACGGCACCGAAGCCGAGGCCAGGGCCCTTGAGGCGCAGCATCCCGAGGTTCGATACGTGCGGCATCCGCAGAACCTGGGCTACGGCGAGGCCCTGCGCTCCGGCTTCAAGGCCTGTCGGGGCGACGTGGCTTTTTACACCGACGGAGACAACCAGTTCGACCTCGATGAGCTGAGCCTCGCCTGGCCGGTTCTCGCTGGAGCCGACGTGGTGGCTGGGTACCGGATCAAGCGCGCCGATCCATGGCACCGGCTCTTCATCGCGTGGACGTACAACCACGTGATCCGCGTGCTTTTCAGCCTCCGCGTCCACGACGTCGATTGCGCCTTCAAGCTGGTGCGAAGAGAGGTGGTCGAGGTGGTCGAGCCCTCCTCCGGGGGCGCCTTCTTCAGCGCCGAGTTCCTGCTGCGGGCGCATCACCAGGGTTTTCGCGTCGTCGAAATCGGCGTCCACCACTACCCACGGACGGTTGGCAAGCCCAAGGGCGCGACCCCCAAGGTCATCCTCCGGACGGTGCGCGACATGCTCAGGCTGCGCCGGAGCCTACGAGTCCGGAACTAGGCGGCTGGTTAGTATGGGCGCATGAAGGGGCTGGTCCTCAGCGGCGGCAAGGGCACCCGGCTGCGCCCGATCACACACACCAGCGCCAAGCAGCTGGTGCCGGTGGCCAACAAGCCGATTCTCTTCTACGTCATGGAGAACCTCGCCGAGGCCGGCATCCGCGATGTCGGCGTGATAGTGGGGGACACCGCCGCCGAGATCGAGGCGGCGTGCGGCGATGGCTCCGCCTGGGGCCTGAAGCTGACCTACATCCCCCAGGAGGCGCCCCTGGGACTGGCCCACGCCGTCAAGATCGCCGAGGACTTCGTCGCCGGCGAGCCGTTTGTGATGTACCTGGGCGACAACCTGCTCCCCGGGGGCATCAAGCCCCTGGTCCAGGAGTTCGCCGAGCGCAAGCCGGAGGCGATGATCCTGCTGACCTCCGTGCCTGACCCACAGCGCTTCGGGGTCGCCGTGCTGACCGATGACGGCCGGGTCCAAACCCTCGAAGAGAAGCCCGAGAGCCCGCGGTCCGACCTGGCCCTGGTCGGCGTCTACCTCTTCACCAAGCACATCTTTGAGGCGGTTAACGCGATCAACCCGTCGGCACGCGGCGAGCTCGAGATCACCGACGCCATCCAATGGCTGATCGACCAGGGCCGCGAAGTGCTCCCGCACCTGGTCACCGGATGGTGGAAGGACACCGGCAAGCTGGAAGACATGCTCGAGGCCAACCGCATCGTTCTCGAGGGCGCGCGGGCGAGCAACAGCGGCGACGTGGACTCGGAGTCCAAGCTGATCGGCACAGTGGTCATCGAGGAGGGGGCGGTGGTCAAGCGATCACTCATCCGCGGCCCGGCGATCATCGGTAAGGGCGCGCTTATCGAGGATGCCTACATCGGCCCCTTCACCTCGATCTATTTCGGGTGTCACATCCGGGGGTCGGAGATCGAGCACTCGATTGTGCTCGAGAACAGCTCGATTCTGGACATCGAGGGAAAGGTGGCCGACAGCCTGATCGGCAAGGACGTCGTCGTCACCCGGACTTCGGTGCGCCCGCATGCCTACAAGCTGAGTCTGGGGGACCATTCCCGGGTCGAGGTGATCTGAGCAACGACCCCGGTAGAATCGCGGCGATGACGGAGACCTCAAGCACTCGCATCGCCGGAGTCGAGATCAAGGAGCTGGTCACGCACCCGGACGAACGCGGGTTCTTTCGCGAGATGATCCGGGTCACTGACGACTTCTTCGGCGAAGGATCGTTCGGGCAGCTGAGCCACAGCCTGATGCACCCGGGCTCGGGCAAGGGCTGGCACTACCACCCCAACCAGATCGACTGGTGGTACGTGATCGGCAACCTGAAGGTGGCCCTCTTTGACCTGAGGGAGGATTCACCGACGCACAAGCAGCTCAACGAGGTATTCATGGGCGACATCTACGGCGCCAAGATCCTGAAGATCCCGCCGATGGTCGCCCATGGCTGCAGGGCGCTCGACACCACCCATCTGCTCTACGTGACGAGCTCGGTGTATGACCCGGCCCAGGAGGGCCGGCTGGCCCACGACGACCCCGCCCTGGGCTACGACTTCGTGTCCTCACCGCCCGTCAAATGAGGCTGTCCGTCCTGATGCCGGCCTACAACGAGGCCGCCACCGTGGAGCGGACCCTGGCCGCCGTCCTGGCCACACCTCAGGAGAAGGAGATCATCCTCGTCGACGACGGCTCCACCGACGGCACCGTCGAGATCATCCGCCGGCTCGGAGAGGAGCACCCCGACATCAAAGTCCTGGTCCATGAGCGCAACCAGGGCAAGGGCGCGGCGGTGCGCACCGCGCTGGCGGCGGCCACCGGCGATGTGGTCCTGATCCAGGACTGCGACCTCGAATACAACCCCGACGACTACGGCCGGCTGCTGGAACCGATTGTCAGGGGGGAGGCCGATGTGGTCTTCGGCACCCGGTCGTTCAGCAGCCACACCTCGTTCAGCTTCTGGTTCGTGATGGGGAACAAGATGGTGACCCTGGCCACCAACATCCTCTTCAACTGCTACATCTCGGACATGGAGACCTGCTACAAGGTGATGAGGATCGAGGCGGCCCGCAAGCTGAAGCTGACGGCGCGTGGTTTCGAGCTGGAACCGCAGATCACAGGTGGACTGCTCAACCTTGGCTACCAGATATACGAGGTGCCGGTGGACTACAAGGCCCGCACCCGCGAACAGGGCAAGAAGCTGACCTGGACCGACGGTCTCCGCGCCATCCAGACCCTCTGCATGGTCCGGCTGCAGAGGAATCGAGACAGGCGTCGCGCCAACCTGGCCTGATGCGCAGGTTCCTGGTTACCGGGGGGGCGGGGTTCATAGGCAGCAATTTCGTCCGCCTCTTCCTGCGCGAGCATCCCGACTACAGCGTGACGGTGCTCGACAAGTTGACCTATGCGGGCAACCTGGCCAACCTCAAGGACCTCGAGGGCGAGGCCAGGCTCACATTTGTCAAAGGCGATATCTGCGATGCGGCGTTGGTCGACCGGCTGAGCGCCGAGGCCGATTGCATCGTCAACTTCGCCGCCGAGTCCCACGTCGACCGCTCTCTGCTGGAGCCCGGGGCCTTCATCCAGACCGACGTCTATGGCACCTGGGTCCTGCTCGAGGCCGCCCGGAAACATTCTCACGAGCGCTTCCTGCAGGTGTCGACCGACGAGGTCTATGGCGATGTCGCAGAGGGCGCATCCACGGAGTCCGATCCGCTCCGGCCGCGGAGTCCGTACTCGGCCAGCAAGGCCGGTGGCGAGATGCAGGCCTGGGCCTATCGCGACAGCTTCGGCCTGCCGGTCGTGATCACCCGCGGGTCCAACAACTACGGCCCCTACCAGTATCCGGAGAAGATCATCCCGCTCTTCATCACCAACGCCATCGACGACATCAAGCTGCCGATCTACGGCTCCGGCGACGCCGTACGCGACTACATCCACGTCGAAGACCACTGCCGCGGCATCGACGTCGCGCTGCACAAGGGCACCGATGGGGAGACCTACAACGTCGGCGCCGGTGGGCAGACCAGCGGCGTCGAGGTGGCCGACCTGGTGCTGGAGGCGCTGGGCAAGCCGGACTCGCTCAAGGAGCTGGTCCAGGACCGGGCGGGCCACGACTACAGGTACTGCCTGGACAACGCCAAGCTGCGGGGGCTGGGATGGGATCTTCGCTTCAGCGTGGAGGCGGGGATCCGCGAGACGGTTCGCTGGTACCAGGACAACGAATGGTGGTGGCGACCCCTGAAGTCGGGCGAGTTCTGGGAGTTCTACAAGAAGAACTACAAGACGGCCGAGGCCGGCGCCTGAGCGGTTCGCCCACCATCAAGGTGCTGATCCTGGGGGCCGGCGGCCAGCTGGGCACCGAGCTGGTGAGGGTCTGCTCCACACTGGGGGATGAGGTGGTTGCAGCCGCCCGCGAAGATGTCGACATCGCCGACGGGGCGCGGCTGCGTGACGTTGTCAGAGCGCAGCGCCCCGCGGTCGTCTTCAACGCCGCCGCCTATACCGCGGTGGACCGGGCCGAGAGTGAGCCCGATCGCGCGGAGCTGGTCAACGGGCGGGCCGTGGGTCGTCTGGCCGAGGTGTGTCGCGACCTGGTCGTGCCGGTGGTCCACTTCTCCACCGACTACGTCTTCGACGGGACCGCAACCAAACCCATCCCCGAGGACGCACCCACCTCGCCAGTGAACGCGTACGGCCTGAGCAAGCTGCACGGAGAGCAGGCGCTGCTCAGGTCTGGGGCCGATGCCTACATCGTCCGCACCAGCTGGGTCTACGGCGCCGCCGGAGCCAACTTTGTCAGAACCGTGCTCAGGGTGACCCGCGAGAAGGGCGCGATTGCCGTGGTCGACGACCAGAAGGGAGCTCCGACCTGGGCGCGCGACCTCGCGGTCGCCAGCCGGCGCCTGGTCGAGGTCGGTTCGCCGGGCGTCTATCACCTCAGCAATTCCGGCGAGGTCAGCTGGTTCGAGGTGGCCAGGGCGGTGGTCGAGCTGGCTGGCATCAGCGCCGAAGTACGCCCGATCCGGACCGCCGAATATCCGACGCCGGCGAGGCGTCCCGAGTACTCCGTGCTCGCCAATCAGCGCTGGGCGGCGCTGGGCGAACCGCCCCTGCGGCCCTGGAAAGAGGCGCTCCAGGAGTACATCGCCGAGATCCCGGCCGCCTGATGGATGCTGCGCCGCCGGGGGCGTCGGCCGGGCAGCGATCCCTGCTGGAACGCACGGCCGCCTTGATCGTCAACTACAACACCGGCGATGTGCTTTTGCGTTGCCTGCGGACAATCCAGCCAGGACGCCACGGGCTCGAGACGGTGGTCGTTGACAACGGCTCGACGGATGGCAGCGTCGAAGCGACCCGGCGGGACTTCGCCGGGGCCACGATCGTGGAGACGGGCAGCAACCTGGGCTTCGGCAAAGGAGTGAACCTGGGCTCCCGGCAGACTGAGCGTGAATTCCTGCTGATCTTGAACCCCGACTGCTTCATCGAGCCGGACTCGATCGCGCGCCTTGCTGCAGTGCTTGACGGTAATCCGATGCTGGGTTTCGTGGGCCCCCGGATCGACCTGGAATCGGGTCTCCCGGACCACGCCAGCCTGCGCAACGACCCGGACCCACTGGGTGCCCTGATCTACTTCAGCCGGCTGCCGCGCCTTCTCCCCGGGCGTCCCAGCCTAAATCGCTACAGCCTCGCCCACGCCGACTACGACGCAGAGCAGGAGCTTCGGGCAGGCACCGCCGCCTGCCTGATGGTCCGGGCGTCCGCCTTCGCGGCCGTTGGCGGGTTCGACGAGGCCTTCTTCATGTACGGCGAGGACCTCGACCTCTGCCGCCGCCTCTGGGACGCCGGGCGTCCCGGCCGCTACGTTCCCTCAGCGCGCGCGCTGCACCTGAAGGGAGAGGCGAGCAGGAAACAGAGCGGGCGGATGCTGGTCGAGTTTCATCGCGCCATGTGGACGTACTACGCCAAGCACGAGCGGCCCCGCCACGCGCCGCCGCTGAACTGGATGGTGGCTGCCGGCATCACCGCGCTGGCGGGGGGCCGGCTGGCCGTCAACCGGGTTCGCCGGGAAAAGGCTGTCAGCCGCCGCTAACCGCCAGTCGACGGCTCCGCCGGCACCCGGGAGAGGGTTCGCAGGCGGATTCCAAAAGGGGCGCGAACGAGCAGGTAGAGATACCAGCGCAAGTAGCTCGGCAGCCACTTCCGGAAGTTGAACTTCGACTCGCCGGAGGCGCGCTCGCGCCAGGTCGTTGGCACCTCACCGAGACGGCGCCGCTGCAGGTAGGCCTTGACGGTGAGCTCCAGCCCCACCTCGAACCCGCCGGTGCTCTCGATCCGCACCGAGCGCAGCAGGTCCCGACTGTAGAGGCGGAAGGAGTTGGTGGCGTCGTGCACCGGCAGTCGTGTCAGCAGGTGCAGCGACCGGCCCGCGGTGGAGGAGAGGAACGCCTTCAGCCGCGGCGCGCCGATCTGGTCGCCACCGGACATGTATCGGGACCCGCAGACCACGTCGCAGCCACTCGCTGCCAGATCCAGCATCGCCGGGATAACCTCGGGCTCGTCACTGAGGTCGGCCATGAACACCAGCACCAGGTCGCCCTTGGATTGGTTGAGGCCGGTCTTGATGGCGCCCAGCACGCCGCGCCCAACATCGTTGCGCACCAGCCTGGCGCGAGGCCATCGAGCCGAGCCGTCGCGGACAACGCCGGTGGTCGGGTCCTCCTCGAGGTCGTACACGACCAGGATCTCGGTGCTGCCGGCAAGGGTGGTCTCGAGCCGCTCGAGGGTCTCGGCGATGACCTCGTGCTCGTAGTGGACCGGCACCACCACTGACAGCAGGCTCGGCGACTGAGCCTCAGCCAGAGATCGGGCCCATCGCGATTCGGGGCCGGCGCGCCGTCGCCGGGTCGGGGTTGCCGGCGCGAAATATGGTGTGATCGGTGCCGAAGACGTTCCAGATATCGCAGATCAGGCACCCCGGCTTGACCATCTTCTGCAGCCGCGCCAGGCCGATCTCCTTGTACGCCTTGTGGTTTATGGCCACGAAGACGACGTCGGCGTCCCGGATCACGTCCTCCAGGTTTGTCTCCTTACCGGGCACGTAGGGATCGTGGATACGGACCTCGGCTCGCTCCCGTCGCAAGGCCTTGGCCACCTTGTAGCTGAGGGACTGGCGGTCGTCGTCAGAGTCGGCCTTGAAGGCGGCGCCGAGGATGGCGGCGTTGGCGTTGCGCAGCTCGATCTCGGCCTTGACCGCGCTGACCATGAACAGCGGCACTGATTCGTTGATCTTCCAGGCGGTCGAGATCAGCTCCGTGAAGGGCAGCTGATTGATCAGGAAGAACCCATCCTTGAAGAGGCAGGGACCGGCCGTCAGCCCGGGCCTGGCCAACCCGCCGCGAGGGTACCCGGTGTTGACCAGGTCGACGATGTGGTTGATGTCCCGGTGCCACTGCCCGGCCAGGATCATGAACTCGTTGGCGATCGAGAAATTGATGTAGCGGTACATGTTGGTGAACAGCTTGGCCAGCTCGGCGCTGAGGGCGTCGGTCTGGTGACACTCGACCCCCAGACGCTGGAACAGCTCGGTGGCCCTGTCGGTGCTGGCGGAGTCGATGCCGCCGACGATCTGCGGGATCTGGTGGAGCTCCTTGAGGGCTCGCCCCTCCGCGATCCGTTCCGGGCAGAAGGCAAGAAAGACGTCTTCGCCGACCTTGAAACCGAACTCGTCCTCGAGCTTGGCCTGGACCCACTCGGTGGTGCCCGGGTTGACGGTGGAGCGCAGGATCACGGTCTGGCCCTTGGCGAGGTGGGGGGCAAGCTCCTGGAGGCTGGACTCGATCTGAGAGAGGTCGGGGTCCATGTTGCTGTCGACCGGGGTGCCCAGGGTCAGGATGATGTAGTCACAGCCTTCGGCTGCAGCCATGTCGTTGCCGGCCCGGAAGCGCTTGCCCAGCTCGGATGCCAATAAGGCGTCGGCGTCGTCTTCGAAGAAGGGCATGCGACCCTCGGCCAGGGACGAGAGCATCTGGGTGTTGATGTCGATACCGCGGACCTCGCAGCCGGTGGCTGCCAGCACCAGGCTCAGCGGAAGGCCGACCCGGCCCAGTCCCACGACGGCGACGACGGGCTCGCTCAACGCGCTCCAGGAGCCGGCTCGGCGGTGCCGATCGCGGGCGTCAGCCTGCCTCGCAGCCAATCGATCACCTCCGCGACACCCTTCTCAAGCGGTACCTCGGCCTCGAAGCCAAGGAGTCGACGAGCCTTTTCGGTGCTGGGAACGCGGCGCTGCACGTCGTAGGTGAATCCCGGTACCGAGACCACGCGAAACTCACGCCCCGGCGAGCAGGCGTCGAAGATCAGTCGCGCCAACTCGACCACCTCGGTCTCCCGGGAGGCAGAGACATTGAAGTCCTGGTTGACGGCCGCATCAGATTCCATGGCCATGACAATCCCCCGGGCAATGTCTCTCACGTGCGTGAAAGCTCGCGTCTGGTGGCCATCTCCCAGGATCTCGATCGGGTCCTGCCCGCCGAGGACCTTCTTGATCAGGTCCGGGATCACGTGGGCGTACCCGACCTCCTCGCTCGGGAGTTCGTTGACGCCGTACGCGTTGAAGGGCCGGCAGATCGTGTAGGGGAGCTGGTGCTGGTCGGCGAAGGCACGGCAATACCACTCGCCGCTCAGCTTGCTGAAGCCGTAGGCCGAGATCGGCGGAGGGGTGTTGGGGAGATCCTCCTCACGGGAAGGGAAGGCCGTCGCGCCTTCAAACACCATGGAACTGGAGATGTAGACCATCCTTTCGAAATGGTGCTCGACCGCCGCCTCAAAGGTCCGCGAGTAGAGCTTGTTGTTTTCGGAGAGGATGGTTGCCGGGAACTCGTGGAAGTAGCCGATGCCACCGATCTTGGCTGCCAGGTTCACGCAAATCTCAAATCCTGCGAACAGCTCCGAGGCGACACCCTCTTCGGTTAGGTCGGCCTGGTGGAAGTCGACGCCCTCTGGAGCGACGTGGCCCTCCTTGCTGAAGTCGTCGATCACGCGAACATCGTGTCCGCGTTCGACCAGCTGGCGGGTCACCTCACTGCCGATGAACCCGGCGCCCCCGGTGACAACCACTCGCCGCTTCAAAGGCATCTCCAACAGGACCTGGAAATCGAGGCGATTATAGCCAGCGGCCTCCTGCCCGCCCGGGCTTTTCGCTAACGCACCGCGTAGGCGGCGGCCTCGCCGCCGTTCTCTGACGCGTGGGCGATTTGCCTGACGCCCGGCAAGGCCTGGATACAGTTCGAGCGCCAGCCAGGCGGCGCGCCGGGCATTCGGTGCGAGCCGATGAAAATCGCGTCGAACGACCCCAGGGCGCGCTCGGCCGCCGCCGGGTTGGTGCACGCGTTGGCAAGCGCGTCAACCAGCGGCTTGCTCAGCTCGCCTCCGATATAGCCCTTGGGCACCAGCAGGTGGTCTGGGGTAACAGCCGAGACCCACATCCCGGCGTCCCACAGGTCATCGGTGATGACCCGAGATCCGGCCGGCAAGGTTCGCGACATGGTCCCAAGCACGGCCAGGTCGGCGGAATCGACCAGCTGACGGCTGGCGATGTTGGCGGCATAGATCCGCGTCTCGTCTTGGACGCCGACCACCAACATCAGGGCGCTGAGGCCCAGCGTCGCAAGCAGAGCAATCAGCTCTCGCTCCTTCAGTCCGCCCGCCGGCAGAGACCGGCCTTCCGGCTCGCGGATCCATCTCAGGGCGACCCAGGCACCGCCCACGATGATGGCGGCCACCGCGGCTGGGAGGGTCCACGGCACCAGGCTGCTCATGCGGGTGAGGTTGCCGAACGGGAACAGCGGGACGTTATCGCGGAAGTAGCTTGTCCAGGCGTGCCCGATGGCGTGTTGCTCCAGCACCGCGACGGCAATAATGACGGCTGCTGCGATGGATGCTGCCGTCCACGCCCCTGGATTGCGGCCGGCCGCGGTGGCTGCGCGGAAGGCAGCCACGATCCCGATGGCCATGATCATTGGCAGCACCCAATAAGCGACCCCCAGCAGTCGGTCGGGATCCCCCCAGGGCCAAACCGCAAGCCACAGTGGCCGGAGTCGCTGCGGGAAGAGCACATCGGCGGTGGGGACAAGGATCAACGCCATCGTGCCCAGCGCCCAAAGACCGCGTCGTTGGACCACTACCGCCGCCACCCCCACTACGACGAGCACCAAGGCGACGGGGCTGTTGAGATCGGTCTGGGCGAAATACTCCAGCACCAGCTGCGGTCGAATGCTGGCCCCAGCGTTGACCCCGGTGCCGACGACCTTGGAGGAGTTGGCCAGCTCAACGAAGCTCGCCGGAGGGCTGCCCGGCGTCCGGTCCAGCACGTACGCCAGGCCGATGCCGACGGCGGCGGCAGCTGCCCCCGCGCCGAGCCAGGGAATTGAGCCGAAGCTGCGGCGCCTGATCAATATCTCGATCACCAGTGGCGCCCCGACGATGAAAGCCGAGAGGATCTCAAGACCGTGGGTCACCCAGATCGCGGCAGCGACAGCCATCAACATCAGGGCGTTCGACATCAAGTCGCGCTGGCGGGCCAGCCGGGCCATCGCCACCACCGCGGCGGCCACCAGGGACGCATCGATGACCAGAGGAAATCGGCCCAGGATGACCTGGAACACCGGGAAGGCCAAACCGGCGCTCAGGAGTGGTGTCAGCGCGGCCACCCACGCCGACCCGGTCGCCTCCAGCGCCAGCATCGCCAGGCCGAGCGGCATCAGTGCCACCGCCAGCAGCACCAGCGGCAACATGCATTGCGCCGGCGGCGGCCCTCCGGTCTCGGCCACCATCGCCGCGGTGGCCTCGAACGCGAGCCGGGGACGGACGTACGAGGTGTGCTCCAGGGGTACGGGCAGCGTTGGCAGGACGTCGTGGGTCTGGACGATGGCGTTGGCAAAGGCGCCGTGCTCCGGCGGATCCCAATCCGGTGGCAGCACCTGGTCGTGGAACGCGAACGCGATCCCTCCGGCGGCGACTGCCCCGGCGAGGAGAGCCGCCGTCACAACGCCGATCACCGCAGCCCGCGCATGAGCGACTTCGTCCGCGGCCGCGGAGATACGAGATCGGTTCCAACGGAGCCAGGCCAGCGCCCCCAAGGCCGCGACCACAGGCAAGACCGTGGCCGGCAAGAATGGAATGTGGACCACGCGCATCGCCAGCCCGACGATCATCAGAAATCCAGCTGACAGGCCCACCGCGACCGTTGCCCGCTCCCAGGCGGGCCAGCGCGGCGCGATCAGCGTGGCCAGTAGGAAGCCCGGGAGAAAGGCTGCCAGCAGGAGGCCTGGAACCGCGTGGATCAGGTCAGCCGTCGGCAAGCCCGATCACGGATCGTCTCGCGCCTGCCCGCAGCCGCATCTCCAGCTCGCCAATGACCGGATCAGTATATGAGTCGGGGTTGCGAGCACCTTCGACTGACTGCTCTATACCATTGGGTTGATTTGAGAACGACCAAGTGCGCTCGCGCCAGCTGCAGCGCACATGAGGTCCTCCGAGGGGCCCCCTAAGACAATTGATGGCGACAGTCGTCAACGAAAACAGCCAGGTCTACTACTCGGGCGACTACTGGAACGAGCTGCCACGGGTGCTCGAGTACATGTCCGAGAACTTCACCGGCGACCGCACCCGGTGGTGGACCGCTGACTTCGCCGAGCGGTTCTGCCAGCAGCCATTCCAACACGCGCTGTTCCTGAACTGCGGGAACGGCTGGGTGGAGCGCGAATTCCTCGACCGCGGGCTGGTCGTGAAGGCGACCGCCTTCGATTACTCGAATGACCTGCTCAAGAGCGCGGAGGAGGAGCGAGGCGGGCGGCCGATCACCTATTTTCAGGCCGACGCCAATCGCGTCGAGCTAGAGGCGGACCAGTACGACCTGGTCGTCAACGTGGCCTCGCTACACCATGTCCAGTACATCGACCGCATCTGCCGGATGCTCTGCCGCGCCCTCAAACCCGGTGGCTTGATCGTCAGCTGCGACTACATCGGCCCATCTCGCAACCAGTACTCACGCCGCCATTGGAGCCACATCAAGTCTGTCAACCGCTCCATGCCCGCCGCCGCGCGGAAGCAACCTTTGCGCCACCCTCACCTGCCCACGATGCTCGTCATGGATCCGACGGAGGCGATTCACTCCGACTTGATCATGGAAACCCTGGCGCGTTACTTCGACATCATCGAGCGCCACGACACCGGGGGCGGCATCGCTTACGAGCTGCTGACGCACAACGCCCGCCTGAAAGAGCTGTCTCCCGCCGAACTGGATCCCATCGTCGAGAACGTGCTCCGGGCAGACCGCGACTACACCCGGACTGGCGCGGTCCCCCAGATGTTCTCCTACTTTCTCGCCCGCCCCCGGAAGGCGTCCCTGGACGACTCCGCCCTGCTGGACCGCTACCGGAGCGAGGAGGAGGACCGCGAGCTCCACGCCGCCCAATGGCGTGGCGCCTACTCTCGAAGGCAGTACCTCATGGTGCTTGGCTGGCCGCTGGTGGCGCGTGCGGCCAGGGTCGCGAGGCTGAAATAGGCCTCCCGGCGACGGCCACGTCCCGGCGAGAGAGCCGGTTCCTGGCGACCACGGCATGGCTGGTCTTCTATGTGGTGCTCGCCGTGCTCCTTTTCTGGAGCGCGTGGCAGGACCCGGCCAACCGGCTCATCGGGGGCCAGGGAGACACCTCCTACATGACCTGGTTCATCCGCTGGTATCCGTTCGCCATCACGCACGGCCACAACCCCTTCCTGAGTACCTGGCTGGGATATCCCGACGGCATCAACGTTTTGTGGAGCACCGGCGTTCCGCTGGTGGGCTGGGTGTTGACACCGGTGACCACCCTGCTCAGCCCCATCGTGTCGTACAACGTGATGCTCACCGCCGGGGTGGCATTGACCGCCTGGTGCGGGTACCTCGCTTTCAGGCGCTGGGTCCGCCATGACCTAGCCGCCGCCGCCGGCGGTCTGCTCCTCGGATTCTCGCCCTACATGGTGATTCAGTCGGCAGGCCATCCAAGCCTGATCGTGGCGTTCTCGGTGCCGCTGTTCCTGCTACTTCTGGACGAGATCCTTGTGCGCCAGCGTTGGACCGTCCAGCGCGGCGGCATTCTGCTCGGGCTCCTGGGCGCGGCCCAGCTCCTGATCGGTGAGGAGGTCCTCAGCACCGAAGTTCTCACCATCGGGGTGGGCATCGCCCTGCTATGCGTGTTGCACCGGTCCGAGATCCGGCCGCGCCTGCCCTATGTCGCGCGTACCTTCGCGATAGCAGGCTCGCTGGCCCTGGTGATAAGCGCCGTCCCGCTCTACTTCCAATTCTTCGGGCCGCATTACATCCGCGGAGTGATTCAGCCACGCAACGTTTACGTCAGCGACCTCTACAACTTCGTGCTGCCCACCGGGCTGCAGTACTTCACGCCGAGCTGGGTAGGGCCAATCATCAGCCGATTCACCGGCAACGGGTCGGAGTGGAACGCCTACTTGGGGCTACCCCTGATCGTGCTGTGCGTCTTCACCGCGGTTCGTCATCGCAATAACCCGACCGTCGCATTTGTAGCCTTGCTCGGCCTTGCGATGGCGGTTCTCTCGCTCGGTCCGTCACTCCACGTCGACGGGACCATCACCAAGATCCACCTTCCCTACCTGGTGGTCGACCGGCTTCCCTTGTTCGGGAACATCATCCCGTCGCGCCTGACGCTCTACGTCTTTCTGGCGGCCGGGCTGCTGCTGGCGGTCTTCATCGACGACGTCGTCAGCAACCCTCGGCTGGTGCCGGTATTGGTGTCGGTGGCGCTGGTCGGGCTGGTCGGCGCCAGCCTCTTCCCACGGCTCCCGTATCTGTCCTATCAGACCGACACGCCCGCCTTCTTCCGCGGCGCCGACGTCAACCGCTTCCAACTGGGGGAGGTGGTGCTGGTGGCGCCCTTCGCGCAGTACCCCGAGGCCGATGCGGCGCAGCGCTGGCAGGCCGAGGCGGGCATGCGGTACCGGATGCCGGAGGGTTATTTCTTCACCGCCGACGACCAGCATCGGCCCCAGCTGGGGGGCAGGCCCTACGCCCTGGCGACCAAGCTGCTGTCGATCGAACTGCCCCAGGCCATCCCGAACGGCGTTCCGGCCACCTCCTCGGAGTACCTGGCAGACATCCGCAACCACGACATCGGAGCCGTCGTCGTCGGTCCCAGTCCGCACAGCTCCGAGGCGGTGGCGTTCTTGACCCAGCTACTCGGCCGCCCGCCGGAGCACCTCGATGGCGTCGACGTCTGGTGGTCGGTCCGCTGAATCTGACCCCCTGGATTAGGATCAAGCGATGAAACTGAGCGACCCTACCCACGGGCTGAAGCAGACCTCCCTCGAGCAGGTGGCGCTGACCGGCGAGGACCTGAAGGCTTACGAGAGCTTCTGGGACCGCTCCGCCCAGGTGGACCACATCAAGGCCATCGCCGACCAGGACGATGAGCAGAGCTTCGAGCACTCAGGAACCAATGTCGCCGCGGAGCTGCTCCCGCTGCTGGGGAAGGATTCCAAGATCCTGGAGATCGGTTGTGGCGCCGGGCGGATCCTGCAGCACCTGGCGCCCCACTGCCTGGAGGTGCACGGAGCCGACATCTCGGCTGAGATGGTTGCCCGAGGGGCCGAGCGTCTCAAGCATCTGCCCAATGTCAGCTTCCACCATGGCAACGGCTACGACCTCGCCGATTTCGACGATTCGACCTTCGACTTGGTGTACTCGGATATCGCCTTCCAGCACATGCCCAAGACGGTGGCCTTCAACTACATGCGCGAGGCCTATCGGGTGCTCAAGACCACCGGGCGGTTCAGGCTGCAGGTCCCCAACCTGCTCGAAGAGGAGCACTGGCGCGCCTTCAACCATTTCACCCAGCCGTACTTCGTCCAGCACCCCTACCCGATGAATTTCTATACCCCCGCGGAGGTCGCCCTGCTACTGACTTCGGCCGGCTTCTGGGTTGAGAAGATGACCAACGACGTGGTCGCGCTGGCGCGCAAGGCAGGCGGTCCCGGGATCGCCCCCGACCTCTATAGCCAGGTCCAGGCGTCGGCGCGGGTGGACCTGCTCAATGTCGGTCGGGTCCAGCCGCGGACGCCACTTCACCGTGCGGCTCGCCGGGCCGCGGGCAAGGTCAAACGGCGGCTGAAGGGCATCAGCTGAGATCAAGGGCCGCTGCTAGACTCGCGCCATCGTGACTGCCGGTGAGCTGACGGGTCCGAGCGACCCCGCGGTCGGCCGGGCCACGCGACTCTGGTCTTCATCGGCTCAAAGCCGAGAGCTGCTGATGGAGCTGCTCCGGCGCGATCTCAAGTCGCGCTACAAAGGCTCCAGCCTGGGAGCCTTCTGGTCGCTGCTGAACCCGTTGCTGTACATGCTCGTGTACACCGTCGTCTTCTCGCACTTCATGCGCTTCAAGGTGGTGGGTGCGCCGTACCCGGTGTACCTGCTATCAGGATTGCTGGCCTGGAACTTCTTCGCCCAGGCGATCACCTTCTCGGCCGGCAGCGTCCTGGGCAACGGGTCGATCGTCAAGAAGGTGCGATTCCCGTGGGTCCTGCTGACCCTGTCGGCGGTGGTGGCCGCCTTCGTCAACTACCTGATCAGCCTGGCCCTGCTGGTGCCGCTGGTGATCTTTTTCCACGTCAGCCTGGGGCTCCCGCTGGTGGTTGCCCCGGCGATCGCGCTGACCACGTTCGGGTTCGCCTTGGGGCTGGGGCTGCTGGTGGCGTCCGCAAATGTGTTCTTCAGAGACGTGGAGTACCTAATCAACATCGTGTTGCAAGTCTGGTTCTTCATGACCCCGATCATTTACCAGCTCTCCAGCGTGCTCCAGGCACCGGGCAGCGATAGCTTCCTGGGAAAGCTGCTTCGGACAGCGCTGTACGTCAACCCGATGACCTGGGTGGTCGGCGGCTTCCAGGATGTATTCGCCTTTGATCGCTGGCCGCAGCACCCCATGGGCTTGCTCTACTCGGCGGCGATGGCCCTGGTCGCGCTGGCGGTGGGCAGCCTGGTGTTCCACCGCCTCCGCCCGCGGTTTGCCGAGGAGCTGTAGTGAGGACCCAACCATGGGCGGTCCGCTGCGAGGACGTCTCCAAGCGCTTCCGGATCTACCACGAGAAGAACATGTCGCTCAAGCAGACGGTCCTCCGCCGCGGGCGCAGCCGTTTCGAGGAGTTCTGGGCGGTCAAGGATGTCAGTGTCGAGGTGCCCCACGGCCAGGCCCTGGCGATCATCGGTCGAAACGGCTCGGGGAAGTCGACCCTCCTCAAATGCATCGCGGGGATACTCCAGCCGGAGCGGGGCAAGGTGTCCGTCGACGGCCGTCTGGCCGCGCTTTTGGAGTTGGGCGCCGGGTTCTATCCGGAGTACACCGGGCGGGAGAACATCTACCTCAACGGCGCCCTGCACGGACTGTCCCGGCGCTACATCGATTCGGTGATGGACAAGATCATCGAATTCAGCGACATCCCCAGGTTCATCGACAACACCGTCAAGACCTACTCGTCGGGAATGTTCGCGCGCCTGGGGTTCGCGATCGCGGTGCACATGGATCCCGAGATCCTGGTCGTCGATGAGATCCTCTCGGTTGGCGACGAGGCCTTCCAACGCCGCTGCTTCGACCGCATCAGCGAGCTCAAGGCCGAGGGCCGGACGATGGTGATCGTCTCGCACTCTCTGGACGTGGTGAAGCGACTTTGCAGCACCGGTATCTGGATGGATGCCGGCTCGGTACGCTCCCACGGCCCCATCACCGACGTCATCCAGGATTACCTCGCGGACGTCAGCGAGCACATGGGCCTGACCGTCCACGCCGACAGTCCCGGGGTCCACATCGTGCTTGACGGCCGGCGCGAGGGGGTCGGGGTTCGCGAGGTGCGTCTGTCCGGGCCCAAGGGCCCCGCCGACGTTTTCCACACCGGGGATCCCATCGAGGTCCGGATCACATATCGCTCCGAGGGCCCCCTGCGTGGTGCCGAATTCCACGTCGAGCTCGTACCCGACGGGGAGGGGATCGAGGCGTTCTGGACCACCAGCGGTACCAAGACGTCGGAACGGGAGCTCGCCCCCGAGGGTGCGGTGACCCTAAGGATTCCTCGCCTGGGCCTGCTGGCGGGACGCTACCGGGTGGGCCTGAGCATCGTAGACAGGGCGTCCGGGCACGAGCACATCGTCCTGTCGCGGGCCCTGCCGATAGAGGTGACCAACGAGCAGTCGGACTACCGGGGCATCGCTGATATGCAGCACCAATGGGTGGTTCCCGGCGACCGGGGGGTGGCCCACTCCGCCGGCGAGCGGGCCTCGGTCGCCGAATGAGGGCGCTGGCCTAACCCCGGTTGGCGGCCTCGTGGGCCTTCAGCTCCCGGAACTGCCCCCAGGAGTAGACCCCGCGGCGCCGGCGAGCCAGAGCTTCCCGGCCGTTCTCCTGCAGGCTGTACAGCAACCCCAGCGCTGGATTGCGAAGAGCCGGTTTGCGGGGCCGGCTGAGGAAGTAGGAAAACAGAGGAGGGACCCGACCCTCCTGGGTCAGCTTCCAATCGGTGTCAAGCAGCGGGCCGACCAGCTCGCGGAGCTCTGCTTCGGGGATCCCCTGGAGCTTGGGATTGTGGGTGAGAAGCTGGTACGCCACGCCGCCGCCGGTGTCGTGTCGCTCGAAAATGTCGAAGTAGCGGGCCTGCACCTTGAGGATCAGGTCGGAGTGGATGGCCTCGGTGGGGTCGGTGACCAGCATCGTCGGCAGGTGGGGCATGACGAGAGGCTCCTTTCGGACCCTCTCCGGCAGGGCGGCGTTCTCCTCCTCGATATGGCGCCATTGCGCCTTTCCGTACTGGTTTCGCGCCGGGCCGATGTACTCGAAGTTGACAAAGATGCCGTCCGGCCGGGTCGCGGCGCAGAGCTGCCGGTGCAGCCGGTCGAGCTTCTGGACGTGGTGCAGGGCCGCAACATTGACGACGAGGTCGAACCTGTCCTTGCCCAATTCGACGGTGTTGGCGTCGGCCTGGAAGTACGTGATCGGCCGGGTACCCTTCTCGGCTTCGGCGACGGCGACCAGGTCAGCGGAGTAGTCGAACGCGGTGGCAGTGGTGACCATCCCGCGGTCGATGAACTGGCGTTCGACCCACCCGTTGCCGCAATTCAGAAACAGCGCGCTCTCGAATGGAGTGGCGCAGAAGCGTCGCCGGAAATCGTCCTCCCACCAGGTGGCAGGGTCGCCGGTGAAGCAGCGCGACATGTACTCGACCACCGGCTTGAAGTCGTTCCAGTAGACGCCGGAGTAGTAGATCTCCGGGTTGTCGTTGACGATCGACGAGCTCATCTGGAAATCGTAGTCAGGAGCCCCCCTCCAGGGCGCGGACCGCCGGTGCGAGCTCCTCGGCCATCCGGCGCTTGAAGGTCTCCCGCGAGAACCGGCGGCTTGACTCGCGGGCCCGGGATCCAAGGCGGCGACGAACCTCGGCGTCGGCCGCCAGCTCCAAGGTTCTGGCTTTGAGGTCGTCGATGGTCGACCAGAGGAAGCCGTCGACGCCGTCAGTGACCACCTCAGGCTGGCCGCCGGCGTTGATCGCCACCGGCACCGCCCCGCACGCCATCGCCTCGGCGGTGGTCATCCCGAAGTGCTCCAGCGCGGCCGGCTCGTCCGCGGGGTCGATCTCGTACCCCGCCGCGTGCCAGTAGATAGAACCGGTCTCGTACAGCTCCCTTACCTGCTCATAGGAGGCGTCCGGGTGCATCACGATGGGATAGCCGCGAGCGCTGTCGACGATCTCGTCGTACCAGCTGGCGCTCTCCGGATGCTCGCGGTGGACGGATCCGGCCAGGTGCAGCTCCCAATCCTTGAGGCCGGCATCGCACAGCTCCTTGAACGCCGCCACCATCAGATCCTGCCGCTTGCTGTGGCCGCCGAGGAAGAACCGCCCTACCGATATGACCCTGTTGGCTTTGCGCGACCAATCGGGATCGTGGTCCGGGATGTCGATGGGAGGGTTGACCACCACCGCGTCTCGATACCAGAACTCCTTGATCCAGTGGCGCACGTATTCCGATTGGCAGATCACGTCCGCCCGGGTCTCGATCTCGTTGCCGGTGAACCGCTTTAAGAACGTGCGATAGGCCCGGAAGGTGACTCCGTTGACCGGGTTGGGCAGCCATTTCCGGCCCCACATGATCGGGGCCAGCTCGTAGGGGAACTGGCAGAGGATGACGGTCCGGCGCGCCACGGAGCGCGCCTTGATCACGTAGACCATGGTCAGCAGCAGGTCGTAGTCCTGGCTGAAGCGGGCGGCCTGCCGGGCAAGGTAGATGTTGCGCAGCCGGCGGAGCCCCCTGCGGTTGTTGGCCCAGTGAGTGATGCGCCCCATCGGTTTGCCCGTCGAGAGCAGGTTGATGCCGGCGAGGTCGAGCTTGAGCATGCGCTCGTACAGCTCTCGGTCGGCCGGCACCGCGCCGATGAGGTCCACCTGGTGGCGCGGAAAGGCGTCCCGGATGGCCTCGGCGGTGACGCCCAGGTACTTCTCGCCGCCGCCGATGGTCTTGCCGAAAAACGGCGAGTAGATCCCTATCTTCAGCGGGCGTCCCATAGCTTCCTCGAGTAGAACCATCGGGCGATATCGGCGTCTGCCACCCGGCGCAGCCGCCGCACCCGCCGCCGCTTGATCAGCATCTCGGGGAGATGGGCGGCCAGCGAGGCGATCACCTTCAGGTGGATTCGCGCCCGTCCCGCGCCGAGGTTGGTTTTCGCCAGCGTGGCGGGGGGCCGGCCGAAGCGTCCCATGAGCGCCCGGACTGCGTTTTTGACGGAGATCATGGCGAACGAGGTGAACGTGCGGACCACCATCCCTGTGGGCGCGTTCTTGAGGATCATGAAAAGCCGGTTGCGGTCGACGTGGAAGGTGAAGAATGGGGACCACTCGCCACTGGAGCCGGCGTGGACGTGGTCTACCACGGCGGCCGGCTCGTAAAGGATCTTCCAGCCGGCGAGCCGCATCCGCCAGCTGAGGTCGGTGTCCTCGTAGTACATGAAGAAGGTCTCGTCGAGCTCGCCGACGTCGCGTAGGGTCTCGCGGCGGTAGAGCGCGCTGGCGCCACAGGCCCCGAAGACCTCTTCGCGCTGCTCGTACTGCCCGGTGTCGACCTCTCGGAAGCCGCGGTCTCCACCGCTGCCGTCGTCCAGCATCAGCGTGCCGGCATTTTGGATCACGCCGGGCGGATCCATGAACATCAGCTTGGCTCCTACCGCTCCGACCTCGGAATCGGATTCGGCCGCAGCCACCAGCGCGCGCAGCCATCCAGCGCGGACCCTGGTGTCGTTGTTCAGCAGGACCACGTATTTGCCGCGGGCGTGCCGAAAGCCCAGATTGTTGCCGCCCGCGAACCCGAGGTTCGCGCTCGACTCGACCAGGTTGACCCAGTCGTGATGCTCGCGCACATGGGCTGCCGAGCCGTCGCTGGAGGCGTTGTCCACCAGCAGCACCTCGAATCCCCCCTCGACTTCCTGGGTCCGGAGCGCTTGCAGGCAGCGGTCAAGATAGCGCAGGCCGTTGAAGTTGAGAATCACGACAGAGGCGATTGGCTCCTCTGGAGTCGACCCGGATGTCATTCGAAGCCAGAGTCTAATGGTCGACCCGTGCGGGAACTCCGGCACGCAGGCGATACAGTACGACACCGTGCCTCCTAGCGAAGAGCCTCGAGCGACCGCACCCGCGGAAGGACACCTTTCTGGTACCGACGCCACTCAACCGCTCCGGACTTCGCGCCTGGCGCCCTGGGTGGACCTCATCCTGATCGCGTCGGGTGTCGGTCTGCTGGCGAGTTTCGTGCCCCAGTCTCCGGTGACGTACGACGCGTACATCCGCTACCACGCCCTGGTCAATTTGTTGAGCGCCGGCCAATCGCCGAACATGAAGTACTCCTTCGTCGGACCGCTCTTTGCCACGCCGCTCTACTGGTTGGGCCGGATTCTGGGTGCGCCGGCCTCCCAATGGGTGGTGATGCACTACAACCTGCTGCTGTTTTGCGTTCTGCTACTGGGGCTCTGGGCTCTGCTGCGGAACCGTGTGGATCGAGGGTTGGTTCGGACCTTCCTGCTGATCATGGTCGCGGCCTCGATGTTTGGATTCGCCACCCAGGACTTCCTGGGCGAGATGTTCACCGCCGTTCTGGTCGGCCTGGGGGCAATCGCGGTAGTCACCGGGCCGCGGTTGGCGGGGTGGGCGGGGCTGGCTGTGGGGACCGCGAACACGCCGGCCGCCGTCCTCGGTGTCGGATTGGTCGTGCTCAAGCGGGTAGTCGAGCGACGACGGCTGCGCTACGTCCTCGCTCTTGCCGCAACCGCCGGTCTGACTTACCTCGACGCCCGCTACCGGCAGCAGCATCTGTTGACGGGTAAGTACCTGACCGTCGATTCCGGCTTCAAAACCATCCTCCCGTACTCCGGGAGGCCGGGGTTCAGCTATCCGTTCCCATTCGGGCTGCTGAGCATCTTGTTCTCATTCGGCAAGGGCCTGGTGTTCTTCGCCCCAGGGTTGCTCATCCCGGCAAGACGATTTCTACGCCAGCGGGCGCCGGCGGTTGCGTCCGGGTACGAGCTCTGGATCTGGTACCTGGCGGGAATGGTCCTGACCTACTCCGCATGGTGGGCCTGGTACGGCGGGTTCACCTGGGGGCCGAGGTTCTTCCTCGTCGCCTGCCTACCCGCCTCACTGGCTCTGGCCGCCTTCTTGCGGTTCCCGCCGCGTCACGTGTGGGCGTTGGTCGGCGTAGCCGGTGTCCTGGTCCTGTCTTGCTGGGTGGGCGCCAACGGCGTCGTGTGGGGGAACTACGGCCAGGACGCCTGTATGGCAAGTGGCTTCACCAACGAGCACCTCTGCTGGTATGTGCCTGAATTCAGCGTCCTCTGGCGACCCTTCGTGGTCCCCAAGACATCATTCACCGGCCTGGAGCTGACGTACCTCGGCTACTCCGCGATCACCGTGGTCTGGCTTGGTCGCAGCTTGGTCCAGCCTTTGTGGGCGGCGGCCCGGGCCGAGTTCTGGCGGGTCGTCAACTCTCCGCCGGCTGCTGACTAGGTCGAGGGCGAAGACTGCCAGTCGTGCCAGAAGGACCCTGAGCGATCCTGGGCGACCAGCTCCAGGCGCCCGTCGCTGTTGGTGCCGACGGCCACATTGACCAGCCCGGGGCCGCCGGTGCTGGTCCAGCCGCCCCAGCCGCCGTCCAGCACGGTCTGGATCTTGCGCCAAACACTGCCGTCGAGGTTGGTGCCGAAGATGAACAGGCGTCCGCCGGGGGTGCGAGCCACCGCCGGGGCCCCCGTCAGCGAGCCGCCCAATGGAGCCCAGCCAAACCAACCACTCCCTGCCGACGTCTGCCAGTCGTGCCAGCTCTGTCCGTCGGGCGTGATCGCGAAGGCCTCCAGCCTGCCGTCAGCGTTGGTGCCCACCGTGGGCGAGCCCGCGATCTGGCCTCCCAGCGCCGACCAGCCCGACCAGGGCCCGTTGGCGACCAGCTGCCAAGCGTGCCAGGCGCTTCCGTCGGTGCCCCTGGCGAAGATTTCGAGCCGCCCGTCGGCGTTGCGTCCGGCATTGGGCACGCTCGTCATCGAACCACCCAGCTGGTACCACCCGGTCCAGCCGCTACCCGGGGACTGCTGCCAGGCGTGGTAAACGGCGTGGTCGTTGCCCAGCGCCAGCAGCTCGAGACGCCCGTCGGCGTCGGTGGTCACTGTCGGGCTGCCGACGATCCCGCCGCCGAGACCAAACCAGCCGCTCCAGCGGCCCCCGGGGACGTTCTCCCAGTTGTGCCAGGCCGAACCATCGGCGCCTTCGGCGAAGAGCTCCAGACGACCGTCGGCGTTTCGCCCCACGCGGGGGCTGCTGAGGAGCGATCCTCCAAGTGAAGCCGGGGCGCTCCAGCCGCCGCCGGCGGTCTGCTGCCACGAGTGCCAGGCGCTGTGGTCGGGGGACAGGCCGAAGGCTTCCAGGCGCCCGTCCGCATTGGTCGCGACGTCAGGGCCGGTCACATTTCCGCCCAGCCAGAACCATCCGCTCCACTGGTTGTCGGGATTGAGGAACTTCTGCGCGATCACGTTCCACAGGTCGCTCGAGCCATGGTCAAACCCGAGCGCCCACATCCCCATGCCACGGATGCCACGGTTGTTGACGAGGTCGTACTTGGCGCCCAGCGAGGCGGCGTCGTCGTAGTACAGCTCGCGGATGGAGTTGTGGTTGGCCTGGCAAGGGTCGTTGGTAGCGGGGCTGTACCAGCTGGCCCACGGGGTCGCCGAGGCGGCATCGCGATTCCTGGCCAGGCTCAGCGCGCACTGGAACTCGGAGACGATCGACGAGTACGGCTCGGCGCAATTGACATTGCACGCGCCCTGGTCGCTGGTGTTGATCGAGGCGTTGAAGGTGGATGTCAGCGTCGAGGACTTGTACCCGTAGTAAGGCACGCCCAGGATGACCTTGGCGGCGCCCGCCTTGGTGATGTACTGGTCAACGGACAGCGTGTCGTAGTAGGTGTAGTTGCCCGCCAGGGGGGCGTTGGGGAGGGTCGGCGGCAGGCCCTGGGCGGAAGCGTTGGAGAGGCCCATGTCATAAGCCATCACGAAAAAGGCGTCGACCGAGGGCGCCAGCGTATCGATGCGCATGAACCCGCCGCTCCAGCTGGCCGCGCCGGAGTAGGTGTCCACGCTGAGGAACGACCCCGGATGCTGCGAATGCATCTGGGACGACAGCTTGGCAATCCAGCTGGTGTATGCCTGCTGCAGGCTGCTGTCGCTGCCCTCGAAGTCGACGTTGATGCCGTCGAGCGACCTGGCGGTCATCAGGTAGATCGCCTGGTTGATGGCAGTCTGGCCGTTGCCACTGTTGTTCACGATCGAGGAGATGGTGGCGTTGTCAAACGACTTGACGGTGATTACCACCTTGTCGCCGGCCGCATGCGCCTTGTTGACGACGTCGGTCAACGCCTGGCTGTTGTAGCCGTCGCCGCCCGGGTCTGGGCTGACGAAGGTGCCGGACCCGGTGTAGGTGGCGCCGAAGTAGGCGATCGTGCTCACCTTGTCGTACTGGATGTCGCTGAGGTTTCCGGCCGAGAGCTCCCAGTAGGGGGCGAAGCCGAATACCTCGCGTGAGAGCCGGTTGTTGTTGTATGCGGCTGCGGAGGGTGTGGCTGCGGATGACGTCGCTGCAGGCTGGCGGCTGATCGGCCGGCTGTTGACGAACACCCCGTTGACGGTGGTGTCGGCAGGCAGCGACAGGTGGTCGTGGCGGTGCGCCAGGTCCTGGGTCTGCATGATCGACGGCCGCTCGATCTGAGCGCCGGTTGGCGCCGACGCGGCGGCCGGGGCGGACGCGCCCAAGAGGCCGGAGGGCAGGGCGGCGATCGCTAGCAGTACGTAGAGCTTCGACAGATTCATAGGGGGGACTGCTTCCTAGGATAGGGATGCGTTCTCAGGTCAGGGCACACAAGTTCGCAACGGATCAGGGATGAACTCGGAGAAGGCTCCTCACCGATCGCGATTCGATGTTTCCTTTAGCCGAGGCCAAGCGTTAACAAAGTCGGCATGATAGCCGCGATGCAGCCAGATCACCGCGAGAGCGTGCTCGAGGCCAGCTTTCTACAGGCATACGATCTCCACGCGGACACGGTGCTTCGCTACCTGCGAATCGCAGTGGGAGATGGCGATGCCGAGGATCTCTGCTCAGAAACCTTCTGCTCCGCATGGACAGCTTGGGCCCGCTATCGGGGCGACCGCTCAGCCGCGCTGCCATGGCTGATGCGAATCGCGCGTAATCGCGTCATCGACAGAAGCCGCCGCCGTAAGTCGCAGCCGGTCGACTCGCTGGAGAGGCACCTCGACTTCGCGACTTCGACAACAGTTGACCCGACCGACAGGCTCGAGCTGCAGGCTGCTCTCTCGAAACTGAGCCGCGGCGACCGGGAGCTCCTGGCGCTTCGCGCTGCCGGCCTAACTCACGCCGAGATCGGCCGCCTCCAGAGGCGCCGCGAGCCGGCGGTCAAAACGGCATGGGTGCGTGCCCTTAGGCGAATCCGTCCCTTCCTTGAGGTTGGCCAATGACCGAAGACCAGAACCCACTCGATCCCGGGCTGGAGCGCATCGCACAGCTGCTCGAAGCCGTGGCGGCGCATGGCGCCGAGCACGAGGTGATCCGAGCGCGCAACCGCGTCGTCGACTTCATGGGTGCCCCGCCGACACCGCGCCGTCGACCGTGGAAGTCAGCGACCCTCGCCGCCATCGCGATCCTCGCGCCCGCCGTCGTGGCGGCGGTGGTGGCTGCGTCCATTCTCGGTGTATTCCGACCGACAGCGTTCCGGGTCGCTCCGGCCGGGCCAACCCCATCCGCAGAGGAAACGCCAACCCCGTCCGAGCTACCGTCAGCAAGTCCGAGCGCCACACCCCCGGGGGCTCCCGTTGCGCCGCCCAGGGTGAGAACGGTAACGGTCTGCGACTGGGCGGTCGTTCCGAGCCCCAACCCGCCAGGCTTTCCGGAACTGGGACGGCTCGCAGTCATCGGTCCTAAAGACATTTGGGCTGTCGGAGGCGCGGGTTCCAGCACCGGCAGCAAGCCCTTCGCCCTGCACTGGGACGGCGTTAAGTGGTCCCTGGTTGCGACCGCGCCCCTTGCCGCCGGCGCCTCGGCCGGGTTCAACGACGTTGCGGGTTCGGCCACCAACGACGTCTGGGCTGTGGGGAGTATCACTGACGCTGACAAGCACGAGCACCCATTGGCAGAGCACTGGGACGGTGCCAACTGGATGGTGAAACCTACTGTCGACCCCAACCTCGGAGTATCCAGTGCTCTGGCCGCAGTGAGTGCGGCGGGACCCGGTGTGGTGTTTGCTGTGGGCAACACCGGTGGGGCGGCGCTGATTGAGCACTGGGACGGTGCCTCTTGGGCGCTGCAGACCTCGTCCAGCTCGAGTGACGGCAGCCTCACGGATGTCGCAGTCAATTCGGCGGCCAACGCCGTGGCCGTTGGCGTCGCGAAGGGGCAGTCTTATCTCATCGAGCGCTGGGATGGCTCGACATGGAAGCAGCAGGGATCACCGCTCTACACCGGAGATCCCTCGTACCGCGGAGGACTGAAGGGCGTGACTTTCGTGCCTGGGTCCGATCAAGCCTGGGCCGTCGGTGATGGAGTGGTTCCTGGTTTCGCCGGCCAGCCCCTGGCATTGAGGTTTGACGGAACGTGGACGCAGCCTGGTGCCCCGCTGCCAAGCGATACAGTCCTGAACGACGTGACCGCTGTTGGCGCCAGTGATGTTTGGGCGGTGGGGGGTCGTCCCAACACCGCGGCGGATGCCCTGCATTGGAACGGGAGCTCCTGGACGGAGGTCTCATTCGCCAACGGCACCGGCGCGAGTGACATCGGTGCGGTGTCGTCAACCGAGTTATGGGCGGTCGGGGGATCCTCCAATCCAAGCAACACCCAGTGGTACACGCTGATCCAGCATTACACCTGCCACCACTGACTTCGAGAATGGAGCCAGAAACGTGCTGATGCGGCTGACCAGGATCGTCGCGCTACTGATGTCGGCGGCGGCCGTGCTTCCGTCGGTTGTCCTGGTCACGGCGGTGATGGCGAGTGTCGACACGCCATGCCCCGCCAACAACGGCAGGATTGTCAACTCGGGCACTGCTTCATACAGCAACTGCACCATTTCGGGCAACTCCGCAGCCGCGGGCGGCGGAATCGTCAATACAGGAACGCTGACCCTGACCAACGTTACCGTCAAATCCAACACCGCAGCCGGCGATGGCGGTGGCATCTGGAACAGCGGTGACCTGACCCTCAATAACGTCGTGCTCGAGGGGAACATCTCCGGCGGGAACGGTGGGGCCATCTTCAACCAGGGCCCGCTCCACGTTCACGCTGTGAATATCACGGAACTGGTCAGCGGGAGCAAGTTCAATCTCCAATTCTTCCCCAACACGGCGACCAACAATGGCGGCGGGCTATGGACCGATCATCCGGTGGACGGAACGAGCTTGACCGCCGATTTCTCGGGCGCCGGCGGCGACGGTGGGGGGATCTGGAGCAGCTCGACCCTCACGCTCACCAGTCTGGACGTGGAGGAGAACGGCGCCACCAACGGCGGTGGGGTCTGGACCAGCGGCGAAACCAGTATCGTCACGGCTTCGCTGGCCTTCAACGGTGCGCGCCAGGACGGTGGCGCCGTCTGGAGCAGCGGCAGCTTCCGCATGATCCAGGCGGCGGTCGCGTCCAATCACGCTGCCGGCTCTGGTGGTGGCATCTACTCGGGCGCGGGCGTCCTGGCGCTAAATGGCGACAGTCTCTGGTCGAACGGCGCCGGCGCCAACGGCGGTGGACTGAGCGTTGCCGGGTTGCTCCAGGGAACGACGCTTACGCCGAACCCGATGCGGGTGGCGGCTTCCGCGAAGACCGCTGAACCGCGCGCTCCCGCGCAAGCCGCGGCACCCAACCTGACACTCAGCGAGAACCACGCTGGCGGGGCCGGTGGAGCGATCTTCGATTCCGGCAACGTAGACCTCCTGAACGCCACAATCGCCAACAACACGGCCCAGGGTGTTGGAGGCGGCGTCGCGATCAACCACGGGCTGTTCGACCTGCAGTCGACCCTCCTCTCGCGAAATCTGCCTGCTAACTGCTCCAACATCGGGGGGTCAATCGCAGAGCTGGGCGGTGTTAACAGCGCCAACCTGGATACTGGCACCACCTGCGAGGACGGCGGCAGCCACCCAAGCGACAAGGTCAACGTGGCGGATCCGAAGCTTGACTTCCTGGCCGACTGGGGCGGTGTTCGCGTTCCGACCTCCCAGGGCGGGCAGCCCGGCCTGGCGGTGAACGCTCCGTTATTTGGAAGCCCGGCGATCGACGGAGTTCCGGCGGGTGGTGGGTGCCAGGCGCCTGGGCTAGCGGTGGACGCCAGGGGTGTCGCGCGCCCGCAGGCGGCGTTGTGCGACATCGGCGCCGCCGAATGCATCGCTGACGCCCCGAGCATCACCTCGGCTTCGCCGAGTGCTGGCCCCTCCAAGGGCGGGACCCTGGTCACCATTACTGGGACCGGTTTCAACCAGCCATTCACCGGCTTGTCGGTACTTATCGGCGGAGCGCCCGTAGCCATGTTCACCACACCGCCTAATCAGATCGTCCTGACGACCCCACCGGGCTCCGGCAATGAGCTGATCACGGTACAGACCTGCTATGCCTCCAGCTCGGTCGCTTTCGCGTTCGTGGACTTGCCGGCTGCCGGAGCCCTGCTCGTGTTGCCCCACCCACGCCAGCCGTGGCTGTGGCTGGTTGTCCTTTGCCTTCCGATGGCGGCCGCCGGCCGATATGCCTGGCTCTTACGTCGGCGGCGACGGCTCCCAGTTGTGCCAGAAGGACCCTCCGCTATCCTGCGCGAATAGCTCTATCCGGCCGTCGGCGTTGGTGCCGGCGACCACCTGGACCAGGCCCGGCCCTCCCATGCTGAACCAGCCCGTCCAGCTGCCGTTGACCGCGTCCTGCACCTGGCGGTACACCTGGCCGTTGAGATTCGTCCCGAACACAAAGAGGCGCCCGCTGGGCGTGCTCGCGACGGCTGGCGCCGCGGTAAGCGAACCGCTGAAGAGCGCCCAGCCGAACCAGCCGGATCCGGCTGTCGTCTGCCAGTTGTGATACGTCTGCGAGTCGGACGCGGTGACGAACATCTCCAGCCGGCCGTCGGCGTTGGTGCCCACGGTGGGCGACCCGGAGATCTGGCCGCCGAGCGACGACCACCCGGACCAACCGCCGTTGGCCGCCATCTGCCACGCGTGCCAGGCTCCGCCGTCGGTCCCCTTGGCGAAGATCTCCAGGCGCCCGTCAGCGTTGCGGCCGGCGGTGGGCGTGGTCGCCAGCGATCCACCCAGCGGGTACCAGCCGGTCCAGCCGGATCCTGGCGTCTGCTGCCAGGCGTGGTACACGGAGTGGTCGTTGGCCAGCACCAGGAGCTCCAGCCGCCCGTCCGCGTCGCTGGTCACCGTCGGTGTGCCGACGATCCCGCCGCCGAGGCCGTACCAGCCGCTCCAGCCGCCGCCGGGCGTGTTCTGCCAGTTGTGGTAAGTGGAGCCGTCGGTGCCCTTTGCGAAAAGCTCGAGGCGGCCGTCGGCGTTCCGGCCGATCGACGGTCCTGCCGCGAGAGACCCGCCCAGTGAGGCAGACCCGGCGAAGTTGCCGCCGGGCACGTTCTGCCATGAATGCCAGGCGGTGTGGTCGGGCGACAGGCCGGTGACTTCGAGTCTCCCGTCCGCATTAGTTCCGACGGCGGGGTTCGCGACTGAGCTCGCAAGGGTGTTCCAGCCGCTCCAGAGGGTGTCGTCGGAGTGGTAGTTAAAGCCGCTCGGGAGGCTCGCCGACTGCCCCCCGGCCCCGGCGGGGTTGGTGACCGTGATGGTGAGCAGACCAGGAGCGTGGCTGGGCACCACGACGGTCAGGTTGTTGCCGTTGACGAAATTCACACTGGGCGACGGAGTTCCGCCAAATGTCACCGATGGGACCTGGTTCCCGGAGACCTGGAAACCACAGCCGTAGAGATTGACGGTGTCGCCGGCGACCCCCCGCGACGGCGCTACTGATCCGAGCGTCAGCGGTTGGCCTGCGACCAGGTCTTGAGAGATCTCGGCGGCGCGCAGCGTGCCAAGCCCGGTGACCATGTCGTATCCCGCGCTGGCAAAGTACCCGGCGCTTTGACCGGCGAAGTTGTTCCCCGTGGTTATGTCGTTTAAGGGTGAGAAAGTCTGAGCGCAAGCCTTGAGTTGGTACAGGGTTGGGTTGGCAAACCCGAGGTTGGGCTTCGCGGGTGCAGCGTACTGGTTGTAGATGGCGGTGAACGCGGCCCAAGCGGGAGCAGCGGCGCTGGTGCCGCCTACGCTGACCAAACCCGAGCCTCCCGAGGTGCACGGGGGGTTGCCGAAGCACGTGTAGATCGAGTAGCCAGTCGCTGGGTCAGCGTCGAGTGAGATGTCTGGCACCTGGCGCGCCGCGCCGGCCGACGTGTTTACCCCGGGACCGGTTTGCCACGGCGGCCGTCCAAATAGCGCCGACATCCCCCCGCCGCTGCCCCAATTTGGGTGCGCGATGCTGTTCGGCCAGGCGGTCTCGCTGTTGTAGCTGTTGTCAGTGTTCAGTAGAAGATGGGTCCCACCGGCGCCGGTGATGTGAGGATCACTCGCGGGACTGTCGACGGATAGACCGGCCGCTGTATTGACGGATCCATCAAAGTTCCGGCAGTCGAACGCTCCCGTATCACCGGAGGCGGCGAAGAAGCTTTGTCCCTGCGCAGCCGCTCGGCTGAAAATATTTGACAGGGCCGTGGTCGTGCTGGCCATTTGGTCGCGTTCGCAGAGGCCCCAGCTGGTCGAGTTCGACGGCGATATGGCGCCGCTGGCGTGATTCGGACAGGAGGTGTTCCCGCCCGGGTTGACCATGCAGGAATATGCGTCGAGTAGCTGGGAGTCCAAATTGTTGGGCGCTTCGAATACTTGAATGCTGGCTCCCGGGGCGATCTCGTGCATCACCTCGATGTCGAGCTCTACCTCGACCTGACCCATACCCCGGCCTGTTCCGCCGTCCACAGGCAGCCGGGTTGGCGTAATCGCGGGAAGGCCATAGGAATTGTCGAAGCTGGTGATGTTGGCCAGCAGGAAGTCGTCGAGCTCCAGCAGCCCCAGCGAGCCGGTCCCCGTGAGGTTGGTCAGGGGAGCGGCGCTCAGATGGTAGGCCTGCCGAAGTTGGCTCGGCGTATAAGGCGTCGGTGCGCATGTCGAAGGACAGGTACGCGGCGCCACCGCGCTGTGATGCCGCCGGTAGCGGTTGTTGAGTCCCTGCACCCCAGACACGAACGGGGCCAGGCTGGCTGGTATCGCCGGGTCGGAGTCGTTGGCGAAGAACTCCCGGCCGGTACGGTCCCGATATCGCCCGATCGTGGTGTCGAAGGCCGCCTCGACTGCCGCCGCCGGCCCGGTCGCGTCGACAAGGGTGCTGCCCGCCGAGGCAGCGGTCACCCTCAGGCCGCGCGCCGCCAGGAAACCGGCTGCCTGGCTCACCTGCGTTGCCGTGGGGCCGAAGCGGCTGTCGAAGTCGGCGGGGGTCAGATACCGGCCGTATTCGGCCGAGCCCGGCGTCGACACGCTGGTGATCAACTGGTCGAGCGCACCTCGGTCCCGCAGCTGCAGCCCGATCTGAATCTGCATGGTCTGGCCGGGGTCGACGTCGGCGATCCGGTCGCCTGGCTGCAATCCCGCGACGAAGCTGCCGTGAAGGCGCACCAGCGCCCCCGCGGGCGCGGCCGCGGCAACCGGCAGTGGGGCGACGAGCAGGGCGCCGGCGGCGACCAGGACTGCCGCCACGCAGGCGCGCGTCGACTCAGCGGGGGAGGCTAGCTCTCTCAAGAGGCTCCAGGGTCGCACAGGGGGACCAGCGCTGTCGATCTCCAAAAAATGAACATCGCGTAACGAAGGCAAGACGCCCTCCAGCATGACCATATAATCCGGCCCTGTGAGCCGCATCGGAGTGATTGGCCTCGGCTATGTCGGTCTGACCACGGCGGCCTGCTTCGCCGACCTGGGCAACGAAGTGATCGGTGTGGACATTGACTCGAGCAGGGTCGCGATGCTGCGGCGAAACAAGCTGCCGATCTACGAGCCAGGCCTGGAGGAGCTGATCGAGCGCGGTGCTCGGGATGGTCGGCTTTCGTTCACCACCGACATTGTCGAAGCGATGCGGGGCGCCGAATTCGTATTCCTGGCGGTGGGGACACCGCCCGACAGCCGGGGCGGGGCCGACCTCACCGCGCTCAAGGCGGCTGCCAGGGATATCGGCGCCAACCTCGCCGACAACGTCGTGATCATCAACAAGAGCACGGTGCCGATCGGTACCGGCGACCTGGTCTCCGAGATCGTGGCCAAGTCCCGTCCCTCGGCGACGATCGAGTTCTCCGTGGTCAGCAACCCGGAGTTTCTCCGCGAAGGCAGCGCGGTGCTCGACTTCACGCACCCGGATCGCGTGGTCCTCGGCGGTCATGATCGAGCCGCCGCCGCGCGGGTGGCGGAGCTTTACCGCCCGCTCGAATGCCCGGTCCTGATCAGCGACCTCTACACCGCCGAGATGATCAAGTACGCCAGCAACGCCTTCCTGGCGACCAAGATCTCCTTCATCAACGAGATCGCCCGGATCTGCGAGAAACTCGACGCCGACGTCTCGGTGGTCTCCGAGGGAATGGGAATGGATTCGCGCATCGGGGCCGCGTTCCTGGACGCGGGTATCGGCTACGGCGGCTCCTGCTTCCCCAAGGACGTGCGCGCGCTGGCCCGCATGGCTCAGGAGATGGGTTACCACCCCGAGTTGCTGCACACGGTGATGGACATCAACCGCGACATGCGCAAGCTCGTGGTGGATCGGCTCGAGGAGATGCTTGGCGGCCTCCGAGGGCAGCGCATCGGCATCCTGGGCCTCAGCTTCAAGCCCAACACCGACGATCTCCGGGAAGCCCCTGCCATGGACATCATCGATTCGCTGCTCCGCAAGGGCGCCCAGGTCCAGGTCTACGACCCGGTGGCGATGCCCAAGGCCAAGCACATCCTGAACGGGGCCGTGGTCTGCGCCCGCGACGCCTACGGCGCGGCGCGCAAAGCGGACGCGGTGGCGCTGGTGACGGAGTGGAACCAGTTCCGCAGCCTCGACCTGAAGCGGCTGAAGGCCGCCATGAGGCGCCCGGTCGTCGTCGACGGCCGCAACATCTGGGAGCCCGGCCGGATGCGAGACATGGGTTTCGTCTACCGCGGCATCGGTCGCAACTGACCGCCACCACAGGGGGAGCGGTTTGGGGCTGACATCCGAAGCTCTGCCGGCCGGCAGGGCGGTGGTCACCGGCGGCGCCGGCTTCCTGGGCTCTCACCTGTGCCGCCGCCTGCTCGCGCTTGGCTGCGAGGTCGTCTGCGTCGACAACCTCATCACCGGCTCCGAATCCAACCTGGCGACCGCGCTGCAAAACCCCGGCATGGCCTTCGTAAACCACGACATCAGCCGCGCGATCGAGATCGACGGGCCGGTGGACTACGTCCTCCACTTCGCCTCCCCGGCGTCGCCCGACGACTACCACCGCTGGCCGATCCAGACGCTCAAGGTGGGCAGCCTGGGGACGCACAACACCCTGGGGCTGGCGCTGGAAAAGAAGGCGCGCTTCATCCTGGCCTCGACGTCGGAGGTGTACGGCGATCCCGATGTCCACCCTCAGCCCGAGAGCTACTGGGGCCATGTCAACTCCGTGGGGCCGCGCGGCGTCTACGACGAGGCGAAGCGGGTCGCCGAGGCCTTCACCATGGCCTACCACCGCCATCACGGAGTCGACACGCGGATCGTGCGGATCTTCAACACCTACGGGCCGGGCATGCGTACGCATGACGGCCGGGCCGTGCCCAACTTCGCCACTCAGGCGATCCGAGGCGAGCCGATCACGGTGTACGGAGATGGCTCCCAGACCAGGAGCCTGTGTTTTGTCGACGACCTGGTCGAGGGCATCCTGCGGCTGCTCGCCTCGGACGAGGTGCTGCCAGTCAACATCGGCAACCAGGAGGAGATCACGATGCTCGCCCTGGCCGAGGCGGTCCGTGCCGCCGCCGGGTCGAGCAGCGCGATCGAACATCGGGAGCTGCCGGTAGATGATCCCCGGCAGCGTTGCCCGGACACCACCAGGGCCAGGGAGATCCTGGATTGGGAGGCCAAGGTGCCCCTGGCTGACGGCCTGCCACCGACGATCGAGTGGTTCCGGAGCCAGCTGGCATGAGCCCTTCGGAGACCGGGGCCCCGATCCTGGTCGTGGGATCGGTGGCGCTGGACAGCATCGAGACGCCCTTCGAGACTCGCGACGACGTGCTCGGCGGCGCCGCCACCCATTTCAGCGTCGCCGCCAGCCTCTTCACCAGGGTGCGGTTGGTGGCCGTGATCGGGAATGACTTTCCCGACGAGGCTCTCGAGGTCGTTCGCCGCCGCGACGTCGACCTCGAAGGGCTCGAGGTCGTGGCCGGCCCCAGCTTCCGATGGCGTGGCCGCTACCACCTCGACATGAACAACCGCGACACCGTCGACCTGCAACTTGGCGTCTTCAGCGAGTTCCGACCCAAGCTGCCGCAGTCCTACCTGGACAGCGAGATCGTGTTCCTGGCCAACACCGACCCCGATCTCCAGCTCGGGGTCTTGAACCAGGCCGCCGCAGCCAGACTGACGGCCTGCGACACCATCGACCACTGGATCACCGAGAAGCGCCGCAGTGTAGATGAGCTCTTCAGCCGAGTCGACATGGTCTTCCTCAACGAGGATGAGGCGCGGCTGTACGCCGATACCCCCAACCTCCAAAAGGCGGCCGCGGCGATCCTGGCCCGCGGCTGTCGGGCGGTGCTGATCAAGAAGGGGGAGAACGGCGCCCTGGTCGTCTCTCAGGGCCCTGACGGCAGCAGAGAGACCTTCGTCTGCCCCGCCTACCCGCTGGAGGAGGTCGTCGATCCCACGGGCGCCGGAGACGCGTTCGCTGGTGGCGTGATGGGGCTGCTGGCGGCGTCACGCGACTTCGAGCTGTCGGGGTTGCGGCGGGCGACCGTCACCGGTTCGGTGCTGGCGTCGTTCAACGTCGAGGGATTTGGGCCGCACGGTCTTGAGCCCGTGACCCGCGACGACGTCGCTGAGCGGCTGGACACGGTGCGCGAGATGGTGTCCTGGGGCGACAGGTAGACTTCCAGCCGTGAATACGAAAGTGAGCGCTCTGGCGCATGACGTAACCGATCTCAACCTCGCAGACCAGGGTCAGCAGCTGATCGAGTGGGCCGCCCGTGAGATGCCGGTCCTGGCCCAGGTCCGGGATCGTTTCGCCGCCGAGAAGCCGCTCGACGGCATCCGGATGTCCGGCTGCCTGCACATAACCACCGAGACCGCCAACCTCGCGCTCGCGTTGCAGGCCGGCGGGGCCGAGCTGACTCTCTGTGCCAGCAACCCGTTGTCGACCCAGGACCCGGTTGCTGCCGCCCTGGTCAGGATCCACGGCATCTCGGTCTTCGCCCGCAAGGGGGAGGACAACGAGACCTACTACCAGCACCTCCGGGCAGCCGCCGTCGACGCGCGACCGCAGATGACGATGGACGATGGCTGCGACCTGGTCTCCCTCCTGCACAAGGGCGAAGGCGACATCGACGCCGTCCTGGGCGGTACCGAGGAAACCACCACCGGAGTGATCCGGCTCAAGGCGATGCAGAAAGAGGGCGTGCTGCGCTTCCCCATCGTGGCGGTGAACGAAGCCCTCACCAAGCACATGTTCGACAACCGCTACGGAACCGGCCAGTCGACGCTGGACGGCATCATCCGCGCCACCAACGTCCTGCTGGCGGGCAAGACCTTTGTCGTCTGCGGCTACGGCTGGTGCGGCCGGGGCCTGGCCAGCCGCGCCTCGGGAATGGGCGCGCACGTGGTGGTCACCGAGATCGATCCGCTGCGGGCCCTGGAAGCGGTCATGGATGGCTACCGCGTCGCCCGGCTCGAGGACATCGCCCCGGAGGCGGACTTCATCACCACCGTCACCGGCGACTACCACGTCATCGACCGCCGGCACCTGGACGTCATGAAGGACGGCGCCATCATCGCCAACTCCGGCCACTTCAACGACGAGATCAACATCGAGGCCATGGACGACCTCAGCACGCAGGTCAAGCGGGTGCGTCCCTTCGTCGACGAGTACAACCTGCGCGACGGCCGGAAGGTCTACCTGCTGGGGGAGGGCAGGCTGATCAACCTCGCCGCCGCCGAGGGGCACCCCGCCGCGGTGATGGACATGAGCTTCGCCAACCAGGCGCTGGCGGCGGAGTACGTCGCCAAGAACCACAGCACCCTGGAGAAGCGGGTGTACGACGTCCCCGAAGACATCGACAAGGAGATCGCCAGGCTCAAGCTGGCCGCGATGGAGGTCGACATCGACGTCCTGACCCCGGAGCAGGAGAAGTACCTGGCTTCCTGGGAGAGCGGGACTTAACTACGGGAGGGTCGCTCTAGATCAGATCGGGGGCGCGGGCTCCGAATTGTGCCAGAGCGAACCAGAGCTGTCCTGAGCGATCAGCTCGATCCGACCATCAGCGTTGGTCCCAGCGACGACCTTGACGAGGCTCGGACCGCCCATGCTTGACCAGCCCGTCCAGTTGCCGTTGACCGTTCCCTGGACTTGACGGTAGACGCTCCCGTTCAGGTTGGTTCCAAAGAGGAAGAGGCGACCGGTGGGCGAGCTGGCGACGGCTGGTGCGCCGGTCAGAGAGCCGCCGAACAGCGCCCACCCGAACCAACCCGAGCCGGCTGTCGTCTGCCAGTTGTGGTACGTCTGGGCGTCGGGGGCGGTAACGAACATCTCCAGCCTGCCGTCGGCGTT
>DATMMS010000019.1:0-2869 GCA_035569605.1 Candidatus Solibacter sp. | reverse complement strand
AACGGATCGGACATGTGGGTCTGGTCAGCGAAGATCGTGCACGCCCAGCCCGCGGAGCGCGCCGCCGCACGCACGGGCAGTCGTCCCGGGCGCCGACGGCGGCTTGGTTGGTCATGCCGGCCAGCTCGGCTCTGGATGCTGTTGGCCGTAACGTGTGATCTCATGACGCAATCCTCGATCATCTGGCCATCGGCAGGCCGGCCCTTTCCGATGGCTGGGAGCTAATCGGCGGCGTCCTCGGCGGAACCTGGGCCTATGGCGGCAACTCGTCCGGGTACTGGTGGGGCCAGCTGAAATTCGCCGCAGGTCCGAAAATCGAGCTGCTGACACCCACCCGGGGGCTCCGGCGCGGCCTTCCTCGACCGCTTCCTGGCTGGCCGCGGCGCGGGCCCGCACCACTTCAACTTCCTCGTCACCGACATCGAGGACGCGCTGACCTTGATAAAGGCGTCGGGCATCGAGCCCATCGGGGTCAACCTGGCCAATCCGGACTGGAAGGAGGCCTTCCTGCACCCGCGCAACACCCATGGCATCGTCATCCAGGTCGCTCAGCACCGTAGCGCCACCGCCCAGTCGCCCACCCCGCATGGTGTCCATCCCTCTGCGGCTAGCCCGGCCAGGACCTAGCGATGAGACAGCGACTCCCAGGGGAGTGCTGCACCGCCGCTGACCTACGCGGATTCCCCCGGCTTGCCCCCGCTTACGCCCGCTTCTGTCCCGGAGACAGAACTGCTAATGCGGTTGGGGTTTACGCCCCTCCCGGGTTCAAATCCCGGAGCCTCCGCTCCCCTGTTCGCGTCGAGGCGTGTTCAGACTTCCAGCTGTGCGGCTAGGTCCTCGTCCACGATGAGGACGATCTTGCCACGGGTGTGCCCTTCACTGACCTTGCGCTGTGCACCGGCAGCGTTCCGCCAGAAGTACCTGCTCGACACATGAACCGAGAGCGTGCCATTGTCGAACCAGGGGGCCATTCTGATCAGGCGGCTGCCGCGCGGCTTGCCGTTGTACGACCGCCAGATGACCCGCTGCGCGTCCGGGTAATCGGCATGCACGGGAGTCGCGATGGTCGCGCCGTCCCTGGCGGCGCGGGCGGCTCCGGCGAGAGTGGGCTCGGCGCAGGCGAGCACCTTGGCAGGTCCGCCGTCGATCACGTCACGGACGCGTTCAGGCCAGTCAGGCTTGGTGTGATCGACAACCGCCGCCGCCCCTAGCTTGTGTACGAACTCGTGGTGCTGCGGGCTCGCCGTCGCGACAACGATTGCGCCGAGCGCTCGCGCGATCTGTACGGCGAAGTGCCCGAGCCCGCCCGCGCCGGCCGTGATTAGCAGGCGGTCGTCGGCGCCGACGCCCAGCTCATCGGTCAGGCCCTGTTCGGCTGTCAGGCCGTCGATAGGCGTAGCCGCCGCGTCAACGACGGACAGGGCCGCCGGGATCGGCGCGAGTTGCTCGACCGGACACGTCACGTACTGGGCATAACACCCGGTCAGGCCTGGGTAGCCATAGACAGGCGCGCCCTCGTAAAAGCTGGCGAATGAGCCGGTATCGCCTTCCACCACGCCGGCGAACTCCCCGCCCGGGATATAAGGTAGCGGACCCGGGTATCCGCCCTGCCGCAGGCTGACGTCCCACGGGCCGACTCCGGCGGCCAGGACCCGGACGAGAATCTCATCCTGTCCTGGCCTCGGTATGTCCACCTCCTCGACCCGCAGGACGTCGGGTCCGCCGAACTCGTTCACTCTGATCGCAAGCATGACCGCTCCTGCCCCTGGTCGGCCCGGTCTGTTCCGCAAGGGTTCCCGGCAGCGGGACAGGCCACACCCCTCGATCGGTCGGGCGGGTCGCCCGACCGATCGAGATCGATGCGCGCGATCCCGAGCTCGGGGTGCATCACTTTGCACAGCTCAGCGGGATTCTCGGTCACGACAACCTCCAGCGTCGGGAACACTCGTCCCTCGATGAGGTGGCCGTCGCGCGTTGTCCCGTCCGACAGCCCGAGCACGACGTGTACGTTCAGGCTAGGGCCGTCCCGGTCCTCAGCGACGTCACCGATTAGCGACAGCACCTCGCACTGCTCCTCAACCGGGATGCGGCGGGAGTCCTTGGCCATATGGTCGAACCAGCCGACGGTGGCGCTCAAAGCCGCCGATGGCAGTGACCTGCGACGCTTCCAGACGCTCTCAGCGCGCGCGAACTGCTCAAGCGCGGCGACCGCCTCATCGCCCGGATCGCAGAACACGACGTAGATGACGACGTCCGCGTCCTCGATAACCTTCGACCTCATCATTTGCTCCTCACGAGCGCAGATCCGCGGGCGTCCGCACCGAGGGCGGCCGCTTGGTCTCCCTCGTTCCGTGCCAGACGGCTGCAGATCAGTGTGCACATCGCGTTCCCCCTGGGATGGCGTTTTCGTGGGTACCCATCCCACGCTTGACCGCGCCGGCGCCCTCCACATCCCCAATCTGGATGGGCTGCGGAATCTGGATGGGCTGCCGGCCACCCGGAATCCGCGTTAGGAGCGGGGCGCCCGGACTAGCTATTCGGGGGATTTGGCGAGTCCCGCCGCCGGAGAAGCTTTAGAGCGTTGGCCGACTCGGGCGCAACCCTGGCGCTGGCCAGCTTCCGCTTATGCGATCGAGGCGTCATCTGGCTGCCTGGTGGGATGGCCCGCCGATCGTCGACGACGAAGCCGCTACGCCGACAGGTAGAGGAACAGGTAGAGGAGGAGAGATGCCTGACGACCTGAAGGGCATGAAGGTCGCGATCCTGGCCACCGATGGGGTCGAGCGGATCGAGCTCGAGCAGCCGCGGGGAGCACTGTACGGTGCGGGCGCTTCCAGTGACCTGCTATCGATCCATTCCGGCGAGATCC
>DATMMS010000018.1:0-63549 GCA_035569605.1 Candidatus Solibacter sp. | reverse complement strand
GTCTCGGCTCGGGGGCTCGGTACGGCAGCGATCACGATCAGCGCGAATGCGGCGTAGGTCACGGCGTCGAAGATGTAGAGCGCTTGGAACGAGCTGAGCCGCTGTGCGAATGCGACGATGAAGCCGGCTACGGTCGCGCCGGAGCCGATACCGAAGTTGCCCGAGACGCGGTTAAGCGCGAAGGCGGCCGTTCGCTGCTCGCGCTTGACCAACCTGATGGTCAATGTCCGGTTGGCCGTCCCTGCCGCGCCGATTCCGGCTCCGCTGACAATCGAGCAGGCAAAGGCCTGCCAGGGACTGTCTACGTAGGCGAAGCCGGCGTAGCCTAGGGCGCTTCCCAGGAGTCCTGCGACCAAGATCGCTTTGGCGGAGTACCGGTCGAGCAGCCCTCCCGTCGGCGGGGCGGCGATTGCGGCCGTCCCCGCGGTCGCCGCGAGAACCAGTCCGGCTATCGACGTTGAAAAGCCGCGTATCTGGTGCAGATAGATGATCTCGAAGGGAAGAATCAGCCCGTAACCGAAGTAGTTGAGGGCGTTTCCAGCTTGAAGGATGAGCACCGGACGAGAGAGCCCGGTGCGCCAACCGGCGATGAGGTGTGAAACGCGGCGGTTCATCCGCCGTGCTCACACTTCAATGGCGCCGCCGACTTCTCGCAGATGATCGCGGAAGCTTAGGGAAGGCGTCTTCTTGCGCTGAGCGAGGTAGGTGCCGAACTGAACCTGGCTGCGGAGAGAGAGGCCTCCACGCATGAGTTCGGCTTGGCGCCGCTCGGTTTCGCGGACGGTCTCAGCTAGAGTGAAGATGTCTGCAGCGCGGGCGGTTGGCACAAAGAGCACGCCGTCGTCGTCGGCGAGGACCAGGTCCTCGCGACCCACCATCCAATCTCCGACCCCCGCAACTTCCAGTGCATCCTGGGGCCGAATGTCTAGCCGTTGAGGACCGGTCGGGATCGTTCCCAGGCTGAAGACCGGCAGTCCGATCTCTCTGATGTCGACGGTGTCACGATGCAGCCCCCAGATCACGATTCCGTTGAGCCCTGCGGTCTGAGCCTCCAGAACGACGAGATCGCCGACACAGCTCTCGTCGAGGCGCCCGCCGTTGTCGACCACCAACACGTCGCCGGCAGCCGCCCCTTCGAACGCCTCCAGGAAGACATCGACACTGCCGGCATGTCGAGCAGGAAGCGCAGCCCCAGCCAGGCGGCTGCCGGGGACCACGGCTCGCATCGGCGCTGGTGCGCAACGCACCGGGACCTGAGCACGAACGCACGCATCCGCCAGATGGGCGGTGGTCAGTGCCGCAAACCGCCGCTGGAGCTCTCCCGGATCCATGCTCGCCTGCGTTACGGCCGTCGGCCCTTCATCGCGTCTCCTCGACGACAGCCCAGGCCTCGATCTCGACCCTGGCACCGAGCGGGAGCGCGGAGGTCGCGAAGGCGGTCCGTGCCGGCCGCGATGAGCCAAAGAACTCAACGTAGGGACCATTCAGAGCCGGCCAGTCGGTGAGGTCAGCCAGGTACACGTTGACTTTGATGACTTCTTCCCTCGCCACACCGGCGTCGGCGAGCACGTTGCTGAGATTGCGGAGTGCCTGCTCGAGCTCGGGTCCGAAGCCACCCTCGACCATCTTCCCGTCGTCGCCCAGGCCGATCTGACCTGACGTCGCGATCGTCTGTCCAATCCGACACCATGGGCTGTAAGGTGCGACTGTCTTTGCCATGAAGCGCTTTCCCTCTATTTCGTGTCGGCCTGCGGGACAAACTGCGCGACTCCCTTTCCGAAGGCCGGTTCTCCGTTTCGGGCTTTCAAACAGGCCCGTCGAGTCACACATCGGACCGTAGTGGCTCTCGACACCGACCGTCTTGAACGATCGTGCGACCGGACGGGCGACTACCTCCCGGCTGACTTCAGGCGCTGCCCCTACGACACGACAGTGCTGCACAGCAACTGCCGCAGCCATCCGCACTCCCTACGAAAACGACTGTTTCAATGAAGTACCGCGAGCGCGGTCGCGCCGACGAGGGCCACTGCAAGCGCGGCGTTTACCAGGCGGGCTCGACCGGGTTCGCGAAGCAGCGGCGCGATTGATGTGCCGGCGACGAGCCATATCGCACAGATCGCAATGATCACCGCGGTCAGCACCGCGATTTTGGCGGCAACGTCGGTAGCCGTGTCGTCAGCGAGGTGGCCGCTGGCGAAGACCGCGGCGATGGCGACCCAGGCCTTCGGGTTGGCGATGCCGAGGAAAGTCCCCCGCGCTACCGAGAACGTGCTCGAGGCTGCGGTCGGTTCCGAGAGCGGCGGTGCGATCGCGATGCGGTAGGCCAGCCAGAGGATATACGCCACCGAGATCCAGGTCAGGATTGCGCCGATCGCGGGAACGGCCAGGAGCGCCGCCGTAATTCCGGTCGCGACCGCCAGCAGCACGATCGTTGTGCCAACGACGATCCCGCTCAGGTACGAAAGTGATCGCCGCACCCCGCGGACCGAGCCGGCAGCCATAAGGCTGATCGTCGCTGGGCCGGGGCTGCCCATGATCGCCAGCGAAATCAGCACCAGCGTCCCGAACGATCCCCAATGAATCACCGTGACACGGAGCGCCTCACGTCGCCGTTGCCGCGCTATACCCTTGACCCATGCCGCAAACGCTAGGAGGCAGCGACGTCGGCGGTCTTGAACGATCCGGCGGCCAACGGTCGGACTCGATCAGGTTCGGGCCGAGCGCGCAGGGCGTGGAGCGCGCAGAGGTCTACCTCTCCACGAGCGGATTCGAACCTCACCGACACGACACGTATGCCATCGGCCTCACGACAGCAGGCGTGCAGATCTTTCGCTACCGCGGCTCCCGCCGCATCTGCCTCCCCGGTCAGCTGCACGTCCTGCATCCCGACGAGACGCACGACGGCGCGGCGGGAACCGACGACGGCTTCGGCTACCGGATCCTCTACATCGCGCCCGAGCTCGTCCGTGACGCCCTCGGCGGTCACGCGTTGCCGTTCGTCGGCGATCCCGTCCAGGAGCTGACTCCGATGGCTCGACCCATCGTCTCCCTGCTCGCCGACATCGACGAGCCGATAACCGAACTCGGCTGTGCCGAGATCGCGGCTGCGGTCGCCGACGGCCTCCTGTCCCTCAGTGGCCAGACGAACTTCGGCCGAGCCACCATCGACATCAGGGCAGTCGAGCTCGTGCGCGACTATCTTGTGGCGCACGCATCCGAGCAGACGCCGGCCTCGATCCTCGAAAAGATCGCGGGCATCGACCGCTTCACGATCGCTCGCCAGTTCCGATGGGCGTTCGGTACCAGCCCGGACCGATACCGGACGCTGCGCCGCCTGGCGCTGGCACGGACAGCGATCGAGAGTGGGCAATCACTCGCGGGAGCCGCCGCCGAGTCCGGCTTCGCCGACCAAAGCCACATGACGCGTCAGTTCAAGCGAACCTACGGGCTCACGCCCGGCCGCTGGATGGCTCTCACAGCCGCTTCCTAGCCTGACCGCTCCCTGACGCCTCCCTGCCTTCCGTCAGAACGCCAGAAAGGCCAAAACTTGGAGCCGATGTAGGGCTTCGGTAGATGTGTCGCAAATCTAGTTCGGTAGATGTGTCGCACTCCCATTTCAGATTAGGACCGCCTGGCGGTGCCGGCGGCACGCTTTTTGCGGATCTCACCGGTCGTGGTCCGGGCCACGGTCTTGAGCAACTCGTTACCCACCCAGAACTGCAGCAGCTTGTCGGTGACCAGGACGTCGCAGGCTGAGCCGCTGTAGTTCTTGCCCACGCTGACCTGCTGCCAGCCGACACACACCACCCCGTTGCGAGAGACCGAACGAGACACCCACTGCTCGCCGTTGCGCTCGGGCAGCGTTCGGGCCGCCGGCTGGAACCTGCTCACGGGCGTCGCGTCGCCCAGCGCCTGGTGGGTGCGGCCGCTGTTGTAATAGGCGACCCACTCGTCCAGCGCCCCCTGGGCGGTTTTCAGGCTGGTGAAGACTTGACGGGTGTCGAACTCGGCCCGCAGGGTGCGGTGAAAGCGCTCAATCTTTCCGGTCGTCGTCGGATGCCGGGGCTGCGTCAAAAGGTGCTCGACTCCGTTCAGCCGGCAGATCCGGTCGAACAGCACCTCCACCGGAGGCTGTGCGAAGCGGCCGGTGAAGACCTTGCCGTTGTCGGTGAGGACCTGCTCGGGAATCCCGTACGTCTTCAGCGCCGCGGCGAAGCCGTCGCAGACCAGCTGGGTCCGCTCTCGAGGCATGAGTCGCGCCGAGACGCAGAACCGAGAGTGGTCGTCAATCCCGGTCAGCGCCTTGGCCGTGGTCCCGTCGGCCAGCAGGAAGCCGCCCACCGTGTCCATCTGCCACAGCTCCATTGGCTGGCCCCGCTCCCATCGCTTCCACGTTTCCTGGCGGCGGTGCCGTTTCGCCGGGTCAATGACCGCAGCTCGCACCAGGCACCGGTAAATCGCCGAAGCCGACGGCGTCGGATTCACGCCTCGGCGCTTCAGCTCCAACGCCAACCGCCTCGCCCCCCAGTACCGGTGGGCCCGCCGCACCTCGAGCACCAGCGCCTCCACTTCAGCCGGCATCTGGTGAGGGCACTGCTCCGGTCGGTGCGACCGGTCGGTTAGACCTTCCAGGCCTTCACCCTCGTATCTCGCCAGCCAGCGGTGAACCGTCCGGCGGTCCACCTTCCACTGCGCCGCCACCTCCTGGACCGTCCTGCCTTCCCCGAAGACCTCGATGATTGCCTGGTACCTCTGCTCAGTCACGCTCATTTCCCTCATGTGAGGGAGTGAGACACATCAACCGAAGCCGGTGGGACACATCACCCGAAACAGTGAGACGCATCAGCCGACCCGCTTCTGGGACAGGTCAGCCGAACTTCTACAAAACGTGGAGCCGACGGGGAGATTCGAACTCCCGACCGACGGTTTACGAAACCGTTGCTCTACCCCTGAGCTACGTCGGCGACAAGCCAGAGGGTAGCAGTGGCTGTGACTGAGATGGAGATCCGGAGATTTTGTATTCGGGAGGACCGCTAGAGGCCCAATTTGTACATCGGGGCAGCCACTCCAGAGCCGTTTTTCGGCCCTTCTATCCCCTCCCCCGGCGGCCGGGCGTCAGTTCAACTGGACCTGGACCAGATCGACAGGCGTTGTGATGGCCCCCCCGCCGTTGGCCGCGACCTGCAGGCAGAGCACCATGCTCTGCGCCGTGCTCAGGCTGTTGATGACGCTGGAGATGTCGGTGGTGCTGGTGACAGAGCTGGTTGAGGTTGGAGGCGCGAGGGTGAAGGAGGTGAAGCTGGTGCCGCTGTCGCCGGAGACAAGCAGCCGCGCGGTGGCGCTGGAGTTGCCGACGCTCGCCTTGTATATGGTCGTTGCCACTGCCTTGCTGACCGTCGCCCCCGTGACGCCGGTCACCGTGAAGCCCAACCTCAAGTTGTTCCCCGAGGAACAGGAGCTGTTGGTGTAACCGCGAACCGCCCAGGCGCCGCGCTCGGTGTAGCTCGCGGAGTCCGAGACACTGAGCGCATTGAGGTCGGTGCTGGCGGTCGAATAAGGACCCGTCAGGCTATAAGACGAGAGCCCAGATGCCTGGCTCGACCAGCCCGTGCCGCCGGTGCTGGTGTTGGCGATGCTGCCCACCTGGCCCACCGCCCAGCCGTGGGTAGCATCCGAGAAGCCGACCCCAGCGAGGTCGTTGGTGAATCCGCTGGGTGGGGTCTGAGCGGTCCACGCCCCGGCAAAGCCGTTACCGTTGCAGTTACCGGCGCTGTCGGTGTAGTTGATGATCGACGCGCCGGGGCCAACAGCCCACGCGTGGCTACAGCCCGAGATGGCGGAGACTGCGTACAGGTCACCAGTGAAGCCGTTCGGGGCGCTCATTGGCTGCCACGCGCTGGGGTTGCCACCATCCTTCACGCTCAGGAAGGTCCCACTCTGACCCACAGCGAAGGCGGCGTTGCCCTTGTTGCCGGATCCCGCCTGCGACACGCCGTAGAGGTCTTTGGTCGTTGGCGAAGTCTGTATGGTCCAGCTGAACGCGCTGGCGGTCGAAGCGCTGGGGTTGAGGCGGATCACGCCACCCTGGCCCACCGTCCAGATGTTGGTGGAGGTGGATGACGCGCTAACGGCGTAGAGGTTGTTGGTGGTGTTCGATGTCTGGCTGCTCCAAGCGGTTCCCCCATTGCTGGTGACGCGGATCACGCCGCTCTGACCCACGGCCCACACGTTGGATGTCGAGGTGGCGACCACACCGTAGAGGTCGGTGCTGACGCCCGAGGTCTGAGCGCTCCAGGTTGTGCCGCCGTTGGTCGTGCTCAGAACTGTGCCGCCCTGGCCGACCGCCCAGCCGGTGCTGGCGCTCGCGAACCAGACGGCGTACAAGTCCTTGGTGGTCACCCCCGAGCCTTGCGTGGACCAGGTCGTGCCGCCGTTGCCGGTGGTCAGGATCGTGCCCCGGGCCCCCACCGCCCATCCCTGTGTGTTGCTCACGAACTTGACCCCGTAAAGGGCGATCCCGGTCGGGTCTGTGCCGCTGGTGGCCGGGAGGGAATAGGCGATGTCCAGGTTGCCTGCCTGCGACCAGTTGGATCCATAGGTGGCGAGGACCCGGTAGCAGTACTGGGTGTTGTAGGCAGCCGAGGAGTCGCTGTAGGTCTGCACGCTCGCCGACAGCGCCGAGCCGATGTTGCTGAAGGAGCTGCACGGTGCAGGGGCCCGCTGCACCTGCTGGCCGGTCACGAACGAGCTCGAGGATTTCGTCCAAGACAGGGCCACGGTGCCCGAGGTTCCGCTGGGGTGGGTCGAGGCCAGGCCGGTTGGGGGGCTGATCGCCGTCGTCGTGAAGGAGTTGCTGGGATCGGCAAGGGTGGCGTTCAGCCTGGCATAGGTGAAGCCGGCCGCGCCGCCGACCAGGCCGGTCACCGCCAAGGCGGCCAACACCGCCTTCAGGCGCGAGTTCGAGGCCACCACATCTCCACCAGCAGAAGGAGCCCCAGGGCAGCGGCCGGGACAATGACGAACAGCAGGTGCCCCAGCGGCGAGCGCAGGCCGGCCAGCAGGTATCCGAGGAGGGGAATGTTGAACAGGTAGCGCAGGCCGTCGCCGGTCCCGCTGACGCGCCAGGGGTCGTTGCTGCCGTTGGCGTCGCCGCGGGTGACGAAAAGGCGACCCTGGGAACCGCTGTCTACGGCGACTACACGGTGCGTCACCAGCTCGCTGGGCCGATCCGGACGGCCGAAGGTGATGATCTGGCCGGCCTGGATCTGGTCGGCGTCCACCCGCTGGAGGACGACCACCGACCCGACGTGGATGGTTGGCTCCATGCTCCCCGAAAGCACGGTGAGGACCTTGTAGGGGAACACCAGGGGTCCGATCAGCAGGAGAACGACAAAAGCCGCCGCCACCGTCAGCACCACGCTCGAGCTCCACCGCAACAGCTGCGTGAGAGGAGTCGCCCGTGTTTTCTGGCCAGCCGGATTCGCTGACCTCGAAGGGCTTTCGATCTCTGTCATTGGCATGTTGTCCATGGAACGGCCACGTCGGCGCCGCCGCCCGGCCATGGGCTGGCGGGATTAACCCGCCAGCCGTCCGGCCGGTCCGGTCAGGCGCCTTCTAGTACGTTGAGCCCAGCCTTACGGCTGGCTCACGTACCAGGTGTACGTGATATTTCCGACGGAAAGACCCTGGACGCTGTTGTCTGCGGTGGAGTCCAGCTTGACCCCGAAGACGAAGTAGTGGGTCGAGTGGGTGGACGCGTCGAAGGGCGTGATGTGAACCGAGCTGCCCTGGGCGCTGTGGTTGGTCGCGAAATCGCCCAGGGTGTGGCTGGCGTCGTAGGCGCAGGTCGTCGCGGTACCGCCACCGTACACGCAGCTCGTCGCTGTGGTGAAGTCGCTCGCGGTCTCCTGGACATAGAACTCGATCGCGTTGGGACCGCTGGCCGAGCAGAGGTTGCCGGTGCCGTGCTGAGTCGTGCCGCTGTTGTTGGCGCCGGTGCAGGCGCTAGACCAGAGCTGGAGGCCGTTGGCGTCAACGCCGAGGTTGCCTTCGTTCTTAATCGTGACGTGCCCGGAATGATCCTCGGCGCCCGGCGCCTGGTTGGCGAGGCTGAAGATTGTGTCGCAGCCGCTGTTGCTGTTGAGGGCGCCGACACTGCCGCCCGCGCCACCGCTGGAGTAGCAGGTGGTGCCGCTGTTCACCTTGTCGCTGAGGACGAGAGTCCCTGTGGTGAACGTGTTATTGGGGTTGCTGGTGGTGGCGTTGAAGGTTGCGAACGTGCCGCCTCCCACTGCCGCCGCGAGGATGCCAAGCGCGCTGATGCTCAGCAGGATCTTCTTGAAAGGACTGAGATTTGCCACGAGATGATGCCTCCTGTTGGATTGGTGAAGTGGGGAATTGGTACCCGGTATGAATTGCTGGGGATTGATTGGGGATCGAACGGTCTGGGATGAATGTGAACTGAGATGAATGTGAACTGGGGATGAATGACAGAAATGGATGAATGCGACCTCGTGGGCGCATCGCACCTGGTCTGACTAGGCGGTCACCTCCTTTCTCGCCGCCTTGGGAGCTCGCTGACGCCTCTGCTCACTTGGTAGCCGTCCATACGAAGGTGGCGGATGCCGACGTGGCCTGATACGAGTTGTTCGAGCTGTTCGGGAACCTCACGCTGAAGGCCACCGTGTGGGCCTCGCCCTTGGCCCAGCTGGCGCACTGGCCGTGACGGGTCACGCCGCAGAGCGTGGTGCCCGGCAGCCCGTTTAGGGCCCCGGAGAACAGGACCGTCGAGGCGGTGGTATCGGTGACCGTCAGCAGCAGGTCTGCCGCCAGGTTGCCTGTCCCCCGCCCACCGCTGGTTATGCCGGTCTCGGACAGCGTCACTGTCGAGGGTGCCCCAGTGTTGGTGATCAGTACAGACCCGCTGGCTTGAGCGCCAGGCTTGATGTTCGACGCGGTCACCACGAAGGTGCCGTCGCGGCTGTTGGTCAACGAGAGTCCCCCACCAGCAGTAGGTTGCGCTTTCGTGCTCACCCCGAGAGTGGCGGCTCCACCCGGCTGCTGAGACCCCACAGCGGGCAGCGGAAGCTGGATGGAAACTCCGGGCATGGCCGTGCTGGAAACCGTCGCAAGGACGGTGATGGCGACCAGCAGCAACAAATTTTTAGCCCGACCAATAGGCCGGGCTTCGACGGACGTCATACGTCCGCCCACGGGTATCACTTCTATTACTCCGATAAAGACAGGGAACTTATGAATTCACGTCCGAGGGCGTTTGGGACCGAATGAATTACCCCACGGAAGCGTCATCGTAACCACGCTGGCAACGCGTTGACACAAATCTTGATGACTATTTACACGCGCAGCGGGTCCCGGGAGTAGTCGACCCCGTCGTCGATGTCGACGAGGCGTGATTAGGACCGGCGCTGGTGGCCGGAGTTCATCGCTGCTGAGCGACCACGAGGCGAACCGCGGCGCTGGCGGGAGCCTCGGCCACGGCGCCCGGGACAGCCTTCGCCCTGTTCAGCGGATGGCTTTCTTCACAAGAGCCGTGATCTTTGCCTCTTCGGAGGCTGTCAGCTTGGTGAGCGCGTACTCGGTCGGCCACATGGCGCCGTCGTCGAGATTCGCCTTGTCGCTGAAGCCCAGGGTCTGGTATCTGGCTTTGAACTTTCCAGCGTTTTTGAAGAAGCAGATGAGGTTGCCGTCCTTGGCGTAGGCGGGCATCCCGTACCAGGTCTTCGGCGCGAGCGCCGGTGCCGCGGCCATGATCAGGGCGTGGACCCTCTTGGCGATGGTGCGATCTGGCTCGCGCATCTTGGCGATGGCGGCAACCAACTCGGTCTCCCCGTCCGCCCTGGCCGCCTCCGCCTTCAATTCCCGGGCGCGCTCCCGCATCGCTGCCTTTTCTTCCGCGGTGAACCCCTTGGATGTTCCGCCCTCCGCGCTGGCGCGCTTGGCAGATTTTTGTGTGCTTCTCGGTGCGGTTTTAGTCGGGGCCATGGCTGCGCTCCTCTTCGGGATTGATGAAGTCGACAAATTGATTCTATGGACCCAGACGGATTGCCCCACCCGATCGCGTCGCCGCCAACCCCAGGTGCCTCCGAGAGTCTCCGAGCCCGCCGGACCGTTGCCCGCTTTGCCTATTTCGAAGCCGCTGTGACCCGCTCTCGGATGGCGCTTTCAGCTCGCTTGAACTCGACTTCCACGGCCGGCACCATCTCCTTCGCGCCAACCAGGTCGCCCCTGGCCGCGACGGATTCGAGCTCAGCGCATGCTTCTCCCAAAGCCATCGACCCAAAAGATCGACTGCTGCCCTTCAGGCTGTGGGCGACGCTCGAAAGCCCGTCTGCATCGTCTCTTGCGGCAGCATCCTTGAGGGCGGCGATCCTGAGGTTCGCATCGCTGAGGTAGAGGTCGAGGAGCCCGGTGAACTCCGTGATGCCGAATTCCCGAAGCTGGTCCAGCTGACCATCGTCGACAATCGGGCGGTCCGAGATGGCAGGGATGACAGCCTCCTTGATTGTTGTCTTTGACGGGACCCAGCGCTGCACGACGGCTGAGAGGTTCGCGAGCTTCACCGGCTTGGTCAGGTAGTCGTCCATGCCCGCGGCCAAACACTTTTCGGCGTCTCCCTTCATCGCTCCCGCGGTCATTGCGATGATCGGCGTATGCCGGCCCAGCCCCTCGAGTCGACGGATCTCCATCGTCGCTTCGTATCCGTCCATCTCCGGCATCTGGCAGTCCATCAGGACGGCGTCATAGCTTGCCTCGGCCACCGCCGTAACCGCCTCGCTGCCGGTGACCGCGACATCCACACGATGTCCCAGCTTCTCAAGCATGCGGGCGGCGACCCGCAGGTTCACGGGATTGTCGTCCACCACCAGAAGGCGGCTTGCCGGCGCCGGAGAAGTGTCAGGAGCCACCCGCGGCGGGGAGGGCAATGGCGAAAGTTGCCCGGCGGAGGGGGCGACAACGGTGGCCAGGCAGTCATACAGCGCAGAAACCTTGACTGGTTTGGTCAGGAACGCATCGATACCCGCATCCCGTGCAATCCGCGAGTCGCCGGGTCGCGCGGACGAGGTCAGCAGCACCAGTTTCACGTCGCTGATCCGGCGGTCGGCTCGTATGGCGCGGGCCAGCTGGATACCGTCCATGCCGGGCATGTGATAGTCGAGAACCGCGACCTTGCAGGCATCGCCATCGGCGGCAGCCTGACCAAGGGCTTCGAGAGCCTGCGGACCCCCTTCGCAAACGAGCGGCCGCATGGCCCAGGCCTTGAGGTTCTGCTCCAGGATCACTCGATTGGTCTGGTTGTCATCGACGACCAGAACTCGCAGGTCTCGCAGGCTCGTCTTGCCGGGCACTGACTTCGCGCGTACCAGCTTGGCCTTTTCAAATGGACAGCTGAACCAGAAAATGCTGCCAACCCCCGCCTGACTATCGAGCCCGATCGTTCCGCCCATGCGCTCGACCAGCTGTTTGCAGATCGCCAGACCGAGTCCGGTCCCTCCGTAATTGCGCGTGGTCGACGAGTCTGCCTGGGTGAAGCTTTCAAACAACCGGGCCTGCTGGTCGGGGGTGATACCGATGCCCGTATCCCGCACCTCGAACCGAACGCCGGCGTTCTCCGAGCCATCGTCAGCCGCGCGGGCGCTGAGGACGACCTCACCGCTGTCGGTGAATTTGACGGCGTTCCCGAGCAGGTTGACCAACACCTGGCGGATGCGAACCGGATCGCCGCGGACGCCCTCGGGAACGTCTGACTCAACAACCACCGCGAGCTCGAGACCCTTCTCGTGGGCCCTGGGCGCCATCAGCTCAGCGGCCTCCTGGATGACGCTGCGCAGATCGAAGTCAATGACCTCGATGTCGAGCCTGCCGGCTTCGATCTTTGAAAAGTCGAGGATGTCGTTGATCACGGTTAGCAGCGCTTCCGCGGACTGGTTGATGGTCAGTGCGTACTCGCGTTGCTCAGAGGTGAGAGGCGTGTCCACAAGCAGACCGGACATGCCGATGACACCGTTCATGGGAGTGCGAATCTCGTGACTCATGCTGGCCAGGAACTGGCTCTTGGCCTGATTGGCCTGGCGGGCGCTGCGCTCGTTGGCGCGTAGGGCATCAAGGAGTGTCACCCGGTCGAGTGCCGTCGTCACGTTGATTGCGTAGGCACGAAGCCTGGATATCTCTTCCTCGCCAAAGAATGGCGAGACGCTGCCGGCCCAGATCAGGAGCCAGCCGCGACCCTGGGCCACGTCCAGAGGCACCGCGACTATGTGAGCGGGCAGAGACTCGGGACGCTCCGACATCTCGGACGCTACTTTCACCGCTTCCCGTTCATCGACGCCCACCGCTGCCAGGACGTCGCCTGGAGGCGTGATGATGGCCCCCGCCTCAGCGCCGACCAGCCTGGTTCCCCACTCGACAGCCCGCTCCGCGAGCGCAGCGGGGTCTCCAGGAAACAGCATGAGATCACGGACACGCTCAGCCAGGGCTGCCTCCTCCCGGTCGCGCCAGGCCACACGCAACCAGCGCGGAGGCGCAAAGCTGACGTAGAGGACCGGCATAGAGAGGAGGACTATGGCTTGCGTAAAGAGACGGAACGCCGGAGTCTGGGCCGCGCCCCCGGCCACCACCGCGACAACAAGGATGAACACGATAAGTCCGTAGCCGACGCAGAAGGAGCGCAGCCGAGCCTGCTGCACCGACGGCACCTGGCGCGACCTGAGCCAGAGCCTCACAATCGACTCGCCCACGCAGGCGCACCAGAAACCAATCACGTAGAGCCCGGCTACTGTCTGCAGCACGCCCCGCGTTGAGCCTCCGGGACCGAGCACGAAGAGCCCGGCAAGCACGCCCACGCCCAGGCCGGCGAATATCAGGTTCCGTGAACGCCGCCGAAGCGGCAGGATGGCTGATCTGAACAGAAGGAGGGCGTAGCCGGACAGCAGGAAAGCAACCAGCAGGACCTCGCCGACAACAGTCGCCGCCAGCCGCGAGGTCGCCAGGAACGCCCTGGGACCTGGCAGCGCCTCAAGTCCGCTTGCCAGCGAGACTATGCCGAGAAGGCCAACAGCCATGGCCAGGTACAAGGTCTTGCGGTCACGCCGCTTGATCCACTGCCGCAGGGTTATCAGCGCCAGCAGGATGAAGCTGGCTGATGTCACCCATTGACCGATCTGCAAGAGCGCTTCCATTCCGAACTACCTCCCTTGTACGTCCGCCATCTGACGCCTTCGCATCGCAGACGCGACCCGGCTCACCAGCTCGCGGGGCGCGAATGGTTTGAGGATGTAGTCGTCGGCGTCGAGCGAGAAGGCCTCAACCTTGTCCGAGGCCTGGGTGTCGGCGGTGAGCATCACGATCGTGGTGGCCTGGGTGGCGGGGTCCGAGCGCAGCGTCCGGCACGCTTCCAGGCCGTTCATGCCGGGCATGTTGACGTCGAGAACCACGCAGTCCGGTCGTACGCGGCGAGCCAGCTCGACCCCGGCGCTGCCGTTTTCGGCCTCCATGACATCGAATCCAGCAGCCGCCAGGCTGAATCGAGCCAGCTGCCGCACGTCCGCCGCATCATCGACAACCACCACCGTTCCGGAGCCCGAGCGCGTCCTGATGCCCGAGCCTGCCAGCGCCGCACTCGCCGTGTCGCCGGCGGGCTTGTCCAGCAGCGCATCCACCTCAGAGGCGGGTACCGGGCGGGAGAAGTAATAGCCCTGGGCCTCATCGCAGCCCAGGCTCCGCAGGGCACTGAGCTGCCGCTCCGTCTCGACGCCTTCCGCCACGACACTAAGGCCGAGCGCGTGAGCCATCCCCATGACGGCGGCGACAATCGCGGTGGCCTCTGGATCCCGTCCCAATCCGTCGACGAATGATTTGTCGACCTTTAGCTCATCGAGCTGAAAGCGTCGCAGGTAAGCCAGCGATGAGTAGCCCGTGCCAAAGTCGTCGATCGAAATCGGGTGGCCCAGTCCCTTGAGGGAGCGAAGCGTGGTGACGGCCTCCTCGGGGTCGTTCATGACCGTGCTCTCGGTGACCTCCAGGCACACGGCCGACGGATCCACCCCTGTTCGGGCCACGATGTCTTCGAATACCTCGGTCAATCCCGACTCGAACTGACGAGCGGATACGTTCACGGAGACCACGAGCTTCGTTCCGTCGCGCATCAGCGGCGCCCACCTCAGCGCCTGCGCGCACGCCTGCTCGAAGACCCAGGCGCCGATCGGCACGATCAGACCGGTCGCCTCCGCCAGGGGGATGAATTCCAGCGGGGGAATCACACCCCGCTCGGGGTGCCTCCACCGGAGCAGAGCCTCGACGCCGACGACACGATCGACCGCCAGCGCCACTTTGGGCTGATAGGCCACCGCGAGCTCGCCACGGTCGAGCGCCGCGCGCAGTGCCGCCTCGCCGTGAATGCGAGCTCGTCGCTCTTGCCGCATCTCCTCGGCGAACAGCTCGTGGCTGCCGGGGCCCTTTTGCTTTGCCCTGCGCAGGGCGGTCTCAGCCTCGACGACCAGAGCGTCTGGATCGTGATCTGCGTCGCTTGTGATGGTCGTGCCCATGGAGGTCGAGATCCGCAGAGACTCGCGCCCAAGGTCGAACGCCGGTGCGAGGGCAGCTTCGATCCGCTCCGCGATCTGATTGGCCACCTTCTCGTCTGACACGTGTTCGCAGAGGAGGAAGAACTCATCCCCGCCCAAGCGAGCAACCGTGTCGAGGCGGCGCGAGACACTGTCGTAGGGGCGCACGGCGCCCTCCAAACGGTGGGCTACCTCCGAGAGGAGACGGTCCCCGGCTTCATATCCGAGCCTGTCATTCACCGCGCGCAGCTCATAGATGTTGACGGCGAGGAGCGCCGTGGACCAACGGTGGCGCCGGGCGCGCTGGAGAGCCCGCTTGACTCGGTCGATGAACAACGTTCGGTTGGGTAGGCCCGTGAGGGCGTCGTGCAGCGTCTGGAATGCGAGACCCGACTCCGCCGCCCGCAACACCGTGACGTCGCGTAGAGCCAGGACCGCACCCGTCGCCTGACCTGACGCGTCGTGCAGCGCCCGCCCGCTGGCTATTACCGTGCGGCGCGTCCCGCCAGACGTCGAGATCAGGTGTTCCAGGTTCTCCACCCTCCCCTCCCTCAAGACGCGGCTTAGGGGCGCGTGGTCTTGATCCATCGGGGTGCCGTCTAGATTCTCGAATCGCAAAAGCCGGTTCCACTGCACGGCCGGCAAGGGCACCTCGGCGCCGCCGACAAGGGCGCGCATTGCCGGGTTGATCAGTGTCACTGTCCCATTCGCGTCCGCGGCGACGACCATGTCTGACACGCTGTCCAGAGCCGCGCTTGAGGCCTCAGAGCTGGTGCCGAGCCGGAGCTCCATAAGCCGTGGCGTCACGTTGGCGGGCTCGACGTCCCGCCCTCGACCAGGCACGTGGCCTGGTTCGCCGTCGAGCGACGCACCAGAGCTGCGCCCGAAATTGTTGTCTTTGGTTGCCCCGAATGTCCCCCGCGAGCTCGAGCTCACGACCCATTCCCCCGCTAGGAGCTGCCTAAGACGTCCATCCTCCCACAGTGTTCCGCAAAACGCTACGTTGCGTTTCGCTTACCGTAAAAGAACCTGGGTCGATTTCCGACCCGGCCGGGTCAGCGACGAGCGGACGCAGGTTTCCTCTTGGCCTTGGTCCGCGGTTTCGCTCCCTTGGTCCGCGGTGCCGCCCCATACACGAGCAGCTCGACCAGGGCGTCGAAAAACGCCGCGTCCACCTCCCCGTGATGAAAGAGCACGCGGTGGAAGTACGCGCCGTAGAGCGCGTCCAGAAGCATGTTTGTGTCGAGCGATTTCGGAATGTCGCGTCGAGCAGCTGCCCGCTCAAAGACTGGCTGCTGCAGCCTGCGATACGGGGCGATCACCTTCGAGTAGATTTCGCTCGCAAGCACCGAGTCGTATTGGGCCTCGGCGATGATCTGCGTCACCAGGCTCTGGCTCACGGTTCCCCTCTCATCCGCGACCGGCCGCACCATCTCTTTCAGATCGCCTAGGAATGCCCCGGTGTCTGCGAGCTCAGTCGGCTCGAGCATCCGCATCCCGTGCTCATATGCATCCAGAACCAGGACGCCCTTAGACCGCCACCACCGGTAGATAGTTGTCTTAGCAACCCCAGCGTTTGACGCAACACCCTCGACAGTCATCCGCCGGACACCGGACGCCTGCATCTGGGCGAAGGCCGCGTCCAGGATCGCGTCTTTCGATTTCGCCTTGGGTCGCCGGCGCCCGGCGCTCCGATGGCCGGATTCGTTGTTGTGCCGGGGCTGCCGGTCCGGTCGGACCACCCTATCCGTTCACCCCACCTCCTGCTCGTCCGGCGCATTCACTCGTTTCACAAGGCCGGCACCCTTCTGCTGTAAATGCAAAGAGAAAAGTCTTAAGAGTCTAGGCCTCCTATCCCGCCATCTGCCTCGGCTTGCCGAAGCTCGTGCCGGCGACGCGCGCATCACCGCCGAGCCGAATCGCCGGGAGCCATTAAATAATGGCGGTCTGCCGTTACGGGCTTCGTGCTCAGAGTTGCCTCTTCGCCTTCCACTCGCCGCCACAACCCCTTGCGGAGTCGCCCGTCAAGCGCTTTGCCTCGCGGCTCAGCCCTCTCAGGGACCCGGGGTCGTTTCCTCTCCCGAGCGACTTTCTGACAGACCGTTGAGGGGAATGATGGGGCGCCCCAGGGTCGCCGTCAATCCGGAACAACAGTTCTGGATTTCTGCACACCTGTGGACAATCGGCCGCCGAAATTACCGGCCTTGTACAGACCGCGACGGGTCAGGCGACGGTCGCTGCGGCGGCCCTTCCGGCGGTCCGCCCCGAGAACATGCAGCCGCCCAGGAAAGTCCCCTCCAGGGACCGGTAGCCATGCATTCCTCCCCCGCCGAACCCGGCGACCTCGCCGGCGGCGTACAGGCCGGGCACCGGTTCTCCGTTGGCAGCCAGGACCCGGGCCGAGAGGTCGGTCTCGAGGCCTCCGAGTGTCTTGCGCGTGAGGATATTGAGCCGAACCGCGATGAGGGGACCGGCTCCGGGATCCAGCAGGCGGTGGGGCTTGGCGGTGCGGAGCAGGCGATCGCCCCGGTAGAGGCGAGCGCCGCGAATGGCGACCATCTGCATGTCCTTGCTGTAGGGGTTGTCCAGCTCGCGGTCCCGAGCCAGCACCTCCCGCTCGATCTGCGCGAAATCCAGCATCGGCGTCTCCGTGATCGCGTTCATGCCGCGAACCAGCTCCGCCAGATCCCTGGAGACGACGAAGTCGACCCCGTGCTTCTTGAAGGCCTCGACCGGTCCGGGGGCTTTGTTGCGCGAGGTCGCCCGAGCTGCCACGTTGCGCAGGTCCCGGTGCGTCAGGTCGGGGTTCTGCTCCGAGCCTGAAAGCGCAAATTCGCGCTTGATGATGCGCTGATTGAGGACGAACCAGGTGTGATCGTGGCCGGTCTTCATGATGTGCTCCAGCGTTCCAAGGGTGTCGAAGCCCGGGAACAGTGGCACCGGCAGACGGTTGCCGACCGCGTCAAACCACATCGACGATGGGCCCGGCAGGATCCGAATGCCGTGTCCCGGCCAGATCGGGTTCCAGTTGTGGACCCCCTCGACGTAGTGCCACATGCGGTCGCGGTTGATCAGGCTGGCGCCGGCATCCTCGGCGATCGCCAGCATCCGGCCGTCGACGTGGGCGGGGACCCCGGTGATCATGTGCTTCGGCGGCTTGCCCATCCGCTTGGGCCAGTTCTTTCGCACCAGGTCGTGGTTGGCTCCGATCCCTCCGGAGGTGACCACCACCACCTGGGCATGGAGCTCGAAGTCGCCGGTGACGTCGCGGGAGCTCGGCCTCCCCCGCTCCACCTCGCTAGGCGCCAGGATAGCGCCACGCACGCCGTCCACTGTTCCGCCGGTGGCGGTGATCGCGTCGACCCGGTGCCGGAACGCGAATCGCACCAAGCCCTGGTCGGCGGCCTCGCGGACCCGGCGCTCGAATGGAGCCACCACCCCGGGCCCGGTGCCCCAGGTGACGTGGAAACGTGGCACCGAGTTGCCGTGTCCAATCGCGCCGTACCCGCCACGCTCGGCCCAACCCACGATCGGAACCCAGCGCATGCCCAGGCCGTGGAGCCACTCGCGCTTTTCGCCCGACGCAAAGTCGACGTAAGCCTCGGCCCAGCGACGCGGCCATTCGTCTTCCTCGCGGTCGAAGGCTGCGGTTCCCATCCAGTCCTGCAGAGCCAGGTCATGGGAGTCGTGGATCCCCATAAGCCGCTGCTCCGGGGAGTCCACGAAAAACAACCCGCCGAACGACCAGAAGGCCTGGCCTCCCAGCGACTGCTCCGGCTCCTGGTCGACGAGGATGACGGTGCGGCCGGCATCGGCCAGCTCCGCCGTGGCCGCCAGGCCGGCGAGACCGGCACCGACCACGATGGCGTCGGCGTCGAGCGTCATGACAGGAGGATACGGAACTCAGCTGGCGCAGGTGCAGTCTGCTCCCAGCGTTGAGGTTTACGCGGCCACTGAAGTGCACTGGCTCGACACTGGAGTTGGGGGGTATCCTGCGATGATCACGACCGGCGCATTCACGGGGCCGAGGCCAAAGACATGACGGTGACGATCGCTATTGTCTCGGGCAAGGGAGGGACGGGCAAGACCACGACTGCCATCAGTCTCGCCTGCGCCCTGGCCGAGCGCGACTTCAGCGTGCTGGCGGTCGACATGGACCCGCAAGCCAACCTGACGTCGGGTCTGGGGTTCAACCCGTACGACGCCAGGAACACGCTTTTGGAGGTGCTGAGCGGAAAGCTCTCGGCCGGCTCCGCGGTGCTGGAGACCGAATACCGGGTCGATCTCCTCCCGAGCAGTCCGGACTTCGCTCTGGCGGAATCGGCTCTGCCCAGCCGCCTGGGTCAGGAGACTGCGCTTCGGCAGGCGCTCGCGACGCTGACCAAATACGATTTCGCGCTCGTCGACACTCCTCCAAACTTCGGCTTCCACACCGTCAATGCGCTGGCCGCCGCCGACTACATCCTGGTGCCGGTACAGATGTCGGGGTACGCCCTCAAGGGCCTCAACGAGGTGCAGCGGGCGATGGCCGCGATGCGCGTGGAGCTCAACCCTCAGCTCGAGGTTCTCGGAGTCCTACCCACATTCGTCAGCGCCAGGACCAACTTCAGCTACGACATCCTGGCGGCTTTGCGCGCCCTCCCCGACCTGCGGATCTTCGAAGCCCAGGTGAGAAGCACCGTTCTCTTCGCCGAGACCTCGCTGGAGGGGGTGCCCATCCTTAAATACGCCACCCGGTCCACCGCCGCCAACGCCTATCGGAAGCTCGCCGGCGAGGTGATTGACAGAACCGGGATGGTGTCTCCTGAGGAGGCGGTACTTGCGGGTGTGGCGCTCCAGGCTTCGACCGCGGATGCGCCTGCGTCAGCCGCGTGGCCGACCCCGGCTCCGCTATCGACGACCGGCGCCCTGTCGGTGGACGCCGCGCGGCTGCTGGGGATGGCCCCGGCCGAAGACGGATCCGACACCCAACCAGCAGTCTCACCGCCGGGCCTGCCAGCAGCGACGGGCACCGGGAGCGGGTCGACGCGGCCCAAGATCGGAACGATCGCCAGGATCCGGGCACTGGTTCGCAAGCTGGCTCACCTCAAACCGGCGGCCTAGCGCGGATTCCCCGCCGGCGGGCTCTCCGCAGCCCCGGGGGCGCCGGCGCCAACTACGATGTCGTCATGACTTGGCTTCGCGGGGAGCTGAGGCGTGGGGTCCTGGGGGCGGGCCGGCGCCAGGCCGCCGTCGCACTGGTGCTGGCGCTGGCGGTATTTCTGGTCAGCCTTGTCTACGACGCCCTCAACCACGGCCCCAACGTCCTCTTCCTGCGCACACCCCTGGACCAGGCAATGCCGCTGGTCAGGGCTTTCGTGATCCCCTACATCTCACTGAACCCGGTGACCTACGTCACCCTCGTCATCTTCCTGTTCTTCCGGATCCGGGTCTACGACTCGGCGGCCTTGTCGATGATCACAGCCTTCCTTGTCAGTTACGCGTTCTACTTCCTGGTGCAGAGTTATGTGGCGCGACCGGTTGTGAGCGGCGACGACCTCTTGTCGCAGCTGCTGCGCGGCGTCTACCGCGGCGACAACCCTTACAACGACTTCCCTAGTCTCCACGTTTCGATTTCGACCATCCTGGCGATTCACTGGTGGCGCTTCGATCGACGCGCCGGATGGGTGGCTGCGGTTTGGGCGATCGTTGTCATCGCGTCGACCCAGCTGGTCCATCAGCACTATCTCGCCGATGTCGGCGGCGGGCTGGTGGTCGCGTTTGCGGCCAGCTGGCTATGGCAGCGGGTCCTGCTCGATACGCCGGTTAGCGCGACGGCCGGCCCCGCCGCCGGTCCTGTGGCTAGGCGACCGCCCGGCTAAAGGCCCGTGAGCCGACCCAGATCCCAACCACCGCCAGCACCGCCATGATGACCAGTCCCTTGAGGACGTCGGGGTCGCCGCTGTGGCCGTTGAACAGATCGCGGCCGGCCTGCACCGCGTAGGACAGCGGATTGAGTGCGGCGATGTTCCGCAACCACGCTGGTGCCAGCTGCAACGGCAGCAAGACCCCTGAGAGCAGCAGCAGCGGAAGGCTGACGCTGAACACCAGGGGGGCGTAGGCGTCCTCGCTGCGCAGCCACAGCGCACAGGCATACGCGATCGAGGCCATCCCGAGCCCGATCAGGGCGACCAGTGCCAACAGCACCACCACTCCCGCGATGCTGGTCTGAAGTCCGAACGGGATCGACAGCAGCAGCAGGATCAATCCCTGTACCACCAGAGTGAGGATGTCGCGAAGGGCGCGCCCCAGCAGCAGAGCAAAGCGGGTCACGGGGGTGACCCTGAAGCGCTCGATGACGCCGGCGCGGAGCTCCGCGATCAGGCCGAAGCCAACTCCGCTGGCGCCGAAGAGGCCCAGCTGGATCAGCAGGCCGGGCACGAAGACGTTGTAGGCGCCGCCGGGCGGAAAGCCGGGGGTCGCCGCCATCGACTTCAAGAGCGGCGCGAACAGCACCAGGTACATCACCGGCTGTAGCACGCCGATGACAACCCAGGCTGGGTTGCGAAGAAGGATCTCCAGGTAGCGCTGGAACATCAGCCAGGTGTCGCGAAGCAGCTTCATCTCTCTCCTTTACGCCGCTTCCCGGAGGGAGCGACCGGTCTGGCGAAGGAATACGTCGTCAAGGCTGGGACGCGACAGGGCGATCGTCGCCAGCTCGATGCCGGCGCCGTCGAGCAAGCGCAACAGCTGGGGCATCGCGGTCTCGCCGCGATCGACGTAGAGGCGCAGCTCCCCCTCCTCGACGCTGGCCTCGCGCACGTAGGGCTGATGGCTCAGCAGCGCCAGGGCCGCCTCATGCTGTTCTCCGACACCGACGGTGATCACGTCGCCGGCGACCTGGCGCTTGAGCTCGTCTGGTGTGCCCTCGGTGACGATCTTGCCGTGGTCGATGATGGCGAGGCGGTCGCAAAGGGCGTCGGCCTCCTCCAGGTAGTGCGTGGTCAGGAACACCGTGGTGCCGTTCTCGCGCAGGCGGCGCACCTCGTCCCACATCCGAGCGCGGCTCTGGGGGTCAAGCCCGGTCGTGGGCTCGTCCAGGAACAGCAGCCCCGGGAGGTGCATCAGCCCGATTCCGATATCCAGGCGGCGCTTCTGGCCGCCGGAATAGGTCTTGGTGATGCGGTCGCCGCAATCCTCGAGCTCCAGCGAGGTCAGCAGCTCCTGAGCTCGGGCCTGCGCCTCGTGTTTGCTCATGCCGTACAGGCGGCCCTGCATCACCAGCTCGGTGCGGCCGGGAACCTCGGGAGCGCTGCTGCCCACTTGGCTGACGTAGCCGATCCGCTCGCGAACCTTGGCCGGCTCCTTGAGCAGGTCGGCTCCGGCCACGGTGGCCTCGCCGCCGCTCGGCGGCAGCAGGGTGGCCAGCATCCGCAGGTTGGTCGTCTTGCCGGCGCCGTTGGGGCCGAGGAAGCCGAATATCTCGCCCTTCTCTACCTTGAGGTCTACACCGGCAACGGCCTCGACATCGCCTTGCCGGCTCTTGAAGGTGCGGCGTAGTCCGTGGGTCTCGATCATTCAGCTGTCCTCGTGGGTGGTCGGCGGTTCGGGGGCATCAATCCTTGGCGGAGACGGTGGGCACCAGTTTGAGCAGCAGGTCGCGCAGGGCTGCCTGCTGTTTGGGATCGAGCGCGTGCAGCAATTCGGCCTCGGCGGTCGCTCCGCTCTGGTGAAGCTTGCCCAGCAGCTGTCTCCCCCGGGCGGTCACTCGCACGGCGTGGCGGCGCCGGTCGGCGGGATCGGTCTCACGGCGAGCCAGGCCTCGCGCCTCGAGGAGGTCGAGGACCGGCACCAGGTTGCGAGGATCGATGCCGATCAGGTTTCCCAGCTCCTGCTGGCCGATTGATTCAACCTGGCCGAGAATCATGAGAGCGCCAAAATGGGACGGCCGCAGCTCCCAGCGCTCGAGGGAGCGCACCCAGCGTCGTCGCGACTCGGCCCCCACCATCGCCAGCAAGAACCCGGTGCTGGCCAGCAGGCCATCGGAGAACGCCCTCAGTGGATGGCTCTCGACGTGAGGCAGAGGCGACGACATCGACAGTAGCTTACCATCGTCATAATTTATGATGCAAGTGAGCTATGACTGCTTGCGACGGCGTTTGCCGAAGCGGAACCGCGTTCCAAGATGAGAGAATCACGGCCGACGGCGTGGAGGCAGTAGTCCTGAAGCCGGAGCCGCGACCCGTCAGCCGCCCCACGACGACAAGCTGAGGAGGACCCTTCATTGCGCGCAGCCGTCCTGCACAACCTCAACGAGCCCCTCGACGTAACCGACGTAGAAATCGACGAGCCACATGCTGGAGAGGTCCGGGTCCGGATGCAGGCCAGCGGAGTCTGCCACTCGGACCTTTCGGTGATCGATGGCGTGATCCCCTTCCGGCTGCCGATGGTGGCGGGCCATGAGGGCGCCGGCATCGTCGAGGCTGTGGGGCCAGGAGTCACACGGGTGAAGGAGGGCGACCACGTCATCGTCTCCTGGGTGGCCACCTGCGAGAAGTGCTTCTTCTGCCTCCGCGGCCAGCCGCAGCTGTGTCGGAGCGGCATGGCCACATTCGGGAGCATGGACGACGGCACGTCGCGGCTGAAGATCGGAGGCGAGGAGATCTTCCACGGCCTCAACGCCGCCACCTTCGCCGAGAGCACGGTGCTGCGCGAGACGGCGGTCGTCGCGATCCCCGATGATGTTCCGTTCGATGTGGCGGCGATGGTCGGCTGCGGCGTCACCACCGGCATCGGCGCCGCCATCCACACCGCCAGGGTGCAGCCAGGCGAGCGGGTCGCGGTCATCGGGTGCGGCGGCGTCGGACTGAGCATCATCCAGGGCAGCGTCGTCGCCGGCGCCGGCAGGATCATCGCCATCGACCCTGTCGAATCGCGCCGCCAGGCGGCGCTGGATTTCGGCGCGACTGACGCTCTGGAAGCCGGCGACGGTGCGGTGGACGCGGTCAAGGCGCTGACTGACGGCCACGGTGCTGACGTCGCCTTCGAAGCCGTCGGCCGCGGCGCCCTCCAGGGCCAGGCCTACGAGATGACCCGCGACGGCGGCCGCACCGTCCTGGTCGGCGTCCCCAGCCTTGACACCGAGCTTGCGGTCAAGACTTTCTTCATGATCATGGGCGAGAAGCAGGTCCGCGGCTGCTGGTACGGGTCGGCCAGGCCGGCCCGGGACTTTCCGGCGATCCTCGAGCTGGACCGCGTCGGCCGCATCAACCTGAAAAAGCTGGTCACCCAGACCCTGCCCCTGGACCGTATCAACGAGGCCTTCGACGCCATGCGCAAGGGGGAGCAGCTGCGCACGGTGATCAGCCTCGGCGGGTAGGCCTAGACGGTTCCGAACCTCTGTCCAAGGCGCCGGTGGCGGTGGCTGAAGATCAATCGCACAATCGCCAGGTAGAGTCGGCCACTCATAAACCAGCGTGGCTCGAAGCTGATCCGGTCCGTGATCAGGCTTCCGGACTGTCTAGGCTCTACCGAGCGGCGGTGCTCCCAAACACTGCAGCTGAGCATCGGCGACCGCTCGTGGAACTGCATCCCCGGCCCGACACTGACCAGCGTCAGGTCGTCGTAATCGACCGGTAGAACGCCCAGGAGCAAGACCCACGCCCGAGCAATCCGTATTCCTATCGGCGCCGTGTCGATGCGCAGGTCGCGAGCGGCCGCCGGGATCGGCACGCGAAACCATGGTCCGAGCTCGTCATTGAGGACCTGCGGGCGTGTGACAGCCGCCCAGACTTCTTCTGGCGCCGCGGCCAGGCGCGACTGCGCCTCGAAGGCAAACCGCGTACCGCCACCCATCGCTAGCGCCGACCCATCGCTAGCCGCTGCCCATAGTTAGCCACCGCCTCGAGCAACGCCGGCGGCGAAGACGTAGATCACCAACCCCGCGACACCGAACAGGAACAGCCGCAAGGCCCACAGCCCAATCGACAGCCTGCGGCTGAAGCGGCGCCGTGCCACCGGCAGGTCCATCACGCTGACCAGCTGGTCAGGCTCCAGCGATTCGATAAGGTCCTCGTCGGGTTCGCCAACGTAGATGTGCTGCCGGTGGATATCGCGGTTCATCGCAACGCGTGCCCGGTGACGGTGTTGATAAACGCCACCACCGCGTAGGAGGTGCCGGCCAGGCCGACCAGGAACGCGATCGCCACCCCCGCGAAGTTGAGCAGCCGGGGATTGACCTGGGGGCCCATCAGCTCACGGTCGTTGGCCAGCAGGAGCAGGAAGGCCAGCGCCGCCGGCATCAGGACCACCGCCAGCAGGTTGGCGTTGAGAGTGATCGACAGCAGCGGCGCGCCGGGGATCAGCACGATCGCCCCGGCCAGGAGCGCCGCCCCCAGGTTGAAGCCGTAGAAGCTGGGCGCCTCGGCCAGCCTTCGATTGAAGCTGTGAGGGCCGGCGAGGGCCTCGCCGAAGGCGTACGCGGTGCTGGCGGAGATTGTCATGGTCGCCAGCGCCCCGGCTTCGATCAACCCCAGCGCGAAGAGCGCGGCCACAGGGTAGCCACTGATCGGGCGCAGCGCTTCGGCAAAACCTGCGCCGGCCTGGAAGTGGCTCACGTCGACGTGATTGACGAACAGCGCCGACGCCACCACCAGGGTGGCGCACGCCGTGATCGCCGCCAGGATCCCGCCGAGAAGGGTGTCGATCCTGCCCTCGGGGATGTCACGCGGCGTCATGCCCTTGTCGACCGAGGCGCTCTGCTGGAAGAACAGCATCCAGGGCGTGACCGTGGCGCCGATATTCGACGCCAGTAGCAGCAGGAAGAGCTGCAAAGAGCCGCCGGGGAGGGGCTGCCAGGTGGCGAACGCTTTGGCGATCGCGCCCGGATCCGGACGGCTCAAGATCGCCGCGGCCAGGAACAGCAGGTTGAAGGCGGCCAGTCCCAGGGCGGCCCGCTCCCACCGCCAGTAACGACCGCCCGCCACGCTGAAGACGATCAAGCCAAGGCCGGCGCCCACGGCCACCATCGGCGGTATGCCGAAGAAGGACATGCCGACGCGCACAGCAATGAGCTCGGTGATCAGAGTCACCAGGTTGGTGAATCCCAGGTCACCGGCCGAGACCCATCCCCAGAAGGGCCCGAAGCGCTGGAAGATCAGCTCCCCGAAGCCGCGGTGGGTGATCGAACCAACGCGCATCGCCATCTCCTGCACCACCACCGCCGCGGCGAAGGTGACCAGGATGAAAGGCAGGAAGAAACCGATCCCGTAGGCGGCCCCGCTGGCGGCATAGGACAGCATGCTGGGGCCGTCGTTCTCGCCCAGCATGACCAGGATGCCCGGGCCGACAAGCAGCCAGAGGAGCCCGAAACGCCGGTTCAGCCGGCGCGCTTCAACGACGCGGTGGCGGTCTCCGGAACGCCGGATGTCCTCAGGCGTGAGGAGCCCATCTTCAGGGATGACCGGGGCCGGTAAGGCGGTGGGGTCGCTGATCGCTCTCGCCATCAGGCCGTCCCGTCCACCTTGACACGCACCATCTGGGCCACCTCGGCGCCAAGCGCGTGGATCTCGCGGCCGACCCGAACCGTCACCACGCCTCCGAATGGGGCCACCGATTCGACCGACAGGCGCGCGCCGGGGATGAGCCGCAGGCTCTGGAGGTATTGCAGCAGCGCCGGGTCGGCGTCGGAGACGCGGCTGACGGTGCCGGCGTCCCCGCCGGCCATGGCGCTGACGGCGACGTCGTCGGGCACGTCCATGGTCAGGTCGCGGCCCGGGATCGGGTGCCCATGCGGGTCGTGGAGCGGCTGGCCGAGCTTGGCGGCGATCAACTCCTCAAGACGTTCGGAGATCACATGCTCCAGCCGGTCAGCCTCGGCGTGAACCTCCTCCCAGGGCATCCCCAGGTGCTCGGTCAGGAAGAGCTCGATGAGCCGGTGGTGGCGGATCATCTCCAGCGCCAGCGCCTCCCCTCGTGGAGTCAAGGCCACGCCGTGGTACGGCGTGTGGGTCAAGAAGGGCCCGCCCGGGTCGTCGGCAAGTCGTTTGACCATCTCGGTCACCGACGCCGGCTTGACGCCGAGCTTGACGGCGAGGGCAAGCGTCGTCGCCCGGCCGACCTCGGTCTGGAGCACGTAGATGGCCTTGACATAGTCCTGCGCGGCCCGGGAGTCGCCCATGCCATCGGTGCGCCGCTCAGAGATTTGAGGCATGCCTAAATTTTGCCAAAGGCATGCCGAAATATCAAGCTTTGCGACGCCCCTCACAGCAGGGCGACGCTTTAGGCCGAGGCCGGCTCCGGGTCGGCGGACACCATGGCGGGCCCGGCCAAGCGCGTGAGGCGCAAATCGCCGCCCTTGCCGTCGACCTTGATGGTGTCGCCCTCGTGGAACTCTCCCTCCAGGATCCGCATCGCCAGCGGGTCCTGCAGCAGGCGCTGAATCGTTCGCTTCAACGGGCGCGCACCGTAGACCGGGTCGTAGCCCTCCTCTGCCAGCTTGTCCTTGGCGCTGTCAGTGACCTCGAGGCCGAGACTCCGATCGGCCAGGCGGCCCCGCAGTCCCTGCAGCTGGATTTCGACGATCCCTCGCAGCTGCTCCCTGCTGAGCGAGTGGAAGATGATCACGTCGTCGACGCGGTTGAGGAACTCCGGGCGGAAGCTCTGCCGCAGCGCTTCCATCACCGCCGCGCGGGTCTTGGCCTCATCGGAGCCCAATTCCTGGATCAGGTGAGACCCGATGTTGCTCGTCATGACCACGATGGTGTTCTTGAAGTCGACGGTGCGACCCTGACCGTCGGTCAGGCGCCCGTCTTCAAGGATCTGCAGAAGGACGTTGAACACGTCCGGGTGGGCCTTCTCGATCTCGTCGAAGAGCACCACCGAGTACGGCCGGCGTCGCACCGCCTCCGTCAGCTGGCCGCCCTCGTCGTACCCGACGTAGCCGGGCGGGGCGCCGACCAGGCGCGAGACGGTGTGCTTCTCCATGTACTCCGACATGTCGAGGCGCACCATCGCCTGTTCGTCGTCGAAGAGGAACTCGGCCAGCGCTCGAGCCAGCTCGGTCTTGCCGACGCCGGTGGGGCCAAGGAAGATGAAAGACCCGACGGGCCGGTTGGGGTCGGATAGCCCTGCCCTCCCCCGCCGGACCGCGTTGGCCACGGCGGCAATCGCCTCGTCCTGGCCGATCACGCGGTCGTGCAGCCGATCTTCCATCCGGAGCAGCTTCTGCATCTCGCTCTCAAGCATCCGCGACACCGGCACCCCAGTCCAGCGCGAGACGATCTCAGAGATGTCCTCCTCGTCTACCTCTTCTTTCAACATCTTGCGGTCGGATTGCAGCTCGACCAGCTTCTGGGACTGCTCCTGCAGCTCCTTCTCGAGCTGGGTCAGCCGACCGTACTTGAGCTCGGCGGCGCGGCCAAAGTCGGCGGCGCGCTCGGCCCGTTCGGCCTCGGTCTTGGTCTCGTCGATCTCCGCCTTGATCTTGCGGATGCCCTCAATAACCGCCTTTTCCTGCTCCCAGTGGGCCTTCAGCCCCTGGGACTTCTCGTTGAGCGCGGCCAGCTCCTTTTCCAGGTTCTGCAGTCGCGTCTTGGAGGCGGCGTCCTTCTCCTTCTTGAGCGCCTGCTTCTCGATCTCCAGCTGACGGATCTGCCTCTCCACCTCGTCGAGCTCGGCGGGCATGGAGTCGATCTCGATCCGCAGCCGGCTGGCCGCCTCATCGACAAGGTCGATGGCCTTGTCGGGCAGGAAGCGGTCCGTGATGTAGCGGTTGGAGAGCACCGCCGCGGCCACCAGAGCGGAGTCCTTGATCTTGATCCCGTGGTGGACCTCGTAGCGCTCCTTGAGACCGCGCAGGATGGAGATGGTGTCCTCCACGGTGGGCTGCTCCACGAAGACCGGCTGGAATCGGCGCTCCAGGGCGGCGTCCCTCTCGATGTATTTGCGGTACTCGTCGAGCGTGGTCGCGCCGATGGCGCGCAGCTCGCCGCGGGCCAGCGCCGGCTTGAGCATGTTGGATGCATCCATGGCGCCCTCGGCCGCGCCCGCCCCGACCAGGGTATGGAGCTCGTCGATGAAAAGGATGACCTCGCCGGAAGCGCTCTCGACCTCCTTGAGCAGCGCCTTCAGCCGATCCTCGAACTCGCCACGGAACTTGGCGCCCGCGATCAGCGACCCCAGGTCCAGGGCCACAACGCGCTTGTCCTTGAGCGTGGAGGGGACGTCGCCGTTGGCGATCCGCTGGGCCAGGCCCTCGGCGATGGCGGTCTTGCCGACGCCCGGCTCGCCAATCAGCACCGGGTTGTTCTTGGTGCGCCGGGAGAGGACCTGGATCACCCGCCGGATCTCCTCATCCCGGCCGATGACCGGGTCGAGCTTGCCCTGGCGTGCCAGCGCCGTCAGATCGCGCGTGTACTTCTCCAGGACCTGGTACTTGCCCTCCGGGTTCGGGTCGGTCACCCGCTGGCTTCCACGAAGGTCCGCCAGCGCCTTGTAGACCGCGTCGTGGTCGACACCGGACTCGCGCAAGATGGCCGCCGCCCGGCTCTTGCCGGCGAGCAGTCCGAGCAGCAGGTGCTCCGTCGAGACGTACTCGTCCTTGAGCTTCTGCATCTCCGACCAGGCCGCGTCGAGGTCCTTCTTGAGGTCGCTGGACACAAATGCCTGCTCGTTGACGCCCGAAACCTTGGGCTTCTTGGCGAGCTCCTCGTTCAGCCGCCCAGCGACGTCATCGGGCGGCGCCTCCAGCTTTTGCAGAATGGGCCGGACGATGCCGTCGGGCTGGTCCAGCAGCGCCAGCAACAGGTGCTCCGGCTCGATGGCCTGCTGCTGCAAACCTTCGGCCAGTTCCTGCGCGGCTTGGAGGGCCTCCTGCGATTTTTCAGTAAACCTATCCGGTCTCATCTTGGTTCAGGTATACCCGTCAGCCGGAGCCGAAAAACCCGATGTCGACTGTTCGGTTCTGCGCAGACCTTCACCGGTTTGGCGCATACCATGAGCCGGTGATTGCGAGAGCGACTAAGGGGCTCAGCGCACCGGACGGCGAGGTCGAGCCCGCGGGCCCACTCAGCCGCCGAACAATCATGTTCGAAGTTGTCGTCGTCCTCTCGATCTTCCCGCTGGGCTACGTGACGTCGGCGATTGCCAATGCAACTTTGCAACTGGTCAGCGGGCCGCCCCCCGGCGCGCTTCGAGCTGATTGACCCTGGCCGGCCAGAGCTCAGCATGGCCCTGGACCTGCTCGTTTTCGTCTCAGCCTTCGCCCCATTCCTTCTTGTGACGTACCTGCTGCACCGCTCAGGCGAATCACTCCGCGCTATCGGGCTTGACTTCCGCAACCCCTGGCGCCAGGTCGGCACCGGCGTCCTCTATACGGTCGGGTTCTTGGTTTTGGGCCCATTGACCGTGCGCCTTATTTCGATGGCTGGGCTGCCTTTCAATTTCCGCATTCCCATCGGAGCGTATGTCCCGAAGATATTCCTGGTCTACGCGGTCGTACGAAGTATTGGCGCAGGTCTGATCGAGGAAACCGTGGTCCTTGGGTACTTCGTACATCGACTGGAACAGCTGGGATGGTCGACTCGCCGTGCGTCGATAGCGAGCGTCACGCTACGAGCCTCGTACCACATCTATTACGGGTCTGGAGTACTGTCGGTCATCGCCTTCGGTGCCTTGGTAACCTGGACATACGCCATCCGGCGACGGCTCCTGCCACTGGTGGTCGGCCACAGCCTGTACGATGCGATTCTCTACGCCCTGGACATTCTCCGACCTTGAATTCGATGTCCCGGCGATCGATCGCCGTATGACTCGGCTAACCGATTCGCGTGTCGCCGAGTACCTCGCCAGGATCGGCCAGCACGCCCCATCGCAGCCCGATCTCGCCGCTTTGCGCGAACTGCAGCGCAGCCACCTGATCTCGGTCCCGTTCGAGAACCTCAGCATTCATCTCGGCGAGCCGATCTCGCTGAGTCCTGAGGAGTTGCTCGAAAAGCTGATAGATCGCCGCCGCGGAGGCTTTTGCTACGAGCTCAACGGAGCCTTCGCTCTACTTCTTACCGCGCTCGGATACGAAGTGAAGATGCTGCAGGCGCAACCTTTCGGCCCGGACGGCCCCGGCCCTCCCTTCGACCACCTTGCTCTGCGAGTCGAGCTGGATGAGCCTTGGCTGGTGGACGTCGGCTTCGGTAGCTTCAGCACGTTCCCGCTGAGGCTCGGCTCTCGTGAGGATCAGCCCGACCCAGCCGGCGTTTTCCGGCTGTCAGACTTCGATTTCGGTGACCTGGATGTCTCGCAGGACGGGAAGGCGCAATACCGGCTGGACCTCCGCCCGCGCCGAATCGACGAATTCGAGCCGATGTGCTGGTGGCAGCAGACGTCTCCTCAGTCCCATTTCCGGCAGTCGCTGGTGTGCACGATGTTGACGGCGCAGGGCAGGGTGACCTTGAGCGGCGACAGGCTGATCGAGACGGTCGGTGCGCAGCGGAGCGAATCGACCCTGGAATCCGACGACCTGATCCTGGATGCATATCAGCGGCTCTTCGGCATCCACCTCGATCGGGTCCCGGTGGCACTGGAGCCTGACCAATAGGTTCGATGTCAGCTCCTCCATCACCGGGTACGACAACTATCGTGACCAACCGGCTTCGCGCCGCCGGCTGCGTCTTTGCCGAGGACGAGGCCGAACTTCTGGTCGCCGCCGCACGGACGCCCGCGGAGCTCGACGAGATGGTGGCACTGCGGGTCGCCGGGTTGCCGCTCGAGCAGGTCCTCGGTTGGGCGGACTTCTGCGGCATCCGGGTGGCCATCGACCCGGGCGTCTTCGTGCCCCGCTGGCGGACCGAGTTCCTGGTGCGCCACGCCGCCTCACTCGCGCCGCCGGGAGCAGTTGTGGTTGACATGTGCTGCGGCTCAGGCGCCCTGGGCGTCGCACTGGCGGCGTCGGTTGATCGAATCGAACTACACGCCGCGGATATCGATCCGGTGTCGGTTGGCTGCGCCCGCAGGAACGTCGGACCGATCGGCGGCAGCGTGTATGAGGGCAACCTGTTCGACGCGCTGCCGGCATGTCTGCGAGGCCGGGTGGACATCCTGATGGCGAACACTCCCTACGTCCCCACAGAGGAGATCGGCATGTTGCCGCGAGAGGCCCGTATATACGAGCCCAGAGCTGCGCTCGACGGCGGTCCAGACGGCCTGGACGTGGTGCGACTGGTGGCCTCAGCAGCGCCCGATTGGTTGGCCTCGGGCGGCCACCTCTTCATCGAGACCAGCCGTCGCCAGGCCCCAATGGCGGCCTCGGTCTTCGCGGCCGCCGGCCTGTTGCCCCGGGTGGCTACGTCCGAAGAGTTCGACGCGACCGTCGTCATCGGCGATAAGCGCGAGCTGCCTTAGGTGAGCGGACGGATGGCGTCCTGCTCGCGACATCGAGGTCCGCGGCGCCATGATAGGTCGCGGCGGCCTTCCTACTGCACCGCCGCGACCGCCAGCTCCTCCAGACGGGCAGGCTCCAGGATTTGGATGCGCCGTTGTCCCGTCGCCACCAATCCCATCTCGCGCAGGTCGCTCAATCCTCGGCTCACCACCTGTCGCACCGAGCCGATCCCGTTGGCTATCTCGTCATGAGAAGCGCGTACCTCCAAGGTTCCGTGTGCCAACTGCTCTCGGCAAGCGCGCTCCAAGAGGTCAAAAGCAATCCGCTGAAGCATCGTGCCAAAGAGATGAACGGAAAGTGTTCGGATGATGTGCGCGTATCGAATGGCCAACTCAGCCGTCATCGCCTTAGCGAGCTCGCCGTCAATCTCAACCTGCTTGCGCACGGTCCGGGCGTCGAGTCGGAGCGCCTTCGAACTGACAGTGATCTGAGTGCTGCCCTCGAAGATGGCCCCCGTGGCCAGCAAGCCTCCCATCAGCTCGCCTCGGTGAACATAGCGGACGGTGGTTTGCCGTCCATCAGGCGAGGATAGGAACGTCCGCGCGAACCCAGAAGCCAGGATCTCGATCAGATCAGGATCGCCAGGTTGGTAGATAACCTGACCAGGCTCGTAGTCGACTTCGACGCTGTTCGCGAGAGCCTTGCTCGACGCTGACAGGCGATCGACGAAGGGATGTGCGCCGAACTCCAGCGGGGAGTTTGACCCGATCATCGTGGAACGATCGTAGACCCGACCGTTATCTGTGGCTACTGGACCAGTAACCGTCGGCGCACAGGCGACTTATATTGACCAGCTGGCAGCCTCCTTACCGTGGCTCCGCGCCAGAGGCGCGGACTCTTAGACTTCCTTGAACTCCGCGTCCACGACCTCACCCTCGGCTTCCTCGCCTTCCTTGTCGGCGGCGCCGTCAGCGGAGGCGCCGTCGGCCGCCGGGGCCTGCTCGTACATCGCCGAGCCGACCTTCTGGTACGACTCGGAGAGGTCCTTGAAGGCCTCCTGCATCCGGGTGGTGTCGTTGCTCTCCAGCGCTTCCTTGGCGGAGGGCAGCTTGCCTTCGACTTCGCCCTTGATGTCCGCGGGCACCTTGTCGCCGCTCTCGCGCATGAACTTCTCGACCTGGTAGATCAGACCGTCGAGGTGGTTGTGCGCCTCGATCTCCTCGCGCTTGCGGGCGTCCTCGGCGGCGTTCGCTTCGGCCTCCTTGACCATCTTGTCGACCTCGCCCTTGTCGAGCGTGGTCGAGCCGGTGATGGTCACCTTCTGCTCTTTGCCAGTCGCCCGGTCCTTGGCGTGGACGTTGATGATGCCGTTGGCGTCGATGTCGAACGCGACCTCGATCTGGGGCACGCCGCGCGGCGCCGGGGCGATCCCGTCGAGCGTGAACTTCCCCAGCTCCTTGTTGTCGCGCGCCAGCGGCCGCTCGCCTTGGAGGACAACGATCTCAACGCTCGGCTGGTTGTCCGACGCTGTCGAGAACGTCTCGTTCTTGCTGGTGGGGATGGTCGTGTTGCGCGGGATCATCACGGTGTTGACCGAGCCCTCGGTCATGATGCCAAGGCTCAGAGGGGTGACGTCCAGCAGCAGCACGTCCTTGACGTCGCCCTGGAGCACGCCCGCCTGGATGGCGGCGCCCATTGCCACCACCTCATCGGGGTTTACACCACGGTGGGGATCCTTGCCGGTGAAGCCCTTGACCAGATCCTGGATCACGGGCATGCGGGTCGAGCCACCGACAAGGATCACCTCGTCGATCTCCGACGCCTTGAGGCCGGCGTCCTTGAGGGCTGCCTCGAAGGGCCCCTTGCAGCGCGCGGTCAGGTCCTCGGTCAGCTGCTCGAACTTGGAGCGGCTCAGCTTCATGTCCAGGTGCTTCGGACCCGACGCGTCGGCCGTCACGAAGGGCAGGTTGATGTCGGTTTCCTGTCGCGAGCTGAGCTCGATCTTGGCCTTCTCGGCCGCCTCGGTGAGCCGCTGCAGGGCCTGGCGGTCGGTCCGCAGGTCGATACCCTGGTCCTTCTTGAACTCGTCAGCAACCCAGTCGACGATGCGACGGTCGTAGTCGTCACCACCAAGATGGGTGTCGCCGTTGGTCGACTTGACTTCGAAGACGCCTTCACCAACCTCCAGGACGGAGACGTCGAACGTCCCGCCGCCGAGGTCGAATACGAGGATCTTCTCGTTGGCTTTCTTGTCCAGCCCATACGCCAGCGACGCGGCGGTGGGCTCGTTGATGATCCGGATGACGTTGAGCCCGGCGATCTCGCCGGCGTTCTTGGTCGCCTGCCGCTGCGCGTCGTTGAAGTACGCCGGCACCGTGATCACCGCGTCCTTGACGCTGGTCCCCAGGTAGGCCTCGGCGTCGGACTTGAGCTTCTGGAGAACGATCGCTGAGATCTGTTCGGGAGTGAACGTCTCACCGGCGACCTCGACCTCGGCGCGATCGTCCTTGCCGGACACGACCTTGTAGGGCACGATCTTGCGCTCGGAGTCGACCTCGCTCGAGCGCCGGCCCATGAAACGCTTGATCGAGTAGACGGTGTTCTCGGGGTTGACAGCGGCCTGGCGCCGGGCCAGGGTGCCGACCAGGCGCTCTCCGCCCTTGGCGAATGCGACCACCGACGGCGTGGTACGTCCACCCTCGGAGTTGGGTATGACGACCGCCTCTCCGCCTTCCATCACGGCGACGACGGAGTTGGTGGTTCCGAGGTCTATTCCTACTGCCTTGGCCATGCTTGCTATCTACTCCCTTGATGTTTCATTCAGTCAGTGTCGACGCAGCCACCTGGTCGCTGCGATTGATCCGGTTATACCCTCGTCGAGGCGTCATAAACGCCGACGCCGGACCAATTCTGAACCCCCGGGCCGGCTCCCGCGTTAGCTCGAAGGTTGCTCTTGGTCCGCCAGTGAGCGCAGGTAGCGACGGCGGCGGCTGATGCCGATGATCATCTGGCCGAGCCCGAAAAGGAACGCTCCCGCCAGCACAGCGACGACTAGCACGGGAACGTCACTTCCGTCGATCACCACTCTCGGCGATATGACGATCAGGAGGATGACAACGCCGACGATTCCGATCGCCAGGCCATAGTTGTAGCGCTGCTCGGCGCGGGTCAGCTTCTCTCGGGCCACACCAGAGTCTACGGCCCGCTTCGGTCGGCTAAGCGGCCTCCAGCCGGACCAGCCAATCGCTGAGCTGTTCCTCGGTTATCTCCGGGTCGAGCGCTTCGCGCAGGTAGCTCCGGGCAACCACTTTGAGGATGCTTCGAAGCTCGCGCTTGCGCGCCACCTTGGTGTCGTCCGGATCCTCCTCCTGGAGGCGCCGGATCTCCGTCAGTAGCAGCGCGTGCTGATCCCTGAATTCGTTGATCGTCTTTTCCATCTTCGTTTTCAACCCCGTCCCGTCGTGTAGCCGATACGGGACCTGGATACACATCGGTAACCGCGATCGCCGCGGCGTTCTTCCCAATGTGACGACCGGATTTTCGAGTCCCGGCGCTGCCAGGTCCCAAGTCGGTGACAACCGGGTAGCCTTGCGCTGTGCTCCTACTCCTGATCCGCCACGCCATCACCGACCTGACCTCCAAGCAGCTGGTCGGGCGCCGGCCCGGGGTCCACCTCAGCCCCAAGGGCCAAGCTCAGGCAACCGGGCTGGTGGAGCTCCTCCACGGCATACCCATAGCCGCGATCTACTCGAGTCCCCTGGAGCGGGCCGTCGAGACCGCCGCCCCGCTCGCGGCTGATCGCCAGATCGAGGTTCGCCAGGAAGCCGGGCTCTCCGAGGTGGACTACGGCGACTGGGCCGGCCAGGAATTCAAACAACTACGCCGGACCGATCTCTGGAAGCGGGTCCAGCTCCGTCCGGCTGACGCCCGCTTCCCGGGGGGGGAGGCCGTCCGCGAGGCGCAGGCGCGTATTGTTGGCAGCCTTGAGGGCATCGCCAATGCGCACGCGCGAGAGACTGTCGCGGTGTTCTCGCACAGCGACATGATCAAGTTCGCCGTCGCGCACCTGACCGGGCTGCACCTGGACATGTTCCAGCGCCTGGCGATCAGCCCGGCATCTGTCACGGCGATTCTTCTTGGTGGCGCGGCGCCGGCGCTGATCAAGATGAACCACACCGGCGACCTGAGCGAGCTGGTGCCGGCCCGCCGTCGTGCGCCGGCGCGCAAGAATTAACTCTTATGGCCCCTGAAATCGAATTCGACCCGGTGGAAACGCTCGCCGTCGGGGTGGTCGGCGACCCCGGCAACCGGGCCTTCTACATCGAGGCGCGCGACGGCTACCGCAGCCTCACGATGCTGGTCGAGAAGGTGCAGGTGCAGGCCCTCGCCGAGCGCGCGGTTGAGCTCCTCCAGGGCGAGGACGTCGGCCCCGAAGAGAGCCCGGCGGAGCTGGGCCAGCCGGTCGCGCCCGATTGGCGCGCCGGCCAGTTGGGGCTGGGACTCGACCCTGACCGCAAGATGATCGTCCTGGTGGCGCAGGAGTCCGCCGAAGATGATGACGCCGAGGCCGAGGCCGAGAACCTGGCTACCGCCCGCGTCTGGGTCCGGCCGGCGCAGATGATCGCCTTCTCAGTCCGCGCGCTCGAGCTGGTCAGCGCCGGAAGACCGCTGTGCCCGGTCTGCGGTCTGCCGATGGATCCCGAGGGCCATCTTTGCCCGCGAAAGAACGGGAAGAGCCCCGTCTTCTAGGCCCGCCGGAAGTTCTCCGGGCGGGGCCAATGCAACTCATCGGCCTGCTGCCCTACTCGTCGAACCGGACCTTTCTTGTCCGGCTCGGACACGATGACGGCGGGGCCGAGACGCTTGCCGTGTACAAGCCGGCTCGTGGTGAGCGGCCGCTCCATGATTTTCCCGACGAGACGCTTTACAAGCGGGAGGTCGCCGCCTACGAGCTCAGCCAGGCACTTGGGTGGGACCTGGTACCACCCACCGTGATGCGAATCGAAGCCCCGCTCGGCCCGGGCTCTCTCCAGCTCTTCATCGATCACGATCCCTCACAGCACTACTTCACGTTGCTTGAGGACAACGAGGCATTCTTCAAGCGCCTCGCCACCTTCGACATCCTCTGCAACAACGCCGATCGCAAGAGCGGCCATTGCCTGCTGGACGCCCAGGGCCGTATCTGGGCGGTCGACCACGGTTTGACCTTCCACGCGGCGCCCAAGCTGCGGACCGTGATCTGGGACTTCGCCGGCCGCCGGGTGCCCGCTCGGGACCGGCAAGCCGTGGCTCGCCTCGCCGGCAAGTTCGACGACCCAGGATCGCTGCTGATGCAAGCCCTGGCAGGGCTCCTGGACCAGAGCGAGATCGACGCCTTGCGGCTTCGGGTCCAGGCGTTGTCGCAGCCCTGCTACTTTCCGTCGCCTCGCAGTGACTGGTCCTTCCCCTGGCCTCTCGTATAGGAGAGAATGCCGCCATGAGCCCCGAATCCTGGCAAACCATCTGCCCGCGCTGCGGTTGGGCCAACAGCGGCGCCGAACGCAAGTGCCTGAAATGCGGGCAGGCTTTGCGGACGTCGCCCGGGCTTCTGGTGGCGGGCCAAACCGCCGGCAGCGCGATCGCGCCACAGGCAACCCCGCCCAAGCGCGTGGTCCAGCCCGGTGGATTCTTCCCCAGGCTCATCGCCTTGATCGTGGACGTGCTCATCCTGGGGGTGGTCGTGGTACCGGTCATCTATCTCTGGGTGGGGCAGCCGAAGGCCTCGGGCGGCGCCCAGGGCAACTTCGCGACAGACCTGATCCGGAACATGATCGGCGGCGCCGTCGGCCGCTACTCCAACGACCAGCTGACTCAATTGATCGGGCTCGTCGGCGGCCTGTTTATCCTGTCCCTGTTCTACTTCGCCGGCACCTGGAGCATCCTGGGCGGCAGCCCCGGGCAGCTCCTGATGAGCCTGAGGGTTGTCGACCGCGACGCTCGGACCATGGTATTCGGGCACGCGATGGCGCGTTTCCTGGTCAAGGGTCTGTTCTTTATCCTGGCTCCGGTAAGCGCCCTGATGGTTGCCTTCGGCAAGGACAAACGGGCGATTCACGATGCGTTTGCCGGGACTTATGTGATCCAGTTCCTCGATCCCACCGCCGAGGACCTGCCCACGGCACAGCCGGTGGTGCCGGAGGAGGCTCTGCCCCCGGCGATGCCGGCCGCTCCACCGGCGCCAGCACCCGAGCCGGCTTACGCCGCGGCGGCCGTGCCGGCCGCCGCGGTCAGCCCTGAGGCCCCGCTCCCACCGCCGCAGGTTGCCGCGGAGCCACCACCAGCCGCTCCGCCCCCGCCTCCGCCCACCACCGACGCGGAAGCCTCTGTCTTCGAGAGCTACTCCGCGCCCTCCGCCGCCCCAACACCGGCACAGCCTGAGCCATCACCGCCCGAAATATCCCAGCCTGGGGCAACTCCGCCTGAGCCCGCCCAGCCCGTGACGGGTCCGCCACCGGCGGCCGCAGCCCAAGTCGGGCCCGAAAATCCTCCGGAGTCAGCGCCGGCCGGGCTGCCGGTTTTCCCAACCGCCCAGCCGGGCGAGCTCCAGCCGATGGCGCCCCGCCCCGCCGAGCCGTTGAGTCAGACGGCCCCGCCGCCCGCGCCCGCGGAGGACCAGCCGCCTCCTGCGGAACCATACGCGCTGCCGTTCATGCCCGCGCCTCCCCCGCCCGATCCGCCAACTCCACCTCCACCGCCCGCGCCCGAGGAGTAACAGGGCAGGCAAGCCCCGGCCTGCCTGGCTAGGAACCTGCCGGGCTAGAGCGGCCGGGCCCCGACCATCTCCTGGTCGGGTTGTTTGAGACTGCGGAGCACGCCCAGCAGATCCTTCTCCGAGGTGATGCTCTGGCCTGCGAACTTGGAGAGGTTGGCAAACACCGTCTGCTTCATCTCTGTCTCGTCGTACTTGGGCGTGTAGGTGTAGATCATTCGCACCAGGTAATCGGGGTCCTCGAGCATGTCGAGCACCGAAGGCTTGGTAATCGTCGTCGGGTGTTTGGGCTTGTCCTTGCTGCTGCGCAACATCCACAGCGACATCATCAGCGCTTCGCGGAGAACATCCTCATCCTTGCCGGCGGCCTTGTTAAGGTAGGTCATGTACACCGCGCCGTGCCGTAGCTCGTCCTGGGCCAGGATGCGGAAGATCTTCTTCAGCACCGGCTCCTCGAAGCTGTCGGCGAAGTTGTTGTACCAGAGCGCCAGCCGGTGCTCGCCGATGAAGTGCATCGTCATCGTCTGGACTGCCGGGCCGGGATCGAAGCTGAGACGGAGCTTGGGCAGCTCGGTGTCGAGATCGGGCAGGTGCAGGCCGCACTTGTTGATGTACTTCTTCATCGTCAGGAAGTGCTTCATCTCTTCGTAGAACCAGATCGAGACGAAGGCGCAGAAGTCGATGTCCTCGTAGAAGTCGCGGATGAACATCTCGGTGGCGTAGAGCGCCGACAGCTCGGTCAGGCAGATGTAGCGCAGGTCTTCCAGCAGACCCTCGGGCAGGAGCTCCGGCTGCAGCTGCTCCCAGGGGACGTCCCGGGTGAGCATCCAGCGGTTCCGCTCCATGCGCTCGAAATGTCGTTCGTAGAGCATCTCGTCAGACATGGTTCGAGTCTATTGCGACAATCCGCATACGCCGTACGCCTGAACCAAGAAAGTTTTACGGGCTGCGTCTTACATATGTAAGACTTAGCCTGTGGCACAGGCAGTCTCGAGGCAGGCCCCGGCGGGATTCTCCGCCGACCTCGGCGGTCGCCTTCGGACCCAGGTTTCCCAGATCTCGCAGCGCATGGAGGCGGCGATCCTCTCGGAGGTGCCCCACTACGCCGGCGACCCGGCTCGGTACGGCCAACCGGTGCTGCAGCGCTGCCGGCTGGCCACCCGCATGTTCCTGCGCATTCTCACCACCGGCCAGCCGCCCGGTCGCCGCGAGATCATGGTGGTGCAGAACATCGCCCGCAACATCGCTCTGCTGGGCGAGCCGCTGGAGCCGCTGCTACACGCGCTGCGGATCGGCCTGCGGGTCGGCTGGGACGAGACCATGCGGGTCAGCCTCGACCCGCCGGCGGCGCCGCCGGAGCTGATGCTGCCGCTCGCCGCCCAGGTCTTCGAGTACATCGACCAGCTCAGCTCCAGGATCGCCGAGGCCTACGCGCGCCAGGTCGAGGAGTCGGCCCGCTCCAGCGTGATCAACGAGTCAGCGCTGTTCGACGAGCTGATCGCCGGCCGGGCTGGGCCCGACCGGGTGGAGGCCCGAGCCGTCGAGCGACCCCGGGTTGCCCTGGCGGTCGCGGTGGCCGAGCACGACCCCGCCACCGCCCGACGCACCGCCGACAACGTCGCCGGCCGGATGCGCGGCCGGTTCCCGCGGTCGGTGGTCGGCCAGCGTGGAGGGGTTGCGGTGTGGCTGCTGGCCCGCGACCCGCTGGTGGCCGCGCTCGAGGCGGCGGCTGCCGGCGAAAATGTCGCCTTCGGGGTCTCCGGCGCCAGCGACGACATTCCCCTGGGCCAGGCTGTTGAGGAGGCGGTGGTGGCGGCGCGGCTGGGCGCCGAGATGCCGGCCGCCGAGAGGCCTCGGTTGGTTGAGTACGTAAAGGTCTATGCCTACGCCGCGCTGCGGTCCGACCCGGTCGGCCTGGCGCGATCGCAAGCCGCCATCCTCGCCCCGCTCGAAGACGAGCCTCTGCTGCTGGACACGCTACGCCACTACTTCGCCGCCAACCGCTCGGTGTCCAAGACGGCGGCGGCAGTCCACCGCCATCGCCAGAGCGTGATCTACCGGCTCCGTCGGGCAGCCGGGATCCTCTCGATCGACCTCAGCGACGCCGAAGCGATGTTCCGGCTGGAAGCGGCCCTCAGGACCCTCCCCCGGGCTGACTAACGGGGATGAAGACGCGAGTCACCCTCGGCCCTACGGTGGCGAGGACCTCCCACGGGATCGTCTCCAGCGAAGCCGCCAGCTCGTCAGCGCCGATAAAGGCACCCGCCTGCGCCCCGAGCACCACCACCTCGTTGCCCAGCGATGGCGCATCGACGTCGGTCACGTCGAGAGTTGTGAAGTCCATGCTGACCCGTCCGACCACGGGCACGGGCCGGCCCCCCAGCAGCATCCGGCCGCGGTTGGAGAGCCGGCGGGGATAGCCGTCGGCGTAGCCCAGGGCGATGGTGGCGGCCAGTGTGGGTCGCGAGACTCTGAAAGTCCCGCCGTATCCAACCTGATCGCCCGCGGCCAGCCGGCGCACCGCCACCACGCGCGACTTCCAGGTCATCGCCGGGCGGAGTGAAATCCCGTCCACCGGGACCTGAGTCGAAAGGTAGCCGTAGACCGGAAGCCCGCACCTCACCATGTCCATCTGGGCGGCGGGGTTGAGCAGCGCCGCCGCCGAGTTGGCGCAATGGAGCATGGCCGGCTCGATGCCGGCGCGGCGGAGGCCGTCGACCTCGGCCAGGAACCGGGCAACCTGCTCGGCGGTCCGCGCCGATGAAGGATCGTCCGCCTCGGCCAGGTGGGTCCAGACCGCCTCCAATGACAGCCGCGGAGTCCGCTCGATCAGACGCGCCAGCTCCAGTCCCTCCCCTGGGGGGGCACCCAGGCGCGCCATCCCGCTGTCCAGCTTCAGGTGCACAGCGACCGTTCTTCCCTCGGCGGCGGCGGCCGCGGCGAGGAGCTCAACACCCTCGCGGTCGTAGACGCAGCAGCTGACGTTGGACGACGCCGCAATGCCGGCATCCCCTCCGCGCGTCGGTCCCATGTTGAGCACCGGCGCGTCGATGCCCGCCTCCCGCAGCTGGATGGCCTCCCCTACCGTGGCTACGCAGAGCCATTGCGCCCCCGCGCCGAGCGCCGCCCTGGCGACTTCGACGGCGCCGTGACCGTAGGCGTTGGCTTTGACCACTGCCGCCAGCCGGGTGCCCGGACTCAGTCTCGAGCGCAGCTGGGCGACATTGGCGGCGATGGCGCCGAGGTCGATCTCGGCCCAGCGCAGCAGCTCGGGGCCGCCCACTACTGGGATTTGCCGACGAAAGGACGCAGCTCGCGGATGACCAGTGGAATCAGGGGCAGCAAATCGGAAGCCAGCACCCCGGCGTCGCCGAGCCGGGACGCGGCCTCATCCCCAGCGGCGCCGTGAAGGAACACGCCAGTAACCGCGGCGACCATGGGTTCCTGGCCCTGCGCCAGCAGGCCACCGATGATCCCGGCCAGAACGTCGCCGGTGCCGGCGGAGGCCAGAGCCGCGTTGGCGTGCGGGTTGACCACTACCTTCCCGTCGGGGGACGCGATCACGGTATGGGCGCCCTTGAGGACTACCACCTGGCGCCACTCCTGGGCGAATCGAGCGGCGACCGCCTCCCGGTCCGCCTCGATCGCCTGAACCGACATGCCGGTGAGGCGCGCCATCTCCGCGGGGTGCGGAGTCAGCACAAACGACGGCCGCAGGCGCGCCAGCAGCTTGCGCTGTTCGGCCAGGGCGTTGAGCGCGTCAGCGTCTACCACCGCGGGGCATCGGATCTGGCTGACCAGGTCGCCGACCATGCGGCGGGTCGAGTACTCGCGCCCCAGGCCCGGCCCTATGACGCAGGCGTCGGCGGCCCCGCAGTAGCGCAGCAGGGGCTCGAGCCCGGCGTGCCCGAGCACTCCCTGGGCCACCTCGGGCACCTGGGTGACGACCACCTCGGTGCACTTGATGGCGAGGATCGGGTAGATCGTTTCGGCCGCCAGCAGCCGCACGTAGCCGGCCCCGGTCCGGGCTGCGGCGGTGGCCGAGAGGTAGGCGGCCCCGGTGTATCCGAGCGAGCCTGCGACCACCACGACCTGGCCGAAGGTCCCCTTGTGAGCGTTATCAGGCCGCTCAGGCAGCCTCAGCTCGTCCGGTAGTCGTGGCCGCCTTCGCGGCTTCACCTCCGGGTCCATGACCGAGGCCACCGCCATCGCCAGGCCCGAATCGTGGGTGATGCTGACGGCGATGTCGGGTGTCGGCTCGCGAGTCAGGCGGACTTCCGGAGCGCCCCGCTTGCCCGGCAGCACCTCCACGAGGGACATCCGGGGGAACCGTCCCCTTCCGCCCAGCGCCTTGAGGACGGCCTCTTTGGCGGCCCACCGGCCGGCAAGCCGCTCCGGGTTGCCGCGCGCGTACTTGAGCTCCCCGGGCGTGTAAACGCGATTCAGGAACCTGTCGCCATGCTTGTCGATGGCGGCGATGATCCGCGCCACCGGGACAACATCGATGCCGAGTTTCACCCGATAAGGCTACCCGGCATCGGGTCGCGGGAGTGTGCTATTCGACCGTTACGGACTTCGCCAGGTTACGAGGCTGGTCCACGTCACAGCCCCGCTCCACCGCCACGAAGTAGGCGAACAACTGCAGCGCGGCTGCGTTGACGATCGGCGAGAAGATCTCTGCCACCTCGGGCACCTCGATGAGATCCTTTACCACCGTCCGCAGCCGCTTGTCCTTGTGGTTGACAAGCGCCAGCACCGGCGCGCCTCGTGCGGCTACCTCCTGAATGCTGCTGACCATCTTGTCGAAGGTCGGCGACGCGGTTGCTATCGCCAGCACCGGGAAGCTCTCGTCGAGCAGGGCGATGGGGCCGTGCTTCAACTCACCGGCGGCGTACCCCTCGGCGTGGAGGTACGAGATCTCCTTGATCTTCAGGGCCCCCTCGTAAGCCATCGCAAAGTTGATCCCCCGGCCGATGTACATGAAGTTGGCGTATTTCGCGTAGCGGCTGGCAACGTTGTGGATCGCCTTGGAGCTCTTGAGCACCGCGTCGACCGCCGCGGGAACGCCGTTGTGGAGGGCGTCCGTAAGCTCTGCCAGTTGCTCGGGGGTAAGGCGGTGCCGCACCGCCGCCAGCCGGATCGCCAGCAGCATCAGGGAGGTGACGTGCCCGACAAACGTCTTGGACGAGCAGACCCCGATCTCCGGTCCCGACTGCATGTAGATCACACCATCGGACTCCATCGTCATGGAGCTACCGACAACATTGCAGATGCTCACCACCGTGGCGCCATGCCGCTTGGCCTCGCGGATGGCGGCGATGGTATCGGCGGTCTCGCCCGACTGCGACAGCGCCACCAGCAGCATGTTCTCGTCGACCAGGGGCTGGCGGTAGCGGAACTCTGACGCGCCCTCGACCTCAACCGGGATCCGGGCCAGGTCCTCGATGGCGTACTTGCCGATCGTTCCCGCGGTCAGGGAGCTGCCCGCGCCGACGATAGTGATCCGATCGAACTTGAGCAGCTTGCGATCGCTCAGGTTGAACTCCGGGAAGGTCACGTGCCCTTCCCCGTCGAGGTGTCCGCGCACCGCGTTGCGTACAGCCTCGGCGTCCTCGTTGATCTCCTTGAGCATGTAGTGCGGATAGCCGCCCTTCTGGGCCTGGGTGACGTCCCAGGTGACCCTGACCACGCGCGGCTGGACCGCGACGCCGGCCAGGTCGGTGACCACGGGCCCGAGCTTGGTGATCGCCACCATCTGCCCTTCGCCCAGCACCAGGGCGCGCTTGGTGTAGGGGATGACGCCGGTCAGGTCGGAACAGATGAACCACTCGTTGTTGCCCAGGCCGACCATCAGTGGGGCGTTGAGCCGGGCGCCGATGAGCAGGTCCGGCTCGTCGTTGGAGAACACCACCAGCGAGTACGCGCCCTGGAGCCGGCTGAAAGCCTTGCGGCACGCCTCCACCAGGTCGCCCTTGTAGTACTCCTCGATCAGATGCGGCACCACCTCGGTGTCGGTCTCGGTCCTGAACTTGTGCCCCTTCTGCTCAAGCTCCCGCTTGAGCTCGGCGAAGTTTTCGATGATGCCGTTGTGGATCACCATGGTCTTGCCGTCGCAGTCCCAGTGGGGGTGGGCGTTGACTGTGGTCGGCTTGCCGTGCGTGGCCCAGCGGGTATGGCCGATGCCCAGCCGGCCGGTGAGCTCGGGGTGTGCGGCCATCTCCCGTTCCAGGTCGGCGACCTTGCCCGCCGTCTTGACCACGCCGGAGCCCGGCCCGGCGCCGTAGACCGCCACTCCGGCGGAGTCGTAGCCGCGGTACTCCAGGCGTTTCAGGGTCTCCAGCAGGATGGGCGCCGCCTCGCGCTCGCCGACGTACCCGATGATGCCGCACATATCAGGGACTCGGGCTCGGTGCGGGGGTCGGCGACGGCGAGGGTTTGACCAGCGGGTTCTGCTTGATCACGAAATGCACCGTGAACGGACCGCGAGTGAGCACCATCACCCCCGCCGGTGGCCGCAGTGACACGGTGGCGACGATATCGTTGGTCGCCCCGGCGAGGCTTATCGGTTCGGTGTCGATCAGCTGGATGGTGGCGAGGATCCCAGGGTCGGCCTCGACCTGGAGCACCACGGGACTGACGGTGACGTCCGCGATGTAGTACCCGGCGGCGATCTGCCCGGTCGTGATTGGGTTCATCCCCGCCGGCTTGTCCCGCTTGACGGCGGTTATGTCGTCCCGGACGATCACCTGCGTCGGCTGCGAACTGACCTGGGTGAGAGCCTTCCCGTCTGGTCCTTGCAGGCGCACCTGGATAGTTTGCTGCACAGCCGTCCCCTGGCCATCGACACTGACGTCGACATACGCGATGGCCGTCTCCAGCTGCTGAGCCGGACCCTGTAGCGTGACCGTGTCTGGCGATGCGACCCCCGCAGCCGCCAAACAGCAGCTGTTGGGCGTCCCGTGGACCCTGACGTCGACCTTGCGCTGAACCGTCGCCAGCTGGTCCAGCACGACCTCGGCGTTGGCGGGGTCGACGGCGGCGAACAACACACTCTGGTCCGGGCTGTCAACTCTGACGTGCACCGGGAGCAGGTTCGAGCCTTTGTGCGCTCCAGCAAGGTCGATGGCGGCGTGGAGGCTCTCCTTGTGAAAGTTAGAAAGGCTTGATTGCAGGCCTCGGACAGTCACCGTCACCGGAGCCGGCTCCCTGATCAGCACCAGGCCGGACGGGGGCTGCCCGTGCTCCAGCACGATCCCCTTGAAGGACTCCGCCGTCGGCGGATTCCCGGCGTAGGCCACCACAGACCAGGTGGTCCCGGCGATGAAGAGGCCCAGCACCTTCAGCTGCCAGTTGCGCATCAGCCGTTTCAACGGCCGGCCTCAGAGGCCGCAGTCGCCGGTGACTGCGGGGCGGCGGTTTCGGTAGAGGCCTCAGCTCCCGGGGTCGGCGGCAGTGCGGGGCCTTCAGCCGGCGGCTGCCCTGGTTCGGTAGGGGGCGCGACAGGCTTCCGCCGGCGTGTGAACGGCCGGGCAAAGCCGACATCGGTGCGGGGGAGCAAGGTGTTGTGCAGTATCTGGCGGAGGGCGTCGGGATCGACGCCTCGGCGGATGCTGCCGTCCTGGACGACAGAAATTCGTCCCGACTCCTCGGAGACGACGATGATCAGGGCGTCGGACTCCAGGGAGAGACCGAGCGCAGCGCGGTGCCTGGTTCCCATTCGATCGGGGTAGGAAACGTCGTCAGTCACCGGCAGCAGGCAGCCGGCGGCGAGGACCTGGTTGCCCCGGATGATGGCGGCCCCGTCGTGCAGCGGCGACCGCGGGAAGAAGATCGACTGGACGAACTCGGAGCTGACCTCGGCGTTGAGCCGGACACCAGTCAGCGCGTAGTTCTCCAGCCCGACGGTACGCTCGAAGACGATCAGGGCACCGATGCGCTGCTGCGATAGGGCTTTGGCGCCTTTGGTGACCTCCTCGATGACGTTGGCCATCAGGGGGAGGCTGTAGTGGGCCAGCGGGCGGCCGAAGAACCCGACCCGACCGACCCGGTCGAGGGCCCGGCGCAGCTCGGGTTGGAACAGGATCACGACGCCGATCAGCAGGGCCGGAGCCAGGTTGCTGAAGATGTAGTAGGTCAGCTGCAGGCGCAGGACCTTGGAGAGCACCCCGACAAAGACCAGGACGCTGAGGCCGGCGATCAGCTGGACCGCGCGGGTACCGCGGATCAGCAGGAGCAGGCGGTAGGCCAGGAATGCCACCACCAGGATGTCGAGGACGTCTCGCCAGCTCCGCGATTGCAGGAAGACGATAAGGTCGCGTAGGGCGGTTTCAGCCAACCAGAACTACCCTACCAGCGGCGCGTATATCAAGGCCAGCAGCGCCTTCTGCGCGTGGAGACGGTTGGCTGCCTGCTGGAAGACGATCGATTGGGGTCCGTCGATGACTTCGTCGGTGATCTCCTCGCCACGGTGCGCCGGCAGGCAGTGCATCACCCGGGCCTGGGGCGGCGCCAGCTTCAACAGCTCGGAGTTCACCTGGTACTCACCGAAATCTCGCCGGCGGCGCTCATGCTCGTGCTCCTGACCCATGCTGGTCCACACGTCGGTGTAGATCACGTCAGTGTCAGAAAGCGCCACGTTGACGGGCGTGGTCGCCAGCGGCTTCCCTCCCAGCGCCTGAGCCCGCTTGAGGACGGCCGGTTTGGGCTCGTATCCCTCCGGGATGACCAGTCGGAGGTCGAGCCCCAGCACCGCGGCAGCCAGGATCCACGAGTTGCAGACGTTATTGCCGTCGCCGATGTACGTGACCTTGGCGCCCTCACCAACCTGCTCGCGGATCGTCAGCAGGTCGGCCAGCACCTGGCAGGGATGCTCGGCGTCGGTCATGGCGCTGATGACCGGGGCGTTGGCGTGCTCGGCCATGCCGTCGAGGTCGGCCTGGTTGTAGAGGCGGGCGATGATGCCGTCGAGGTAGCTGTCGAGGATCCGCGCGATGTCCCCTACCGACTCCCTCTGGCCCAGTTGGATCTCTTCGCTGAAGATCGGGATGGCATGGCCGCCGAGCTGCTGGATGGCGACCTCAAAGGACACCCGCGTGCGGTTGCTGGGCCGCTGGAAGATCATCCCCAGGCTCTTGCCCTGGAGCGGCTGCGGATCCTGCCCGCCCGCCTTGACCTCGATCGCATGGTCGAGCACCGCGTTGATGTCGTCTCGGGATAGATCGGCGATCGAGAGGAGATCTCGCCCCGCCAGCGCTGAATACATATTCCGATTCTAAACTCGGGCCCCTTCCGAACCCTGCTGGCGACTCGAGACGCGGCTCAGGTGCTCCCGCGACGGGCGACCAGAACCAGGGTGGCAACGCCCCCGATGACCATCACCGCCCCGATCACCGCCCATGGGGCGCTTCCGGTCATGAAGCTTCCCGGGATCAGCCCAACGCCCTGCCCCAGGAATACGGCTCCGGCAGCGATCACCAGAAGGCATACAGGAAGGGCAGCGGCTCGCATCGGCCTACCGTACCAAGCCATGGCATGCATGGTTCAACCTGAACTCGCGAAGCAAAGGGTGGGCGAGTCAGAGAAGACCGAGGTCGAGGTGCCCCGCCCGGCGCAGGTGACGTCGGACGCCACCCACACCCCATAGGGATGCGTGACCACAACCTCCAGCGACTGCTGCCCTGTGTCGAGCGTGAGATCGACCCGGACCACAGTCTCATCGCTGGCGGGCATAGCGGTGAACTTCGGCGTGCGGTACAGGCCGGTGCACCGGCACAGCTGGTCCACATACTGGATCGGCTTTGCGGCCAGCCGCCGTCTCAACTCCGGTGTGATCGGACAGGGCGCGTAGTCACCCGAATGCCCGCACGTGGCACCGCCGTCGGGGAACAGCAGCCCCGCCACCTCCACGGGCCCGTTCTTGTCTGACACCGGGATCCCACTTGGCGTCGGGGTCGGCCCCGGCGAAGGGAGTGCGCCGCCACCCGAACTGCAAGCGACCAGACCCAGAGATATCAGAAAACCCGCGATGGCCCGCCGCATTGCCAAACCTTATCCGGTGAGGCCTGGCCTCAGAGCAGGAACGAGGCGAGATCGCTTCGAATTATTCACAGTGAGCAGCTGCTCGGGAAAATTGCGAAGCTCCCGAGCAGTGGACCCTAAGTCAGCTGTGCTGATGTGGGTCCTGGAGCGGAAGTGCGAAGCGCCTTGCCGGCGACGCTCGCATGGGCCTCCCAGGCGCCCGATGAACTAGCGCTTTGTGTACTGAGGAGCCTTGCGCGCCTTCTTCAGCCCGGGCTTCTTCCGCTCCTTCACGCGCGCGTCGCGGGTCAGGAAACCGGCCGCCTTGAGCGCCCCGCGCAGCTCTGGATTGCTGACGATCAGCGCTCGTGCGATGCCCTGGACGGCGGCGCCGGCCTGGCCGGAAATTCCGCCGCCAACCACGCGGATGGCGATGTCGTAACGGCCCATGGCGTCGACAGCCTTCAGTGGTGACAGCACCTCCTGCTCCAGGATGCTGCGCCCGAAGTACGCCCTCAGGTCTCGCTCGTTGACCGTCACCCGACCCTCGCCTGCAAGCATGCGCACGCGCGCCACGGCCTCTTTGCGCCGGCCGACGGTCTTGATCCCAGCGTCAATTGCCAATTACTTCGATCTCCCCTTTCGCGTTGAATTTGATCGGCCGCGGCTGCTGCGCCTGCTGCTTGTGCTCGGCGCCGGCGTAGACCTTGAGCCGCTTGAGCATCTCGCCGCCGAGGGTGTTGTGCTGGAGCATGCCGCGAACCGCCTCCCGCAGGGGTTCCTCGGGCCGGCGCGCCAGCTGCTCCTCGAGGGTGCGGCTGCGCAGGCCTCCGGGGTACCCGGAGTAGCGCTCATAGGTCTTGGCCTCGCGCTTGTTGCCGGTGACGTGGATGCGCTCGGCGTTGACCACAACGATGAAATCGCCGGTGTTGAGGTGCGGCGTGTAGGCCGCCTTGTGCTTGCCCTTCAGCACCTTGGCGATATTGCTGGCCAGCCGGCCCAGCGTCTGCCCGTCGGCGTCTACCAGGTACCAGTTGGGCTTCAGCTCCGAGGCCTTGGGGGTGTAGGTCTTCATCTTCACGGTCAGGCCGCCGCCGCGTATTCGACCGGCATCTGGTAGAGGCCGTGCGCCGGAGCCACTCGCGAGCGCGCGGGCGAACTGGCCCGAAGGACCGATGCGGTCTCGCGCGCCTGGCGCCGGCCGAGGCCCACCTCGACCAGGTATCCCACGATCCGGCGTACCATGCCGTAGAGGAAGGCGTCAGCGGCAAGGTCAAAAGCGATGATGTCGCCCGCCGCGCCACGGAGCCGGCGGATCCGGATCTGCTGCAGGTCGCGAACGTTGTTCCGGCCGGCCGGGTCGTGGCCGAAGGCGCCGAGGTCATTGCGCCCCAGCAGCGCCGCCGCGGCGACACGCATCTCGGAGATGTCGAGGTGCCGGCGCACGTGCCAGGCCCTCTCGCGGAGCACCGTCGAGCGCGCCTCGCGGTTCTCGACCAGGTAGCGATAGCGCCGGCGGCGGGCGGAGAAACGGGCGTGGAACTCGTCGGCCACCTGGTCGGCGGCGACGACAGCCACATCCATCGGCAGGACGCCGTTGAGCGAGCGCATCAGCCGGCCAGGGTCGACGGCGCGCTCCAGCCTGAAGTTCACCGTCTGGCCCAGCGAGTGCGCGCCGGCGTCGGTGCGTCCGGCGGCGACCAGCTTGATGCGCTCGCCGGTAACCGTGGCGATGCCCTTCTCGACCTCGGCCTGCACCGTGCGCAGACCGCGGCCGGCGGGCTGCGCCTGCCAGCCATGGAAATCGGTGCCGTCGTACTCCAGGACCATGCGGATGTTGGCCGCCACTAGTCCACCAGCTCGATCAGGACCATGGGCGCGCCATCGCCGGGGCGCGGCCCCTTGGGGATGATCCTGGTGTAGCCTCCGGGCCGCTCCTTGAAGCGCGGCATCAGGTTGACGAACAGCCTGTCGGTCACGTCCGGGTCGGTGACCTGGCGGATGACCGCGCGCCGGGCGGCCAGGTCGTCGGCCTTGGCCGTAGTGATGACGCGCTCCACCCAGCGCCGCAGCTCCTTGGCCTTGGCCTCGGTGGTCTCGATCCGCCCGCTGCGAAGCAGCGAGGTGATCTGGTTGCGAGTCATCGCCTGCCGGTGCGCAGCGGTGCGCCCGAACTTCCGGCCCGACTTGTTGTGACGCATGGTCCCGGTTCGCTCCTTCTACGCGAAGGTGCTGTCGATCTCGTCGGCAGGGACGAAGCCGCGCTCGACCAGCTTCTCCTTGATCTCGTCGAGCGACTTCTTGCCGAAGTTGCGCAGGCTGAGGAGCTCGTCCTCACGCTTGCCCAGCAGCTGGCCGATCTTGGTGATGTCGTTGGCCTTGAGGCAGTTCAGCGCCCTCACCGACAGCTCCAGCTCCTCGACCGGGACGTCGGCCAGGCCTGAGGCCGGGCCACCCGTCTTCTCGCCCTCAACCGGCGCCGCCAGGATGCTCTCACCGAAGTTGGAGAAGAGGTCCAGGTGACGGGTGAAGATCCGGGCAGCCTCGCTGACGGCGTCCTCGGGCTTGATGGTGCGGTCCGTCCACAGCTCCAGGATCAGCTTGTCCCAGTCGGTGTCCTGGCCGACGCGGGTCTTCTCGACCAGGAAGTTGGCCTTCACCACGGGGCTGAAGATCGCGTCGATCGGGATCACTCCGATGGGCTGGTCCTCTTTCTTGTTCTTGTCCGCGGGGACGTAGCCCTTGCCCCGCTCCACCACCAGCTCGGCGCGCAGGGTCGTCGACTTGTCGTCGATGGAGCAGATGTAGAGGTCGGGGTTGACGATCTCCACGTCGCTGGGGGTGCGGATGTCGCCCGCGGTCACCTGCTTGGGGCCCTTGACCTCCAGCAGCAGGCGAACCGGCTCGGACGTGTGCGAGATCAGGTTCAGCCCCTTCAGGTTCATCAGGATCTCGGTGACGTCCTCGCGGACATGGGGGATGCTGCTGAACTCGTGCGCCACTCCGTCGATCGAGACCGACGTCACGGCTGCGCCGTCAAGGCTCGACAGAAGCACCCGCCGGAGCGAGTTGCCGAGGGTGGTGCCGAAGCCGGGCTCGAGCGGCTCGATCTCGAACTTGCCGTAGTCGTCCGTGGTCTCCACAACCTTCACCGCGGGGGTGCTGTTGACGGGGGGCGGCGCTGAGATGGGGGTATCGGTGATGGTCATAGACATGGGGACCTCCTCGGAGTTCATCCAAGCGGATTTGATCTCCGCTTCGGGTAGTGCGATGTGGGTTTCGGCTGTATTCGTGGTCATCGCGAGTAGAACTCGACGATGAGGTGCTCCTCGATCAGCGGCTCCATCTCGGAGCGCTCAGGCGGGGCGCTGACGCGGACGGCGAGCTCGCCCTCGCTCTCCAGCCACACCGGCCGGGGGCGGTTGGAGAGCATCTCCTGGGAGCGCGCGATGGGCTCGATGTCGGTGCTGCGGGCGCGAACGCCGACGACGTCGCCGACGCGCAGCTTGATGCTGGGCACGTTGGCGGCGCGGCCGTTGACGGTGAAGTGGCGATGGCTGACCAGCTGGCGCGCCTCTGCCCGCGAGCTGCCGAAGCCGGCCCGGTAGACGACGTTGTCGAGGCGAAGCTCCAACCGCCGCAGCAGCTCGAGGCCGGTCTCACCCTTGGTCTGCGCCGCGGCCTCGTAGTAGTTGCGGAACTGGGTCTCGAGGACGCCGTAGATCCGGCGGGCGCGCTGCTTGGCGCGCAGCTGGATACCAAAGTCCGACACCTTGCGGCGCCGGGCCTGGCCGTGCTGGCCGGGCGGGTAGGGCCGCCGCTCGAGGGTGCACTTGGTGTAGCACTTCTCGCCCTTGAGGTAGAGCTTCTCGCCCTCCCGGCGGCAGAGCCGGCAGACCGGGTCGCCGTGCTTGCCGGCCATCAGACGCGCCTCCGCTTGGGCGGACGGCAGCCGTTGTGCGGGATCGGCGTGACGTCGGTGATCGCGGTGACGTCGAGTCCGGCGGCCTGCAGCGAGCGGATCGCCGCCTCGCGGCCGGAGCCCGGGCCCTTGACGAAGATCTCAACCGTCTTCATGCCGTGCTCCATGGCTTTGCGCGCGGTGGCCTCGGCGGTGACCTGGGCGGCGAATGGCGTGCTCTTGCGCGAGCCCTTGAATCCCTGGCTGCCTGCGGAGCCCCAGGAGATCACGTTCCCCTCGACGTCGGTGATCGCGATGATGGTGTTGTTGAACGTCGACTGGACGTGGGCCTGGCCGATCGCGATGTTCTTCCGCTCGCGGCGCCGGGTGCGTACGACTTTCTTTTTCTTGGTCATCTAATCCTTATTTGCCTTTCTTCCGGCGAACACCGACGGTTCGCTTGGGGCCGCGACGGCTGCGGGCGTTGGTGCGGGTGCGCTGGCCGCGAACCGGCAAGCCCCGGCGGTGCCGGAGGCCACGGTAGGTGCCGATCTCCTGGAGCCGCTTGATGCTGAGGGCCACCTCGCGGCGGAGCTCGCCTTCCACCTTGAGCTGCTTGTCGACTACCTCGCGGAGGCGGGCGACCTCCTCGTCGCTGAGCTTGTTCACCCGGGTGTCGGGGTTGACGTTGGCGGTGCTCACCACCCTGGCGGCGGTTGTCGGCCCGATCCCATAGATGTACTGCATGGCGATGATCACGCGCTTGTCGCGAGGGATGTCGACGCCGGCTATACGCGCCAAATCAGCCCTGCACCTGCTTGTGCTTGGCGTCCTTGCTGCAGATAACCCTGACGACGCCGTGGCGCCGGATGATCTTGCAGTCTTTGCACATCTTCTTTACGGAAGCTCTGACTTTCACGCTCTCTTCTGCTGGTTGACTTCTATTTGAGACGCTCCACGATCCGCCCTCGCGTGGGGTCGTGGGGTGCCACTTCGATCTTGACTCGGTCCCCGGCGAGGAGCCGCAGGTGGGTGCTGCGAACGCTCCCCGACCCGTGGGCCAGGATTTTGTGCCCGTTCTCGAGCGAAACCCGAAAAATGGCGTTGGGCAGCGGCTCGACGATGGTGCCGAAAACCACCACCTTCTCCTCAGGCGCCATGGCGCAAGCCATCGCCAAGAGGAAGGCGAACGTTGATTATAGCCCCAATACGAGGCGAACTCAAAGTCATGCCGCCGTCGCGACCACCGGGCCGTCGTCGGTAATCAGGACGGTGTGCTCGAAATAAGCCGACAGACGACCGTCGGCGGTGATTATGGTCCACCGGTCGGGCAGCATCTGGACCTCGTGGCTGCCGGCGTTCACCATCGGCTCGATCGCCAGCGCATAGCCCGGCCGCAGCAGCGGCCCCGCGCCGGCGACGCCGAAGTTGGGGACCTGGGGCTCCTCGTGCATGTTGCGCCCGATCCCGTGTCCGACGAAGTTGCGCACCACGCTGAAGCCGTTGGCCTCGACGTGCCGCTGCACCGCGGCCGAGATGTCCCCCACCCGGTTCCCCGGGATCGCCTGCTCGATGCCGCGGTCGAGCGACTCCCTAGTCACCTCGACCAGCCGCTTGGCCTCATCGCTGACATTGCCGACCATCACTGTGCGGCCCGAGTCGGCCCACAGGCCGTCGAGGATGAGCCCGCAGTCGAGCGAGACCAGGTCGCCATCCTTGATCTCGCGCTTGCCCGGGATGCCGTGGACCACCTCCTCGTTGACGGAGATGCAAAGGCTCTTGGGGAAGCCGTTGTAGCCCAGGAACCCGGGGATGGCGCCATGCTGGCGAATCAGCTTGTCGGCCAGCTGGTCGATCTCGCCGGTGGTGATCCCCGGACGCACCGCGGCCTCCAGCTGATCCAGGGTGTCGCCCAGCAGCCGGCCAGCCTCGCGCATCAAGCCCAGCTCCGACTCGGACTTGATAGTGATCACTGCGGGATCCCTTCGGTCCGGGCTGCCGTCCAGACAGTGTTGCCGGCGCCGGCCTGCTCGAGCCCGCTCACGATCTGCTCGCGGATGGCATCGACATCCTGCTCGCCGTCGAATTCCAGCACCTTGTGCTGGGCCCGGTAGTAGCCGAGCACAGGAAGGGTTTCGAGGTACACCTCGATGCGGCGCTTGATCGCCTCAGGCCGATCGTCCTCGCGCTGGATCACCCGGGCGCCATCGTCGTCGCAGTGGTCCTCGACCACCGTCGGCACCGACTCGCTGTAGACGCGGCCGCACTCGGGGCAGGTCCAGCGCCCGCTTAGCCGCCGCTGCAGCGTCTCCGGCTTGACCCTGAGGTAGATCACACGATCCAGCGGCTGGTTGATCTCGGCCAGCATCCGGTCCAGCGCCTCCGCCTGGCCGACTGTTCGCGGGAAGCCGTCGAGAATGTACCCATTGGCGGCGTCGGGCAGGCTCAGCCTCTGACGCGTGATCTTGATGATGATGTCGTCGGGCATCAGCTCGCCCTTGGACATGTAGGTGTCCGCGATCCTGCCGAGCTCGGTCCCCTGGCGCACCTGCTCGCGAAGGATCTCGCCGGTGCTGACCTGCGGGATGCCGTACCGCTCGGAGAGGAAGGCGCCCTGGGTGCCCTTCCCGGAGCCCGGCCCACCGAAAAGGACCAGCCTCACTTAATGAATCCCTTGTACTGCCGCATCAGGAGTTGGGTTTCCAGCTGTTTCATGGTGTCGAGGGCGACGCCGACCACGATCAGGACCGCGGTCCCGCCGAGGTAGAGCACTCCATTATTGCGGCTGGCCGCCTGGCCGAAGGCGAGCTGTCCGGCAAAGAGCGGGATCACGACAGTGACCGAGGCCAGGAACAGCGCCCCCACCAGCGTGATCCGGGTCATCACCTTGTCGAGGTATTCGGCCGTGCTTCTACCAGGGCGGATGCCGGGGATGAAGATGGCCTGCTTCTTGAGGTTGTCAGCGGTCTCGTCGGGCTTGAACACGACTGCGGTGTAGAAGTAGGTGAAGCCGATGATCAAGAAGAAGTAGATGGCGTTGTAGGCGATGTCCCACTGGACATTGGGCCCCGTCGGCTGCCAATACTTGGTGATCCCGGCGCTGATCTTGCCCAGCTGGCCGGTGTTGTTGGCGAAGAAGTTCCCCAGGATCGTGGGGAAGAACATGATCGACAGCGCGAAGATGATCGGGATCACTCCGGCGAGGTTGACCTTCAGCGGCAGGTAGGAGGTCCGCCCCTGGTAGACCTTGCGGCCGACCATCCTCTGCGCCGACTGGATCCGGATCCGGCGTTCGGCCTGCTGGACGAAGATGATGAACGCCGTCACCAGCAGGGCCAGGACGCCGAAGATGATGGCGCCTCCAAGCTGGCTCGAGCCGCCGGTGTTGAAGAAGCCGATCAGGCCGGGGGCGAAGCGGCCCACGATGCCGGCGAAGATCACCAGGGAGATCCCGTTGCCGATGCCGTACTCGGTGATCAGCTCACCGATCCACATCAGCAGCACCGTGCCCGCGGTCAGCGTCGCCATGACCACGATGATGGTGAACGGGCTGGGGTTGTTGAGGATGCCGACCTGGGGGTTGGAGAAGAGGCTGATGAAGCCAAACGCCTGCACCAGCGCCAGCACCACGGTGAGGCGGCGGGTGTACTGGGTGATCTTCTTGCGCCCGTACTCGCCCTCTTTCTGGAGCTCGGCCAGCCGCTCACTGACCACCGTCATCAGCTGCATGATGATGCTGGCGTTGATGTACGGGTTCACCCCCATCGCGGTGATCGAGAACTTCGACAGTCCGCCGCCGGAGAAGAGGTCGATCAGGGGCAGCAGCCCGTTGGATTGGAAAAGCCTTGTCAGCGCGGCCTGGTCGGCTCCGGGGACGGCGATGTGCGCCAGCAGCCGGAAGGCAACGATGGCTCCGAGGGTGAACAGTATCTTCCGACGGAGCTCGGGGACCCTGAAGGCGTTGGCGACAGCCTGGATCAACTCCGGCTGTTACTCCTCTGGGCTGGACTCGGCCTCGCCGCTGTCCGCCTGTGGCTCGGCCTCATCGGCCTCATCGGCCTCATCGACCGCCTCGGCTTGTTCTTGCGAGGACTCTTCGGTCTGCGCTTCGGTCGCCTCGGCGGCTGCTTCGGCCTTGGGCGTCTTGGCCTTGGGCTCGTCCTCGACCTCGGCCTTGGCGGCCTTCTTCTTGTGGCGGCGAGGCGTCTTGTCGGCGGTCTGAGGGCCGATCAGCTCGACCGAACCGCCAGCCGCCTCGATCTGGGCCACGGCGCCCGCGGAGATCCGGTGGGCACTGACCTTGAGAGCGACCTTGAGCTCACCCGCGGCCAGGATCTTGACGCCACCCAGGCGCTTGCGCACCAGGCCCGCCTCCTTGAGCATCTCGGGGTTGACCTCGGTGCCCGCCTCGAAGCGGTTGAGCTTGCCCAGGTTGACCACCGCGAACTCGCGGCGGTTGATGTTGGTGAAGCCGCGGAGCTTGGGCAGGCGCTGGGACAGCGGCATCTGTCCGCCCTCGAAGCTGGTGGGGATGCCAACGCTGCTCCGCGAGCCCTGGCCCTTCTGGCCGCGACCTGACGTCTTTCCCTGGCCTGAGGAGATGCCTCGGCCGACGCGCTTCCGCTGGCGGTGGGAGCCGGGTGTCGGCTGTAGCTCGTGCGCCTTCATGATTGGTCGGCCCCCGCGTCGACGGTGACCAGGTGCCGAACCTTGTGGATCATGCCGCGGATCTGCGGGGTGTCTGCGTGCTCCACAGTCTGCTGCAGCCGGCGCAGCCCGAGGGCCTCCACCGTCGCCTTCTGGTCCTTGGAGTAGCCGATCGCGCTCTTGCTGTAGGTGACCCGCACCTTGGTCGGCTTAGCCATCGGTCGGCGTCTCTCCGCTGGTCGCGGGCTCGGTGGGAGCAGGCGCCGGGGCCTCGGCCAGGGTGGCTGTCGCCGCGACGGTTTCGCTCGCGGCCGGCGCTGCCGCCGTTGTGTCGGCCGCTCCGCCGTCGGCGGCCTCCGGCTCGACGGTGTCACCGCCGGCGGTCTTGACGCGACCCATCCCGGGCACCCGGATGCCGCGCATCTCGGCTACCTGCTCCGGGGTGCGCAGCGTCTGCAGCGCGGCGATCGTGGCGCGCGTCGTGTTGATCGGGTTGTTGGTGCCCAACGACTTGGTCAGGATGTCCTTGATCCCGCTGAGCTCAACGACGGCCCGCATCGCGCCGCCGGAGATAACCCCGGTTCCCGGAGAAGCCGGCTTCAGCAGGACCTTGGCCGCGCCCAGCTTGAAGCGCAGCTCGTGCGGGATGGTGGTCCCGGCCATGGGCACCGTGATCAAGTTCTTCTTGGCGTCCTCGACACCCTTGCGGATCGCGTCGGGCACCTCTCCCGCCTTGCCCAACCCGGCGCCGACGCGTCCCTTCTGGTCGCCGACGACCACCAGTGCGCTGAAGGAGAAGCGCCGGCCGCCCTTGACGACCTTGGCCACGCGGTTGAGGTGGACCACCTTCTCGATGAACTCGGGCTTGACCTCATCGCCCTGCTGGCCGTAGGAGAACTGGCCGCGACCGAACTGGCCGGGACGGCCGCCGCCGAAGCCACCGCCCTGGGGGCCACGAGGCGCCATCGGCGGCGGCGCGGATGGGCGTTGCGGCGCGCTGATCTGGGCGCGGATGGTCTCCGCGACCGAGGCCGCGATCGGGCCGGCGGGCTCCTCAGACTTGGGCGCCTCGGCGGTAGGCTCCGTGGGCGCCGGCTCCGCGGCCTCCGCCTCGGGCGTCACGGCCGCAGTCGTCTCCGCCTCGGGGGTCGCCTCGGCGGTCGCCTCCGGCTCGGGCGCTCCCTCGGCGGCTGTCTCCGGCTCGGCCGGTCCCTCCGCGGTCGTCTCCGGCTCCGGCGTTCCCGAGCCGAGGGTCACGGGCTGGTCAGCCTGGTCTTTTTCTTCGTCAGCCATTGTTAGAACTCCAGTCCGGCTGAGCGGGCGGCCTCTGCCAGTGCCTTGACCCTGCCGTGGTAGATGTAGCCTCCGCGATCGAAGACGACGGTGGTGATGCCGGCTTTCTTGGCGCGCTCGGCGACGGCTTTGCCAACCGCCTCGGCGGCGGACAGCCCGGCTGTTGACTTCTGAGCCTTGCGCAGGTCGGACTCCGACGAGCTGGCGGCGGCCAGAGTCCGGCCGGCGATGTCATCGATGACCTGCGCCGAGATGTGGTTGAGCGACCGGTACACCGACAGCCGGGGACGGTCGGTCTCACCACGGACGTGCTTGCGCACCCGCTGGTGTCGCTTCAGGCGACTCTCGCGGCGGAGCTTCGTCACGCTGCTCACGACGTCGCCGCCTTGCCGGACTTACCGGCCTTGCGCTTGATCTTCTCGCCCTTGTACATGATGCCCTTGCCCTTGTAAGGCTCCGGCGGCCGGACCTTGCGGATCTGGGAGGCCACCCGGCCGACCAGCTCCTTGTCGTAGCCGCTGACGCTGATCTTGACCGGCTCCGGCACCTCGATCGTGATCCCCTCAGGGGTGGCGTATTTGACCGGGTGGGAGTAGCCGACGTTGAGCTGCAGGTCGTTACCCTGCTTGCTGGCACGATAGCCGACGCCGACCAGCTCCAGGTCCTTGGTGAAGCCCTTGGAGACACCCTCGACCATGTTGGCGATCAGGGAGCGGGTGAGGCCGTGGAGGGCGCGATGGCGTGTCTGCTCGGTCGGGCGGCTGACCGTGATCAGACCCTCTTCGACCTTGATCAGCATCTCCGGGTGCACATCGAGCTCGAGCTGGCCGCGGCCGCCCTTGACCGTCATGTGGGTGCCCTTGAAGTCGATGTCGACCCCATCGGGAACCGGGATTGGAAGCTTGCCAATGCGTGACATCAGATCACCAGATGTAGCAGACTACCTCTCCGCCCAGGCCTTCCTTGAGGGCCTGCCGGCCGCTCATGAGGCCATGCGAAGTGGATAGAACAACAGTGCCGAGCCCGCCCAGGACACGGGGGATCTCAGTCTTGCGAGCATAGACGCGGAGGCCGGGGCGGCTGATCCGCTTGAGACCGTTGATGGCGCGACCGCGCTCGGTCCGCGGCTTGAGCTCGATGTCGAGCCGGGTCCCGGGGCCGTCCTCTTCGAACTTGTAGCCCTGGATATAGCCCTCCTCCTTGAGGACGCGCGCGATCTCGCGCTGCATCTTGGCGCCGGGCACCGCGACCGTGGCGAAGCCCGCCTTGGAGGCGTTGCGGATCCGGGTCAGCATGTCGGCTACAGGATCAGAGACCATATCCCTCCCCTACCAGCTCGACTTCGTCACGCCGGGAACCTGCCCTTGCTGGGCCAGCGTGCGGAAGCAGATGCGGCAGATCCCGAACTTGCGCATGTATGCGCGAGGCCGACCGCAGAGGCCGCAGCGGTGGTGCTGCTGGACCGGGAACTTTGCCGGGCGGGCCGCTTTGGCGACCAAAGATTTCTTAGCCACTGGTCTCCTTCCTGCGGAAAGGCATGCCAAGCCGGGCCAGCAGGCTGCGAGCCTCGTCGTCGGTCTTGGCGGAGGTCACGATGGTGATCTCCATGCCGCGGGTCTTGTCGATCTGGTCGTAGTCGATCTCGGGGAAAATCAGCTGCTCGCGCAGCCCCAGGGTGTAGTTGCCGTGGCCGTCGAAGGCGCTCTCGGGGACTCCGCGGAAGTCGCGGATCCGGGGCAGCGCGACGCTGACCAGCTTGTCGAGGAAGTACCACATACGAGGGCCGCGAAGGGTCACCTTGAGCCCGATCGGCATCCCCTCGCGTAGCCTGAACGCTGCCACCGACTTCTTGGCCTTGAGCACGATCGGCTGCTGCCCCGTGATCAGGCGCAGGTCGTTGCTGGCGTGGTCGATCGCCTTGCCGTCCTGGATCGCCTCGCCGATACCGATGTTGACGACGACCTTCTCGATCCGGGGGACCTCCATGACGTTGCCGTAGTCGAACTCCTGCAGCATCTCGGGGGCGATCTCCTGCTCGTACTTGGAGCGCAGGCGGGGCGTCTCCACGGTTGCGGTCGCGCTCATGCCGACGTCACCTGCTCCGTGATCTCGCCGCAGTGGGTGCAGACGCGACCGTGGTTGCCGTCCGGCAGCAGGGTGTGGCGGATGCGGGTCGGGCGATCGCACGAGGGACAGACAAGCATCACGTTGGAGTAGCTCAGCGGCGCCTCGAAATCGACGATGCCCCCCTGCATCACGCTGGAGGTAGCCCCACTCTTGGTGCGCATGGCGCCAGCCTTGGAGTGCTTCTTGTGCATGTTGACGCCCTTGACCACGATCCGGGTCTGGTCGGGCAGGGTCCGATCGACCACGCCGCGCTTGCCGCGGTCCTTGCCGGCGATCACCAGCACGGTGTCGCCCGCCCGGATGTCCAGGTACCGCCCGGCCTTCTTGGCGCTGCCGTGGCTCTTGGTGGCGGTCGCCATCAGAGCACCTCCGGCGCCAGCGAGGCGATCTTGAGGTAGTTCTTCTCGCGCAGCTCGCGGGCCACCGGTCCGAAGACGCGGGTGCCGCGGGGATTCCCCTGGGCGCCCAGGATCACGGCGGCGTTGTCGTCGAAACGGATTGTCGAGCCGTCCGGACGGCGGTACTCCTTGGAGACGCGAACGATGACGGCGCGCACGACCTCACCCTTCTTGACCTGGCCGCCCGGCTGGGCGACCTTGACAGTGGCGCTGATGACATCGCCGACAGAGCCGTACTTGCGGTAGCTGCCGCCGATCACGCGGATCGTGAGCAGCTCACGAGCGCCGCTGTTATCGGCCACCTTGAGCCTCGATTCTTTCTGGATCATCGAGCCTTCTCCAGGACTTCGACGACCCGCCAGCGCTTCTGCTTCGAGATCGGCCGGGTCTCCATGATGCGCACGCGGTCACCCACGCCGCACTGGTTGGACTCGTCGTGAGCCTTGAGCTTGGTGTTGCGGCGCACGACCTTCTTGTAGACCGGGTGCTGCTTCAGATCGACGACGCTGACGACCACGGTCTTGTCCATGGCGTCCCCGACGACCTTGCCGACGCGCACCTTGCGCAGGCTTCGTGTCTCGGTCACTTCGACTCCTCCTCGGCGGGCTCATCGGCGACCGTGGTTTCGGCCTTGGCCGGCTCAGTCTGGGCTTTCTCGACCTGGGTCTCGGCAGCGTCGGTGGCGCCCGCGTCGGCGGTACCCGCGCCGGCGTCCCGTCCGTGCTCTATGCGCGCCTTGGCCCGCGGAGCCACTGCCGCGTCGGGAGCCTGGTCGATCCGCTCCTCCAGGCCCATGTGGCGGCCCTGGATGACGGTCAGGACCTGAGCGATCTGGCGCCGGACGGCGCGGATCTGGCGATGGTTCTCGAGCTGCCCGGTGGCCGCCTGGAAGCGCAGGTTGAAGAGCTCGGTGCGCACCTCCTTGAGGCGGGCGTCGAGGTCGGTGATCTCCATCTGCCGGAGGTCGGAGAGATGTTGGGCGGCCTTCATCAGACGACCTCTCCGTGGCCCGTGGTTTCCTGGAGCGTCAGGAAGCGGGTCTTGATGGGGAGCTTGAATGCAGCCAGGCGCATCGCCTCCTTGGCGGTCTCGGGGGTGACCCCGCCCATCTCGAAGAGAATCCGGCCGGGCTTGATCACGGCGACCCATCCCTCGGGGTTGCCCTTGCCGCTGCCCATGCGAGTCTCAGCCGGCTTCTTGGTGACCGGCTTGTCCGGGAACACGCGGATCCAGATCTTGCCGCCGCGCTTGACGTACCGGGTCATGGCGCGACGGGCGGCCTCGATCTGCCTGTTGCTCATATAGCAGTCCTCGACCGCCTGCAGGCCGAACTGGCCAAAGGCGATCTCGGACCCGCGCAAGGCCACGCCGGTGCGACGGCCGCGGTGGGTCTTGCGGTGCTTGACGCGCTTGGGAAGCAGCATCGCTATGCCTCGTCCTTGCCGCCATCGGCGGCGTCTGCCTTCTTGGCCCTGGGGGCCGCCGGCTTCTTGGCGGCCGGCGCCGCCTTCGTCTCGGGCGCCTTGGCCTTGGCGGCGGTGGTCCGTGCCGCCGGCTTTTTGGCGGCAGGTCGCGCCGGCTTGGCGTCGGCGGCGGGTTCGGCGGCGGGAGCGGCCGCCGTCGCGGCCTTCGCGGTGCGCTTGGGGGCGGCCTTCGGCGCCGCCGCCGGGGCCTCAGTGGCGGCGACCTCGGTCGCGGGAGCCTCGGCGGCGGGAGCTTCGGCCGCGGGCGCAGCCGGCGCGGGTGCCGCCACAGACGCCGCCAGGGCGGCGGCGGCCTCGGCGGCCTGTCCGTTGGTGGGCGTCGCGGCCAGCGGCCGCGGCTCGTCGAGGAGCTGGCGGGCCGGGATCTCGTCGAACGTCTCCTCGCGAGAGGTCAGATCGAAGTCCCCAAGGTACACCCAGACGCTGACGCCGATGCGGCCGAAGGTGGTCCGGGCTTCGGTCTGTCCGAAGTCGATGTTGGCCTTGAGTGTGTGCAGCGGCACCCGACCGTCGCGGTCCCACTCGCGGCGGGACATCTCGGCCCCACCTAGGCGACCCGAAACCATGATCTTCACGCCCTTGGCCCCGGCGCGCATGGTGCGCAGCACCGACTGCTTGACCGCGCGGCGGAAGGCGATCCGGCGCTCCAGCTGGGCTGCGACGTTCTGGGCCACCAGCATGGCGTCGAGCTCGGGGTGCTTGATCTCCTGGATCGTGACCCTGACCTTCTTCCCGGTCATCTTCTCGAGGTCGTCGCGAAGCTGGTCGACGCTGGCGCCGCCCTTGCCGATGACGATGCCGGGCTTCGCCGTCCAGATCACGACCGTGGCCTGGTTGGCGGAGCGCTCGGTCTCCACCTTGCTGATGCCGGCGTTGCGCAGACGGTTCAGGATCAGGCGCCTCATCCGCATGTCCTCGAGGAGCATGTCGGTGTAGTCCTTGTCCGCATACCAGCGTGCCTGCCACGGCTTGTAGACACCGAGACGGAAGGCGTTGGGGTGA
>DATMMS010000017.1:0-92486 GCA_035569605.1 Candidatus Solibacter sp. | reverse complement strand
GACCGAGCTGACCTTGGTCGCGAACTCCGCGGAGTGGGTGTCGAGCGCCAGCAGCGAATCGGCGAATCCCGACACCGTGGCGTCGATGGTGGAGACGGTCTCCGGGTCCAGCTTGACCATCGAGTCGGCGCTGGACACCTGGACCGCCCCGACCGCCGCGGGCGGCTGTAGGGTGAGGTCGGTGTCGGGTGCGTCGACAGTGGTTGGCGGTGCGGGGGTGGTGCTCATTTCATTGGCCTCCGATCTTCTTCTCTATGGTCGAGATCATGTACTCAAGGACCTCGTACGTGGGCGGGTCGACCGCGTTGGCCAGGGTGTCCGGCAGGGAAACCCCGTGGGAGCTGGCGAACTGCTTGAACGCCGCCGAGTCCGACGTGCGGAAGCCGTACTGAATCTCCAGGGTGCGCAGCTTGGCGTCGTTCTGGAGCAGCTGTCCGACCTGGTCGCCCTTGGAGTCGAGCGGCACCAGCGTGTGTTTTGAGAACAGGCCGGGGGAGGGGTACATGAGCACCTTTTCCTTGGTGATGGACCCGTCCCGGGCCGCCGCCCTGGCGACGAACTGCGATTCGTAGATCATCACCAGCGGCTCCTTGCCGATGCCGATCGTGAGGTAGTCGTTGAACGGCCCCTCGCTTGAGGTCTGGGTGAACCCCTGCCGCAGAAACAACGGCTCGACGACCGGCAGGACGGCATCGGCCTGGGCGGTGCCCTGGACGATGTTGTTGCCGTTGGCCACGTAGGAGGCGATCGCCAGGTACATCGCGGCGGAGTTGGAGGTGCGCACGTCGGTGGAGGTGACCAGGATGCTCTTGCCGACGCTGTAGGCGGTGTTGTTGGGGAGGTCCGACCAGCGCGTGTTCTTGGCTACCAGGGCCTCGTAGGCGGCGATGTCGATGGTGTAGTACGAGCCGGCGTTGGCTGCCACCTTGTCGGCCACCAGGAGGTCGGCGATCGGCTTGAAGGTGGCCACCACCATGGGGGTGTAGAAGGGCTGGTACAGAGTCGCCGCCTTGCGGTCGGTCTTGATCTTGACCCCCTGGGGTTCGCCGGCCGGGAAGGCGAAGTCGTACTTGGAGAGGTCGGTGCTGGTGGCGATCTGGCGGGAGCCGGCGGTGTCGACGCGGACATCGAGGCCGTGGGCATGGAAAGCCGCCTGGACGTCGGCGTCGGCGAAGAACGGCTGCTTCTCGGACCCGATCACCCCTTTGACGACAAGGGTGGGGGTGGTCGACCCTGGCTTCACCTTGCCCAGCACGGAGATCCCGATCGCCGCGATGACGCCGATGCCGAGAACAACTGCCAGACCAATGCTCAGCGCTCGCGTCATGGTGGGATTCTGCCCCACCTGGGCGCGCCTAAACGGGAAGAAAGGTTAAAGGCAGAGGCGCCGATCTCCAGCCGCGCCGCTGCTTGCCCCCTACTCCTCTGTGCCGGCGCCGCTGCGAAGCGCTTCGACCACTGTCGGATCGGTGAGCGTGGTGGTGTCGCCCAGGGCCCGCTTCTCGGCGACGTCCCGGAGCAGCCGGCGCATGATCTTGCCGGAACGGGTCTTGGGCAGCTCGGGCGTGAAGTGGATGGTCTTTGGCTTGGCGATCGGTCCGATGACCTTGGCCACGTGCTCGCGAAGCTCGGCGCCGTGCTCTTCTGACGGTGTGTTGCCCTCCCTCAGGATCACGTACGCCACGATTGCCTGGCCGGTGGTGGCGTCGGTCATCCCCACCACAGCGGCTTCGGCGACCGTCGGGTGCTCCACCAGCGCCGACTCGACCTCGATCGTCGATATCCGATGGCCGCTTACGTTCATGACGTCGTCGACTCGCCCCAGCAGCCAGAAATCCCCGTCCGCGTCGATCTTGCAGCCATCACCCACGAAGTAGACGGGCTCGGGGTCGCCCTCGGTCCGCCAATCGGCGTCGGTGAAGCGCGACCAGTAGGTCGACACGTATCGGTCGTGGTCCTTGTAGATGCCGCGCAGCATCGCCGGCCAGGGCCGGTCCAGGACCAGGTAGCCGCCGCCTCCGGGCGAGACCTGCTTGCCTTCGTTGTCGACCACCCGTGCCGAAATCCCCGGGAGCGGACGTGACGCCGAGCCGGGCTTGAGCGTCGACAGGCCCGGGAGGGGGCTGATCATGATCGAGCCGGTTTCGGTCTGCCACCAGGTGTCGACCACGGGGACGCGGTCGCCCCCGATGTTTTTGCGATACCAGAGCCAGGCCTCCGGGTTGATCGGCTCGCCCACGCTTCCGAGCAAGCGGATCGACGACGTGTCGTGCTTGGCGGGGTACTCCTCGCCCCACTTCATGAAGGTCCGGATGGCGGTGGGCGCGCAGTAAAGGATCGAAACCTTGTAGCGCTCGATCATGTCCCACCAGCGGTCCCTGACGGGCGTATCCGGCGTGCCTTCGTACATCACGCTGGTCGCGCCATTGGCCAGCGGTCCGTAGACGATGTAGCTGTGGCCGGTGACCCAGCCAACATCGGCGGCGCACCAGTAGATGTCCTCGTCCTTGACGTCGAAGACGTAGCGGTGAGTGGCGGTGACCCCGGTCAGGTATCCACCGGTGGTGTGGACGATGCCCTTGGGTTTGGCGGTGGTGCCCGACGTATAGAGGATGTAGAGCACGTCCTCCGAGTCCATCTGCTCCGGCTCGCACGTGGCCTCCTGGCGCGCCACGATGTCATGCCACCAGACGTCGCGGCCGTCCTGCATATCGGTGTCCTGGCCGGTGCGTTTGACCACCAGCATCTTCTCCAGCGAGGGCGTTTCCAGTGCTGCCTCGTCGCACGCCGGCTTCAGCGCCGCCGGCGCGCCACGACGGTTGCCGCCGTCGGCGGTGATCAGCACCCGCGCCTCGGCGTCCTGGATCCGCCCCCGCAGCGCCTCCGCCGAGAAACCGCCGAACACGACGGTGTGGGCGGCGCCGATGCGGGTGCAGGCCAGCATCGCGATCGGCAGCTCGGGGATCATCGGCATGTAGATGGCGACGCGATCGCCGCGTCCCACGCCCATCTCTTTGAGGGCGTTGGCGCAGCGGCAGACCTCGTCCAGCAGGTCCTGGTAGGTGAGGGTTCGCTTGTCGCCGGGCTCACCCTCCCAGTGGTACGCGACGCGGGTCCCCTTGCCCGCCTCGACGTGCCGGTCGAGGCAGTTGTAGCTGACGTTGAGTTTGCCGCCGACAAACCACTTGGCATCCGGCGCGTTCCACTCCAGCGCTTTTTCCCACGGCTCAAACCAGCTCAGCTTGCGGGCTTCGTCCTCCCAATAGCCGACCGGGTCGCTCGCGGCGCGCTGCACCAGGGCTTCGGTGGCGTTGGCCTGCGCGGCGAACTCCGGCGAAGGCGGGAATTTCTGGCCGCCACCGTAGAAGATCTCGATGCCGCTGCCTTCCGTCACCTGGGCCATGAATTCACCTCCAGCGGTTGGGCCGATGTGCCCGCCTGGTATCGCTCCGCAATGGTGCCTCAGCTGGACGTATCACGTGGCCGCGGTTGGCTTGACCGCCGGCGCCGCTGACGCGCGGCGGCCGTAACGTTTTGCACTTGCGAAGGCTTAAGAAGACATCTCTATCCATAGGAGGTGTCCCCATCATGCTTACGGCTGAAAACCGGACTCGCGCTCTCAGCATATTGCTGGTCTTACAGGGCGCATTGATCCTAGTTGGCGCCGTGCTTCTGGGCCTGACCGGAAGCGTTTTCGCGCCCCTCGACAGCATTGTCGGCGCCGACGCGTCGATCGCGGCGATCGTCCTCGGAGCCGCTTTCATCCTCGCCTATCGCACCCCCAACAAGACATGGCTCAACCTGGCCATCATGTACAACGCGCTGGCCGTTGTGGCCCAGCTCTGGAAGGGCAGCGGCGGCTGGGGTATCCACAGCACAACCTCGACGACCGTCGTCGCGGTGATCTTCCTGGTGCTGTTCCTGGCCCTCTATCCCCGCGGCGAAGCGCTGGAGATGCACCCCGGGCACTGAGCCTGGTCGAATCTGGAAAGGACGGGTCAACTGACCCGTCCTTTTCTTTTTCGGACGCGAGGCCGGCTCCAGCCGCAGGGCGCTAGAGCTTCGCGCTTCGCCGCTCCAGCAACATCACGTCGCGCCAGCGATCATCCATCTGCCCCAGCTTCTCGCGGCGGCCGACGACCCTGAACCCGTGGCGTTGGTGGAGCGCCATGCTGGCCTCGTTCTCGGGAAATATCCAGGCCTCCAGGGTCCAGATCCCGGCCGCCTCGGCGGCATCGATGAGCGCCGACATCAGCGCCGAGCCGATCCCCTGGCCTGCGACCGAAGGGTCGATGTAGATGCTCACCTCCATCACGCCCCCGTAGGCGCAGCCGCTGGAGACTCCCGCCAGCACCGCCCAGCCGACGACCTCCCCGTCCCGGCTCGCGACCAGGCGCGGCGCGGCCTCGTGTGCGGCGTCCCATTCATCCCAAGGCGGCGCCTGCCGCGCGAAGGTGGCGTTGCGCGTGGCGATCCCCGCCTCGTAGATCGCCTTGACCCGCGGCCAGTCTTCGGGGGACAGGTCGCGGATCTCGAGCTGGATATTTCTTACGCTGGCCATGTGTCGGGTTGCGTATAGTACCGCCGATGGCCGAGCCCGAAATCAACCCGATCATCCGCGGCGCCAAGGTCTACCTGCGGCCGTTCGAGAACTCCGACAAGGAAGCGTACAAACGCTGGCGTGCCGATGCCGACCCGATGGCTACCGCCGAGTTCGGCTTCCGCGCGCCACTCAGCGATACCGAGGTGGACAACTACTTCGCCGACCGCCCCGGGCAGCAGGGCAAGAGCACCTACCAATTCATCATCTGCAATCTCGAGGACGACAAGCCGATCGGCAACATCATGCTCTTCGACCTCGACACCAGGGTCGGCGGCGCCGAGCTGGGCATCTTCATCGGCGAGGCCGATTACCGTGGCAAAGGTTTCGGGACCGACGCTTGCAACGCGATCGTCGACTTTGCCTTCGGTGAGCTCCGCATGGAGCGTGTCTACCTGAGCACCCGCGTTGACAACCCCGCCGCCCAGGCCGCGTACGCCAAGTGTGGGTTCAGTGTCGACGGCGTATCCCGGCACGCGGTGTACGCACGAGGCGCCTTCATCGACGCCACCAAGATGAGCATCCTCCTGGGCGAGTGGCAGAAGCTCAAGCGCAAGAAGAGCTGGGACTACAGCAAGGCCGACCGGCCCAAGCCCAAGTCGAAGGGCACCGGCTTCCGCAAGGAATAAGGTCCCGGCACCCCAGGACATGGACACCCTGATATCGACTGCTGCCGCCGTGGCCGCGCGCGCCGTCTCGCCGGTGGAACTCGTGGATGCCGCCATCGCCGCCGCCGCCAAGCTGCAGGACAGCTGCAACGCGTTCACGCAGATGATGTTCGACGAGGCCCGCGAGCGTGCTGTGGAGCTGGCCGACCTGGATCCGATCGGGCCGCTCCACGGCGTGCCAATCGCCGTCAAGGACCTCTACGACGTCGCCGGCCACCTGACCAGCGGCTGCTGCGCCGCCTACCTGGATCGGCCGCCGGCGGTGGAGGACTCCGCCGTCGCGGCGCGGCTGCGGGCGGCCGGCGCGATCTTCTTCGCCAAGACCAACCAGCACGAGCTGGCCTGCGGCGCCACCAGCCAGGTGAGCTGCTACGGGCCGGTGCGCAACCCCCACGACACGACGCGGATCCCCGGCGGCTCGTCCGGCGGCTCGGCTGCGGCGGTCGCGGCGCGAGTTGTGACCATGGCGATGGGCTCCGACACCGGCGGCTCCATCCGCGAGCCGGCCGCGATGTGCGGGATCAGCGGGCTCAAACCCACCCACGGCTCGGTAAGCCTTCGCGGCGCGATGCCGATGATCCCGGCGTTCGACTCCGGCGGACCGCTGGCGGTGTCAGCCGACGACTGCCTGCTGGTCCACAGCCTGCTGGCCGGGTACGACGACGGCGACCCGTACTCCCGCGCCAGCCCCACGCCGGGTACGGCGCCGGCGAGCCTTCGCGGGCTGCGGGTCGGCATCCCTAAGCGCATGTACACCCGCTGCCACAAGGAGGTCCACCAGGCGGTGGACGAGGCCGCCGCGGTGCTGGCCGGCATGGGCATGACCCTGGTCGAGGTCGAGGGGCCCGATCCCGACGAGGGCGCCGCCACCTGGAACACGCGCTGGGCCGACGTCGCCGACTGCTACCGCGACCTCTGGGAGGACGACCGGCCTTCGGACTACATCAAGCGTCTTTTGGAGATCGGTCGGGGCATCAGCGGACCGGACCACGCCAGAGGGCTGGCGATGCACGGGGTGGTGCGGCGCGATTTCGAGCGCGCCTTCGAGGTGGCCGACGTGCTGCTGGCGCCGACGTCGCCGTATCCCGCGCCGCGCCCCGACGACGAGCAGGTCGAGGTGGAGGGGGGCACCCTCGATGTGCTCTACGGGGGCGCGGTACGGATGACGATGCTCGTCAACCTGGCCCGGCTACCGGCGCTTTCGGTGCCGGTCGGATACTCCAGCGACGGCCTTCCGATGGGCGCCCAGCTGATCGGCCCTGAGTTCACCGAAGAGTTGATCTGCGCGGTCGGATCGGCTTACCAGCGCGAGACCGACTGGCATTTGAAGGCTGCGACGCTCGCCTAGGCGGTTTTCGTCTCCCGGATCAGCACGTCCTCGCGCTTGGTGCTGGGATTCACCATCACCACGGTGAAGAGGTCCTCAAAGTCGCACTTGAAGAGCTTCATCATCTTCAGCCGCAGGTCCGCGCTGGGGTTGCGGTTGCCGAGCTCCATCGCGGGGATGTAGTTCTGGGTGACGTCGAGTCGTTTGGCGAGCTCGCGCTGAGTCCAGTTCATCTTCTCGCGCTGAGCTCGCAAGCCGGTGGCCCGCACTTCTACTTTCACGCCTACATTTTCTCACTGAGGGGTGTGTTTGTCAAAGCGAAATGGCGGCGGCCGAAGGCGCAAACCAACAGGGGCGACCAATAGACTTGGCCACGTGGACCGCCTATTGCTGCGCAAGATGAGTTTCTATGGCTACCACGGCGACGTGGAGGCCGAGCGCGAGCTTGGCGGCCGGTATCGCGTCGACCTCGACATCGGCATGGATCTCAGCCCCGCCGGGCGCACCGACGACCTTCAGCGGGCGGTCGATTACGTGCTCGTCTACCAGATGGTCCGCGAGGTCGTCGAGGAGCAGCAGCATCGCCTCCTGGAGTCGATCGCCGAGGCCATCGCCAAGCAGGTTTTGAGTCTCGCGCCGGTGAGGGAGGTCAAGGTGCGCGTGGGCAAGGCGCCGCCGGTCCGCGGCAGCTTCGGCGAGTTCGCCGTGGAGATCACCCGCCAGGCCGCGACGGCGCGATGAGAGTCGCCTACTTCGACTGCGTCTCCGGTATCTCGGGGAACATGGCCCTGGGAGCATTCCTGGACGCCGGCGCCACCGAGGCCGTCCTCCAAGACACTGTCGACCGGCTGGGCCTGAAGGGGATGGTCAACCTCAACGTGGAACGGCAGACCAAGCTCAGCATCAAGGCGACGCACGTCGAGATCGAATCGACCGGGTCGCCCGACTGGCGCACCATCGGGACGATCGAGAAGCTGCTGATGACCGCCGACCTCGATGAGGGCGTGCGGGAGCGGAGCCTGCTGGCGTTCAGGCTGCTGGCCAGCGCCGAGGCGCGCGCGCACAAGGTCGCAATCGGCGAAGTGAGGCTGCACGAGACCGGCGCTCTGGACGCGGTGGTCGACGTGGTAGGGACTTTTGCGCTGGCGGACGAGCTGGGCGTGGAGGCGTTCTACTCGTCGGCTCTGCCGCTCAGCCGAGGGGTGACGATATCCGCCCACGGCGAGATCCCCCTCCCAGCCCCGGCGACGATGCGGATCCTGGAAGCTGTTGGCGCGCCGACCTACGAGCAGGCCGGGGATTCCGAGCTGGTCACACCTACGGGCGCGGCCATCCTGGGTGCGTGCGCCACTTTTGACACTCCCCAGATTGGCTCCGAGCACGAGGGATTTGGCGCCGGCACCAGCAACCTGGACTGGCCCAACGTTCTCCGCGTGGTGATCGGGGATCTCCTCACCACCGACCTTCTGCGTCCCGCCGCCCCCCCTCGGCGGCCGGGAATGGAAGCCGCCACGGCGCCGCTGATCGACCCTGTCGCGGGCACCGTAGCGTCCGGCCGGCCGCCACGCCGTCGCGCCGGCGACCTGATCCCCCCCAAGAGGAGGGTGCTGCCGGCGCCGGTGATCGGCAATGGCATCGACCGCGGTTCCAGCCTGACCGAGGAGACAGTGTCGGTGCTGGAGACAAACATCGACGACATGGCTCCCAACATGCTCGCCGACCTGCCCGAGCGGATGCTCGCCGCCGGAGCCCTGGAAGCCTTCATCACCCCGGTGGTGATGAAGAAGGGTCGGTCGGCGCACCTGGTCACCGTGATCTGCGACATCGACAGAACCGAGGACATGGCGGGGCGCCTGATCAAAGAGACCTCCACCCTCGGGGTCCGGGTCCGGCAGGAGCGACGGTTCCTGGCGGAGCGACGTATCGAGATGATGGAGACCAGCCTTGGTCCGCTGAACGTCAAGCTCAAGATCGTCGACGGACAGGTAGTGGACGCCACTCCCGAATACGACGACGTGAGGGTGTTGGCCGCCGCTGCCGGCATGCCTCTGCCGGACGCCCACCGCCGTGCTGTGACGGAGGCGCGCAGCCACTTTCTGGAGCCGTGACCAACCGATGGGCGGGCTGAGCGTGGGCGCGCGCCTGATCGACGGCGCCGGCCTGGCGGCGCGGATCCGGGGCGAAGTCGCGGCCGAGGTCGAGGCGATGAAATCCCGAGGCGCCGCCCCGCCCGGCCTAGGGGTGGTGCTGGTCGGCGACGACCCGGCATCGGCGATCTACGTCCGCAACAAGACAGCTGCCTGCGCCGCGGCCGGTTTCTACTCAGTGCAGCGCAACCTGCCGGACACCACCCCGCAGGCGGACATCATCGCCGAGGTGGAGGCGCTCAACCGCGACCCCGCCATCCACGGCATCCTGGTCCAGCTTCCGCTGCCCAAGGGGGTTGACAGCGACGCCGTGACCCGCGCCATCAGCCCGGCCAAGGACGCCGACGGTCTTCACCCCGACAACGTCGGGCGGCTGGCGATGGGCCACCCAGCCGTGCTTCCCTGCACCCCGGCGGGGATCATGGAGATGCTTCACGACGAGGGCGTTGCGATCGCCGGTCGGGAGGCGGTGGTGGTGGGTCGCAGCAACATCGTCGGTCGTCCGATGGCGCGCCTGCTCCTGCTGGAGGACGCAACCGTCACCGTCTGCCACAGCAAGACCGCCGACCTGGGGGAGGTGACCCGGCGGGCCGACATCCTGGTGGCGGCGGTGGGCCGGGCCGGCACCATCACCGGCGCCATGGTCAAGCCCGGCGCCACCGTCATCGACGTCGGCATGAATCGCCTCCCCCCAGGGGAGCCTGGCGGCAAGTCCCGTCTTGTCGGCGACGTCGATCGGGAAAGCGTGGAGCTCGTCGCGGGGTTGCTCACACCGGTGCCGGGGGGCGTGGGCCCGATGACCATCGCGATGCTGCTCAAGAACACTCTCCGGGCGGCCCAAGCGGCGTCGTGAGCCGGCGCCGGTGTCACGGCGCGTAGGGCCAGGCTGATGGACTACCACGAGGCGCTCGACTACATCTCCGCCAGCGGCCGCTTCGGGATCAAGATGGGCCTGGAGCGCACCCGGGCGCTGCTGGACGCGATGGGCGCGCCCGACCAGGGACTACTGGGGGTGCTGGTCGCGGGGACCAACGGCAAGGGCTCCACCTGCGCCAACCTGGTGGCGTGCCTACGAGCGGCGGGATATCGGGTGGGCAGCATGCCCAAGCCTCACCTGCAGTCGTACACCGAGCGCGTGCAGGTCGATGGAGTGCCCATCAGCGAGGCTGATTTCGCCCACATGATCCAGCTGCTCCAGCCGGTGGTCGAGCTCGTCGCCGCCGACCACGGCCAGGCCACCGAGTTCGAGATGCTCACGGCCGGCGCCATTCGCTACCTGCGCGACCAGCAGATCGACTACCTCGTCTGCGAGGTCGGGATGGGCGGTCGGCTCGACTCCACCAACGTGCTCGACCTCGGCGTCAAGGTCATCACCAACGTGGATCTCGATCACATGCAGTACCTCGGTGCATCCGTCGTCGAGATCGCGACGGAGAAGGCGGGCATCATCCGCGCCAACGACATCGTCGTCACCGGCCGTCTCGGCGACGACGCCGAAGCGGTGGTGCGTGCCCGAGCGGAAGAGGTCGGGGCCCGGCTCTGGGGCTTGGACCGCGGCTGGACGATGGAGACGGAGTCGTTGGGATGGGACGGCAGCCGGTTCGCCGCCGGCGATTCCACCACGTATGTCAGCGGCCTGGAGACCCGGCTGCTAGGCCCGTACCAGGCCGTCAACGCCGCGGTTGCGATGACGGCGATGTTCGCGATGGCGGAGCGCCACGGCACGCGGTTCTCCGAAGACGACATCCGGAGCGGCCTCCGCGCCGCGACCAACCCGGGCCGGCTGGAGCTGGTCGACGGCAGTCCCCCCGTCCTCATCGACGGCGGCCACAACCCGGCGGCGGTCAAGGCAGTGGTCGAGGCGGTGCAGGAGCTGGTGGCGGGAGAGGGCGGGCCGCGACGGGTGGTGGTGCTCTTCGGAGCCATGGCGGACAAGGACTGGGAGTCGATGGAGCAGCTGCTGCCGGCGGAGTGGCCGGTGGTCTTCACCGCCGTCGACGAGGAGCGGGCGGAGCCCCCGGTCAAGCTGCTGGAGGTCGCCGACCAGACCGGCCGGGAGCAGGCCCAGGCGGTGGAGGGCTCGGCCGCGGCGCTGGACGCTGCGCTCGCCGCCGCCGCAGAAGACGGGATGGTGCTGGTGGTGGGGTCGCTCTACCTGGCCGGAGAGGTGCGCCAGGCGATGGGGCTGAGCTGACCACGGCCCCGCCGACCGCCGCGCCGCCACGACTGTCGATGGCATCGATGGGCGACGCGGCGCTGCTCTTGCGCTGGACCGGCATGGCGCGCGACGGCGACCCCGCGATGGTGGAGTCCGCCTACAGGTCGATCCGCCGGGCCCGGCTTCGCGGTGTCGTCGACGTGGTGCCGGCGCCGGCCTCGGTGCTGGTCCGCTTCGATCCGTCGCGGGTGTCGGCGACGCTTCTGCGCCAGGCCCTGCCACCCCTGGTGCCACAGCCGGCCCAGGCGAAGCAGGGTAGAGCCCATGCCATCAGCGTCCGCTACGGTGGCTCCGCCGGGCCCGACCTCGAGGAGGTCGCCCACCGGCTGCACCTATCGCAGGACGAGGTCATCCGGCTCCATCAGGGCACTGAGTACACGGTGCTGGCGACCGGCTTCGCGCCTGGCTTCGTCTACCTCGGGCCCCTGCCGCCGGCGCTGCGGCTGCCGCGGCGGGAGGACCCTCGGATATCGGTGCCCGCCGGCAGCGTCGCCATCGCCGATGCGCTGACTGGGATCTACGGGATTCGCAGCGGTGGTGGGTGGTGGCTTATCGGCCGCACCGAGACTCCGACGTTCGACCCCAACCGGCTTCCTCCGACGCCTTTTGCGATCGGCCGCCGGGTCTGTTTCCGGGCTGTGGACCGATGACGCTCGAGGTCATGAAGGCCGGCGTCGCGAGCACCGTCCAGGACATGGGCCGGCCGGGCTTCGGCGCCTACGGCGTCCCCGAGGGCGGCGCCATGGATCGCTCGGCTCTGGCCGCCGCCAACACCCTGATCGGCAACCCGCCAGGACTTCCCGCCATCGAGTTCGCGCTCCACGGGCCGCGGCTCTGCTGGAGGGGAACGGGTCGGATCGACTGCGCTGTCATGACCGAGGAGCCACGGCGCGTGACCCTGGTCTCCGGTGGCGATCTTCCCAGCGCCGCGGTGCACGAGCGCAACTACGGGTACATCGCGGTGGCCGGCGGGATCGCCGTCCCCCGGGTGCTCGGTGGGCGCGGCACCTGCCTTCCCGGCAGGTTCGGCGGCCACGAAGGCCGGGAGCTGCGAATCGGCGACATGTTGATGGTTGGCATGGGCGCGGGGGTTGCGCGCAGCCGCGGGGTCGGTGGTTCCGCTGCCACTGCCGCGGAGGCCACCGCCGTCGCGCGGGAGCGCCGTCCGCAGCGTCACGGCATCAGGTCGGTGCGTGTTCTCCCTGGCGATCGTCCCACCGCGCGACGGGCAGACTTCCAGGCTCTCCTCGACGGCCGCTGGCAGGCGACCTCGGGGAACCGTGTCGGGCTTCGACTGGAGGGCCCGAGGCTGTCCGCCGAACCATTGGGGCTCTCCCAGCCGGTGCCTCCGGGCGCCATCCAGGTGACCGGCTCCGGCCAGCCGATCGTGCTGCTGCGCGACCATCCCACGGTCGGCGGCTACCCGGTGGTGGCGGTCGTTGTCGCGGAAGACCTGGACCTGATCGCCCAGGGGCGCACCGGCGACCGGGTCATCTTCGTGCGCGCCTGATGGTGGCGTCGCGGCAGGTGGACATCAACGCCGACGTGGGCGAGGGCTTGGACGACGAGATCCTGATGCCGTACCTGACCTCCGTCAGCGTTGCCTGCGGTGGGCACGCCGGCGACCTGGAGTCGATGGCGCGGACGCTGGCCGCGGCTGCCCGGCACCAGCTTCGCGCCGGCGCCCACCCGTCCTATCCCGACCGGGAGAACTTTGGCCGGGTCGAGATGGCGATCTCCGACGACGAGCTGGCCGGCGCACTGCTGGAACAGCTGACCGCCCTCAGCTTCGTTGCCGCCGACCAGGGAATCACGCTCAGCCACGTCAAGGCGCACGGCGCGCTGTACAACCGCGCCTGGCGGGACGCCGCTGTCGCGGAGGCGGTGGCCGGGGTGGTGGCCGGCTTCAACCCGTCGCTGGCGATCTTCTGCCCCCCGGGCTCGGCGCAGGAGGCGGCTGCCCACCAGGCCAGGCTGCGCCCGATCCGTGAGGTCTTCCTGGACCGGGGCTACCGCACCGACGGGGTGCTGATCAACCGTGGCAGCGCGGGCGACATCCTTCACGATCCTGCGGCCCTGCCGCGGCAACTCTCCAATCTCGCCGAACTACAGTTCGAAACCATGTGCGTCCACGGCGACAACCCGGCGGCCCTGGACTTGCTGCGCGCCCTGCCCGATCTGTTCGCGGAGCGCGGCTGGACTCCGACCGCCTACTCCGACGCCCGCTGATGGCGCCGCGCAAGCCGGCGAAGAAGCTCGACTCGGCAGAGCCCGCCTCGCCGGGTGAGCCGGCGTCGCCGCCAGAGCTCGCCGCGCCGGGCGAGGTGCCAATCCCAGTGGGTCCCCAGGGCAATCGCGCGATCTTGACCGACGCCAACATCGCGCGCCTCACCTTCATCCTGGCGATGCTGCTGCTGGGGGCGGTGCTCGGCGTCGTCTACTTGAACCATCAGCCCGCAACCGGCAACGTCACAGGCGCAGGCAACCATCACACGCTCGACTCGCCGTACTCGGCGCGGCCATTCTTTCGCGGACAGGCTCAGGCGCAGAGCAGCTTCGGCGCCGGGCATTCCGTGCCCCGGACGCTCTCCTTCGACTACCTCAACCACGGCTACCAATGGTTCTCGATGACCGACATCAACACCCCGACTCCGACAAAGCAATACGACGCCGTTGGTCTTGTGACGATGGCCGGCGAGCAGGTCCAGTACCCGTTTGGGGTCTTCCTTGCCTACGGCGTGGATCGCTTCGTGGTGGTGGACACGCCTCAGAAGGCGATCGACTGGATCCACGGGGATGCGGGCGCCGTCTTCCTGGCGACTCCGCTGGTGCCGCCGGCTCCCGATTACGCCGGCATTCGAGGGCTGAAAGGCCTCGACGGCATCCAGATCTACGACGCCCGGGTGGCTCGCGACCAGCCCGCGCTGGGTGACGCGACCGCGCTCTGGGACCGCCTCCTGACGGCGGGCGATCGGCTCTGGGGGATCGTCGGTGACGACACCCTCGAGGGCGCCGGGCCGGCGTCGACCTTGGGCACGACCGCCGTCGACGTCCAGGTCCCAGACCAGACCCCCGTGCTGATCGAGGCGGCCCTGAAGCAGGGCGCCTTCGTCGACACCACGGGGGTTCGGGTGCTCGGCGTCTCTGACGACAACAACGTGGTCACCGTGGTCACCAGCGACGCCACCGAGATCAGGTTCATCGGCGCCCGCGGAGAGGTCCTTCAGGTCAGCCACGGCTCCCGCGGCGACTACAAGGTCCGGTGGAACGAGGGCTACATCAGGGCCGAGGCGATTCGAGCCGGCGACGGCGCCAAGGCGTGGACCCAGCCGATCTTCGTCAATCCTTAGAAAGGGCCGGACAGGAGGGACCCGTGTCCGGCCCTCCTCCCCCGCCATCATCAGTAGACTGCAACGCCCGTAAGAAGTGCAGTAACGGTGTTGGCCTGGCTCTCAGTATTGTCTGCCTGGGCCCCAGCGCTGCCCGTCTACGATTCGCCCAAGACCGCAGCCGCCAGGTGCGCTTGGTGCTGAGCCCTTACCAGTTGGTCGAACAGCCTCCAATGAGCACGGTGCAGGTCGCCGGCAGGATCGCTGCTATCGCAAGGCCCAGCACCAGTAGGCCTCCGGCCCGGCGGGTGAAGACAAAGGCGGAGGCGACGTACCAGAGCGGCCAGACGGGATAGTTCTCCGGAGGCTGGTCGGGCCGGGGCTTGTTGAAGTGCCCCAGGACCTCGACCAGGCGAGGCACCGCCAGCAGCACCAGCAGGGTGGGCACGGGCAGCTCGCGGAAGACGACCATCCCTACCACCACCACCACAAAGCCGACCAGCAGCACCTGGGTGACGCGGCGCGCCAGCGCCTCGCCCAGCAGGTATGGGAGGGTGCCTACGCGGTTGGGCGCGTCCCAGGGCAGCTTGTCGATGTGCTTGCCCATCAGCACCGCCATCACCAGGAAGCCGTACGGGATCGAGGCCACCAGCACCTGCCAGGGCAGGCGCCCGGTGGCGGCGAAGTAGGTGCCGCCGATCATCAGCGGTCCCCAGATCAGGAAGACGCCGGGCTCCCCCAGGCCACGCTTCTTGAGGCGCAGCGGGGGCATGGCGTAGCCGACGCTGATGAACAGCCCGGCCAGGGCGAAGAACAGGATCCAGGGGCCGCGGACAGCGACCAGCGTCAGCATGATCACCAGGTCGATGGCGTTGACCACCAGCGCCGCGTAGATCAGGCCGCGGCGGGTGATCATGCCCGACAGCACCGGGTGGGGGGCGTACAGCGCCCGCGGATAGTCCTTGGTGTCCGAGCCGGCGTCGAGGTCGAAGAGGTCGTTCATGAGGTTGTTGTTGGCGTGCGCCAGCATGCTGCCGATGGCCGCCAGCGCGAAGAAGAGGACGTTGAATCCGGGCGCCCGCACCGCCAGCAGTCCCGCGGCCAGCACCGCGCTGACGGTCATCGGCTGGACGCAGGCTCGGGTCAGCACCAGCCAGCGGGTGACGCCGTCCACCTGGCCGTTGGGGCAGTTGCAGGTGCGCAGGCTGTAGCGCCAGTTGTTGAGGAGGCGAACCGGCGACAGCGTAGCCGGCTCGACGGCGATGGTCGGTGTGCTCATGGCTTCTCCCTACGCGACTAAGAGCGGCGCTCGACGGCGAAGTGGGCGTAGGCGCGCAGACGGTCGCCGGTCTCGCTCTGCGGCAGCCGGTCGAGGTGGGCGATGGCGGCGTCGCGGTAGTCGCGGGCGCGGCGGAGGGCTCGATCCAGGGCACCCGCGCCGGCGACCAGCGCGACCGCGGCTTCGCCGTCGAAGTCGCCGCCGTTGCGCAGCGCGGCAAGCCGCTCCCGGACCGCGGGATCCTCACCGGCGTAGACCAGCGGCAGGCTGGTGACAGTCTGCTGCAGGTCCTGGGCCAGGGTCTTGCCCGAGCCGGTCGAGAAGTCGAGCACGTCGTCGACCATCTGGAAGGCGATCCCGAGGTTCTTGCCGTAGCCCTGGAGGGCCTCGATCATCTCGTCGGAGGCGCCGGCCACCGCCGCCCCGGCGGCGCAGGCGCCCGCAAACAGGGCCGCGGTCTTGCCCTCGACGATGCGCAGGTAGCTGGCCTCGTCGAGATGGTCCTCACCGCGCTGCATGAACTCGTCGATCTGGGCCTGGCAGACCAGCGCCACGGCTTCCACCACCAACCGGGTGGCGCGCTGGTTGTTGAGGCTGCCGAGCAGGTCGGCCGCGCGCCCGAAGTAGAAGTCTCCGACCCGGACGGCGGCCGCAGGACCGTAGGCGAGGTGGATCGTGGGAAGTCCGCGGCGGAGCGGGCTCTCGTCGACGAGGTCGTCGTGGACGAGGGTGGCGTTGTGAATGAACTCAACCACCGCGGCCAGCGTGGCCGCCCGGCGCGGGTCGTGCCGCGGCCCCAGTGTCGAAGCCAGGTAGGCAAGCACCGAGCGGAGGCGCTTGCCGCCGGCGCCAAGCAGCTTGGCCATCGGCTCGCTCACGACGATCGGGTCGCTCGCCACCACCGCGCCGAGATAGGCGTCGATCGCCGCCAGCTCGTCGCCGGCGATGACCGCCGGCGGGGGTGCCCCCTCCGGAGCGGCCTCGCCGGAGGCCGGCGCCGCCGCCATCGTCACTGCGTGCTCCAGCAATGGGACGTAGTCCTGGCCGGCGGCCGCCGTCATGGCCGCCTCGGCAAACTCTCGGTCGACGTCGGAGCGGCCCATCCGGGTCGCCAGCTCGGCTGCGCAGACCAGGCTGTAGTCGCCCAGCAGGAGCTCGTCGCGGCGACAATCGGCGCCGTCCGCCAACTTGTGCATCCGGAAGCCGCGGTCGACCAGCTCGGCGGCGACCACGATCTCGGCGACACGGTCCCAACCACCGGCGTCCTCGGCAACGGCGACGTAGTGCTCCAGCACGGCGAGGTCGGCCGGAGGCAGCGGCTTGCCCTCGCGTACCGCTTCCGCCAGCCCCTCGACCCGCCCCATAGGGGACTCCATAGGAAGCGCGGCAGGCGTCATGGTCGGCGGGGCGCCGAAATGGAGCGGGTCACGGTCTAATCGTACTTACGACAGGAGTTCGGAGATGGATGCGCCCGGACAAACGCAGGCCTGCAGGCTGCCGCCGGCGGCTTCGTTGGGGCCCAGCGTCGTGAAGCCCCAGTCCCGAGTCGCCGAGCGCCCCTGGATCGAGGCGATGACATGGACGTGGTATACGACTCCGGGTTTCAGCGGCGATTTGGGCAGGATCGTGTAGACATTCTCGTCAGCGATGCTGGGGGCGATGGTGTACGCGTCGACGCGCTGGCCGGTGTCATCGGTCACCGACCACTCGTGCACCTGGACGCTGACCCTGGGGTTGAAGTTGATCGTGATCGGGTATCCGGTGGGGTACTTGCCGCCCGGCGGCACCGGGTCAGGCAGCTCGTTGCCGAGGAACGCGACCGGCACCTGGGTCTGGCTGGCGGCGGGATAAAGGACCTCCTGGGTGGGATCTCCGGCTTCGTTGCGGTAGCCCATATCCATCACATCGATGGGCAGGCCGCCGCCGAGGGCGGCGCCGAAGCCGATCACGTCCAGGTCAGGTCGCATGATCGGGAAGCGGTGGTACACGCTGTCCACCCAGTCGCTCATGGCCCCCGCCGGTGTGCCGCGGTGGGTGATGTCCTCTGCCATCGACGCCAGCGGGTAGCCGAAGGTGGTCGCCCGGTCTCGCATCGAGACGCCGGTGAAGCCCGGCGTGCCGCCGACCTCCTTGTGGATGCCGAGGCCCTTGACGTCGGGGAGCGCGAGGTTGAACAGCCACCAGTAGGCGTGTGAGGTTGCGCCCTCGGTGACGCGATCGTCGAGGCGCACCGCCGCCAGGCCCGCCTTGGCGCGCGCCGCGTTGATGGCGTCGAGCGCAGCCTGGTTGGTTGCCTGGCGCAGAGCCTTGATGGACATCGGGAAGCGGGCGTCGGGGTTGATCGGCTCCCGGGGAGGCTTGCCGACGACGATTTGGTCGGCGGCCGCGGGCTTACGTTCGATGTAGCGAAGGAAGCCTTCGAGGAGCTCGGCGATGGCGACGTCGGCGGGGCTGTCGGCGGAAGCCGCTCGCAGCAGGGCCTCGGCCGAGGCCGTGTCCCGGTTGGTGGCGAACGTGGTCATCCCCAGCGTCGACTCGATCGAGGCATCGTGCGGTTTGAGCTGGTTGGCGGCGGCGAACGCGGCTTGTGCGGTCGCGACGTCCTCCTGGTCGAGGGCCACGGTCCCCAACGTCACCCGTAGGTTGGCGTCCTTGGGCGCCATCGCGATGGCGTGCTGGAACTCGGCGGTCGCCTTCGCCGTGTCCCCGGCGGCGTAGTAGTACTCCGCCAGCTCGCGGGTGCGCTCGGCCCAGTCGGGCTGGATCGTGCGAGCGGCCAGCAGGTGGGTCAGCTGCGCGGCCTTGTCGGCCTGGTCGATGGCCAGGTTGGCTGCTTCCCGCTCAACTTCGGCCTTCTCGTAGGCGCCGCTCGCCAGCGGCCGGGCGACGTCGATCTCATGCTGAGCGGTGGCCGAGTCGCCGCTGTCCGCCAGGGTCTCGCTGTAGAAAACGTGCGCCAGCGCTGAGCGTGGCCCCAGCTTTATCGCCGCCGCCCCGAGCCGCGCCGCCGCACGGATATCATCCGGCGACTGGGCCGACCAGTCATGCACCCGGGTGTCAACGGCGGCGGCGAATACATCGTTGGGACCCCTTCCGATCGCGGTCTGGGCTTCGGCCAGCGCCTCGCTGAAGCGCCGGTTGTAGTTCAGAAAGAGGGCGTAGGCGGCGTGACCCGTGCTGTCGGCGGGGTGTGCGGCAATGTATTTGCGGTAGTCAGCCTCGGCGACCGTGTACCGGTTGGCGAAGAAATCGGCCTGGGCGGTGGCCAGGGCGGGAGCGTCGATCGCGGGGGCGGCCTTCTTGGTGCTCGAGCTGGTGCCGCCCAGCGATATCGAGCATCCGCTCAGAACGATGCAGCCAAGGAGGGCCGAACACAGGCGTCGCACTGTGAAGGACGGTATCAGGGGACCGGTTCGCGATCCCCGGCGAAACTACAGCTGCGTCAGTCGGCCCGCGGACGAAGGCCGCGCTGGGCTTGGCCGGCCGGCGCTTCGGCGCCTGAGCTGGTGCTCAGGAACCCCTCCTGGAGCTCCCAGATCCGCTCGATCAGCTCGGTGACGTTGGCCTTGGCGCCGGTGTCCAGGCCCACGTTGTGGAGCCGCTCGCGCAGGTTTACAGGCAGCTGGTTGGCGTCCTGTAGGTTCAGGCGCTCGAGCGCGTCGAGGATTCCATCAAGCTCGTGGAGGCGGGCACGTCTCTCGCTCTCTTCCATCGATTAGTCCACCTGCCGGGTTCGGGCCGGGCGGGTCCGGCGCCGGGGGGTTTGGCAGGAGGCTCATTATAGTGGCGGGTTCCGTCGCCGGCGTGGTCAGCCTCAAAGCAGCCGCGTATTCCCCAGCGCGGCGAATCGCGGGTAAAAAGGGCCATAATATCTCTTAGGTCTGCCATAATAAAACGTGATACTGATCCACTCATGAGCGAGCAAACGGCACAAGGCCGGATTTATTCTCGCGGCCGTCGCTGGGACGACCGGCTGACGCGCGCTTCGCTGGGCTGGCTCGAGGTCAACGAATCCGCCGCCGTTTTCGGCATGCTGGCCTGCCTGGCGCTGCTCTCGCTGGGCCTGATCAGCAACATCACCTACGGCGTCAGCATCGTTTACGCCTTCCCGATCGCGCTGTCGACCTGGCTCTTCGGGCGCTGGGTTGGCGTCGCCACCGGGGCCTTCGCGATCTGCGCCGCGATCACGGTGGCGATCGTCCAGCATGGTCGCAGCGACACCCTGGCGGTGGTGGTGCCGGCGCTGGCGCTGATCACGGTGGTGTGCATCGCCGGGTCTGAGTGGGCACGCCGCTCGGAGCACCTGGTACGGCTCCTCAACCAGCGTCAGCTGCGGCATCGTCAGCTGCTCGAGACGATGACCAAGGTGGGCCAAGAGCTGGTCGCCTCCAAGCGCTGGGAGGTGATCGCCGAGCACATGATGTCGAGCCTGGTGGACGACCTGGAGCTGGATGCCGCCTGGATGTTCGAGCGAGACTCCAGCGCTCCCAGCCCCCACCTCAACCTGCTGGCCGCCGCCGGCGACCAGCCCGCGGTGGAGGTCGCCGAGCCCGGCGTCGGCACCGTCGGCTGGGTGATACGAACCGGACGGATCATCCAGGCGCACTCACGAGAGGAGCTGCTCGCGCTTCAGCCGGGGCTGGCGCTGGGGCCGCTGGAGGATGGGCTCGAGGGGATGCTGGTACTCCCCGTCCTGCTCAAGGGGACGACCACCGGCGTGGTCATGCTCGGCACCAGGGAGCAGCGCACCTGGCGCAGCGAGGAGGTCGGGATCGCGGCCGCCCTGGTCAATCAGCTGGGGTTGGCGATGGAGAACGCCAGCGCGTACAGGGCGACGATTGAAGCGCTGGTGCGGATGGAGGAGATCAGCCAGCTGAAGTCGGACCTGCTGAAGACCGTCTCGCACGAGCTGCGGACCCCGATGACCGTGCTCGCCGGCTACATGGACATGATGCGAGACGGCAGCCTTGGCGCCGTCCCCGACGCCTGGGTCAGGCCCCTCCAGCTGGTCACCGTGAAGGTCGACGAGCTCAATCGCCTGGTGCAGATGATGCTCGATGCCTCTCGCGCCGAGGGCCCCAGCCTGCAGGTCCATCTGGAGGATGTCGACGTCGCCGCGGCCGTCGCGATGGCGGTCAGCGCCCAGGAGGATGAGGCGGCGACCTCTCAGCACCAACTCCGGCTGGAGGCGCCGCGGAACCCGGTGTCGGCCCGCGCCGACCGCGACAAGCTGCTGGTGGTGATCCGGAACCTGATCGAGAACGCCGTCAAGTACTCGCCGCCGGATACCTCGGTTGACATCGGGCTGGCGGCCGACGCCGACGTCGTCCGGATTTGGGTGGCGGACCGCGGCGCTGGCGTTCCCGACGACGAGAAGCATCGAATCTTCGAGCAGTTCTACCGTGTCGCCAGCTCTGACGGGCACCGCAGCGTTGGCGGGGCCGGGCTGGGACTGTTCATCGTCAAACAGCTGGTCGAGGTGCAGGGAGGGCGGATCACCGTGGATGATCGGCCCGGTGGAGGCAGCGTGTTCACGATCGTGGTTCCGAGGCGGCCCGAGGTCCTACCCGGCACCGGGCAGGTGGCTTCACTGGAACCTGACGAGGTCTACCTCCAGCACCACGTTTGACACACAGCTGGTACCCAAAACGTATTGGCGGTGGCGTGCGCGTGCTTCTAAATCAGGGATGCAGGCATCATCCCTCCCTAACCCAGAGACGACCCGAGCCCCTTCCGGCTCGGGTCTTCTCTTTTTCGGCCCCTAGGATCGAGCCATGTTCGGCGAAGCCAGGGCGGTGCTGACCGCGTTCGTGATCACGGTCAGTGACCGTGTGGCGGCGGGAGAGGCCGAGGACCGCAGCGGACCGGCGGTCGCGGAAGCCCTGAGGCGGCACGGCTTCGAGATCAGCGGCACCGCCGTCGTCAGTGACGACGTCGCCGCTATCACCGCCGCCGTCCGCAAGGCGGTCGCTGCTGCGAGCCTGGTCGCTACCACCGGTGGCACTGGCCTTGGTCCCCGGGACCGCACTCCCGAGGCGACCGTGGCTGTTGGCGATTTCCTGGTGCCGGGCGTTGCCGAGGCGATGCGGAGCGCCGGCAGCGCCTCGACCCCGATGGCGATGCTGTCCCGGGGAGTGGCGGCGGCGGTCGGCCGCAGCCTGGTGCTCAACCTCCCTGGCAGCCCCGCCGGAGCCGTCGAGTCGCTGGACGCGGTGGCAGCGGTCCTGCCCCACGCGCTCGAGATCCTCGCTGGGGGCGCGACGCACCCCCGTCCCTAGCGGCGCCTAAGCCCGCGAGGGACGTGTCCGGGCACCGCTGCGCCCGCCCTTTTTGGCCGCCACCTGGAGAGCCTCGACCCGGGCCCACGGATCGATCGCCTTGATCATGTCGATTGCCGTCAGCCCGGCAACTGCGCATGCCGTCAGCGCCTCCATCTCGGCGCCGGTGCGTTCGACGCAGCGAACCCGCGCCGCCAGCCGGATGCCCGGCAGCGATGGATCGAGCACGGCTTCGACGTCGATCCCGGTAAGCCGCAGGGGATGGCACATCGGCACCAGCTCGTGCGTCCGCTTTGCGGCCATCACGCCGGCTAGCCTGACGGTGGACAGCAGGTCGCCCTTGGGCAGGTCGCCCGCGGCGGCGGCCGCAAACGCCGTTTCGGAGACGACGACATCCGCGGTGGCACGCGCCTCGCGCAGCGTCACGGCCTTCTTGGAGACATCCACCATGCGCGCCTGGCCGGTGGAATCGAGGTGGGTCAGGGCGCGTCGAGCGGGCACCGGCCCGGGCTCAGGTCAGGCTTGCCTGACGGATGGCTTCGTGGACGACGTCGCGGAGCCCGTCGAGGCTGAAGGGCTTGGTGATGAAGGCGTCGGCGCCAGCAGCCTTGAGCTCGTCCTCGCGGGTCTCTGCCGCGGTGAAGATCACGATCGGGATGCGCGGCGAGGCGTGGGTGGCGCGGACCTCGCGGACGACCTCCTCGCCGCTGACCTCCGGCATCATCAGGTCGAGCAGGATCAGGTCGGGCTGGTACTCGCCCAGAAGGGAAAGCGCCTCGCGGCCGTTGCCGGCGCGGACGACGTTGTAACCCTCAAGGTCGAAGAACATGGAGAGGACCCGGATCAGCTGGGGGTCGTCGTCCACGATCATCAGGGTCAGCGCCATGTCGACAATTACTTTAGCCCTCGGACCCCAAGCTGGGGCTGAAATCGGGTTCAGTCGCGGCTGACGCTGTCGATGTCATCACGACGGAAGTCCCGCTGCTCGCCCGGGGTCGGCTGGCCCCGCAGCACCGCCTGCGGTCCAAAGCGCTGGCGCAGCTGGTCCATGGCCCCATCAAGGGCTCGGCGTCGAACCCGGTCCTGGTCGAAGAGCCCGTCCTGGGTGGCTTCCGAGAGGCCGGCGGCGCCGATCCCGATCAGGCGGACGGGGCGTGACGTCGTCAGCGCGTCGGCGACCAGTTTGTCGGCGGTTCGCAGGACCTCGTCGTCCAGGTCGGTGGGAGTCGGCAGGGTGGCCTGGAAGGTGTGGGTCTCGAAGCCCTCGAAGCGAACCTTCAGGCGCACCGTTTTGGTCCACAAACCCTGGCGTCGCAGGCTCTGAGTCACATCTTGGGCCAGGCCCCTGACCGTCCGCCGCAGGGCTTCCCGATCGACCACGTCGCGCTCGAAGGTCACCTCACGCGAGATGCTCTTGGGCGCCCCGGGCACGCTCACCGCGCGAGCGTCGTCGCCCAGCGCCATGGCGTGCATCGACGGGCCGGCGCTGCCCAGGCGTGCCGTCAGCACCTCCACCGGCGTTGCCGCGATGTCGCCGATGGTGCGAAGTCCAAGGCCGTCGAGTCGTCTTTCGGTGGCGGGCCCGAGCCCCGGCAGCGCCCGCAGCGGAAGCGGCGCCAGGAAAGAAGCCTCGGTGCCGGGCGGCACCACCACCAGCCCGTCGGGCTTGCGCAGATCGCTGGCGATCTTGGCCACCGACTTGGCTGTAGCGATCCCCACCGACGATGTCAGCCCGCCGGTCGCCTCCCGGACCTCGGCCTTTATCCGGAGCCCGGTCTGCTCGGGGTGCTGGCGCGCTTCACGGCTGCCGCTGAGGTCCAGGAAGGCCTCGTCCAGAGACAGTGGCTCGATCACCGGGGTGTAGCGGCGGAGCACGGCGAAGACCCGCGCCGAAGCGTCCCGGTAGGCTGCGAAGTCGGCGCCGACGAAGATCGCGGAGGGGCAGAGTCGCTTCGCCGTCGCCGAGGGCATCGCCGAATGGACCCCGAACTTGCGGGCCTCGTAAGAAGCCGCGGCGACAACTCCGCGCGGGCCGTCGTACCCGACGATCACGGGCTTGCCCCTGAGCTCGGGGCGGCGGAGCTGCTCGACGGAGGCGTAGAACGCGTCCATGTCGAGGTGCAGGACGCAGTGAGCGAAGCCGCGCGGGGGTTCGTCAGCCGCGGCCAGACCTCGGCTTGTACTCGGCCAGCTCCGACGTGGTCAGGTAGCCGGCGCGCATCAATAGTTCGACGTATGGCACTTCGAGCAGGGGCGCGATCCGGCGCAGCACCCAGGGGGGCGGGTTGTCCTTGTTCTTGTTGACCGATTGGTAGAAGTAGATCTGGTTGAGGTCGGCCTGCACCGCCAGCTTGTGCAGCGACAGTCCACGGTCGGCACACCGTGCCTTGAGGTAAGCCGTGAACTCCGGTGTCGCCATCAGGCCCCAAGTATGCACGGGCGGGGGATGTCGAGTGGCGCCCGTGGAGGGTCAAATCCGCATCGGTAGCAACGCCGTCACATTGCGCCTATTTACGTAGGCTTTCGCAGGCTCGACTGCCATAATTCGGCCATCTTGGGACACCTTGAAGCGTGGCCTTCGCCCAAGACCGGATTTGCCGCTGTGACAACCCCACGGACGGAGCGGGGACCGTCATCAGGGGCTAACCGCCGGTAATCGCCGTGAAGATCGGTGTCGGTTTCAGGCGTGCCTGGAGTGAGCTGAGAAACTTCGGCGACTGGCGGCTATCGACGAAGGTCGTCGTCGGATTCATGGTGTTGGCGCTGGCCGCCATCTTTGTTCTCGCCAAGCTGTCCGAAGCGACCACCACCCAGAAGGTGACCAGCATCGAAAGCCACCAGCTCAGCGACGAAGCTGGTTCGCTGGCGCTGCAGGTGGACAGCCAGGTCACGCAATATCACCGCGACGCGCTGGCCGTCGTCACCGACCCGGACACCGTGTCCTACATGGAGATGAGCGCCGTCGACCAGGCCTCCGGCGTGAGCGCGCTGCTGGCCCACATCGAGCCCGCCCTCAAAGCCGACCCGGAGTACCGCGAGCTTCTCATCCTCGATCCCGGAGGGCGTGTGGTCGTCAGCAGCGGCGGCAGCAGCAAGCCGGGCGACAACCTCAGCGGCCGTGATTTCTATACCCGCGGGCTGACCGCTACACGCGCCGAACCGTACCTCTCCGACATCGTGCTGGCGCCTGACGGGAGCTCCCAGGTGGTCTACACGTCACTGCCGATTCGCGACGCCCCGGGCCGGATCCTGGGTGTGGTCGCGGTACAGGTTTCGGCTGTACAGATCACCGCCCCGCTGAGCAGCAAAGACCTGATCAGCCAGCATCGCAACGGCTTCCTCGTCAGCCAGGACGGCGTCATCCTCACCAACAGCGCCGACCCCGCGCTGAACTATCGGAGCGTGGGCTCGCTCGATCCTGCCCACGCGGCCGCGGTGGAGAAGCTGTACGGTCTCGACTCCGTCCGATCGCTCGGCCTGGACGACCTGGCGCTGGCTATCGCCGGCTCCCATGGAGGCGTCGCTACGGCCAAGCTGCTCAACAGCCGCGAGACCGACGTCATCGGTTTCGCGCCGCTCTCCAACCAACCCTGGACGGTGCTGGTGGCTGAGAACCAGGCGATCTTCACCGCCGACGTCAGTGACCTCGCGCGGACCCAGTTCTTCAACGCCTTCCTGCTGGCGCTGATCATCGGCGGGCTGGTCGTCTTCGTGGGCCGGGCCTTTGACACCACCGAGCGAGAGTCGCTGTCGGACCCGCTCACCGGGCTCGCCAACCGGCGCTTCCTGCAAGAGATCCTGCTGCGCGAGCTCCGCCGCGCCCAGCGCTCCAACCAGCCCGTGTCCCTGGTGATCATGGACATCGACCACTTCAAGGCGGTCAACGACACTTTCGGCCACAACGCCGGCGACGAGATGCTGGAACAGATCGCTGGGATCATGATCAGCGGCGTGCGCGCCACCGACTTCGTGGTGCGCTACGGCGGCGAGGAGTTTGTCATCCTGCTGCCGGAGACCAGGGTCACCGACGCCCAGCAGGTCGCCGAGAAGCTCCGCAAGACCGTCGGCGAGACGGTCATGGAGTCAACCTCGAAACCGGGACTGACGTTCGGCTGCACCGTCAGCGCCGGAGTCTCCACATACCCGATGGACGCCAGCTCCGGTGAAGCGCTGATCCTCAAGGCGGACAAGGCGCTCTACTACGCCAAGCAGCACGGGCGCAACCAGGTGATCACTGTCGCGGAGGCCGAGGCCCCCCACCAGGACCCCGCGGTGGCTTCGATCCAGGGCTAGGCCAGCACCAGGGCGGGTAGCCGCGAGAGGTTGGGGAGGATCTCGACCTCGACGCCCGGGCCAGGCTCCTCCTGGCGAAATTCGTGCGTCAGCACCGCCGCGATGCCGCACTGCCGGGGGCCGCGAATGTCCTCACGGATCCGGTCACCAATGAAGAGCGACCGATCGGCGGGAACGCGGGTCAGCCGAAGCGCCTCCTCGTAGATCGCCGCGTTGGGTTTGCGGACGCCTACCTCTGACGAGTAGACGGTGGCGTCGAAGAGGTCGAAGATGCCCAGGTGGCGGAGCTGGTCCCGCATCGAGCGTGGCGGGAAGGCGGCGTTGCTGACCACGGTGAGGCGAATCCCCGCGCCCTTAAGCCACTCCAGGGTCGCTCGCGCATGGGGACTGGGAAGGACGCCGTTGAACCAGGCCACCTGTTCCTGGTCGATGACCCACGCCAGCGTCTCCTCCTGGCAGGTGATCCCGATGCCGTCGAGCGCCTCCCGGTAGAGATCGGCGATGTCAACCTCCTGCTCCGAACCGGTGCGGTACGACCGGCCGATCAGGTCGTCGACCTTCTCGGAAACCGAGACGAGGAGGTCGGAAGCCTGCGGCACGCTGTGCTGCAGCTCGAGCTCCAGCCGCTGGTTGATCTCGTGATAGGCCCTCAGCAGGTGGGTCTGCGGGCGTTGCAGGTCCACCAGAGTGTGGCCGTAGTCGAAGAGAACGGCGTCGTAGGCGCGCGCCGTCATGCCAGCGCCCGCAGCGTTTCCAGGTTGCGGCGGCCCTCGATGCTCTCGTCGCCAGGGGTCTCCAGGATGAAAGGAAGGTTGCGCAGCTCGGGCAGGTGCAGCATGTAGGCGAAGGCATCCTCGCCGAGGAGCCCTTCGCCGATGTGCCAGTGCCGGTCGGCCTTGCCACCCGCGGGGACCTGGGTGTCGTTGGCATGGATCACGAAGACGTGTTCCAGTCCGAGGACCTCGTCCAGCTCGGCCATCACGTCTCCGGTCATCTCGGCTCCGCTCATCTCGTGGCCCGCGGCGTGCGCGTGGCAGGTGTCGAAGCAGATCCCCACCCGGTCGGAGACGTCCTCCAGGCGCCCCATCAACTCCGCGAGGTCGGCGAAGTCACCACCCACGTTGTCGCCGGTCCCGGCGGAGTTCTCCAGCAGCAGCCGCGGGCTGGCCTCTGCGGGGACGGCCGCCAGGGCTCCGTGGACCGCGCCTGCCACATGGCTGTAAGCCGACTCCAGGCCGGTGCCTTTATGGCTGCCGATGTGCACGATGACGTGGTCGAGCCCGTAAGCCGCCCCGCGTTGCAGCTCGCCAGTCAGCGCCTTGCATGACTTGGTGTAAATCGGCTCTTCTGCGCCGGCCATGTTGATCAGGTAGTTGGCGTGGCTGACAACGGTGCGGACGCCGGCCGCGCGCAGCGCGTCGGTGAAGGCGTGGGCCGCGGTCGGATCGGCCATCTTGGCCTGCCAGGACGACGGGTTGGTGGTGAAGATCTGAACCGCCTCTACTCCAAGCGCCTTGGCCGATGCCACCGCCGCCGGGAAGCCTTTGTCGGTGCTGATGTGGATCCCGATCGCGGGACCCTCGGGGCTCAGGGCGCCTCCACCGATTCCCGCACCGGCGCCTGCCGGGCGGCATGGACGCGGAGCGCTATCAGGGCCGCGGCCGCGCCGGCGCCGACGCCGTTGTCGATGTTCACCAGGGTCACCCCCGGCGAGCACGTCTGCAACATCGACAGCAGCGCCGCCAGCCCATTGCCCCCGGCGCCGTAGCCGGTCGACGTCGGGACCGCCACCACCGGCGCCGAGACCAGCCCTCCGACCACTGTCGGCAGGGCGCCTTCCATGCCCGCGGCCACCACCAGCGCGTCGACGCCGGCCTCGACCATCGCTTCCAGCGGCTCGGCCAGCCGGTGCAGTGCCGAGACGCCGACGTCGTACGCCCGCAGCACCCGGACGCCCATCGTCTCCGCCACCATCCGCGCCTCCTCGGCGACGTCGACGTCCGAGCTGCCGCCGGTCAGGATCCCGATCGCGCCCGACACGGGTTCCGCGAGGTCGGCAGTGCGCAGCCGCCGGCCGCTGCCGAAGATGTCGATGATCACGCCTTTGGGCGCGGCTGCGGCCAGCGCCGCGTCATGCTCGGCGCTGACGCGGGAGACCAGGGCGACCCCGGTCACCTCGAGCAGCCGCAGGGCCAGCTCCGCGGTCAGCTCGGGCGTCTTGCCGGAAGCGAGGACCACCTCGGGGACCCCCTTGCGCCGCATCCGGTCGGGGTCGAGACGGGCCAGTTCTCCCACCTGCTCGACCCGTTCCGCGTCAAGGGCTCGGAGCGCCTCATCGACGCTGAACTCGCCCGCCAGGAGGCGCTCAAGGATCTCCTTCATCTCGAGATCATCCTATCGGAGCCCGGATCTCACGCCGGCCGTCGCGTGGCCGTTAATTACGTGTGAGCCTGCCTCCCTTCCAGACCCTTGTCGACGAGCACAAGGCAGAGGTCTATCGACTGGCGCTCAGCGCGGTCGGGCCCGACGACGCCGACGACTGCTTCCAGGAGACGTTACTGGCGGCGCTGCGGGCGTACCCGACTCTGCGGCACGCCGACAACCTGCGCGGCTGGCTGCTTACGATCGCGCACCGCAAGGCGCTCGACCATCATCGGGCGCGGGGTAGGGGGGCGGTGCCGGCCGGCGACATGGCCGACATCGCTCACCTCAACGGCGCCGCGGTGTTGCCGCCCGACGTCACCGATGCCGAGATCTGGGCTTCGGTCCGGCGCCTGCCACCGAAGCAGTCGCTGGCGGTGGCCCATCGGTTCGTCAACGACCTCGCCTATCGCGAGATCGGCCGGCTGCTGGAGTGCACCGAGGAGGCCGCCCGGCGCAGCGTCCACGAAGGCTTGAAGAAACTACGAGAGGAGTACGCGAGATGAGCACCATCAAGGAGCGCCTTCAGCGCGCCCGCCGCACCGATGTTGGCGATGCGGTGGAGAGGGCGGCGGCGCGGTTCCGCGAGCAGGCGGCCGGCGCCGGGCTGCTCGACATCGGCTACGGCTGGATCGATACGCCGGTCGGAAGGTTGCTGGTGGCAGCTACGGAGGATGGCGTGGTTCGCGTCAGCTTTCCGTCGGAGAGCGTTGACCGCATCCTTGCCGACCTGGCGAGCAAGGTCTCGCCCCGGATCCTGGAGGATGGCGCCCGGCTGGAGACAACCCGGCGCCAGCTGGGGGAGTACTTCGAAGGCCGCCGCAAGAGTTTTGACATGCCGCTCGACCGGCGCCTGATCCACGGCTTCCACCGCCAGGTGCTGGACGTGACCGAGCGAATCCCGTACGGGTCGGTTTCGACCTACAAAAAAGTCGCCGAAAAGGCGGGTAGTCCGCGCGCCAGCCGGGCCGCCGGGAACGCGCTCGGCTCCAACCCGATTCCGATCATCATCCCGTGCCACCGCGTCGTCGCCACCGGCCGTGGGCTGGGTGGTTACGGCGGCGGCTTGGACAAGAAACAGCTACTCCTCGACCTGGAGGGAGCGACCCCCTGGTGAGGCCCCGCAACCTCTAATAGTTGGGCCAGGATTGCCCCCCTATAATCGGATTCCTACCCGATATGAACATCATCGCCTTCATCAAGGAGCGCGCCCGGTACTACAACTGCCCGGCCTGCGCCCGCAACCTCGAGAGCTGCGAAGTTCGCATGCTGAAGCAGGCCGAGTCGCACCTGACTGTTGAGGTCACCTGCGCCCGCTGCCATGTGACTTTCATCGTCGTCCTGGCGGTGCAGTACAGCGCCGAGGAGATGGAGGAGATGGCCGGTGAGGAGGCCCACGCGCATGCTCACGCCGGCGTCGACCTCGACCCGATCAGTCACGACGAGGTGCTCGACGTCCACGACATGCTGCGTGAGTTCAAGGGCAGCTTCAAGGACCTGCTCCGCTCCGAGGATCCGGGCGCCAATTAGCAGCCGCAGGATGCGGCGGGTGATTGGCGCGGATAGCAGTCGCATCGTGCGGCGCTGATGATCTACCTCGACCACGCGGCGACCACGCCGCTAGATCCCGAAGTCCTGGACTTCATGATGCCGTTCTTCGGCGAGCTCTACGGGAACCCTTCGTCGATCTACAGCATCGGCCGCAAGGCCCGCGGGGCTCTCGACGATGCGCGCGACGTCATCGCCGGGGTGCTGGGATGCCAGGCCCGCGAGCTGATCTTCACGTCGGGCGGGTCGGAGTCGGACAACCTCGCCATCAGGGGCGTGGCGGCGCGCAATCGCGACCGTGGCAAGCACATCATCTGCAGCCAGGTCGAGCACCACGCCGTGCTGCACACCTGCCAGGACCTGGAGCGCCAGGGCTTCGATGTCACCTACCTCCCGGTAGATTCGACCGGCACCGTTTCGGCCACCGACCTGGCGGCGGCGCTCAGGGACGACACCATTCTGGTGTCGGTGATGATCGGCAACAACGAGGTGGGCACTCTGGAGCCGGTGACCGAGCTGGCGGCGCTGACCCACGACAAGAGCTCGGCGTACTTCCACACTGACGCGATCCAGGCCTTTGGCAAGGTGCCGATCCGGGTCGATGACCTCGGCGTCGACCTGCTCAGCATCTCGGCGCACAAGATCTACGGGCCCAAGGGGGTGGGCTGCCTCTACATGAGGATGGGAACCCGGATCGAGCCGATGATCACCGGCGGCGGCCACGAGCGCAACCGCCGCGCCGGCACCGAGAACGTTGCGGGCATCGCGGGGTTGGGCAAGGCGGTGGAGATCGCGGCGCGCGACTTCGAGCGCGACTCCGCCAGGATCCGCGACGTCCGCGACCGGCTCAGCGACGGCGTCCTCAGTGGTGTCAGCGGGTCGAGGCTGACCGGCCACCCGACCCAGCGGCTGCCCCACCACGCCAGCTTCCTGATCAGCGGCGTCGCCGGGGACAGCCTACTGATGCGGCTCGACCACGAGGGCGTCTTCGCCTCCAGCGGCAGCGCCTGCACCTCCGGTTCGCTGGAGCCATCGCACGTCCTGCTGGCAATGGGGATCAGCCCGCAGGACGCGTTGGGCAGCCTTCGGCTGACGGTTGGCAAGCGCACCACCCAAGCCGATGTCGACGCCGCGCTCGAGGTCATCCAGGACGCGGTGGGCGCCCTTCGAGCCTGACCCGCATGTAACGGTTGGGTCACGGATTAGGGACATCGCTTGCCAGGCGGGGGGGTACGGGCCTAGGGTCGCTCGAGTGCAGAGGGCGGACCACTTGATATCCCAGGGTATGGGCGCGTTGCTTGATCGGGTCAACCACTTCTTCGCGCGGGTCCAGGGCACCGACGCGGTCGAGCTGTCACCGGAGGGCGTCCGCAAGTTGAGCTGGCGCCAGGTCCAGGCCCTGCTCGCAGAGGCCTATCGCCGTAGGGGCTACGGCGTCAAGCCAATGACCAGCGACGTGCCCGCGGACTTCGTCCTCGACAAGGACGGCGAAAAGACCGTCGTCAACTGCAAGCACTGGCAGGTCTGGGAGGTGGGTGAGCACCCGCTTCGCGAGCTCTACGGCTACACCACCGGGCTGGGCGCCAAACGCGCCGTGATGGTGACCACCGGGCGCTTCAGCGAGCGCGCCATCGGCTTTGCCGATCGCCACAACCTGCGGCTGATAGACGGCCGCGGGATTCGGGAGCTGGTCACAGGCAACTGACAAAGAACGCGGCCCGGAGCAACAGCTCCGAACCGCGATCTTTAGGGGGTTGGGGTCTGGCTCAGGCGACCGGCACCGGCTCGCCCTTGCCGTCTTTGGCGCCGGTCGCGGAAACCAAGTCCGCGATGTCGTCCGCGGGCGCATCGGTCCTGGCCGTTTGGCGCTCGTCGCTGATCACGCGGCCGTCTTTGAGGCGCACCAGGCGGTCGGTTCGCGAGGCCAGGTCGAGGTCGTGCGTGACGAGGATGAAGGTGACGCCCGTCTCCCGGTTCAGCCGCCGCATCAGAGCGATCAGCTTCTGGCTGGTCTCCGTATCGACTTCGCCGGTGGGCTCGTCACCGAGCACCAGCGTGGGCTGGTTGATCAGCGCCCGAGCGATGGCGACGCGCTGCTGCTCGCCGCCCGAAAGCTGCGTCGGCCGGTGGGTCATACGGTCGGACATGCCGATCTCCTCGAAGAGGTCCTGTGCCCGCAGGCGAGCTGCTTTCTTGTCGCCGCCGCTGTAGCGCAGCGGCAGCATCACGTTGTCGATCGCGTTCAGCGACGGCAGCAGGTTGAAGCCCTGGAAGATGAACCCGATCTTGTGGCTGCGGAAGTCGGCCCGCTTACCGTCCGACAGGGTGCTGGTATCGGTGCCGTCGATGACGATCTTCCCGGAGGTCGGCCGCATCAGCAGCCCGAGGCAGTCGAGAGTGGTCGTCTTGCCGCTGCCGGATCGTCCCACCATGGACACGAACTCGCCGTCGCCGATGGTGAGGTTGATGCCGTCGACCGCATGGACCGCGCGCTCGCCTTTGCCGAATGTCTTTCTAAGGTCCGTGAGTTCGATGTTTGCCATTTCTATCTCCTAATCGATTGGCTGCTTACTGCGAGCGCAGGGCGGTGACCGGGTCCAACCGGGCCGCGCTGAAGGCGGGGATCACCCCGGCGAGCCCGCCGAGGACCACAGCGAACGCAAGCGCGGTCCCTGCCAGCGACGGCGTCAGCAGGAAGAGGTCCAGGTTCTGGCTGGCGGTGCTGGCGTTGATCGTGCTGGTGATGATGAAGCCGAGCAGAAGCCCGATCGAGCCGCCGATCAAGCCGATTACCACCGACTCGGTGAGGAACTCTTTGATGATGTGCCGGGTTTTGGCGCCGACCGCCTTCTTGAGGCCGATCTCGCGATAGCGCTCGGTGACCGACATCAGCATGGTGTTGACGACCGAGAGGCCGCCGACGATCAGGGCCAGCAGAGCGGCGCCAAGCGTGATCGCGGAGAAGATCAGTGAGAACGACTTGAAGGCGTTGACCACCTCGGTCGGAGGTTGGGCCTTCACGCCGGGAACCTCGGTGTTGATCTTCTTGGCGAGGTTGTCAAGGTTGACGCCCGGTTTGCCGTAGACGTCGATGCCGCTGATCAGCTTGCTGGTGTCGACCTGGGAGCGAACCGCCGGCGGGAGGGCATCGCCGAGGGCGACCTGGCCGTCGTGCAGCGATACGAAGGCGAAGTTGTCAGGCGCTGTCAGTGTCTTGTTGAGCACCCCGATCACCTTGAAGGAGTGATTCACGAAATCAGCTCGAGGTGTCTTGGGCGCCTGGGGCAGGTCGATGGTGTCGCCAACGCTCTTGCCGAACTCCTTGGCGATGTCCGAGCCCAGGACCACCTGGCCGTCGGGAATGTCGGTCGGCAGCACGCCCGTTTTGGCGCTGAGCTTGAAGTTCTCGTAGTTGCCCTCACCGGGCGCGGCGCCGGCGATCTCGTCAGGAACTCCGAAGCTGAAGCCGCTGTCGGCCTTGGCGGCGGCTCCCGCGGTCGCAAAGGCCGCCAGGACGCCGTCGACCGCCTGCACCCTGGCGACCTTGGAGACGTCGATCAAGCCGCCGCCGCCGCCGCCGAAGCCGCTGGTGGAGTCGCTGACCGCGATGTGGTCGGAGAAGTACTTGACGCCGCCATCGATGAGCTTGTTGTTCTTCTCCGCCATCGATCCCATGGTCGTGAAGGCCATGATGCCGATCGCGATCCCCGAGATCGTCAGGATATTGCGCAGCTTGCGCCGCCAGAGGTTCCGCAGAATTTCCATTGATCGCTCCTAATTGGGTTTTCGAAATCAGGTGATTGGGCGGGCGCAGCGCTCAGGAGGGGTCGCGCTCCATGATCTTGATTGCTGTCCGGGCCAACGTTATCCGGGGCAGGACGGCTCCGGAAGTGCCCGCGATAAGCGATTCGACATGACATCCGTCACGACGGATTGATTAACGGGGTCAGTTCGGTTTCTCAGCTCCAGCGCCTATCCTGAGTTGGCTATGAGCGAGGCCCGTTCCCACCTCTTCGGGACCTTCTTCGCCCTGGCCTGGCTGGCGCTGCTGGTCTTCAACGTCGCGGCCGCCGCGCTCTCGCCGGGTGGGCTCGGGCCCGACGGGGCCATCGTCGGAGGCGGGCTATTAGTCTTCGTGCTGGTCTACATCTGGTTCTGGACCAGGGTGGTGTACGGCGAGCACATCGTCCGGGGCGCCATCCTCGCGGCCGGGGGAATGGCGCTGATCAACCTCTGCCTGATCTTTGCCGGCGGCAGCAGCGCCGCCCAGAACCTCGGCTACGACTTCATCTACGTGGTGGTAGTGCTGGCGTACGGGTTGCCGTGGCGTGCCGGGGTCATCGCGTCGCTGCTGACCGCCGGGCTGACCGCCGGGATCACCGTGCTCTTCCAGGCCGGCCTCGATACGACCATCGGCGTTACAGTCCTCGTCCTTCTTATCGGCCTCGGCATGGTCGGCGTTCGAACGATGCGCAGCAGCATCTACGAGCTGCGCAACGCGCGCGATGAGATGGCGCGCTTGGCCGTCAGCGAGGAGAGGCTGCGGTTCGCGCGCGACCTGCACGACCTGCTCGGCCACAGCCTGTCAGTGATCGTGCTGAAGAGCGAAGTCGCGGGCAACCTCATCGAACGGGACCCGGGAGCGGCTGCCGAGGCGGTGCACGACATCGAGAGGGTTGCGCGCGACGCTCTCCGCGATGTGCGCGACGCTGTCGGCGGCTATCGCAAGACTAACCTCGCGGTGGAGCTCGCGGGCGCCCGGGAGATGCTCGAGAGCGCGGGCATCAGCGTCCGCTGGGAGGAGACGGCCGGCGACCTTCCGCCGGATGCCGAGACCGTGCTGGCCTGGGCCGTCCGCGAGGGCGCCACCAATGTGCTCCGCCACTCGCGCGCCCGCGAGTGCATGGTGAAGCTCGATCGACGCAACGGCAGCGCCGTGCTGGAGATGCTTGACGATGGGGTCGGCGGTGAGGCCCCCGACGACGCCGCGCTTGGAAACGGCCTGCGCGGTCTGGGCGAAAGGGTCGCGGCGGTCGGCGGCGACATGGTGGCGGCGCCGGCAGAGGGCCGCGGCTTCAGGCTGGCGGTACGGGTGCCGGTGGCCGGTGGAGCCTGAGCCGAAGGATCAACCTGTCCGCGTGATCCGGGTCCTGCTGGCGGAAGACCAGACCATGGTCCGCGAGGCGCTGGCGTCTCTGCTGGGGCTGGAGCCGGACATCGCAGTGGTGGCCGAGGTGGACCGAGGCGACGCCGTGCTGGCGGCGGCGCTGGAGTCGGCGCCGGACGTCGCGCTGCTGGACATCGAGATGCCCGGCGCCGACGGCATCGAGGCGGCCCAGCAGCTGGCCGCCGAAATGCCCGCGTGCGCCGTGCTCATCCTCACCACTTTCGGGCGCCCGGGCTACCTGCGCCGGGCGATGGAGAGCGGAGCCCGCGGCTTCCTGCTCAAGGACGCCCCGGCCAAGGAGCTGGCGGTTGCCATCCGCCGCACCGTCGCCGGCGAGCGCGTGGTCGACCCGACGCTTGCGGCTCAAGCGCTGAGCGAGGGCAAGGGGCCGCTGTCCTGGCGCGAGCGCGAGGTGCTGCTGGCGTCAGCGCAGGGCAGCACCATCAGCGAGATCGCGCAGTCGCTGCATCTGTCCGAGGGGACGGTGCGCAACCATCTCTCCTCGGCGATCCAGAAGCTCGGCGCTCGCAACCGCTTCGAAGCGGCCAAGGCGGCTGAGGAAAAGGGCTGGCTGTGATGAGAGCCGTCGTCCATGACGCCTACGGTCCGCCCGAGGTGTTGCATCTCGAGGACGTGGAGAAGCCCATCCCCGGAGAGGACGAAGTTCTCATCCGAATCCGCGCGACTACTGTCAACCGTCTCGACTGCGCGACCCGCGAAGCCAACCGCAGTGGCGGCACCACCATCTTCCTGCTCAGCCACCTCATCTTCGGTCTCCGAGGGCCGAGGCGACGGATCCTGGGTACCGAGCTGGCCGGCGAGATCGAGGCGGTCGGCACATCGGTCTCAGAGTTCGCTGTCGGTGACCACGTATTCGGCATCACCGGGCTGCGGTTCGGGGCGCACGCGGAGTACACCTGCGTGCCGGAGAGCGCACGAATCGACAGCATGCCCGCCGGTGTGAGTTTCGAAGACGCGGCTGCGGTCTCCGACGGAGCGCTCAACGCACTCTGGTGCCTGAAAGGAGCCGAGATCCGGGAGGGACAGAGGATCCTGATCTACGGGGCGTCTGGATCCATCGGCACCGCGGCGGTACAGCTGGCCCGCCACTTTGGAGCCGACATCACAGCAGTCTGTGGCACCAAGAACCTCGAGCTGATGAGGTCACTCGGCGCCGACCGGGTCATCGACTACACGGAGGATGATTTCACCAGGAGCGGCGAGACCTATGACGTCATCTTCGACGCTGTGGGCAAGCACTCCTTCAAGCGCTCCAAGGGCTCGCTAAAAGCTGGCGGTCGATACCTCGCTACCGACGGCTTCCGGAACCTCTTCCTGGCGATTTGGACCCGGCTGGTCGGAGACAAGAAAGTCATCTTTCGGCTTCCGCCCAGATACGCCCAGCAGGACCTCCGGTTGATAAGAGACCTGATGGAGAGCGGGAAGTATCGCGCCGTCATCGACCGGCGCTACCCCATGGAGCAGGTGGTCGATGCGGCCAGGTACGTCGACACCGAGCAGAAGACAGGCAACGTCGTTCTGCTCGTCAGCGACGGCTAGAGGCGGCTCAGCTCGTTCCGGAAAAAGGGGATTAGGTCAGGCGATCTTGTGGAGGAGGGCCGGCGCGGTTTGGGCCACCGCCACATCTGCCTCAGCGGAGCCGAGGAAGGAGATGTGGTCGCGGTTGAGCAGCATGAACGGGCGCTTGAAGCCGAGCAGGGGTGTTCCCTGGTGAATGGGCGTCGCGGTGGCGTCCGTGACCGGGACGAACCGGCCCTTGGAGACGGTCAGGAACTGTTCAACATCCGCATCGGCGGGCATGTGGATGTCGGCTTCGATCGAGAACGTGCCGGTGTATGCCTGGATCCGAATCCGTCTCTTGGGCACGCGTAGATATGCCGAGCTGGCGGAAACGGGTACGTCCGCATCCCGCTCGGTGAGCATCACGATGGAATCCTTGGCGACGACGCCGTGAGGGCGACGCCCAACCGGGACGAGCGCCTCGCCGGAATAGGCATACGCCTGCACATCGCTCATCGAGAGAAACGGGTCGTCCTCGTTGGCGAGCTCCGTAAGACGACGCCGGGACTCGATGCACCCCTGCATCATCATTGTCAGCCCGAAGGCTTCGATTGTGAATCGTCTTCCGTCGATATCCATTTCGCCCCAAATTCTTGCTCCCAAAGTCGCAATCTGTGTGTAAGCAAAAACATAAATTCACACAAGAGTTACACGCACGATGAGGCTTTCAATTTGCGGCTGTCACCAGGTGGTCACATCGAAGGTCGGGTACCCTCGACCAGGGGATAAATTTTGAGTATCGGGGTATCCGGACCGGGGCGCACGACGGCCGCGCGAGTCACCTGGCTGATGGTCATTTTGCGATGTCTTGCCGGGTGCGGTTTTCGCGCAGCGCACAGCAGGCTCGACAGCGATCACCTGGTCTATCGTCATGTCTTTACCGGACCTACGTCGCCGCCAATCCATCTCCCGGCAGGGCGATACACAGCCTTTGGAGGTGTCACGCCGGAGGGCTGCGCCTGGCCCGCGCTATCCGTCTTTAAGCAGTCCGGCGCGCGTGCGGTCCCGGAGAACATCTCGGTCGTTCAAACCGACTTCCCATGGGGCGACTACACCTTCGCGCTGGACCACCCATCGACGACCACAGCATGCGTCTGGAAGCTCGAGATCGTCATGAACCGCCCGGCTGCCGGGACGTCCTGGCCACCGGTATTTCCAGTGCAATCCCCCCACACCATCCGACTTGCGGGCGTCGACTCGGGCGTCGTGGCGGTGCCTGCGGCCGGCAACTACATCGTCGCCGTAGCGTCACCGAAGACAGCGGAGACTGCCCGCCGGCAATGAGGCTGCGAGGTCCGTTAGGTCTGTCCGTCAACGCAGCGCTGCCCGGGAAGGGCGCATTTCAATCTGACAGCCGGCTTCTCCTCGATGGGACGTGGACGATCGAAACCTCAGTCCAGTGCCACTGGATCTTGGAGCTGAGTCCGATATACGGCCACAGTGGCGGTGCAACCAACTTCTAAGCCTCTTGGGCTTTGCGCCCGCATCAGCCGCCGGTTGCGCTAGAGCCCAACCTCGGTCGCGAGCAAATCCTCGTACGTCTCGCGTCGTCGCATCAGCGTCGCGTTCCCATTGCGCACCATTACCACGGCCGGCCTCACGTTGTAGTTGTAGTTGCTCGACATCGCCAGCGAGTAAGCACCGGCGGCGGGCATCGCCACCAGGTCGCCGGACGTGAGCGGCGGCATCTTCGCATCCTTGATCAGGATGTCGGTCGATTCGCAGTAGCGCCCGGCGATGGTCACCGTCTCGGTCGCCGCGGCATTGGGGGCGTCGACCTTGAAGGCCTCGTAGCGAGCGCCGTAGAGCTTGGGCCGGATGTTGTCGCCCATACCCCCGTCGACCGAAGCGTAGGTGCGCACCCCCGGGATCTCCTTGATAGCTCCGACGGTGTAGACGGCGACGCCGGCAGGGCCGGCGATCGATCGTCCCGGCTCGATCAGCAGACGGGGGAGGTCCAGGCCCCGTTCGCTGCAGCCCTCGTTGACGGCGTCCGCCACAACGTGGACGAAGTCGGCGGGAGTTGGTGGCTCGTCCTCGCTGGTGTACGCGATCCCGAGCCCGCCGCCCATGCTCAGCTCCCGGGCCCTGAAGCCCAGCTCGTCGCGCGCCACGACAAGGAAGTCAAGGATGCGCTCGACCGCGGCGGGGAAGCTCGACAGGTCGAAGATCTGGCTGCCGATGTGGGCGTGGACGCCGGTGACGTCGGCCACCGGCACCTGCAGCAGCTTGTGCAGCGTGTCCAGCGCCTGGCCGGTCTCCACCGGAAAGCCGAATTTGGAGTCGAGCTGGCCGGTGGAGATGAAGCTGTGAGTGTCGGGCTGGATCCCCGGGCTGACCCTGAGCGTGGTCCGGATGTGCGGTGTCGCCGGCAGGTGGCGCAGCAGCTCGATCTCGTGCAGTGAGTCGACCACCAGCGCCCCGATCTCGAGCCTCGCCGCGGCTGCGACCTCCTCCTCAGTCTTGTTGTTGCCAGGGAAGAAGACGCGCTCCATCGGGAAGCCCGCCCGCTCGGCCAGGAACAGCTCGCCGCCGGAGACCAGGTCCAGCCCGGCGCCCTCGTCCGCGACCAGCTTCGCCATCGCGATCGAGAGGAACGCCTTGCCCGCGTAGAGAACCAGGCTCTCGCCGGGATAGGCGCGCTTCAAAGTCTCGCGATACTCGGACAGCCGCGCTCTCAGAGTCGTCTCGTCGTACACGTAGAGCGGGGTGCCGAACTCGCGCGCGAGGTCCGCGAGGTCGCATCCGCCAACCTGCATGCGGCCGCTGGCGTTGACCTCGTAGGTGTCAGGCAACAGCATCCGGAATTCTATCGACGGCCATCGCGGGGCCCGCGCTATCCTGCTGGGATGGTTGCCTCGCGGGTTCTTGTCGCCCAGCGAATTCGCGGTCCGGAGCCGGCGATGGTGGCCGGCGGGCTGTCGGTGCTGGGCGCCTCCTACGTGCTACCGGTGTTCTGGAGCCGCGGGGTGACACCCATCCCGCCCTGCATCTTCCACCAGATAACGGGCCAACCCTGTCCCATGTGCGGTGCGACGCGAAGCTTCGTGGCGCTTGCGCACGCCGACTTCGGCAAGGCTGTCTACCTCTACCCGCTGGCGCCCCTGATGTTCCTGGCGATGCTGATCGGGATCGGTTATGGCGGATGGGTGATGCTCACCGGCCGGCGCATCACCTGGCGCCCCAGTCGGCGCGCGCAGCAGCGGATAGGGCTGGTGATCGTGGCGCTTTTCGCGGCCAACTGGCTGGCCAAGCTGCTGTGGCTCGGCTTCGGGCCGCTGCCCTTCCCGGGCGCCTGACGCGCCCTTCTCGGGCCGAGCTCGACGCCCGGCTGCACCAATACCTCGACCTGCTGCTGGCGCGCAACACGTCCATGAACCTGACCGCGGTCCGCGACGCATCGGCCGCCTGGGACAAGCTGATCCTGGGATCGCTGGCGGTGCTGGATGCGCATCGCTTCACGGGATCCGAGCGCGTAGCCGATGTCGGCTCCGGCGGCGGGCTGCCGGGCATCCCGCTGAAGCTCGCCGTCCCCGGCCTCAGCCTGTGCCTGGTCGAGTCGGACCAGCGTAAGGCCGAGTTTCTGCGTGACACCGTCATCGCCCTCGATCTCACCGACGTCGAGGTGCAAGCCAAGCGAGCGGAGGAGATCGGTCGCGATGAGCGACATCGAGAGGCCTACGACGTGGTCGTCACCCGCGCCGCCGCCAAGGCGCCGGTGGCGGCCGAGTACTGCCTGCCGCTGGTGCGGCCGGGCGGTTTGATGCTGGCCCTGGCCCAGTACAAGGACTGGGACCTGGCGCGACGCGCCATCGGCCAGCTCGGCGGGAGATTGGACGGCGAGCGATCGGGGGTGATCGTGGTGAGCAAGCTTCGGCATACCCCCGAGCAGTTCCCCAGGCGCGTGGGGGTCCCCGGAAAGCGGCCCCTGTGATGCCAGAAGCTGGCGGTGCGCAGCCGATAATCAACCAGAGGTAAGGATTGGCGACAGCGACCGATGATGTCCTGGAGGGGACGATCACCGTCCTCTTCACCGACGTCGAGGGCTCGACCGAGATGCGCAACCAGCGTGGCGATGACGCCGCCGGTTCGATCCTTCGCGCCCACGAGGAGCTGGTCCGGGAACAGCTGGAGGCCCATTCGGGGCGTGCTGTCAAGGCCCTAGGCGACGGCTTCATGGTGGCGTTCACATCGGCGCGCAAGGCGGTGTCTTGCGCAGTCGCGATCCAAAGAGCTGTCCATGAGTACAACCACCAGCATCCCGACCGCGAGGTGCACGTGCGCATCGGCCTCAACAGTGGTGAGGTGAGCCAATCGGACGGCGACCTCTATGGCGCCGCGGTAAACGCCGCCGCGCGGGTCGCCGCCAAAGCCGTCGGCGACCAGATCATGGTCAGCGGCGTGGTCAAGCAGCTGGCGGGCAAGGTTCCCGACGCCGAGTTCGTGGATCGCGGGCGCTTCCGGCTCAAGGGTTTCGAGGACCGCTGGCAGCTGTTCGAAGTGACCTGGGAGCACGATCACAGCGAGCCGGCGCCGGTCGTGCTGACGGGCCACGTTCGGACCCCGCTGGTGGGGCGCGCCGACACGCTCAAGGAGCTCTACGCCTGCCTGGAGGCGACCGGCGCGGGCGAGGGCGGCATGGTCATGGTCGGCGGCGAGCCCGGCGTCGGCAAGACACGTGTTTGCGACGAGGTCCTCTCGGAAGCCCGGCGGCGCGGATTCCTGACCCTGGTCGGGCACTGCTACGAAAGCGAAGGCTCGCCTTACATCCCCTTCGTGGAGATGGTGGAGTCAGCGATGCGTCAGGTCGAGCCGGACGTGCTCCGGGCGCACCTCGGTGATGGAGCCGGCGAGGTTGCGCGGCTGGCGCCCGAGCTGCGAAAGCGGTTCCCGGACATCCCGCCCGCCCTGGAGCTGCCCCCGGAGCAGGAGCGCCGGCACCTCTACAACAGCTGTCGCGACTTCATCGGCCGTGCCGCCGCGGCATACCCGATCTGCGTGCTCTTGGACGACCTGCACTGGGCCGACGAGGGCTCGCTTCTGCTGCTCGAGCGTTTCGCCCAGGATGTCGCGGGCCTCAGGGTTTTGGTCCTCGGCACCTATCGAGATGTCGAGTTGGACCTTGGACGGCCGCTGGCGAGGACCCTGGACGGCCTGGTGCGGCAGCGCCTGGTGCGACGGATGTCGATCAAACGCCTGGCCGAGCACGATGTCGGCGGCATGCTAGAGGCCCTCGGTGGCAAGGGTGCGCCGCAGCCCCTCGTCGATGCGATCTACGGCGAGACCGAGGGCAATCCCTTCTTTGTCGAGGAGGTCTTCAAGCATCTCTCCGAGAGCGGCCAGCTTTTCGATGCGGGCGGGTCCTGGCGTGCCGACCTCGCGGTCGGGGAGCTAGACGTCCCCGAGAGCGTCCGCCTGGTCCTGGGGAGGCGACTGGAGAGACTCAGCGAGGATGCCAGGCGTGCTCTGAGCTCGGCGGCGGTGATCGGTCGCAGCTTCGACTTCACCCTGATCGCCGCGATGGGGGGTGGCCTGTCCGAGGACGCGTTGCTGGACGCTCTTGACGAAGGCGAGCGTGCCGGCCTCGTGACATCGACGGCTGATGGAACCGACGTCCGCTTCACCTTCGGCCACGAGCTGATCCGGCAGACGCTGCTCACCGGTCTGACCACGCTGAGACGCCAGCGGATCCACCTCAAGCTCGCCGACACGATGGAGCAGCTCTATGCCGACAGCGTCGAGGAGCACGCCGGCGACATCGCCGGCCATCTCCTCCAGGCGGGGGTAACCGCCGATGCCGCCAAGGTGGCGCGCTTCCTCGCCATCGCCGGCGACCGGGCGATGGATGCCTCGGCGTTCGAGGAGGCGCTGCGGAGTTTCGAGTCGGGCCTGGCGGTGCAGCCCAAGGAAGACCGGGCGGGATGGGCCCGCCTGCGCGCGGGCGAGGGCGGCGCCTACCGAGCGCTCGGCCGCTGGGAGGAGTCTGAAGCGGCCTGGAACGAGGCCATCGATATTTACGAAGCGCTGGGCGACCGCGAGGTCGTCGGCAAGCTCTGCGTCGAGCAGGCGCTGCAGCTGGCGTGGGCGTTCCGATACGAGGAGGCCTTGCTGGTGGCCGGCCGCGGCCTGGTGGCAGTAGGCGAGGAGCCATCCCTCGACCGCATGACCCTGCTCAGCCTCAGCGGGGTCACACTCAGCATCTCGGGAAACCACGCCGCAGCGGATGAGATGACCGCCGAGGCGTTGGAGATGGCGCGGGGCCTGAAGGACAACGCCGCCCTCAGCTTCGCCCTCGGCGTCCGAGCGGTGCACCACTGGGCCTATTTGGAGCTGGCCGAGGCGGTCCGGCTGGGAACCGAAGCGCTAAGGCGGGCTGCCGAGTTCTCGGTCTGGCGCCAGGCAGACGTCGGCCCCTTCACCGCCATGGCGCTGCATTTTCTCGGCCGCGATGAGCAGGCGACAGCAGTGCTGGACGAGGTCGAGCCAGTAGCGGAGAAGGTTGGCCACCGGCAGTCGCTCGCGCTCTGCTTCCGGGTGCGTAACTTCATCGCCGCCCGAGGTCCGGGGTTCCCCGACGAGCAGTTGCGCTTCGTAGCCAACGACCATGAGCGTATTGCCGGCCTGCTGGGCGGCAGCTGGGCAGCCGACTCCGAGGCGCAGGCGGCGATGGCCCATTTCTGGGCCGGCGACTGGACTCGCGCCCGCGACCATGCGAACAAGTCTCTCGGCGCCGGCTTCTACTGGGTCTGGAACCCTGCCTACCCCGCGATCCAGATGCTGATTGCCGCCTATGACGGCGATATCGATGCTGTCATGACCACGTTCAAGACTGTCGAAAACGACCGGCCGGTCCCGGGCCAGCCGGCCACGGTCGGCGCTTGGAGCGCCTATGTCAACGTCGTCGAGGCGCTGATCCTGGTCGGCGAGACGGAGAAGGCCGCGGCGCTACGCCCCATCCTCCAGCACGTCATCGACGTAGGCGCGGTCTCGCTGGGTTACACGTTCCGGCTGGTGCAGCTCGCCGCCGGGCTGGCCGCCTGGGCGGATGGCGACCCCGCTGCAGCCGAAGCCCACCTGGCCCAGGCCGAGGCCGACGCGACGATGCGCCGCGACGAGGTGCAGGCGGTCGATATCAAGCGGTTCCGCGCGATGATGCTTCTGGATGGACGAAGCGAGGTCGACGGGGGCGCTGCCCGCGAGCTACTCGAGACCGCCGCGTCGGACTACCAGCGCATCGGGATGCCGCGCCACGTGGCGATGGTCCGGGAGATGCTGGGCCGGGCCTGACAGCCGCGGCGGGGTCTGAAGACTACCCCGCGATCCAGCCGGGGTGGGAGTTGGCGTCCAGGTCGGCGCCCCACGTCAGCCGCTGGGCAGTCCCGCCCGCTGCCGGGACGCTCCACAGGTCCGAGCTGCCGCCGTGCTGGGAGATGAAGACCAGGGTCCGGCCGTCGGGTGACCAGGTCGGCTGGCGGCAGTCGGCGAAGTTGGCGACCACGCTGGGGCCCGAGCCGTCGATGCCGCCGACCACGACATTTGCGATTCCACCCTTGCGGCTGACCCACGCCAATTTCCCGGCCGGCCCAGGAGCTGGGTCCAGGACATCGGCGCTGGTGCCGTCGATCACCATTCGCGGACGGCCGGAAGGTACCGCTGCCTGGTCGAGGTTGCCGTGGTTGTTACGCCAGGCCACCAGCACCAGCGCGCTGCTGTCGGGAAGGTAGGCCGGGGCGTCGTCGCCGCCGCTGAAGTCGGGCGGGAAGCTGACCTGGTGGGGCCGGCGGATGGGGCCCTCCCAGATCGTCTCGTCGCTGCAGCAGCTACTCCGATCGGACATGAACGCCAGTCGCTTGCCGTCAGCGGAAAGCGACGGCTTCAGGTCTAGCGAGGCCTTGTGCGGATCGGCACGGTGTGGTGTCAGAGCAGCCAGCCCGCTGAAGTCCGGGCCGCCGACGGCGATCTGGGCCTGGCCGGCGCCCACCTCGCTGACCGCCGTCACCGTGCCGTCGGCGCTTACGGTGGGACCCGCCAGCTGGAGTGATGCATCCGTCAGTACCGCCAGCTTGCCGCCGTGGAGCTTCCAGATCCGGCCCCCCTGCGCCACGTAGATGGCGCCTTTGAGGGAGCGCGCCTCGGACCGGGCGGTGAGGACAGTTGGCGCGTTGGTCGTACCCGGCAGCTGGACGCCGTTGCAGGACGAAAGGGCCGCGGCCAGGGAGAGCCCCAGCCACAGCCGGCGAGAGCTCAACCGGTCACGCGAAGCGCTTCCACCGCGGCGGTGGCCTCGGCTGCCTCATCCCAGGGCAGCACCTGGTCGCCGATCAGGAGCCTGTCCTCGTGCCCCTTACCGGCAAGCAGGACGGTGTCGCCCGGCTGGGCCCGACCGATGATGTCGCGGATCGCCTCCCGGCGGTCAGGGATCAGCCGGAAGTCCCGACCTTGCGCGCGCCCCTCAGCAGCGGCGCCCTCGGCCACCGCCGCCGAGATCGTCTCGATGCTCTCCTGTCTCGGGTCGTCGGCGGTGATCACGAACTCGTCCGCGGCCCTGGCCACGGCCGCACCCATCAGCGGCCGCTTGGTAGCGTCGCGATCGCCAGGCGCCCCGAACACGACCAGGAGACGTCGATCGGTCAGCGGCCGCAGCTCCCGGAGGACCTGCTCCAGGCCGTCGGGGGTGTGCGCGTAGTCGATCACGACGGCGAACGGCTGGCCGAGCTCGAGGACCTGCATCCGGCCGCGAAGACCCTGCGCCCGCGCCAGGCCTTCCGCCGCCTCCTCCAGCGAGAGCCCGAGGGCGTGACAGATCCCGAGCGCGCACAAGGCGTTGGCGACGTTGAACCGCCCCGTCAGAGGCAACCGGACAGGGATGCCGCCGCCTACGCCTTCAGCCCTGAAGGACACGCCTCCGATGCGGGGTTGGATATCCGCCGGCCAGAGGTCGGCGCCGGGCGCGAGCCCGTACGTCACCCGCCGGTCGGTGGGGGAGTGAGCAAGCGGGCCCCAGGCCGGCTCGTCGGCGTTGTAGACGATCGCCTTGGCGACTCCGGGCTTCCGCGGGCTCTGGCGCGCCAGCTCGGCCAGCTGCAGCTTGACGTCCCGGTAGGCCTCGAGGCTGCCGTGAAAGTCGAGGTGCTCGTGGGTCAGGTTGGTGTAGGCGGCGATGTCAAAGGCCACCCCGGCGACCCGGTGCAGCGCGATCCCGTGGCTGGTGGTCTCGAGCACCGCGGTGTTGACGCCACCGTCGACCAGCCGGCGCATCCGGGCCTGGATCACCGGTGCGTCAAGGGTTGTCAGGTACGTGGGGTTGGGCTCGATCTCGTCGAGGCTACGGAACTCGAGACTGTTCATCCCCCCGGCGGCGACGCCGCAGGCCCGCAGCGCCTCGACCGTCAGCAGGCAGGTGGTGGTCTTGCCGTCGGTGCCGGTGACTCCGACAACAGTCATCTCCTCGGTGGGGTGGCCGAAGAGGCCGGCGGCGGCCAGCCCCAGCGCGAAGCGGGTGTCATCGACGATCGCCGCGGCGCAGCCCGGCGGAAGCGGAACCTCGCGCTGGAGCAGGAACGCGCTCGCGCCCGCACCGCCGGCGTCGGCGACCAGGTCGTGGGCGTCAACCCTCATCCCTGGGATGGCCACGAACAGCGCCCCGGGTGTGACCGACCGCGAATCCTGGCTGACTTCGCTGATCTCGGGATCGAGCTCGGCCGCCGTCAGACGGCGCGACCTGACGCCGCGCAGGGCGAGATCCGCCAGCAGCTCGGAGAAGCGCATCCTGGCGATCTTATCGATTCGGACTAGGATTCCTGTAGTGGAGCTCGAGTGGGGTAGCCGGACATTTGTGATGGGGATCGTCAACGTGACCCCCGACTCTTTCTCTGGCGATGGCGTGCTCGACCCCACCACCGCGGTCGCCCAGGGTTACGAGATGGAGTCCGCCGGCGCCGACATCCTCGATGTGGGTGGCATGTCCAGCCGCCCGGGGCACGCCGAGATCTCCGCGGCCGAGGAGCTCGAGAGGGTGATGGCGGTCATGCCCCGCTTGCGCAGCGCCGTGGGGGCGCTGATCAGCATCGACACCTACCGCTACGAGGTGGCCGAGGCCGCTGTGGAGGCGGGCGCCTCGATGATCAACGACATCTGGGGCTTGAAGCGCGAGCCGCGCCTGGCTGAGCTGGCCGCCGCGCGCAGCTGCACCCTGGTCCTGATGCACAACCAGGACGGCACCGAGTACACCGACCTGGTCCCGGAGGTGATCGACTCGCTGCGGCGCTCGGTGGAGGTGGCGGAGTCCGCCGGGGTCAAGCGCGAAGCCCTGATCGTCGATCCTGGCATCGGCTTCGGCAAGACCGCGGAGCAGAACCTGGAGATGCTGCGCAGCCTGTCGGCTCTCCGGGTCCTCGGTCTGCCGATCCTGCTGGGGACCTCGCGCAAGTCGACCATCGGCAAGGTCCTGGGGCTGCCGGTTGACGACCGGCTCGAGGGGACGGCCGCGACGGTGGCGCTAGGCATTGCGGCCGGTGTGGACATCATCCGCGTCCATGATGTCGAGCCGATGGTGCGGGTGGCGCGCATGACCGACGCGATCGTCCGCGGCGGCTGGAAGGAGCCGGAGGTGGCGGCGTGAGGGCCTACCTCGGCCTCGGCTCAAACCTCGGCGACCGCGCCGCCAACCTGGCCTTCGCCCGCTCCCGGCTGCGCGCCGAGGGGGTGCAGGTGATGGCGGAGTCGGCGGTGGAGGAGACCGAACCGGTAGGCGGAGTGAAGCAGCCCAAGTTCCTCAACCAGGTGATCGAGGTGGACACCGACCTGACCCCCGGTGAGCTGCTGGAGAAGTGCAAGTCGATCGAGACGCGCGCCGGCCGCAAGCCGGACGCGCAGCGATGGGGGCCGCGCGAGCTGGACATCGACATCCTGCTCTATGGCCACCTTACCGTCGATACGCCGGACCTGCAGATCCCCCATCCTCAGCTGGTCAGTCGCGAGTTCGTTCTCCGTGAGCTGAGGCAGATCAATCCTCGACTCACAGACGCCGTATCCGGCGTCACCGCCGAGCAGCTGGTGCAGCAGATGCGCCGGGAGGATGAGGCGGCGCTGCTCTAGCCGACACGGACTGCCGCGTGGGGGCAGTCTGCGCTAGTTGTCCGGGGAGGCCGACGAGGTGAAGCGGTAGCCGATCCCGGGCACTGCCAGGATGAAGAAGGGGCGTCCGGGGTCGTGTTCGATCTTGCGGCGCAGGTTGCGCACGTGTACGTCGATGACGCGCGTCTCAATCGGGTACTCGTAGCCCCAGACGTGGTTCAGGATCTTCTCCCGGGACAGCACCTTGCCGGAGTTGCTGGCCAGGAAGGCGAGCAGGTCGAACTCGGTGTGAGTCAGCTCCACCTCGCTGCCGTTCTTGAAGACGCGCCGCTCGTTGAGGTTGATGCTGAGGTCCTTGAAATCGAGCCGGCCGTCGGAGCCGTGCTCGTCCTGGCGGACGCGGCGCAGGTGGGCGGCGATACGGGCCAACAGCTCGCGCGCCCGAAACGGTTTGGTGATGTAGTCGTCGGCGCCAATCTCCAGGCCCACCACGATGTCGATCTCCTCGGTCTTGGCGGAGAGGATGATGATGGGGACGCCGGAGCCGGTCTTGCGGACCTCGCGGCAGACGTCGAATCCGGAGATGTCGGGCAGCATCAGGTCGAGCAGCATCAGGTCGGGCCGGCTGGTCTCGGACAGGCGCAGCCCCTCCGTCCCGTTCTCGGCCTCGACGACCTCGTAGCCCTCCTTCTCGCACGCCATCCGAATGGCCTTGCGGATAACGGCTTCGTCCTCGACTATGAGGATCCGGCGGGCGGCCTCGTTCACGCGCCGGCCCCCAGCGCGGCCTTGGCCAGCGGCAGGGTGAACGCGAAGGTGCTGCCCTTGCCGTAGGTGCTTACGACGTCAATCGAGCCGCCGTGCAGCTCCACCAGTCCGCGCACGATGTAGAGGCCCAACCCGGTACCCGAAGTGTTGCGGGTGGCGGGGTCAGGAATGCGCTGAAACTTCTTGAACAACCGGCTTTGGTCCTCCGACTTGATTCCGATGCCGCGGTCCTTGACCGCGACCCGGACCTTCTGATCTTGGACTGTCGCCGTCAACACCACGCTTGTGTGCTGCGGCGAATACTTTATCGCGTTGGTGATCAAATTCACGAGAATTTGACGCAGCTTTGGGCGGTCCGCCCAAACCATCGGAAACAGCGCCGGAATTTTCACCAGCAGGTCCGCCTCCGTGGTCTGGCTTTGCAGCTCGTCCAGCACCTCGGCGACAGTCTCTTTCAGGTCCACCGGGGCGGGGTCGAGAGTGACCCGTCCGGAGTCCAGCTGGCTGGTGTCGAGGATCTCTCTGATCAGCAGCTCAAGGCGCTCCGCCTGCTTGTAGATGTCGCCCATCATGTGCTGCCTTTCGGGGGCCTCGATGTTGTACGAAACCAGCAGCTCGGCGGTCGCCTTGATCGCCGTCAGCGGCGTCTTCAGCTCGTGGCTGGTGACGCTGACCAGGGCGTCGTGCGCGTCCAGGATTTCGCGCACCGGGCCGGCGTCCGCCACCAGCACCAGCGCCCCTCGCCTCAGGGGTCGAATGTTGATGCTGAGGAACATCTGATGGTCACCACCTTTGGCCGCGATGCCACTCAGCGGAGAAGTCCAGGTGGCGCCACCGTCGATGGTCGCGCGCAAGGCCGAGTCGACCTCGCCGAAGATGGCGCCATCCAGGTCCTCCGCCTGGATCACGTCGGCCACCGGCCGGCCGATGGCCTCGGTCTCCGGCAGGCTCAGCAGGCTGGAGGCGCGCTCGCCCATCTCGACGACGATGCCCCGCTCATCGACGACGATATGGCCCTGCTCGAAGCTCTGCAGGATCTCAGCCGGATCAACCCTGTTAATCGCCGACCTTCCTCAATCGCGATCTCACACGCCGAACGTTACCCCTGATTTTGGACATCGCTTGATGTCCGCGCCATATTGTGGCCTGAAGCGGCAGGTCAAATGCTCCCGCGTAGGCCACCATCCGGCCGTTCCAGCCCGACTTGAACTGCCATAGGCCGGCCAGCGGGTGTCCGGGGAGGTCGTCGGGCGGAATCCCCCAGAGGTCGTAATCGGCGTCGCCCAGGTTGCGCATCTCCTGGATCGCGTGCCAGTGCAGCAGGTAGGCGGGCATCAGGTTACGGCCCTCGCGGGCGGAGGCGCCGAAGAGGTAGGTGGCACGTCCGGCGAAGCGCAGCACCATGATCCCCGCGAGCGCTCGGCCCTGGTGGCGGGCGAGGAAGATCCGCGCGGTCCCGTCCGCGGCCATCAGCTCGTGCACGGCCCGGTAATACGGTTCCCTCGCCAGCTGAATTCGATGCCGCGCCGACGTCTGCTCTGCCAGCTCGGCGAAGGCCCCGACGTCGTCGCTCTGCTCGACGACCACTCCTTTCTTCTGGGCCAGCCGCACGTTGTAGCGGGTCTTCGGCTTGAGCGAGGCAAGGATGTCCTCAGGTTCCGGCCGCAGGTCGATGATCGACGTGTGCTCCGGCTGCATCGGCGTTCCACTGCGCCAGGGTGCCGGTGGCGCCCAGCCGGACGCCAGCTCCGGCTCGATTGTGAGAAAGGCCAGCTCCAGCCCGCGTGCCAGGTCAGCGAGCGGCTGCAGCGCGGCGGAGATGCGATCCGCGTCCAGGGCCGGACCCTTGGCGACATATCCGTAGCGGCCGCCCGGCACCAGCGTGGGCGCTACCAGCACGCTCACCGGGACTGTCAGCTCGCCGGCTTCGACATGATGCCGCTCGACAACCCAGCCGAAGCGCGACTGAAGCTCGCCCCATCGATGGCTCTGCAACAGGTGGGGGTTGGGCATCGCGCGGAGCGCCGTATCCCACGCGACCGAGCCGGCCGTGGCCGTCAAGCCACCCGCTCGGCGCTTCGCAGGTGCAGGTTGTCGTTGATGGCGACGATCTCCATTTCCGGCGTCAGCCACCGGGCCCTGTCGACGGGCCCGCGGAGCACGGTGAGGGCGGTGTTGTCCACCGCCCAGGGAAACCGCAGGCTGCCGGCGGAGATGCCGACGATCTTCGAGAGCAGGCAGCGGAGGACACCGATGTGGGTCACCACCGCCACCGTCGCCTGGTCGCCGGCGTCGGCGGCGATTCTGCCGAAGCACCGCACCACCCGGTCCTCGAAGGCCGCCGAGCCCTCGCCCCCCGGAACCATGTCCCACGACGGCGACTTGAGCCACTGGGCGAAGAGATCCGGCCAGCCCCGCTGCAGCGAATCCCGGTCGGCGCCCTCCCACTCACCCAGGTCGACTTCGCGAAGGTCGCTGTCGAGCTGCGCAGCAAGGCCGGGATGGAGCCGAGCGATCGCCTCAGCCGTCTCACTGGCGCGCGACAGATCAGAGGTGTACAGCGCGTCCAGGTCGACGGCGGCGAGCCTCTGCGCGACCAACTCGCACTGCTCCCGCCCGACCTCGCTGAGCTCGGGGTCAGCCTGACCCTGGATCCGGCCGGTCGCGTTCCATACGGTCTGGGCGTGGCGGATCACGATCAGCCTCAAGACCCTGAGGTCCCGTTCGCTAAGCTTGTGACGCACCCGCCGTTGCCGAACCGCAACGCGAGCGTGGCTGCAATTCCGAATTGCAGCGTGTTGAATACGAGTGTCACGTGTGACACTATAAAAGGCCCTTTGGCGAGCAAGGATTGTGGTTCGCGCCCTGGATTCCGGATGGCGCGGCGATTTCGCATCGAGTAAGCAGAGGTTGTCTTGCAAAACAGCGGAACCCTAAAGGAGATGCCCCTCGAGGCCGTCCTGGAGACGATCCAGAAGGAGCGCGCCACCGGCACCCTGCACCTCGACGCCGCCGCCGGCAAGGCAACCCTCTATTTCCTCTTCGGGCACCTCTTCCACGCCGCCGACTCAAAGCGGACGGGTGAGGCCGTCGTCTTCGACACGCTGGGCTGGAACGAAGGTGATTTCAGCTTCGATTCCAAGGCCAAGCTCCCCGCCGAGGAGTCAATCAAGAGGTCGACGGCCGAGCTTCTCGCGGCTCGAGCCGCGGGTGCGGTCGCCCCTGAGCCAGAACCAGAGCCAGAGGTCGAGGTGCCGGTCGAACCGCCGGTTCCGCCGGAGGTCGTGGCAGAAGTGCCCGAGGTAACGCCCGAGCCGGCGCCGATGGAGGACGCCGCGCCGGCACCGGAGCCGAGCGACGGGGCCTCCGAGGTCCCGGCCTTCGAGGCAGCCGAGACGGCGGAGAGCGCTCCCGGCTTCGCCGAACCCTACGGCGAGGTGGGCTTCGAGCCGCCCCCCGAGCCCACGACCGAGCTCGACGCCCAGCCTGGCCCGGCCACGCCTCATCCGAAGCGCCGGCGGACCGACGTCCGCCCCGGCACCCGGCCCCCGGAGACGATGGAGCTCTACCCCGTGCCGATGGGCGAACCGCTCTACGAGTCCCTCACGGCGGCGTTCGTCGACTTCCCCAAGCTGCTCCGCAGCCTGGCCAAGGACAAGCACTGCGGCTACGTCAAGCTGACCGGCGACGACTTCAATGCCGTCCTCGTCTTCTCGTCGGGAGCTGTGGTCGAGGCGATCTACCAGGGCCGCGACGAGGTCAGCACGGGTTCCCAGGCCTTCAAGATCTTCGCCCGCAACATCGACAACAGCGAGGGCAGCCTCGACGTAATCGAGCTCAGCCCGGAGATGGTGACGGCGATCTATCAGCTTCTCACCGCGCCCGGGCTTTACGACCGGCTGGTGGCCCGATTCGTCAAGTTTGACGCGCTGCTCGAGCACCTCGCGGCTGAGGGCACCAGTGGCGCGGTGATCGTGCGCCAGGAGAAGAAGACCGGCATCGTCCTGTTCCGGGAGGGGATCGTTCTGGGGTCCTACACCGAGGCCTCGCGTGCCTTCGATGTGGACACCGCCAAGGTCGCCGCGATCTGCCGGGACCCGAAGACGCAGATAGAGGTGCGGGGTGGACCGCTGCCGGAGGAGCTGCCGGTGCTGGAGGCCGATGGAACATCGGGACGAACCGTCCCTTCGGGCGGTACCCGGGGCGCTGCCGCGCGAGCGGCCGCGGTGGCCGCCGAGTCCGAAGCCGTCGGAGCCGACGCCGGACAGGAGGCTGGAGCGGAGCCGCAGACCCTGGACCAGCCGTCCGACGCGGCGTCCGCGGAGTACCCCGAAAGCCCCAACGGCGCCGACAGTGTCGGAGTCGATTGGGCGGCGGTGCTGGGCCAAATGGCGGGCCGGGCCGACGCCACCCTGGGGACGCGGGCCAAGAAAGTGAAGGAGCTGCTCAACTCCTCAGGCCACGACCGCGAGAGTGTCGACCACACCATCGAGCGCATCTCCGAGCTCTCGATCATGTTCGTCGACCCGTCGAAGCTGGCGAACCTGGCAGAAGAGATGCGCCAGATGGCAGCCGACGCCGGCTGACCCGACGCAGGGCTGAGCCGGCTTCGATAGAGTCCCTCGGGTGATGATCCCGAGGCCGGGCGCCAACCGGCGTCTCAGCGCCCTGGCTGCCTTGCCTTTGCTGTTGTTGGCGTTGCCCGCCTGCGCCCCTTCGGCTCCCGCCATCGAGGACGTCTCACCCCACAAGGGCGATGGTGGCGTCGCCGGCGATGCCCCGATCAAGATCACCTTCGACCGAGCCATGGACCACGAGAGCGTGTCCACTCGATTCCAGCTGTCCCCCGCGATCGAGGGCTGCAGCGTCTCTCGCTGCCCGGTGACGTGGAAGGACCGGACCATGGTGTTCAGCCATCCCGCTTACGAGTTTCAACCCGACACCAAGTACACCGTGCGTCTCAGGCCGGGTTACCGAGACACCTCGGGTCACGCCAACGACATCGAGCACTCCTGGGAATTCCACACCGACACCGCCCCCTCCCTCCAATCCGCCAACCCGCCCGCCGGCGCCAAAGGGGTGGCGCCCGACATCGACATCACGCTGCAGTTCTCTCGCGCCATGCAGGTCCCCCGGCAGCAGCAGCTGAAGCTGGTCGACTCCGAATCAGATGCGGCGGCCGCGGTGCCCGCCCGGGTAACCCTCGACCCGGCTGACGCATCGCGGTTGGTGGTGTCGCCGCTGACCCTGCTGGCGTCGCGCCACCGGTACCGGCTGCTGGTGACCCCGGACTACCAGGACACCCGCCACAACGACATCGGTCGCGAGATCAACCTGGGCTTCACCACCGGCGACGCGGACCTGTCGCGCAGCCTGGCCTTCACGGTGCTGGACGGCTCCGGCGCATCCGGCCATCGGATCGCCGTTCTCCGACCGCCGGCGAGCCTGGGCGCTCCGGCGCCGAGCATCCACGTGGTCTACAAGTCCACTGCCGCGATCCTCGATTTCGGCTGGGCCCCGGACGCCCAGCACATTTACACCCTCGAGGGCAGCCCCGCGAGCGTCGTGCGCGTGTCCATCGCTGACGGAGTCGCCCAGCCGCTCGGAATCCAGGCTTCCTCGATCGCGGTCTCCCCGGCGCACGACGAGATCGCCTACGTCGCCACCGACCACAGCCTTCACCTGTGGGCTCCCCCGACAGCGACCGGCGCGTCACCCACCGACATCAATGTCGCCGAGGCCGGCCCCCAGGCCGGCGCGCCGAGCTGGAGCGGTGACGGCCGCCGGCTGGCGCTGGTGGTGCCGTCGACAGCCGGTGAGGGGCTGGCCGTGCTGGAACGCTCCACCTTGAGCCGCTTCGTGGTCCCAGGCGTCACCTTGTCGAGCGATGGACTCGACGCTGGGCCCCGATGGTCGGTCGACGGCACCGCGGTGGCTTTCGAACGGGACCTCTCCGGCAGTTCCGCGGTCTGGGCCTATCGACCCCTGGCCGCGTCGGGGATGGAGATGACGCGGATCGGCGCCATGACCGGCGCGTCGCTGGCGTGGTCGTCCGACGGCTCCACCATCTATGCCGCCGGCGAGTCAAGCGCGGGCGGGCCGCGCCTGCTGTCGCGAGCGCCCGCAGCTCCTGTGGACGGGCAGACTGGCGGATTCGCCCGCCTGCAGAGCAGTATTCGTGGCGATGACATGCCCGCCACCCCCAGCTTCGATCGCCGGCTTGCGTTTCTCCGCGCCGCCGCCAAGGTGCCGCAGCTGTGGCTGGTGAACGGGGATGGGTCTGGCTTGGTGCAGCTGACCTTCGAGAAGTACAGCCAGGCGGAGATGCTCATGGCCTTCGGCGTCGGCCTGCCGCGCTGGGCGCCCAGCGGGCTCAGCTAGTGCCAGCGCCCACCGTGCGCCAGGTGCTCGATTCATGATCTACCTCGGCCACGGCGCTTCCGGAAACGCTGCCACCATGAAGCCCTATGTGGAGGGACTGGCGGCGCGGGGAGTCGAGGCGGCATCGGTCCCGGCCACCGGCAAGCTGCCGACTCGCGCGGAGAAGGCGATGGACGTCTTCGCCGACCTGCTACGCGAACATCCAGGGGTCATGATCGGCGGCCACTCATACGGCGGCCGTGTCGCCAGCATGGTCGCGGCTGAGTCAGGCGCCGGGCCCGGCGGTCTGGTGCTGTTCAGTTACCCGCTCCACCGGCCGGGTCGCCCGGAGGAGCTCCGGACGGCGCACTGGCCGTCGATCACCTGCCCGGTGCTGCTGCTCTCAGGCGAGTCGGATCCCTTCGCCCGCATCGACCTGCTGCGGGTGGCTGTGGGACTGCTGCCGTCGGCGGAGCTGGTCACCTATCCCCACGCCGGGCACGGCCTGACCCGAAATGCCGGCGTGTTCGGCGACGCCCTCGACCGGGTGGCCGCTTTCGCGCGACGGCTCGCCTAGCCGCCGGAAACGGGGGTCAGCCGGCGGCGCTACCCGCTGGAAGGAGCTCGAACTTGACGTCGACCGCCTTGCCCTTGGCGACGCTGGCCGACTGCTCCAGCCGCTCGGCGCCGGGGGCGAGGCAGATCACGGTCCAGTCGCCGGGCACGACCCAGAACCTGAACGCGCCGTCCTCGGGGGTGCGCTGCTCGGCGACGAACTCCTCCTGGGTACCGGTGAGGCGGACGTAGGCGCCCTCCACCGGGTCGCCGTCACGCAGCACCACGCCGCGAATCGAGGTCTCGCCGACGTAGTCGTCGGGAGCGTCCACGCAGCTGCTGGTCATGCGGGCACCTCCTCCTTGTACTCCAGCTCGATGGGCACGCCCACCAGGCTGCCGTACTCGGTCCAGGAACCGTCGTAGTTCTTGACCTTGGGGAAGCCGAGAAGCTCCTTGAGCACAAACCAGGTGTGCGACGAGCGCTCGCCGATGCGGCAGTAGGCGATCGTCTCGTCCTGCGGCTCCAGTCCCTGCTCCTCCTGGTAGAGGGCCTTGAGGTCCTCCAGCGACTTGAAGGTGCCGTCCTCATTGGCCGACTTGGACCAGGGGACGTTCTTGGCGCCCGGGATGTGTCCCTTCTTCTGGGCCTGCTCCTGGGGCAGGTGGGCGGGGGCGGCCAGCTTGCCGATGAACTCGTCGGGAGAACGCACGTCCACCATCGGCGCCACCCCGACCTTGCTGATCACCTCGTCCCGGAGGGCGCGGATGCTGAGGTCCGCCTCCTTGGCGGCATACGTCGCGGCGGTGACCGCCGGCTTGTCAGCGGTCAGCTCGCGTCCCTCGAGCTCCCACTTCTTGCGTCCGCCATTCATCAGCTTGACGTTGTTGTGGCCGTAGACCTTGAAATACCAGTAGGCGTACGCCGAGAACCAGTTGTTGTTGCCCCCGTACAGCACCACCAGGTCCTCGTTGCCGACTCCCTTGCCGCCGAGCAGCTTCTCGAAGTGCGTCTTATCGATGAAGTTGCGAACCACCGGGTCCTGCAGCTCGTTGCGCCAGTGCAGCGACTGCGCGGTGGGGATATGGCCTCGCTCGTAGGCGTCGGTATCCTCGTCGACCTCGATCAGCTTGAAGCTGCCGTCGCCGAGGTGCTCCGCGACCCAGTCGGTCGATACCAGCGCGTCAGGATTCGCGTATTCGCCCAATGTCTTTTGCTCCTCGCCAGTGCCGGCCGATCGGCCGACCATCCCGCAACAGTCCGATAAATCCTACTTATATGGTAGGAGTTAGGGATTATGCCTCATGCCCGAAGAGATACGCAACCGGGATCCGTACCCTGCTACTGGAGCCAGGCCCTCACGGCACCGGCGGGCGAAGGACTAGTTCGTTCTCCCGCGGAAGAAGAGCATCGATCCCTGGACGTGCTGGCTCCAGCGGTCGAAGCCGGCGGCCAGCGCCAGCGCCTCAAGCTCGTCCGGATCGGCGGGGTGGAAGAAGAGCCAGCCGCGACTGAACCAGGGCCGCGTCACCATCCCCAGGGGGCTGGTGTCGGCGATCACGACGTTGCCCCAGACCTCGCCGCCGGGCTTGAGCACCCGCTGAAACTCGCGCAGAGCGGCGCGCTTATCTGGCAGCACATGCAGGCCGTTGAAACACAGGATTCGATCGACGCTGCCGTCCTGGAGCGGTAGCCGCGTCGCGTCGGCGCGCGCCAGCAGAACGTTGTCGAGACCCTCGGCGGTGCGCTCCCTCACTGCCCGGCGGAGCATCCCGGGGCTGAGGTCGATGCCGATGTAGGTTCCCAGCAGCCGTCCCGCCGCCGACCGCAGGGCCGGCGCGCCACCGACGGGGACATCCAGGACGACCTCGCCGGGGTCGCATTTGACGCCCTCATCCATCATCTCGAAGAGTTCGCCCATGTCCGCCCCCCAGCCGAGGCGACCGCCCAGGCGGGCAAGCCAGCGCTCCTTGATCGCCCGGTCGTAGACAAGTCCGTAGGGGGTGGCGAACCAATCGATGTCCGGCTGGCCGGCGTCGGTCGGCCAGAGGTCGAAATATCCTTCGACGCAGACGAACCGGTGGCCTTCGGGGCAGACCAGGTCATCGCCGTCGGGAACCATCCGCCGGCCGCAGTCAGGGCAGCCCAGCGGCTTCACGGCTACGGTCTCGACCAGGTCAGCGGCTCGCCGGTTCATGGCAGGACAGAAACGCTAGCAGGCCCGGTGCAGATTGCAAGCCGCCTCCCCGCAAGTCCGACAATTAGCCGATGAGCACGGGAGTGCGTGAGCAGAAGTTGAGGGCGATGGGCGGCTGGTTGGTGCCGGCTGTAGTCGTCTTGCTGGCTGTTTCGGTGTTCCTGCTCTACATCGGCAGGGGTACTCGCACCGGCACCAACCCGCCGGTGCAAAGCCAGTCGGCGCTGTTGGGGCAGCCGGCGCCGGAGATCTCGGGCGTCGCCTTCGACGGCAGCCGGGTCGACCTGGCTCGGCTTGCAGGCAAAGTGGTGATGATCAACTTCTTCGCCAGCTGGTGCGCGGAGTGCCGGGCGGAGATTCCCGACATCGAGCGGACATACGCGGCGAAGCACGCGGCAGGTTTCGAAGTCCTCGGGGTGGACGCCTGGGAGAACGGCGACGGCAAGGGATTTCTCGCCGGACTTGGTGGGACCTACCCGGCTGTCGCAGACCCGCAGCCGGCCGCCAACCTTCCGGGTCCGATCGCCGCCAGCTACGGGCTCGGGACGGAAGCGCTACCCGTGAGCGTGTTCGTGGACAGGGCTGGTCGGGTGCGCCAGGTGTTCCCCGGCCGCATCGACGCGGCGAACATCGCCGACGAGCTTCAGCGGTTGGGGATCAGCTAGTAGCCGGAACCCTGGCTGCTGCCGGATCCCGAACCGTTACTTCCGGAATTGCTTCCCGAGCCGCCACAGGCCGCCAGTAGAAGCACCATGCCGGCCGCAGCGATGCCGGCGAGCAACCGCTCCAGGCGAGGTCTTTGCAGACGCTGTTTCATCAACAAGATCTACCCGGAGCGGTTACGCCGCCGGCATTCACATCATGTCCTGGCCTTCGTAGACGGCGATGCTGCCTCCGCTCGAAAGCACCGGGCAACCCCTGGCGATCTCGGTCGCGGCGTCCAGGTTGTCGGCCGAGACGATGCTGTAGCCGGTGGCGCGCTCACCGATTGGTCCATCGGAGACGCTTCCGTCAGAGCTCACCCCCTTCACGTTGCCGGTGAAGGGAACGCCACCATCAAGCAGGTTGGGTCCCAGGCCGCCGAACCAGGCGCCCCAGGCCTCCATGACCTTGGCCTGCTCCTCGGGGGTTTCGGCCATGCCTCCGCCGTAATAAGCCAGTACGTACTTCATGCCTCTCTCCTTGTGGTTTGTTCGGACGTGCCCTCAGCGCACGCCGTCTGATACGGAGGCAGGACACCTTCCCATCCCCATCGGTTGGCGTCCTGCCACGGTTGAGCCTTCTCGCCCAGACGCTCCCATCCCTTGTGCTCGATGTCGATGCGAGTGGTCGCGTCAGGCAGCTCTGTGAACACGATTTCGATGTCGGTGCCATCTGATCGATCGGTGGCGATGTGCCACAGATAGCCGAGCCGCCGGGGCCGGTCCCAGACCGTGACCTCCCCCCAGTCGATCTCCTGCCCGGCGTTGGTGCGCTCGAAGATCCGGCCGCCGACGCGAGGCTCGAAGATCACCTCCTCGCAGGCGTCGCCGCTGACGGTATGAGTCCGCGGCCACCAGGAGGACGTTCGTGCCGTCCAGGTGTCGAAAGCGTGTTCAGCCGGGCAGTCCACAACCAGCGAGTACCGTAGCGCGTCCACGGTTAAGGGCGGGTAGGAGGTCTGGTGTTTTCAGCGAAGATCTGAAACCGTCGCGCGGCGTCGCCCCAGACCTGCTCGAGGTAGCCGCGGACGGCGTCCACCCCCTGTTGCTGGAGCTGGTAGAGCCGGCGGGTGCCGACCTGCTCGTCGCCCACCAGGCCCGCCCTGGTCAGCACCCGCAGGTGGCGGGATACGGCGGGGCGGCTGATGGGAAGGCCGTCGGCGATCTCCTGAACCGATCTGGGCCGCTCCGCCAGGAGCTCGACGATGGCGCGGCGATGGGAGTTCCCCAGCGCTTCGAAGGGATTGCCCGAAAGCATCGGAGCCGTCATTCGAGCATGGTAACAGAAAGGTTACCGTAACCAAAAGCTGACGACTGTGGACCCGGCCCGGCAGAGCCCGCCGATGGGAGCCGGAGGAGGGCCTATCCCGGGCTGAGGTTTGATGCCGGCCGGAAGTCGGCCCGTTGAGGAGCCTCGGAGCGGCCCAGCAGCCGCGCCAGCGCCAGCGTTCCGACGACGAACCCGCAGCTGACATATATCGCCAGTCCCCACCAGGTCCGTGTATCCGACCCCGAGCCGAGTCCGTGGGCCACTGCCAGCGGGAAGGTCGCGTAGGTCAGGTAGTGGAGCGCGCGCCAGGCTCGGTATCCGATCCACCGGCGCAGGTGGACGCTGACCGCCAGCGCCAGGCCGAGCTCGGCCGCGCAAATCCCGAGGCCCATCCAGAGGGTCCTGTAGCCGGATCGAAATGGGACCAGGACGTCGGCCAACGAGAACTTGGCGAACGGATCGAGCCAGAGCGTGAGCACGTGGACTGCGAGAAAGAAGAACAGGACGGTGCCCAGGTAGCGGTGCAGGCCGTCGCTGATGAAGAGCGGCCAGCGGACCGAACGCCAGCGCATCGCCAGCGCCAGGCCCACCGCTACGGTCGCCGTCAGCAGGATCAGGGAGACGAAACCAGACGCCCGGGCGAAGTACCACAGCGGGCTCGGGGTCTGGGTCAGAGCAACGATGCCCGTGAGCCGTCCGCTGATCACGATTGGGCGCTGACCACTGGTGGGGCGGGCTGCGGGGAGCCGCTGCCGCTGCCGGTGGTGCCGCTGCCGGCAGTGCCACTGCTTGCGGCTGCTGACGAGCTGCTGTCGGATGAGGCCGACGAGCCGCCGTCCGAAGTCTGCGCACTGGTGGCTGTGGACCCGGTGGCGTTGCTGGTGGCGCCGGTGACGGCGGCGGTAGAGCCGACTTCGGCGGCCACCACCTGGGTCAAACCACCCAGCGCCAGCACACTGGCTGCCGCAGCAGTCAACTTGAGGTGCGTCAGCCTGCGGCGGGCGGCCGCCATGGCCGCTTTCCCGTCGGGTGGATTGCTCGAATCTGGCATTGCGTCGATCTCCCTGGTGAAGGCCCTTTCAGGCCGTTTCTCGCTGTCCACACCAGCTTCGGGCCGGTGACTCAGACCGGACGGAAGATCACCTCAGAAGTTCCTCGGAATTCACTCGGCGGCCAGGGCGCGCCAGTCAGGCGAGGTTCACGGGCAGCTCGATCCGGAAGGTAGCGCCGCCGCCTTCTGTGGGAACCACGCTGATGGTGCCCTGGTGGGCGCCCACCACGGCCGCGGCGATGCTCAAGCCCAGGCCGCTGCCGCCTCGGTCGCGGCTTCGTTCCGGGTCAGCGCGATGGAAGCGCTCGAAGATCAGCTCCGCCGCGGCTGCGGGGATGCCCGGACCATGGTCGATCACCTCGATGATGGCGGTGCCGGCGCCCGGCCTCAGCGTGACCTCGATGGGGGTCCCCGGTGGCGTGTGCACCTGAGCGTTGCGAAGCAGGTTGGTGAGCACCTGGCGGAGCCGGCTCTCGTCGCCGACCACGATCAGCGGGGCGCTGATCCGCGCCGTTATGGTGCGGTTGCGATCGGCTATCCGGGCGTCGGCGCAGGCGTCGGTGACCAGTGCTTCGAGGTCGACGTGGTTGCGCTCCAGCGCACGGCCCTGGTCCAGGCGCGCCAGCAGCAGCAGGTCCTCGACCAGCACTCCCAGGCGGCGGGATTCGTCCTCGATCCGGCCCGCGGCCGCCTCCATCTCCTCTGGAGCCATCTCTGGGTGCGCCCTCAAGAGCTCGGCATAGCCCCGCATCGAGGTCAACGGCGTGCGCAGCTCGTGGGACGCGTCGGACACGAACTGGCGCAGCCGTTCCTCGCTGGCGGCGCGGGCGGCGAAGGCCGACTCCAGCTGCCCCAGCATCGCGTTGATGGCCAGGCCCAGCCTCCCCACCTCGGTCCGCTCGGTGGCGGGCTCGACCCGCTGGTGCAGCTCGCTGGCGGCGATCGACCGAGCCGTGGTGCCCATCCGGACCAGCGGACGGAGGCTCTGGCGGACGATCAGCAAGGTGGCCAAAGCCAGCACCAGCGTGACACCCGCGCTGATGGCGAGCTCCAGCCCGAGCAGCCGGGCCAGGGTGACGTCGACCTCGTCCAGGGGGATGGCAACGATCAGGATGTCGCCGGCGGCGTCATCGGCGGTGTCGACGTAGACCCGGTAGCGGTCGACTCCGCCGGTTCCGCTCACAGTGAGCAGGTTCGGCGACTGGTGCGTTCCGGGTTGGAGGTTCGCGGAGAGCACCGGCTTGGCATTGTTGTTGGTGCCGAAACCGAAGGTCTGCTCCTTGATAACGGTGCCGGTGCTGGTACGCAGCTGGCCGTATGTGTTCTGCGGGAAGGGGGCCGGCCCCGACCCACCAGGTGAGGGTCCTCCGCCACCGCCGCCGTCGTGGCTGTCGTGCCCGGTCAGGTAGTCGCCGACTGATTGGTGCGCCGCGAGGACCTGCTGGTCGGTCCTCGACAGGAGGTATGACTGCAGCGCGCCGTAGGTACCGACGTCGACCGCCACCAGCCCGACCACGAACAGCGGCACCAGCGTGAGGAGGAGCTTGAGTCGGAGGGACACCTCTTATCGAGGTGGACGGAGCACGTATCCGACGCCCCGCACCGTCTGGATCAGCGGCGGGTCGACGTGGTCCACCTTGCGCCTCAGGTAGCTGATGTAGGTCTCCAGCACATGGGCGTCACCGCCGAAGTCGTAGTCCCAGACGTGGTCAAGGATCTGAGCCTTGGAGAGCACCCGGTTGGTGTTGCCGAGCAGGTACCTCAGCAGCCGGAACTCGGTCCGCGTCAGCTGCACCGGCTCGCCCGCCCGCCAGACCTCGTAGGTGTCCTCGTCCATCTCCAGGTCGGCGACTGTCAACCGCTTGGGCTCGCTCTCGCCCGCGCCACCATGTCGCCGCAGCACCACTCGCACCCGCGCCACCAGCTCCTCGAGGCTGAAGGGCTTGGTGACATAGTCGTCGCCGCCGATGGTCAGCCCGCGGATCTTCTCCTCAGTGGCGTCGCGGGCGGTCAGGAAGATGACCGGCACCCGGTGGCCGTCGCGGCTGAGGCGCTCGACCAGGCTGAAGCCGTCCTCGTCCGGCAGCCCGACATCGAGGATGACCAGGTCCGGCGCCGAATCCAGGATTGCCTGCCGCGCCGCACGGGCGGTGGCGGCGGTCTGTATCTCGAAACCGTCGAGCTTGAGCGCCATCGATATCAGCTCGGTGATGTTCAGCTCGTCGTCGACAACGAGGATGCGGGTTGGCTTGTTCACAAGCTCATCGTGATCCAACATCCTCTGAGATTTCTCAGAGAAAGGTTAGGGCCGGCTGTGACCGCGCCGCACCGCTGGCGCCCAAATGGTGCGCCGGGTATGGGCTTGTCTTCGGTCAGGTCCCTCGCCTTCGCCAGATCGCGGCCGCGGCCACGGTCACGACCAGCAGGGTAGCCAGCGCAATCGGCAGCCTCCAATCGGGTTTGGCCCCGGCCACCGGGGCGTTCCCCCTGGCTGGAGTCTGAGTCGCGGTAGTCGAAGGAGTGGCGGTTGCCGCCGTCGTCGTGGCTGTCAGGTTGCTGTTGCCCTCGGCAAACCCGGCGCCCTGGATCTCGTCCTGGTGCGGCCCCTGGTATCGGTAGACCAGAAGTCCCTGGTTGATGTCGCCGACATAGATCAGACCGCCGGCGATGACCGGGTAGCTCCAGGTCATCGAGGCGGTGGTGCCGAGCTGGATGTCGCGCAGGGTCGGGCTGACGCCGCTGGGCCTGGCCGACGCCACAAGCGCGGGGTTGGCGGGGTCGTCCAGCGCAAAGACCTGGAGCCCGCCGCTGTACCAGCTGATCAGGGCCAGGTGGGCGGTGAGGGTGGGGTTGTGGCTGGTCCACGTCCCGCTGCCCGCTGCCGAGCAGGACGACGGGTTGTTCTCCGCGATCGACATCGTCGCCAGCGCCACCGGTTGAGCGGGGTTGGACACGTCGACGACATGGGCGGGGCCGAAGGGGCATCCCTGCCCATAGGGCGTGGGGTAGCGCTCGTCGGTGGTGACCACCAGCGACCTGCCGGGCACCGGGACGGCGCTGTGGACATTTCCGGGTGGAGTCTTGAAGCGCGCCCCTGCCGACGTCAACAGGCGCAGCGAGGGGGACGCGGCGGCGGTCGCGAAATCGCTGGAGTCCGCTACCACCAACCCGCCGGTCCAGAGCGAGAGGTAGGCAGTGCGGCCGTCGGGGGTCAGCGCGATCGAGTGCAGTGGGGCGTAGCCGTAGCTGGAGGGAGCGCTCCATCCGCCCACCAGGGAGGGAGCCGCCGGGCTGGAGACATCGACGACGTTGAGCGCGTTGCCCACGGAGGCGAACATGGTCACGAAGGCCAGGAACCTGGCCGGCCGCTGCGGGTCCTGCCAGAGGTAGAACTCGTGCGGGACATGGCTGCGGAAGTCGTAGTGGCCGGTGAGCTTGGGGCTGCGGCAATCGGCCGTCCATTGATAGATGTCGAGCCCGTTGGGACCGCCGTTGATGGCGTAGTTGAGCACCACCAGCTCCCGGTTTGCGGGTATCGCGCGCAGCTCCCTCGGAGTGCTGCCGCTGTGCGCGGTGAGGTGGCCGACGACCTGGGGCGAAGCCGGGTTGGAGATGTCGACCACCAGCGGTGCTGCGTCGGTGCGGCTGCCGATGTATGCGCAACCGCCCGCCAGCGTCAGCGCGGCGCTCATGCCGCGACTGCCAAGCGAGCTCTGCCCGACGAGGGTCAGGGACGCCGCCGGCGAGGCCGCGCGGACGGACGCCGCTCCGGTTGCCGCGACGGCGGCCAGGATGGCTGCAGCCGAAGCGAGGCGAGCGAGCGCGGTCATGACGGCATTGTCCCGCTCCGGCCACGCGTAACCGCAGGGCCGGTGCTGGCCGGCCCTGCGGATGGGAGGGGATAGGTGAGATCAGCCGGGGCGGCTGTTCCCAACGGCGGGGCTACTGCGAGGGAGGCGTGCTGCCTGAACCCTGCGGGATCCCCGCGGTGCCGTTGTTCTCGGCAGCCTCACGGGCTGCGCTCTCGCCGGCCTCATGGGTTGGGTCTTCGTTCGACTTGAAGGTGCCGGTCGCCGAAGGCGACGCCGACGCGGTTGTGGCGGCGGTGCCGGACGTGCTGGTCGCCGCCTGTGGAGTCGTGCTGAGAGCAACGGTGCCCCCCGTGATGGCGGCGCCGACGACGCCGCCCAGCAGCCCGGACGCTGCGATCGTGGCCGCGATGGCGGCGGACTTGACTCGGGACATTGGGGATTCCTCCTGTGTTCGCCCCCTGGTGGGAGCTCGTGAGTCGATGCTGGCGGCGGCCCCTCAGAGCGGTCTGTGAAAACGGTTGGACTTGGCCCCGAATCCAGCGGCGGAGTCATCACTGGACAACGGCGGATCGAGTTCCCGTGCCGGCCGGCGCGGGTAGAGTCCAGAGATGACCGCAACGGATGCCAGGGCCGGCCGCTGGACCGCCAGGGAGATCCCGGACCTAACCGGGAAGGTGGCGATCGTCACCGGCGCCAACAGCGGGCTGGGCAAGGCGACCGCTCGCGAACTGTCTCGGGCCGGAGCCGAAGTCATCGTGGCCGCTCGTGACACGGCTAAAGGCGATGCGGCGGCGAAGGACATCATGTCGGTGGTGCCGCAGGCGCGGCTCGAGGTGACCGCGCTCGACCTCGCCGACCTGGCGTCGGTGCGCGCCTTCGCGCGCCGGTTCGGAGAAGGGCACGAAGGGCTCGACCTGCTGGTCAACAACGCCGGGGTGATGGCGCCTCCGCGGCGCCTGACCGTCGACGGGTTCGAATCGCAGTTCGGCACCAACCATCTCGGCCATTTCGCCCTGACCGGACTCTTGATACGGCAGCTGCTGAACCGGCCGGAGCCGCGGGTGGTCACAGTTAGCAGCGCCGCCCACCGCGGCGGACGGATTGATTTCGACAACCTTGGCGGTGAGCGCGGATACAACAACTGGCTCTTCTACAGCCAATCGAAGCTGGCCAACCTGCTGTTCGCATTCGAGCTGGATCGTCGCGCCCGCGCCGCCGGCACGTCGCTGCGCAGCGTCGCCGCCCATCCCGGCTACTCCGCGACCAACCTCCAGTTCGCCGGGCCCAGCCGCATCTACGAGCGGGTAGGTGGAGCCATCCTCAACGTGCTGGTAGCGCAAAGCGCTGACATGGGTGCCCTACCGACCCTCTACGCCGCCACAGCACCGGGCGTCGAAGGCGGCGCGTTCATCGGCCCGGACGGGCTGATGGAATTTCGCGGCCACCCCAAGGAGGTGAGGGCACGGAGGGCCGCCTACAACGTGGACGTCGCGCAGCGGCTGTGGAGAGTCTCGGAGGAGCTGACCGGGGTCCGCTTCTCGGTAGCCTAGAGCTCCACGCCGATCATCTCCAGGCGCCGGCGCAGCGCCCCCAGGCCATGCTCGACCAGGGCGCCGGGCTTGGCTCCCAGGACCGCGATCACCGAATCCGGCGGCGACAGCGTCTCGGTGATGGCGGGCATCAGCTGCTCCAGCCTTGCTCGAACGACCTCGCCCATACCAGGGTCGGCAGCCACCGCCTGGCGCAGGAACTGCGTCCCGTAGGTGATGTGGCGGCCCTCGTCGGCAGCGATCTTCGAGTAGCCCGCCACGAAGCCGGGCAGGACGCCGCGCGACCGCAGGAACCCGAGCAGGAAATGTGAGGTTGTAACGCCGAGGGTGCCTTCGAGCACCAGGTGGTAGATCGTCACGAAATCGACTTTCGCGGCGCGGTTGCCAGGGGCGGTGACAAGGCGCGCGTGCGCTTGCACCAGGGCCTCATCGAAGAGCAGTTTGAACGGCGCTTCCAGCACCGCTCGCGATCTCGCGACGTGGGCGCCGATGGTGGCGGGATCGGTAACCACCTCGCTTTGAAAGCGGGCATAGAACTGCATGTGCCGGACCTCGTCCACCAGCTGGGTGCAGAGGAAGCTGCCGTCCTCCTCGTCGTCCTGGGCCAGGACCAGCCCGACGAACTGCGTCGAGATCCGCTCTTCGGCCACCATCAGCGACGACAGCGCGAAGTAGAGAAGCAGCCGCTCCGAATCCCCGAGGGCGGCCATGTCGGCACGGTCGCGGCTGAGGTCGATGTCGTGCGCCGACCAGTGGGCGCCCTCCCAATCGACGTACAGCTGCTGGGCGCTGGGCAGTGGCGTCTCGGTTCTCATGTCGGGCAGAAGCCATTATGTCGGGCGACGGCGCTTGGCCGCATTGACGGCGATTGGCGCTAGGCTGTTTGGCCGTGGCCGAGATCGAGGTCTACCTGGAGACATCGCCGAAGCGTGTCTTCGCCTGCGCCTACGAGTGGCCCGGCTATGCTCGCGCCGGCCGGGATGAAGCCTCTGCGATAGCGACGCTGGCCGAATACGAGGTGCGGTACAAGCCGGTTGCGGCGGCGGCGGGACTGATGCTGGATGCCGGTTCAGCCGCGGGCCTGCGCGTCCTGGAGCGCATCCCGGGCGACGCGACCACGGCGTTTGGCGCTCCGTCGAAGATGACGGATCGTGACCTGCAAGAGCCTGTGGCCAGCGAGAAGGACCGCCTGCTGGCGCTGCTCTCGTCCTGCTGGCAAGCTTTCGACCAGGTCGTTGAGGACTCTCCCGAGGAGTTGGTGAAGGGACCGCGCGGGGGAGGCAGGGACCGCACCAAGATCGTGGCCCACGTGCTGGCGGCGGAGGCCGGTTACTCCAGGCACCTCGGAACCAAGCTGCGGGAACCGGCCCCTTTCGATGTCGCGGCCATCGCCGCCCACCGTGAGGCGTTGACGGAGGCCCTTCGCGACGCCGACGCCACCGTTCGTCGCGAGCCCGACAGCAAGCGTTGGCCGATCCGGTACGCGGTACGGCGGCTCGCCTGGCACGTCCTCGACCACGCCTGGGAGATCGAAGACCGCCGACCCTGACCTGCGGGCGACGGCGCGGATCGCCGAAGATGTAGGTGGAGTGTCGGGATTAGGAGGGCCGGCGGGGGTCCCCCTTGCGGGTGGCGTCAGCAGGCGGGGGTTTCTAAAGGGCGGACTGGCTGTCGGGACGACGGCGATGTTCGCTCCTGGCCTGCTGTCCAAATCCTCGATGGCAGCGGACTCCTGCCTGCTGCCTCCGGGGACGCTGCCGTTCCCGGGCCGGCCGGTCGGGATCCCGCAGCCAGACCTCGCGCCGGAGCTGGCGAACATCGACCACATCTTCCTCGTGATGATGGAGAACAAGTCGTTCGACGCCTACATGGGGATGCTTCCCTACGACCGCGTCACGGCGCCGCGCCTGGCCCGCAGGGTCGACGGCTTTCGCACGCTCGAGGGCGGACGTCCTACCGACACCATGCAGGCCGCCGACGGCAAGTGGTATCGGAGCTTCCGCAACAACGTCTCCTGCGCCACCTCGACTCCCAACGTCTCCTGGCACAACAGCCACGAGTCATACAACGGCGGCGCAATGGACGGCTTCTGCAAGGTCGACAGTGGAGCCCGGGCCATGGGTTTCTGGGACTCGGAAGTCCTTTCGACGTATTACTCGCTGGCGGCGCATTTCCCGGTCGGCGACCGGTACTTCTCGTCGACCCTGGCGTCCACCGACCCCAACCGGCTCTTCTCCATCTGCGGCAGCGCCGTGGGCATCACCGACACCATGCGGCCGTCCCCCGGCAACCCCACCAACTTGACCCAGGTGACGCCGCCCAACGGTCACATCTTCGAGATGCTGGATCACTACGGCATCGGCTGGGCCACCTTCTGTGGCAGCGTGCCGACGTGCGGCCTGATCTCCGGCTACGCCGAGAGCCATGCCCAGAACATCCACATCGGTGGCGGCAACGACGGCGCTGCGCTTCTTCTCGAGGCCGCTATCGCCTCGGGGGTCCTGCCGCCGGTGGTCACCATCGAGCCGGAGTTCCTGGCGCAGAGCGAGGAGAACCCCGGGGATATCGACGCCGGGCAGAACTTTGTCTACCGGGCTATCACCTCGATCATGTCCAACCACGATCTCTGGATGCGCTCGCTGATCGTCTACTGCTATGACGAGAGCGGTGGCTACTACGACCATGTCACCCCGCCGCCGGCGCCTCCGCCAGGCGACGGGACGCACCCCAACCTACCGCCGAGCCAGTGGTACGGCGACGACTACGCCAGGTACGGCTTCCGCGTCCCCAACATGGTGATCTCGCCCTGGGCCCGGGCCGACCACGTTTCGCACGTCGTGCGCGACCACGGCTCGCTGCTTCGGACCATCGAGACCAAATGGAACCTGCCCGCGCTGACCGCCCGCGACGCCAACGCTATCGACTTCCGCGAGTGCCTTGTCCGCTCTGGGCCGCCGCCCTTTGCGAAGCCACCAACGGTCGCCTCCTGCCCGGATCCCAGTGTGCTGGAGGATGCGCTCTGCAACCAGGGGCAGGCCGCCACCGACCCGCCGCCCGCCCCGGTCCCGGCGCCAGCGCGGCTGACCCGACCGGAGGTGCTGGCCGACGCGGAGCTTCCGCAAGCGTGCGCTCCAGCCCGACCGGGTCGCGTCGAAGCCGCATCCCTCGGCAGCTTGCCATTCACGGGAACGGATCCAGGTCTTGGAGCGCTGGCGCTGGTCGCCGGCGTGGCCGGGCTCGGCGCCCTGCTCTCAGGCCGCGGCCGGCTGAGGGATCGGCAGGCTGCCGGCGACGGTTGTGCCGCCCGCGACGCTGGATCTGACGCTGAGGGATCCGCCCAGGGCTGAGATCCGATCGGTCATGTTCTGCAGCCCCGAGCCCATCGCGGTGGTTTCGGGGTCGAAGCCGGTTCCGTTGTCCTCGACCTCAAACTCGACCCTGCCGTTGGGCGCGCTCAGTCGGACCCGGGCGCCCGAGGCCCGGGCGTACTTGGCGACGTTCTGCAGTGCCTCCAGGCAGCAGAAGTAGACCGCCGCCTCGAGCTCCTGCGGGTAGCGAGCGACTCCGTCGGCCTGGACCTCGACAGGGACCGATACCTTGCGGACCTGCGCCGTAAGCGCCGCCACCAGGCCCTGCTCCGCCAGCAGCGGCGGGTAGATCCCGCGCGCCAGGTCGCGCAAGGTCTGCAGGGCCTCGTCGGCATCATCCTTGACCTGGGCGGCGAGCTCGGCGGCCTTGACCGGGTCTTTCCGTGTCAGCGCCTCCAGTAGCCCCAGCTTCACCTTCAGGGCGACGAGGTTTTGCTGGGCGCCGTCGTGGAGGTTGCGTTCGATGCGCCGCCGCTCGGCGTCCTGAGCCGTGACCAGCCGCTGCCGCGAAGCGCGCAGCTCTTCGACCCGCGCCCTCAGGTCGGATGTCAATCCGACGTTCTTCAGCACCAGCCCCGCCTGGGCGGCGAGGTGGCCGACGAGCTTCTCTTCGATGGGGGACAGGGACTCGCCGGAGCGCTTCGTCACGGTAAGCGCCCCGAGCAGCTCGCCCTGGTGCCGCACCGCCACCGCATAGTCCACGCCGGCTATGGACGGCAACTCGTCGCCGGCGACCGGGATCGACGGAGATGGTGGATCCCCCGCGGGCCATACTGCCGCTGACCGCAGCTCGGCCGCCACGCGCAGGTGTACATCAACCCGGGTTGCGCCGGTCGCCTCGGCAATGGTCCGGGCGACACGCGACAGAACGTCCTCATTTCCATACGTCTCGACCATCCGATCGCTGAGGTCGGCAAGCACCTCGTACGGCGTTGCCCGTTTGCCGTAGACGAGGCGGTTGGCGATTCGGCGGGCGCGGCCGAACACGGGCTGGAAGGCCACGCCCACGACTGCGGTCGCCACCACCGAGAGGAAGACACTGGACCTCCCGGTGCTGCCGACGAGCGAACCGATGCCCACAACGATCGAGATGTAGACGATCGTGATGAACACCGCCATGCTCCCGAAAATCACAGCGCGACTGATGACCACGTCGATGTCGTAGAGCCGGTACTTCAGAACACCGATCGCGATTCCCACCGGCAGGGCCGCAAAGCCTACGGCGCTGACCACGAACCCGAGCGGCGAGAAGTTGGTCACGAAGGCGAAGATCAGGCAGGCGACGCCGAGCACCACCGCCGCCAGGAACCACTTCAGCTGCTGCCTCAACTCGGCGCCGGCGCGGCGGTACCGAACCGCGACGGAAATCACGCCGCTGATCATCAGGAGGATGAGGAGAATCGAGAAGGGGGGCCCGCCGAGGAACTGCATCAGGTCGTGTGCGCCGCTTATGCCCAACGGGTTGGCGACGTGGCGGTGCTGGTCGCCGATCGGCTGTGGGTCGAGAACCGTGGTCAGCACGCCGACGACCGCGCCTGCCGCCACGAGCCAGAGGACCGGTCTCCAGCGCTTCGACAGCAACTTGCCATCGGGAAAAACCAGGGGAATCACGACCAGCAGAGTGGAGAAACCGATCGACCATCCGAGGGTTGACACGTACCACAGGGGAACGATCAGGCTGGCTGGGAGGTTCTGCCCGTACAGAACGTCGAACGTGTAGTTGTTGCCCAGCAGCAACAGGCTGAGGACGACCATCGCGCTTGTCATCAGCCAGCCGACCACGTTCTTTGGCTTGCGGATGACCAGGAGCAGGGCGACGGCGCTCCCGGCGGCCAGCGGCACCGCCAATACAAGCTCCGCGCCGGTGGCGTCTGACACGGGGACATTGCCCGGCAGCATCACGGTGACCGTCACCCAGGCCGCCAGGAGGCTGACCAGCAGCAGCGCCATCCCCACCGCGGCAGGCATGGGGAGGGTGGACGTCGAGCGATCGGGGCTCGGGCTCAGACCTGCATCCATGTCGGGGGTTCTACAGTCGCCGGCATCAGTTGGAAATTCTGATCCGCCACGCTCTGTTCGGGAAGGGTGCTCGCACCATCACCACGGTGCCGGTAGCACCCCGTCGGCTAGCCGGAGGCTGAACCTCCAGCGCTGATCTCGCCGGCGCAGGTCGACACTAGTGGGTTCGCGGTCGGGTCGCTCAGGGACGGCGGCGGTGAGCTGGCACCCCAGGCGGTGTTGGCGGTGGCGGCAAGGCCGTAGGTGAGGTTGCCGCCGGGTCGCAGCTCACACGCCGTGACATATGGCCTGTTGAGGGTCGCACCCGCAAGGGTCGCCGACTGAACGTACTTGTTCAGCAGCGAGGATCCCGGGGCGTTGATCGTGAAAGTCGCCTTGGGCGATCCCAGGTGCAGCCGGACGGTATCAAAAGACGGGCTGTTGAGCTCCCACGCCGGCACCCCGGGCGTCACGTGGTACATCCCAATCGACGCCAGCACAAACCACGACGACATGGTGCCGGTGTCGTCGTTCCCGGGCAGGCCGTCGGGCCGCTGGTTGTAGGTGTCCATGGCGGCACGGACTACCTGCTGGGTCTTGTATGGCTGACCCAGGTAGTCGTAGAACCAGGGCGACTGGAGGTCCGGCTCGTTGGCGGGCGTGAACTGGTTGCCGATGTAGTAGATGCCGAAGAAGCTCGAGTACTGCTGCGTCAGTGGCACCACGTAAGGCAGGTCGGTGAGCGCCTGGCTGAAGAATGTGTCGAGCTTCGAGACGGTCGCGCTGGGGCCTCCCATGGCGGCGGCGAGCCCGGCGACGTCATGCGACTCAAGCCAGGTTTGCTGCCAACCGGTGGCCTCCTGGTATCCGTCCTGGAACAGGGGGCTCCAGGGGTGGGGGGGACAGGGACCGACGAGGGGATTCGACGAGCACGGGTCGGCCCAGGTGCCGTCGCCGTTGCGCGGCCGGATCATCAGCTGGCCCGGATCGATGAGGTTCTTCCAGAAGTCGGCGCGCGTCCGCAGGGCCGCAGCCGAAGTCGAGTCTCCGAAATGGATGGCGAGGCCGTAGACGGCGGCGTCGGCGATGGCGTACTCCTGGGTCTCGGCGGCTGCCCGGCTTCCGCCACTCTCATAGGGGATGTAGCCATGCGACAGGTCTTCGACCAGGTGCTCCCGCGCGTACGCCGGCTGGGGCGTTACCGTCATAGCTTGGTGCAGGACCGCGGCGTACGCGCGCTGCGCTTCGGCACCCTGGAGGACCCCCGACATCACCCCGTCGACGATGGTTGGGGTGGCCGAATCGCCGCCCATGATCTGATAGTCGCGGTTGGCGTCGGTCCACTTGGGCAGCTGCATCCCGTTCTGGTCGTAGTCGTCGAGCATCGAGATGTAGACGTCGTGGGCGACCGCGGGTTCGATCAGCTCCAGCAGCGGGTTCTGGGTTCGATAGGTGTCCCACAGCGAAAGGTTGGTGTAGTGATGGTGGCCGCCGGGGACGGTGTGAACGGTGCCATCGAAGCCGATATAGCGACCGTCAATGTCGTCGAACCGGGACGGCATCGTCAGGGCCCGGTAGAGGTTGGTGTACAAGGTCTGCAGCAGATTGACGTCCGCGGTGCTCACTTCGATGTCGTGAAGTCGGGCGTTCCAGGCGTTGTGCGCTGATGTCCTGATCGTGTCCAGCGACATGCCCGCGGGGATCTCGGCGGCTAGGTTGGCGGCGGAGCCGGCCAGGTCGACGTAGCTGAGGCCGACCCGCAAATTGACCACGCGGTTCGATGTGGTGTCGAAAGTGGCATAGGCACCGCTGGCCCCACTCGAGGTTGACGTTGAGCCGGGCGTGATAGTGCCGCCGCTCCACGTACCCCATGAGCTGAAGGGTCGATCGAAGACAGCGGTGAAGTACAGGGTGTAGCCGGAGGCGGGGTTGGATGTCGAGCTCATCAGCCCCTGGAACGCGTTGTTGCCGACGACGTTCACGGTGGCGGGGTGCATCCCGTTGATGCTGAGGCTGGCGTTGAGGAGCACGTTGGCCACGGTCGTCGACGGGAAGGTGTAGCGCTGGATGCCCGCGTGCGGGGTCGACGCCAGCTCGACGCGCGTGTTGTAGGTCGTCAACCCGACCGCGTAGTAGCCGGGCTGGGCGACCTCGTCGACGTGCGAGAAGAGCGACTGGTACTGCGTGAAATCGGTGCTGGTTACAGCGCCGGTGGTCGGCATGAACGGCAGGTCGCCCGAGATGTGGATCCCGGCGCCGTCGAAATGGGTGAGGCTGAAGCCGCGGATATCGGTGTCGGTGAACGCGTAGCCGTCGTAGTTCACCGGGTTGGCCGCGCCTGGTATCCCGGTATCAGGACCCTGCTGGATCATGCCGAATGGCAGGCTGGCCCCGACCATCGGGAACCCCGCGCCTAGTGTCCCGGAGAGCGGGTTGACGTACGCGGTGAGGTCACGGGTGTCGCTGGTCACATTCGGCGAAGCCACACCGGCGATGCCGGATGGGGCCAGCGCCAGCCCAAGGGCCATCGCCAGCGCGGCAGGAACGCGTGTCAGGTTCGAGTCGGCTCCCTCCGGCGCCGGACCAGGTTGTACCCCGCCACCAGGACCAGGGCTCCGAGCAGAATCAGCCCAAGCGTCGCTGCGGGCCCAGCGCCAAGAGCCGCGGCCGATGTGAAAGGCAGAGTGCTCGCGCCGCTGACGCCCGAAGCTTCCACGCCGGTGGCGCCGTTGACAGCGTCTGCGCGGGAGTGGACCGAGTCGCCATCCGGGATCGGCAGCGGGTCCAGCCATCCGCCCTTCAGGTCCTGCGCGATGGTCGGACACTCGCGGCTGTCGTTGGGGAAGCTGGGCGCGGAGTAGGCGCCGCCGGTCTCGGGGTCGGCGTAGTGGAGACAATCGAAGTTGCCGATGGTCGCGGCGGGAGTCTCGAGCAGCAATGGGTTGGTGTTGACACGCTGAGTGCCGCCGCTGGCCAGCCAGATGCCCAGCTGCTGCTCGCCGGCCGTCCGGGCCACCGGGTCGATCGTCGGGTCGGCCAGCCAGCCGTGCGGGTTGGACTGCTGCAGCCCGGGAGCCGACTTGTCATGGCGGAAGTAGGTGACCAGGTCGAACAGATCACCGGCGCGGTACATCGTGCCGGCGGTCACGTTGGGTACTGTGGCGTCCCCGTACGCGCTCTGGAAGAGCAGCTTCTTGTCCGGCTGGCCGGCGGGTTTGCGCAGGCGCAGGAGGGGCGCAAAGCTCTCGGGACTGCCGCTGCGGTCGTACCAGTTGGTGGCGGCGAACAGCTCCTGCAGCTGCATCGCGCCGGGGTAAGGCTTGGTCACCGGCGGGTCCTGCCGCAGCGGGATGGACTCGGTGAAGCCGTTGAGGCCGGGCCCACCGTTGAGCAGCGACGGTTTGACCACCGCCAGCGAGTCATGGAGGTTGCCGCGGAAGCTCGAAAGCCGGGCGATGTCGATGATCGGGCCGCCGCCGACGTTGAGCAGGCCGACGCTGAGGTGGTTGTCGGCGCCCATCAGCATGGTGCCGTAGATGGAGCCGAAGCTGAGCCCGTAGTAATAGATGTTGGTGTGGCTGAGCACGTCGTTGCCGACGGTGGGGATGTCGACGCCAGACGCGATCGCGCGCTGCAGCGTCATATTGTCGATCGCTGTCTGCAACAGCCCTGACTGCAGCCCGTCTACGGTCTTGTGGCTGGGCAGCTGGCTGCTGAAGGTCGGGTTGGCGCAGGTGCCGCCCGAGCGCACCCGGTGAGGCGTGGGGCCGACGCCATCGAGCAGGCCGTCGGCGATGCAGCCGTCGCCGTCGAGGTCGCGACCGCGGCCGTAGGAGAGGAAGGTGGTGGTGCCGGTTGCGGTGGTCACCGCGGCCTCGCTGGCGGTGCCGTATCCGTGGCCGGCGGGGTCGGTGGCGACGGTCGCGACGCCCAGCGTGGCGTTGTAGTCGGCGGTGACGAAGATGTCGTACTTGCTACGGGTGAAGCCGGGACCGTAGATCGCCACCGGCCAGCCACCCGCCGGGGGCGGCCCTGCGGGCAGGACCATGATCACGCCGAGCTGGTCGTATCCGAATGGCTGTGGCGTCTGCTTGCTAGGGACCGTAGGGATGACGCCGTCGGTATAGCCGTTGAGGTCGTCCTGGTGCAGGCTGGTCGAGCGGTACTGGTAACGCGGCGACTTGAAGCTGCCGAAGGAGTAGGTTCCCGAGAAGCCGGGCGGGACCAGGTTTGGAACCACCGACGACTGCAGCTTCGACGGGTCCGGGTCGGTCGTGGTCTGGTCGAGTCTGACGATGCCGTTCGCCTGGCTCGCGATTGACGGCAGCACCGCCGGTGCGGGGAAGACATCGGGGATGCCGTTCTGGGTGAAGCCGAGCTTGCGGTCGGCGACCGATGGGATCCCGGCGGTTGTGAAAGCCGATCCGTCATCGAGGGACTGGCGAATCTTGATCAGCTCAGACGTCGCTGATCGGGTTGTGAACGGCACCACGCACGTCCCCCCGCACGCATCGATGGGGTTGCCCGAGGCGTCCTTGACCGCTGAAGTCACCACGATGTTGTAGAGGCTGGCCTCGTAGAGCATGGCGTTGGTGATCCCGCTCAGGGTCAACGACGCCGGGTCCCAGACCAGCTGCATCAGCTGCGTCCGTCCCCCGGGGCCCTGCACGAAGACGTCGCTGTCGTTCACGGATTTGATGTCGATGGGACCCGTGAAGGGGATGGTAACCCGGGGCTGGATGTCGAAACCGTCGAGCTTGTCCAGCATCGTGAAGCCGTCGCAGATCGAGTAGTTGGTGCTGTCGCAGGCGGGGTAGTCGATCCCCTGGCGGAAGTCCACGCGTTTTTTGGTGACCTGCGTCAGGTCGCGCTTGGTCAGCTGGTCGTTGGGGAATATCGCGGTCCGGTAGCTGGTGCCGTTCAGGACCGAGACTGACGCAGCCCGGGCGGTCATGGCCGGGGTGAGCGGAAGCAGGGTCGCGGCAACCGCGCCCATGGCAAACCCCGCGGACTTGAGCCGGCCCCGCCGTCTCACCCTACTCAACACCCCACAACAAAATACATCACGGACAAGAAATCCGTCCCGGATGCTGACAACGACGGAAGCCGAGGGTTCCTTGCGGGCGGGGGGATGGGCCGGGCGTCCCGGTCAGGTCGAGATCGCGACCTCCGGCGGGTCCACCGTGACCGGTCGGGCGTCTTCCATGGTCATCGGACGTCCCAGGATGTAGCCCTGGCCCAGGTCCACGCCCAGCTCGCGTACGCTGTTCAGCTGGGCTTCGGTGGAGATCCCTTCTGCGATCACCTGGGCGCCGTTGGAGCGGCCGAATTCGACCACCGCCCTGATCATGGCGCGGTGGGAGCCGAACTCGGACTGCTCGGTCAGGCTGCGCGCGACTTTGATGAATTCGGGGTTGGCGGCGGCAATCGTCTCCAGCGTCGAGTGGCCCTCTCCAACGTCGTCGAGGGCGAATCGGAACCCCTCGCGACGGTAGGCGCTGATGACCTCCCGGAAGCGATCGAGGTCGCTGACCGGCTCGCGCTCGCTGATCTCCAGGACCACGCTCGAGGGTGAGCGCTTGGCCCAGCGCATCAGCATCAGCATCTGGTCGACGTCGTGCACCGGATCCAACAGGGCGCGAACGCCGACATTGACGAAGAGCAGCTGGTACGGCAGCAGCCAGCCGGCGTGTTCGACCGCCATCCGGCGGCACAACCAGTCGAGGTCTCGCCCGGCGCCCATCCGATGGGCGGCCGCAAACATGGCCTCGACGCTGATGCTGGCGTCCTCGCCGGCGGGTCGGGCGAGCGCCTCGTAGCCCATCGGGCGGCGGTCGTTGATGTCGCAGATCGGCTGGTACACCGAGAGGATGGCCTTGGTCCGAAGCAGCTCGGGCACCACCGTCGCCCAGTGCTTCAGGCTGAGGTCGCCGTCGGTGCCCGACGTCGTCACGCTGCCTCGCTCCGACCGCTTACTCTCGTAGAGCGCCGAGTCGGCCCGTGCCACCAGGTCCTCGGCAGACTCCTGCGAGTTCCACCAGGCGATGCCGGCTGAGCAACTCTGGCCGTCCGGCGTGACCTGCCGCACGCGCTCGAGGACGCGAACCGCCTCGTCCAGCGGGCAGTTGGGAAGGAGCAGTCCGAACTCGTCGCCGCCGAACCGCGCCAGCATGTCAACGTCGCGGAGCTGCCCCTGCCAGGCGGAGGAGACCTCGTGCAGGAGGCGGTCGCCGCGGTTGTGTCCCCAATCGTCGTTATAGGCCTTGAAGTGATCCAGGTCGATCACCGCGACGCACAGTGGCTGTCCGGCTCGCGCCGCGCGCGCCATCGCCCGAGGGACTTCCAGGTCCCATGCGCGCCGGTTGGGCAGCTCGGTCACGGGATCCGTCCGAACCATCTGCCGCAGCTGACGGAGCAGGTCGGCCCGCTCGACGATCACGGCGGCCTCCGAAGCGAATATCGACACCGAAGCGGCCTCGCGCGCCGTCATCTTGTCCACCTTCCAGCTCCAGCTCGCCGCCAGCACCCCCACTGGCTCGCCGTTGCGCAGCACCGGGTGCCATAGAGCCGACCTCTGCCTGCCGCCCAGCCAGTCCCCCGAGCCTTCAGCCGTGTCACCGGTGAATACCGGCTTCCCGCCGACGAAAGCCTGGACCGCGGGATGCAGTGATTCGTGTCCGGATGTGGCCCCGCTGTCGCCGCCGGCCGGGATCGGCAGCGCCACGGATTCCTCGATCGAGGTCGTGCCGGCAGTCGCGATCAGCCCGCCGGCGCCGTCCAGCTCGTAAAGCCGGGCGTGGCTGGCCCAGCAGGCGCGATTGAGACCGTCGCAGATCGCCATCCGCGCCTCCTGGCTGTCGGCCAGTGAGGCGACCTCGTTGAGGAGACGGCCGACCACCGTGACGTCCACGGCATAGTTGCGCATCCGCTGGACCACGATGTGGACGGAATAGAACGCGAGCACGCTCACCGCCGCATAGCTGGCTTGGAAGAACAGCTCCGAAGCAGCCACCCGGTCGGTGAGGGTTTCAAACAAGCTGTAGCCGATGATCAGGCCCAGCCCGATGGTGAGCTCGACCCAGGTGTAGTAGAGCGCCAGCCAGAGCAGTGGTACCAGCAGGACCGGCGAGTAGCTGACGCGGTAGTCGGGGCTGCCGAGGACCACCAGGTAGACCAGGATGCCGAGCAGCGGCGGCAGCGCCTGGGTCCAGCGAGGGAGCCGGCGCCACAGCGCCAGCAGCAGCCACCCGATCAGCGCCACGATCAGTCCGACGGTGGCCACCTGGTTGCGGGTGATCAGTTCAGCGGTGGGCCCCAGCTGGAGCAGCGCAGTGAACAGCCCCACCAGCAGCAGGGGCACGAAACGCAAGGTGATGCCCTCGCGGCGCATCGGCGCCGGCATCAAGTCGGCCTGGCGCCGGGTCCTGCCGAGGAGATCCCACAGCAGGTTCATTTGGCTATGGCAATCGGTGGCTCCCCGCCGTTGTCCTGTCCAAAGGGGCCGGCCCCGCTGGCCCGCACCAGGTTGCGACCCTGGGCGAACCGGACGTTGAGGTCGCGGAGCATCTGCATCTCGGTCTCATTGTGAACGCCGCAGACGACAAGCTGTGAACCCGCGCCAGTTACCAGATTGGCCATCGTCTTGACCAGCTCCGGAGAGAAGCCGTCGCGGAGGCCGCGCTCCATCACCCACGGGTGGAGCTTGACGAAGTCCGGACGGAGCTCCGCGACCTGGCGCAGAGCCGATCCGTTGCTGCCCAGACCGTCGACGGCCAGGGTCACCTTGGGCCCACGGATCTGGTCAAGCGCGCGGCGGAGCTGGTCGTAGTCGCCGCCGGGCCAGTCGCCCACCTCGAGGCATACCGTCTCGGGGGCCTGGGCCCTCAGGCCATCGGCGAACGCGGGGTCGAGTAGGGTCGTCGGCGCTACCTTGATCGCACGCCATGCCCACGGCGGGACATCATCGAGTTTGGCCATGCAGATACGAGCCAGGGCAAAGTCCAGCTCCGCGCCATAACCGACGCTGCTGGCCGTTGCCATCCATGACTCCAGGGTTTCCCCTTCGACACCGACGAGTGCCGGCCGCCACGGAATCGCTTCGACGCCAACCAGGCTGTCCAGTCCCAGGTCAACAATTGGCTCCAGGCGCACCTCGATCCCATCGCCGCTCGCCAGCCGCCGGATCGCGGCCAGGTCCTGGCGCCGGCGCTCAGCCTCTCGCTCATGGTCGCGCAGGGTCGCCGAGAGCTCGTTGACCACCAGGGAGGCTACGTGGCCGGAAAGGCTGGCTTCGCCATTTCTCGCGCGCTCGAGGGTGGACATGATCAGGTCACGTGGTGAGCCCTTGAGCACGTAGCCGATTGCGCCGGCTCTGACCATGTGCATCACTGCGCCACGGTCGTCGTACATCGAATGTGCGATGACCCTGGTCGTGGGAGAAGATTCACGGATGCCGACGCACGCGACCGGCCCGCCGCCCCCGGGCATGCTCACATCACACAGCACGACCTCCGGCTGAAGCTCGACCGCCATGCGAATCGTTTCAGGAGCATCGCCCGCGACGCCGACGATGTCGATCCCGGAATCACTGGTGAGGCTCTTGATCAGACTCTTGACGAAAATCGGGTCGTCGTCTGCGATAAGCAGTCGTATCGGTTCCAATGGTCTCCCTTGGATCGAGGGTGGAATGCGGTCGGCTGGGTGCTCAACTTAAACCGTTTGGGTGCGCGATTCGAGCAGCCGGGGGTCGGATTGGGACAAGCTTGGCACGTGTTGCAACAGAGCGATACAACGACATCGCCGGGCTAGGAGCCGAGGAGGTGCAGCGAATCATGCAGTTGAGCGTCGATGACTGGGTCTCTACAAAGATCCTCCCAGAGCATCAGGAGACGGTGGCGATGCTCCGTGCCCTGGTCCGTGAGTGCGTGCCTCAGGCGGAGGAGGTGGTCAGCTACAACATGCCGGTCTTCAAGGCCGGCGGGCAGATCTTCGCCTGGATCCTCGGCACCAAGAAGGACGTTACCTTCAGCTTCCGCGCGGGCACCAGCCTCGAGGATCGATATGGCCTTCTCCGTGGCACGGGCAAGACCGCCAGGCATATCAAGCTGAAACGCGTCGACAGCGTCGACAAGGCGGTGCTGCGCTACTACATCGACCAGGCGGTGGCGCTGGACGCGACCGGCCGCGACTAGCGCAGCAGGCCGAGCGGTTTCCGTTGCTGTGAGTTGTGGTCCGCGACCGCGGATCGGGCTACCATTCGAAGATCAATGGAACTCACCGCATGCTCCCTGTTCGACGGGATCCCCGACAAGGAGCTGAAGAAGATCCAAGCCGAGATGACGGAGATCCAGCACCCGGCCGGCAAGGAGATCATGGTCCGGGGCGACGACGGCGTCGGTTTCATGGTCATCCTGTCCGGGGAGGCCGAGGTGAGACTCCCAACGCGAACAGCTCGTCTCAAACCCGGCGACCATTTCGGCGAGATGGCATTGCTCGATCGCCAGGGTCGTAGTGCCAGTGTTGTGGCTGTGACGCCGCTTACGGTAAGCGCGGTTGCGGGGTGGGAGTTCGAGTCATTCCTGGCGGCACACCCCAAGGTTGCCTACCACATGCTTCAGTCGATGAGCCGCCGCCTGAGGGACGCCGACAACCGCTGAGGGTGACGGCCGCGAGTCGTGCGACTCCCGGCCCGGCGAGCCGCCGTCAGTGGACAACATGGCCCAGCGCGGCGCGCAATTTGCCTACAACGTCCTAACCATGCGGGAGGCCCCCACCGTCCGCGACGCGGCATGCATGACGTCGCTCGATCAACCGACCGTCCGTCTCAGCCACGAGATGGCGTCCGTCTCGACGGTGTTGCCGGTGTTGGTCGAAGAGATGTACCAGCACCCGATGGCATGACACGTTGTCACGCTTGGCGTTTCCAACGTGTTCGTCACTCCGGCCGCATTCAGAGCGCTCCGGAATCTCTGCGCCATCGCGTAAATGGGATACATGCCGCCGGCGTAGTCCGCGGTGGCCGCGGACTGGAAAATCGGCGGAACGTTGCTTGATGTCACGCTCTCTGCCGGAGAGACCGCCCCGTATCTCGTCGGACAGGCCGTGGGTGGCGTTCCCCAGAAAGGGCATCCGACGTAATCAAGGATCGCCGGCTCCTGCGTATCAGTTGGGTAGGCGCCGGTAAGCACGTCCAGGTACTTGTCCGGCTGCAACTCCGCCGGGCCCGAGAGTGAGACCACCGACCGGAGCGCGCCATGGGCTCCCATCACCAGAGCAGTCATGTCGGCGAGATGCCCGCCGGAGCTGGATCCGACCAGCGCGACGCGTCCCTTTCCGCCGAAGCGACTGCTGTCGATGCTTGCGAAATTTACGGCGGATTGCACGTCATTGATCTCGTCGAAATAACGCCCTGTGCCACTGAACGAGGTGCAGCCGATCCCGACGCACGGAGCCATCCGGAGGTCGATGTTGTAGACGATGTACCCGTGCGCGGCGAGGTCGTTGCTGGCCCAGATGAAATTGCCGGTCGCCTTGTCGCCCGCATTCCACGATCCGCCGTGCACAAGGACAACCGTCGCTCCGCGGCTGGCGACGCCAAAGTCGCGAGGACGGTATATGTCGGCGGTTAGAGATACATCCGGACCTCCGGTAATGGTGTTCGGCGCATTGCCATAGACCAGGTTCGTGATGAAGGCAGCTTGTGCGCACTGGAAGGTAGCGGGCGCGGTACAGGTCGGAATCGCTGCATCAACTCGAAGGGACGTCCCGCCGGCCAGCGAGCCGACCAGACCCAACGCGGCACCTACCCGCCCAGCACTCCCGGCTTTCATCAGGACCTCCGGTCCGGGTCGTTTGGGTTACGTCCACGGCGCCCGCATGGAGAGGCAAATAGCAGGACTCGAGGAGCCGATTCATCACGTGCTGTGCGAGCTCCCGGACGGGTTCTCGACAGCGGATCTTTAGGCGGACGCTAACATCAAAGAGCGTTCCTGGATACGTAAAAGCGCACGTTCAACCCGGGCCCCCAAAAGGAGTCGGTGCGGTGACGATAGGAATGCCAACGCCGCGTTGGCGGCGGCTATGTCGAGAGCGAAGGCGACGGCGCTGGGGACGGCCCTGGCGAAGGCGGTGGAGACGCAGTAACCGCTGGTCCGATCGTGAAGGTAGCTCGAACGGCAGATGCCGCCCCGATCCCCTTGGCAAACCAAAAGTCATAGCCGCCGACGAAATATGTGCCCGGCGGCACCGGGGTTCCGCCACAAGAGTTCGATGCGTCGCACCAGACCTGGTCCCACTCGGCGCTCAAGTCAGAGTACGTTTGACCGTGTTGGAGCACCGCTGTAGGCGGCGTGTACTGCGGGTTGGCGCAGTCGTCGGGGAAGTTCCACGGCTTGCCAGAGTTCACTCTCCAGTAGTAGGTCGTTCCATTTGAATCCTCAATGTCGAGGTGTGGGTCGCTGCAATAGATCCCGCAGGCACTTGTCGATCTGTTCCTGAGGACAAGACCGACCCTCACCTTGTCCCCAGGCGCGTAGGACGACTTGTCGGTCGTGGTGTATATGTCCGTGTTCGTCGAATCGCACCTAGGGGGCTTGCTAGCGGACGGGCTCGGCGCCACCGCATGAGCAGTCGACGTCGGGCTGGCGCTCCCCGATGATGGCGCACTAGCGCCGGGTGTTGGCGTAGCCGGCTCAGAAGTCGGACTGCTGCTCGCCGTTGTCAACGCCTGATTGTTGCCGTGCGAGTAGTTGTTGCTCAGCACGACTGACCCGGCCAATAAAATCGGCAGGCCAATGGCGGCGGCACCCAGCGCGCGACTGCGACGGCGATGGCGACGGGCCTTGGCCCGGCTCACGATTTCCCCCGACGGCGTCCGGACGCTGTCGAGCCCGTGGCGGAGAGCTTCTCGGAGCCGGTCAGACACCGTAAGCCTCTGCCGCGACATCGAGCCGCAGCTTCTCCAGGGCGCGGTTGAGCCTGGATTTGGCGGTGCCCACAGGAATACCGGCTATGGCGGCGCTGTCGGCGAGCGTCAGGTCGAGGTAGTACCGAAGGACCACGAGCTGCCGGAGGCGCGGGCTAAGCCGCGTGACCGCGCGCCAGAGGTCGACGCGGTCGGCCACGTCCATGCCGTGCGCGTCGGGTTCGGTTTGAGCGCTCTCGTCAGTAGTAAACGTGCGCCCCAGGGTCAGCCGTAGCTGTCGGCTGCGTCGCGCCACCACGGCGAGAAACCACGGCCGAAGCGGTGCATCCGGTCGCACGTTGCCGAGCTTCCGCCAGGCGATCAGGACCGCATCCTGGAGCGCATCCTCGGCCCCACCGCGATCGCCGATGGTCGCGTAGGCCAGCTTCATCGCCGGGGTCAGCAGGGGCTGGATCAACTGTTCGAATGCCTCCTGGTCGCCACGTACCGCTTTCTCGACAAGCTCCCGCTCCTCTTCGGACGTGCTCACGTCTAACCCTTACTAGGCATCGGAGGCCGAAAAAGGTTCCATCAGCGAAGGAGCGGATGGCGCAGCCGGCCTGAGACCGGGCCGGCTACCGGGTTACGCAGATGGAGTAGCCCGGGCCCAGAGATCGCGGATCGCAGCGACGTGCTCAGTGGTGTAGATCTGCTCCGGCGTCATGAAGTGGTGCATTCCCGTGAACCGGCGGATGTGCAGGTCGGGTAGCAGCCGGCTCAGGAGCGATGCCTTCATCAACTCCTGGGCGCCCGTCTGGTCTCCATACCCAAAGAGAACAGGGGCCGTGACCCGTGACAGGCTGGCTCGATCGAACCCGTATCGAGCAAACGCCCCGATCATCGCCGTGAGCCCGGTCGGGCGGTTTCCCATCCACGGCGGAGGTGGCCCAGACGGCGCCGGTAGCTCAACGTCGGGGCGCGTCTGGAGCCGCATGAACGCGGCCATGAAGTCGGGGCCGGTCTTGCCGGCGAGCCCGCGATCGAGCTCTGCCCACCACTCGGTCTCCTCCTGGTCGCGCTCGCCCGGCACCCAGGCCGGCTCAAAGACCGCGAGGCTCAGCAGTCGATCAGGGTGGGCTCCGGCGAAAGCTAGAGACACGAACCCGCCGCCTGAGTACCCGACCAGGTGGAAGCGCTGCAAACCGAGGGAGTCGGCGAAATTGCCCAGCGCCTCCACCTCCAGCTCGACTCCGTAATCCGTAGGCGGAGCATCGCCGGCGTAGACCTCGAGGTCTTTGGTGTGGATCGCGGCCTCGCCCCCGAGAGCGGATTTCAGCGGCGCGAATCGAAGCTCCGCCGGCATCACACCGCCTGGGAGTGCGATAACGTCGAGGCTCATCTCGCCTACATTAGCCGTCCCGGGCCATAGCCGGTTCGGCGTTTCCAACACAATGGGATCGTGGTCCCGAGCCGCCGTGGCGCTGGTCAGGTTGAGATGGACCTTCCCTCCTGGTTGCGCTCCGTGATCTCACCGATGAATGTGGCGCTGTTTTGAGCGGATTCCGGCGCATCGATTGGGGGCTATTAGGCGCAGCTCGTTCAGGCCGCTGAACGGTGGTGCCAACCCGACCACGGCAGAACGGACGCTGGGGCTGGCACCACTCGAATCGACTGGCCTACACCATCTCAGATCGAACCGTTTCGGCGACATACTCAAGCTGTGTGGGCGAGTAATCTGCCGAGGGCGACCTGATGTCTGTCTCCTTCAGTGAACGCCGTAGCGCGGCCCTGTCCGTTGTGGTGCTCGCGGCCACCATCGGTTTGCAAGCGGGTGCGGCGTTCTTGGGTTTTTCGCTGCCAGAGTCGGCGCCGCCCGAGGCACACGATCCCGGGCGTGTGGCGCTGATCTCAATAGTTCTCGCCACCGGCTTCGTCGGGGCCTTCCTAATCTGGCGCGCACCGAGAAACCGGATTTCCTGGATTCTCGGCGCAATCGCGATCCTGACGGGCTTCTCGAGCTTCGTTGACTTCTATCAAGCCCAGGCAATCTATGGCCCGGTCTCGCCCCCACTCGCGGTTCCAGTCACCCTGGTTGGGCAGTTCCTATGGCCGCCCACCGTCTGGTTGCTCGCGGTATTTCTCCCGCTTTCGTTTCCCGATGGGAGAGTGCTCTCACCGCGGTGGCGCGTGCTGGCTTGTGCCGGATTGGCTGCTGTGCTGACTGGCGCTGCCTGCGAACTTTTGGACCCGGCGGCGATGACGATTGGGGGCCGGGCTCTGAAGAATCCCCTCGGAATGCCTGGGGCTAAGGCCGTGGTGCGCCCGGTGTTGGCGGTAGCAGGAGTTGTTTTCTTCGGTTCCGTCGTAGGGGCGCTCGCGTCGCTGGGTATTCGTTTTCATAGGGGCAACAGCGAACAGAGACAGCAGCTCAAGTGGTTCATCGCGGGTTTTTTGGTGTTTGTGGTATCGCTTGCCAGCAGCGTTTTCATATCGCGCACGTCGGTGATCGTTGGGATTGGCACCGCTATGGCGGCCACGGCCCTGCCGGTCGCGGTTGCGGTGGCCGTCCTGAAGTACCGCTTGTACGACATCGACGTCGTCATCAGCCGAACCCTGGTCTATGTCGCGCTGGCGGTCTTCATCACCGCCGTGTACGTGGGCATCGTCGTGGGCATCGGCAGCCTGGTCGGTAGCGGCGGCAGGCCAAACCTCGCGTTGTCGATTGTGGCGACCGCAATCGTGGCGGTGGCTTTCCAGCCGGCCAGAGAGCGGCTCCAGAAGGTCGCCAACCGATTGGTCTATGGCCTGCGGGCGACACCGTACGAGGTGCTATCCCAGTTCTCGGAGCGCGTGGCCGAGTCCTACGCCGCCGATGATGTCTTGCCGCGGATGGCGCGAGTTCTTGCCGAGGGCACGGGCGCCGCCCGCGCCGACGTCTGGTTGCGGGCTGGCGACATCCTCCGCCAGGGAGCATCCTGGCCGGATAACTCGACTGCCGCGGAGGTGGCGCGGGTGTTGAGCGACTCACTACCAGACATGCCGGACACGGACCGCGCCATCGAGGTTCGCCACCAGGGGGCGCTGCTGGGTGCGCTCACTGTGACCAAGCGCAAGGGCGAGTCGCTGACGCCGGTCGAGGACAAGTTGTTAATGGACCTCGCCGGCCAGGCTGGGCTGGTGCTCAGGAACGTGGGCCTCACTGCGGAACTGATGGCAAGGCTGGACGACCTGCGTACATCGCGCCAGCGACTGGTGGCGGCGCAGGATGAGGAGCGGCGGCGGCTCGAGCGCAACCTCCACGACGGCGCCCAGCAGAACTTGGTCGCACTCAAGGTCAAGCTCGCGCTGGCGGAGATGTTTGCGGAGAAGGACCCGGCACGGGCCAAGGCGACGTTGGCCGAGCTTAAAGTCGACACTGACGAGGCCCTGGAGACGCTGCGGGATCTGGCCCGTGGGATCTACCCGCCTCTGCTCGCCGACAAGGGCCTCGCGGCTGCGCTTGAGTCGCAGGTGCGCAAGGCGACACTGCCTGTGCAGGTCATGGCCGATGGAGTCGGGCGCTACCCCCAGGAGGTGGAGGCTGCCGTCTACTTCTGCTGCCTGGAGGCGCTTCAGAACGTTCAGAAGTATGCCGCTGCTCAAAATGCGGGGGTGAAGCTTGAGGGCTCGGACGGCGGGCTCAGCTTCGAGGTAACTGATGACGGACACGGGTTTGATATCGCCTCGGTGAAGCGAGGTGCGGGCCTCACCAACATTACGGACCGTGTCGACGCCCTCGGCGGACGTTTGGAATTGTCCTCGACCCCCGGTGGGGGGACGAAGATCCACGGCTCCCTACCGGCGCTCGCGGCAGCTGCTCTCGCCTGAGCCCCGGCATACCTGCCAGAAGCAGGTCATCCTGTGGCCCCGCTTGCCTGGATTAGGCGTACGCAAAAACACGAACACGGATAGACGGCGCTCGAGCCAAAGGCGTAGAATCGACTCCTCGCCGCTGGAAAACCCGCTGGAATCGCCTCAACGTCGAGCAACGACATTGCTCCCCGGCGCGCGATCGGAGCTGGCCTGGGACCAGGTCGCGTTGAGGGAGCCAGCATGCAGAGGGGACAGTCCACACTCGAGTGGGTGATTGGTGCCGCCGTCATCCTGGGGACGCTAACTTCTTAACGGAACATCGGCCCCAAACAAGGGTGTCTGAGTTCAGGAGCCGGGCTCTGCATCACGCCAGCTATGCCCTATGAGGGTGGTCAACTACGTACAAGGACGTGCCAATGGCAGGCTGTTGAGTTGGGTAGGGGTTTGGCATGCGGAAGCGGTCTGAGCCCCCGGGGAGCCGGGAGTTCGGTGGCCTAACTGCTGTGCCTCCATTAGTGGAATGGTGTACAGCCTCGTGAGTGTCCATTCGGGTACGGGCCGGCTGACCAGAGAGTCCTTCATTCGCTACGCCGCCCTTTTCACCCTCCTTGAAGGCGTACTTGTTGGCCTGGCTGCTCGGGCGAGCTATCGGTGGCTTCCGACCTGGGGTCTGCTGCTTGGGACATTCGCAGCCGAGCTGATCTTTATTCTCGTGTTCAAACTCAGCCATAACCCGGTTGTCAGCGGCTTTGGTGTGACGGGGCTGAGCCTTGGTTTGGGTCTGCTTCTTGGACCGGTACTCGCGTACTACACATCGTCGGATATCTTGAACGCCCTATTCCTCACCTGTTTGATCATGGGCGGGATGTCGGTCATAGGAATCCTCTTCCCAACTCTGTTTATCGGCTGGGGAGGATTCCTCATCGGGGCGCTTTGGCTCTTGATCGCAGCATCGCTTGCTCAGCTCATCTTGGTGGCGCTAGGGGTGGCAACTGCCGGAAGCCCGGTGATAAACACATGGCTTGCCTGGGCCGGGATCGCAATATTCACGTTCCTCATCCCGTACGACTGGAATGTTGCACTCAACAGGCCATTGACCTTGGATGAGGCTATCGACGCCAGCGGGGGATTGATCCTTGATGCGGTGAACCTCTTCATCCGCATCCTCTCGGTGCTAGGGGGGCAACGGGGCCGCTAGCGAGGAGGGCGACCGGCAGCCTATCACGTGCGTACGGTGATATGAAAAGAGCAGTCACCGGGGTACAGCGTTATCTTCAGCGAGAATGTTCCTGCCCCGTGATAGCGCTCTATGCCGGAGTCGGATTGTCCGGTCCTGGTGAAGAAATCGGGTCTGGGGTTACCAGCCGCGTCAAGGACAAATAGCCCGAACGAGTACCCTCCGGGAGGCGGGCAGGAGTAATCCCAGACAGCTGCCCATTCCGATCGAACGCCAAATGAAGCCGTGGTCTGGCTCCCGTGTGAGTTCACATCGAGGACGATCGTAGACGGGATGCTCGACGATGCAGCTGACGGTACCCCACCGTTCTCTGGCCCTGAATTCGATCCTGACCCGCCGGGGACGTCGCTGAGACTGCACGCAGTGAATACCAGAAGTCCGGCGAGCACCGCCGAGCGAGTTGCCAGCTGCCGGATGCCGGGCCGCTTCCAGGGTCCGCTCCGACGTAGCCCTCCCGCTAAATCCAGGTGAGAGTTGGCTTCCGATCTTCCGGTACGAAATGATTCACCAGCCACCGGTCAATCATGACGTGGCGTCATGCGAAAACGCGGCTTCGCACGTTGTCTTGAGCGCGGCACCTATCACGGAAGTCCCCCCTCGCGTCACGCTAGGAGCTCGGGCAAACGGACGGTCTAAAATCGAGTTTCGCCGCTGAGCTAGGGAGGGGTTTGGTATGCGCAAGCAGTCTGGGCAGTCGACACTAGAGTGGGTTATCACTGCCGCCGTGGTGTTAGGGACGCTTGCAACACAACGGGACCATCCGCGGAACCATGGAACGCGAACTCGATAACGTCGCTTCAGGGTCCCTCAGGGCGCCCGCGAACTCGGGCACAGCGGGAGCGCCATCACGGAAGGGTCAAGTCCCCAGGTGCACACGTTGCCTGTACCGCGAGCCGTCCGGGCGATCTAAGCCGTCCTCGCCGTTGAAGCTCTAATGGCCGCGATCAGCCAAGTCGAACTGTGGCGCGGTCAGTACCTCGTGTCCATGTGTGCGACGCATGCTGGAAGCTCGCGGAGCCGGACTCCAGGTGACGTCGCGTGCTGGTGGCTTTAAATGGTCATGCAGTTCTGGGATTAGGATCACGAATTAGTCAAGTTGTTTTCAGTATTCGGGAGAGTTAAGTCGTGCGGCAATGGACTCCTATTGAAGACCAGTGGTTGGCGAAACTAGCCGCGATGGGGACACCAGTTGGGCTGGCGGCGAACGAAATGGATCGCAGCTATAACACCGTGCTCAGACACGCCAAGTTACTCGGCCTCAAGTTCCAGCGCGACCGGCAGGCACGCCTGCGCCATAGGAGTGATCGCGCCTGGGAGAAGCGCTAAGTCGACGGCGTCGCGGCCTGACTGGAGCTCACCCGGCCCTTGACCCATCGGCCGGTAACGGGATCCTTCCTTGGAGCTGGAGGCGGCTTCCAGGTTCCCTCCCGCACCCGCCGGGACAGAGCTTCACTTACCTTCTTGGCGATTCGGGGATCCTTCGTGGGCGAGACGTACAGCCCGGCGGCCACCCGACGAAGCATCGCCTCACGGTTCTTAACCGACAGATTCGCACGTGCTTCCGACGACAGGTGGCGGCGCGGCAGCAGGAAGGAGCTGCTCCCGTGGGCGTCCCCATTGTTGGGTATCTTCCCGGAGGTCGGGATCATCCACTCGACGCGCACCTGGCCGTCGCGGCTGATGCGGATCTGGTGGATTAGGAGCTGACATACCTGGCGGCGGTCCGCCTGATCGAGCCGGTCCAGTCTGGGCCGGAGGGTCTTAAATGTTTCGCGGATCTCCGCGAGTCGCTCTCCCAGGCTGGCGGCGTTTTGGAGCTCCTCCATCAGGCATTTCTCTTGAGCCGTGAGTTGCTCCACCTCACGGTCGAGCTGCTGGAGTTTGCGGACGAGGATGTGTTTGTCTTGTGGCCGGTCCACCAGCACATCGAGGACGCGCGACTTCCGGACATCAACCTTGCGGATGCCGCGCTGGATGCGGATAAGTTGTTCCTCAACGTTCGACGTTCCTGCCTCGGCAGCCCCGTCGGTTAGCATGCGCTCACCGAGCAGCATCGCCTCTGGCTGGGTCACCAAATGCACGACCAAGTCCCACACCGTCGCCTCCAAAACGTCGGCCCGTATCCCAGGGCTGCGGCATGGCTCCGGGTATCGCTGGCGACTATGGTTCGTCTCGCAGCGGTAGTAGCGTCTGTTCGTACCTTTGACGTGCCGACCGTGGTACCGATGGTCGCAAGCGCCGCATCGGATCAGTCCCGAGAGCAAGTAGAAGTGGATACGGTTTCGCTCAGCGTCGGAACGGTTTAGGCTCAACCGAGCCTGGACGATTCCGAAGACCTGGGGGTCGATGAGGGCTGGGACTTCAACTTCACAGGCGCTCTCCGGAATCCCCTTGAGTTCGCGCCGGAAGGTCCCGGTGTAGAGCTCGCGTTTTAGGATCCGGCTGATGATTTCCGCCTGCCACCCTTGCCGCCGGTTGTCCGAGCGCCGGGTGCGCACGCCCTTTTGATTGAGAAACGCCGCGAGGCTGTGGAGCGTGTGTGCACCGCAGGCATACAGCGAGAACATATTGCGTAGCCACGGGGCCTCTTGCTCATCGACCTCCAGATGGTGGTTCTCCACCCGGTAGCCATACGGAGGAGGACCGAACCATCCGCCATCCTTGATGTAGCGGGTCTTGCCGCGCAACGTTCTCTCGCGGATTTTTTCCCGCTCGTACTCAGCGAAGACCCCTTTGATATTGAACAGCACTCTTCCCTCGGCACTGTCTTCCAGGGGTGATCGGACGAACCTGACATCGATACCGGCTTTACCGAATTCCTCCATCAGAAGGAGCAAATGGCCCAGGCTGCGTGAGAGTCGGTCGACGTCGTACACCACGATCGTGCGGATACTCTGGATGCGCGCACGATTCCGGAGTTCGTCTAATGCTGGGCGCTGGAGTTGTGATCCGCTGACGCCGTTATCAACGAACCGCTCCACGGCTCCGAGGCCATTTGCGATGGCGAATGCGTCGCAGGCATCAAGTTGGCTTCGGATGGTCTCCTCACGTTCTTGGCGGTCAGTAGACGTACGGGCATAAATTGCGGTCGTCATCTGCGTTCTCGAGTCAGCAGCGTCTCGCGGTCAAGGTCCTCGATGAGGACAACGTCGAAGAGTTCGTCGAAGGACGCATCCAACGCCAAAATCAGGCGACAACAGAGAGGCGCGCTCGGGCTGCGATGGCCATTCTCGAGGGCACTCAAATAGTTCTGAGTTACGCCGACCTGTCTCGCGAGAACACGCTGGGTCATTGGGAGTTGCCGGCGAACCGAACTTAGGTTCTTCGCCCTAATGCGGACACTGATGCTCCCTGGCTTGCCTGCAGTCGCCGCTCGCGAGTCCATTCCTAAGTATACACATCGGTGTAAGTTTGCGAATGCATCACGCCTTTCTGGTGGTAGCCAGTAACACCCGGTATACCGCCGCTAGCCGCGATTCCCAATCGGCAGTGTCACGAATGGCGGCGGACCGGTTGATATCTACGGCCTGGTTGGGCACCCCACCTCTTGGCTGCCTCGTCAGTGTGCCCAGATTGGCTCGACGAGCCTTCGTACCTACTTGGTCAACTTCATCGACGGTCGGACAGATCAGAGAGAGGGCGGCAGTCTCGACCACCGCCCTCTTCGCCTGATGGAGCCTAGGCACCCGATGACCCAGTCCGGCGTTCCCTGAGCCGGACGGCCTTTGCCTGCACCGATCGTCCTATCGAGCTCGATGCCATGCGCACCCAACCGACATTTGTGATCGCGCCGATGCCGGCTGCACCCCAGCCGCGCACGACGTTCGAGGTGCCGCTCTCACCTATACGGATGCCCTGAAGCAGCAGGAGCGGCGACAAGGCGGCGAGGAGGAGCGTGGCGATCCCTACGGCCATCCCCTGGTTGCCCGGAAT
>DATMMS010000016.1:0-46023 GCA_035569605.1 Candidatus Solibacter sp. | reverse complement strand
CCATTTAGGGTTTCTCCTCGTTCTGGGTCTCGGGCCCTTCAGTGGCCGCAGACTCGTCGGCGGCGGCGGCGTTTGTTTCCGGCTTGGGTGCGTCAGCTTCGGCAGGCTCGTCGGCGGCGGCGTCAACCGCCGCCTCGGCGGGCGCATCAGCGACGGCGGGGGTCTCTTCGACCGCCTCCGGCGTCACCGTGGTGGCCTCGGCCTCGGCCTCTTCGGCAACCTGCTCCTCCGCCACTTCTGTGACCTCACCAGCTTTCGCCTCGGCCTCGGTGGTCTCGGGCGTCTTCGAGTCGGCCTTCGGCTTGGGCGCGGCCTTCGGCTGGGCGGGCGCGGCCGCGGCGGCACGCGCGCGCGCCGGCCTCCGGGGAGCCTGCTCCAGGGCCTCGACCACGGCGGTGATGTGGCAGGTGCGCTTGAAGATCGAGAAGTACATGCCACGAGCGCGCGCCCGGCCGCGTTTGAGCGTCGGTCCCTCGTTGACGACGATCCGCTTGACCACCAGGGCGTCCTCGTCCTGGCTGAAGTTGTTGGTGGCGTTGGCGGCCGCCGACTTCACGACCTTGCCGATCTCCTGGGCGGCGGCCTTGGGCGTGAAACCGAGCACCACGAGGGCGTCCTTCACCGGCATCCCCACCACGGTGGCGGCGACCAGCCGCGCCTTGCGGGGCGGAATGCGCATGTAGCGAGCCTTGGCTTCGACTTCCATCAGACCTCGTATCTCATTACTTGAGCGAGCTACTCCGCTCGGTGTGATGCCCGTGGCCGCGGAAACGGCGCGTGGGGGCGAACTCGCCGAGCTTGTGGCCGACCATGGTCTCGGTCACGAAAACGGGCACATGCTTGCGCCCGTCGTGGACCGCCAGGGTGTGGCCGACGAACTCCGGGAAGATGGTGGAGCGGCGGGACCAGGTCTTGATGACCTTCTTCTCCCGCGTCTCGTTCAGCTTCAGGACCTTGTCCAGCAGCCGCGGCTCGCAGTACGGGCCCTTCTTGGTCGAACGGCTCATCCGCGCTTACCTCCACGACGCCTGACGATCATCTTGTTGGTCGACTTGTTGCGCCGCGTGCGGTAGCCCAGCGCGGGCTTGCCCCACGGCGTCTGCGGGTTGCCACCGGCGCCCGACCGACCCTCGCCACCGCCGTGCGGATGGTCGAACGGGTTCATGGTCATGCCGCGCACGGAGGGGCGCTTGCCCCGCCAGCGGCTCTTGCCGGCTTTGCCGACGTTCTCGTTCTCGTGGTCGAGATTGCCGAGTTGGCCGATAGTCGCAGTGCAGACCACCGGAACCAGCCGGACCTCGCCCGAGGGCATCCGGACCTGGGCGTAGTCGCCCTCTTTGGCCAGCAGCTGCGCGGCGGCGCCCGCGGAGCGCACCATCTGGCCGCCTCGGCCGAGCTTGAGCTCGATGTTGTGGACGGTGGTGCCGACCGGGATGTTGGCGATGGGCAGGGCGTTGCCGGGCTTGATGTCGGCCTGCGGGCCGGCCTCGACGCTGTCGCCGACGCGGAGCCCCAGCGGCGCCAGGATGTAGCGCTTCTCACCGTCGATGTAGTGGATCAGGGCCAGCCGCGAGCTTCGGTTGGGGTCGTACTCGATAGCCGCCACCTTGCCGGGGATGGCGATCTTGTTGCGCTTGAAGTCGACGATCCGGTACTGCTTCTTGTGGCCGCCGCCCTGGTGGCGCACTGTGATCGAGCCGCTGTTGTTGCGGCCCGCCTTCTTGTCGAGCTTCACCATCAGCGCCTTCTCAGGCTTCTTGCCCTTGGTGACCTCGTCGAAGGACGAGACGCTCATGAAGCGCCGTCCCGGGCTGGTCGGCTTGTACTTCTTGACAGCCATCAGCCGCTGCTCGTCTCGAAGAGGCGGGCGATCTGCTGGCCGGGGGCCAGCGTGACGACCGCCTTCTTGCGCTTGGGGTCGAAGCCGCGTCCGTTGCGGCGCCGGCGCTCCTTGCCCTGGACCGTCATGGTGTTCACGGCCACGACGTTGACCTCGAAGGCCTCCTCCACGGCGCGGGCGATCTCGATCTTGTTGGCCGACGGGTGGACGTCGAAGGTGTACTTGCCGAACTGCATCGCGGAGTAGCTCTTCTCCGAGATGAGCGGCTTGAGGATGACCTCGGACGGAGACCTCACGCCAGCACCTCCCCCACCTGGTCGACTGCGCCCTTGGTCATCAGCAGCCAGTCGTGGTTGAGCAGGTCGCGGACATTGAGGTTGCGGGTCAGGATGACCTTGACGCCGACCAGGTTGCGGGCCGACTTCTCGGCGTTGAGGTTGTGGTTGTCGAGCGCCACCAGCACCGTCCCCTCGATGCCGACGTCGGCCAGCACGCCGACGAACTCGCGGGTCTTGGGCTCCTCGAAGTCGAGTGCCTCGACGATCACCAGGCGACCCTCCTGGGCCTTCGCCGACAGCGCCGAGCGAAGCGCCAGGCGGCGCTGCTTGCGGGGCATGTCCTGGGCGTAGCTGCGCGGCTTGGGGCCGAAGACGACACCGCCGCCGGTGTACTGGGGCGCGCGGATGGAGCCCTGCCGGGCGCGGCCTGTGCCCTTCTGGCGATAAGGCTTGCGCCCGCCGCCGCGAACCTCGGTGCGGGTCTTGGTGCTGGCGCTGCCCTGGCGCGCGTTGGCCAGCTGGCGGATCAGCGCCTGGTGCAGCAGCCCGGTGTTGACCTCGGCCCCGAACAGGTGCGGGTCCAGGGTCAGCTTGCCGGCGGCCTTGCCACCCTTGCCCTTGATCTCGAGGTCGGTGACGGCCATCAGGCGGCTCCGGTGATGGTGACGATGGCGTTCTTGGGCCCGGGCACCGCGCCGCGGATCATCAGCAGGTTGCGCTCGACGTCGACCTTGACCACAGTCAACCCGCGGGTGGTGGTCTTGATGTTGCCCAGCTGGCCGGCCATCTTGACACCCTTCCAGGTGCGGGCGGCATCGACCGAGCCGACCGACCCGGGCTGGCGGATGTTGTGCGAGCCGTGGGTGACGGGCCCCCGCCCGAAGCGGTGCCGCTTGACCACGCCGGCGAAGCCCTTGCCTTTGGAGGTGCCCACGACGGCGACTTTGTCGCCCTCGCTGAAGACGTCGGCCTTGAGCTCTGCGCCGGTCTCGATGCCCTCGGCGACCTCGCCGCGGAACTCGATGATCCTTCGCTGCGGCTTGGTGCCGGCCTTCTTGTACTCGCCGGCGACGGGCTTGGTGACCCGCGCCTCTTTGACCGCGCCGAAGCCGAGCCGGGTGGCCGCGTAGCCATCCTTTTCGACGGTGCGCAGCCCGACCACGGTGCATGGGCCTGCCTCGAGCACGGTCACGGGCACGGCCACGCCGCGCTCGTCAAAGATCTGGGTCATGCCCACTTTCCGTGCGATGAGGCCTTTGCTCACAGCTTGATCTCGATGTTCACGCCGCTCGGAAGAGAGAGGCGCATGAGCGCGTCCACCACCTTGGGGTTGGGGTCGAGGATGTCGATGATCCGCTTGTGGGTCCGCATCTCGAACTGCTCACGCGAGTCCTTGTCGATGAACGGCCCCCGGATCACGGTGTACTTGTTGATCTCGGTGGGCAGCGGGATGGGGCCGGCGATCGACGCGCTGGTGCGCCGAGCCGTGTCCACGATCTTGTCCGCGGCCGAGTCCAGGACCTTGTGGTCGTAGGCCTTCAGCCGGATTCTGATTCGTTGCGCCATCTCGCTGCCCTGAGTTCCCTACCGCTTAGGCCGTGATGCCGGTTACGACGCCGGCGCCCACGGTCCGGCCACCCTCGCGGATGGCGAACCGCATGCCGTCCTCGACCGCGATCGGGGTGATCAGCTCGACAGTCATCTTGGTGTTGTCACCAGGCATGACCATCTCGACACCCTCCTGGAGGATGACCTCGCCGGTCACGTCGGTGGTGCGGATGTAGAACTGCGGCCGGTAGCCCTTGAAGAACGGCGTGTGACGGCCGCCCTCCTCCTTGGTGAGGACGTAGATCTCGGCGTCGAACTTGGTGTGCGGCTTGATCGACCCCGGCTTGGCCAGGACCTGGCCGCGCTCGACCTCCTCACGCTTGATACCGCGGAGGAGACAGCCGACGTTGTCACCGGCCTGGCCCGAATCGAGCAGCTTGTGGAACATCTCGACGCCGGTCACGACCACCTTGCGGGTGTCCTTGACGCCGACGATCTCGACTTCCTCGTTGACCTTGACCTGGCCGCGCTCGATCCTGCCGGTCACGACGGTGCCGCGACCTTCGATCGAGAACACGTCCTCGATCGGCATCAGGAACGGCTTGTCGATCTCGCGCTCCGGCTCGGGGATGTAGTCGTCGACCGCGTTCATCAGTTTCAAGATGCCCTCGGCGGCATCGGCGTCGCCCTCGAGCGCCTTGAGGGCGCTGACCCGGATGATGGGGGTGTCGTCGCCGGGGAACTCGTAGCGGTTGAGCAGCTCGCGGACCTCGAGCTCGACCAGCTCCAGCAGCTCCTCGTCGTCGACGGCGTCGACCTTGTTGAGGGCGACGACCAGCGACGGCACGTTGACCTGGCGGGCCAGGAGGACGTGCTCACGGGTCTGGGGCATGGGGCCGTCGGTGGCGGCGACCACCAGGATGGCGCCGTCCATCTGGGCCGCGCCGGTGATCATGTTCTTGATGTAGTCGGCGTGCCCGGGGCAGTCGACGTGCGCGTAGTGCCGCTTGGCGGTCGAGTACTCGACGTGGGCGGTGGAGATTGTGATCCCACGCGCCTTCTCTTCGGGCGCATTGTCGATCTTGTCGAAGGGCACGAAATCAGCGCCACCCTGGGCCGCCAGCACCTTGGTGATCGCGGCGGTCAGCGTGGTCTTCCCGTGGTCGATGTGACCGATGGTGCCGACGTTCATGTGCGGCTTCGACCGGTCGAACTTCTGCTTACCCATAGTTTTGTGTGACTCCTCCTAGCTCTTGGTCTTCGCGATGATTTCTTCGGCTACAGACTTGGGGACTTCTTCGTAGTGGTCGAACTCCATCGAGTAGCTCGCCCGGCCCTGGGTCATCGAACGCAGCTCGGTCGCGTAACCGAACATGCTGGCCAGGGGCACGCTGGACTTGACGATCTGGGACTTGCCCTTGCCCTCCATGCCGAGGATGTGGCCGCGGCGCGCGGTCAGGTCGCCCATCACGTCGCCCATGAACTCCTCGGGCATGCTGACCTCGACCTTCATGATCGGCTCCAGCAGCACCGGCTTGGCCTTGTGGACAGCGTCCTTGACCGCCATCGAGCCGGCCACGGTGAACGCCATCTCGCTGGAGTCGACGTCGTGGAAGCTGCCGTCGTAGAGCGTGGCCTTGACATCCACCATCGGGAAGCCCGCGAGGATGCCGTTCTGGAGGGCCTCTTCGATGCCCTTGCCGGTGGGCGCGATGTACTCGCGGGGGATCTTGCCGCCGACGATCTTGTCGATGAACTCGAAGCCGGCGCCGGCCTCGTTGGGCTCGATCTCGATCTCGGCGTGGCCGTACTGGCCGCGGCCGCCTGACTGGCGGATGAAGCGGCCGGTGCCCTTGGCCTTCTGGCGGATCGTCTCGCGATAGCTGACCTGCGGCTTGCCTACGTTGGCGTCGACCTGGAACTCGCGCAGCATCCGGTCGACGATGACCTCCAGATGGAGCTCGCCCATCCCCTCGATGATGGTCTGGCCGGTCTCCTCGTCGGTGTGGACCCGGAAGGTGGGGTCCTCCTCGCTGAGCCGCTGCAGCGCCACACCCATCTTCTCCTGGTCGGCCTTGGTCTTGGGCTCGATGGCGACCGCGATCACAGGCTCCGGGAAGGTGATGTTCTCGAGCACCAGGGGATGGTCCTCGGTGGTGAGGCTGTCGCCGGTGGTGGTGTCCTTGAGCCCGATGGCGGCGGCGATGTCGCCCGCGAACACCTCTTCGAGCTCCTCGCGGTGGTTGGCGTGCATCTGCAGCAGCCGGCCGATTCTCTCCTTCTTGCCCTTGGTGGCGTTGAGGATGTAGCTGCCGGTCTTGAGCGTCCCGGAGTAGACCCGGAAGAAGGTCAGCTTGCCGACGAACGGGTCGGTGGCGACCTTGAAGGCGAGGGCGGCGAAGGGCTGGTCGTCGCTGATGCCGCGCACCTCGACGTGACCCGACTTGGGGTTCAGACCCTCGACGGCGGGCTTGTCGAGCGGGCTGGGCAGGTACTCGACGACGGCGTCGAGCATCGGCTGGACGCCGCGGTTGCGCAGCGCCGCGCCACAGATGACCGGCACCAGCTGGGTCATCAGGGTGCCCTTGCGGAGGGCTGCCACTACCTGCGCCGGCTGCACCGGCTGGTCCTCGAGGTAGGCGTGCATCAGGTCGTCGTCGAAGTCGGCGGCGGTCTCCAGCATCTTCTGGCGGTACTCGTGGACCTGGTCCTTGAGCTCCGCCGGCACCTCGGTGGACTCGTGGGTGGTGCCCAGGTCGTCGGTGTAGATGATGGCCTGCTCGGTGACCAGGTCGACGACGCCGTTGAAACCGGCTTCGCGGCCGATCGGGATCTGGATCGCCACGGCGTTGGCGCCGAGCTTGTCCTGGATCGAGTGCAGCGAGCCGAAGAAATCGGCGCCCATCCGGTCCATCTTGTTGATGAAGGCGATCCGGGGCACGTCATAGCGATCGGCCTGGCGCCAGACCGTCTCCGACTGGGGCTCGACGCCGCTGACAGCGTCGAACACGGCGACGGCGCCGTCGAGGACGCGCAGGCTGCGCTCGACCTCGACGGTGAAGTCCACGTGCCCGGGCGTGTCGATGATGTTGATGCGATGGCCGCGCCACTCCGCCGCCGTCGCCGCGGAGGTGATGGTGATGCCGCGCTCCTGCTCCTGGACCATCCAGTCCATCGTGGCCGCGCCTTCATGCACCTCGCCCATCCGATGGATGCGGCCGGTGTAGAAAAGGATGCGCTCGGTGGTCGTGGTCTTCCCGGCGTCGATGTGCGCCATGATCCCGATGTTCCGGGTCTTCTCGAGCGGGAAGGCCCTGGCCTTCTTGACTGCGACGTTCATCTTCTTTGGCTGCCCCCCGGTGGTTGCCGATGGGGCCGGCCTTGACTCCTCAATTACCTGGCTCAAAACGTTCTGACTGTGTCCCTAGTAGCGGAAATGGCTGAAGGCCTTGTTCGACTCGGCCATCTTGTGGGTGTCTTCCTTGCGCTTGACCGCCGCGCCGACGTTGTTGGAGGCGTCCATCAGCTCGTTGGCGAGCTTCTCGGCCATCGACTTTCCGGTGCGGGTGCGGGCGTAGCGGATGATCCAGCGGCGGGCCAGCGCGGCGCGACGGTCGGGCCGGATCTCCACCGGCACCTGGTAGGTGGCGCCGCCGACTCGCTTGGGCTTGACCTCGAGGATCGGGGTGGCGTTTCGGAGGGCGTTCTCAAACGTCTCCAGCGGATCGGCGCCCCGGGTCCGCTGCTTGATAATGTCGAAGGAGTCGTAGACGATCCGCTCGGCGGTGCTCTTCTTCCCTCGAAGCATCAGGCAGTTGATGAATTTAGCCACGCCCCCGTGCGTGTACACCGGGTCGGGAGTGATCACCCGCCGCTGGATACGTGCTCTGCGTGGCATTAGGCGTTCACCTGCGTGGTTGCGTGCTGTGCCCTGGCGGCGATCATCACTTGGCCTTCTTCTCGCGCTTGGCGCCGTACTTGGAACGTCCCTGGGAGCGGTTCTTGGTCCCCGAGGTGTCCAGGGTGCCGCGAATCACGTGATAGCGGACACCCGGAAGGTCCTTGACGCGACCGCCGCGGATTAGCACCACCGAGTGCTCCTGGAGGTTGTGACCGATGCCCGGGATGTACGCGGTGACCTCGATTCGCGAGGTCAGGCGTACTCGGCAGACCTTGCGCAGAGCCGAGTTCGGCTTCTTGGGTGTGACCGTATAGACGCGCACGCACACTCCCCGCCGCTGAGGTGAGCTCTTCAGCGCGGGGGCCTTGGTCTTCTTGACAATTGGCTTCCGGCCCTTGCGGACCAGCTGGTTGATTGTGGGCAAGCTATTCCTAAAGTGAGTTCGAGGCCCCCTCTCGCGGCACCGGATTACGGTGCCCAATGCGATTTCGAGCGAGGCGCGCTCAGTCGGTCACGGCTCCGCACCCCAAGGCGCAGCCGAATACAGCAGCGATCTTGAGACGCGAAGGCAGAGTTTAGCAGATGGCGGGAACTTAGCACAGGAGGGAAACCGTTGTGCAACCACGTTCGAGTGTGCTTGCGTACGCCTACATGGCAAGAGGCGGCCGAGGGGGGCGTCGAGCATACGAGGGCGGTGGGATCGGTGCAGGGCTGGGGAGCCGCCCTGGCTCGCGGCATAGTGGGTAAGGCGTCGGTGGTTTTCCAGCTGGGACGCTGGGGGGCCGGCCGCCCTTCCTTGCGTCGTTTGATGGAGGGCTGCGGTGGATTTCTGGCTGGGGCGCTGGCACCGGCCGCCATTGCGCGCGTCGTTTGATGGAAGGCGGCGGCGGATCTCCGTCTGGGGCGTATGGGAGCGGCTGCCTCGTGAGCCTCGTTTGTTTGATCGAGGGCGGCTTTTCGTCTCCATCTGGGCGCTGGAGGGTCGGATCGGATCGAATCGCAGTCATTCGAATCTGAGACGCGGGCAAAACGGGGAATCGGCGACGGCTGCGGCGGTGGCCTGGTCGATGTCGTGCTCGCGGCGGCGCTTTCAATCACAGGAGTCACCGGATCGGCGGCTCGGCACAGCACCCCTAAAGCACACATCCGACCGGCGTCCGTCGCGAGCACCGGAGTTGATAATACGAACATTTGTTTGCTATACTCGGAGTATGTCCGGGGGGAAAGGGGGAGTTTTGCCAAGCGACCAGGGGATGCGAGACCTGGTTGCGGCCATCGATCGCTTCTGCAGGCGTGACAAGGCGGGCCGAGACGGCCGCGAGATCGAGACCGAGCTGGTCGAACTCCGCCAGGCGCGCGATCGGCTTGACCTCGAATTCTCCGAGACGGCAGCCGATTTCGCGGCCACCTCGCTCGCTGAGCGGGACGGCTGGATCTCATCCATCGAATGGATCCGCCACAACTGCCTGATGGGCAGCCACGCCGCGGCAGAACGCGTCTGCGTCGGCGAGCGGATGCGCGGGTTGCCTCAGGCTGTGGCCGCTGTCGAGAACGGCGAGATTGGTTTCGCGCATCTCGCGCTTATGGCCCGGACCGCAGCTGCCCTGGATGATTCCGAGACTAGCCAGGTGTTCGATGAGACTCCGCTGCTGGAAAAGGCCCGCGAGTTCAGCGTCGGCCGTTTCCGGCACCTTTGCCAGCACGCTCGTCATGCCAACGACCCCAAGGGATACGCGGCCACCGAAGTCGAAGCCGTCGAGGCGCGAAAGCTGGAGTTGAACTCAGGCGAAGACGGTTGGGTCTTTGTCCGCGGCGTTTTGGATGCCGCCGGCGGCGCGACCCTGCGCACGGCGCTCGAGCCGATGGCCCGGCGCTCTGGCGCCGGCGACGATCGGCACCGTGATCGTCGAATGGCCGACGCGTTGGTGGAGCTCGCCCTGATAGGACTCGACACCGGCGCGGTCCCCCAGCGGGCCAGCCAGCGGGCGCACCTCCAGGTCACTGCATCGCTTGAGACGCTCCTTGGCGTGGCGGGCGCATCAGCTGCCGAGCTCGAGTTCTCGATGCCGATATCGGCGCGAATGGTCGAGCGTCTGGCGTGCGACGCCACCGTCACCCGGGTCCTTGTCGGCGCGGAGTCGGCGATCGTCGATGTTGGGCGGGCCCAAAGGGTGGTGCCTGGCGCCACCCGGCGCGCCCTCAATGTCCGCGACCAACACTGTCAATGGCCGGGGTGTGAGCGTCCGGCGTCCTGGTCGGCCGCTCACCATCTCTTGCACTGGTGCCGCGGGGGGAGGACCGACCTCTCCAACCTGGTTCTGCTGTGCCACCGGCACCACTGGATGGTCCATGAGGGCGGCTGGCAAATCGCCCGCGATGCCACCGGTCGGATCCTGACCGTACCGTCAGCCGCCTATCTGTCGCGAGAGTGGTGTCGGGGCCCGGATCGGGCCGTCGCCTAGCTCCAACCCCAAGAGGTTTTGCCTCCTCGTTCTTAGGCGTACGCAAGCATACTGGCCCGTTTGCACAGAGGCCGTGCTCTGTGATAAGTTGAGGCTGGCCGGCCGTTCCAGCTGTTCGTCGTCCAAGCCCGGCGCCACACATTCACCGCTGGGAGAACCGCCGCCGAGTGAGAGTTCGGTGAAGGCCTGGATACCGGCAACCCTGGTCGCCGTTGTTCTTGCGATCGGCATCGGCGCCGCCGCTTACATCACCGTCGGCCACGGCGCCTCGGGCTCACCTTCCCCTTCCCCCACTCTCGATTTGCACTCTGACGCTGCCGTGATCGCCGCGATCAAGCACTACTACGATGTCGAGAATCAATCGCGAAGGACCGGCGATATCGGCCCGATGGCCGGTGTGACTGCGGGCCCAGGGACGCCGGCGTACGAGAACTTCAAGGCCTTCTTGCAGGAACAGGCCAGCGAAGGGCGGCACTCAGTCTCCCTCTCCGATCAGTTTTCTCATTGGTCAGTAACCCGTGCAACTTCGCAGGCGACGGTCCTTTATACGTTGATCCAGCGAGGCCACGATACCGACGCGACCACCGGCGCAGCTGTCGAGTCCGACATGTCGACTCCCCCGACTCACTACCGCGCAACGTTGCATCTGGACTCTGCCGGATGGCGCATCTACCAACGTGACCTCCTCGGCCATGACTAGGGTCCGGATGGCTGCAGCAGGAATCGCCGCCGTGGTCGTGTCGCTGCTACCTGCTATTCCGGTGGCAGGCTTCGGAACGGCAGACGTAACCTTCCAGACAACAACAATCCAAGGACCACCCGGAACCTCGTTCGTGTATTTCCAGGCCCACGCGTCCTCGGGCTCCACAACCACGGTCCCAACCCATCGGTTCGCGGCGTGCCCTGTCCCCTACTACGTAGCGTGGAAGAACATCGTGTACCGGCCGACGTCGACCAGCTACGACATCGTCATCTACCGGTGCTCGAATGGGCAGCCCATCGACAATCAGCAGCGGGCGGGCGAGCTCCTGTGGTCCCCCGGGCAGCAGACACTGATCGCGGGGGTCGCGGATCAGAACGCGAACGGGCGGCTGGTGTACGCGCTCAACGTCTCGCTGAGCCCCGCGGTCGTGAAAGCGGGGCAGCCGGCGCAGGTGCTCGCGGCCATAGCTGACGATTTCGTCGCGCAGGCCGATCGCACATTGAATGTCGCGGTGGATCCCAACGGGTGGGCGGTGACCTCCTGGACCGTCGATTTCGGCGATGGGCAGACGGCCACGCTCCCGGGCGGGTCGAAGTCGATCAGTGCCAACCACAATTACTCACAGCCGGCCGCCTCGGTGCAGCCCAGGGTCACGGCTCACGTCGCCGGTACCGCGCGGATCGCAGATTTCGACCCCGCCACCGGCGACATTGTGATGCTGACGGCGCCGTTCACGGTCGACGTCACCAACAGCACCACGGGCGCCGTGGCACAGCAGCCGGTCGTCGGCTACTCGGCGCCCCAGGTCCGGGCGGCGCTTGTGTCGGAGCTGTCGCCCTCCGCGCCGCCGGCGCTTCGCCGCGGCTTCGACACCATCGAGGTGCCGCGGGGAACGACCGTCTATCTGTACGTCAGGCCGATCGTGGATCGCGAGGGACAGATGACGCTCGACGGCGTCGCCGCAGGCAGTGGGCAGACCTCGATCCTGTCGTGGATCTTCCGGTCGGGCTCCCGCGATGGGCCTGCGGGCCAGATCACCTCTGCCGGCACGAGCGGCGCACCGGCAGACCCCATCGTCCAGCAGTGGAACACGCCCGACGCCATCGGGCCGGCCGGGCCGGTCCCGTACTACGTCACGCTCGATTACACCGTTAGGACAACATATCCCAACGGGCAGACGCGCGATTTCAGCTTCTCCGGCAACGTGCCTGTGACGGTCGCCTACTCCGCAAACTCAGGCTGAGATATTGCTGGCGCGGCCCGCCATGGGGCCGCGCCCGTCGCCGCCAACTCCGGCTGAGATAGGGCTTCCCCAGCCCTCGACCGGGCCGCGCCCGGCGCCGCCAACTCCGGCTGAGACTGGGCTGGCGCAGCCCGCCCTACTCCGCCAACCCCGGCTGAAAACAGAAGAGGCGCCCCTCTCGGGGCGCCTCTGAAACTGCAAGCGCCGCAGTGGCGCCCGGAAACCCTAGAGACTGAGGTCGTCGATGCTCGGAGTGTGCTCGACGGCCTGCCCGACGAGCTCGCCATCGATTTCGCTGTCCGGTGAGGCTTGCTGGCCCAGGGCGTACTTCGCCTGCTCCTCGCGGAGCTTCTTGTAGTAGTCCAGGCCGGTGCCTGCGGGGATCAGCTTGCCGATGATCACGTTCTCCTTGAGACCCCGCAGGCGGTCGACCTTGCCCGCGATGGCGGCCTCGGTCAGCACCCTGGTGGTCTCCTGGAAGCTCGCCGCCGACAGCCAGCTGGCGGTGTTGAGCGCCGCCTTGATCAGGCCCAGCAGGACCGTCTCGGCAATCGCGGGCTCGCCGCCCTCGGCCAGCGCCTTGCGGTTGGCCTCCTCCCACTCGAACTGGGAGACGATGTCGCCTGGCAGCAGCTCGGTGTCGCCGGCGCTCTCGATGCGCACCTTGCGCATCATCTGGCGAACGATGACCTCGATGTGCTTGTCGTTGATGTCGACGCCCTGGCCACGGTAGACGCGCTGCACCTCCTCCACGAGGTAGCGCTGCACCGCCTCGCGTCCGAGGATGCCGAGCAGCTCCTGGGGGCTGATCGAGCCCTCGGTGAGCTGGTCTCCCGCCATCACCTGGTCGCCCGGCTTGACCCTGATCCGCGCGCCATGAGGAATCGCGTACTCGCGCGCGTCCTCGTCTACGGTGCGGACCTTGATCTCGCCGCCGACGTCAGTGACGGTGCCCGCGTGACGGGCCTGGACCACCACCTCCTCGCCGGCTGAGGTCTTGCCCCGAGCCAGCTCGGCGCCTTCGGCGACGGCGTCGCCCTTGGCGACCATCGGCATCACCTTCTTGCTCTTCAGCTCGTAGGCGGTCTCGTACACGTCGCGCTGGGTGATCTTGACCTTCTGCTGGCCGGTCTCTGCCTTCTCGATCTCGACCTCACCATCGATGTCGGAGATGATCGACTTGCCCTTGGGGATGCGGGCCTCGAACAGCTCCTCGACGCGGGGCAGACCCTGCGTGATGTCGGTACCGGCGACTCCACCGGTGTGGAAGGTACGCATAGTCAGCTGGGTGCCGGGCTCGCCGATCGACTGGGCGGCGATGACGCCGACCGCCTCGCCGATCTCGACCAGCTTGCCGGTGGCCAGGTTGCGTCCGTAGCACCTGCGGCAGACGCCTTCACGCGACTGGCAGGTCAGGACCGACCGTACCTTCACCTGCGACAGCCCCGAGCCGATGATGGCGCGGGCCAGGTCGTCGGTGATCTCGGTGTTGTCGCGAGCGATGACCTCCCCGGTTGCCGGTACGACAACGTCGCCGGCGGCGAATCGCCCGGCGATCCGCTCGAACAGAGGCTCCGTGAGGGAGCGCTGCTCGGAGATGTCGCTGACCCAGATGCCGCCCTTGGAACCGCAGTCTTCCTCGCGCACGATTACGTCCTGGGAGACGTCAACCAGCCGGCGGGTCAGGTAGCCCGAGTCGGCGGTTCGCAGCGCGGTATCGGCCAGTCCCTTGCGGGCGCCGTGAGTGGAGATGAAGTACTCCAGCACGGTGAGGCCCTCGGAGAAGTTGGCCTTGATCGGGAGGTCGATGATCCGACCGGTGGGGTCGGCCATCAGGCCACGCATGCCCGCCAGCTGGCGGATCTGCTGGATGTCGCCTCGGGCTCCCGAGGTGCTCATCATGAACACCGGACTGAAGCGGTCGAAGCTCTTCATGGTGGCGTCGGTGACGTCCTGCGTGGCCTTGGTCCAGAGCTCCACGGTGGCTTCGTAGCGCTCGTCCTCGGTGATCAGGCCGCGGCGGAACTGGCTGTCGACCGAGTCGACGTCCTTGTCCGCCTGGGCCACGATGCCCACCTTCTCCTTGGGCGTCTTGATGTCCATCGCCGAGATCGTCACGCCCGCCTTGGTGGCGAAGGCGAAGCCGATCCGCTTCATGTCGTTGGCGACACGGGCGGTGGTCTCGTTGCCGTACAGCTTGAAGATCTCCCCGACCAGCAGGCGCAGCGCCTTCTTGTCGAGGGTGCGGTTCTGGTAGACCATCGGCGCCAGGTCCGCGTGGGTGGGATCCTGGCCGATCGGCAGGACCTCGTTGAAGATGACCCGCCCGGCAGTGGTGCGGATCCAGTCCTTCTGGCTCCGCAGTCTGACCTGGATGGGCTGCTGCAGCTCGACGTGGCCGCCGTAGTAGGCCATCATGGCCTCCTCCTCGGTTCCGTACGTCGGCAGCTCCTTGAGGTCCTTGGTCTCGTGGTCGGCGCGCTCCGCGGTCAGGTAGAAGCAGCCCAGCACGATGTCCTGGGTGGGGCTGACGACGGGGTGGCCGTCAGACGCCGAGAGGATGTTGCTGGACGACATCATCAGGTTCTTGGCCTCGGCGATAGCGCCGCTGAAGAGCGGCACGTGCACGGCCATCTGGTCGCCGTCGAAGTCGGCGTTGAAGGCGTGGCAGACCAGGGGATGGATCTGGATCGCCGAGCCCTCGACCAGCACCGGCATGAAGGCCTGGATGCCAAGACGGTGCAGGGTGGGGGCGCGGTTCAGCAGCACGGGGTGCTCGTGGATGACCTCGTCGAGGACGTCCCAGACCTCGGGGCGCACCCGCTCGACCATCCGCTTGGCCGACTTGATGTTCTGGGTGTAGCCCTTCTCCACCAGGTCGCGCATCACGAACGGCTTGAACAGCTCCAGCGCCATCTTCTTTGGCAGGCCGCACTCGTGCAGCTTCAGCTCGGGACCGACCACGATGACCGAACGGCCGGAGTAGTCGACGCGCTTGCCCAGCAGGTTCTGCCGGAAGCGTCCCTGCTTGCCCTTGAGCATGTCGCTGAGCGACTTCAGCTTGCGATTGCCGGTGCCGGTGATGGCACGGCCACGGCGGCCGTTGTCGATGAGGGCGTCGACGGCCTCCTGCAGCATCCGCTTCTCGTTGCGGACGATGATCTCGGGCGCGCCCAGCTCCAGCAGCCTCTTCAGCCGGTTGTTGCGGTTGATGACGCGGCGGTAGAGATCGTTGAGGTCGGAGGTGGCGAAGCGGCCGCCGTCCAGCTGGACCATCGGGCGCAGCTCCGGTGGAACCACCGGCAGGACCTCGATGATCATCCACGTGGGTGAGGTGCCGCTGCGGCGGAAAGCCTCCACCACCTTGAGGCGCTTGATCGCCTTCTGGCGGCGCTGGCCGCTGGCCGACTTGGACTCGTCGCGAAGGCGGAAGGCCTCCTCGGCGAGGTTGATCCGGCTGAGCAGCTCGCGGACCGCCTGGGCGCCGATGCCCGCCTTGAACACCTTGCCGAAGCGCTCGGTGAACTCGCGGTACTGGGCGTCGGTCAGGATCTGCTTCTCGTAGAGGCCCTCGAGGTCGGCACGCGCCGTCTCCAGGTCCGCCGAGAGCGAATCCAGGTCGGCCTGCATCTTCTCGCCGAGCTCGGCGACCTTGGCGTCGAAGTCGGCCTTCAGCTTCTCGACCGCGGGGGCGACCGCCGCCTTGGCCTCGTCCTGCTTGGCCTTGAAGCCGGTCTCGACCTTGGCGATCACCTCTTCGGCGGTCTTGCCCAGGCCCGCCGAGATCTCGGGCGTGAAGACCTCGCTCTTCTTGACCACGACGGTCTCGAACTCGGTCTTGGCGCCCAGCGCGAAGTCGCGGGTAGCCTTCTTGCCCTCGGTGGTCTTGATCCGCTCCTGTAGCTCCTGGACCTCGGTCATCACCTTGTTGACCGTGGTTGTCATCTGCTCTTCGAGCTTGGCCACCTCGGCCTCGACCCCGGAGGCGGCCTCCTTGGAAGCCTCGTCGAACTCGGTCTGCAGCTCGGCCACAGCCTCGTCGTGCTTGCGGCGCACGTCCTGGCTGGGCTCGTCGCCACCCGGCGCCATCTTGCCAAGCGCCTCGGCGCGGGCCTCCTCGTCGATGTTGGTGACGATGTAGTTGGCGAAGTAGATGACCTTCTCGAGGTTGCGCGGGCTCATGTCCAGCAGCAGCCCCATCCGTGACGGGATGCCCTTGAAGTACCAGACATGGCTGACCGGGCTGGCCAGCTTGATGTGGCCCATGCGCTCGCGGCGGACCTTGGAGCGGGTCACCTCGACGCCGCACTTGTCGCAGATGATGCCCTTGTAGCGGTACCGCTTGTACTTGCCGCAGTGGCATTCCCAGTCCTTGGTGGGACCGAAGATCTTCTCGCAGAAGAGCCCGTCCCGCTCCGGCTTGAGGGTGCGGTAGTTAATGGTCTCCGGCTTGGTCACCTCGCCGTGGGACCAGGACATGACGGTGTCAGGCGAGGCCAGGGAGAGACGTAGGGCGTCGAAGTTTTCCAGTTTCAGCATGTGTGTCTCCCTTGCCTACAGGTTGTCCAGGGACTCGTCCAACTCGTCCCGTTCGAGGTTGATTCCAAGATCGACCGGCGCTTCCGGAAGGTCGTCCTCGGTGAGCGTGATCTGGCGCTCGTCGTCGGAGAGGATCTCCACGCCAAGCCCCAGGCCTTCGAGCTCCTTGACGAGGACGCGGAAGGACTCGGGGATGCCGGCGTCAAGCGTATTCTCGCCCTTGACGATGGCCTCGTAAGCCTTGACGCGGCCCACGATGTCGTCCGACTTGACGGTCAGGATCTCCTGGAGGATATGGCTGGCGCCGTAGGCCTCCAGGGCCCAGACCTCCATCTCACCGAAGCGCTGGCCGCCGAACTGCGCCTTGCCTCCCAGCGGCTGCTGGGTGACCAGGCTGTACGGGCCCGTCGAGCGGGCGTGGATCTTGTCCTCCACCAGGTGGTGCAGCTTCAGCATGTAGATGACGCCGACGGTGACCTCGTGGTCGAAGGCCTCGCCGGTGCGACCATCGCGGAGCTGGATCTTGCCGCTGCGCGGCAGCCCAGCCCTTTCCAGCTCGTCCTCGATCAGCTCCTCGGGAGCGCCGTCGAAGACCGGGGTGGCGATCTTCATGCCCATCGCGGTGGCGGCCCAACCCAGGTGGGTCTCGAGGACCTGGCCCAGGTTCATACGGCTGGGGACGCCGAGCGGGTTGAGCACGATCTCGACCGGCGTGCCGTCAGGCATGTAGGGCATGTCGTGCTCGGGCAGGATCCGCGAGACCACACCCTTGTTGCCGTGGCGCCCGGCCATCTTGTCGCCGGCCGAGAGCTTGCGCTTCTGGGCGACATAGACGCGCACCAGCTGGTTCACGCCGGGGCTGAGCTCGTCCTTGTTCTCGCGGCTGAAGATCTTGACGTCGACGACGATGCCGCGCTCCCCGTGGGGCACGCGCAGCGATGAGTCGCGGACCTCGCGGGCCTTCTCGCCGAAGATGGCGCGCAGCAGGCGCTCCTCCGCCGACAGCTCCGACTCACCCTTGGGGGTGATCTTGCCGACGAGGATGTCGCCAGGGCTTACCTCAGCGCCGACATAGATGATGCCGCGCTCGTCGAGGTTCTTGAGCGTCTCCTCGGAGACGTTGGGGATCTCCCGGGTGATCTCTTCGGGACCCAGCTTGGTGTCGCGGGCCTCGAGCTCGAACTCCTCGATGTGGATCGAGGTGTACTTGTCCTCGCGGACGATCGACTCCGAGATCAGGATCGCGTCCTCGAAGTTGTAGCCCTCCCAGGGCATGAAGGCGACCAGCACGTTGCGCCCCAGGGCCAGCTCGCCCTGGGCGGTGGCGGGACCGTCGGCGAGGACGTCGCCCTCGCCCACGCTGTCGCCCGCGCGAACGATGGCGCGCTGGCTCAGGCAGGTGCCCTGGTTGGACCGCACGAAGCGGTGCAGCGGGTACCAGTCCAGCTCGGGGCCCTTCTTGGCGTTGCCGGCGTCGACCTCGACCAGGATGCCGAGACCTCCGTGGACGTCAGGCCGCTGCAGGTTGTGCGACTGGACGTAGCCCTTGGGCGGCGGCGCGGCGGTGCTCATGACCACGCCAGGGCGGCGGGCGACGACCAGCTCGCCGGAGTCCTTGGCGGCGAAGTACTCCATCCCGGTGCCCACCACGGGCGACTCGGTCTCGAGCAGGGGGACCGCCTGCCGCATCATGTTCGACCCCATCAGGGCGCGGTTGGCGTCGTCGTGCTCCAGGAACGGGATCAGCGCGGTCGCCGCCGAGACGATCTGCTTGGGCGACACGTCCATCAGGTCGATGGTGTTGACGTCGACCACCTGGAAGGCGTGCTTCAGGCGCGCCGGGGTGCGCTCCTCGGCGAAGTGCTGGTCCGCGGTCAGCGGCGCGTTGGCCTGGGCAACCGTGTACTTGTCCTCCTCGTCGGCGGACATGTAGACGATCTCGTCGGAGACCCAGGGCTGGATCTTGACGTCGGCGCGGGACTTGACCAGCGCGGCGACGTCGTCCTTGGTCAGCTTGTGGCCGGCCTTGAGCGAGCTGCCGTTGGCCTTGACGCCCTCGCGGAGGACGCGGTCGACCAGCCGGGGGGCGTGGTCCTTGTCGGCGGGCAGGTCACGCCAGACCTTGCGGAAAGGCGTCTCGATGAAGCCGTAGTCGTTGACCCTGGCAAAGGTCGCCAGCGACCCCATCAGTCCGATGTTCGGACCTTCCGGCGTCTCGATCGGGCATATCCGGCCGTAGTGGCTGAAGTGGACGTCGCGGACGTCGAAGCCGGCGCGCTCGCGGCTGAGACCGCCGGGGCCAAGCGCCGACAGGCGCCGCTTGTGGGTCAGCTCGGCCAGGGGGTTGGTCTGGTCCATGAACTGCGACAGCTGCGAGGAGCCAAAGAACTCCTTGATGGCGGCGACCACGGGGCGGGCGTTGATCAGCGAGGCAGCCGTGACGGTGGCGGCGTCGCAGATGGTCATGCGCTCCTTGATGATCCGCTCCATGCGGATCAGGCCCATCCGGAACTGGTTCTGGAGGAGCTCGCCAACGGCGCGCACCCGGCGGTTGCCGAGGTGGTCGATGTCGTCAGCTTCGCCGTGGCCGTTGTTGAGCTGGATGAGCTGCTTGATGATCGCCACGAAGTCCTCGTTCTCGAGGATGCGGATGTCCTTCTTGGGGTCGATGCCCAGCTTGCGGTTGAGCTTGTAGCGCCCCACCCGGCCAAGGTCGAAGCGGCGCGGGTTGAAGAACAGCGACTGCAGCAGGCTCTTGGCGTTGTCGACGGTGGGCGGATCGCCGGGGCGGATCTTCTTGTAGAGCTCGATGAGGGCTTCGTTGACCGTGGTCGACGGGTCCTTGTCGAGGGTCGACTGGATGTAGTGGTGCTCGGGGTCGATGTCGACGTCGGCGAAGAGGCCCAGGATCTCCTCGTTGGTCTCGTAGCCGAGGGCGCGCACCAGGCTGGTCACAGGGATCTTGCGCTTGCGGTCGATCTTGACGGTGAGGATGTCCTTGTTGGAGGTCTCGATCTCGAGCCAGGCGCCGCGGTTGGGGATCAGCTTGGCGGCGAACAGGGTGCGGCCGGTGACCCGGTCCTCGGCGTCGGTGTAGTAGATGCCAGGGGATCGGACCAGCTGAGAGACGACCACCCGCTCGGTGCCGTTGACGATGAAGGTGCCCTCTTCGGTCATGATCGCGAAGTCGCCCATGAAGACCTCGGTCTCCTTGATCTCGCCGGTCTCCTTGATCGTCAGCCGGGTGTTGATGCGGAGCGGCGCCGAGTAGGTCATGTCACGGGCGCGGCACTCCTCCTTGTCGAACTTGGGCTCGCCGAAGGAGTAGTCGACAAAACGCAGCTCGTAGTTCTTGCCGGTGTAGTCGGTGATTGGGTTGATCTCGTCGAAGAGCTCCTTGAGGCCCTCGCGCCGGAACCACTCAAACGAGTTGAGCTGGGTCTGGATCAGGTCTCCAACCGTCAGCATCTCGGGGATGCGGCCGTAGGAGTGGCGGTTGGTTCCGGCAAGCAGGTGAGTCGTCATACGCGGGGGTACCTCCGGGCGAAGATGGGGCGAGCGAAGAGAGCAGAAAGGGCGAGGGCGCGGCGGGCTAGGGGACGAGGGGTCGGGAGGTCAAGGAGAGGGCTGGAGATGAGGCAAGAGGTCCGGGGAAAGAAAAAGTCCCCTCTCCTGGATCGGGGACTGCAGGTCAACTAGCGGCTACCACTGCCGATATCGTAGCACAGCATGTGACAGCCAAGCAAAAACGACGGCGGTCAAACCGTCGTTTGCTCAGCGCAGTATACACACCTCCGCCCCCCGGTCAATAGTTGTGCCCGCCTAACGCGGGCACAATGTGACAGCTTGGCGCGCCGCAAACGCGGCGCGCGGCTTACTTGATCTCGGCTGAGGCGCCGGCCTCCTGGAGCTTCTTGGCGATGCTCTCGGCCTCTTCCCGGGCCACGCCTTCTTTGACCGGCTTGGGAGCGCCGTCGACGAGGTCCTTGGCCTCCTTGAGGCCGAGCCCGGTCAGCTCGCGGACGGTCTTGATGACGTTGATCTTGGCGTCGCCGGCGGCGTTCAGGATGACGCTGAACTCGGTCTGCTCCTCACCGGCAGCCTCGCCTCCACCGCCTCCGGCGGCGGTCGGCGCGGCGGCCACGGCGACCGGGGCGGCCGCGGTGATGCCTAGCTTCTCCTCCATCAGCTTGACCGCGTTGACGACGTCAAGCACGGTCCACTCCTCGAGCGCTGCGACGAAATCCTCTGGGGTTACCTTTGCCATTTTCCTAACTCCTTAGTTGGCCGCACCGGCGGCTTCGAGCTTCTGCCGGTAGGCCTCAAGGCCGTTGGCGAGCTTGTTGACGGCGCCCTGCATGGCCGATGCCAGCTGGGCGACGCTGTGGTTGAGAGTGCCCGCGAGCTGTCCCAGGAGGACCTCGCGGCTGGGCAGTTCGGCAAGCCTCTTGACGCTGTCGGCGTCGAGCACCTGCTTGCCCAAAAGCCCGCCCTTGATGACCAGGCGGCGGGTCTGCTTGATGTAGTCGTTGACGACCCTGGCGGTGGCGACGGTGTCGGCGTATCCGATCGCAAGGCCGACCGGGCCGATCAGCTCCGGCTCCAGGACGTCGAGCCCGCTCTCCGCGGCGGCACGCCGCGCGAGGGTGTTCTTGACCACCAGGTAGTCGATCTCGGCGGCGCTGAGCTTGCGGCGCAGCTCCTGCATCTGGGCAACGGTCAGGCCGCGATAGTCGGTCACCACCAGGCCGGTGGCGCGCTTCAGCTTCTCGCTGATCTCTTCTACGGCCTCGACCTTACGTGCGGTCGGCATGCGGTCCTCCAGGTACACCGAAGGCCTCCCCGCAATACAGGAAAGGCCTTTCGCCCCGCGGGCACCAGCCCTGGAGGTCGCGCTTCTCGCCTGCGTAGGAGATTAAGGGGCCGTGGCCCCGCCGTACGGTCTTTGGCTATTGAGTTGGTTCCGGCGGCGCCGGGTCAGTTGGGAACTATATCAGCGGGAGCTGAGCCGGCCGGCGGCGGCGGCGTCGACCCGAGTCGACGGCCCCATCGTGCCGCTGAGGTAGATGCTCTTGAGGTAGACGCCCTTGGCGGCGGCCGGCTTGGCCTTGACCACCGACTCCATCAGCGAGCTGAAGTTGTCGAACAGCTGGTCCTCGCTGAACGACGCCTTGCCGATGATGCTGTGGACGACGCCGGTCTTGTCGACCCGGTACTCGACCCGACCCGCCTGGACATCCCTGATCGCACGGGCGAGGTCAAAGGTCACGGTGTTCGACTTGGGGTTGGGCATCAGGCCGCGCGGCCCCAGCACCTTGCCCAGGCGCCCGACGACGCCCATCATGTCCGGCGTCGCCAGGGCGACGTCGAAGTCGAACCAGCCGTCGTTGATCTTCTTGGCCAGATCCTCCCCGCCGACGAAATCGGCGCCGGCGTCGGTAGCCTCGCGCATCTTCTCGCCCTGGGCGAAGACCAGGATCCGCTGCTTCTTGCCGGTGCCATGAGGGAGCACCACGGTGCCGCGAACCATCTGCTCGGCGTGGCGAGGGTCGACCCCCAGCCGGATGTGGGCCTCGATGGTGGAGTCGAACTTGGCGACGCTGGTCTCCTTGGCCAAAGCGACCGCGGCCTGGGGTGCGTACTCCTGGTCGGGATCGATCTTGGCCGCAGCCTCGCGGTAGCGCTTGCCTCTTGCCATGCCTTATTCCTCCTGGTGGTCCGTGCGAGGGCTCTCGTCCTCTCCCACCGGTGCGGCCACAAAGGGCCGTTCCGAAACCTCGATTCCCATCGAGCGCGCGGTGCCCTCGACCATACGCATCGCCGCCTCGATGTCGGTGGCGTTGAGGTCGGGCATCTTGAGCTGGGCGATCTCGCGGACCTGCGCGCTGGTCACCGCCCCGACCTTGTCGCGGTTGGGACGCCCCGAGCCGGACGGCACCCCGGCGGCCTTCTTGAGCAGGTCACCGGCCGGCGGTGTCTTGGTGATGAAGCTGAAGCTGCGGTCCTCGAGGATGGTGATCTCGGCCGGGATGACCTGGCCGATCATCGACTGCGTCTTCTCGTTGTAGGCCTTGACGAAGTCCATGATGTTGACCCCGTGAGGCCCCAGCGCGGTGCCCACCGGTGGAGCCGGCGTTGCCTGGCCGGCCTGGAGCTGGATCTTGACGATGGCGCGAACTTTCTTCTTGCCCATCCCGGCTCCTAGTGGAGGCGCTCGACCTGGAGCAGGTCGAGCTCGACGGGCGTCTCGCGGCCAAACATGTTGACGAGGACCTTGAGCTTGCCCTTGTCGGCCATGATCTCGTCGACCTTGCCGTGGAAGTCGCTGAAGGGCCCGTCGACGACGCGCACGTTCTCACCGACCTGGTACTCGACCTTAACCTTGGGCGCCTCGGCCTTGGTCTGCTTGACGATGGCCTTGATCTCGTGCGGCTGGAGCGGGATCGGCTTGTTGCCGCTGCCGACGAATGAGGTCACTCCAGGGGTGTTGCGGACGACGTACCAGGACTCGTCGCTCATCTCCATGTTGACCAGGATGTAGCCGGGGAAGATCCGCTTCTGGACGTGACGGCGCTGGCCGTCCTTTATCTCGATGACCTCCTCGGTGGGCACCAGGACGTCAAAGATCTTGTCGTGCATGTCCATCGACTCGACGCGCTTGAGGAGGTTGTTGCGGACCTTCTCCTCATGGCCCGAGTAGGCGTGGACGACGTACCACTGACTCTCGGCCGGTTGGCTCTTGGCGGTTTCGCTCATCAGCTCGCTCCGTACAGGAAGTTGGTGCCCTTGCCCAGCAGCAGGTCGATGACGGCGATGAAGATCGAGATCGCCACCACGGTGCCGACCACAACGCTGGTCATCCGGATCAGCTCCTGCCGGGTAGGCCAGACCACGCGACCGAGCTCGCTGATGGTCGCGCGGAAGTAGCCCATGTTGGCGGGCTCCGCGTAAGTTGTCTGTTCCTCTCTGGCCATGATTCTCCTGGTTAGACCGGGTGGCTGACGGTTGGTGGGGTGGCAGGGGCGGAGAGACTCGAACTCCCGACCCACGGTTTTGGAGACCGTTGCTCTACCAACTGAGCTACGCCCCTCCGCCAACCCGACCGGCCAGCACGACGGGTTGCTCCACCTGGCCTACTTGGTCTCCCGGTGCTGGGTGTGCTTACGGCACCGACGGCAGAACTTGGCGAGCTCCATCCGGTCGGGGTCGTTCTTCTTGTTCTTGGTGGTGGTGTAGTTGCGTTCCTTGCACTCGGTGCATTGCAACGTGATGATGGTGGCTGGCAATTTGAACCCCTGACAAAAATAGAACCTAGGGCCGCGCCCCAGGTGTGGGCAGAGTATAGCGCAGGCCCGAGAGCAGCGCCAATACAGGCGCGGACGGCGGTGCGCTGGGCTATCTTTGGCGGAATATGACGGCTTGGGAAATTGGCTCGACACCGGTGGCGCGGTGGCACTCCCGCCCCTGGCTCAGCAGGGCAATGCGGACCGCTGTCTTCATCCTGCCCCTGGTGCTGGCTGCGGAGACCGACCTTCTCTGGAGCCGGCGCTATCCCCCGCCCACAGAGCTGCAGCAGATGTTGGTTTGGCTGGCCGAGATCTTCTTGATCAGCGCTGTCGTGCTCGGGGTCACGCGCTGGATTGCGCGCCGCCTGCTGCCGCTGGCGGCGCTGCTGAACGTCTCGCTGGCGTTCCCCGATGCCGCCCCGTCGCGCCGGGAGGTGGCCAGGCAACGGCCGCGCGCTGCCGACCTGGAGCGAGAGGCGACTCGCGCGTACGTCCTGGGCGAGACCGAGGACCCGGCCGACCGTGCGGAGACGGTTCTGATCCTGGCGCGAGCGCTCAGCGCCCACGACGAGCGGGCCCGGGCGCATACCGAGCGGGTGCGGCTGCTGGCTCAGATGCTGGGCGAGAAGATGCAGCTGATCCGGGACGATCGCGACCGCCTCAACTGGGCGGCGGTGCTGCACGACATCGGGAAGCTGACCATCGCGCCGGCGATCCTGAACAAGCCCGGAAAGCTGAACGAGGAGGAGTGGGAGATCATCCGGCAGCACCCCGAGGTGGGAGCCCGGCTGGCGCGCTCGATGCTGCCCTGGCTCGGCGACGAGCTCGGCAGGGCGGTGGAGCAGCACCACGAGCACTACGACGGCTCCGGCTACCCCAAGGGCCTGGAGGGAGGTGAGCTCTCGCGTCTTGGCCGTGCCCTGGCGGTGGTCGACAGCTTCGAAGTCATGACTGCGGCGCGCCCCGGCCACGCGCCGATGACGGTGGGGGCGGCGCGCAAGGAGCTGGATCGGTGCTCCGGCACCCAATTCGACCCGGCAGTGGTTCGGTCCTTCGACCGCATCCCGACGGCGCGCATCTACCTGGCTCTGGGCCCGATGTCGGTGATCTCACTGTTCCCGGGAATCCGCGGGCTCCCCGGCACCCTCGGCCGAGCGCTTGCACCGATCGCCAACGTCGCGGTCGCCGTGGTGGCGGCAGCTTTGGTGCTCGGCGCAATGACCGGAAGCGGCGCGCTCCGGCAAGTCACCGGACCGCCGCCGCCGCCTGTCCTGCGGCCTGTGGGGCCGGTTGCACTCACCACCGCTGGGACGTTTGGAAACTATTTCGCGCCGTTCACCACCAGCCACGTCGTGGCGGTGAAGAAGGCGTGCGCCCTGGGCATAGCGGTGGACACCGCCCACGTATACGTCAGCGGCTGCGATGGAACGATCATCCGGGTTCCCCTCTCAGGCCAGTCCCCGACGCAACCACCATTCGCCCGGACGGTCGGCGCCGACTCCAGCCTGCTGATCGACCGGGGCCACTACTACTTCGCCGCGCGGGGCACCGCCCCCGGGGTCATAGGCATATTCACGTTCGATCCGGGCACGCTACTGCCGGGGCCAAAAGTCGTCGACACCGCTGGGGTTCTGGGCACGGCCGCGGATCCGCTTGGCGACAGCATCTTCGCGGTCGGGGCCGCCGGTCTCTATCGTGTGGACAACCTCCTGGGGGTTCGGTCGGTTAGCCTGATCGCCGCTGGGACCTTCGACGGCGCCGCCGTAAGCCCAAACGGCTCCACTGTCTATGTGCCGTCGGGTCAGTCCGTCGTCGGCTTCGATCGATCCGGACACAAGGTTGCCACGATCGATGTTTGCTGCCACAACCCGGACGGCCTCGTGGTGCTCCGGAGTGGCACCAGAGCAGGCGCCGTCGACATGTCGGGGAGTATCTTGGTCAACGCCAACGACGGAAGCCTCCTCCGGATCGACACGACTCATGGCAACCTCGTTTCGGTGGTCGCCAGCGGAGGCCAGAGAGGCGACTTCATGACCTTGGGCCCGGACGGCTGCATTTACGCCAGCCAGGGGAACAGTGTCGTGCGCATGGATCCGTGCCTCACGGCGGCCTCAGGCTAGACGCTGGTCGAGGGTATGGAGCCCACTTCGGGACTTGAACCCGAGACCTCTTCCTTACCAAGGAAGTGCTCTACCACTGAGCTAAGTGGGCCCGACAAGGCGGCTGGGAGTGGGCAGGGAGGGATTCGAACCCCCGAAGGCAAAGCCAGCTGATCTACAGTCAGCCGCGTTTAACCACTTCGCTACCTGCCCGTGCGCCCAGGCCGTCACGGATCGGCAGAAGATTATCACCAGCTCCTTTTTGGCCCACCAGCCCCGTAGCATGGAGAATCGCCCGGTGTTGATACGGAAAACGAAAGCGGGAGTTGTCGCGATTGCGGCGGCAGGGGCCCTCGCCGTCGGCGGCGCGGAGCTGCCCACGGCTGCGGCGACCAGCTCATGGACCAACTACCACTTCGACCCGGGACACACTGCCAACGACACCGGCGAACCTCCCATGTCCTCTGTCGCCTCCCTGTGGACATCGAGCGCCTTTCTAGACCCAACCATGACCCGGACGGATCGCGTCTATGGCGAGCCCCTGGTCCTCAACGGCACGGTCTACGTCGCCACCCAGCGGAACGTCATCTACGCCCTTGACGCCACCACCGGGGCAACCCGTTGGAGCCTGTCACTGGCGTTGGCGCCGTACAACCTGCCGTCGGTGCCCAGGGCCAACGTGACGACTGCCGCGGGGATCGGCAGTGGCTGCGGCAATATCGACCCGATGGGGATCATCGGCACCTCGGTGATCGACCCAACACTCGGCGCCGCCGGCACCCTTTTCGCAGCCGTCGAGACCTGGGATGGGACCAATAACAGCACTATCCGGCACGAGCTGGTGGCGGTTGACCTCGCCGGACATAGCGCCACGCACGTAGACATCGACCCCGTCGGGGTTGGCTTCGACACCGGCGCCACGAGGGCGCTCGAGCAGCAGCGAAGCGCTTTGGCCCTGGCCGGCGGCCGGGTGGTCGTGACCTATGGCGGCCTCGCCGGCGATTGCGGCGCCTACCACGGTTTCGCGGTCAGTCTGCCCGAGAACCTCACCGGCACGGCAGCCACCTTCGAAGTCGACAAGGACTACACCAGGGGCGGGATCTGGGCCGCGGGCGGGCCCGCCGTCGACGCCTCCGGCAATGTCTACATAACGACAGGGAACGGCGCCGAGCCGAGCAACACCTACGAATACTCCGACGGGGTCATCAAGCTCAGCCCCACCATGCTGGTGCAGGACTACTTCGCCCCCTCGACCTGGTCGAGCGAGAATTCGTCAGACCTCGACCTCGGCTCCCAGGGGCCTCTCGTCATCGGCCGCCCGATCGGAAACCCGCTGATCTTCGCCACCGGGAAGCAGCTGAACGGGTATCTCCTGGACAGCGGCAACCTGGGCCACATCGGTGGCCAGGTCTACGGTGCCAAGGTCTGCGACACCGAGTCCTTTGGCGCCTCCGCCTTCATGGCCACGGACAGCACCGCCGGCTACCTGTACGTGCCCTGTGGTGAGGGCCTTCGCGGCCTTGCCTTCGACACCTCCAACGCATCCGCGCCGACGTTTGCCCGCAGCTGGCTGGGCCCCTCCGACGCCACCGGACCCCCGATCGTCGCGGGCGGGGCGGTCTGGGTCCGCGGCAGCGGCAGGCTGTACCAGCTGAGCCCATACACCGGCGCCGTGCTTCAAGCCATCGGCGGGGTGGACACCGCTTACAACTTCAGCACCCCGACGACCACCGGCGGCTCGCTTTTCTACGCCGGGAACAACCACGTCGTGGCATTTGCCGGCAAATCCGAACAGTGGTCTGGATGGGCGCCTTTGAACGGAGCGAGCTCTGGTCGGGTCGCCGTCGCCAGTAACCTCGACGGGCGTCTTGAGGTGATGCTTCGCAACGCCGACGGCGCCATCTGGCACGCTTGGCAGCAAGCTCCCAACGGAGGCTGGTCCGGCTGGTACTCCATGGGCGGCAACCCGGCGGGCGATCCGCAGCTCGGAAGGAACAAGGACGGCCGCCTTGAGGCCTTCGTCGTCGGGACCGATGGCGAACTCTGGCATGCGTGGCAGTTGACCCCCAACGCTGGCTGGAGCGCGTGGTACCCGCTGGGTGGCTCCCTGGCTGGGCGCCCCGCCGTAATCAACAACCAGGACGGCCGGCTCGAGGTAATTGCCAGGGGCAGCCAGGGCGCGGCATGGCACGCGTGGCAAACCGCCCCCAATGGTGGCTGGTCGGCGATCTATGGCCTTGGCGGGTCGGTAACCGGCGACCCATCTGTTGCGAGCAACTCGGACGGTCGGATCGAGGCCTTCATGCGCGGCGCTGACGGGGGCTCCTGGCACATCTACCAGGTGGCGCCAAACAGCGGCTGGAGCGCCTGGTCCTCTCTTGGCGGGCTGACGTCGGGGTCGCCGGCGGCGGCTGTCAATCTGGACGGACGCCTGCAGGTGTTCGTCCGAAGCTCCGACAACAACCTCTACAGCGCATCGCAGGTATCGGCCGGCGGCGGCTGGTCCGCCTTCGGATTCAACGGCGGACCGATCGACACCGACCCGGCTGTCGGACGCAATCTAGACGGCCGTCTCGACGTCTTCGCCTCCAACTACTTCGCGCCACCCAACGGGTTCGACCGGCTCTATCAGGGCTGGCAGTCCAGGCCCGGTGGCCCGATAGTCTGGGGCGGCGCACTCGCCCTCTTCCCCAGCGGAGCGGTGGCGACGGTTGGCACGGATGCCGACGGTCGACTCGAGGTCTTCGATCGGGCTGCGGATTCCGCGGTGTGGCACGCCTGGGAACTGGCCCCCAACGGGGGGTGCTGCGCCTAAGCGGCGGTCAGTTTTTCAAAAATCAGGGCTAGCCCTGATCCAGGAGAGCGGTGGTCGCCCCAAAGTGATCTAATGCGCAAACGGCATCCTTTCAGCGGGGCGCCGGTCGCGCAGGGCGCCTTACGGGCGACCCAAACGGTCACAAGGAGAGAGATGCCATGAATCGACTTGGTCGTGTCATGCGTTCTCGCTTGGGGGTGAGCGTAGCGGTACTGATGGCGACGGTCGCCACCCTCACGATGGGAGGACCCGCGGCAACCGCCTCGGGGAGCTCAACCGGGCTGGCGCTCGGGGACAGTGTGGTGTTCGGATTCATCACGCAGGCCGGTTTCGAGTATGTCAACGCCAACAACTTCGTCGGCTTCCCAGAGCACGCCGGGCCCCAGCTGCACCTCCAGGTCAGCAACGCGTCCTGCCCGGGCGAGACGTCCGGGAGTCTCCTCTCGACCAGCACTACCGACAACGGCTGCCAGGCTTTCCGAGCCACCGCTCCGCTGCACGTGCCCTACACCGGCTCGCAGATCGACTACGCAACGTCGTTTATCCGTAGTCACCCGGAAACTCACCTGGTCTCGATCCTGATAGGCGCCAACGACCTGTTCCTCCTCCAGAAGACCTGCCTCGGCGACACGACCTGCATCCTCAACGGATTGCCGGCTCTCTTCGCCAGCGTCGGCCAGAACCTCGACGCCACATTCCTGGCCTTGCGTAACGCCGGCTTCCACGGCGTTCTGGTTGGCGTCACTTACTACTCGACGAACTACAACGACCCCTTGACGACCGGTATCGTCCAAGCTCTGGACGCCGTCATCGCCGCCCATACCAAGGCGGCCGGTGGTGTGGTCGCCGACGGTTTCGGCGCTTTCTATGCGGCCTCAGCTCCGGCCGGCCACGAGCCCTGTCATGCCGGCCTGCTCAACGTCAACCCGGCGGCGACGTCAACCTGCGACGTCCACCCAAGCCAGTCGGGCCAGGAGGTACTGGCCCGGGCGGTGATCGACGCGTTCGAGTCGGTCCGCAGCTAGCCAAATCACGCGGTGGGCGGCGCCTGGGCGATGGCCCGGGCGTCGCCCCTTGCTGGAGCCGGAAAGCTGGAGCCGGCGGTCGGAATCGAACCGACGACCGGCTGTTTACAAAACAGCTGCTCTGCCTCTGAGCTACGCCGGCCGGCAGTCAGAGGTTAGCGAACGCCGGCCAGACGGAGTACGGCTGGTCCGCAGGCTATCCTGACGGGAATGGCGAGACGCCAAACGCTGGCCTTCGCAGTGGCTCTCGCCGTGGCAGCCGTGTTTCTTGCGCTGGTTTTCCGTGCCAGCAACGACGCCGCCATCTACAACCGCTACATCCAGCGGTTCGCCACCTCGCTGACGCTGCCCCCGGACTACCCGCCCGCCACTGTTGGCCTGTTCGCGCTTGGCTACCTCCCGCCCCTACCCGACTTCGCCCTTGTCTTCGCCGTCTGGATGCTGGTCGTCGCGACAGCGGGTCGGGCACTCCTCGACAGGTTTGTCTCGAGCCAGGCTGCCCGAACGTACTCGCTGCTGCTCGTGCTGGGATGTGCCGCGACGGTGCTGTCGAGGTTTGACATCGTGCCAGCCGTCCTGACCCTGGTGGCCCTTCTGGCGATGGAGAGAAGGCGATGGACGGTTGCGGTGCTTGTGCTCGCGGTGGCCACCGACCTCAAGCTCTACCCGGGAGTGTTACTTCCTGTGGTCCTGGCTGTGCGCGCGGTCGACACCGCGGGGGCCCCCCACGAGGCCGCGCAGAAGCGCCGGGACATCGCTTGGATGCTGACCGCATTCCTGTCGGTGGTGGCTCTGGGGCTGGTCGTTCCGACGGCCATCGGCAGCCTGACCGGCCACTCGCAGCCCTTCCTGTCCGCGGCGGAGGGACGACCGATCGAGATCGAATCGGTTCCGGGATCGCTGCTCTGGTTGGCCCATTTCCTGGGCGCTCCTGCGGCCGTGGTCGAGAGTTATGGCAGTCGCAACTTCACCGGGGTGCTGGAGACGCCGCTGCGAGTCGTGGCGGGCGTGGCAACCGCAGTCGGCCTGCTGTTTGTCTACTGGGCGACCTGGCGGCGCCGCCTCACCGGGCGGCAGGCCTTCCTGCTGACCATCGGTGTCCTCCTGCTGACGAACAAGGTGTTCAGTCCCCAGTATTTGATCTGGCTGATTCCGTTTGTCGCGATCGCCGCCGAGGCATCGCTTGACTGGTTGCTGGTGGCGGCATTGACGGTGCTGGAGTACCCGGTCCTGTTCTCGGTGGCAAATCTGGACCTGCAGGTCGGGTCGGGTCCGTTCACGGCGCTGGCGGTGGTCATCGGGCTCCGGAACCTGGCGCTGGCGTTCGCCATCGGGCGGATGACGATGTCGAATATGCGGGCGACTAGAGTCCCTTAGCGGTGATGAACGGGTTCTCGTGCATCTCTTCGCCGATGCTGGTCAGCGGGCCGTGCCCGGGGTACACCACCGTCTCGGGTGGCAGCTGGAAGAGCTTGCCTTCGATCGATGCAACCAGCGCGTTCCAGTCCCCGCCGGGCAGGTCGGTCCGGCCGACACCGCGCCGGAACAGCGTGTCGCCGCCGAAGCAGCGCTGCCCCAGCAGAAACACCACCGAGCCCTGGGTGTGGCCAGGCGTGTGGATGACATCGAAGAGCAGGTCCTCCCAGCCAACCGCCTTGCCCTCGCTGAGCTCGTGGTCGATGATGGGTTTGCCGAACTGGTCGGGATCCAGGCCGAATTGGCGGATCACCGTCGGGTTGCGCTCCAGCTGGACCAGGTCGAGCGGGTGCATATAGGTCGGCGCGCCGGTCTGCTCCTTGATCACGGGAACTCCGAAGACGTGGTCGACATGGCCGTGAGTGAGCAGGATATGGTCCACCTTGAGGTTCTGCTTGTCGATGAAATCGGACACCTGCTCGACCTGCAGGCCGGGGTCGATGACCAGCGCGGACCGGGTGTCGCGACGCTGGATGATCAGGCAGTTCTGGTCGAAGTAGCGGTCGGCGAAGATGGTGATCTCGATTTGCTCGGCGATCGATTCGGTCATGTGTCGCCCCAGCCGGTCATGGGCTCGACCGGCGACGCTGCCGGAGCGCCTCATAGAGGACGATCGATGCCGCCACCGCCGCATTCAGGGAACCCACGCGACCCAGCATAGGCAAGCTGACAAGCTGGTCGCACCGATCTCGCACCAGGCGGTGCAGCCCCTCCCCCTCCGAACCCACCACCAGCGCGACCCTGCCGTCGTACTTGGCGTCGCCGTAATCCATCTCTGCCTCACCGGCAAGGCCGACCGTCCAGTACCCATCCTGCTTCAGCCGCTCCAGCGTCTGCGCCAGGCTGCTGACCATCGCCACCCGGAGGTGCTCTACCGCTCCCGCCGAGGCCTTGGCGACGGCGGGCGTGATCTCGGCCGAACGGTGGCGGGGAATGACGATGCCCGCGACCCCGGCCGCCTCGGCGCTGCGGCAGATGCTGCCCAGGTTCTGCGGGTCCTGGATCCCGTCCAACGCCAGCAGCATCGGCGCCGGCTCGCTGGCCAGCTCCCCCAGCAGTTCGGGCAACTCCAGGTAGCGCCGGCGTCCGACGTAGGCGACGACACCCTGGTGGGAGTCGCTGTGGCTGATGTCGTTGAGGCGCTGGCGGTCGACCTGGTCGACCTCGATCGAGCGCCGGCTGGCCAGCTCCAGGATCTCCTGCAAGCGCGGCTCTGGCTGTGCCGACGCCAGCACCACCAGGCGCTTGACGTCGCGACCAGCCCGAAGCGCCTCCAGGACCGGGTTCTTGCCGTACACCAGCGCCGCCGGCTGGCGCTTCGACTTCATGGCTCTCAGGCGGGTGAGGTGACCAGCGCGACGGCGAAAGCCGAGATCGCCTCCCCCGCACCTTCGGGGCCGAGGCCGTCGGTGGTCTTCGCCTTCAGGCCGACGGCGTCGGCGCCCACGCCAATGGCGCCGGCGAGCTTCTCGATCATGGCGTCGCGATAAGCGCTCAGCCGCGGCACCTCCAGGACGACGGTGACGTCGACGTTGCCGATCGCAAAGCCGGCGCGGCGGACCCTGCCGGCCACCTCTGCCAGCAACTCCAGGCTGGAGGCGTCCTTCCAGCGATCGTCCGAGCTGGGAAAGTGTTGCCCGATGTCACCCATGCCGGCGGCGCCCAGCAGCGCGTCGGTGAGGGCGTGACATATCGAGTCGCCGTCGGAGTGGCCGTCCAGACCGAGGTCCCAGGGCAGCGTCACCCCCGCCAGCACCAGCGGCCGGCCCATCACCAGCCGATGGATGTCGTAGCCCTGGCCGATCCGAAAGCTGGGCTGCCCCTCCGGCACGCGCTCAGCCGGCCTCGGCCGCCATCGCCCGAACGTGGGCGGTGACCACCGGGATGTCGTCGGCGGTGGTGATCTTGATGTTGCGGTACTCCCCCGGCACCACTTTGACCGGCAGGCCCAGACGCTCTACCAGCTCGGCGTCGTCGTCGACCACAGCGCCCTGCCGCAGGCCCTCTTCGTGAGCTCGCTTGAGGGTGGCGAAGGCGAAGGCCTGGGGGGTCTGGACCGAAACCATCGACGATCGTTCCACCGAGCGGCGGACCATGCCGGTCTCGTCCACCTCCTTGCACGCGTTTCGCAGCGGCAGGCCGGCGGTGGCGGCGCCGTGCTCGGCGGCAGCCCCGATGACCCGCGTCAGCAGGCCGGCCGAGACCAGCGGGCGGGCGCCGTCGTGGATCACGGCGATGTCAGGGCCGCCCGCCGCTGCCAGGTGATCGACGGCCAGCCGGATCGAATCCTGGCGCCGGCCGCCACCGATGATCAGCTCCAGCGGCAACCGGGTGGGGAGCTCGTTGAGCACCGCGGCGAGGGCATCGAGGTTGTGCTCCGAGGCGACGACCGTGATCGAGTCGATCAGCTCGCAACCGTCGAGGGCGAGCACCGACCAGGCCACCACCGGACGGCCGTCCAGGCGCAGCAGCAGCTTGTCTGCCTCGCTGCCCATCCGCAGCCCCGCGCCGGCGCAGGCGAGGACCGCGGCGGTGCCGCTCAGGCCTCTCCCCCATGGACAGCCAGGGGCGGCCCGGTGGCGGCGGCGGCGGCCGCGAAGATCATCCTGCCGGCGGCGGTCTGGATCACGCTGGTGACGGTAACCGTAACCGAGTCTCCGATGTGGCGGCGCCCGCCTTCGATCACCACCATCGTGCCATCGGCCAGGTAGGCGACCCCCTGGTTGTGCTCCTTCCCCTCCTTGAGCGGGGTCACCGTCATCTCCTCCCCGGGCACCACCGCGGGCTTGATCGCGTTGGCCAGGTCGTTGATGTTGAGGACCCCCACGCCCTCGAGCTGGGAGACCTTGTTGAGGTTGTAGTCGGTGGTCAGGATCGAGCCGCCAAGCTCATGGGCCAGCCGGATCAGCTTGTGGTCGACCTCGTGGATCGCCGGGAAGTCGTGGTTGGTCACCTCCAGCTCGATCCCCTCCATCTTCTTCAGCTGGTCGACGATCTCCAGCCCGCGGCGCCCACGGGCGCGACGCACGGGCTCGGCCGAGTCCGCCACCGACTGAAGCTCGGCGAGCATGAAATGCGGCGCCACCAGCTTGCGGCTGAGGAACCCGGTGCGGGCGATATCGACAATGCGGCCGTCGATGATGACGCTGGTGTCCAGGATCACGGGACTGACCCGGTCCATCGGCCAACCTCGCATCAGGGCGATGAACTCATCGCGTCTGGTCAGCCCCAGGGTCAGGCCCCAGTAGCCGAAGAGCAACGCCAGGGCCGCCGAAACGATGATGTTCAGGCCGTAGGGCAGGTCGCGCAAGAAGTAGCCCACCAGCGCCGCCATGATCAGCCCCACCGCGAGGCAGACGATGGCAGCCGCGAGGTCGGGCAGCGGGGTCTCCTGGAGCTTGTTGCCGACCCAGTCGAAGGGGCGGATGGTGACGTACTCGAGGCCGAAGAAACCGAAGATGCCGCCGGCCAGCATGCACAGCAGCGGGATGTAGACCAGGGGACCCGTGTCAAGCCGCGTCTGGTTCTCGATGAAGAGCGCGTACTCGAGCCCGGCGATCACCCCGACCAGGACTCCGATCCCTCGGACCACTCTCCTAGCGGTCACGTGGATACCTCCGTCGCCGCGAGCGGCTGCCTCATCGGGGTCAGTCCTCGCGGTATCTATGAATAAATGGATGAAGCCAACGGACCCACTGATGAGGCCCGGGAATGAATCACCTCAGTATCGCACCACGCCGATGCGGTGCAAATACACCAGCGCCACGTTGAGTGGCGCCAATCGAGCCCGGGCAGGGCGCCCGGGCCCGCCGCGGATCAGGTCTCCGGGTCCGCCTTCGGTGACGCGCCGGCGGTACCCGCGGGCTCGGCCTTCGGCTCCTTCGGCTCCTTTGGTTCCTTGGGCGCCCGCTCCTTCTTGCCGCTGACCGGCTGGTGGGTGATGTTCACCTCGCCCTTGTCGTCGACACCCACAACTATGGTGTCGCCCGACTTGTACTTGAACCGCAGCAGCTCCTCGGATAGCGGGTCCTCGATCAGCCTCTGGATCACCCGCCGCAGCGGGCGGGCGCCGTAGACCTTGTCGAAGCCCTCGGTGGCGATCTTGTCCTTCGCCTCCGAGGTGATCTCCAGCTTCATGTCCTGGTCCAGCAGGTGCTGGCCGATGCGCGCGACCATCAGGTCGACGATCTGGCGCATCTCAGGCGGGGTGAGGCGCTTGAACACCACGACGGCGTCGATGCGGTTGAGGAATTCGGGCCGGAAGACCCGCTTCAGCTCGTCCAGGATCTTGGACTGCATCTTCTTGTGGTCCTGATCGGTGGTGTGGTCGTCTGGCACCGACGGCTGGAACCCGAGTGAGAGCGACTCGCCCAGACCCGAGACGCCGAGGTTGCTGGTCATGATCACGATGGTGTTGGCGAAGTTGACCGCCTTGCCCTTGGCGTCCGAGAGGCGCCCGTCTTCGAGGATCTGCAACAGCATGTTGAACACCTCGGGGTGGGCCTTCTCGATCTCGTCTAGCAGGACCACCGAGTAGGGACGCCGGCGAACCGCCTCGGTCAGCTGGCCACCTTCGTCGTAGCCGACGTAGCCGGGAGGCGAGCCGACCAGCCTGGCGGTGGTGTGCCGCTCCATGAATTCGGACATGTCGAGCCGGATGATGGCGTCCTCGTCGTCGAAGAGGAACCGCGCCAGCTGGCGGGCGAGCTCGGTCTTGCCGACCCCGGTGGGGCCCAGGAACACGAAGGAGCCGATCGGCCGCTTGGGATCCTTGAGCCCGGCGCGGGCGCGCCGGACGGCCTGGGAGATCACCTTTACGGCCTCGTCCTGGCCGATCAGGCGGCTGTGGATCTCCTCCTCCATCTTGAGCAGCTTGGAGGTCTCCTCCTCGACCAGCCGTGAGACCGGCACCCCGGTCCACGAGGACACGATCTCGGCGATGTTCTCCTCGTTGACCTCGGGCATCTTCTGTCCCAGGTCGTCACGCCAGGCAGCCTCGGCCTGGACGTACTTCTCCTTGAGCTTGCGCTCCTGGTCGCGGAAGCTGGCCGCGGTCTCGTAATCCTGGGAGGCGATAGCCTCCTCCTTCTGGATCATCACCTCGCGGATCGCCTTCTGCTGGTCGCGCAGGTCGTCAGGCAGTGTGGTCAGCTTCATGCGGACGCGCGCGGCCGCCTCGTCGATCAGGTCGATCGACTTGTCGGGCTGGGCGCGGTCGGCGACATAGCGGGCAGAAAGCTCGGCGGCGGCGGTCAACGCCTCGTCGGTGATCTTCACCCGGTGGTGCTTCTCGTAGAGGTTGCGGACGCCGTGCAGGATGGCGACCGTCTCGGAGAGGTTGGGCTCGTCGACGAACACCGACTGGAAGCGCCGCTCCAGGGCGGCGTCCTTCTCGATGTACTTGCGGTACTCGTTGAGCGTGGTGGCGCCGATGCACTGGATCTCGCCACGGGCCAGGGCCGGCTTGAGAATGTTGGCGGCATCGATGGCGCCCTCGGCGGCGCCCGCACCCACCAGGGTGTGGAGCTCGTCGATGAAGAGGACGACCTCCCGACTGGAGCGGATCTCGTCGAGGATCTTCTTGAGCCGTTCCTCGAACTCGCCGCGGTACTTGGTCCCGGCGACCAGCGCCCCCATGTCCAGCGTCAGGACACGCTTGCCGATCAGCGATTCGGGGATGTTGCTGGCGATGATCTGCTGGGCCAGGCCCTCGGCGATGGCGGTCTTGCCGACGCCGGGCTCGCCGATCAAGGCGGGGTTGTTCTTGGTCCGGCGCGACAGGATCTGGATGACGCGCTCGATCTCCTTCTCGCGGCCGATCACAGGGTCGAGGCTGTTCTTGGCCGCAAGGTCGGTGAGGTCGCGGCAGAACTGGTCCAGCAGCGGCGTCTTGGACGGCTTCTTCTGGGCCTGGGTGGTCTCCTCCTCGAGGCCCGACTCGTGGAGCAGCTTGTCGATCTCGCCGCGAACCTTCTCGAGGTTGGCGCCGAGGTCCTCCAGGACGTGCGCCGCGATGCCCTCGCCCTCGATCAGCAGCCCCAGCAGCAGGTGCTCAGTCCCGACATAGTTGTTGCCCATCCGGCGGGCCTCTTCGAAGGAGATCTCGATCACCTTCTTGACCCGGCTGGTGGGGATGATCTGCTGGATGATGATCCGCTCGTTGCGCCCCAGCACCGACTCGATGGTGGCGCGCACCTTGTTGATCTCGACGCCCAGGTTGTTGAGCACCTTGGCCGCGAGCCCTTCGCCCTCACGCAGCAGCCCGAGCAGCAGGTGCTCGGTGCCGATGTAGCTGTGGTGCGAGCGCTCGGCCTCTTCCTGGGCCAGGGTCAGGACTTTCTTGGCTCGCTCGGTGAAGCGCTCGAAGGGGTACATCGACACGGTGGGCTATCTCCTTTGTTATGGGGCGATGACTGCGATGCTTGCTGGTGACGCCCGGAATCTATTATGACCAACCGCCGCCGAAGCTAACCAATTCCGAACACCTCGCGACGGCCCAGGGTAAAGAGTCCTGAAGACCGGTTAGTCGCGGATGAGAGCGGGGCCCCCCGGCCCTGCCAGCCCTTTACGGAGCCGGTTACTCCTCGTCGGAGTAGTCGTTGTACTGCGAGTAGTCCTGCGCCGGCTGCTCGGGCAGGCCCTGGGGCCGCTCCTGCAGCTGCTTCAGCGAGAGCGAGATGCGGCGGCGCACCTTGTCCGCGTTGAGCACCATCACCTCGAGCTTGTCCCCGGGCTTGACCAGGTCCTCGGTTTTCTCGACATGCTCCCAGGTCAGCTCGCTGATGTGGAGTAGGCCCTCGATGCCGTCGTCGAGCTGGAGGAAGGCGCCGTACTTCTTGGTCTTGGTGACCTCGCCCTTTACCAGCGACCCAGGCGGGAAGCGCTGCTCGATGGTCTCCCAGGGGTCCTCGCTCATCTGCCGCAGCGAGAGCGAGATCCGGGAGAGCTCGTGGTCCAGCTTGATGACCTTGACCTCGACCTCGTCCCCCACCGAGAGCACCTCGTTGACCGAGTTGACCCGGTCCCAGGAGAGCTCGCTGATGTGGATCAGGCCGTCGGCGCCGCCGAGGTTGACGAAGGCGCCATAGGTGGTCAAGCCGCTGACGCGACCCTTTACGACGTCGCCGACCTGGAGCTTCTCGAACAGCTCCTCGCGCTGGCGGGCGCGGTCCTCGTCCATGGCCGCCTTCTGGCTGACGATGAGGCGGTTGCGCTTGCGGTTGACCTCCAGGATCTTGACCTGGATCTTCTGGTTGAGCAGCTCCTCGGGCTGGTTGGCGAACTGCCGGCTTACCTGGCTGGTGGGTAGGAAGCCGCGAAGCCCCAGCACGTTGACGATCAGGCCGCCCTTGTTCTGCTCCCGAACCTCCGCCTCGACCACCTCGCCGGCCTGCTCGCGCTCGGCCGCCTCGGTCCAGATCCCCTCGGCCTTGGCGCGGCGCAGCGAGAGCACCACGTTGCCGTCCTCGTTCTCCGGCTGGAGGACGTAGACCTTGATCTCGTCGCCCTCGGTGAGCTGGATCGCGTTGGGGTCGCCGCGCATCCCCAGCTCGCGGTTGGAGATGACTCCTTCCGACTTGGAGCCGATGTCGACCAGGACCTCGTCCGGGTCGACGCGCACGACGGTACCGTCGACGATGTCACCGTGGCTGAGCTGGCGGATGCTCTGGTCCTCGAGGTCGAGATAGTCCTGCATCGTGAGGACGCCCTCGAGGGCATCTGAAGTGGTTGTGGTCAAAACTGAGGGATCATAGCAAAGGAACTTGGGCCCGCCCTCCCGTCAGACGAGAAGGGTCAGCGACATGTCGAGGGCGGGAGCGGAGTGGGTGATGAAGCCCGCTGAGATGTAGTCGGGGTGGGCGGCCGCGAAGGCACGCAGGGTGTCCAGCCGGACTCCACCCGATATCTCGACCTCCGCCCGACCCGATGCCCGCCCCACCGCCTCGGCTGCGAGCAGAGGCGTGAAGTTGTCCACCATGACCCGGTCGACGCCGGCGTCAAGCGCCTCCTCTAGCTGCTCCAGGGTGCGTACCTCCACCTCCAGCCGGGTGCCCGGGCGGCTCTCCCTGCAGGCGGCGACCGCCGCAGCCACGCTGCCGGCGATGGCGATGTGGTTCTCCTTGACCAGGAACATGTCGAACAGGCCCATCCGGTGGTTGAGACCGCCGCCAAGGGTCACCGCGTACTTCTCCAGTGCCCGCATCCCGGGCGTGGTCTTACGGGTGTCGAGCAGCCGGACCCCGGTCCCCTCCAGAGCTCGCACCGCCTCGGCGGTGGCGGTAGCCACACCGGAGAGGTGCTGCAGGAAGTTGAGGGCGGTGCGCTCCGCCACCAGCAGCGAGCGGGCGCGCCCGCCGACGACGGCGACGTGGTCGCCGGGCGAAAGGTGGCTGCCGTCCACGCAAGCTGCTTCGAAGTCGAGCTCCGGATCGACGGCGTGGAAGACGGCCTCGGCGATTTTGACGCCGGCGATCACCCCCGGCGCCTTGGCCTTGATCCGGGCCAGGGCGGTGCGGCCGGCGTCCACGGCGGCCTCCCCGGTGATGTCGCCATCACCGACGTCCTCCGCCAGGGCCAGGCGGACCAGCTCCTCGACCGCGGCGTCCCGGAGCACCGGGACCGCGGTCGCGGGGTCAGACAAGCTCGAAGGTCGTGCCGCGATCCACGTGCTGGATTATGTGCCCCGCCCACCGCTTCGACAAAGCCGGATGATCCTGGCGATAGTGGGCGCCACGCGATTCCTCGCGGATCAGGGCGGCCTCGCAGAGGAGCCGGGCAGCCTGGTGCTGGGGGGAAGCCGAGCCGTCGCCGATTCGGTCCAGCGCCGTCCTCAGGCGCTCCGCGTCGCGGATCAGGCCCGCCGACTGCCACATCAGCTCGGGCAGCCGGGACAGCGTGATGGGCCGGCCGGGACCGACCTCGATCGCGGGCAGGGCGGCGCGGCGGCGTCCGCCAGGGGCCCTCGCGGCCCACGCGTCGCCTCCGCCGCCGACAGCGGCAAGAACCCGAGCCCCGCCGGCGGCGACATAGGCGGCTGCGGCCCGGGCGGCGCGCCGGCTGAAGACGACCGACTCCAGCAGGCTGTTGCTGGCCAGCCGGTTGGCGCCGTGGACGCCGGAGCAGGCAGCCTCGCCGCAGGCGAAGAGACCGGGCACGGTTGTCGCGCCTATCAGGTCGGTGCGCACACCTCCGATCATGTAGTGGGCTGCCGGGGCGACCGGGATCAGGTCGGTGGTGATGTCGACTCCCAGCCTCAGGCAGGTGGCGTAGATCTGGGGGAAGCGGCTTCGAACCCGGTCCGCGCTCAGGTGACGGATGTCGAGGAAGACATGGTCGGCATGGTCACGCTCCATCTCCGTCCAGATCGCGCGGGCGACCACGTCGCGGGGCGCCAGCTCCGCCTGCGGGTCGCTGTCCACCATGAAGCGCTCGCCGCCGGAGTTGACCAGGATGCCGCCTTCGCCGCGGACCGCCTCGCTGATCAGGAAGCTGGGCGCGCCCTCTTTCCGAAGCGCCGTGGGGTGGAACTGAAAGAACTCCATGTCGGCGAGCTCGGCGCCGGCCTGGTAGGCCAGGGCGGCGGCACTGCCGTCGGCCGTGGGCGGGTTGGTGGTGTGGCTGAAGAGGGCACCGCCACCGCCCGCGGCCAGGATCACCGCGCGGCCGCGGTACTCCCGCAGCTCGCCGCCCGACTCGGCGACGACGCCCACGCAGACGCCGTCCTCGACCAGCAGCTGCCGGACGATGTGGCCCTCGCGGGTCTCGACGCCGGCGTCGCGGAGGGCATGATGCAGGCCGCGCTGGATCTCGGCGCCGGTGGTGTCGCCGCCGGCGTGGATGATCCGGGGTTGCGAGTGGGCGGCCTCCCGACCCAGGGCCAGCCGTCCGCCCTCGCGATCAAAACGCACGCCCAGCGCCATCAGCTCGCGAATCCGGCTGGGTCCCTCCTCCACCAGCACCCGCACCGCCTCGGGGTCGCAGAGGCCCCGGCCGACCTCGATGGTGTCGGCCATGTGCTGCTCGGGCGAGTCGCCCGCGCCCATCGCCGCGGCGATACCGCCTTGGGCGTACACCGAGTTGCTCTCCCCCATCGCCGTCTTGGTAAGCAGCAGGACCGTCCCCGTCCTGGAGGCGTGGAGGGCGGCGAAGGAGCCGGCAATGCCGCTGCCGACGACGATGAAGTCAGCGCCGGCGCGTCGTGCCGAGGGAAGCGCCACTCAGCTCGCTGGGATCAGGCGCCGGTTACCGGTCCCGACCTTGACCACGGTGGGCTGGTAGCCCGCAACCTCGGACTCGGCCAGGTTGGCGTAGCTGATGATGATGACGATGTCGCCCGGCCGGGCCTTGTGGGCGGCCGCGCCGTTGAGGCATATCTCCCCCTCCCCGCCCTCGATCGCGTAGGTCACCAGCCGCTCGCCGTTGGTGACGTTGACGACGTGTACCTGCTCGTGGGGCAGGATGTCGGCGGCGCGCATCAGCTCCCGGTCGATGGTGATGCTGCCCTCGTAGTCCAGGTTGGCATCGGTGACCGTTGCCCGGTGGATCTTGGACTTGAGCATCAGGCGTTCCATGCGCTCGCCCCCTCCAGCGCGCGGCGGCTGACTGCCCCCGGCAGGTGGTCCAACAGGTCGCTGTCGAGCACCCTGGCGTTGTCGATAAGACGCGCCCGGCCGACCGCGGCGGCGACCACGGCCAGGCTCTCCTGGTCGATGGCGCGCGCGGGGCTGAAGTCGCTCGAATCGACGATGGCCACGTAGTCCAGCGTCACCCCGGGGCTGCCGGCCAGGTCGGCTCGCATCGCCGCCAGGATCGACTCAGGCTCCGATGCGCCCACGGCCGCCATCGACTGCGCCCGCGCCAGGGAGCGGACGAGGGCCAGCGCTTCCTGGCGTTGCCGTTCGTCGAGGTACCCGTTGCGCGAGCTCATCGCCAGTCCGTCGGTCTCGCGGACGGTGGGGCAGCCGACGATCTCGACCGGGAAGCCGAGGTCCCTGACCAGCGCGCGTATCACCGCCAGCTGCTGAGCGTCCTTCTGACCGAAGTAGGCACGGTCCGGGGCGGCGGCGTTCAGCAGCCTCGCAACCACGGTGGCGACGCCGGTGAAGTGCCCGGGCCGGGATTCGCCCTCGAGCGGCAGGGCCACGGCACCCGGACTGACCCTGGTGTCGGCCCCGACCGGGTACATCTCATCTACCGTCGGGTGGAAGAGGATGTCCACTCCTGCGGCCTCGAGCTTGCGGCGATCTTCGTCGAAGGGGCGCGGATAGCCGGCCAGGTCCTCGCCGGCGCCGAACTGCAGGGGGTTGACGAAAACACTGGCGATCACCCGGTCGCCCGGCTTCCGAGCCGCCGCCACGAGGCTGAGGTGGCCGGCATGAAGCGCTCCCATGGTGGGCACGAAGCCCACACCGATCCCCTGCCGGCGCCAGGTCCGGGACGCCTGCCGGAGCTCAGCCACCGATTCGATGATCTTCATCGGACCGCGCGCACCACCTTCTCGACCTTGATCGCTTTGGGCGTCCGGCTCTGCCCGTAGATCGCCCTTTCGGCCTCGTGGTCTGGCTTGGCCGCGGCGCCGGCGCCATAGCTGTACTCCAAAGTGGGGAAGGCGCCTGACTCGACCTCGGCGATGTACTCGCCGACCGCCCGGGTGATCTCGCCGCGTAGGTCGGCATAGCGCTTCACGAACTTGGGCACCTTCTCACCGCTGAGCCCGAGCATGTCCTGGATCACGAGCACCTGCGCGTCGCAGCCGGCGCCGGCGCCGATGCCGATGGTCGGGATCTGCAGCACTGAGGTGACGCGGGTACCGAGGTCGGCGGGAATGCCTTCCAGGACGAGGCTGAAGGCGCCCGCCTGCTGCAGCGCCAGCGCGTCGCGTTCGATGCGCTCGGCCGCCTCGTCGGTCTTGCCCTGCACCTTGAAACCGCCGAACTGGTTGACGAACTGCGGTGTCAGGCCGAGGTGGGCCATCACCGGGATGCCCATCTCGGTCAGCCGTCGCGTCATCTCGACCACGCGTCCGGCACCTTCCAGCTTGACCGCGTTTGCGCCGCCCTCTTTGAGGAAGCGGCCGGCGTTGCGGATGGCGTCCTCGACGCTGGCGTGGTAGCTCATGAAGGGCATGTCGCCGACCAGCAGCGCGTTGTCGACGCCGCGGCGGACCGCCCGTGTGTGGTGGAGCATCTCGTCGACCGTGACGGGCAGCGTCGTGTCGTACCCCAGCATGGTGTTGGCCAGCGAATCGCCGACCAGGATCACGGGGACCCCGGCCTCGTCGAGGATCCTGGCGGTGGTGAAGTCGTAGGCGGTGAGCATCGCGAAGCGCCTGCCCTCCCGCTTGTACTGCTGCAGGTCTTTGACGGTCACACTCATCGGCTCTCCTCGAGTAGTTGGGCAACAGCCTCGCCGCCGGCGGCCGGGCGGCCGTCCTTGCGAGCCTGGCGAAGCGCGAGCTTGGAGACCGCCCGGTAGGCGGCCTCGAGGTCGGGATCGGACGACAGGGTGCGAAGGTGGGCAGCGACGGTTGCGGCATCACCGCGGGTGACAGGACCGGTGAGGGCGCCCGGCAGTCCCGAGTCCAGCGAGGCCTCCAGGCCTCCGCGGACCAGGCCGGTCAGGCCTTGAAGCGCCTCGGCGCGGTCCACACCCTGCTGTTCCAGCAGGTCGACCGCCTCCGCCAGCAGAGTCATGCCAAGGTTGGCGGCGATCACCGCAGCGGCGTGGTAGGCGACCCGGGCGCCCGCCGGGAGCTCGAGCTCGACCCCGCCCAGGTCGGCGACAAGGCCTGAGATCACCGGTCGCGCCGCCGGCTCAGCCTCGACCGCGAACGTGGTACCGGGCGGGATCCGCCACCCGGAAAGAACCTGGAGGGGGTGCATCGCGCCGGTGGCGTAACCGGCCGCCGCCAGGGGCGCCAGCTCCGCCAGGCCCAGGCTGCCGGCCAGGTGCAGCACGATCCTTCCCTGCCCCGGCCCGGCCTCTGCCGCCAGCGAGGCGGCCAGCTGAGCCACCCGGGCATCGGGCACCGCAAGAATGGTGACGTCCGCCTCCTGGAGGGCATCGGCAGCGGCGACCAGCTCGCCGTCGAGGTCCGACGCCAGGCGCGTCGACGAATCGCCACGCCGGACGATCAACAGTCGATGGCCGCGGCGCGACAGGCTTCGAGCCAGCGAACGCGCGGCACGGCCGCTACCCACAAATCCAACGGATAGGGAGTCAGCCTGTTCGGCGCCGGCTACCTGCGGCCTGCCGAACGGCACCCCATCGCTACGAAGCGAACCTTCCATATTCCGTCCCGGTCTTTCGATCCAAGCGGGTCAATCTCCTGCACCCCGGTGCACCGTGTCAGCTGGACGCATCTCTGTCGCCCGCATTTGTGCAACCCGAACAATCGGCATTATATGCCGGTTAACCGCAGGCCAAGACAATACCTGCGCGGAGACCCGAAGCAGCCTCGAAAGTACCCTCTCAGCATGCTGAGGGCCCTGATTTTCGATTTCGACGGCCTCATGGTGGATACCGAGTCCCCGGCGCTCCACGCCTGGCAGGAGGTCTACCGCCGGCACGGCCAGGAGCTTCCGATCGACGTCTGGGCCCAGGTGATCGGCACCAACGAGATCCGGTTCGATGCCGTCGAGCACCTCGAGGGACTGCACGGGGCGCCGCTCGACCGCGAGTCCCTCTACGCCGTTCGAGACCAGCTCAAGACCGAGCTGACCGATGCCCAGCCGCTCCTACCGGGAGTGCGCGAGCTGCTCGAGCACGCCCGCGCGTCCGGGATCGAGCTGGCGGTGGCCTCGAGCTCGAGCCACCTCTGGGTCGACGCTCATCTTGACGTGCGAGGCGTGCTGGAGGCGTTCGGCTGCATCCGGTGCCGCGACGACGTCGCGCTGACCAAGCCCTACCCGGACCTGTACCTCGCCGCCCTGGAGTGCCTTGGCGTCGCCGCCAGCGAGGCCGTGGTCTTCGAGGACTCTCCCAACGGCATCGCCGCCGCGCGGGCCGCCGGCATCTTCGTAGTGGCCGTGCCCAACGCGATCACGGGAACTCTCGACCTCACCAGCGCCAACTTTCAGGTGGAGTCGCTGGCCGTCAAGCCTCCGGCCGAGCTGCTCGCAGAGCTAGAGGAGAGGCTCAGCTCCTAACCTACGAGCCCTCCTCGGCGGCTGAGGCGAAGGAGGCGACGAGCACGCGCAGCGAGCGTACGAAAAGTACGTGAGCGAGAAGCGTAGGAGCCGACGCCCGGATCGGGCGCCTAGGAGGGCGAGAGTCCTACGAAGGCGAAGGTTCTGGCCTAAAGGGCCTAGCGCCCTCCTTAGCCTTGCGTTCGGCCTCTTTGGCGTCCTTGGCGACTTTAGCCTCGCGCGTCCTCGCCTGCTCGGTGATCGACGGTCCGCTGGGGATGACCTCTTCGCCGCGGAGGATCTTGTCGAGGTCGTCGCCATCGATGGTCTCGACCTCCTTGAGGTACTCCGCCAGCTTGATCATGTCGGCCTTGCGGCGGGTCAGGATCTCCTTGGCCTTCTTGTAGCCGGCGTCGACGATGGCATGGATCTCCTCGTCGATCTCGCCCGCCATCTCCTCGGAGTAGTTGCGCTGCTCGCCCAGGTCGCGGCCGAGGAAGACCATCTCCTCGCGCTGGCCGAAGGCCCGCGGGCCGAGTCGGGTCGACATGCCCAGCTCGGTGACCATCTTCTTGGCGATGTCGGTGACCCGACGGATGTCGTCTCCGGCGCCCGAGGTGATCTCACCGAACATGACCTCCTCGGCCACGCGGCCGCCCAGGGCCATGGCGATTCGGTCCTC
>DATMMS010000015.1:0-13560 GCA_035569605.1 Candidatus Solibacter sp. | reverse complement strand
TACGAGCGTGGGCTGGGCGGACGCGACCCAGGGCAGATCGCAGGGTGGCCGGTTGTGGCCACCTCTGGCATGGCCCGGCTCTACAAGGTCGCAGCGGGCTCAACCGCGGCGCGATAGGTTCGCAGGAGGTTGAGGCAGGCTAGCCAGAGCAGCAGCATGCCCAGCAGGTTGACGCTGGTCAGTACGACAAACGGCAGGATCGCGAAGCCGCTTGGAAACGCCAGCCCCAGCCCGGTCACCACAGGGTCGGTGACATCCCGCGACATCCACAGCAGCGGATAGCTGACAAGGGTCAGCCACCATGCCCTCGATCCAACTCGAAGCGACGGGGCCAGCAGCGCCAGCACCAGCAGCTCGGTCACCAGGTGGTGGTTCCAGGTGATGCTCGAGATTATTGGCGTCACCGCCAGAAAGGCGGCGAAGACTGCTGCTCGCTGCTTTCTGCCCTCCAATCGCAGGCTGCGCCACCACGTCAGCGCCACCAGACCGAGCTGCAGGACCAGGGTGAGGACCTTGACCCAGGTGACCGACGCGAGGCCGGTGAGGGCCTGCAGCCGCAAGAGCACGCCGGGTAGAGACTGGTTGTCAAGCATGGCGGTGCTGCCCCCGAGGCGGGGAAGAACGGTGCCGAGATAGTCGATGGTGGACCGTGTCAGTAGGGTCAGTACGGCCAGTAGCCCGAGACCGACCAGGCCAAAGGCCAGCGGCCCAAAGGGGCGCCGCAGGTCGCGCCATCGACGCAACAGCATCGGAGCCTGGATCAGGGGCGTCACGCGCAGCACCGTCGCCACCCCCAACCAGGCGCCGGCGACGCCGTCCTGGCCGCGAGTGTAGGCCCAAGCGGCAAGGGCCAGGATGAGCAGGACCAGAGTGTTGACCTGGAGGAAGTAGAAGCTGGCGTAAAGAGGAACGAACAGGAGCGCCGCCAGCAGCAGCGCGGACCTGGCACCCCGGCTCAAGCTGCTGCCGACGGTACGATCGACCGCGGTCACCGAAGCGGCGAAGAAGAGGTACGTCAAGGCGAGCCAGATGTATGCGCCCGCGTGTAGAGGCAACAGCGCCAGTGGGCGAAACGCCTCCGCCAGCAGCGGCGGATAGATATAACCCACGTTGCACCACTCTGTCGCGCAGGTTTGCAGGAAGACTGAGTAGGGGTTGCCGCCGTGGTTCAGCGTGCTGGCGGCGTTGAAATACGGCAGGTAGTCGTATTGCAAGGAGCTGCTGCCGAGCAGGCCAAACTGGATGACTGCCTGCACCACGAAGCCGGCGGCGGCGAGGATGGTGGCGCCGACGATCAGTTTCTCCCTGGAGTCGCGCCGGAAGAAGAGCCGGAGCCCGAAAACCTGGGAGAGGCGGACCGCGCCGGCTAGGGGTGAGACCGGCCTATCAGCGGGCTGCATAACGGGCCAGATAGCTCTCCGTCTCGGGCCCAGATCGAACCAGCACCGAGGCCACCTTGTCCTGGTAGACCAGCCTCCAGCCGGGGGTTTGCTGGAGGACCACCTCCAGAGGCTGTCCGGTGGAGTAGATCACCCACGTCACGCCGCGTCGATCGAGGACTCCCAGGTAGTCCCGCTGGAGGACCGCCACGCTTTGGTACTCGTTGAGGAAGGGGTCGCCCATGACAGCCGCGTCGCCGTAGATAAACACCGGAAGCTGTGGCCACATCCGGTAGACGAGGTAACCGCCCCAGCCGTACTGATTGAAGACATGCCCGGGCGGCGGGTCCGACGCGACGAAGTCCACCGCGGCAACCGGGTAGTCCCGCGTCACCGCCTTCGAGCGAAACCCGGACTGTATGGCTGGGAGCACGTGCGATAGGGCGAGCACCCCGAGCAGCGCCAGCACCGCAAGGTTGATCCCTCCGATCAGACCGCTCGGACGGGGCTCTCGCAAGCGGGGTAGCCGTACGCGGTTGGCCTCCCAGGTGGCCTGTCCCAGCTCGATCATGATGGGCGTGGCGATGGCGACGAAGAGCGCTATGTGCCGGACCGATTGGAGCGCCAGCACCAAGCCCGCCAGCAGCAGCAGCATGTCGGTCAGCCGTGGCTTCTGGGGCGAGCCCACCAGCAGGCAGATGACCAGGAGGAGCATGGCTTCGAATGCCCGCAGCTCGATCAGGTGGAAGTCGGGGGAGAACCATTCCACGATCAGCTTCTGCTGGGCGGTGCTGAACTGGGTCTGGGCGGCGTAGACGTAGATCGCGGCGAGGTTGGGGTTGAGCAGCACCGCGACCAGTGACAGGCCCAGGACAGCCATCAGCGGTCGCATGGGCGTGGCGGCCACGTCTGCCCGGGCGCCGGCGCGAGCCCGGAACCACTCGCGGGCCCACTCCCCGGCGACGGTCACGATCAGGAAGATGAGGCCGATGGTGAACCCGGCGTGGAGGTTGACCCAGAACACGAAGAGGATAGGGATCGGGTAGAGCCATCGGCGGTCATGGCTCTCCCGGAAACGCCTTAGCCAGAGCAGAAGCACGACCACGAACGCGAAGGTGATCATCTGCGTCCGCGGCCCCCATATCGGGCCGCCGGCCAGGAACCCGATCGCCAGCCCGGCGCCGGCGATGACATAGCCGGCGCGAACGGTCCGAAGGATGCCCAGGAAGCCGCCCCAGGTGATGATGGCGAAGTAGATTGTCACGCCACCCAGGCCGAAGATCCCGGTGAGCACCGCCATGATCACTTCGCTCAGCCACTCGTGGGCGACGAAGCGATGGTCCGGCACCGTGAAGGTGAAGAGGTCGTGGGTCGGGATCATGCCGTGGTCGAGAATCCACCGACCGACGCGAAGGTGCCAGAAGAAGTCCGGATCGCTCACCGGCGCCGTGGCGGGGATGATCGCCAGCAGCAGGATTGCCCCGATCAGCAGCTGAGGCAGCCCGACCCGCCTCAGGCGCCCGGTCACCGGGGGGGCGGGCTGGGCCATCAGATCACGCCGGGAATGAGCCGGTAGTGGGTGCGCCGGGCGTAGTCCGCGTAGCCGGGTATGGCCTGGGTCAGGGTGGCTTCCTCGACCTGGGTCCGGTACAGCTGGGCGGCTACGAAACTGACCAGGATCGCCAGCAGCCACGGGCTTGGCAGCACCACCAGCAATCCCAGTCCGCTGATGATCTCGCCGAGGTAGATGGGATGCCGCACCAACCGGTATGGGCCGCCCCCAACAACGTCACGGGCCTCGGGCAAGATGCTGAAGTTGAACCGCAGATAGGCCAGAGCCGTGGCGCTGATGGCCAAGCCGCCGATGAGGAGGAGATTGGAAACGATCAATGCGCCGGTCCCGTCATTCGCCGGGAGCGACAACCGCAACCAGGAGGCGAGGGGGCGAAACGCCAGCAGCACAAAGCTGGCGTACATCGAAACTATGAAGGCGACGGGGTTCTTGCGGGTCGACCGCGCCGGCTTGCGGGCCACGTAGACCAGGGCAACGCCACCAGCGAAGACCAGGAACAAGAGGCGGTTGAGGATCAGCGCGACCCCCCCGATGTCGGGGCCTGAATTGTGGGCGCTCCAGAGCTGATCGACGACCAGCTGTACCTGTACCACTCCAAGAAGAAGGAACAGCGATCCCGGGAGCAACCGCCCGAAGATCAAGAATCCCGGTCCTGAACTTGGACGCGCAGAATCAGGACTCGCGTTCAACGTGGGCTATATTAGTTCAATGTTGCGCAGCGGCGCTCCCTTGCGCGCATGACAGACAGCGTCGCGCCGAGCCCGGACCTGGGCACCGAGAGCGCGCCCGATGAGGTGGCTGTCCCGGCCGTCACCCTCCGCGAGGTGCTCGCCAACAGGGTCATCCGGATCGAGGAAGAGATCGCCTTGATCGAGCGCCAGTACCGCCAGCTGCAAGCCAGGATCAACAGGCACCAGGAACGACGGGACGCCGCCGAGTCCGTTCGGTTGGTGATGCTGAGCGGCCTCGATCGATACGGCCCCGACGAGGTAAGGGAGGCGTTTGACGAGTTCAGCGCGGCGACGCGCGAGCTCGCTCTCGCCGAGCAGCGATTCGACGACCTGACCGACCGCGTGGGCGACGCCAAGGATCGCCTCAAAGAGGTTCGCACCGATCTTGAGCTGCTGGCTGACGCCCTCAGCGGCGTCGGGGGCAGCGCCGCGGAGCAGGAGTCAAACGCCTACCGGAACACCTCGCGCCAGGTGTTCCAGATCATTGAAGAAGAGCGAATGCGGATCGCCCGCGACATGCACGACGGGCCCGCGCAATCGATGAGCAACCTGGTCCTGCAGGCGGAAATCCTGGAACGGCTGGTCCACAAGCCGGATGCCATCATGAGCGAGCTGCAGGACTTCAAGAGCTCGGTCCGCAACGCTCTCGACGAGACCCGGCAGCTTATCTTCGACCTTCGGCCGATGACCCTTGACGACCTGGGGCTGGTGCCGACGCTGCGTCGTTACACCCGCGAGTACACCGAACAGCAGGGAATTCTGGTCCGTCTCAACGTCGTGGGTGAGGAGCGGCGGCTTCCCGGCAATATCGAAGGCACCCTGTTCCGAATCATCCAGGAGGCTCTGACAAACGCCCACAAGCACTCCCAGGCCAAGATGGTCGAGGTCGGTTTGAACTTGACCGGCGACCGGATCTACGCCAGCGTTCGGGACGACGGGGTCGGGTTCGACGTACGCGCCGTGGAGGCCGGCCTGGCTGAGAACCGCAACCTCGGCCTGGTCAGCATGCGAGAGCGGTCCGAACTCGAACATGGGGTCCTGGAGATCAAGAGCCAGCCGGGCAAGGGCACCGAGATCCGGATGGAGTTCCGCCTCGACCAGGGATAGGCCGGGGCGCTTGTGCGATGATGGATCGTGACGCTACCGTTACCGATATGCGATGGGCACGTTGACGGTTTCGTCGCGGCGTGCTACACAATAGCCGCATCAATCGGCGTTCGGAGGTCCGGCGTCGAAAAGGAGGTGGCATAACTTGCTTTCAAGTCTTTATCTCAAGATCTCTGAACTCATGCACCGCGAGGACGACGAGGAAGGTCAGGGGATGGTTGAGTACGCCCTCATCCTGGTCCTTATCGCAGTCGTCGTTATCGTGATCCTCATCCTTCTTGGCAACCAGGTCAAGAACGTTTTCTCGAACATTTCGGCTGGTCTCGGCCAGTAAGGAAGCTGCCGCCAGTAGAGGGAGCCGGTTCCAACCGGCTCCCTCTTTCTTTAGAAAGCACTACTCATTTCGCGGCCAAGTAGGCATAATGCGGTCGACCCTCATACGGGCTCTTTTATCCGTCCCTATATCAGTCCTTGATTTCGCTACCTTGGAGGTGAATCCGTAAGTGGCCACAGACGCAAGACCAAGAAGTAACCGCTTACTGATGGTGCTTGGCATCCTGATTGCCGCAGTCGCCTTCTTCATCTTCATCCTCTTCGGAAGGGGAGGGGGGACGGGCAGCAACCAGGGGACGCGCAACATAAACGTGGTCGTCGCGTCTGTGGATATCCCTGCTGGCCAGCAGATCTCGGACCAGATCGTCCGCATCGAGACCTTCGCCCCGGAGCAGGTCCCGGCGGGCGCCTTCAACAAGATCAGCCAGGTCAGCGGTCAATACGCGGCGGTGGCCCTGAGCAAGAACTCGGCGCTGTCCAGCTCGACCCTGGTCTCGACGCTGTCCAAGCTGCCGCCGGTGAAGAAGCCCTACCTCGACATCCCGGCGGGGCAGGTCGCGCTCTCGATCCCAGGGGGAGGCGAGCTGCAGCAGATTGGCGGGTTCATTCAGCCCGACGATCGGGTCGACATTCTCTGGTCGCCCAACCCCGGCGTCTGGCAGGTGGCGTTCCAGAACCTCAGGATCTCGCATGTCGGCCCGGTTGCCAGCGCCAACACCCAGGGCATCTCCTCCAGCTTCGTCGTGTTCGTGACTGTCGATGACGCGGAGGCGCTGTCGGTGCTGTTCGCCAACGGCACCTACAAGTACGTACTGCGCTCGCAGGCCGACGCCGAGAAGAACGACGTCGTCACCAGCGGTGGATTCACCCTGCCGCAGTTCAACGCTCGGTTCCACATCCCCGGGTAGGAGCTGATTCGAGGGGGCCGGTTCGCCGGCCTCCTCCCACAGCAAGCTAAGAAGTGGCCAACGGCATCAACGTTCTCATCGTCGACGACATCTCGACCACGCTCGACAATCTCCGCAAGCTACTGGCTTTCGAACCCGACATCGACGTCGTCGGGACCGCGGGCACAGGGCGGGAGGCGATCGAGCAGACCAAGCTGCTCCACCCCGACGTCGTCCTGATGGACGTCAACATGCCCGAGATGGACGGCATCCAGGCCACCGAGATCCTGGCCTCTGAGGCTCCCGACTCGCCGGTGATCATCATGTCGGTCCAGGGCGAGCGGGATTACCTGCGCCGGGCGATGCAGTCAGGGGCGCGGGAGTTCCTGATCAAGCCGTTCTCCGGGGACGAGCTGATCGCCAGCGTTCGCCGGGTGCACCAGCTCGAGCAGCGCAAGGAGACCTACAGCCGCGCGGCGGCAGGCCCTCCCGGTTCGGCGACGCCGCCGGCCCCGGCCGAGGCGCCGCCCGCGCCAGACGTGGCAGCGCCCGAGCTCCCCGTCGCCCAGCCCCCTTCGCCAGAGGCGGTCGTTGAGACGGCGGCGGAGACCGCGCCGGCGGAGGCCCCCGATGCGGCGCCTACCGGGCCGGAGCCCAGCGACGAGCAGCCGACTGAGGAGCAACCCACTGACGTCGAGGCTCCCCCCGAGGCGGAGCCCGCCGCGTACGGTGCCGGCGAGTTTGACGCCAGCACGCAGGTGGAGCCTGCCGCGACCCCTGACGAGGCCGTGGAGGCCGGGGCCGAGCTCTCTCCCGCAACCGACGGCGCCGCGCCGATCACCGCCCCCGAGGCGCCGGCTGCTGAGCCAGTCGCTGAGATCTCACCAGCAGAGCCGGCCGGCGGCGCGGCCCAGCTGGCCCCGGGCGGCGTCGAACCCGGGGCGCCCGAGCCCTCGCCGACGGCGGCGGCCCAGACCTACGGCGAGCTGGTCGTCTTCTATGGCGGGAAGGGCGGGGTCGGGACGTCGGTGCTGGCTGCCAACCTCGCCTGTGCGTTGGCCCGCGAGGCGGGCGCCAGGGTGGCGCTGGTCGACCTCGACCTCCAATTCGGGGATGTCGGCGTCCTCCTCAACCTGCCCCAGACGCAGTCCATCTCCGACCTCGTCGCGGCCATCGACCAGATGGATGCCGACTTCGTGTCTGACGTCATGGCCGACGGGCCCGCCGGCATCCGGGTGCTGCCGGCGGCGACCAGCCCCGAGTTGGCCGACCTGGTGGCTCCCGAACACGTGCAGAAGATCCTGGAGCTGCTGCGGAGGATGTTCGACTTCGTAGTTGTCGACACCAGCTCAAACCTGGGCGACGTCACCCTGACGGCGCTGGACATGGCCTCCAACGTGATCCTGGTCACGGCTCCCAGCATCACGTCGGTCAAGAACGCCAAGCTGGCGCTCAGGCTGCTGGAGTCGATCTCCATTCCGACTGGCGCCGTGACCCTGGTCTTGAACCGCAGCGAGGCGCACACCGAGTTCAACAAGGACAGCATCGAGTCGCATCTGAAGTTCCCGATCACGATCCAGGTGCCGCACGACCCCCGAACCATCGTCAACTCCATCAACCGCGGCGTTCCGTTTGTCATCAACAACCCCGAGGTCGAGGCGAGCCAGCGAGTCAGGCAGCTCGCCGCCCACCTCCTGCCCGACAAAATCCGCACCGCACCGCCACCGCCGCGTAACCGCGGCATGCTGTTTGGGCGGCGATGATGGATAGCTGGGAGACAATGGACTGATGGGATTGCTTGAACGGGTCCAGAAGAAAGCCGTCGAAGAGTCAGGCCAGGCGCCCGCGCCGCCGCGGCTGACGGTGGCCGCACCGACCGAGGCGCCGGCGCCGGCCGCACCCTCTCGGATCGCGCCCGCGGCTCCGGCGGGTCCGGTGCGGCCGCCGCTGGCGCCCACCTCACCGGGTGGTGGGCGCACGTCTGGAGCCACGCCCAGCAGCCGCGCCGCCGCCGCCCTGGTCAAGCCGACCGCCGCCCAGGCGCAGTTCGTACGGCTCAAGTCGCGGGTCCATGCCCGCCTCGTCGAGGAGATGCAGGACGAGGACACCGCCGAGCGTGAGGACATCGTGGCCAAGATCGGCGAGCTGGTCAACGCGGTCCTGGGTGAGAGCGGTACGCCTTTGCCGCGCAACGAACGGGCGCGCCTGGTCGAGTCGCTGATCAACGACGTTCTCGGCCTGGGTCCGTTGGAGCAGCTGCTCAACGACCCGGACATTACCGAGATCATGATCAACGGCCCCCGGCAGATCTACATCGAGCAGAAGGGCAAACTGACCCTCTCCGATGTGACCTTCGAGAGCAACGCCCAGCTGCTGCAGGTCATCGACCGGGTCGTCAGCTCGATCGGGCGCCGGGTGGACGAGAGCTCGCCGATGGTCGACGCCCGCCTCAAAGACGGCTCTCGTGTCAACGTGATCATCCCGCCCCTGGCCCTGACCGGGCCGACCATGACGATCCGCAAGTTCGCGGCCGAGAAGCTCAACGTCGACGACCTGATCCGGTTCGGGACGCTGACTCGCGAGATGGCCGAGTTCCTGCGCGCCTCAGTGCGCTCCCGTCTCAACATCCTGGTGTCGGGTGGGACCGGGTCGGGCAAGACCACCACTCTGAACGTGATCTCCAGCTTCATCCCCGACGATGAGCGGATCATCACCGTCGAGGACGCCGCCGAGCTTCAGCTTCACCAGGACCACGTCGTCACCCTCGAGTCCCGGCCGCCCAACGTCGAGGGACGGGGGCGGGTGTCGATCCGCGACCTGGTCATCAACTGCCTGCGGATGCGCCCCGATCGGATCGTCGTCGGCGAGTGTCGCGGCGGCGAGGCCCTCGACATGCTCCAGGCTATGAACACCGGTCACGACGGCTCCCTGACCACGGTCCACGCCAACAACCCCAACGACACCATGAACCGATTGGAGACGCTGGTGCTGATGGCGGGAGCCGAGCTGCCCTCCAGGGCGATACGAGAGCAGATCGCCTCCGCCATCGACATCGTCGTGCAGCAGTCCCGCCTGCGCGATGGAACTCGAAAGGTTGTGAACATCACTGAGGTGGTCGGGATCGAGGGCGAGAAGGTCCAGATCCAGGACATATTCATCTTCAAACAGACCGGGGTCGACGCCGACGGTAAGGTGGAGGGCTATTTCACGGCGACAGGAATAGTGCCCGAATGCATGGAATACCTCCTAGAATCTGGCGAAGAAGTGCCGCTCTCTGTGTTCGATCCCACCAAGCCCAAGAAGTGAGGGACCCGCGATGAACTTGATCCTCGGTGCGGCCGCGGCCATCGGCATCCTGCTCTTCTTCGGCGGATTGGTGGCGTCTCGCCCCCGCGAGCTCGAGCCGGACGCGATGGACGAGTACGCCCCCCCGGTCGACACCGGGCCGAGCAACCCTCGCGAGGTGCTCACCGGCGCCATGGACGCCTTCAACCGCGCCCTTTCCAGCCGCCCACGCACCTCCAAGGCTGCCGACCAGCTGGCCAAGGCTGACCTCAAACTCCGGGTCTCCGAGTATTTCCTGGTGGTGGCCGGCACGATGGGCGCCGTTTTCCTCGTGATCTACCTCATCAACCAGAACTTCATCGTCGCCATCCTGGGCGGGGCGCTGGCCTACTTCCTGCCCGGCTTCTACGTGAAATACCGCCAGCGCAAGCGTTTCAAGGCCCTCAACGCCCAGCTCGGCGACACCATCCTGCTGCTCAGCAACGCCCTCAAGGCCGGCTACTCCTTCGCCCAGGCGATGGCGACGATCGCTCGCTCGGCGCCAGCGCCCATGAGCGATGAGTTCACCCGTGCCGTCCGCGAGATGAACCTCGGCATCACCGTGGATGACGCCCTAGACCACATGAACCAGCGAATCGAATCCGAAGACTTCGACCTGATGGTCACGGCGGTGCAGATCCACCGTGTCGTGGGTGGAAACCTGGCCGAGATCCTGGACACCATCGCGTTCACCATCCGTGAGCGCATCCGGATCCACGGCGAGATCCGAACTCTGACGGCCCAGGCGCGCGCCTCCGGCTACATCATCACCGCGCTGCCGTTCGCCCTTGCTGGGATCCTGACTGTCGTCAGCCCGTCGTACATCACACCGCTGTTCAAGGAGCCCCTGGGCTGGTTCTTCATAATCCTGTCGCTGATCATGATGTCGATTGGGTACGCGCTCATCCGCCGGATCGCGGCAATCGAGGTTTAGGCATGCCTCTGCTGCTGATTGCATTCCTGTTCGCCGCCGGTGTGTTCATCTTCTTCCGGGGGCTGGCCACCGCCCCCAGCGAAGACCTGCTGGAGACCCGCCTGGCCCAGTTCCGCGATCAGACTGTCACCCTCGAAGAGATCGAGCTGCAGCAGCCGTTCAACGAGCGCTTCGTGCGGCCGGCGCTGGAACGCCTGGGGGCCTTCCTCAACGCCCGCGTGGGCCGGGAGCGAATCGTCAGCATCCAGAACAAGCTCGCTGTCGCCGGCAGGCCCGGAAACCTAACCGTCAACGGCTTCATCTCGATCAAGCTGGTGCTGGGTATTGGGTCCGCCGTGCTCGGGTTCCTGTTGTTCACGTTCGCCCGGCTCAGCTTCCCGTTCATCCCGCCGCCGGTCGGTACCGTGGTCCTGGCCGGCGTCGTCGGAGTGGGCGGATACTTCTTCCCCGACCTGTGGCTGCGGCAGAAAGTCCAGGCTCGGCAGAAGGAGATCCGGCTGGCCCTCCCGAACGCGCTGGACCTCCTGACGATCTCAGTGGAGGCCGGTCTTGGCTTTGACGCCGCCCTTGTACGTGTCACCGAGAAGTACAAGAACGCGCTCTCCGAGGAGTTCACCCAGGTTCTCAACGAGGTTCGCCTGGGCCGGCCGCGCATGGAGGCGCTCGACGATATGGGCCGCCGCGTCGGCGTTGAGGAGCTCCACAGCTTCATCCAAGCCCTGATTCAGTCGGAGCAGCTCGGGGTCGGTATCGCCAAGGTGCTCCGGATCCAGTCCGAGGAGATGCGCCGCAAGCGGCGGCAGCGTGCTGAGGAGCTGGCTGCCCAAGCCAGCCTGAAGATGCTGTTTCCGATGCTTCTGTTCATCTTCCCGACGATTTTCATCATCCTGATGGGACCGGCGGTACTGGTCGTTCTCCACTCATTGGCGCACTAGCCGGCTGAACCGGCCGCCGTATGCGCCTGGTTGAAGCCGAGAGCGGCCGCGTCATCGCGGCAGACGTCGAAGTCGCCAAAAGCTCGTGGGCGCGATTCATGGGCCTCATGGGCCGGACCTCGATGGCGCCCGGGACCGCGCTCTGGATCGAGCCCTGCAATTCGATCCACATGTTCTTCATGCGCTTCGCCATCGACGTGCTCTTCCTCGATCGCCAGCAGCGCGTCAAGAAGGTGATGCTCAACCTCAAGCCCTGGCGCATCAGCCCGATCGTGTTCGGTGCGCGCACCACCGTCGAGCTGCCTGCCGGAACACTTGCCGACCGCTCCCTGGTCGATGCCAGGCTGAACTTGGAGTAGCTTGCCCTCAGAGGCGGTAGCCTTGGAGTTGGGGTGATATTGATCGAGGGGGTGCTCGACCTCCTTTTCCCGCCGCGTTGCGGCGGGTGCCGGCGGTCGGGAAGCTGGTTCTGCCAGAGCTGCCGCGGGGCGGTGCGACCGCTGCCGGCGCTGCTATGCGCTGACTGTTCGCGAGCTTGCTCGGTCACCCCCTGCCCGATGTGCTCGAGCTCGACCCCCGCCCTCGACAGCATCACCGCATGGTTCGCCCTCACGGGTCCCGTTCGGGAGGCCATCCACAGGCTGAAGTATGAGGACCGGCCCCACCTGGCCGCCCCGTTGGCCGATATTGGGGTATCGCGGAGCTGGGTCCCGCCCGGTGTCGTGGTGCCGGTGCCGCTGGGGCCTCAGCGCCTTCGCTCGAGGGGATACAACCAGGCCGAGGTCCTCGCCCGCCAGATCGCCAGAATCAGCGGCCGTGAGTGCCTTTCAGGCATGGTTCGGAGCCGGGAGACCGAGGCCCAGGTCGGCCGGGGTGGTGAGGAAAGGCGCCGGGCGATGAACGGAGCCTTCGCATGGAGCTCTACGATCCCGGACGAGATCGTGGTGGTGGATGACGTGGTCACCACCGGAGCCACCCTGATGGAGTGCGCGCGGGCGGCGCGGGCGGCCGGGGTTCGGCGTGTCCACGGCCTCGCGGTGGCGCTGGGATGAGGGCGGCGCCGAGATCACAGTGATGCAACAAGGGGGGTTGCGGTTGGGAGACGAAACCGGTTTTCTGTGCGAATATGTCCCTTGTCTTCATCTGTCTTGATCGTATTCAGAGGGTTGCATGGCCGTAACCAGTCAACGCACTCACGACGAGCTGACCAAGTACTACGACGCGCTGGGCCCGATTCGGGACCTGGTCCTCGACGACAGCCTGACCGAGATCATGGTCAACGGCCCCAAGCAGATCTACGTCGAGCGCAACGGCAAGATCCTGCTGACCGACCGGCAGTTCGACGATGACAACCACCTCCTCAGGGTTATCGACTTCATCGTCAGCGCCGTCGGCCGCCGGATCGACTTCCGCAGCCCGATGGCAGACGCCCGGCTCTGGGACGGAAGCCGCGTCAACGCGGTGATCGCCCCGGTCGCCCTCGACGGCCCGATCCTGACGATCCGAAAGTTCACCCGTGATCCCTACAAGGCGTCCGACCTGGTCGGCTTCGGCACCCTTTCGAATGAGGCCGTCGGATTCATCAAGGCATGTGTCCTGGCCCGCGCCAACCTGCTCATCTCCGGCGGGACGGGCACCGGGAAGACGACGCTTCTGAACGTCTGCTCCAGCTTCATTCCGTCCGACGAGCGCATCGTGACCATCGAGGACGCCGCCGAGCTGCAGCTCAACCAGGAGCACGTGTGCCGCATGGAGTCACGTCCGGCTGACGTCCACGGCGAAGGCCGAATCCAGATCCGCGAGCTGGTCATCAACAGCCTCCGGATGCGACCCGACCGGATCGTGGTTGGTGAGTGTCGCGGCGGCGAGGCGCTGGACATGCTCCAGGCGATGAATACGGGCCATGACGGATCGTTGACGACTATTCACGCGAACTCGCCACGCGACAGTTTGAACCGTCTGGAAACGTTGGTGTTGATGGCGGGCGCAGAATTGCCCTCCCGGGCGATCCGGGAGCAGATCTCCTCCGCCATAAACGTCATCGTGCAGCAGAGCCGCTTGCGGGATGGGACGCGGAAAATCATCGCCGTGAGCGAAGTGCTCGGACTGCACGGCGACCAGATAAAGGTGCAGGACATTTTCGTGTTCAAGCAGACAGGCGTTAGCGAAGACGGCAAGGTGCATGGCTTCTTCACGGCCACCGGCATCATTCCGAAATATTTCGACCATTTGCAGTCGTCGGGCGAAGGCGTGTCAAAGGATCTCTTCACGCCGGTGCCGGATCCCGAAGGAAAAGGAGGCAACTAAGTGTCGATCCAACTCCTCTTCGCGGCGATGGCGGCGATCGGCGCGCTGAT
>DATMMS010000014.1:0-114963 GCA_035569605.1 Candidatus Solibacter sp. | reverse complement strand
CTCGGTGGCGTGTGTCTACAGCGAAATCACCCGAGAGGGCGTTGCCGACTACCTTGAAGCCGGTCGAATACGCGCGCTCGCACCCATGACCGACCTGGATCCCGCCACGGTCTTCCGGTGCGAACACATCGTCGGCCTAATGGGGCATGAGCCGATCGCGCGCGCCCTCGAAGACGGCGCCGATGTCGTCATCGCGGGGCGCGCGACCGACACCGCCCTCCTCGCGGTTGTGCCCCTGATGAAGGGCTGTCCTCCCGGCCCGACCTGGCACGCCGCCAAGGTCGCCGAGTGTGGTGCCCTGTGCACCACGGATCCGCGCAGTGGTGGCGTCTTCGTCACCATCGATGCTGACGGTTTTGAGATCGAGCCACTCGCCATGGGGGCTCGGTGCACGCCGGAGACCGTCGCCGCGCACATGCTCTATGAGAATGCCGACCCGTTCCGGATGCGCGAACCAGCCGGCACCCTGGATACCTCGGATGCGATCTATCAGGCGCTCGACGACCGTCGCGTGCGTGTCACCGGGTCGAGGTTCGAGCCGGCCGAGCAGTACACGGTCAAGCTCGAAGGGGCGGCCATCGCCGGGTACCAGACCCTCGCCATCGCCGGTGTTCGTGACCCCGCGATCCTGCAGCAGATCGAGGCCTGGCAGGGCCTGATGGTCAGCGTCCTCAAGGACGGGATCGCGAGCGTCCTCGGCCTTTCGGCCACCGACTACTCCTTGGATCTTCGCTGCTACGGATGGAACGCGGTCCTCGGAGATGCCGACAAAGACGCGACGCCCCCGCGCGAGGTCGGCGCGGTCCTTTTGGTCACGGCTCCAGACCAGACGACGGCGCACAAGATAGCCAAGTACTGCAACCCCTACCTGCTGCACCTGCCGGTGCCGGGCATGGAGAGCCTGCCCAGCTACGCGTTCATGTCATCCCCGGCTGAGATCGACCGCGGGCCGGTCTATGAATTCGTGCTCAACCATGTGGTCGAGGTCGAATCCGCGACCGAGCTCACCACCACCGTGACCTGGCAGACGCCGTGACAGATATCAACGGCGCCCCGACGCTGGGCGCTGTCGCCCGACTCATCCGGTCCAAGAACGCGGGCCCCTTCTGGACCACGATCGACATCTTCTTTCCCAGCCAGGAGGACTACGACAGCTACCACGACGAGATCACCCCGGCGCGAATCGCCGCGATCTACGGCGTCGATGCAGGAACCATAAAGGTCTTCGGCCTACCACGCCTGCTGGTCACCAAGCTGTCCTTCCCACGCGCCGTCGCCCAGGGCGGACCTTTTGAGAGGGACATGCACGCAGGCCAGCAGTTTGTGCCGTTGCTGTCGCTGTCGCTCGGCGGTCCTGTATCGCTCACCTCCGGAGGAGCGACCACACCGGACGTTGCGGATACTATTCCGCAATAGCAGATGGCGAAAGCAAACAATTGGCCACAGACGCGACGAGGCGATGACCGCCGCCTGGTCACCGTTCCGAGCCTCTCCGACCAGGCCTACCAGGCGCTGCGCGATGATATTTCGACGGGGCGCCTCGAGCCGGCCACGCGGCTGACCGAGCGATCGCTCGCCGAGCGCCTGGGCGTGAGCCCCACCCCGATCCGGGAGGCGCTGCAGCGCCTGGAGCACGAGCGCCTGATTGTCCGGACCGGGACGCGATCGATACGGGTTGCCGCACCGTCGCTGGGGCACCTGCGCGAGCTTTCCGTGATCGAGGCTGCGCTTCGGGGCGTCGCCGCGCGGCTGGCGGCGGAGAACGCCAGCGACCAGGAGCGCGCCGGGATACAGGCGAAACTCGACGAGCTGGAGGCGCTGCCGCAGGGCTTTCTGGACGACAAGCAGGTCCGGGAACGAGCGCTTGCGATGACGCGCGAGCTGCACGTGTTGATCGACCGTGCTTCGCACAGTGACACGCTGACCGACATGATCGCGACCGCGACCGCCTTCGACCAGGGCTTCCGCAGTCGATACGCAAAGCAGCTTTACGTCAGTGGGGACACCGTCATTCGAATCCACGAGACCCATCGCGGCATCGCAGCCGCGGTCATCGCCGGCAAGTCCGACCGAGCCGACCAGCTGATGCGCGAGCATGTCCTTACGGCCAGGCGTTCGTTCCTCGACGTTGTCGAGAGCGCGGCCGCCGAAGAGCTCAAATCCAAGGCGGGCTAACAGTCCAGCTTTGAGCTCATACCCTCGGAGAGCCGGACTTGGAGCCTGAGGCGGTTCACCTCCGTCGGGAGACTTCGGCTCGAGCTGAGATCCATAGCGTGTGCGCCTGGTCGCGTTCGCCATGCAACTCGAGCATGCCGCGGACCAGGTCCTCCACCGTCCCTCCCTTCTTCGCTATGGCGGTGAAGTCACCCAGGTAGCGCCGGCTGGCCTCGAGGTTCTCGGGCAGGTCGGCTGCCCCCACGCTCTTGTGACCGGCGACGACGATCTTCGGGTTCAACGCTGCGATCGAATCGATGCTGGCGACCCAGGCTTCCCGCTTCGCCTCATCGGCCTCATACATCATCATGTGGACGTTGTTGTAGACGACATCACCGCAGACAACGGCGTCGGCGGACGGCACATGGAAGATCGTCGAACCATCGATGTCACCCTGGCCGACGTGGATCAGGTTGACGATCTGACCGTCCACCAGGATCTGGTCGCTGTTGAGGACCTCGGGCACTACCGGCGTCTCGGGCAGTTCGCCCGGGAATCGCGACGTCCAGTACCTGGTCTTCTTGTCGAGTTCCACTTCCCAAACGGCGCGACCCGCGACCTCAGGAGCTGCGTAACCGCGGGCCTCGGGAAAGTGCTGGAGAAGGCGGGCTAGGCCGAGCCAGTGGTCCGAGTGCCCATGAGTGATATAGACACCGGTGATCTTCTTGCCGAAGCCTTTGGCCCAGGCGGCGATCTGATCGGCGTGGTCGATGGTGAGGAGGGCGTCGATCAGGATCCCTTCTGTCGGTCCGGAGATCAGCGTGCTGCTGGACGGCGCCCAGGTCGCGACTTCACCCGGGCCGAGCGGGCCGGGACTGACGTACGGCCGCATCGGGGCGACATAAACGTCGATCGAAAGCGGAATCGTGCTCATCGCTCGTCCCCCTGGTTAGGACCCTTTAGGGGTCAGCTTGGCTATCTCCGCCCGCGCGGCTGCGACGAGCTCTTCGTTGGTGTGCGCGTGGCCCCACAGGCCCCATCCGCCTTCGGGCGCTTCAGTCAGCAGCACCCATGTGCGCTCTGTCAAAGACGGGTCGCCGGCTGCCGCGGCTACAAGGTCGGTTAGCTGGCGGACCACGGCGATCTGCTTCTCACGGTCGAGAGCGCCGGCGTTAGTGAGTACCTGGACGCGGACGTACGAGTTGTCGCCGTCCACGTTGGCCAGCGCGCCCGCGGGTAAATCGTGAACGAAGGCGGCCGTGTTCTTGCGGAACATGGGAATGTCGGGCACCTGCTCGATCTTCATCAGCGTGGCCGCAAGGTTCCGCGCGAGAGCCTTGCTGTCAGCGAATGTTCCCGCGCTGGCATAGACGTCGATCATCGGCATGGCAGTTCCTCCTAGCTTGCCGGGACGGTTGCGGCGGCTTCGATCAGCCTGACCACGTCGTCCGGGTGAGAGACCATCGCCAGGTGGCTGGCGGGTACCTCCACTGTCTGCGCGCCCATACGCTTCGCGAACATTCGCTCTGCGTCGGCTGGGATGGCCTCGTCGTTGGTGGCCACCAGGTACCAGCTCGGGTGTGACTTCCATGCCGGCGTGCCCATGACGTCCTCGAAGGTGCTCATCGAAAGCGCCTGCTGCACCGCGAACATCACTTTTGCCCTCACCGGGTCGACATCGGAGGCGAAGTGGGCCACGAAGTCTTCCTCCGGCAGCCAGCTGAAACCCTGCTCGTCGACAACCAGGTGGGCCAGTGCGGGCGTGGGAGGACCGCCACCGAGCAGGGCGCCCAGCGACTCGCCCTGGTCCAGGCCGAAGGCTGCGATGTAGACCAGTGCCACGACTCCAGGGGCATCCTCACCCAGGGCCGTCATGATCTGCCCGCCGTACGAGTGCCCGGCGACGACGGTCGGCCCGCCCAGGCGCTTGAGGACGTGCCGCAACCGAGCGACATCGTCCGCGAGCGACGTCTCTGGGAACTGGGGCGCGGTAACGCTGTAGCCGGCGGCCTGGAGCGACTCGATGACCGCGCTCCAACAAGACCCGTCTGCCCAGGCGCCGTGGACCAGCACGATATTCGGCTTTTCGCTCATGTCGACCTCCTAGTCGGGTTGGCCTGATGAGCGTGATCGTCGATGGCGAGCGTCGCCGCTCGCTTGAGTCAACTGACTGGTTTCACGAGCGAGTCGGTGCCGGCCAGCGCGTCGCGAAGCTGCGCCCGCCCGCTGACTCCGAGCTTGGGGAACAGCCGGTAGAGGTGCCCGCCCACGGTGCGCGGCGAGAGGAACAGGCGCTCTCCGATCTCGCGGTTGGACAGCCCATTCGACGCCAGCTGAGCGATCTGCAACTCCTGGGCAGTGAGATGGTCACGTACGTCTGGCGTGCGCTGTCCTATCGTCTCCCCACTCGCCCGCAGCTCCTGGCGGGCGCGCCGGCTCCATGCTGTCGCACCGAGCGAGTCGAAGAGGGTGATGCTTCCGCGCAGCGGGCCCCGCGAATCCGCACTATGTCTTTGCCTTCGGAGCCACCGGCCGTAGGAGAACAGGGTGCGGGCCCGCAGGAACGGCAAAGACGTCAGGTCTTCGGCCAGAGCGGCGCTGAACAATTCTTCGACTCGATCGGCGTCGGCGAGGAGCGGCCGCGCGCATGTGACTTGAGCGCTTAACAATGGTGTCCGCGCGGTCGCGGCGATGGATTCCAGCTCGGCGATGATTGGCGACACGCGTTCGGTTTGACCGCTACCCAGGGCGGACTCAACCAGGTCGAGGGTCGCGGTCCAGCGCATGAAGCGATGGAAGGCCGGGTCGGACTCATCGAAGACCGGCCAGAGGTGCTCGAAGGCGTCTTCGTTCCGCCCTTCGCCGAGCGCCGACGCGCCGCGTGCCAGGTGCGCCGTCGCGATCAAAGCCCCTCCCTTCATTGCCAACACTCGCTGTTCAAGGTCTGAGAGCCTGGCATCGAGGTCGGGTGCATTCCCCCGAAGCGCCGCCACCAGCGTCCCCACCAGCTCCGCCGTGACCCCGTACTGAAGTTGCCGCGTGTCGCCGGCAAGCGACTGCGCCTCTGCAGCCGCGACGGCCGCTGTCCCCCATTCACCGGTGTGGGTCGTCGCCCACGCGTAGTGGGATAGACATTGGGTAAGCGCCGCCAGTCTCACCTGCTCCCGCAGGCCCTCTGTGGCGCGGGCAAGGAACCGCGCCCCTGCGGCAAAGTCACCTGCCTTCTCGGCGGCTATCCCGATGAACATCAGGGACTCGGCGTCTGTGTCTCCGCGCACCCGCAAGCGCGACACCCGGTGCAGCACGCTTGCTCCGGTCACCTCTGGATCGGCCAGGGCGCAAATGGCCAGGACCCGTGGGTCGTCTTCAGGAAAACCGATGCCCTGCGCCGCCCGCACCAGGTACTCCCGCGTAGCGCGTCGAGTGCGCGTCCACCAGGCGCGGTGCGCAATTGGCACCAGCGAGCGCAGCGCCAGGTCGGTCTCTCCGCCCTCTCGAATCTTCTCGGCGATGTCGACGAACGTCTTGGTGGCACCGCTTTCGAACCACACTTCTCCGCTGACGACCTCCTCTAACCACGCCAGCCGCGCGCGGTCACGCGCTTCCGGGTTCAGCCGCTGTGCCTCCGCAACCAGGCGGCGGACGTCGTCGACGAGCCCGAGGTCATACGCGACCTCCGCGGCTGACACCAGCCGCTCTGCTTTGGCTTGCGGTTCGGCGCTGAGCGCCGCAGCCCGCTGCAGCGCCGCGGCTGCCGCCGTGACCGCCCCTCGGCCCCTCGCGGCGCGGGCATGCGCCTCCAGGGCGGCTGCGATCTCTTCGTCGGGTCCGTCCGTTGCCGCTGCGCGGTGCCACAGACGGCGCTCCGGGTCGACGATGACCTCAGAAAGGGTCTCGTACATCCGGCGGACCTGCCCTGGAGCTGCCGACTGCCGCACGGCTGAGCGCACCAGCGGGTGGCGAAAGCGGACATCGGCGTCGTTGAGCTGGACCAGCCCAGCCGCGACCGGCGGCTGGAGTATTGAGGGTGCGGCGGGCCGGCTGGTGAATGCCGCAACGCTGCGTACGATCTCGTCGAGGGTGGCTCGACCATCCAGCGCAGCCGCCAACAACGCGACGCCGCTGGCTGTGGGCAGCTCGCCCAGCCTCGCTGTGAACGCCTGCTCCAGCCTTTCGGTCAGCGTTGGCAGCCCAGGCAGGAGGCCGTCGCCGGCGCTTGCGGCTACCGGCATAGACCTCGCCAGCTCGAGCAGCGCCAGGGGGTTGCCGGCGGCCTCCGCCAGGACGCGGGCGCGCATCACGGGGTGGAGGTCGGGGGCGCTGCCGTCTAGCAGCTCGCCGGACGCGGCCGCATCGAGCCGCATGAGATCGAGTACCGGCAGGTGGGCACGCTCGACCCGGGTCTCGTACCCGGTCCTTACCGCCGCCAGCAGCGCGACCGGTTCGCTCTCCAGCCGACGGGCTACAAACGTCAGCACCCCCATGGTCGCCTGGTCAAGCCAGTGAGCGTCGTCTACGACCAGGACAATCGGCGTCGCGTCGGCGGCGTCAGACAGGACCTGCAACGCCGCCATCGCGACGTTGAAGGGGTCGGGTTGAACTTCGCCACTGATGCCAAAAGCCGCCTCCAGCGCTCGCCGCTGGGGTTGGGGCAGCGACTGCATGCGGCCGAGCAACGGCTGCAGCAGTTGGTGCAGCCCGGCGAAGGCCAGCTCCGCCTCGGACTCCACACCGACAGCGGCCAGGGTTCTGGTGCCTCGCGCTCCCGCCCTGTCGCGCCCTCGCTGAAGTAGTGCCGACTTCCCGATCCCCGGCTCGCCCCGGAGCAGCAGGGCCCCGCCACGATCAGGGAGTTGGTCGACCACCGCGTCTATGAGCTCTGCCTCGGCGTCCCTGCCGATCAGTCGCTCATGCGCGCCCGTCAGGATCGATGCAGTCACTCTGCGAAGCCTATCTCCGGCCCCGCGGTCTGTCTCAGTGTGGGGAGTGAGTCGCCAGGTAGTAGACGTACGTGATTGCCGCGGCGGCGAGCAGGAACCCGAGACTGAGCCCGCCGACGAGCGCCCACACCCAGGCCTCCGAGGCCCGCTTCAGAGGCCGCTCGGGCTCGAAGACGAAAGCCGCCGGGTCCAGCTCCTGCCAGTGCTCGAGGTCCTCGAGAATCGCGGCGCAGGTCTGGTAGCGCTGCGCCGGGTCTTTGCGGAGACACTTCTGGACAATTCCTCGAAGCGTCGCCGGGACCTTGCGATTGAGTTTGCGCAGGTCGGGAACGGGAGCCGTGAGGTGCATGTCCATCACCGCGAAGACGTCCTCGCCGACCCACGGAGGACGTCCCGCCAGCATCTCGAAGACGATGACTCCGATGGCATAGATGTCGGTGCGGGCGTCGCCGCGCTTGCCCTGCACCTGTTCGGGGGCCATGTAGGTTGGCGTCCCCACCTGGGCGTTGAGGGCGCGAAATGTGAGGCGCTTGGCGCCCTCCATCAGGGCGACGCCGAAATCAGTCAGAACGACGCGATCGGTGGGGGTTATCAGGATGTTCTCCGGTTTGAGGTCGCGATGGAAGACGCCGCGGGAGTGGGCGTAGCCGGCTGCGTCGCAGAGCTGCTTTGCCACGCTGATAGTCCGCTCGACCGAGAGGCCGCGCGACGTGTTGAGCAGCTTGCGAAGGGTAGTGCCCTCGACGTACTCCATGACCATGTAGACCCGGCTCCGGTTGGCGCCGATGTCGAGTGAGCGCTGGATCCCGGGATGGTCTAGCCGCGATGCAATCTTCATCTCCCGACGAAATCGATCGAATGTCGTGGTGTCGCCGAGTATCACCTCGTGCGGGCACTTGAGGACCACCTCCCGGCCGGATCGATCGCGCGCCCGATAGACGTCGCTGAAGGCGCCGTCGCCGAGGTGGGCGACGATTTCGAACTGGTCGAGCTGGTCGCCGGGCGCGAGCGCGGAAAGGCGCGTCATTCCTCAGTCACCGGCCGTCAGACTAGCCAGCCGATCGTCAACAGCGCATCAACGATCTTCAGATTGATGCGGATCGCCGCAAGCGATGTCACGACGTCGCGCGGGCCGGCGGAACCAACCGACCGTCCATGCTCGTACGCTTGCGATTGTGGCTGCAACCGAGGGCGCCGAGGGTCACCTCGAGCGGGTGCTGGTGGTCGAGGACGACGCGGCCTTGCGCGAGACCGTGCTGCATACCGTGGCTGGAGCGGGCTACCCGGTGGAGGGGGTAGGCGATGGCGCCGCCGCCGAGCAGCGCCTTCGCAGCGCCGCCTTCAATGTCGTACTGCTGGACATCGGGCTGCCCTTTGTCGACGGCTGGCAGGTCCTGGCCTCATTGGAGAGCAAGCGGGTGCCGTCGGTGATCATCATCAGCGCCCGAGGCGACGAGCGCGACAAGGTTCGCGCCCTCGACATGGGCGCCGACGACTACCTCGCCAAGCCCTTCGGGGCCGATGAGCTGCTGGCTCGGATACGCGCCGTCATCCGGCGGGCCCAGCCGGCCCCCGGACCGGCGACGGTGGTGCATGAAGGCGATGTCACCGTGGACCTCGGCCGTCGCGCCGTGCTCCGCGGAGGACGGGAGGTCTCGCTGTCGCCGACCGAATACCTGCTCCTCGCCGAGCTGGCTCGCCACCACCACGAGGTGCTCGACTTTCGCACCCTGCTGCAGCGAGTCTGGGGTCCCACGTACGCCGACGAGCGCCACTACCTGCGCACATTCGTGCAGCGACTCCGGGCCAAGCTGGAGACCGACCCCGCCGAACCGCGGATCATCACCACCGCCACCGGTCGCGGCTACCGCTTGGGTTCGGCCGTCGAGCCCTAGGACCCGCAATGGCCGCTCCCAAAAGTCGTTTATGCATCGTTGATGGACTCGTTTCTACCGTGGAAGCATGGCCAAGCTCTTCACGGAATGGGACATCCACCAGCTCAAGGCGGTACCGGTGATCAGTTGTGACGGACTGCTCCTGGGCCGCCTTGACGGCATCGTCCATCATCCCGACGGGCGCCGGTCGGCACTGGTGGTCAGGCGTCGCTGGTTCCACAACCAGCAGGCCTGGATGGTCCATCTAGAAGGCGCCCAGTTCCGCGATGGTGCCATTCACCTCGACCAGCTGGCAGCATATCTGCCGTACCAGGAGTCGCCGCGGAGGACCACCGTTGCCCCTTGACGTGTCGCTGATCCTGCTGCTGGTGGCGCTCACCGTCGGCAGCCTTCTGTATATCGAGGGGCTCGGGAAGCTCTGATGCTGGAGACCGTCCTGGTGGGCCTAGTGGCGCTTGGGATCACCATCTACCTGTTCATCGCCCTCCTGTTCCCAGAGCGGTTTTAGATGCTGCCGCAGTTGATAGGTCTGACCGTAACCGCGCTCGCAATCGCGGTGGGGGCGTACTTCGTCGGGATTTACATGGAGGCGGTTTTCAACGGCCGGCGCACCTTCCTCAGTCCGGTGGTCCGTCCGGTTGAGCGGGCGTGCTACTGGCTGATGGGCGTCAACGAGGAACAGGAGCAGGGCTGGAAGGGCTACCTGGTGGCGATGTTCCTGGTCACCGCGCTGAGCCTTCTCTTCACCTACGTGATCCTGCGCGTGCAGGACAAGCTGCCCCTCAACCCCAACGGCTTCGCCGCGGTCGAGCCGGGCCTGGCGTGGAACACCGCCGTCAGCTTCACTACCAACACCAACTGGCAGAACTACGGCGGCGAGCAGACCATGAGCTACCTCTCCCAGATGCTTGCGCTGGCGTTTCACAACTTCCTCTCCGCCGCCACCGGCATCGCGCTGGCGATCGCGCTGATCCGCGGCCTGTCGCGCCGGAGCGCCTCGACGATCGGCAACTTCTACGTCGACGTCACCCGCTGCACCCTCTACATCCTGCTGCCGATTGCCATCGTCGGGACTCTGGTCTTCGTGTCTCAGGGCGGGATCCAGAACTTCAACGGCTACACCGCCGTCAAGACGCTGCAGGGCGCTACCCAGGTCATAGCCCAGGGTCCGGTCTCCTCGCAGGAGGTGATCAAGGACCTTGGCACCAATGGCGGGGGCTTCTTCAACGCCAACTCGGCGCATCCCTTCGAGAACCCCAACGGGTTCACCAACCAGTTCACGATCTTCCTCTTCCTGCTGATTCCCTTCGCCCTTGCCGTCACCTTCGGCAGGTGGGTGGGCAACCTCAAACAGGGTGTTGCGGTTGGCACGGCCATGGCCATCGTCCTGCTCGGATGTGTCGGTGTGATCGCCTGGCAGGAGCAGTCCGGCAACCCGGCGCTCAGCGCCATCGGCGTCGACCAGGCTCGCAGCGCCACCCAATCCGGCGGCAACATGGAGGGCAAGTCGGTGCGCTTCGGACCGCTGGACACGGCGATGTTCGCGGCCGGCACCACCAACACCAGCACCGGCTCGGTGGACGGCTCGCACGACAGCCTGATGCCGCTTTCAGGGCTGGTCGCCATGGTCGGCATCCAGCTTGGCGAGATCACCCCCGGGGGTGTCGGATCGGGGCTGTACGGGATGCTGACGTTCGCCATCCTTGCCGTTTTCATCGCGGGGCTGATGGTCGGTCGAACGCCCGAATACCTGGGCAAGAAAGTGGAGTCGAGGGACATCAAGTACGCGTCGCTGGCGATCCTCATCCTGCCCTTCAGCATCCTTGGCTTCACCGCTCTCTCGGTACTGGTTCCGGCCGGGACCAGCGCGGTGGCCAACCCAGGGCCGCACGGCTTCTCCGAGATCCTCTATGCCTTCAGCTCGGTGACCGGCAACAACGGCAGCGCCATGGCCGGGCTGGCGGCCAACAACATCTACTGGAACGTGACCCTCTCGATCGCGATGTGGCTGGGGCGCTTCCTGTTCGTCATCCCGGTACTGGCCCTGGCCGGCTCGATGGTGAAGAAGAAGGTGGTCCCGGCCAGCGCCGGCACCTTCCCTACCGACACCCCGCTGTTCACCGGGCTCCTGGTCGGCGTGGTCCTGATCGTTGGCGCCCTCACCTTCTTCCCCGCCCTGGCCCTCGGCCCGGGACTCGAGCACCTCCAGCTCTTCGCTGGGCAGCTGGCGCACTGATGGCCACCGACATCAAGAGCCGCCGCCGCAAGATGCCCAGCGTGTTGGACCCCGAGCTGCTGCGCCCCGCCCTGGTCCAGTCGATAACCAAGCTCAACCCCCGCTGGCAGGTCAAGAACCCGGTGATGTTCGTGGTCGAGATCGGGTCGGTCATCACCACCGTCTACTTCGTGATCGCGCTGCTCGGCAACGGCAACGCCCTCTTCGTCGGCCAGGTCTCGCTGTGGCTGTGGTTCACGGTCATCTTCGCCAACCTCGCCGAGGCGGTCGCCGAGGGCCGCGGCAAGGCCCAGGCCGACGCCCTCCGCCGCACCCGCACCGAGACCATCGCCCGACGGCTGGTCGACGGCAAGGAGGAGCCGGTGCCCGCTCCCCAGCTCCGGAAGGGCGACATCGTGGTCTGCGAGACCGGCGACGTGATCCCCAGCGACGGCACCATCATCGAAGGCATCGCCTCGGTCGACGAGTCGGCCATCACGGGCGAGTCAGCGCCCGTCATCCGCGAGGCCGGCGGCGACCGCAGCGCGGTGACAGGCGGTACCCGGGTGCTGTCGGACCGTATCGTGGTCGAAATCACGCAGAACCCGGGCGAGACCTTCCTCGACCGCATCATCAGCCTGGTCGAGGGCGCCTCAAGGCAGAAGACCCCCAACGAGATCGCCCTCAACATCCTGCTCGCGGGCCTGACCATCATCTTCATGTTCGCGGTGGTGACGCTGCAGCCCTTCGCCACCTACGCCGGCGCCACCGTCACCGTCACCGCGCTGATCGCGCTACTTGTCTGCCTCATCCCCACCACCATCGGCGGCCTGCTCTCGGCCATCGGCATCGCCGGCATCGACCGCCTGCTGCAGCGCAATGTCCTGGCGATGTCCGGACGCGCGGTGGAGGCCGCCGGCGACGTCGACACCCTGCTCCTCGACAAGACCGGAACCATCACATTCGGCAACCGCCAGGCGACCGAGTTCATCCCCGGACCCGGCGTCGCCATGGATCGGCTGGTGAGCCGGGCCGAGCTTGCCAGCCTCGCCGACGAGACACCCGAAGGGAAGTCGATCGTGGCTCTCGCCAACCGTTTCGGAATCAAGACGGAGTCGCCGGAAGGGCTGACCTTCGTGCCGTTCACGGCGCAAACGCGCATGAGTGGCGCCGACTTCAACGGCACCAGCATCCGCAAGGGCGCGGCCGACAGCGTCGCCGCGTGGTGTGCCGAGGGAAGCCAGAACGGCGCCATGGCGCCGGAGGTCCTCGAGGCGGTGGAGAGGATCGCGCGAGCGGGGGGCACGCCGCTGGTGGTCGCCGAGGACTTCAAGATCCTGGGCGTGATCGAGCTCAAGGACATCGTCAAGACGGGCATCCAGGAGCGCTTCGAGGAGCTCCGCCGGATGGGGCTGCGGACCGTGATGATCACCGGCGACAACCCGCTGACCGCGGCCGCCATCGCCAGGGAGGCCGGCGTCGACGACTACCTCGCCGAGGCCACGCCGGAGAACAAGCTGGAGCTGATCCGTGAGGAGCAGGCCAAGGGCAAGCTGGTGGCGATGACCGGGGACGGCACCAACGACGCCCCGGCGCTGGCCCAGGCCGACGTCGGCGTGGCCATGAACAGCGGCACCCAGGCGGCCAAGGAGGCCGGCAACCTCGTGGACCTCGACAGCAACCCCACCAAGCTGATCGAGATCGTCGAGACCGGCAAGCAGATGCTGATGACCCGCGGCGCCCTCACCACCTTCTCGATCGCCAACGACGTGGCCAAGTACTTCGCCATCATCCCCGCCATCTTCGCCGCCAAGTTCGCGGTCATGGACCAGATCAACGTGATGCGCCTGCACAGCCCCGACAGCGCCATCCTCTCGGCCGTCATCTTCAACGCGCTGATCATCGTGGCCCTGATCCCGCTGGCGCTCAAAGGGGTCCGCTACCGCCCCATTGGGGCCGCCGCGCTGCTCCGCCGCAACCTCTTGATCTACGGCGCCGGCGGCATCGTGGTCCCCTTCATCGGCATCAAAGCGATCGACATCATCATCACCACCGTTCACCTGGCGTAGAGGAGCAGACATGGCCGCTGCCGCAACCACCACCGCAACCCGAACCCGGCGCGAGATCGTCACCGCCCTGCGCCTGACGTTGGTGCTGGCGGCGATCACCGGGCTGGCTTACCCTCTGGCCATGACCGGGATCGCCCAGGTCGCCTTCAACGACCAGGCCAACGGCAGCCTGATAAGCCGCAACGGCGGCGTGGTTGGATCGCGGCTGATCGGCCAGAACTTCACGGACGCCAAGTACTTCCACGGGCGGCCGTCGGCGACTGTCAGCGAGACCGACTCCACCAAGGCGGCTCCCTACAACGCGCAGAACTCGGCCGGCAGCAACCTGGCGCCGTCGAACCAGGCGCTCATCGACCGCATCAAGAAGCAGATCGCAGACCTGCGCAAGACCGAGCCGGGGCTGGGACCGCTGGTCCCGGTCGACATGGTCACCACCGACTTCAGCGGCTTCGACCCGGACATAAGCGAGGCATCCGCCCTGGTGCAGGTGCAGCGGGTGGCGCAGGCGCGCGGACTCACTGCCGCGGCGGTGACCAACCTGGTCGAATCCAGCGTGGAAGGTCCCAGCCTGGGGATCTTTGGCGAGTCCCACGTCAACGTCCTCAAGCTCAACCTGGCCCTCGATGACGGAGCTGCTCACTAGCCGGGACGGTGCCCTGTCCGGGGAGGACCCCGGGTCGCGGCGTGGCAAGCTGAAGATATACCTGGGGTCTGCCCCTGGCACCGGCAAGACCTACGCCATGCTCCGCGAAGGCCATCAGCTACGAAGCCGCGGAGTTGATGTCGTGGTCGGGCTGGTCGAGACGTACGACCGGCCGCGGACGATCGAAGCCATCGGCGAGCTCGAGGTCCTCCCCAGGGTTGAGCTCGGCTATCGCGGGACCATGCTCTACGACCTCGACGTCGATGCCCTGCTGGAGCGCCACCCCGAGGTCGCCCTGATCGACGAGCTCGCCCACACCAACGTCCCCGGCATGGCCCACGAGAAACGCTGGCAGGACGTGGAGCAGATCCGGGCCGCCGGCATCGATGTCATCACCACCCTCAACGTCCAGCACGTCGAGAGCGTCAAGGACGTGGTCGAGCACATCACCGGGATCGTCGTGCGGGAGACGGTACCGGACGCCGTGCTGGACACCGCCACCGACATCCAGTACGTCGACATCTCACCCGAAGCACTGCGCAAACGGATGAGCCACGGCAACATCTACCGGGCCGATCGGATCGACATCGCGCTCTCCAACTTCTTCCGTCCGGGCAACCTGGCCGCTTTGCGTGAGATCGCTCTGCGCATGGTGGCGACGACTCTGTCCGATCGGAGCGGCGTCCAGGCGTTGCCCGAGGACGTGCTGGTGGCGATCTCGGGAGCGCCATCGAGCGAGCGGCTGATCCGGCGCGGTCTGCGCATGGCGCGGCGCCGTCACGGCATCTGCATGGTGGTCATGGTGGCGCGCCCGGGCCTGGCGCCGGTGATCGAGATGTACCAGGATCTCGCCGCCAAGCTTGGCTGCAGCTTCTCGACGTTGTCCGGGGCGAACGTTGCGGAAGAAATCGCCCGCGCCGCGCGTGAAGGCAACGCCACCCACGTGGTGCTCGGTGAATCGCTTGAGAACGAGGGCATGGGGCGGTGGCGCAAGACGCTGGTCGACCAGGTGATCGACCTCCTGCCCGAGTGCGACGTCCACGTCATCGCGCGGGTGGACATTCAACCGCAGGAGTTTCGCCGGCCCGATCCCGACGACCTGGTTCGCAAGCAGCCGCGCAACCGTCGCGCCGACGCCCACCTGCGCCTCTACCTCGGGTACGTCGCCGGCTGCGGCACCACCACCGCGATGGTCGACGAGGCGAAACGTCGCGCCTCGCGGGGGACCGACGTCGTCGTCGCCGCGGCGACCCTCCACGGCGAGCGTCTGCCACCGGAGCTGGAGACCATCGCCGCGAAGGGGCGGGCGGGCGCTCCCGAAGCGGTCGATGTCGAGGCGGTGCTCCGGCGCAACCCCGAGGTGGTCTGCGTCGACGACGTCGCCGCACTCGATGTAGAGGGTCGCCAGGTGATCCACTCGGTCGGTCGTTTCATCGAAGCAGGCATCACTGTTATCGGGACACTCCGCCTGACCGACCTGGTCACGGTGCGGGAGAGCGGCGTTCTCAAGGGCCGCCAGCTGGGATTGCCACTGGACGACAGTGAGCTGATGTTGGCGGCCGAGGTCGAGCTTGTCGACGCCACCCCCGAGGTGCTGCTGGAGCGGCTTCGCGCCGGCCGGATATTTCCTCCGGCAGAGGCGGCCCGGGCGATGCAGGCGGAGTTCAGGATCCGCGTCCTGGCGGCTCTGCGGGAGGGGGCCTTCCGGCTGATCGCCGCCCACACCGACCGCCTCCTCAAGAGCTACATGCGCGAACGCCACATCGAGGAGCCTTGGGAGGCCCGCACCCGGATCGTGGTCTGCGTTCCGGCGCGCGCCGGAATGGGCGGCCGGATCAAGCAGTCGGTCCGGCTTGCAGCCGCGCTCGACGCCGAGGTGAATGTCCTCAGCGTCAGGACGGGCAAGTTGACCGACGATCAGAAGCGGGTGCTAGGGGAGTACGCCGAGCTGACGGATCAGCTGGGCGGGAACTTCATCACCGTCTACGGGTCCAATGTCGCCGAAGCGATCGCGACACACGTCCGCGAGACCCTGGCGACCGAGGTCTTGCTCGGTCATCGCAGCCAGCGCTGGCGCCCCTGGGACACGACCAGCAACCTGATCCGCATCCTCTCCGAGGTCAACATCCACATCCTGCGGAGGGTCTCGGAAGTGGCGCCGGTCGGCTCTGAACCTACGCGGGCAGAGCCTCAGCCGAGGCCAACGGCAGCGTAAATCGAAACACCGCGCCGGTTCCCTCGCGGTCTTCGAGGGCGATGGTCCCGGCGTGTGCCTCGACCAGGCCCTTGACGATCGCCAGCCCAAGCCCCGTGCTCTGGCCGGGATCCCCCCGCGGGGTCCGCACGAAGCGCTCGAAGAGACCATCGCGATAAGCCGCCGGAACGCCCGGCCCGGAATCGACGACGCGTACCGTCACCAACGCGGGCTCTTCCTGGCTCAGCTCAACTGCGATCGGGGTGCCCGGCGGTCCGAAGCGGTCGGCGTTCCCGAGCAGGTTGTCGAAGATCTGCCCCAGCCGGGTCCAATCGGCCAGCACCATCACCTGCCCCGCGGCGGCGTCCCACTCCACCTCTCGCTCCGGGGAACGACGCTGGAGCCGCTCGACGGCGGCGATGATGGCGTCGGCGAGCTGCGTCGGCTCCAGCTCCAGCCGCAGCGCGTCGGCTTCGATGCGCGCCACGTCGAGGGTGTCGCTGACGAGCGCGTTCAGCCGCCGCGCCTCGTTGGCGATCGTCTCCAGGCGCCCGCGCGTCTGCGGCGCAAGCGACGCGTCATCGAGGAGGTTGGTGCTGGCGGTGAGGATGGTGCCGATGGGGGTACGCAGGTCGTGAGAGACATCTGCCAGCATCTCCTGCCGGGACTGCTCGCTCTCCTGCAAGGTCTTGACCTGCTGCTCGGTGCGGGCCAGTCGGATCTCGAACTGAGCCGCCTCCGCCTGCTCCCGGTTCAGCCGCATCAGCTCGGTATTGGCGTCGGCCAGCTGCCGCGTCAGCGCCTCCGCTCGCAGCAGGGCGCGGCGGCGTACCGAGGCCAGCACGCCCACGACGCCGGCCGTGCCGAAGAAGGTGAGCAGGTTGACCACGTCCTGGCGGTCGGCGATCGTGAGCGTGTGCAGGGGTTGCACGAAGTAGTAATCGACCAGCAGGAAGCTGACTGCAGCAGTCACCAGTGAGGGGCTGAGGCCGGCGAAAACCGCGATCGCCGCCACCAGGGCCATGTACAGGAAGACATACTCCAGCCCCTGGACCCCAACCTGAAGCAGCCCCGCAGTCAGGGCAACGGGGGTCAGGACTGCCAGCGCAAAGTAGCCAGTCTCGGCGATCCTCTGGATGCGTCTGTCCACCACGGTCAGCCTATCGGGTTACGCCCGGTCGGACGCTGTCGTCATAGATCGATGCGCGATCCTCAGTCCTTGAGCACATTTCGGGAAAGGTCAAAGATTTCCAGTGCCGAGCTGTCGATTTCGCGGCCCACTGTTCGTCTTAGTGCTTGAGTAAATGTCTCACGCATGTGGAGGAAGCCATGAAGTACGTGATGGTGATCTACCAGGGCACAGCGCTTGAGCAGCAGGCAGCGCTGCCCGAGGACGAGAAGAAGCAGGTCTACGCCGACTACCAGGCCATCAACGAGACGCCGGGCGTAACCCCGGGGGTGCCGATGGGCCTGCCCGAGAACGCGACCACAGTGCGGGTCGAAGGCGGAAAGACCCTGACCACCGACGGCCCGTTCGTCGGGATGAAGGAGGCCATAGGCGGCTTGTTCGTCCTGGAGGCCGACAACCTCGACGCTGCCATCGAGGTGGCCGCTCGCGTGCCTGCGGCACGGTACGGCGGTGGGGTCGAGATCCGCCCCTCTGAGGTGTATTGGTAGCAACCCTCGAAGAGGTCTTCCGCAGGGAATGGGGACGCGTCCTGGCCACCCTGATCGGCTTTCTCGGCGACTTCGACCTCGCCGAGGAAGCCGCGCAGGAGGCGTTCGCGATCGCGGCCGAGAGGTGGCAGCACGATGGGATGCCCGACAATCCGCGCGCCTGGTTGATGACAACGGCACGGAATCGAGCGACGGACCGCATTCGTCGTGAACGGACCCTCGCTGCCAAGGCCGGCCTGCTGGCCGGTGGCGATCGAGCTGAGCCGGTGACCAGCGCCTTCTCCGACGAGCGCCTGGAGCTCATCTTCACGTGCTGTCACCCGGCCCTTTCTGTCGAGGCGCAGGTTGCGCTCACCCTGCGTACGCTGGGCGGCCTTACCACCGACGAGATCGCGCGGGCGTTCCTGGTGCCGGAGCCCACCATGGCGCAGCGGCTGGTACGCGCCAAGCGCAAGATCAAAGCCGCCGCCATCCCCTTTCGGGTGCCGCCGGCTCACCTGCTGCGCGAGCGTCTCGACGCCGTGCTTGCCGTCGTCTACCTGATCTTCAACGAGGGTTACGGCGGCCGCGACGAGCTCGCGGCGGAGGCAATCTGGTTGGGGCGCGCCCTCGTCGAACTGCTTGGCGACGACCCCGAGGTTCATGGACTGCTGGCCATGATGCTGCTGAACGACTCCCGTCGCGAGGCCCGCTTTGACAATGGCGAGCTGGTCCTGCTGGCTGACCAGGACCGGTCACGCTGGAATGCCGAGCGGATAGTCGAAGGCCGCGAAGTGCTGGACCGCGCCCTCGCCCTGGAGGGGCACGGACCATATGTTCTGCAGGCCGCCATCGCCTCGTTGCACGCCGAGGCGCCCTGCGACTGGAAGCAGATTGCGGCGCTGTATGGCGAGCTGAGTCGCCTCACCGGCTCGGCCGTGGTCGAGCTGAACCGGGCCATCGCAATCGCCGAGATTGAAGGCCCCGAGGCCGGCCTTCGCATCATTGACGGGCTCAGCCTTGACGACTTCCGCTACCTGCACTCGACCCGTGCCGAGCTGTTACGACGCTTAGGGCGCGTCGACGCGGCGCGCGACGCCTATCTCCGGGCGAAGGCCCTTACCGACGACGGTGTCGAGCGCCGATTCCTGGAGCGGCGTATTGCTGAGTTGGCGGCAGCGGTCCAATAGGCCAGGAGGTCGCCTACAGAGGCTGCGGCTCCACCGCCAGCAGATCGGTCGCCAAAAGCGCCAGGCGTAGCTCGCCGCACTGCTCTGGATGGGTCGCCGAGAGCGCGGTTAACTCCTGGATCCGGCGCATCCGGTTCATCACGGTATTGCGGTGACAATGGGTCGCCCGCGCCACCGCGGCGACGGATCCGCCCAGGTCCATGTAGCTCCGCAGGGTGCCGAGCAGGACTTCGCACTCCCACTGAGGCAGGGCCGAGATCGGTCCGAGCACGCGGTGGGCCAGCCTCCGAGCCAGCTGCGGGGAGCCCACCACCAGCGCGGCGCTGAGGTGGTCATCCAGCTCGCTCACCTCCTGCCGGCCGATCGGGATCGACCTCATGGCTATGTCTGCAAGCAGCGAGACCCCGGCGATCTGGTCGAGGTCGGAGACCGGCGGACTCAGGCCGACGCGGGCGGTTGCTCTGGCGGCGATGGCTGCCTTCACTTGCGCCATCTCGCGATGGGCGACGGCGACTACCCCGACCGCCTGGTCGTTGCGAGTCAGCCAGCTGGAAGCGATCCCGGCGGCGGCTAGGGCTTCCGCGGGGCCGCCCGAGATCGAATAATTCTCGATCCCCTCGGCCACCGCCACCACGTATGGTCCCGAGCTTGGGAGGTTGAGAACCTTGGGGGCGAGCGCGATGTCGCCCTGGCTGGCGGTGCCCGCGAGGATGCTGTCGAGGAGCGCCAGGCGCTGCGTGACATCGCGGCTCAAGGTCTCCGCCTCGGCCCTTCGGTACGCCTCGCCGACCTCCTTGGACTGGACGTCGATCAGTTCCCAGACCACGACCGCGCCCTCCATGAGGCGGTCCAGGTGACGCGTCCTACTTGAGCGCGCTTCTTCCAGGAGCGCCTCCCAGATCACCCGACCGCCGAGGCGGTACGCGTGCAGCAAGCTCTCGAGGGGGAGCCGCTGCTCCGCCCGGCGCCTCCCGGTCCTGCGAGCGGCGGCGAAGTCCGGCGCCCGGGCTGAGAGGTCGGCGATGGCTCCCAGCACGTCCTGGAGGTTGTCGTGCGACGACTGCCAGAGGTCCTCCCGCGCCACCACACCGGGCACCGTGTAGCCCTCGTCGGCCGAGATGATCGCCGGGACCAGGCGATCGCACAGCTCGGGGATGCGCTCGCTTAGGGCGTTGGCCAGGTCAGCAAGCGTGGACAGCGCGGCGTCCGACGGCCGGCTGAAGTCGCCTTGCTTGTGCATCAGCACCAGCGTACGGCAACTCGGGGCTCCCCTAGGTGCGCCTCGTTCGGCGCCATCGACGGAGCGCCAGCGGCATCGCGGCCAGGCCCACCACGACCAGCGGCCAGGCCCAGGTGTGCGTCGCCGTGGCTGCCGTGTCCGGCAGGCCCCGAGCGCCCAGGTCGACCGGCGTGCTGGCACCCAGTGCACCCTCTCCTCGCGCACTCAGAGACGTCGATTGAGGCACCGGGCCCATTGGGACACCGCCGTAGATCACCTTCCCCGTGGCGTCCTGGTAGGTCAGCCACGAAACCGTTGGCTGCTGCCTCACGCCGGCCATGCCGTAGTTGCAGACACCGGTGGGGAACGCCTTTTGCAGGCGCGCCCACTGGGCGTCGGTGAAGGTGACGTTGTAGTCGTCGCGACGCAGCGGCTGCAGCTGGCACTTGAGGATGTCATCAGCCAGGGGCTCACCGGCGGCGAAACGCGGCGTGCCATACGCGGCCACGGTGGCATCGCAGACCGGCGCGGGGATGTCTGTCCCGGCGCCGTCGGTGCAGCGATCGGTGAGCGAGACCTGCTTGTCCTCGATGATCTTTTGGGACAGCGGCACCTGGCGGTGGTCTGCGTCGACGCGGCCAAGCCATGTGTCCAGAGCGAAGACCGCCTGGTCGGCGTAGTTGTTGTCGCCCACAATCGCTGCCAGGCCGCGCCAGAGAACCTGGTTGGCGGCGGTGCCGAAGTTGCGCAGCAGCCGCTCCCGCATGGCATAGGTGCGGTAGACGTCGTGGAACGACCCCTCGTCGGGACCGCGCAGGTCGATGATCGCCACCTGATTGAGGTTGTTGGCCTCGTCCACACCGCCGCTGCGGTAGGCGTTGGTAAGCCCGGTGAGGTCGGCGCTGCTGCGATCGGGCTGCACAACGTTGTCGATGGTGAAGCCGCCGATGTTGGCGTTGAGGTCCACGAACTGCGCCGGCGAGAGAAGGCCCTGAGTAAGACCCTTGAGTCCGTACTGGATGCCGACGTTGTCAAAGATTCCGTTGGCAAACCCGTCGGACGGTCTGCGCCCCAGCGCGTTGACCATGTAGTCCTGGATCGTGCAGCGGACGCCATGAGGATTGGTGTTGGGGTCGTACCTCTGAGCCGCCGGTAGCAGTGGGCAGGCGTGCGTGGGGTTGGCGTTGTTGGGGATCACCAGGGTGAAGGCGGGAGGATTGCTCAGGTTGGGCCCGTCGATCACCGACTCCATCTGCACCGGGGTCCAGGCGTCGCCCGCGTCCCAGCGAGCTGGGTTCTCCCAGTAGCGCAGCAGCGCGTCGTAGTCGACGTACTCCATGCCAGATGACAGGGCGTCCGTGAAGCTGCACTGTGGTGAGATGCCCTGGTACAGACCGGGATACGCGTTGGCGACCTGTTGCTGCACCAGCGACCCGCCCGAGCACCCGCTACCGATGGTCCAGCGGACTTCACCGTAGTTGTCGATGACGTGCTCCTTGGTCATGATCAGGGCCTCGGCCTGGAGCACGATGTTGCACGCGTGTCCGGCGTTGTCGAGTGCGTTCGACATCAGGATGAAGCCGCCGCCGAGCATCTTGCTGTCGGTAACACTGGGAGCCGTGGCGGCGCCGTAGGCCTCATCGCAGCTGGCCCCGTGAGTTATCACGAGGCGGCCGTTGTACTGCGGTTGCGGCGCCACCGCCGTCCACGTCATGCCGGGCTGCCAGAGGGTGGCGACGGCGTACTGGTCACGGTCGATGTAGCCGGTCTCCTGGCGGATGATGAACGGCACCGTGACCCCCTCGGTCGTGGTCGTGTTGGCGATCGTCGCCGATGGCGGCGGGTTGTTCGGGTCGTACGACTGGAAGCCGCCGCCCAGCACGGGCATGTACTGGTACGTGTAAGTCGCCGGCGCGTCGCACTGCACATCCGTCGAGCCGGTCGGGCAGAGCCAGGGTTGGAGCTGGGGGCCGAAGAAGATCGGACCACCAATGGGGTGGTTCACGATCGTGAGTTGGGCGCCGCCAGTGCCGGCGAGCGATGCGGTGACGGTGTTGTCTCCCAGTTGCAGGCCTGTGAGCAGTCCCTCGATCTTGCCGTTGGCCCGCCGGGCGAAGAGTCCGCTGACGTCGGCGCCGTTTCGCTCCACCTCCAGGCTGGTGGCTGGCGCGTTTGCAGGCACTGTTATCTCGACCAACGCCGAGCCTCCCGACACCAGGTCCGGGCGCGTCGACAAGACGTGGATGGCCACCGCGCCGGCAGTCCCGGCCGCCTGAGCGATCGCCATTGGCGGCGCGAAAAGACCCGCCATGATGCCCGTCAACGCCGCCAGTCGCAGCCGGTATCCCGGCCTCTGCTCACCCACCATCCCTTCTCACTCCTCCACCCTTTGAATCGCGACCCCGGTCGTGCCCCCTGCCGCCACTGTACCCAAGCCGATCCCACCACCACAATGGCCGGGTGCCCACCGATGCGTCACCTGCGTTGTGCTCGTGCACATTCTCTGCCGGAGGCTCGGGGCCCTGCGGCCTCCGGCCATCGCATCCGCGACTGGCCGACCGTGGGTGGTCCGGCTGGCTACGCAGGACACCAGGCGCGTTGCCAGTTCTCATCTGACGCTTGACAAAATAGCAAAACACGGATTACATTTTGCGTCATGCAAGACACGAGGAGAGAGATTCTTACTCAGGTCGCCGCCGGCACCATGACTCCTGCGGAAGCCGCCACCAGGCTCGAGGAGGTCGAGCGAGCGCAGTCCCAGGCGTCTGCTGCCCCGGTCGGGGCGTCAGCCCCGGGCGATATCCGCGGTGTCCGCATCACCAGCAGCTACGGCCGCATCGTCGTCCTGGGTGACGCCTCGGTGGCCCAGGCCCGGATCGAGGGCCCCCACGTCGCCCGCACCGAAAACGGCGTCCTCGTGATCGAGACCGACGACAGCGGTGAGGGCAATTTCTGGTTCGGCGGCCGCGAGGGCGGCCACTGGTGGGACAACTTTCGGTGGCCTCCGATCACCGTCTGGATGAACCCGCAGCTGGAGCTCTGGGTCAGCACCGACGCGGGCGGGGTCACGGTAACCAACGTCCTCGGTCCCATCCACGCCGAGGTCCAGGCCGGCTCGCTGGCAGTCAATGGCTTCGGCGGTCCGCTCGACCTGCTGGCCAGCGCCGGGTCGATCCGCGGCGAGGGCACCTTGAGGCAGGGGGCTTCCCGGATCAAATGCGATATGGGATCCGTCCGTCTCGCCCTGGCCCCCGGATCGGACGTCCGCGTCAGCGCCGTAACCGAGCTGGGCAAGGTGAGCATCGACAACGGCACCGAACACCCATCGCGCGCGGCGCGCTGGGGCGATCGCGTCGAGGCGGTCTACGGAGCCGGCAGCGCGAGCCTCGACATCGAATCCCAGATGGGCTCGATCACGGTGACGCAGCAGTGACCGAGCAGAACCGCATCGCCCCGCGCACGTGCCCGGTCTGCGCGGGCGAGCTGTCGCTGACGCGGCTCAGCTGCGACGCCTGCCACACCGAGCTCTCGGGCCATTTCCCCTCCTGCGAGTTCTGCTCGCTGTCGATGGAAGACAGGGACCTGCTCCGGGTGTTCCTATCCTCGCGAGGAAATATGAAAGAGCTGGAGCGTCATCTCGGAGTCAGCTATCCGACGGCCCGCAGCAGGTTCGACGCGGTGCTGACACGGCTCGGTCTCGAGGCCCCCGCGCCTGCCAACCCGGCCCGGGTGGAGCTCATGGAACAGGTCGCCCGAGGCGAGATGAGCGTCGACGACGCCCTCAGCCAGCTGGGATAGGGCGATGGCACCTGAATACGTCATCGAAGTCAGCAACCTGACCAAGTCCTATGGCAAGAACGAGGTCCTCAAGGGCATCGACCTCAAGGTCGAGCGAGGCACGATGCTTGCTCTGCTGGGGCCGAATGGCGCCGGCAAGACGACCACCGTCCGCATCCTCAGCACCCTGCTCAAATTCGATGGCGGCACGGTCCTGGTCGAGGGCCACGACGTCACCGCCGAGGCCGACGAGGTGCGGCGGGTGATCGGTTTGACCGGCCAATCGGCGGCCGTCGACGAGCTCCTGACCGGCCGCGAGAACCTGGTCATGGTTGGCCAGCTGTACCGCCTCACCAAGCTCAGCGCCCGGGCCCGCGCCTCGGAGCTGCTCGAGCAGTTCGACCTGGTCGGGGCGGCCGACCGGCCTGCCAAGGGCTACTCCGGCGGGATGCGGCGGCGGCTCGACCTGGCCGTCAGCCTGATCGCGACGCCCCCGGTGATCTTCCTCGACGAACCGACGACGGGGCTCGACCCGCGGTCTCGCCTGGTCATGTGGGACATCATCAAGAAGCTGCTCGCGGACGGCGCCACCATCCTGCTGACCACCCAGTACCTCGACGAGGCCGACCAGCTGGCCGACCGGATCGTGGTCATCGACGGCGGCAAAGTCATCGCCGAAGGCACCCCCAACGGGCTCAAGCAGAAGGTCGGCAACGACCGGCTCGAGCTCTCCTTCCATGACGACAAGGCGCTGGGTGAGGCGCTGTCGGCACTGGATGGAAACGTCATCGACTCCAACCCCAGGGAGTTCACCGCCACCGTCGCCGTCCAGGAGACCAACGCCGACGTCAGGAACGCGCTGGACCAGCTGGCCGCGGCCGGCATCGCGGTCCAGTCGATGACGCTGCACAAGCCGACGCTCGACGACGTGTTCCTGTCGCTCACGGGCGCACGCCGACCGACCGAAACCACGGAGGAGAACTAGATGGCGGCGCAACTCGTCTTCGATGACCGACCCAGGCTCCTCCTGGAGCTCAAAGACTCGTGGCTGATGATCAAGCGCAGCTGCACCCACATCATCCGCAACACCGACCAGCTGTTGGGCACCTTCTTCCAGCCGATCATGTTCCTGGTCCTCTTCTCGCTGGTCTTCGGCGGAGCCATCTCAAGGGCCCTGCCCCCAGGCATCAGCTACCTCAACTTCCTGATGGCCGGCATCATCGTTCAGACGGTGGCGTTCGGCTCCACCACCACCGCCACCTCGATCACCAACGACCTGCAAAAGGGCATCGTCGACCGCTTCCGATCGCTGCCGATGTCCAACCTGGCCGTGCTCAACGGCCACGTCGTTTCGGACCTCCTTCGCAATGGCATCTCAACTTTGGTCATGCTCGCGGCCGGTCTCGTAATCGGCTTCCGCAGTAGCGCCAGCGTGGTCGACTGGCTGCTGATCGCCGGGATTATCGCGCTGTTCACCCTGGCATTCTCCTGGCTGTCCGCGATCGTCGGCGTGGTCGCCAAGAGCATCGAGGGCGTCCAGTGGCTGATGTTCGTGCTCGTCTTTCCGCTCACCTTCGCCAGCACCGCCTTCGTCCCGGCCGAAGGCATGAACCCGATCCTCAAGGTCTTCGCCCAGAACCAGCCCATCACCCAGGTCATCGAGGCGGTCCGGGCACTGATCCTGGGTAGGCCGATCGGGAACTACGGCTGGCTGTCGGTGGCCTGGAGCCTCGCGATCCTGGTGGTCGCCGTCCCCACCGCCTCCTGGTTGTTCAGCCGGAAGACTTCTAACTAGGCCCCTAGAGCCGGCATCCGCACGGCCGGGCCAGGCTCGGAACCGGTAAGGGCGCCGGTCGGGGAGCAAAGCGAGGGGGCGGCGGCGCTTGGAGGCCGCCTGGCGCAGCGGCAGGAGTTGATCGTGACGCATCGGGGTGCGCCCCCGGGTGCGGGTTGGTCAATAGTGGTCCGGTCCACGCCCGCGCAGGGAAGCTCGACTTGCCGGCGTACACGATCGCGTAGAAGAAATGCCTGCCGTCGGGTCGCGGGCTCGGCCCGCGGGGCACAGTCACGTCGATCGTGGCGCTGGCCCTGGTCCCGGTGAGAGGAGCCGACCCAACCACGGTTCCGGCAGGTGGCCCGTCGTGGCGCCTGCCGCCGTCGAGGCGCTTTCGGGTGGCGGTGCCGTTGACGATGTAGCGCCGGTGCTGCTCGATATACGAGATCGTCAGCTGGCTGTGGTTCGCGGCCCAGTCGGGGTTGTCGCCGAAGTAGTGGGCGCTGCCGTTGAGCCCGTTGTCGCTGATGATCTCGACTCCCTGGAGAGGCTCGGTGGGGCTGCCCGCATCAACTCGCAAGCGCACCTTTTCGCCGGGACCGGCCTGGATGTAGCCGCCCTGCCAGGTGCCGCCCGGGCCGCGCAGGGTCGCCCACAGATCGGGGATCTCGGTGGCGCTGGTGCGGCGAGCCGCGAGCGCCGCCTTGATGCTGCCGGGCAGAGAGTTCTGGGCCAGGACCAACGACCGCTGGCCGGGCAGGAAGGTATGCCCTTCGTCGTAACCCGCCCCGGGCGTCGTGTTGCCCATCACGCCGTCGGCGGTCCACATGTGCCAGTCCCAGTCCATCACCGGGCTGACGTGCCAGCCACGGGAGAGCGCGAACCAATACCAACCGGCGTCGCTGTCAAGGCGCCCCTCGCGACCGTAGGAACCGTGGATTTCGATCAGGGCCATTTTCTCGGCGGCGCCTTTCTGGAGCCCGTAGTCGTCCCAGTTCAGGGCGCCCTTGTCGCCGGGGTGGTTGAAGATCCCGATCCCATCTGCGCCGCCGATGCCGAGGCCGCTGCCGGTTGGATCCGTCACCGGGGCGGTGTTAAGCCAGTCCCAGAACGGCTCCATCCGCAGCGAGGCGTCGCCGGTGCCAAGGCGGCTTGTCCAGTTCTGGCTGAAGTGCACGTTGAGGTGGTTCTCCTGGTCGTTGGTCCATTCGAAACCACGCAGCAGCGAGAAGTCCTCGCCTCGGTACTGCTTCGCGAGCGCCGCCTGCCGGTGCCAGATGTCGGGGACCGGAACAACCGCCGGCTGGCCGGCCTGGGCGGCATCAGTGTCGCGCTGATACGCCAGCGGAAAGAAATCGGAGTGGTCGGTCAGAGCGCAGTAATCGATCCCCAGGTCCTGCCGGTAGTTGTGCAGAAACGCGGCTATCCGCTCGCTGGCGGTATCGCCGTCGGAATCGGTGGTGTGGTCGTGGAGGCTGCCGGCAAGCACCCGATATGGACCGATCCGGGGTGCGCCCCCGGGCCGGAGCGAGGGGCGGCTCCGGATCAGCGACGGCGCAATCGCCTCGGCCAGCACTCGCTCCGGCAAGGCCAAAGCTGCCGCCAGTGCGACACCTCCCTGCAGAGCTCGACGCCTTGTGATCAGCGCAGGTTCAGCACGCCCCATCAAACCCATAGGCCTCCCTTAGATCTCGCACCACCACCCGGCGCGCAGGTCGACTCTAGAGGAGTGGTCCAGAAGGACTGGCAAACGGCGGGTTAAGAGCTGCGACTGAGCGGGTGTGACGCCGGCTTGGCTTCGATCCCGTCGAGGATGACACGCCGGCTGTCGACCCAGAATCGGCCCGGATCAATCGCAAACAATTTCGTGCGAAAGCCACGAAGTCATCGCATGACGCGTTGCGGCACGATCGAGCGATGGGAAGGAGTTTAGGGCGGAGCCCGGCGTTAGCGCGCCTCACGACGATCGTCTTTGCAGCAGCCATTGCCATGGCCGTCAGCTCTGTCCGCGGTGCAGCCGCGGCACCTTCGATTGGTACGGTCGATGAGGCGCACAAGGTGCTCACCTGGAATGGGGCCAGCTTTAGTGGGCTGCTGAACCCGCCGCTGCCGGCGCCGTGCGCCTACAACTGCGACCAGCGCTCGTTCTCGATCAACCTACCGGCCTCGGCCTGGGCGGCGCCGGACTCCGGTGTGCTCGTCTCGATCCACTACCCGTCCGTCAGCGACAGCCTCGCACTCTACGTCTTCGACTCCGCCGGCAACCTGGCCGGCAGCTCTTTCGGCATCGACACCAACGGCCAGGCAGTGTTCCTGGCTCATCCAACTGGCGGGGATTACCAGGTTGTCGTTACCGAAACCTACGCTCAGGATCCGACGGTCTCCTACGTCGGCGACATTCGCTACCAGGCAACCCGGATGCCCCCGTGCGCAAAGGCCGTTTGCGACCTGTTGCCCCGGCTGAGTCCCGCACCCCCGGCCAACTTTCACCTCAGCGGAATCCCGCCGATTCCGTCGACCGAGGCCGGCACACCAATCGCCTACAGCGGCCCCGGCTCCTGCTACCTGGACGAACTCGCCGCCGGCGCCAACCGCTGCCTCCGGTTCACCCAGGACATCCGCAATGTCGGTATCGGTCCGCTTGAGCTCCGATTCCGCCTTGCCGGAGTCGACGGCGCGTCCCCGTCGACCGCGATGACCAACTGCCAGATGGAACAGGTGGTCTATCGCACCGACGGCAGCACATGGACTCGGCCAGCCGGTCCCTGCGTCTACCACCTGCAGCACCAGCATTTTCACTACCAGAACATGGCCTTGAACACGCTGCATCGGGTGCTGCCGACGGGTGTGACCGATCCGGCGACGGTTAGAACGTCGCAGAAGCTGGGCTTTTGCCTGGAAGACGTCGACAACTTCGCGTATGGCTCGCCCGATAACATGGCGCCCGGTTACGCCATCCCCAACAACATCCGGTGCCAGCCCACCGGGTTGCCGTCGGCGACCGCGCCGCAAGATGGCATCTGGGAGACGATGGGCATCACCAAGGGTTGGGGCGATGTCTACACCTGGGACCTGCCATCGCAGTTCATCGAGGTCACTGGCGTGCCCGACGGTGTCTACGAGGTCGTCAACGAGGCCAACCCCGACCACGGCATCCTCGAGACGACATCAGGCAGCCAGGCGTCCGCGACCCGGATCTGCATCCAGGGCAGCGACGTCAAGGAACTCCCGATATACGCGGCCGACTGTGCCGGTCACGCCCCTGTGGCCGCTTCCGGCGGTGGCGCGACGAATATCGGCGGAGGCGTGATCGGGGCGTCGACGGCGCTGCCGGACACCAGCGGCCCCGGGCCGGACCTCGCTCTAGCCCTGTGGTGGCTCCCCGCGGTCGGCGGCGTGCTGGCGGCGGGCATCAGGCGAAAGCGCTTCTGACAGCAGCGAGCTAGCGGCACCCCGCCTTGCGCCTGCGGCGTAGCCCGAATCACTAGTTCCGCGGCAGTGATCTCACCGGCGCGGGCCTCGACTCAGGTCGCAGACGCCTTGGCCAGCTCTGAGTCGAAGCTTCTTTTCAGGTCGTCGAAGTGCTGCTTGATCCAGGCCGCGACGCCGGCGCTGTCAACTGAGCCATGGGCGGCGTCGGCTTTGACCGCAGCGGAGAGGCGAACCATCGCGCCCTGGTTGCCGGCTTGCGCCGCCTCAAAGAATGCCTTCCCATCGGAGCACCCAGCCTCAAACGCGGCGATGACGTCCACGAACTGGGGCGGGATGTCGGGGCCTTTTGCCAGGATTGCACCCTTCTGAAACTCACCTAGGGCGCCGCCAAACGACACCCGTGCGGCAGCGACGTCGTGCGCGGCTCCGGCCTTCCCGGCGGCGCTGAAGTCGCCCAGGGCGGTGAGGAAGATGGTGAAGAAGTCAAGCTCTGCCCGGTCGGCCGCCACAACCCTGGTCACCAGTCCGAAAGCGGCTCGCGCGTGCTCGAGGCGAGCCCGCGCTTGCCGCAAAGACTGGCCTTCAGGAGCTGTCATCCAGCTGGAACCCAGGCCGCGAGCTGCCGCGTCCAGGGCAACCTGGTCGTCAGCCACGACTTGGTCCTCAGCTTTCAGGTTCGCGTATTCGCCATCGAGCTGGCCTACGGCGGCGTTCGGATCGTTGATGGTGGCCACATCGTTCGCCAAGGCGTCACCGCTGAGCAGCGGTTCTGACTGTTTGAGATTGGCGATGCTCTGTCTAAGAGCGTCATCAGCCTGCCCGAATTGTCCTCGTGCGACGATGAATCCGACGAATAGATACGCCAGCGAGAGCGCGATGAGCACGCTCGCGACGGCGACTATCCGGCGCACGTTCGAGCCGCCCCAATGGGCTTCCGATGGCTGACCAAGCTGCCCCCTCCCTTTCTTGACACGGCAGTCTACGGTGTCCCGCGCCCGCCTTGCAGGTGCGCATACCGCCGATGTGAAGGGGTTGTGACCCCTGCACTTGCACGGTTCCCTTTCTCGGACCCGCCGGATACGGTTATGCGATGAAAGTTGCATCAACCAATCCCTCCCCCGAAACCAACGTCCTCAATCCCCTTGCTGTCACCACCTCCGGCGTGAACCGTTGGGTCGGCGTCGGCCACTCCAACAACTCGGACGCCTTCAGCGCCGGCGCCGAAGCGGCGAGCAGAGCCATCACCGGTGCCGACCCCAGGCTGTTGATCGTTTTCTGCGCCGACAACTACGACCTCCCCGAGCTTCTGCGTGGCATCAACGAGACCAGTAACGACGTCCCACTGGTGGGTTGCTCCACCGCCGGTGAGATCGCCACCAGCGGACCTGGCGATTCCGGGGTCGTCGTTACCGCGCTTGGCGGAACCGGCTTTTCGGTAGCCACCGCCGCGTCGGACGCGGTCACCGGCAGGTTGCGCGAGGCCGGCGCCGACGTCGCCGGATGCCTGGACCAGGTTGAGCCAATGGAGCACAAGGTGCTGCTGCTCCTGACAGACGGCCTCTCGGGCGACCAGCAGGAGGTGGTCCGAGGCGCATACAGCGTGGTCGGCGCCACGGTTCCCCTGGTCGGCGGATGCGCCGGCGACGCCCTCAAGATGAAGAAGACCTACCAGCTGCACAACCACGACGTGATGGACAACGGCATCGTGGCTGCCGCCGTCGCCTCCGACGGGCCCCTCGGGATCGGCGTTCGGCACGGCTGGCGCACGGTTGGCGAGGCGATGCTGGTGACCAAGAGCGCCGGTAACCGTGTCTACAGCCTCAACGACAAGCCCGCCCTCGACGTCTACCTGGAGCGTCTCGACGCGCCGGCCGCGGCTCGCACCGACCCCGCCGAGTTCACCCGCTTTGCCATCACCCACCCGTTGGGGCTCAGCCGCCGCAGCGGTGAGGAGGTGAGGTTCATCGGCGAGGCCAATTTCGAGGACCGGTCGCTTGGCTGCATCGCGGAGATCCCGCAGGGCGGCCTGACCTGGATCATGGAGGGTGACGTCGACTCGGTCCTGGACGCCACCGACGCCTCTTGCGACGAGGCCCTGTCCGGACTCGAGGGTTGCGCGCCACTCGGCCTGCTGGCTTTTGACTGCATCGCCCGGCGCGGGGTTCTCGGCGACGAAGGGATCCGCGGCGAGGTGGCCCGAATTGGCAGCCGCGCCGGGGGAGCACCTGTCGCCGGCTTCTACACGTATGGCGAAATCGCTCGGACCCACGCCGTCAGCGGGTTCCACAACCAAACTCTTGTCGTACTCGCGTTCGCCTGAGCCCCAGGCCAGCAACTCCAGCTGGGCGACTCACCAGCTGGGCGAATTCCTGTCGGCGCTGAGCCATTTCTCTTCGGACCTCAGCGCCATCCAGGGAGCTGTAGACCTGGCCGCCAGCGCCCTTGAGGCGGAGATCGGTGTCGTTATCGATGGCGACGAGGTGGCCGCTTCCATAGGTTTCGCCCGGGGGCAGGTGCCGCTGGCGTCGGTCCTGCTCGGGTCGATGGCGGCGGGGGCCCTCGACGTGGACGGGCTGGGCCCCTGCCGGACGATCTCGGTCACGCTCGAGGACGGCCGCGTCATCATGCTGGCCAGATCTGGAGCTGACGCTTTCAGCAGCGAAGAGGCCAACCTTCTCCGCGCCATGACGCGAAGCCTGGACCTAACGGTACGCATGCTTCGGCTTGTGGGTGATGAGCGTCGCCAGGCGGAAGAGAAAGCGGCGCTGGTGGCGATGCTCCAGGAACGGCAGCAGCTTCTCGAGAAGCTGAGTCGCATCCAGCAATCGATATCCATGCGAGCGCCGCTTGACGACGTTCTAAAGTCAATCGTCACGGGGGCCCAGGAGCTCCTCGGCGACGAGGTCGTCGGCTTGCGACTGGTCGACCCGGAAGACCCGACGTATCAGCGGCTGGTGGAGTCGGTTGGGATAAGTTCCGACCTCGAGGACCGGCTGCGCCGGAACCGCCTCGGCGAGGGGGTTGGCGGCCAGTCCATCGTCCAGGACCAACTCATGGTCCTCGAGGACTACCAGTCAGCGGGCGTGGCGCTCAAGGCGTTCGCCGACGACAAGCTGCTGTCCGCGATGTCGGCGCCGATTCATGAGAACGGCAAGGCTATCGGTAGCTTGACGATCGCCACCTACAAGAGCGGGCGGGTATACACCAAGACCGAACGCGAAATGCTGATCGCCCTCGCCGATCACGCCAGCCTTGCCCTCATCGATGCCAAGACCGTGGCCGCGATGGAGCACATGGCGTTCCACGATTCCCTGACTCAGCTACCCAATCGGGCGCTACTGCTGGATCGTCTCGACCACGCTTTGCGACGGATGCGCCGGGAGGTCGGGTCCAGCGTGGCCGTGCTCTTCATCGACCTCGACCGCTTCAAGTTGGTCAACGACAGCCTCGGCCACGTCACCGGTGACGCCCTGCTGGCGGCGGTCGCGGCCCGGATCGTGGCTTGCGTCCGGGACGTGGACACCGCCGCCCGGCTCGGTGGCGACGAATTCGCGATTCTGATCGAGGACACCGGCGACACCGTCGACGCGGAACCGGTGGTCGATCGGGTCCTGGAGGCTCTCAGCGCTCCCTTTGTGGTGGCGGATCACACCATGACCATCGGGGCGACCATCGGCGTTGCCATCTCTCAGAACGGCCGCGAGGAGGCCTCGGAGATGCTGCGCAACGCAGATCTCGCCATGTATCGGGCCAAAGCCGCCGGCGGTAGCGGCCGGGCGATTTTCGAGCCCAGCATGCACGACGAGGCGGTCCAACGGCTGAGCGTTGAGAGCGACCTGGATCGCGCTATCGCCAACGAGGAGTTCGTCCTCCACTACCAGCCCATCGTCAACCTGGAGACCGAGGCCATCACCGGCGTCGAAGCCCTTGTCCGGTGGGCCCATCCATCCAAGGGCTTGCTCCCGCCCGGTGATTTTGTACCCCTGGCGGAGGAGACCGGCCAGATCGTCCAGATCGGCCGGTGGGTCATGCGCGAGGCTGTTCGCAAGGCCGAGGAGTGGCAGCATGATCGACCGCCCGGCCAACCCCTCAGCGTCAGCTTCAACGTGTCAGCCGTTCAGCTCCAGCGACCAAACCTCGCCAGAGATCTCGGGGCCGCGATCCGGGAGAGCGGCATCGATCCCAACTGCATCGTGGTGGAGCTGACCGAGAGCATCCTGATGCTCGACACCGAGAACGCTACCGAGCGGCTGCGGGAGTTCAAGAATCTCGGCGTCAGGCTCGCCATCGACGACTTCGGCACCGGGTATTCCTCGCTTGGCTACCTACGACGCTTCCCCTTTGACGTTCTCAAGGTCGATCGTACGTTCGTCGAGGAGATCGGTCCGAACGAGGACGCCCCCGCGCTTGCGGGCGCGGTCGTGGAGATCGCGCGAACCCTGGGCCTGGACACCGTCGCGGAGGGGATCGAGAACGAGGTCCAGCTGACCGCGCTGCGCAAGATGAACTGCAAGCTCGGTCAGGGCTACCTGTTCTCGAAGCCGCTTAGCGAACGCGACTTCGAGAGCCTGCTGCGGCGGCGGAAGCCCCCGGTTCCGCAGCTCGAGGCGGCCAAGAGCAGGACCCGCAAGCCCACCCCCAGCGGTCCCGCCGTAGGATTCGCCGCGGGGCGGTAGTCTGGTCGGGTGGCCCGACCTTCGTTGTACGACTTCGCCGGCGGGGACCGCGCTTTCCTGGCCCTCGCCGCAGCTTTTCATGAACGCTGCTTGCAGGACCCGGTCCTGAACCATCCGTTCTCGCACACCGGAGATCCCCACCACATCGAACACCTGGCTGCTTACTGGGCGGAGGTCTTCGGCGGGCCGGCCGCATACTCCGATGCGCACGGTGGCCATTCGGGGATGCTCGACATCCACGCCGGTCACGGTGGCGAGGATGCATTCGAACCGCGGTTCATGGACTGCGTGATGAAGGCCGCCGACGACGCCCGCCTTCCGGACGATCCCGAGTTCCGCGAAGTGTTTAGGTCCTACATGGAATCCGCGGTCAAGGAGGTCATGGCAGTCTCCCCACCCGGGTCTACCGTGCCCTCCGGACTGCCTACGCCTCATTGGACCTGGAACGGCCCGGAATAGGCAGCGCAGGTTGGCCAGGGTAGCTTGAAGCTCGGCGTCGTCTTTCCCCAGAACGAAAGCTCGGCGGATCCCGGCGCCCTGCGCGATTACGTCCAGGCGGTCGAGGCGATGGGATACGACCACCTCGAGATCTACGATCACGTCCTGGGCGCGTCGCCGGATCGACCTGGTGGCTGGAACGGGCCCTACACCCACGAGCACCTGTTCCACGAAGTGCTGGTCACGCTGGGCTATCTGGCGGGAGTCACCACGCGCCTGGAGCTGGTGACTGCGATCCTGATCCTGCCTCAGCGTCAGACCGCGCTGGTGGCGAAGCAGGCCGCCGAGGTCGACCTGCTCTCGGGCGGCCGGCTCAGGCTGGGTGTCGGCCTGGGCTGGAACCGCGTCGAGATGGAGGGTCTCGGCGAGGACTACAGCACCCGCGGCCGTCGCATGGAGGAGCAGGTCGCGCTGCTGCGCAGGCTCTGGACCGAGCCGCTGATCGACTTCACGGGCGACTTCAACGTCATCTCCAATGCCGGCATCAACCCGCTGCCCGGCCGGCAGATCCCGATCTGGATGGGAGGCACCGTTGACGCGGCCAAGCGCCGGGCTGCTCGCCTTGCTGACGGGTGGATGATGAACCTCCCCATCGAATCCGATCCCTACGCGGCGCTGGATGAGGTTCGCGGCTATGTCGCAGAGGCAGGTCGCGAAGTCGAGGCTTTCGGGGTAGATGTGCGAGTCGGAGTCCGCAAAGGCGTCGAGGAAACGGCTCAGCGAGCAGGCGCGTGGCGAGACCGTGGCGTCTCGCACGTCAGCATCAACACGATGGCCGCCGGGCTGGCCTGGCCTCAAGGCCACATCGACGCCCTCAAAGCGGTCCGCGAGGTTCTCGACCCCAGCTAGGAGCTACCGGTGCCAGGCGACGGCCTGGCCGCTATCATGCGCGGGGGATGGCTGAGAGCTGGCGCACGCAGAACCCGGGCACAAGGCTCTTCCTGCTCAGCTTCACGATGCTGTTCGTCGAGCTGGCTCTGATCCGCTGGGTCGGGTCCAATATCCTGGACCTGTCCTTCTTCGCCAACTTCGTGTTGTTGGGCAGCTTCCTGGGCATCGGACTCGGCTTCGTGCGGGCCCGGTCCACGCTGGATCTCTCGCCCTGGGCGCTGGCGGCGCTCACGGTCCTGGTTCTCGCTGTATCGGCTTTTCCGGTCCAGATCACGCCGGGCTCCAGCACTTCACTGCTCTTCTTCGGCGCCGAAAAGACAGGGCTGCCGGTGTGGATCACGCTGCCTGCGGTCTTCCTGATAGTGGCCGCGGTGATGGAAACCATTGGCGAGGGGGTCGCCCGGACATTCGTCCAGTTCGACCCGCTTCGTGCCTACAGTCTCGACCTGCTGGGAAGCCTCGCCGGCATCGCCGTATTCACCGGCCTCTCCTTTCTGGGGGCGCCACCAGTCGGCTGGGCCATCATCGCGGTGGCGCTCCTGTTGTCGCTTTACACCCCCAGGGTGAGGCTGATCCACCTCGCCTGCGCTCTGGCCATTCTCGCCGTGCTGGGAGTTGAGTCGACGCGGCCAAATGCCCGCTGGTCGCCCTATTACAAGGTGACTTCGTACACCAGGACGCCGCCGGGAGTCGGTCAGACCCCCCAGACGGTCGTCCTGGTCAACGGGATCCCGATCCAGGCGATCAGGGCGATCGGGCCGCAAACAGCCACGGCCCCCATCACCGTCGTCCCCGCCTACCAGCAGACTGATTTCTACCAGGAGCCGTACCGCCACCTCAACGCGCCGCCGCGGGATGTGCTGGTCATCGGCGCGGGCACCGGGAACGACGTGGCGATCGCACTCGCCCGCGGTGCGCAGCACGTGGACGCCGTCGAGATCGATCCCAGGATCCAGGAGCTGGGCAGGCAGCTGCACCCGAACCATCCCTACGACGACCCGCGGGTGGCCGCGATCAATGATGACGGTCGCGCCTTCCTGGAGCGAACCGACCACCACTACGACCTCATCCTCTTCGGGCTCCCCGACTCGCAGACGCTCCTCACCGGGCAGTCGTCGCTGCGGCTCGAGAGCTACCTCTTCACGCGCGAGTCTTTCGAGGCGGCGAAGTCGCGCCTCAAGCCGGGCGGAGTCTTCTCCGCCTACAACTTCTATCGCGAGACCTGGCTTGTGGATCGCCTGGCTTCCACCCTCCAGCAGGTCTTCGGGCGCGATCCCTGCGTTCAGAGCCTGGGGATCGTCGGGCACCTCGCGGTTCTCACCGTGAGCCCAGACCCAGGCGTGGTGCGATGCGACACACCCTGGACGCCGGCGTCCGCCATCATCCCCGCCCCGGCGACCGACGATCACCCCTTCCCGTACCTGCAGACCGACACCATCCCCGGCTTCTACCTGGCGACGCTGGCCCTGATCGCCCTGGCGTCGCTGGTGCTGGTCCGCGCCGCCGGCGGGCCCATGAAACCGATGCTTCGGTACTCCGACCTGTTTTTCATGGGAGCGGCGTTCCTGCTGCTGGAGACCAAGAACGTGGTCCAGTTCGCGCTCCTATTCGGGATCACCTGGCAGGTGAACGCGCTCGTCTTCGCCGGCATCTTGCTATCGGTCTATGCCGCCACGCAACTGACGCGACGGGTTTCCCTGCCCTCGCCCGAAATCCTGTACCCGGCCCTTTTCGTGGCCCTGGCGGTGGCGTGGGTGGTGCCGCAGCACCTGCTCCTGCAGCTCGATCCGGCGCCCCGCTTCGTCGCCGCCGCGGCGCTCGCGTTCGCGCCGATCTTCGTGGCCAACCTCGTCTTCGCCAAGCGGTTCCGGGACGTCGGTGACTCGACCACGGCGTTCGGAGCCAATCTCCTGGGCGCCATGGCCGGAGGTCTGCTCGAGTACCTGGCCCTGATCACCGGCTACCGAGCGCTGCTGATCCTCGTCGCGGTGCTCTACGGGCTGGCGTTCATCACCGGCCGGAGCCAGCTGCTGAGGCGTCAGGCCCCCGGCTGATCCGCCGCCGGCGGGCCGCCAGCGAGTAAGGTACGGCCAGTCATGTTTCGCCAGATGACCCTGCTGGTCGGCGCCGGCCTGATCGGGCCGCTGCTGGCGACGGGTCGGAGGTGGCTGCTGCCGGTGGTGATCGGGGAATTGGGTGCGGGCGCCCTGATCGGCAGGACCGGCTTCCAGTTGATCGACCCACACGCCTCGGTGTTTCCCGTCTTCTACTCGCTCGGGTTTGCGATGCTGATGATGACGGCGGGCACCCATGTCGACATCCGATCTCCGGACCTGCGCTCGGGCGCCCCCAAAGGGGCCGTCGCCCTCCTCGTCGTCTTCGTGGGCTCGGCGCCGCTCGGTTTCGCGATCAGCGGCGTACTGGGTGTCGGCCATCCGTTTCTGCTGGCGGTGCTGCTGGCCGGCAGCTCGGCGGCGGTTGCCTTCCCGATCATCGAGGAGCGCGGGCTGGATGGCCCGGTGGTCTCCTTCCTGGTTGCCTGGATCGCCTTTGCTGACTCCATCACCGTGGTGCTGATGCCGCTGGGGCTCACCGGCGCCGGCAAGGTCATCCCGTCGTTGATCGGCGACGGCCTGATCGTGATCGCGGGGGTCGCGGCGCTGCTGCTGGCGCTTCGGATCCACGCCTTCGACCTGATCGAGGCGACAGTGAAGAGGTCGGTCACCAAGGGCTGGGCGCTTCAACTCCGGCTCTCGGTGCTGCTGCTGCTCGGGCTCGCCAGCATCGCCGAAGGCACCGGCGCCAGCCTTTTGGTGGCGGGCTTTGTGGCGGGGATGGTCCTGGTCCGGATGGGCCAGCCCGACCGGCTGGCGCTGCAGATAAGTGGGGTAGCCAACGGGTTCTTCGTGCCTCTGTTCTTCGTCCTGCTGGGCGCCGAGCTTGACCTCCGGGCGATGGCTTCGGATCCACAGGCGATCGCGCTGGCGGTGTCGATGGCGGTGGCGGCGGTGGCGGTGCACCTGGTCGCCGCCCTCGTGACCGGCAACCGGCAAACCGGGCGTGTCGCCGCCGGGCTGTCAGCGTCGGCGCAGCTCGGCCTGCCGGCGGCGGCCGCCTCGCTGGCCCTGGCCGACCACCTGCTCAGCCCTGCGATCGCGGCAGCGCTGGTCGCCGCCGGCTGCCTGACGCTGGCGCCGGCGACGATTGGGGCCGCCCGCCTGGAGCCAGAGACGCCCTAGGCCGAACTCTTAGGCCGGCTGGCTCGCCAGACCTTCCAGTCGGCGACGAGCGCCTTCTCCATCTTCCGCGACGCCGCCGGCAGCCAATCGGGCGGCTGCCGCGCCAGGTCGGCTCGGATCAGCGCCACCGCCGCACGAGTGCCCTGGTGGACGTTGGCGGTCTCGTGGCCCATCGCCCGCAGCAGCTTCTCCTCGTCGACCTTCGCGGTCAGCATCGTCAGCTCGATCCGGCTGCAGTCTGGCGCCAGGCGACGCACCACCCAGCGTTGATGGACCTGGAGCATTGGATCCGGGCACCGGACCGCGTGGTCCAGCATCTCCTGGTAGAGGATCCGCCCGGGGTCGGGCGACTTGAGGGCCCAGTCGGACGACGGCGGCACCAGGGCCTTGGCCTCGCGGGCGATCGCCCCGCCGCGCCACCGCGCCACCGCCACGAAGCGCTGGTGGCCGAGGCTGCCGACACCGGCACGCCGCCTCTTGAGGGCTACCTGCTCGGCGCCCTTCGGCAGTGCTTGCGCCAGCAGCTTGTCCGCGCCAGGCGCCACCGTCCTGGTTTGCGGAAGCTTGTCCATCTTGGCCCAGTACCCGACCGGGTCGCGCAGCTCGTTGAGCGCCTGCAGCCGCAGCCATCGGTCGTATTCGGCCAGCACCATCGGTCGCCCCGCTCCGCCGATGCCGGCCGAGTAGCCGCTCAGGATCGCGCGGCAGAGCTCCTTTTGGGTGATGCGCAGCGTACCCGTTCGAATCGCCAGCCGGGCGCTGACAGCGAGGCGGACCAGGTCGTTGGTATAGGCGACGCGGTGCACCTCGTCAAAATCGTTGACGCCCCAAACCAGGCGGCCCTCCGCGTCCCGCCAGGTCCCGAAGTTCTCGACGTGGAGATCGCCTACGGCCAGCAGCGAAGGGGCGCGGGCCAGCTCGGGGCAGATCTCCGGGAAAAGCTGCGCCCACCGGTAGTACGTCCCGCGCATGAACCGGAAGGGATCCGCCGCCATCTGTTCGTGCTTGAAGTCAAGGTCGGCCTTGACGACCTTGGTGTTGGCGGCGAGCCAGCGCTCGAAGGAGCGGGTGGCATCAACGATCGATGTTTCGGCCACACGCGCATTGTGGCCGAGTTGCGCAGGTAGAGGGTTTCTTCAGGCGAGGGTGTCCGGGGGCAGTGCCTCGGCCATGGCCATGCGCCACTCAAGGCTGGTGCGTCCAACGAATTCTTCGCTGTCCGCGCCGCAGTCCGGGCAGCTCGCCGGCCGAACTCTCTGCTGCCGAAGGTAGCCGCAGCCGGAGCAGCGCCACACCAGGTCAGTCGATGTCAAAACGCTCCGGATCGATGCCCAGGTGCTGTCGGCTGCCGCCTCAGACTGTCCCTCGGGTCCCGCCGGGGAAGTACTTGCCTTGTCCAACCTCCGCCCTCCTAGCCACACACAAGAAGTGATAGCTTGCCTATAATACATCCACCCACCGCGCCTTGGGGGTACATGGGGATGTTCACCGGCGCGGTGGGGCCATTGCTCCGCATCTCTTACGCCGGGGCCCTTCGTGCGCGATGCTATGGTCGAAGCATGAGCGAAGAAGTCATCGTCTCCTGGCGGGCGATCGTCGCCAACAGCCCCGTGATCGCCAGCGACGGGCAGCAAGTCGGCAAGGTGGTGGACGTGGCGGCGCTGCCGGAGGAGGACATCTTCCACGGAGTTGTGTTCCGTCACGGGGTGACCGGAGGGACCCACCTGGCGCCGCGCGATGACGTCGACCGGATCACCACCGACGCCGTTTATCTTGCTGTCGACAGCGCCACGGCGGGTTCGTACGAAGCCTTCCAGCAGATGCATGTCGAACGTCTGGGCACCAAGGGGCTGTTCTTCTGGAAGCACACCGGCTGGAAGGACTCCGGCGAATAGCGACCCCGACCCGATACCGGAACTAGACCCGTTCCCGGAACCCGACCAGTTCCAGGATCCCGACTGGGACGATGGCGGGTCGCCCCTTCATCCGCTCCGCGCCTCGCTGGTTCGCCTCATCGCTCGGATCGCCCTTGTCGCCTTCCTGGTCGCGTTTCCGCTGGGGATCGTGGTCGACAGCTTCTACCACAGCAGCTATCCCGAGGCCTCGCTGGCGGTGGTCGAGGTGGTCCTGGTCGGGGCGCTCGCGCTCTGGCTTCGCGGGTTGCGCCGGCGATAGCGCCGTCGGGCGCTAGTAGATGAAGCCGTAGAGCGGGACGCTGTCGAGGGTTAGGGTCCGCTCATCGACGACGCCGAGGCCCTTGTAGTTCATTTCGGAGATCGTGAAGGTCGAACCCTTGACCGACTCGACGTAGGCTACGTGCCCGACGTAGCCCTCCTTGGAGACCATGATCGCGCCCGGTCGGGGGGTTCGACCGACGCTGTAGCCCATCGCCTGCGCGGCCCCATACCAGGACCAGGCGTCGCCCGACCACGGGATGTAACGGCGGGTCGAGACGTACCAGGTGCACTGCCCCCAGGGGAAGTGATAGCCGACGCCACCCGGCACCGGGGGAATCGGCTGGGCCGGGGCCAGCGACGGCGAGGTGGGTGGCAGCGATGAGGTGCCGGGCACCATCGCGCTCGCTCTCGACGCCGTCTCCAGCCAGCTCGTCCGGGCCGTCTGAGCCAGGCTGGACTCTGGCTGCTGGATCCGGATCTGGCCGCCACCGCCGCCACCGGGACGGGCCCAGGCCAGCGTCACCGACATCGGCACAACCGCCGCCGCCAGCACCAGCAGGTGCGTCACCCGTCGGAAATTCCCCCGGGCACGGCCTCCCGCGACCGTCCAATGCGACCCCGTCGGATCGCTGGCGGCGACAATGAAGCCGTCCTCGATCTCGACTTCGGCCGAAGCCACTACTCGTGAAATTGCACGCACCTCTGCGGTTAGGGATGCGGCCGGATACACGTCCCGTCACCAGCCGCCGCGCCCTCGCCGGACCGTCCCCACGGCCCCGCTGCCGTTTCCCGATTCTTGGGCGCTGGCCCCCACCCTATCTGACCCGACTGTCATATTGCAAATGGACGGGTAACAAAACCCGCCATTGGACGTAAAAGACGAGGCCGGGATCCGGCCGTCAGCTGGCGGCTTCCAGCTCCTCGATGTCCTCGGGGGCGAGCCGTACCGCCGCCGCGGCGACGTTCTCTTCGAGGTGCGCGACCTTCGATGTGCCCGGGATCGGCAGCATCACCGGCGAGTGCTGCAGCAGCCACGCCAGCGCCACCTGGCCCGGGCTGGCGCTCACCCTTTCGGCCACCTGCTCCAGCGGCCCGCCGGGATCGGTCAGGTTGCCGGTGGCCAGCGGAAACCAGGGGATGAAGGCGATCCCCTTGCCGGTGCACGCCTCGAGGACCTGCTCGGACCGGCGGTCGATGATGTTGTAGCGGTTCTGGACCGAAACGATCTCGGTGAGTTCGAGCGCCTGGTTGAGCTGTTCCCGCCCCACGTTGCAGAGGCCGAGGTGATGGATCTTGCCTTCGCTTTTGAGCTCGACCAGCGCTCCCACCGACTCGCCGAAGGGCACCTCGGGGTCGGGCCGGTGGAACTGGAGCAGCTCGATGCGGTCGACCCGGAGCCGCTTGAGGCTGCCCTCGACGGCGCCGCGGAGGTACTCGGGCCGGCCGTTGGGGCTCCACTCGCCGGGGCCGCTCCGGGTCAGGCCTGCCTTGGTCCCTATCAGCAGACCCTCCCGGTACGGATGCAGCGCCTCCGCGATCAGCTCTTCGCTGGTCTCGGGGCCGTAGGCGTCGGCGGTGTCGATGAAGTTGACGTCGAGGTCGGCCAGCCGCCGCAGCACGGCGCGGCACTCGTCGGGGTCGTCGGGCGGGCCCCAGATCCCGGTGCCGGTGATGCGCATGGCGCCAAAGCCGAGGCGGTTGACGGTTGTCTCGCCAACCTGGATGGTGCCCGCGGCGCCCGCGCTCACAGCCACCTGGGACTCACCGCGCGTCGCCGGCGGCGATCACTATTTCGGGCCCCGAGCCGCGATGCCGACGTCCTCCGCGGTGCGCCCGAAGATCTGCTGGACCGGCCAGCTCATCACGCCGGCGTAAGCGTCGATCTGGCTGCGGTGATGGATGTCGTGCTCGGCCATCATCATCAGCAGCCGCCACGCGGAGAAGAAGACTCCAGGCGTGTCCAGCGATTCGATCTTGCGAGTCAGCCACTCTGGTGGCGAGCCGCCCATCCGCTCCTGGACGTGGGCCGCGGACTCATCCAGCGCGGCGATCCATTGCTCGTGGGTTTCCGCGGGCCCCTGCCAGGTATTGGTGGTCCAGCCCTCGCCGCAGTAGGCGGCGGTGAACCACAGCCGGGAGGTGGCCATGTGGTGGACCAGCTCGCCGATGCCCCACGCGTTCTCGCCGTCGCCGGTCGAGGGCTTCCAACCCTCGGCTTCAGGCGGCAGGCTGCTGATGTCACGAACGGCGCGCTTGTTGACCCCGGCGAACCACTTCAGGTAGGCATCGATGTCAGTGATCATGAGTCGAATCGTAGCCTGATCGATCCGTTAGGCTCGTGGTGCATGCAGGACGACAGCCCGACCAACGGAGTCCCCTCCCACCCCGCCGGTGACGCCGGCCCGGCCGGCCGGACACCAGCCGCCACCGCCGGTCCGCGCCGGCGCCGTGCCGCCGCGACAGAGGCTCCCGCCGCGGGTGGATGGCAGCCGGATCGGGCCGAGCTCGAGGAGGTGGTCCGCAGCCTCGAGGTCATGTACCGGCCGTCGGCGTCAGACGGTGAGCTCCAGGCGGCTGAGTGGATCGCCGAGAGGCTGAGGCAGATCGGCTGCACCGTCGCCATCGATGAGGAGACCGCCCACGGTGGCTACTGGTGGCCGATCGGACTGATGAGCGCCGCCGCCGTCGCCGGAGGGGCGCTTGCCCTCCGCGGCCGGCGCCTGCTGGGAGCGGCGGTCGGGGCGCTGGCTGTGGCCGGCATCGCCGACGACATCGACAGCGGCGCCCAGCTGTTCCGCCACAGCGTCCTGCCCCATCACCCGACCTGGAACGTCCTGGCCGAAGCGGGCGACGTCGACGCCGAGCAGACCGTGGTGGTGGTCGCCCATCACGATGCCGCGCACGGAGGGCTGGTTTTCAACCCGGCGCCGCAGCGCGCCCTGGCGCGGCGCTACCCAGAACGGGTCGAGCGCGCCAACAAGGGCGCACCGTTGTGGTACCCGGTCATCGGTGGACCGGCGCTGATCGCCATCGGCTCGCTGCTCAAGCTCAAGGCGCTGACCCGGTTGGGGATGTTCCTCAGCGCCGGCACCGTCGCCAACATGATCGACATCGGGCGGCGGCCGGCGGTTCCGGGCGCCAACGACAACCTCAGCGCCGTCGCCGTGCTGGTGGCGCTGGCGCGGTCGCTGCGGCAGCGGCCGATCAAGGGGCTCCGCGTCCTGCTGGTGTCGATGGGCTCGGAGGAGACGCTGCAGGAGGGTGTGCTGGCCTTCGCCCGCCGCCATTTCCACGAGCTGCCCACCTCCAGTACAAGGTTCATCGTCATCGACACCGTCGGCTCGCCCCGCCTAGTCATGGTCGAAGCCGAGGGCGTGCTAAAGATCCGTCCCTACGATCCCGAGCTCAGCGACCTGGTCGCCGCCTCCGCCGCGGCGCTGGAGGTTCCCCTGGTCCGCGGCCAGGTGGCCCGCGCCAGCACCGACGCGGTGGTGCCCAACAAGGCCGGCTATCGCACCGCGCTGATGGTGTCGTTCGACAAGGACAAAGTGCTGTCCAACTACCACCAGCCGACCGACGTCGCCGACAACCTCGACTTCAACACCGTCGCCGACTGCGCTCGCGTCACCGACGCGGTGATTCGCAAGCTGGCCGGGGGGACCGCCGCCTAGCTCAACCCAGATGCTGGAACGGCTCGGGCACGTAGCCCGCCAGCGCCTCATGCCAGGCCGGGCTGAGCTCGGTCTGCACGGTGGGGTCATCTTTGGCCAGCCAGGCCAGATGGCGGAGTCCGTGCTCGATCACCTGGACCGCCGCGATCGACGCAGGCGCCGCGGTCGCGCCGGAGCGAGCCAGTGCGGCGCGTTCGATCGATACCCCTACGTGCTCGGGCGCCTGGTCGTCGCGAATCACCACCACGAAGCTGAGGATGACGGAGCCGCGAGCGCGCCGCCATGAGGTCGAGTGGGTCAGCAGCGGCGCGCCGAGCAGGTTGGTCGACAGGCGGGTGACAACTTCGACGGGATCCTCGTCGTCACCCACCTCCATGTACCAGGGCTCCGGCCCGCAAGGTCCGGCCAGCTCGGGGACCCCCGCCGGGCTCAGGCGCAGCACGAACACCTCCGCCTGCACCGGTCCCCCGGTCGTGTACAGAGAGGGGTCCGGGGTGTCGGTCATTCCGCCGCTAGCCGGCGCCCTTGATCGCGGCCTCCAGCGTCGCGTAGCCCTCGTCGGCCTCGGCCGGCGTCAGGCTCAGCGGCGGCGAGATGCGCAGCACGTTTCCGTAGAGCCCGCCCTTGCCCACCAAGAGACCGCCGTCCTTGCACAGCTCCAGCACCCTGCCGGCGGTGGCCGCTGATGGCGCGGAGGTACCCGGCTCGACCAGTTCGACGCCGATCATCAGGCCCTTGCCGCGGACATCGCCTACCACCCCTCCGCCTTGGGCCAGGCTTTGCAGGCGCCCAATCAGCTGCCCGCCGACCTCGCGGGCGTTGCCCTGGAGGTCGTGGTCGAGGATGTAGCGCAGGTTGGCCAGCGCCCCGGCGGTGACCAATGGGTTGCCGCCGAAGGTCGAGATCGAGTTCGCGGGCAGGCTGTCCATCAGCTCGGGCCGGGCGATCACGCCGGCCAGCGACAGCCCGTTGCCGATGCCCTTGGCGAACACCATCAGGTCGGGGACCACGCCGTGCGCCTCGATCCCCCAGAAGTTCTCTCCGGTTCGACCCCAGCCGGTCTGGACCTCGTCGGCGATGAAGAGGATCCCGAACTCGTCGCAGACCGCCTTCATGGCGCCGAAGAAGCCGTCGGGTGGGACGGTGAAGCCGCCCACGCCCTGGATCGGCTCGGCGATGAGGCAGGCGATGTCGCCGGCGGTGCCGGTCTCGATCACGTTGCGAAGGTCGACGGCGCAGGCGGCGATGAACTCGGCATCGGGCAGGTCTTTGAAGGGGCTGCGGTAGCGATAGCCGTTCTGGACGAAGGCGACGTGGAAGGGGGAGAGCCCGGTCGCCGACCAGGCGCGGTTGCCGGTGACCGCCACCGTCGCGAAGGACCGCCCGTGATACGAGTTCCGCAGCGCCAGCACCTGGTTCGATCGTCGATAGCCCGTCGCCAGCATCAGCGCCGCCTCCACCGCCTCCGTCCCTGAGGTGGTGAAGAACACCTTGGCGTCGGGGATCGGCGAAAGAGCGGCGATCTGCTCCGCCAGCTCGATCGCGGTCGGGATCAAGTACAACGTCGAGCTGTGCAGCAGCTTGCCCGCCTGCTCTCGGATCGCCTCAACCACCTCGGGGACGCCGTGGCCGCTGATGGTGGTGAGGATGCCCCCGAAGAAGTCGAGGTAACGCCGGCCCTCGGCGTCCCACACGTAGCGCCCCTCGCCGTGGTCGATGGCGATCGGCTGGTCGTAGTACAGCGACTGCCACTTGGGCATCACCGCTCGGTGGCGGGCGGTCAGGTCGGCGTGGTCCAAGGCGCGCCTCAGCTCGGGGCGACCATTCTGGCGATCACCTCACCGTCGTGCCACTCGGGCTCGGCCGCCATGATCGACGCCAGCTTCTGGAAGCGCTCATCCTGGGCCGGGTCCTCGGCGTTGGCGCGATAGCTCTCCTTGCTGTCGAAGACCACCGCCATCCAGTACTCGTCGTCCCCCGCATCGGCGCGATACACGGCCGTGGCCACGAACCCGGGGATGCCGAGCGTCTCGTAGACCTTGTTCTGCTCCAGCATCTCGGCTTCCTTGCCCGGCTGCAGCTTGATGCGTGCCACTGTCCCATACATAGCGGTTCTCCTCCGGTCGGAATGACGGGCCAGTTGCCCAGGCGGGCAACGTACGGCCCGGCGTCCGGAAAGTCAAACCCTGGCAGTCAGCGCCGCTTTCATCCTTCTGAGGTCAGCATCGACCTGGCGGTCGATGAAGTAGTGGAGCAGCGGCTCGGCGACCCGGAAGAGCCCTGGTGATGAGGCGTTGCCCCAGCCCTCGACGCGAGTGCCCCCCGGGTCGTGGTGGAGAGTGAAGCCGGCCTCGAAGTAGAACCGTCCGCCGACCGAGCGGGTCTCGAACCGGTGCGGCGGCTCGTGGTGGGTGCACTCGGCGCGCTGGTTGAACTTGATGCCGAGGAAGTGCGCCTCGACCGAGAGTCGCGTTCCCGTCTCCAGTTTCTCGGTGGTCATCCCGTGGATTCGGTGCACCGGGCCTACGTATTTGGGGATGTTGTCGGGGTCGCTCAAGTAGGAGTAGACCTCGGCCATCGGGCGCTCGACGATGACCCACTTCCGGAGTTCGATCATTGTCAGCGAATGATGCCCGAGCGGGGCGCGTTAAGCGTTGGCCTTTACGCTGGACTTCGGCGCTTGAAAGGAGCAGATTGGGCGAAGCCGCCATTCCGTCCCGAGGCTGGCGGGAGACGGCGTGTTTGAGGAGGACCCCGCATGTCCCAGACAGCCACTTCACTCGAGGCACGCTTCCGCCAGGGATACGAGAACTTCGGCAAGGGCGACCTCGAGGCCATCCGTGCCGACTTCGCGCCAGACATCGTCTGGCATTCCGGCGGCAGCAACATCCTGACCGGCGACTACAACGGTGTCGACGAGTGCTTCAAGCTCTTCATGAGGATCTTCGAAGAGACCGGCGGCACCTTCAAGAACGAGGTCCACGACGTGCTCGCCAACGAGACCCACGGTGTGGCGCTGGTCAAGGTGACCGGCACGCGCAACGGCAAGACGCTCGACAGCAACACCGTTCATGTCGTGCACTACAACTCCGACGGTCAGATCAAAGAGTCCTGGATCATCCCCGAGAACTTCGAGGAGTCCAACCAGTTCTGGTCCTAGGCGGCTAGAACAGAGCCGAACCCAATTGATCGGGGCTGCCGCGAGCGGGCGCGGCGGCCTCAGTCCGCGATGATCGTCGCCTCCCACGTCTGACCGCTGGGCCGGGAGGAGCTGAGCCGGCTGGTGCCGGGTTGCTGGATCTTGAAGATGCCCGCGGTCACGCCCCGAACCAGCGTCAGCGCCCCGCTCGGGACCATCTTCAGCATGGCTGTGTCGGACGCCTGAACTGGCGCCCACTTGCCGGTGTCGGCCTCCGCCAGTGGCACGTTCAGGAAGACGGTGACGGTGTCACCGGTGTGGAGGCAGAAAGCCTGGTGGTTCTGGGCAGGCCCTAGGGTGGTGGTCGCGTCAGGAGCGGTGGCGGGTGGGAGGCTGGCGCAGGTGGTCGGGGCTGGTGAAGGGCTGGAGTCGGCCCCGCCGGCGCCCACGCTCCCGCCACAGGCAGCCAGCGCCAGCGTTGGGATCAGCCAGAGGTATCGCCCGGTCACATGGGCAAACCTACCCCGGAAAGCAAAGGAGCCGCCCGAAGGCGGCTCCCAATCTTGCTGACTTGGGTCAGGGATACGAGAGAACGCAACCGCCGGCCCCGCCGTTGAAGGCGTTGCTCCAAAGCGACTGCACCGGGAAGCTGGAGCTTCCGATTGTGACGTTGGCCGAGGCTCCCTGGCCGCTACCGATCCAGGCGCACTTGTCGCCGTTCTCAGCGCCGCCGCCGTCCAGCCACCCGCCGTTGGGGAAGATATCGGTCTCGGTCTCCGCGAACTCATGGCCGCCGACGATGGTGATGCCGGCATTCGGCCCCAGCCCGTTGAAGCCCGATCCGCAGCTGGCCCCAGCGTCAGTGATGTACGGCATGTTTGTGTAGGCGATGTTGCCGTAGCTCGACGACGTGGAGCTGTGCCAGGCGCAGTACTGCGTCCCGAACCCGCTGGCGTTGTTGTGGGTGGCGGTTGAGATGACGTACTGAGCGGTGGTATTGGAAGTGGAGGTCGTGTTGCCGAATTGGCCCGCTGCCTTGGCCGCTTCACCCGCCAGCTGGCTCTGCGTGGGCCGACTCGGCGCGGCCGAAAGGTTGTCGTACCAGACCCCCGCCAGGACCCCCGTCGGGTTGGTTGCCCCGGTGCCGGCGCCGTTGCAGGCGACGGTGCCGCTCGCGACGCCCTCGCAGTACTGGGTCACGGAATTGTTCCAGGAGCTGCCTCCGACGTTGTTGAAGAAGCTCTGCTGGATCGCGGCCTCACCAGAGGGGTCGTTGTTGTTCCACTGCGAGCCCCAGTACACGAGGTACACACGATCTTTCCCTGTCTCGACCCCCACGCCGCCGATCCCACCGTGATAGCTGAGGTTGCTGCCACCGCCACCACCACCATGGTGGCCGGAGGCCTTGGTTGCCGACGGGTGCACCACCCCGGTGCCATTCCCGCTGGGTGAGGCGTTGGCGCCTAGCGCCGGGATGGCAATCGCGACAGCGGCGCTGGCACAGAGCGCCAGGACCGGACGGGACAGAACCTTGATACGCACCGGCGGAAACCCTCCAAAACCACGATATGAGGCCAAATTACGCCCGCAGTCGGGCACGGTAGACATGCAACGTACCACGGCCTCTGCCCCGCGGCAATGAGGTTTGGTTAAGTGTTGTAAACCCCTCGGCGAAGGACTCTGCCGAGGGGTTTCAGAAGGCCTCCGGCTAGACCGGCTTGGCCTGCGCCAGGGCCTGCTCGCGCGTCACGCCTTGCATGTTGTGAACGCTTTCAGCGTGGTTCTTGACCGCTTCGACCAGCTTGTCCTCGTCGTCAGAGCGGAACTCCCACCCACAATCGCAGCTGACCTGCTTTTCCATGGCGCACCTCCTAGGTGATACATGTTGATGCTTCAGGCGGCATCGTGCCGGACCCCCTTTGGCATGAGTTTGGAGAAACCTTGATTCGTATTTATCTCGCCGGCGAGATACAGGTCGAATCCGGCGACCGGTTGATCCGGGAGACGGACCTGCCGGCGCGCCAGGGCCGGCTGGCCTTCGCCCGTCTGGCCGATCATCGCGATCACCCCTTGCCCCGCGAAGAGCTGGCCGAGACCCTTTGGCCGGGCGCGCTGCCCAAGGCCTGGGCGGTGTCTCTGAGCGCGATCATCAGCAAGTTGCGGGTCAGCCTGGGTGAGGTCGGCCTGGACCGGGATGGGGTGATCGCCACCGCGTTCGGCTGCTACCAGCTGCGCCTGCCCACGGACACCTGGATCGATCTCGAGGCGGCCAAATCTGCCCTCCACCACGCCGAGGGCGAGGTGGCGGCGGGCCGCGCGGCGGGCGCATACGGCGACGCGCTGGTGGCGCTTATGGTCCTGCGCCGGCCATTCCTGCCTGGAGCCGACAGTCCCTGGGCGGAGGCGCGCCGCGAGACGTTGCGGGCTGAGCTGGTGCGCGCCCTCGAGTGCATGATCCCGTGCCTCGAAGCATTCGGCGAGTTCGCCCTCGCCGTACGGAACGCCGAGGAGCTGGTTGGGCTGGAGCCATTCCGGGAGTCGGGCTACCGCCACCTGATGCGCTTGCACGCCGCCCGAGGGGACCGAGCCGAGGCGCTGCGGGTCTACGAGATCATCCGGGCTCGACTGATCGATGAGCTCGGGGTTGGGCCGTCGGCAGAGACCGAGGCGCTCCAGGTGGCCTTACTCAAGGGCTGACCGCCGGCCTGTGCGCCGGTAGGGCTCGCGCCACTTGCCCCCGGCCGTCTGCGGGGCCTTAATGGTGGTCCGGGATCGCCCCCCGCGATCCCCGCTCAGCTTCGGGAGGATTCTGATGCCGACCTATGTCCAGTTGCTCAAGTGGACCGACCAGGGGCGCAAGAACGCGGCCACCATCGCCGACCGCGTCGATGAGGTTGTCAAGCGATCCGAAGCGGAGTTCGGCGTCAAGGTCATCGGCGCCTACGTCACCATGGGCCAGTACGACCAGGTCGTGATCAGCGAGGCCCCCAACGACGAGGCCATCGCCAAGGTCGCAATGCTGGTTGCCGGCCGGGGCAACGCCACCACCGAGACCGTTCGGGCCTTCACCATGGACGAGGTGCGCGCCCTGGTCTAGGTCGCCTGCTCCAGCTGCCGCTCCGGCGGCCGCGCCCGCGCGGCCGCGATGACCCTCACAATCCCTGCCCGGCGCGTTCACATTCAGTTCACAGCCTCCTCCGACGATCAGGTCATGAAACAACCATTCGGAGGAAACTCAAATGCGTAGAGGATTCGGACTGTTCTGGGCGCTGGTGACCGTAGCGATCGCCAGCCTGGCGGGATGGTTCGCATACAACGCCGGCCTCGCGGCCAACATCGCCAACACTGATCACGGCACCGTCGTCATCGCCAACGGCTACGACGGCTTCCCGTTCTTCCCGTTGGTGCTACTGATCATCTTCCTGGCGTTCATGTTCCGGCGTCGTCGCTGGTACGGCGGAGGCTGGTACGGAAGAGGTTGGGGTGGACACGGCTGGGGCGGCCACAGCCACGGGCCCGATGGCAGCCAGAACTGGGAAGTCCCACCGGTGATCGACGAGAAGCTCAAGTCCTGGCACGACAAGGCTCATGGGAACGTCCCCGCCGAGCCCGCGGCCGGTCAGGCAACCCCGCCGCAGGGTCAGAGCTGAGCGCCGCGGTGCGGGCCGGGGGCTGAGCGTCCCCGGCCCGACACGCCGCCGGTGCCGGGGATGACATCCCCGCCCCCAGCGGCGCGCTCTACCATCACGCCATGGCCACCATCCTGGTCGTCGACGACGAGCCGCAGATCGTGAAACTGGTCCGCGACCATCTGGAGGCGGCCGGATTTTCGATGCTTGAGGCCGCCGACGGCCGCGGTGCGGTGCGGGTTGCCGGACTGGAGCACCCCGATCTGGTGGTGCTGGACCTCGGCCTGCCGGGGCTCGACGGTCTGGACGTGACCCGCAGCCTGCGCAAGGACAACCCGGTGCCGATCATCATGCTCACCGCACGCAGCGACGAGTCCGACAAGCTGGTGGGGCTGGAGTTGGGCGCTGACGACTACATCACCAAGCCCTTCAGCCCCAAGGAGCTGGTGGCCCGCGTCCGGGCGGTGCTGCGCCGCGCCGAGACCGCCGCCGCCGGCCCCGACGTGCTCCGGGTCGGTGACGACGTCGAGCTCGACCTGCCCCGCATGGAGGCGCGGGTGTCGGGCCGGCGGGTCGACCTGACGCCGACCGAGTTCCAGCTGCTGGCGGCGATGGCCCGCGAGCCGGGCCGGGTCTTCACCCGCGCCCAGCTGCTGGACGCGGTCCACGGCGTCGCCTTCGAGTCCTACGAGCGGGCCATCGACGCCCACGTCAAGAACATCCGGCGCAAGCTCGAGCCCGACTCCGGCGCGCCGCGTTACCTGCAGACCGTCTACGGCGTCGGCTACAAGTTCGCCGACGGCCGCGCGTGAGCATCCGGGTCGGCACGCCGCCACCACCGGCGGGCCCGCCTCCGAACCGCCCCCCGTGGTGGCCCGAAAGCGAGCCCTGGCCGCCGGCGGGCGGATGGATGGGCCGTGGTGGTTGGGGAGGCCGGGGATGGCAGGGCGGCTGGGGCGGCCGCCGTTGGGAACCCGGACGGCGTCGGGGACCCGGTCGACGCTTCATGCGTCGGGCGTTTTTCTTCGTGCTGACGTTCATGGTGATGGTGATCGCTGTGATCACCGCGACGATCTGGCTGATCGCCAACGTCGTCGGCATCAATGGCGCCGGCACCTCGCTGCGCATCGGGTCGCTGGCGCTCCTGGTCGTGGTCTACATCCTGTTGCGCCGTGGCGGGCGGGTCTTCAGGGGCATTGCCCGGCCGGTCGGGGAGCTGGTGGACGCGGCCAGCCAGATCGAGGCAGGCGACTTCACGGTGCGAGTCAGAGAGCGCGGTCCCCAGGAGGTCCGCCAGGTCTCCCGCGCCTTCAACGAGATGGCCGAGCAGCTGCAGGCCGCCGACGCTCGCCGCCGCGCCTTCCTCGCCGACGTCAGCCACGAGCTGCGCACGCCCCTGTCGGTGATCCGCGGCCGGGCGGAGGGGATCATGGACGGCGTCTACCCCGGCGACGCCGAACACGTGGGCCCGGTGCTGGACGCGGCGCGGACCCTGGAGCGCCTGATCGAGGACCTCCGCACCCTGGCCCTGGCCGACGCCGGGGGCCTGACGCTGCACCGTGAGCCCGTCGATATCGGCGTACTGGTTCGCGAGACGATGGCGACGTTCGAGAGCTCCGCCGCGGAGGGCGGCGTCCGGCTGGAAGCAAACGTTGCGTCCGATCTGCCACTGGTGCAGGCAGACCCGGGGCGGATCCAGTCGGTGCTGTCCAACCTGATCACAAATGCGATCAGGCATACGCCGTCCGGCGGGTCGGTGAGGGTGGCGGTCGGGCGGACGGCGGGTAGCGTCGACGTCTCGGTGAGCGATACCGGAGAGGGCATCGCCCAGGACCTGCTGCCCAACATCTTCGAGCGCTTCGTCAAGGGCTCGTCATCGTCGGGCTCCGGGCTGGGCCTCGCCATCGCCCGCGACCTGGTGGTGGCGCACGGCGGCCGCATCGAAGCGAAGAGTCAGCCGGGCTCGGGCACCACCATTACTTTCTCGCTGCCGCTCGGCTGACCGCGGCGGACTGGTCAGGCCGGCTCCGCCTCCCGGGCTGCCTTGAGGGCCCGAGCGTGCCAGGCCAGGTCGTCGATCATTCGAGTCGCGGCAGCGGCGTAGAACTCGGCGTCCTTGGGCTGGCCGCTCTCGTCGAACAGCCGGCGCGCGAACTGCAGCACCATGGTGCCGCGCACCGGGACCATCTGCAGCTCGATCGCCACCATCCTGAGCTGCTGCACCCCGCGCGCGCCGCCCGACCAGCCACCGTAGCCGACGAACGCCACCGGCTTGCGGTTCCACTCCTTGTAGACAGCGTCAAGCGCGCTCTTGAGCACCGCGGGATAGCCGTAGTTGTACTCCGGCGAGATGATCACGAAGCCGTCCCCACCGGCGATGAGGTCGGCCCAGCGCAGGCACTGCTCGTCCTCCGCGTAGTCGCTCTGGGCCGCCACGCTGGGGCGGTAGTAGTAGGGCAGCTGCCAGTCGCGAAGGTCGACCAGCTCGACGGTCAGGTCCTCACGGGCCGCCAGGATCGGCAGGAGCCAGCGGCCGATTACCTCGCTGAAGCGCCCCTCGCGGGTGGAACCGAGGATGAGGAGAATGTGCGGCCGCGAACCATCTGCCATTCAGCGGCCAACTCTACCGGGCGGAGGGTGCGGCCGGTCGCGCCGCTCCGAGGCTCGCCGCCACCCTCAGGCGCTCGTCGCTACCCTCAGCCGATGGCGGCTGCCGCCGGTGCCGCCGATTCGCGGTCGCTCGCTGCCAACCTCATGCTGTAGACGACGATCCCGACCAGGATCGCGGTTCCCTGGAAGGGCACGAAGAACTTCTCGCCCGCCTGCTGGTTGATCAGCAGGGTGGTGACGAAGCCGATCAGCGCCAGGTTCATCACCCAAAACACGACATCCTCTGTCCACGGCACGATATGCCGTTGGTCGGGGGTGAAGTCCTGGATCAGCCCGAAGACCAGGTTGACCATCACGCCGATGAAGATGGCGTGGTCGGCGGCGATGAACAGGTTGAACGGGGCGTCCTTGATGCCCCCTTTGATGATGATCACAACGGCGGTGATGGTCACGATGATGTTGACCAGCACCCATGGCACGGCGATGGCGTAGTGCCGGCGGCTGCCGGCCTCGGTCCAGTTGGTGGCGAGTGCCGAGGGCCCGACCCGCACCAGGAAGATCACGGTCGCGATGATCGAAAGCGGGATAAAGGATCCCAGCAGCGGCAGGATGTTCAACAGCGCGCCGATCGCCACCAGCAGGCCGGCCAGGAAGTAGAGGACCACCTGGATCCCGCCCGGCCAGGTCAAGGTCGACGTCCCCCGCAGGCGCCAATCGATCAGCGAGAGCGCGACCAGCACCAGGTAGCCGAAGACCTGGGCCGACGCGTGGCCGGCGACGGCGTTGTCGGGCAGGAATGTGTGGTTGGCGGCGTCCTGGATCTGGATCAGCACGCCGATGGTCGAACCGATCACCAGCACGATCAGCGCGAGCAGGACGCCCAGCCGCGGCGTGCTCCGCCCGGTGCCGAGGTTGCGGAAAAGAAAGACCGCCATCCCCAGGATCAGCAGCAGCACGGGCACCCCGAAGATGGCGCGCAGGACGAAGTTTCCGCTGAGGAACGCGAGCACGTACAGAGGCACCGCCACCGCCATGGCGACGGCTACGTTGCGGGCGTGCGCGTCGGTGGTTCCGCCCGGACCGGAATAGAGCCAGAACGCTGTCGCGAAGACGCTCAGGGTGATGAACCCGAGCGTGCCCGCGTGGACGTGCGTCAGCAGCACGGCGCGAGACAGCTCGATGAAGTGGAAGCCGTTGAACAGCCCGATGGCGACGGTGACGGTGAATATCACCAGCGCCACGCGATAGAGCATTCGGGTTTCCCAGGTCCAGGACGAATCAGGCATCTGTTGTCCTCCACTCCGCTTCTGACGGGCGCCCACTCTAACCCGAACCCAATGTAACTCCAACGACGCGACCTGTGTGAGTTGAGTCGGAATTCCAGTCCGGCGATGTGCTACCATGTGCTACATGGCGGAGCGGCAGCGCGTGGGGGTTCGCGAAATCCGGCAGAACCTCAGCGTCTATCTGGACCGAGTCAAGGCTGGCGAGGCGCTTGAGATCACCGAACGCGGCACGCCCGTCGCGGTGCTGTCGCCGCTTCCCGGTCGATCTACGATTCTGCAGAGACTGATCGCCGAAGGGCGCGCTACTCCTGCAAAGCGATCTTGGGACTCGATCCCCCCACCGTTGAACATAAAGCTCGATCGGCCTCTAAGCGAGGTCCTTGAGGAGCTTCGGGAGGACCGACTCTGACAGACGGCCTGGTCTACCTCGACACCTCGGCATTGGTGAAGCTGGTCGTACCGGAGACGGAGTCTGCGTCTCTGAAAAGCGAGTTACCCCGTTGGCGCGAAAAAGTCACGTCCTCTATCGCCCTCACCGAAGTGATGCGAGCCTGTCGCAGTGCTGCGGCCGCGAGCCTCGGTCCTGGAGCCGTCGACGCTTTTGTGGGGGAAGTTCAAGCGCTGCTGGAGGGCGTTGTGATGCTGGATGCGGATCCGCCTCTTCTTAGGCAAGCGGGAGTTCTCGACCCAATCGGTATGCGAGCCCTAGACGCGATCCACCTAGCCACGGCGCTTTCGGTCGTGCAAGAGCTGGGTGCGTTGATCACCTATGACGTACGACTGGCGTCCGCAGCTCGGGCCAAGGGACTCGAGGTCCTGAGCCCGAGCTGACGCTGGGACGCAGAGAGAGCGGCGCTAGCTCCTGCGCCGCCCTCGCCGGGTTGCCGCGATTACCGCCAGCATCAGCAGCAGCGAGCCGATGGCGATGACCAGCCCGTCGCGTGTCCACTGGCCGCCGACCTGCTCGGTCGCCGTAAATGGCAGGCCCGTGCTGGCCGCCTGCACGCCTCCCGTCGCGGAGCCGCTGACGCCGGCAGAATTGCCCTCGGCCGACTCCGGTTGCTGCGGGCGCACCTGCCCGATATACACCGACGACGGGGTGCTGCCGCCGAAGTATATGGTGTCGACTCCGCCCAGCGAGTTGGTCAGCGTCGACAGGTTGGGACCCTGGTGCGGAAGGTCGCCGGTGGTGATGCTGAGCCGAAGGCGGTGGTCCTTCTGGAGCACCAGCGACGTCGGGAAGATCTCGATCTTCAGCTCCGTCGGCTGAGAAGACAGCGGCGGCTGAGCCTGCTGCGAGTCATACGTGTAGGGATGCCAGGGCACGACCGGGATGCCGTCGATGTACAGCGAGCAGTCGATCACCTTGGCGCCGCAGTGTTTGGTGCTGGTCTGGCCCATCGACGCGATCAACGAGCCCGCCGTGACGCGGTCGGAGGTGCCGTCGGGGCGCACGTCGGTGAGGGTCGCTGTCAGCTCCGTGTCGGCGCGCGTCGAGCTGACCCAGAGGTCGGCCATCAACGGACCCGAGACGGTGTAATCGCTCGGGAACTTGGCGCTGGTGAAGCTGGCCCCGCTCTGCTCCGCGATGCTGTTGTCCGTCTCGCACTGGGGCAGCGTTTTGACGATGCCGGCGGTCCACTGCGTCGTCGACCGCGAGCAGGCGCCGGTGAGCGGCTGCCACGGGATCTGGGTCGAGCCGGATGCGCCAGCGGCCTGGGTCAGCGAGCCATCGAGGAGTGCCTGGGCGCCGGAACCGGACGCCGCGCCGTCGAGGTACCAGGGCGTGTACTCGGTGCCCTTCGCCGGGAACGAACTGTCCGCCGACCAGGCGTTGCGACCGAGCTGATATGTCTCGACGGTCGGGAACTTCTGGATCCCGTTGTCGAAGCCCTTCAGCCAGTGGTCGAACCACGCCAGCGACAGGTTGTTGGTAGACGGGATCAGGTGGCCCTGCTGGTCGGTCACCGGCGAGGTGCCGTCGTCCGCGGTCAGGTTGGCGGTCGGCGAGCCGTGGTACCACGGTCCATAGAGGATCTTCTTCTGGCTGGACGGCAGGTCCAGGCCGCGGTACAGCAGGGGCTCGCCGCGCTGGAAGATGTCGTACTCGCCGCCGACGATGAAGGTCGGGACGTGGACGTTTTCGATGTGGTTCAGCGGCGCGACGTCGCGGTAGTAGGGCCCGTCATAGGCCTGGTCGGGGAAGGTCTGTGCCTGCGCCGGGAGCATGTGCTCGTACGAGCCCAGAAACGCATCGCCCACTGCTGGCACGGCGAACTGGGCGATGTCCATCAGGTGCTGCGACTCGGCGTTCAGCGCGATCGCCGGCTGCGCCTGCGCGTCGTCCGCAGGGATGGCGTTGAGTCCGTTGACCAGCCCCAGCCACAGCGGGATAAAGCCGGTGTCGGTGTTACCGCCAGAGAAGACCACGTCGCGGTAGGGATCGCTCATCGGAACGATCGGGAAGATCGCCTTGACCGGGTTGTTGTTGGGCTGGGCGGCCTGCAACTGCTCCACTGTCAGAAACTGGTTGATGGCGCTGTAGCTGACGCCGGCCAGCCCGATCTTGCCGTTGGAGAACGGCCGATGTGCGGCCCAGTTGACGATCGTGACGCCGTCCTTCTGCTCGTCCTGGCCAAACGAGTCCCAATAACCGGTACTGGACCCGGTGCCGCGGACGTCGACAACGATCTCGGCGTAGCCGTGGCTCGGGTAGTACGTGTTGCCTTCGCCAACCACCTGGCCGCTCTTGCGGTATGGGGTCTGGATGACGATGACGGGGCAGGGGCACCCGGAATCGGGCACGTACTCGTCGGAGTCGAGGCTGATGCCGTCGGGAGTCCCGATGCGCACGTCGTGGGTAATCGAATACGTGGTCACCGGGTCGGTCGTGCCCGAGGCGCTGGTGGCTGCCGAAGCTCCGATGCCGAGCAGGCCAAAGGCAAACAAGCCCAATGTCAGAAAGAACCCAATCCGCCGCAACCCAATTCCTCCCGCGTGGCCCAAACCCCCGGGCCGTTCACAAATATATACAACGTTTGAAGCCGCGCTGTCCTGCGGCGACTAGGATCGCGTCATGCGCGTCATGGGACTGATCGGAGGCACCAGCTGGGAGGCCACCCAGGTCTACTACCGGCTCATTAACGAGGAGGTCAAGCAGCGCTTGGGCGGGTATCACTCGGCGCGGATGGTGATCGTCAGCGTCGATTTCGCGCCGCTGGAGGAGGCGATGCGCCACGATCGTTGGGACGAAGTGGGTGCGCACCTGTCTGACGCGGGCCGGCAGCTGCAGGCGGGCGGCGCCGGTTTCCTGATGCTGACGGCGAACACGATGCACGAATGCTTCGACGCGGTCGCTGATGCCGTCGACATACCGCTGCTCCACATCGCCGACCCCACCGCGGATGCCATCGAGCACGCCGCTGTCCAGAAGGTCGGCCTGCTCGGCACGCGCTACACGATGGAGCGCGAGTTCCTGCGCCAGCGGCTCGAGGACCGCGGCCTGGAGGTGATCGTCCCGGAGGAGCCCGACCGGACCACCATCCACGACATCATCTTCGGGGAGCTGGTGCTGGGCAAGATCCGCGACGAATCGCGGACCGAGTTCGTCGCTGTGATGGACCGCCTCGTGGCGCGCGGCGCCGCCGGGATCATCCTGGGCTGCACCGAGTTCGGGCTGCTGATCAGCCAGGCGGATGCGTCAGTCCCGCTTTTCGATACGACCGAGTTGCACGCCCGCGCGGCTGTGGACCTGGCGCTGGCCGAATAGAGCCTGAGCCCACTGTGCCTGGGAGCCGGGCGGCCCCGCGCTCCGGGCTACTTATTTGCGAGTGTGACTGCAGGACGCGGGTTGTTATCGTTTTAGGGCCTATACGATAATAACGGAAACCTTGTTATCACCACCTTTCATATGAGTAACGATCGGGCTGGCTTCTTCTCGCCGCAACCAGGCGGCTATCAAACATTTGTGCCCAGGACCCTCCCGCCGGATCCTCCAATCCGGATGGACGCGGAGATGTTGACCCTGCTCTCGAAAGCTGATCGTGCCCTCGGTCGCCTGGACGGTGCCACCCAGACTTTGCCGAACCCAGAGCTGTTCGTTTCGATGTACGCCCGGAAAGAAGCACTACTTTCCAGCCAGATAGAAGGAACTCAGGCCACCTTGATCGAGGTCTTGAGGTTCGAAATCGCGGAGCAGCCCAGCACGCCGGACGTGATCGAGGTCACCAACTACGTCAACGCGATGAACGCCGGGCTGGCCAGACTGGCAACCCTGCCGGTCTCGACACGCCTGATCAGAGAGATCCATTCCAGCCTGATGACCGGAGTGCGGGGAGGCGAGCGCAATCCTGGCGAGTTTCGGACCACTCAGAACTGGGTCGGGCCACCAGGCTCAACCCTCAGAGAGGCGACCTACGTACCGCCAGCCCCGGGCGACATACTCAGTGCCTTAGCCGATCTCGAAGACTTCATCCATGCAGATGAGCCTTTCCCTGCGTTGATCAAGGTCGGCCTGGTCCATGCGCAGTTCGAGACAATTCACCCGTTCCTCGACGGTAATGGGCGCATGGGGCGCTTGTTGGTTACATTCCTGCTCTGCGAACAGGAGGTGCTCCAGCGTCCATTGCTGTACCTCTCCAGTTATCTCAAGGAGCATCAGGCCGAGTACTACAGGCGGCTGCAGGAAATCCGCGACGACGGCGCATGGGAGGAGTGGATGAAGTTCTTCTTGACCGGCGTCTTTGAGGTGTCGCAGGAGGCCTCCCGGTCAGCGCAGGCGATCATCAAGCTGCGGGAGGAGGACCGTGGCAAGGTGACGAAGAATCTCGGCCGTGGCGCCGGTGCTGGACTTCAGCTCCTGGAATCGCTGTTTCAGCTGCCAGTCGTCAGCGTTCAACGAGCCGCCGCGGCGGCCGACCTTTCGTTCGCAAACGCAAACCGCCTGGTCTCGACCTTTCTGGAGCTGGGCATCCTTCGAGAAATCACCGGTCGCAGGCGCAATCGCGTGTTTGCGTACGATGCCTATCTCGGCCTGCTCTAGATAGCCATCCTCGCTGGGCGAGGGATACGAGCGAACCCCGCGGCTACTTCTGGCTGGGCACCGGTAGCGACTGCGCGATCACCTCATAGGTGTCGACCGCCTCGAAGACCGCGCCGGTCATCTGGGCCGCCTTGTCGCGCCGCTCGGCCGAGGCGATAACGCTGTCCTTGGCCGCCGCGTCGTCCTCCCAAAAGGTGATCGAGATCCCGGTCATCTTCTCCCGGTCGGCCAGGAAATAGGCGCCCCGGAACCCCGGAACCTGCTCTAGGGAGGGGATCGCATAGTCCTCGATGAATTGCCGGGCCTCATCGGCATCCGAGCGCTGTGACGTTGTCACCCTGGCTATCACATCAATACCTCCGCATGTACGAATAGGGTACCGTCACTGTCGTCGATGGTGATAGTGGGAGTGATCGCCGAGACCGCGCCGGGCGAGAGCCGGGTGGCCCTTACGCCGGCAGTGGTGCCGGCTCTGACGAGCGCTGGGATCGAGGTCGTGGTGGCGGCCGGTGCCGGGGCGGCTGCCGGCTTCTCGGACGATGCCTATCGCGAGAAGGGAGCCCGGGTCGCCTCGCGGGAGGAGGCGCTGGCGGCCCAGGTCATCGCACGGGTGCAGGCGACTGATAGCGGCGACATCCTGCCCGACAGCGCGGTGGGCATCGGCATGTGCCGGCCGCTGGCGGGGCACCCCGCTCTGCGGGAGCTGGCCGAGCGGGGAGTGACCGTCTTCGCGATGGAGCTGATGCCGCGCATCACCCGGGCCCAGAGCATGGATGCGCTCTCGTCGCAGGCGACCATCGCCGGCTACAAGGCGGCGCTGCTTGCGGCTCTCAACCTGCCCAAGATCTTCCCGATGATGACCACCGCCGCCGGCACGCTGGCGCCGGCGCGGGTGCTGGTGGTGGGCGCGGGCGTGGCGGGGTTGCAGGCGATCGCCACCTCTCGGCGGCTGGGCGCAGTGGTCGAGGCGTACGACGTCCGGCCCGCCAGCAAGGAGCAGGTGGAGAGCCTTGGGGCGAAGTTCGTGGAACTCCCCCTTGAGACTGGCGACGCGGAGGAGAAGTCCGGCTACGCCAAGGCCCAGGACGAGGAGTTCTACCGCCGCCAGCGCGAGATGATGGCGCGGGTTGTGGCAGCAAGCGATGCCGTGATTACCACCGCCCAGGTGCCGGGAAAGAAGGCGCCGGTGCTGGTGACCGCTGAGATGGTGAAGGGAATGTCGCCGGGGTCGGTCATCGTCGACATCGCCGCCGAGCAGGGCGGCAACTGCGAGCTGACCAAGCCCGACGAGACCGTGGTCCAGGACGGCGTGACGATCCTGGGCCCGACCAACCTGCCGGCAACGGTCCCGACGCACGCCAGCCAGATGTATGCGAAGAACATCTCCTCGTTCCTGGCCAACCTCGTCAAGGACGGCGAGCTGCGTATCGATCTCGAGGACGAGATCACCCGCGAGACGCTGGTCTCGCGGGGCGGCGAGATCGTGCAGCCGCGGGTGCGGGAAGCGTTCGGCCTGGCGCCCATCGAGGCGGCACCCGAGGCAGCCCCGCCCGCAGCGACGCCGCCGGCGGCCGACGCTTCGCCGGACGCTGAGGCCGTGCCAGAAGCCACGCCGCCGGATGACGCCGAGCAGAAGGAGGCGACGCCGTGACCATATCCAACCTGGAGATCGGGCTGTACATATTCGTGCTCTCGGCGTTTCTTGGGTTCGAGGTCATCCGCCGCGTGCCGCAGCTGCTCCATACACCACTCATGTCGATGACCAACGCCATCTCCGGGATCGCCCTGGTCGGCTCGCTGCTGATCGCCGGCGCCCATCGCACCACGCTTTCGACGGTGCTGGGGACGCTGGCGGTCATCGCCTCGACGATCAACGTAGTCAGCGGATTCATGATCACCGACCGCATGCTGCGCATGTTCAAGCGCCGGGACGAGCGCAAGGAATGAGAGACAACATCATCGCGGTCAGCTACCTGGCCGCCGGGGTGCTCTTCATCCTCGCGTTGCGGTGGCTGAGCAGCCCGCGGACCGCGCGGCGGGGTGTGCAGGCCGGCGAGGTCGGGATGCTGATCGCGGTCATCGCCACCCTGCTACGCAGCGAGATCGTCAGCTACGAATGGATCCTGGTGGGACTGTTCATCGGGTCTGCCATCGGGGTCCCGATGGCGGTGTTCATGCCGATGACGGCGATGCCCCAGCGGACCGCGCTGTCGCACGCGTTCGGCGCCCTCGCCGCGTCGATGGTAGGCATCTCGGAGTTCTACCTGCACACGCCCAGGATCGATCACTTCACCATGGGCGCGCTCGGCTTCGAGGTGCTGCTGGGCTCGCTGACATTCACCGGCAGCCTGATGGCATTCGGCAAGCTGCAGGGCATCCTGCCCGGCCGGCCGATCGTGTACCGCGGGCAGAACGTGATGAACCTGTCGCTGCTGGCGGTCGCGGTTGGGCTGGCCGTCTACCTGGTCGTCGACCCGTCAGTTAGCGCGCTCTTCCCGATCGTGGTGGTGCTGGCCTTGGTCTTCGGGGTGCTCCTGATCATCCCCATCGGCGGCGCCGACATGCCCACCGTCATCTCGCTGCTGAACTCATACGCCGGGCTCAGCGGCGCGGCGATGGGGTTCGTCCTCAACAACAAGGTGCTGATCATCGCCGGGGCGCTCGACGGCGCGTCGGGGTTCCTGCTGTCGGTGATCATGTCGCGGGCGATGAACCGGAGCTTCCGCAACATCATGTTCGGGGCGTTCGGGCAGGTTCAGATCTCGGCGGCCGGCGAGGCGGTGGACGAGAGGCCGGTGCGCAGCGGCAGCGCCGAGGAGGCGGCGATGGTGCTGGAGACGGCGCGGCTGGTGATCATCGTTCCTGGCTACGGCATGGCCGTCGCCCAGGCCCAGCACAAGGTGCGCGAGCTGTCCGACCTGCTCACCCGGCGGGGCACCGAGGTCAAGTTCGCGATCCACCCCGTCGCCGGCCGCATGCCGGGGCACATGAACGTGCTGCTGGCAGAGGCCGACGTGCCCTACGACCAGCTGATCGAGATGGACGAGATCAACTCGGACTTCCCCCGCGCCGACGTCGCAATCGTCATCGGCGCCAACGACGTCACCAACCCCGCCGCCCGCCACAGCCAGGGCAGTCCCATCTACGGCATGCCGATCCTGGAGGTGGACAAGGCGCAGTCGGTGATGGTCATCAAGCGGAGCATGGCGCCGGGGTTCGCCGGGATCGAAAACGAGCTATACCACGAGGACAAGACGATGATGCTTTTCGGCGATGCGAAGGCGGTGGTGGGGGGCCTCGTCCACGAGCTTTCGCAGACCGGGGTCGCGGTTTGACGCGAGGATGGAGGTGATTCGAAGATGCAGATCGGTCCGGTAGTCAGTCGAGCCCTGCTGTTCGTGACCGCGCAGGACACCATCACCGAGGCCGCCCGCAAGATGACCGAGCGCAAAGTGGGCGCGGCCGTCGTCATGGCCGACCAGGGTCCGGGCATCATCACCGAGCGCGACGTGATGCGCGCGGTGGCCGCCGGGGTCGACGTCGCAACGGCGCCGGTCGGGGACTACATGACCCACAACGCAATCACCGCGTTCGAGGACTGGGACGTCGACGCGGCGGCAGAGCGGATGGCGAGCGGCGGCTTCCGCCACCTGATCGTGCTCAGCATGGCCGGCCAGGTGGAGGGTGTCCTATCGATCCGCGACCTCTTGCGAGCATTGCTCGAGGAGAACAAAGCCGCGCGAGGCAACTGAGCCGGTGATCGACAAACATGTGGTTTTGATCGCGCGGTTCGACGGCGACCTCGACGAGCTGACAGCCGCGTACGACAGGGCGCACGAGTTGATCATGAGCCGCGGCGGTGCAGTGCCGTCCGGAGAGCTCCGCCACCACTGCGCTACGTCCGATACCTCGCTCTACATCATCGGGGTGTGGGAATCGGAGGAAGCGGCCCGATCGCGGTGGGCCAGCGCCGAGTTTACGGACCTGCTCACTTCCGTCGGCTTCCCGCCCAGCCCGACAGAGTTCACGATCCTCGATCTTCACGCGATCGAGCCCCCGCTCACATAGCCATCGCCTCGTAAACCCGGACGCTCGAGATCATCGGGCAGCCCTGGGCGACCTGCTCTGCCTCGTCGAGGCTCTCGGCGCTGATGATCGAGTAACCCGTCAGCGAATCCATGCCGAGGGGCAATTCCTTCGTTCCAGCGTGCGAGATTTCTCGACCCACAACCAGAGGGCTGCCGATGTCGACCATCCGGTCAGCGATGGATGCAAACCAGTTGCCCCAGGCCTTCTCGATTTCAGGCGTGGGGGGCTCAAACCCGTAGTGCAGGATCAGAAACTTCTTCATGCGACTCCTTGTTTGGGTGGCGTTGCCGGCGGGGCCGGATCACGACTGAAAACGTCGTGTGGGTACCGTACCAACCATTGCGGACATCTTCTGTCCTGAAGCCATGGCAGAATCGGTGGTGTGATTGCAACCTCTGCCAGGCTGCTGCGGTTGATCACCCTGCTCCAGGTGCGCCGCGAGTGGTCCGGCGCGGAACTGGCCGCCAAGCTCGGGATCACAACCCGCACTGTCAGGCGCGACGTGCAAAAGCTCCGCGACCTTGGCTATCCGGTGGACGCTGCCACCGGCATCGCCGGTGGCTATCGGCTAGGAGTAGGTGCGCAGCTCCCCCCGCTTGTGTTCGATGACGAGGAGGCGGTCGCTATCGCGCTGACCCTGCGGACCGCCACGGGCAGCGGCGTCGCCGGCGTCAGCGAGGCGGCGCTGAGCGCAATGATCAAGATCGAGCAGGTCCTGCCGTCTCGGCTGCGACACCGCGTCAACGCGTTCCAGTTCTCGACTGTGACCGCGCCCGCCGCCGGGCCGACCGTCGATGGCGCGGTCCTGGCAGCGATCGGCATCGCCGCCCGCGACCATCAATGTCTTCGGTTCCAGTACCGCGGCGATCCCAACGCCGGTGACACGCGGTTCACCGAACCGCACGAGCTGGTCACGTGGGGAATGCGCTGGTACCTCGTGGCCTGGGACCTGGATCGCGATGGCTGGCGCACCTTCCAGGTCGATCGGATCGTGCCGCGCGGACCGACGAGTCCACGGTTCACACCGCGCGAGATCCCGAGCGGCGGGGTCGCAGCGCTGGTCGCTCGCAGCGTGGCGCAGATGTGGCCGGATGAGGCGAGGAGCCGGATGCACGGCCGAGCGCCCGACCGGCGCCGCCCTAGCGAGTGATGCTGTCGGCCTAGATCGAGATAGGCGTCAATTCCGGGCGACGAGATTGAAGTCGGTGAAGACCACGTCGCCCCCGACCAACTCCGGCCTGTAGGTCTCCTCGAATTTCGCGACGGCGGCGGATTCGCTGTGCGTGGTCTGGGCGGCCTCGTCGGCAAAGATGAAGAAGTGCAGGAACCGCGTCGGATCGTCCTGCCGCTGCCACGCCAGGTACATCTCCGTCCCCGGCTCGTTGGCGCGGACGTAGTCGACAAAGTCGCGAACGGCTTGCGCGCACTTCTCGACGGCTTCGGGCCGGACCTGCCATTCGGCGGTTTGGTAGATCTTCATCTGCTTCTCCTTTCGGCACGCGGTTTATTCCGACGACCATCCCCGGGACGCCGGCTGGCGTGCCGTCAGGTGGTGCTGACTACGAGCCCGGCTAGGTTAACCAGCCGCGGTTACATTTCTCGAGGCGGCGCTCAGGACTGAGCTGGGCCTGGAGTAATTGCGGGCGGGGGTACTGGTATCGCGGGCTGAGCCTGACCCAGGTACGCGTCCCAGATCTTGTTCAGGTGATATTGCCAGTAGAAGATGCCCAGCGACCAGAGAAACATCAGCAACAAGCCGACCCAGGGCTCGACCCGCTGAGCGATTCCTGCATGCTCCTGCATCCGGCGGACGCGCTTCCCGGTGTTGTAGTACGAAATGAAGGGTGGCACGATCAGGAATCCGCCGAGCGTGATTGCTAACAGCGAGATACCCGGGCGAATGCTCTCGTCGGTGAGGTACCGCCTTGCCTCGTTGTTGATCTTGTAGTACCAGACGAAGTAGTAGATCCCCAGGGTGATCAGAGGCAAGCCCAGCCACACTCCGAGTGGGCTGCGTCGCTTGAAGGTGTTGGGGCCGATCACAACTGTGCGCGCCATTGACGCTCCTCCGAGATGACTTCGATTGAGGTGATCGACCCGCTATCACCGTGTGGGCTGCACCTTAACAAACGCGCTTGCGGATGTGCCGATAGATTTCCAGCCTCCCAGCCGGCTCTCGCCAAGCTTGGCTCAGCTGAAGCTCTGAAATGAGAGACGGGCCACGGATGTTTTGGCCATGGTGAGTCGGGTGCAAAATCAGCCGCGGATGGGCGTTACCAAATTGATCGGCCGGGACGCTGAGCTGGGGCAGCTCGACGTCGCTCTGGGCGAGGCGACGGAGCACGGCGGCGCTCTTTTCGTAACAGGAGCACCCGGCATCGGCAAGACATCGCTGCTGGACGCCGCCGCCATAAACGCCAAGACCCGCGACTACAGGGTGCTCACTGTCACAGGGCTCCAGAGCGAAGCCGACCTCCCATACGCGGGGCTGCACCAACTTCTGCAGCCCGTGCTGTCGTCGGCCGGCGCGATTCCTGGTCCTCAGAAGAACGCACTCCTGACCGCGATGGGAATGCGTGCCGGGTCGCCGCCCGAAGTGTTTCTTGTCGCCCTGGCCACGCTCAGCCTCCTCGACGAAGTCTCCGACGAAGCGCCTCTCGTTGTCCTTGCTGACGACTACCAATGGCTGGACGACGCCACCTCCACGGTCCTGCGGTTTGTCGCTCGCCGGCTCGATTCGACCCACATCCTCGTTATCGCCGGCCTGCGAGACAGCTTCCAGGCCGCGTTTCGATCCTGGCAGCTCCCCGAGATCCGTCTCGAACCTCTGAGCGACACGGCGTCGGCGGAGCTGCTGGGATCCGTCGCGCCAGACCTCGACGTTCAGACCCGCCGCCTGATCCTGGACGAGGCCCTGGGCAACCCACTGGCGCTGATCGAGCTTCCACGTGCTCTCCGGCTGCGGGGCACCGACGGGCGCGAGGGCGCACTGCGAAGCGTTCCGTTGACTGATCGGCTGGAGCAGACCTTCTCCGTGCAAGCCCGGCAGCTTCCGGAGATCACTCAGTCCGCACTGTTGCTGATCGCGCTCGACAAGGACGCCAACGTGGGCGACGTGGTCGGTGCAACTCGCAACCAGGTGGGCGAGGAGGTCACCGTCGACGTTCTGCAACCGGCGCTGGACGCGGGCTTGATCTCCGTGGAGGGCTCGACCGTTCGCTACCGCCATCCGCTGATGCGCTCAGCGCTGGACCAGGCGGCGAGCGCCCGACAGCGCCGGAACGCCCACATCGCTTTTGCCGAGGTCATCGAGGACCCGGACCGCCGAGCCTGGCATCGTGCCAAAGCGGTGATCGGTGAAGACGAGGGCGCCGCCGCCGACCTCGAGGTCTCCGCCGGCCGGGCACAAGACCGGGGCGCACCGGCGACAGCGCTTGGCGCCCTGGAGCTTGCCGCCTCAGTGACGCCGCACGGTCCGGACCGCGCCCGGCGCCTGCTGGCTGCCGCTGAGCTCGCATTTCAACTCGGGGATCCGCCGGCCGTGGCTCGGCTCCTGGATGGAGCCGCCACGTTGGAGCTTTCACCTCACGACAACGGGCGAATGGCGTGGCTGCGCGAAATTCTCTACGACGGCGCGCCCGGAGAGCCCAACGCCATCGCGAGGTTGGTCGCGGCCGCACGCGAGGCCGCCGCCGAAGGTGACCGAAATCTGGCGCTGAACCTGCTCCAAGGCGCCGCCCTCCGATGCTGGTGGGCGGATCCCGGCGCTGCCGCCAAGGCCCTGGTCATCGACGCGGTTGAGGCAGTCGCCGGCGACGTGCCCGATCCGCGCGCCCTGGAAATCCTGGCCCTGGCGGCGCCCATCGACGCGGCGTCACGAATCACGAGTGGGGTTCGCGGGGCTGCCCAGGTGGAGGATTCGGACCCGTCTCGCACACAGATCCTGGCGTTCGCGACGTATGCGGCAGGCAACCTCGGCGAGGCAATCGAGCTGATGGATCGCGCCGCCCCTGGCTTGCGCGCCCAGGGTCGTATCGGGATCCTGGCCCAGTTGCTCGATGTGCGTGCCTGGGTCGGGATCAACACGGGCCAGTTCCGGCAGGCGCTTGTATCGATCGAGGAAGCCCATCAGCTCGCAATCGAGACCAGCCAGCCGATCTGGACCGCGATCAGCAAGCTGGGACTCGCTGTTCTGTCCGGCCTCCACGGCGACGAGGAAGCTGCCGAACGGCTCATCGCCGAGGCGATCGAACCGGTGGCGTCGTTGCGCCTTTCGATCGTTGCCGCCAAGGCGGAGTTTGCGCGTGGCGTCACGCACCTCACCGCCGGACGTCACTCCGAGGCCTTCGACCACTTCATGCGCATGTACGACGCTCACGGCCCGGCGTACCACGAGCGGGTGGCACTCGCGGCCGCGCCCTACCTGATTGAAAGCGGGGTGCGAGCTGGTAGGGACGAGGAAACGCGCCAGATGATGACGCTGCTCGAGGCGCTCGGCGAGCGCACTCCGGCAGACCTCGTGCACATCGGGTTGCGGTTCGCGCGCCCGTTGCTCGCGGACGATTCGGAGGCGCAGAACCTCTATGAGGTGGCGCTTGACGCGGAGCCGAAGTGGCCATTCGACTTCGCCCGCCTGGAGCTTTCGTATGGCAGCTGGCTGCGAAGGCAGCGCCGCATCAGCGAGTCGAGGCCACACCTCAGGGCGGCTCAGGACATGTTCGCCGCGCTCGGCGTGCTGCCCTGGGCGGACAAGGCGCGCCGGGAGCTGCGGGCCGCGGGCGAAAGCACTGATGAGCCGGTGAGGGCGCCTCTCCAGCAGCTTTCACCCCAGGAGCTGCAGATCGCGCAGATGGCGGCCACCGGCCTTTCCAACCGTGAGATCGCGGAGAGCCTGTTCCTGTCGCACCGCACTGTGGGCACGCACCTGTACCGCGTTTTCCCGAAGCTTGGGATCGTCTCCCGGTCAGAGCTGGCTCGGGCTCTTGCCTCGATCGAGCCGGCTCTGACGCAGGAAACGGCGCGACTCTAGATCGATTGCCTCTCTACGACTGCCCCGCGAGCCAGGGAGGGGTGTACGCGCCGACCCCGTAGACGAAGGCAAGCAGGTCGTCCGCGGCCCACTCCTCGGCAATCTTTCCGTCCACCACGCGGTAAACGTCGACCGCATCCCACCTGACGCGCTTGCCCGACGCGGGGATCCCGAGGAGTTCTCCCTGGTGGGTTCCCTCGACCACCGCGCGCACGGAGACGATGTCCCGCTCCGCGATGATGTCCTGCTCCACGTTGCTCAGGTCTGGGAGGGCGGCGACGATCGCGCCGATCAGCCCGCTGAAGTTCTCGCGACCCGCGACTGTGCCCAGGGTGCCGCCGTGCCATTTGATGTCCGGCGTCATAAAGTCGGCCGCCTTATCGGCCTGGTGCTGGTTGAACGCCGTTTCGATGAACGCGCGAACGATCCGCTTGTTTTCCTCAAGGTTGTTATCAGCTGTCATCTCGGCCCCTTTGATGTGTGGTTTTGGTGCTGATGGGCAAGTTACGGCGACGAGCCGATCCTTGGCTTCCGTCGGGCGACTGATCTTTTGCCGGCGACTCTCAGTCGATGACTTACTCACCGGACCGCGATGACTTAGCGGGAAGCGCTTCCGCCCGATCAGCGGCCAAAACGTAAACGCCCCTTTACGAAGTGGGCTAGCGGCCGGCGCGCAAGTCCTCGCGAAGGCCGCGGATCTGTTCTTCGATAGCATCCAGCCGGCGCGACACCGCCGCCTGACCAGCGGCGTCGGTGTGCATCAGGCGTTGCGTCAGCTGCGCCGAAGCGAACCCCACTAGGCCGATGCCAATGAAGATCAGGGCGCCGGCGAGGATTCGACCTTCTGGCGTCGTCGGTGTGATGTCGCCATAGCCGACAGTGGTCGCGGTGATGAACGTCCAATAGAGCGCATCGCCGAAGTTATGGAGGCTGGGGTTGACTCCGTGCTCCAGTGACCAGTAGGCAGCCGAAGCGCCGAGCCAGATGACAATCAGCACCGGGCCCAGGTACCACCAACTGTCGTGCCTCTGGTGGGCTTCCGCCTCGTGTTCGGCCAGCGCGAAGATCCGCAGGGCCGCCCCCAGACGCAGAAGGCGAAGGATCCGCAAGCCTCGCAGCCCGCCGACCAGAGGGATACAGGACACGAGGTCGAGCCAATGGCCTCTTAAGTAGAGGCGTCGCGAGGGCGCATCCCAGAGCCGAACGAAGAACTCGGCGAGGAAGATGGCCGCGAGGATCCCGATGATGATCGTGGGAGCGCCTTGGCCTTCGTCGATCGAGAATCCGACGCCGAGGTACACCACGGCGAGGGTCGCCATCGCGATCTCCCAGGCCGTGTTGTGCCGATCGATGAAATCCGTGACCTGCCCTCGCCTCAGTGACCTCGCCTCGGCCATAGCCGCCCATGATAGAGATCCGCTCCCTGCCCGATTGGCGGTAGCGTGAATAGAACCTCCGATGGGTAAGTTGGAGTCCACATGATGCATTCGAACGGCGGCGGGCCCTGGCGGGGGCGCCCCAAGCGGAACACGGCGGCAACCACGCCCAGCGAGGAAGCCAGCACCTCGGGGATCTCCGGCCCACCGGTCGTCGAGGAGCCGCCCGATCCCGACAAGCCGACCAACCTCCGCGAGCGCTGGAAGCTGATCCGCGACTCGGTGCGCGGCACCTTCCTGGCGTTACCCCGCGTCGGCCGCCTGGTCTGGGACGCGAGCCCGAGCGCCACAGTCGCCCTCGCCATCGTCACCGTGGTCTCCGGCATCATCCCCGCCATCACGGCTTACATCGGCAAGCTCCTGATAAACGCCGTCGTCCGAGCCATCGCCCTCCGCACCGCTCACCAGGCCGACGTCTCGCACCTCACGGTGCCGCTCCCTGGGTTCACCTTCAACTCGCCCGCCACCACTTCCATCAACGTTGTGATCTGGCTAGCTGTCATTTCCCTCCTCATCGCCGCCATCAGCTCCCTGATGAGCACGGTCCGCAACATCGCCCAGCAGCTGCTCCAGGAGCGGGTGCAGATCCGCATCCAGCTGATGGTGATGGACCACGCTGCAGCGCTCGACCTGCCGTTCTTCGAAGACCCCGCGTCGTACGACCTGCTGCGCCGCGCCCAGGAGGACTCGCGCAACCGGCCGGTGCAGATGATCAGCGGCACCTTCGGGCTGGTGCAGACGGCGATCACCTTCCTGTCGATGATCGCGCTGCTGCTGGGGGTGAGCCCGCTGCTGGCGGCGATCGCGCTGGTCTCGCCGATCCCGGCGTTCATCTCCGACACCCGCTACAGCTGGTGGGGCTACCGGATCGCGCGCTGGAACTCGCGGCTGCTGCGGCGGATGAACTACCTGGTGCAGCTGGTGACCACCGACACCTACGCCAAGGAGGTCAAGCTCTTCGGCCTGGGCACGTACTTCATCCAGCGCTACCGGCTGCTGTCGCAGACGTACTACGACCGGCAGCGGCGGCAGATCACCCGCCGCTACATCGCCGGCTACGCCTGGGGCGTGCTGACCACGCTGGCCGGCTCGGTGACCTACCTCTATGTCGCCCTGCAGGCGGTGGCCGGGAAGCTGACGCTCGGCGACCTCAGCCTCTACACCAGCGCCGCCAGCGCGGTGCAGAACTCGATCTCCAACCTGCTCGGCGGCTTCAGCTCGATGTACGAGCACAATCTCTACCTACAGAACCTCTTCACCCTGCTGGAGACGCCGACCGCGGTGGAGCGGCCGGAGCACCCGCGGCCGATGCCGGTGCCGCTGCTCGGTGAGATCGAGTTCCAGGGCGTGTCCTTCGGCTACCCCGGCCAGGAGGGCCAGGCCATCAAGAACCTGAGCTTCGTCATCAAGCCGGGGGAGACGGTGGCGATCGTGGGCCGCAACGGCGCCGGCAAGACGACCCTGATCAAGCTGCTCTGCCGGCTCTACGACCCCACCGCCGGGCGCATCCTGCTGGATGGCATCGACATCAAGGAGTTCGACCCCGACGAGCTGCGCGCCCAGGTGGGGGCGATGTTCCAGGACTACGTCACCTACCAGGCGACGGCCAAGGAGAACATCGGGCTGGGGTCCCTGCCGGAGCTGGAGGACGACCGCGCGGTGGCGATCGCGGCGCAGCGCGGCGGCGCCGAGGAGCTGGTCAAGGGCCTGCCCCACGAGTGGGAGACGATGCTGGGCAAGTGGTTCGACGAGGGCGTCAACCTATCGGGCGGGGAGTGGCAGAAGGTGGCCCTGGCGCGCGCCTTCATGCGCGACGTGCGGATCCTGGTGCTGGACGAGCCGACCTCAGCCCTGGACGCGCAGGCCGAGTTCGAGCTCTTCGAGCGCCTCCAGGCGCTGACCCAGGGTCGGACGGCGGTCTACATCTCGCACCGTTTCTCGACCGTGCGGCGAGCGGATCGGATCCTGTTCCTGGAGCACGGCGAGCTGGTTGAGGCGGGCACCCATGAGGAGCTGATCCGATTGGATGGGCGATACGCGAAGCTCTTCCGGATGCAGGCTAGTGCCTATGTTGGTGAGCCTGGCGCCGTCCCGGTTGTGGGAGCGGTGGACTCTTAATGCCGGCTAAGGCCGCTTAGCCAGATCCGGCCAGCGGACCAGTCATCGGGCCTGCCGCAGGCTGGTGGCGAGCAGCTAGCTCGATAACTGCGTCCAAATTCGTCACAGTCTCGAGTGCCGGAATCGACCACCAAAACTCTTTGTATTGGGCATCCCACCCTGAGTCTAGGTCCGAGAGTGGGTCGTTCTCGTGAAGTATGTCAACCGGTGCGGGAAGTTTGATCTTCAGCCGGGGTACTCGATTCCACCAAAAATCGATCACAACCACGTTGTAGCCCGCATCTCTCTGAAAGGAGATGTATCCCTTGTTGAACTTGGGCCGCCACTGAACTTTCTGCGCGGCAATGGAATTCTCAGCGAGCGAGAAGAGGTGCTCGCCAATTTCTAACTTGTTCGTCGAAACGTGCAGGACATCACGGTAGGCGTCCCAATCCCAGGCCACGACGGACTCAACACGGTTTCGCTTTTGCGCCTTCGCAGTCGCGGTTTGCCCAATGAGCTGCGGCTTCAAAATCTGGCGCCCCCCACTCGAGTACTGGGCCACCTCGACGGCTAACACCTCTACCAGTTCCATTTGCTCGTTAAGGAATTCCACCAACGTTCTGAGCTCGGATGGAATCTCATCGGCCACAAAAACCAACCGAATTCTTCGGTTCTTTAGGTTTGACCCGAATAGGTTCCAGAAGGTTTCATACGACTCCTCTGAGGCATCAGTCGAACACAACGTCGCTATCGATTCCCTTGCCGGCTCCATTCCGCCGGCTTGATCTTCCAGCCACGAGCGAATCTCATCTATTGGCCAATAGAGCGTGCCGTTCGCCGCGTATTCGATCAGTTGTGCCACGACCTCGCGTCGAGCCTCTGGGTTTCCGCCACGTTTAGCCTCAACCAGAGTCGGTATGGCATCCTGGTCGACGAACAGGTGGTCCAATGACCAACGAGCTCTGGTCGTGGCGGTACCGATAGCGGCTTCGCGTTTGATCAGTCGCCAGCGCCGCGGAGAATCCGGATCGATCTGCGCTCCGGGTAATAGGTCAGGATGGTCTGCGATCAACTTTTGTAGATCGTCCTCAAGTTCAAACGGGACTCGAGGAATTTCGCCAAGGCTACCGTCTTCTTCGACGATGAACAAGGCGTCGCTCATGGCAGCGCTTGCTGGAGCCGGGCGCCTGCCCGTCCCAGATACCTTCCGGGCTCGGGATGTCCGTTCGGTGCGTCAACACTCACACGATTCCTCCCGGTGGTCCGGTCTACGCGATTGCCGCCAAGGCAGGCACTAGACGGTGCAGGAATATCTTGACTGATTGCTCCCAGCGTTAGCGACCAAACCTATGGTCGGTGCTCGTGCCTCCCCGGACCGTGCGCGCGAAGCTCGATTCAGAGTGGCCTCAGCCAAGGAGCCCTTCATGACCTCACCCGTTGCCGGACCTGGAGGACGACTGAGAGGTAGCCATGGCGGCACAGCGCGGCGCCGCCGGGGCGCTGGTCAACGGCCGGTACGCGAAGTTGATCTGGATGCAGGCTAGTGCTTACGTCGGGGAGGCGCGGCAGGACGCGGTCGTCCGCCTGACCGTACCCCGAGAGGGGTGGCGTCGTAGACAATCTCCTGACTAATGGCGAAAGCAAGGCGACCTAGGACCGGCGCGCCGCCTCGTCCTGCTACAGCTCTGGCACGCGAATTCCGAGAGTCGATTGGCCAAGCCCGCCGCGATTGGCGCCGCCTGATTTCAGTGATCGATCAGACCGAAGTTCTAAGGGCACGCGTTTCGTTCGATGTCCGTAGGTACCTAGACCCAATCAACCGCACAGCAGTTCTTCAGTCCGGCGCAGTGGCCAGCTTCCTGTCCGCGGTCGTTTCATGGGAGGTCTTTGCGTCTGACTGGACCATCCAAGCAATCGCTGACCAGCCGGAGCGTTTCGTTCGGCGAGTTAATCGGGCGATCGAGCAGCACGCTCGAGAGGCTGAAGGCAGCATCCCCGCTTTCTCCCGCGAACACATTCAGATTATCCACGGTCACATCCAAGAGCTGCCCACGCTTCGCGAGATCCGAGAGCTGTTGATTGCGTCGGATCAGAATCTCTCAATCAGGCATGGCGCGTGGGCGGGAATGAGGCGCGATCTCGCGCCGACTTATGCTAGCCGGTTGGCTTGGTTGGGTCAGACTCCCGCCCATAACGACGAGCTCCTCATGAATGCGGCATTCAGCTTGCGTGACTTGATCGCGCACCGAAGCCAAGCTGCCAGAGATCGTTTGCGAACGGACCTCGACCGCCTGCGCGGACCGGACTCCGTACTTACGCGCATTGTCTACGGTGTTGGCAACCGCCCTGGGAGCTACCTCGTCGCGGCCATCGGCGACGGTTCACAAGTTCGGCTCGAATACTTTTTGGATCGACTGAGCCAGTTGAGTCAACATTTGGGCTAACCATCGTCGCCCCTCTCACCAGAGCCCATAGCTAGGTCCTAAGCACAATGTGAGCTGACGCCCAGGTGCATTGGGCTCTACATTCTGCCGGCTGAGGCAAATGGGGCACCAAGGCCATCGCCTCCAAAATGCGTGGCTCAGTGGTGCGCGCGCGAGCGGGCGGCCCCGGGTTCACGCCGTCCCAGAGATGCAAGACGTACCCGGATGTTGCTCGTGTCGCTGTTTCCCACTCGTGGACCGAAAGGAACAGTTCGAATGAGGTTGGGCTAGGTCGCGAAAGGCTCTTGACCTCTATGGCAAGTGGCTCATCCGGTGCCGTCGGAAGCCCGGAAAAGCTGAGGACGTCGAAACCCCAGGCTGGGCTCTCTTGCGCTACCCAGCGCACTTGATTCGCCAGTTTGTCGTAGCCGGCTGCTCGCAACCTCTTCAATTCATACTCGACAGTTAGAGCCTCACCGGCGTCGCCGATGAGCTTACGGTGGGCTGACGCGTCCTCGGATGGCGGGGTGTGAGCGAGCGCATTCCACCAGGCCCAATTGGTCGGGTCGCCCCCCTCCCGAGGTGGAAGGAGCCCTACCTCGTTCAGTAAGCGGCGCTCCGTTTCAGGAACCACTAGATCCAGGTCGTCTGGATTCCCCTGCCAGAATGCGACCCACGGCGGCGGATCACGAAGCAGCAGCACGGATAGAAATAGCCGGCGGAGATCATCGGTGGGCTCGTCCTCCTGGGCCATGCTTAGTGCCCGCCGCCCGAGAGGTGCGAGATCTAGTTGTGTCGCATCGCTAACGGCGAATCCTCCTTCCACGGCTAGGGCCACTCCGTCGCTGATCGGGAGGGCCCCAGATCTCAGGCTGTTCATGGAGGCGTACGAGTGGAGTTCTCGAGCGCTGGCCCTTCCTCCGATGCTGTCCAGCGTCCTGAGGACAAGCCAGAGAGCCGTGAGTCGTCCTGGCGATAGGCGGACACTCGGCATCTACTCCTCGCCGCCGTCAGCAACCAGGTGGTCTATGACCTCTTCGATGTCGTCGGGTTCCAGACCGGCGGGCAACTCTTCAACAACGTCTTCAGGGTCGTACGCGAGCGCCCGTAGGCCGGGATCATTGAGGATTTTGGCCATTGCATCGATCTTTTTTTTCAGCCGTAAAGCGACAGTCTGATCGATCGTGCCTCGCGCCTCCAGGACCTCGACTGTAGTCAGTTGAGTGGCTGGTAGTCCGAGGCGATGGATCCGGTCGACAGACTGCAGGAAATGGGCCGCATTAAAAGTCCGGTCAACATAAATCGCGTGATGACACACCAGATGCAGGCTGATCCCCTCGCCACATGCCGCGGGGTTGGCGATCATCACGCGGCAAGAAGGATCCTCGTGAAATCTACGAATCCTGCCCTCTCGAGTCTCGTCATCATCTGCGTCCCCGGTTGGAATCTGTCCATAAAGCACGACCGGGCCAAAGTCGGACAAGAGTCGCTCGAGAGCCATGACATTCGTGACGAAGCTGGACCAGATGAGAACCTTTGATCCGCCCTCAATCAGCTCGGCGGCTCGCTGTACAGCCGCCTCGATTTTTGCCGAAACCTCATAGCGCGCGTAATCGCGGAGCAATTCCCACGCTCGCACACCCTCAGGAGGAAGCTTGAGTTCGGGGCGATCGACCATTTCTGACTGCGTCAAGAGCATCGGATTCGACGCGGCCTGCAAAAGTCTGACTACATGCCGGCCGAGGATCCTGAAGAATCGACGGTCCTCGAATGACATAGCCGTCAGCAAGCGGCTTGCGCCGCTCCGCAGCAGGTCATATAGCTCCTGTTGAATCGGCCCCATTTCAACGACGATTGGTGTAGGCCCGACCAAGGGCGGCAACGCCAGCTCGTCTTTGGTGGTTCGCACATACAACGGCCGTACCCGGGACTCCACATCGGCGAGGAGCTCTTCGGGCGAGTCGCTTACTACCCTCAAGTCAGGCATGATTCGCTGCCCAGGCCACAGGAAATCCAATTGTGGCCTCAAGTCTTCGGGCGACTGAGGCAACGGCGTGCCGCTGAGGATGGCCCGCCTCGAGGCGATCTCGGCGAGATCTAATGCAGCCGACGCAATAACGCCGGCCATTCCCGCCTTGACTCTATGCGATTCATCAAGCACCACGTAAGGGCTATGCTGCCTGGCCCAACCCTTGATTACGTTGAGCACATTAGGCAGCAGTTGATAAGTGAGAATGACCGCCTCTGGGTCGGTCGCGAGCCCCTCCATTGCTCCGGCTTGACCACCTATAAGCCTGCGTATCAAGGGTCCGGCACCGCCGTACGCCAACAGTAGTTCCTGGTCCCAAGACAGAAATGCGTTTTTAGGAGCAATTACCAGGAGGCGATCGACAGCGCCCTCACCCCGAAGCGCCTCATAATGAGCAAGTAGGGCTGTGGTCTTCCCGGCGCCCGGGACTGAGAAATTGGCAGAGTTCGGCAGCAGTAAAAGGCGCCCGAGGTCGCGGACTTGAGGTTGGGTCAACGTGCGGGCGAACCGCCCAGTGGAACCGATCGCGGCGTGCACATCATCCGCAGACAGCGGTGCCGTAGTTTCTGCCGCTCGACGTGCCCCAATTTCTGCGAGTTGAACCTGAAGGACCGTCAGGACGGCGGCATCTGGAACGACCTCGGCGTGCGACTGTAGAAGCTGGGCTAGATCTACCGCACTCCGTCTGAAAGCCAGAAGGGGGATCACAAAACCGCTTGGATTGGGGAGGCCGCCAGTGGACAGGATGAGATTTCTCAGTTCGGCATGGACGCCTGCTTCCAAGTCCTCCACTTCGAGACGAACCTCGCCTTCGTGGCTGTCTAGCGAAATGGAGACCCGCGCGCCCACTGGCTACTCGTCCGAGCTAACCATTCTTCCCAGCTCGAGGGCAAGGCGCTCTACCTCGGTTCTCACTGCGTCAAGACCCTCTGCCACCTGGCTGAGGTTCGTTGTTTTGTCTTGTATGCGAAGGCCTTTCAGGGCACCGCTAGCCCGCTGGAGGACCTTCACTGGATCCTCACGGCGCTGATTCTGCCGCTTCTCCAGGTCGAGGTCCGTTACCAATTCGATCAACGCCTCGCCCACTTGTTTGGCCGCAGTCGGTTCCTGGACCAGACTCGCGATATTCAGTCGGGCGCTGGGTTTCTCGGGAGGCTCGGCTGTCGCAAGTTTGGCGAATACGTCTCCGCCATCCGCTACCTCAGGAGCGCTCGCTGACAATTCCTCCGGAGACGGATACAGAACTTGTTTTGCTGCGCCTGGCTTCGCCGAGTCGGGCATTGTTTCAACTAACCTGCGGACGACCTCGTCAGGCTGTTTGCGCAGGTTTTCTATGACCGACCTAACGTTCTGATACCCGCCCTTCGCCAAAATTACTGCGAAGGCAGCCTGTCGCATCACGATCTGTTCGTTGAGGGGCAGTCGCTTCACCGCAGGCGCACTCATCCGGCCGACGATGTCTGCGAATGCCTGGCGCATCGATCCGCCGCCCTCGCCCTCTGGCACGAGGTGGTACTTACCCCGTTCGCCTAACCAGCCGAGGTAGAGATCGACCATGGCCAGTCTTGCCAGGATATCGCTGACTTCCACAGCCTTCAGGTTCATGCGGCGGGCGACCGCAGCAAACGCGTCCTTCTCCTTTCTATTGTTGACAACCAGAAGGTCATCCACGCCATGGCGGATATGGAGCGCCTCATCGATCCAGTTGTAAGGCGCTTTGGTTTCCCGAGCCATTTGGAGCTCTAGCTCTGTTTCGAACAGTTCGGATTTGGCGGCATCCTCGGGCAATACGACCGCCTTTACATTTTCGGTATGCCCGTCCTTTCGGAGTGCGGCCAGCCGACGGTTCCCGTCGATTACGAAGCCGTCATGCGTAAGTACCAGCGGCGACTTCTGGTGTTTATCTTTCAAGTCCTTGTCGAGACCTTGCTCTGCGATCATGCCCAGCAGCAGCTGCTCTTGCGCCCGCTGCACGGATTCCTCCTCAGGGTCGGTGAAGAAGTCATCGGGTAGGCCGTGTACGTCGACATACTGAGTCTGTGCCCTGTGTGTTCTCCCATTTTCGATGTTGTACCTCGGGAAGCCAATGGGAACCTCGATAATCACCCGGTTTAGTGGACTCTGTCGAAACGGCACAGCAAAAGTGGCGCGGTCCGCGCGATTCTCCGCGGCGTTAACCCGCTGTCGCAGGAACGCGACCCTGGACATAGAGGCTTCACTCAATGCGGGAGACCGTCACGGATAAGTCTTCGCTCCATGGGTGGGCAGAGCTCCATATATTGCCTCCGGAAATCGCGACTGCGGCCGCCGCAGAAGTTGGACAGCGCAGCCCCGGCGGCCAGCAACTCACGTTCTTCGTTGTTGCTCGGATGCGTAACGGTCTGGGGAAGGGTCGCATCGCCCTCCGTCCTGCATTCGATTACGAGATCATGGGTGAAGGCTCCTTGCCGGCGTTTCGAATGATCGGCGTAGTTCTCAGCCAGAGCGGTGGCGAGACCGGTCACTTTGAACCCGGACTTTCGAAGGGCGACCGCGAGGGAATCCCAGGCTCGAAGGTCGGAGTTGTGAAACGTCAGGATCATTCGTCCGTCCGATTTGAGAACGCGGGCAGCCTCCCCGAAGATGTCCGTGAGCAGACGTTCGTAGTCGGAGCCGTCGGTTTTCCGTACTGCATTCGGCACAGCCTCACGTCTAAGGTCGAGGGCCTGGTCGGCTGGAAATAGCCCGGTAGCCTGAGCCCAGACGAAGAAGAGGGCAGCCAGCTCACCGTACTGGACGTCATCGTGATACGGGGGGTCAGTGAGCACCAGGTCTGCGGTAGAGCCGGTCAGAAGCAGACGCTCACTAGAACCGACTGCGACAGTTGCCCCGGACAGCGCCCGACGTCTGCCGGCCGCGGCCAAGTGGCGCGGAGCACCTTGCGTAGGAAAAGTCTCCTCGACCCATCTCGCTGCCTTGACCGAGCTGGCCAGACGGCGTCGAAGGGTACCGCGGCCTCGAGCTCCCAGGAGGTTCGTCTCGCAGCTCAGGCCCACGACTGAAAACCTGTGGTTCGATGCGATTTCAAAGGCTTTCGGATAGTAGCGATCCCAGCGGCTTGCATAGCCAGCCATCTCGGCCGTGCCACAGATGGCAAGCAGCAAACGTCTTCGGACCCGTGCGTTTACGCGCATTTCCTTAACGACCCGGGCTGCTTCCAGGATGACCCCGACCTGACGGGTTGGATATAGATCGATCCATCGGTGGAAGCCGGCTCTCCTTAGGACCGAGGTTTCCTGTCCGTCCGGTATCTCAGCCATCAGCATGCCGCCCTGGGCGGGCGGATCTCCAGTTGCATCGCGGTGAGGCTTGGGGTTGGCAATAAAGTGGAGCTCCTTCCCACAGAGGCGCTGTTCGAGGCACAGGGTCCAACGTGGCCCCAGATCGTCGGCGAATGCCGGGAAACTTGTTGAACAGCCCGAGCAAGTCGCGATCCTGCCTGGCGTAAGGGGCACCGATTGATCCGACAGCCTGAGGCGGCAGCGTCCGCATTTGCGATTGGAGCTGTCAGAAGTCAGGCCCGAGCGCGTTACTGCACCACAGCGCTTGCAACCGAAATAGCCCCACTTTTCGCTCCGCCGTCGACTGGCGACCGTGATCAGCGAGTATGGAAAGAGGTACACGCTGGCGGAACAACCAGGGCACTGAACACTTCGCACCCAGAAGCTGTGCGCCAACTCGCTGTGCTGGCCGTGTTTCTCGCAGGGCGTGCGGTAAAGCTCGGTCCGAACCGGCTCGAGCAAATCAAGAAGCGAGTCCGCTGCTTGCTCAAGGGCGTCGGCCTCGACGCGATCAAGCGCGACGGCTAGGCCCATGGTCGCCCATGGGTGCAGGTCCTGTGCGTAGGTGCTGAAACCGCGTCGGGCCGACTCGATCGCGACTGTACCTCCTCCACTGAATGGATCCGCAACCATGTAATCGGTACTGGCTGACGTACCAGCCGCGTCTAGGAGACTCCCGATCAGAGCATGGGGGCGTCGCGCCCACCATCGGAATAACGAGATGGTCGGGGCGTACACCTCACGGTTGGATTGCTCCGCTCTGACCCGATCGGATACGGTGGCCCAGTCCACAGAGCTGAGGATGGTCTTAACCGCGGCGAACGAACCTATGGGAGAAACCTCAGCGGCCATGCACCGCACAATAGACGAAAGGTACGCGCCACCGATACCGACACGAATACGCTGTTCCAATTTTGGATTCTAGCGCACACCTGTTCGCTTCCGCGCGGTGCCCGTCTTGCGGGCGAGCGATGGATATCCACCCGAATGTGGAACTGGTGGGCGCTCCCCCAAACGAGCTCAGCAGCCCGCGTCCTTAGCTGCTTAGCTCCCAGACACCTCGTGGGGATTCTTCAGCTGGGCGTAGCACTCCCGATCGCCGCAACCGATTGGCTGCCCATCTGACGTCGTACTGCCACGTGAAGAACAGATCCCCCGATGTCTGTAGATCCGCGGCTCGGTCGGTCCAGATCTCCTTGCAGATGTCTACGATCGTGGCGCCTCCGCCCAACTTCCCCAATGCTCCGACGATCTCGTTGTCTAGGTCCGTCTTGTTCATTTGCACCTCTCGCCCGCCAGTATCACCCGACGCGGTGTCGCCTGGGGCGTTGCTAATCAGGCGGCCATTGCCTTCTGCCCGTGCCGCCTGGCCCGCGAGGCGTCTTGAACAATCTTACAAAATTGTATGACGAAAGCATAGGTGACTGTGTGATACTGATCACTCAGCGTGATGGCCCTCTGCCGTCACTCCCACGCATGGAGGATGGATGTGCACCCCAGAACTGAAGGTTTCATGCATGGCACTTGGGCTGCATATTGGCGACGCCATAAGAACCTAGGGGCGGCCTTCAACAAAGGCGAGAACGCCTTTACGGATGGAAAGGATTACACCGACAATGAATACGAGAAGCCGTCGGGTAGGGCAACCTGGGCCACCGCTTACTCGTATGCCTGGGAGGCCGGCTGGTTGTACGCGGCTAGCAAGAGCTACGGCTGGAACATGCCGGGCGATGTGCCTGCTGGGACGAAACCCAAGAATTATGGCGAGCTCCGCGGGCCCATCGGGGTTTGGTTTGGAGATGATGGAAAGATCCATCTCACATCTAACGAGAAGGATCAGCCCCTGCATATGGCGGTGAAGCCCGGAGGCTCCGGTTGGGCGCAGCTAATGCGTTATCTGCCTGAGCACATCCAAGCCAAGATCAGCAGCGAGGTCTAGCCCCAGTCTTGAGGCGCTGGCCCCGGCAGCCTACAGGTGGTGTCAAGTGACCTCGACGATCGAGACTCTAAGAACGAGGCTGAAAACGGCCGCCGGAATGAGACCGGAAGCCGGGGAGCTAATGTGCTGCCAGCTGTACTGACGACTTGGCCGTACGACTTCGGCGCCCGTTGGTGTTCGGCCGGACGGCCGTCTTCGTTCTAATCTCCAAATACTCCTGTACCCCAGCCTCGATCCCATCGCACAGCACCTCGAGGTCCGGCGTCGAATCGTAATCACCGGTCACCCCATAGTTGAGCTGGCCCAGGTAGCTGAAGATCGCGATGCTGATCCGCACGCTCCCAAGGATGGGCACGAACGGGTAGGCCTCGATCATCTGGTGCCCCAGCATGTAGAGCGGGAACTGCGGCCCTGGCACGTTGGTGGTGACGGTGTTGATGGTGTACTGCGGCACCCGGCCGGCCAGGCGCGTGCCCATCGCCAGCAGCATCGGCGGGGCGAAGCCGGCCATCTGGATCAGGCTGTCGCCGCCGACCGCCATCTTCGACTCCTTGAGGCCGTCCATCTGCAGGCGGATGTTCTCCAGCCGCTCGACCGGGTCGGCGATGCCCACCGGCAGGTCGGCGAACATCCCGCTGACGCGGTTGTTGTAGGTGCCGCGCTCCTGCTCGCTGCGCACCGAGACCGGCACCAGCGTGCGCACCACCCGCCCCTCGACCTCGGCGCCGCGGCCAAGCAGCAGGTCGCGGAAGCCGCGCGTGATCACCGCCAGGACCACGTCGTTGACCGTCCCCGGCAGCGCCTGGCGGATGGCCTTGATGTCGGCCAGCGACGAGCGCGCCCAGCTCCAGCGCCGGTGCGGGCCGATCGGGCCGTTGAGGTCGGCGGTCTTGTTGCGCAGCATCGACACCATCACCGAGGCGCTGCGCCGCACGTTGCCGAGCGTCATCCCGCCGGGCAGCGGCGAGCGCGCCAGCGCCGGCAGACCGCGCAGCCCGTCGATCGGCCGGGCCACGTTGCCGACGGCGGTGTCGAATAGCAGCTCGGCGGTGGTCGGCTCGGGCTGCGGCTCCCATTCCGCGATCTGTGGCTCCTCGACCTCGGGGCGGTGGTCCAGCAGCACCGTCAGCAGGTCGGTGCCGGAGACACCGTCGACCATGGCGTGGTGGACCTTGGAGATCAGCGCCCATCGGCCGTCCGCAAGCCCCTCCACGATCCACATCTCCCACAGCGGCTTGCTGCGATCCAGGTTCTGGGCGAAGACCCGCCCCGCGAGGTTGCGCAGCTGCTCCTCGCTGCCGGGCGACGGCACCGCGGTGTGGCGGATGTGGTAGAGGATCACGAAGTGGGGGTCGTCGACCCAGATCGGCCGGCCCAGCTGCAGCGGCACCAGCTTCACCTTCTGGCGGTAGCGGGGGACCTGGTCCAGCTTGCTGGCCACCATCCGCACCACGTCGCCGTACTTGGGCGCCGGTCCCTCGAAGATCGCGACGTTGCCGATGTGCATGGGGTTGTTGCCGTCCTCTATAGCAATAAAGGACGCATCCAGCGGGCTCATTCGGTCCATCGCGACAACCTCTAGTAGCAGTGCGCCTACGTGGGCGAAGGGGGTCAGTTTACGCTGCCTGAGACGTGGGTCTCAGTCTCGTGGCGAGCTGGCAGATCCGAGCGGCTATGGTGGTAGCCAATGAGCGCGGCTGACGAGCTCGAGGGCACAAAGACCAACCTGCCGGCGCGGCTTCGCGGGCACTACGCGTTCCACTTCACTGACCCTCGACGCGAGCGGCTCTTCCTGGCTTCCCTGGGATTTGGTGCCGGCGCCATCACGGTGCGCGTCGTCACCCACATGATCCGCCACGGGATCGGGCCATTCCGCAACCTATCGGTCGGCGGCCGGCACCTTCACCACCTTGTGTTCGGCATCTTCGGGCTGCTCGGGTCCGGATACGTCTGGCTGCTGATCGCCGACGACCCGGCACGAAGCCCGCGCGACAAGCGTCTGACCTCGGCGGTGTATGGCCTCGGCGCGGCGGTGACCCTGGACGAATTTGCGCTCTGGCTCAACCTCGAGGACGTCTACTGGGCGCGTCAGGGCAGAGAGAGCGTCCAGGCGCTGATGATCTTTGGAGCGGTCCTGTCGGTTGGGCTCTGGGGCGGGCCATTCCTTCGGGCCGCCATGCGGGAGATCGCCGGCTCGGCCTAAACGGTCTGTGCCAGTACGGGAACTAACTCCACGTACTGAGTCTCCACCTCGTCCCCGCCGCTGGATTCAGCCTCGTCGCCCAGCGCATACCTGATGGCGTCCAACGAATGCTCCTCCGCCTCCTCGCGTGTCTCGCAGGCCCCGCCCACGATGCGCAGGGCCGGAACACGGAAGCCCCAGTTCCGACTCTCGGGATCGAAGTAATACTCCACGCGGATCTTTAGCGGTGCCATGACTACATTCTCCTACAGCAACTCGAGCAATTCGTCACGCGTGTACCCGAATTGCTTTGCGATCTGCGCGAGCTGGACTTTGCCCAGGTCGCTGCCATCGTGGAACGCCCAGCGAGCCATGCTTCCATCTTTTTCCAGCGTCCGATGCGATCCCGAACGTCGGATCTCAACCCAACCGTCTCGCTTGAGTGCGGCCAGCACTCGCGACGCCTTGGGCATCCATCGAGGCTAGCAGCCAAGTTCATACTGCCCGAATGCCGAGAGCTCAGCCATTGCCACCGGCGATCGAAGTCAACGGCGTTACCAAGACCTTCAAGGACCTTCGCGCGCTGGACGGCGCCAGCCTCAGGATCGAGACGGGCGAGATCTACGGCCTCCTCGGCCCCAACGGCGCCGGCAAATCGACCCTGATCCGCACCCTGGCGGGGCTGCTGACCGCCGACAGCGGGACGGTGAAGGTCCTGGGCCACACGATGCCGGACCTGGCCGCGCTCGACCAGATCGGCTACATGACCCAGCAGCCGGCGCTCTACCCGGACCTCTCCGTGGAGGAGAACGTTCGCTTCTTCGCCGCCCTCTACGGTCGCGAGGACGACGGCGTCCAGGCGGCGCTGGAGCTGGTCGACCTGGCGTCGCGGCGCCAGAGCATCGTCGCGACGCTGAGTGGCGGGATGCGGACGCGGTGCTCGCTGGCGTGTGCCGTCGTCCACAAGCCGAGGCTCCTGGTGCTGGATGAGCCGACGGTTGGCATCGACCCGCAGTTGCGCGCCGAGATCTGGGGAAAGCTCGGCGAGATGGCGGCGGATGGAGTCACGGTGGTGGTCTCCAGCCACGTCATGGATGAGGCCGAGCGCTGCCAGCGCCTGTGCCTGATGCGCGCCGGCCGGATCCTGGCCGAGGGCACCGTCGCGGAGCTCAAGAAGCTCGCCGGGGTCAAGCGCCTGGAGGATGCGTTCCTGCGGCTGTCGGCGGAGCCGGCGGCATGACAACGTCGGCAGCCGCGCCGCGCCATGAGTAGCCGGCGCGTCCTTGCGATCACCCGGCGGCTGCTGCAGCAGTTCCGGCGCGATCGCCGGACCCTGGCGGTGGTCTTCGTCGCGCCGGTCGTGATCCTCTCGTTGCTGGGCTACGTCCTCCGCGGCGGCGGCTCTGGCCCGAAGGTTGACCTGGTGGTCGAGGACAGCGGAGCGCTGGCCACGGCCGTTGCCGACCACGTCGCTCACGACTGGGACATCACCGTCTCGCGAACCGACCTCGCCACTGCCCGATCGGACCTCGACACCAACGCCATCGCGGGTTACGTGCGCCTGCCCGCGGGCTTCTCCGACAACGCTTTGAGGAGCCGGGTGGTCGCGCCCGAGGTGATTGTCCAGGGCGACGAGCCCGGCCCGGCGACGACCGTGATCGCGGCGATGCAGCGCGCCACCGCCGGAGCCCTGACGGCGCTTGTGTCGGGTCCGCCGCCGCGGCTGGCGCCCACGGTCACGTATCGCTACGGCGGCCCAAGCCTCGACACCCTCGACTACTTCGGCTCCGCATTCATCGTCTTCATCGTCTTCTTCCTGGTCTACGTCATCACGTCGGTGTCGTTCCTGCGCGAGCGAACCCAGGGCACCCTCGAGCGACTGATGGCGAGCCCGCTGCGCCGCTCCGAGCTGGTGCTCGGCTACATGATCGGCTTCAGCGTCCTGGGCCTGGCCCAGACGGCGGTGGTGATGGGGTGGTCGCTGCTGGTGCTCCACATCCATAACGCCGGCAGCCCGGCGCTGGTGTTCCTGGTGGTCGCGGTGACCGCGCTGGTCGCCGTCAACCTCGGCATCATGCTGAGCAGCTTCGCCCGCACCGAGTTCCAGGCGGTGCAATTCATCCCGCTGGTGATCGTGCCCCAGGTGCTGCTCGCGGGCACGATCCTTCCGATCAGCTCCGAGCCCGGGCCGCTGCAGGTGATCTCCAACGTGCTGCCGCTGACGTACGCGGGATATGCCATGCGCGATGTGATGATCCGCGGCGCCGGGCTGGACTACGGGCCGCTGGTCCTGGCGTTGGGTGTGATAGCCGCGGTGGCGGTCGTCCTGATCATCGCCGCCGGGGCGACCGTCAGGCGCGCGCCGGCATAGGGACAATGCGGCGCGCGCCCGCATAGCATCAAAACCTACTCACTGGAGGCTGACGACGTGCGGAAACTGACCTTCGGCATGAACCTGACCCTGGACGGCTACATCGCCGCGCCCGGCGGCGACCTTGGCTGGAGCGTGCCGAGCGACGAACTGTTCCAGTGGTGGTCCGACCGGGTGGCGGGGACTGGTCTGGCGCTGTACGGACGCAAATTGTGGGAGACGATGAGCTCCCACTGGCCGACCGCCGACCAGCAGCCCGGCGCCACACCGGCGGAGATCGAGTTCGCCCGCCGCTGGCGGGACATGCCGAAGGTGGTGTTCTCCTCGACGAGCAGCACGGTCGACTGGAACACCCGCCTGGTCACCGGCGACGCCGTCACCGAGATCACCAGGCTCAAGGCCGACGACGGCGGCCGCATGGACATCGGCGGTGCCACACTCGCCGCCGCGGCTATGCGGGCCGGGCTGATCGACGAGTACGTGATCGTCACCCACCCGGTTCTGGTGGGCGGCGGTACGCCGTTCTTCGCGGCGCTGGACAACTGGGTGAACCTGAGCCTGGTGGAGACCCGGGCCTTTCCCGATGGCGTGGTGTTGACCAGGTACGAGACCAGGCGCTGATCGGGCCGGCCTAAGACAAGCCGCCCGTCCGTTATATTCGTTCACGAACGAACTACCCCGGGAAGGGACCCGTCCCACTGGAGGTTGAAGTGGAAGACATGGCGACATCAGAGGCCGACTACACCGAGGCCGCATCCGAGGCCTCGCTCGAGAAGGTTGCGGCGGCGCTCAGCGCCAACAACATCGAGGCGCTGATCGTCCAGGACGGCGCCGAGGCGCGCGCCCGCATCCTCGACATCATCCCAGCGGGCGCCGAGGTCTACACCGCCAAGTCGAAGACGATCCAGGACATCGGGCTTTTCGACGAGCTCAACGACCCCGAGCGGTACGACGCGGTCCGGCCGAAGTACATGGCGATGGACCGCGCCACCCAGGGCGACGAGATCCGCAAGCTGATGATTACGCCCAAATACATCGTCGGCAGCGTGCAGGCGGTCACCGAGGACGGGGCCCTCGTCGTCGTGTCCTACTCCGGCGGCCAGGTCGCGTCTTACGCCGCCGGCGCTGGCCGGGTCCTGCTAGTCGTCGGCAGCCAGAAGATTGTGCCCGACTTCGAGACCGCCATGGAGCGCATCCAAGAGCACGTCTTCCCCTACGAGGACAAGCTCCTCCGCGAGCAGCTCGGTGTCGGAACCCAGATCGCCAAGGTCCTGCAGATCCGGATGGAAGGTCGTCCCGGCCGAACCACTGTGTTCCTGGTGCGGGAGCCGGTGGGGGTCTAGACCAACCCGGATCTAGCCCAACGGGCTGAAGGCGAACCTTCCCGCAGCCTGCTGTATACTGTGCTGTATATGGCATCGACTCGCACCCAGATCTACCTGACCGCCGAGCAGCGCGCCGCCATCGACGCGCGGATCAAGCGCGACGGAAAGAGCCTGGCCTGGATCGTCCGCGAGGCGCTGGATCAGTACTTGGCGCCGAAGTCGGAAGACTTTGAAGCAGTCCTTGATCGAACATTTGGTTCCATCCCTGACATGGAGGTTCCGCCGCGGTCGGAGTGGGACAGGTACCCAGCCGGCGTCGACTTTCTGCGCGATCCGCGTGAGTCATTCGCGCGCGATAGAAAGCGCAAGCCCAGCTGACGGCAATTTCAGCTCTTCCAACCGCCGTCGTTGATACCGACCTGGTGATCGATCACCTGCGCGGTTACAGCCGGCTCCAGCCGGGCGGAGGGTTGTTGGCCTACTCGGTGGTGACCCGCTGCGAGCTGCTAGCCGGGATCCACGGTGAAGAGCGTGCGCGCGATTTGCTCGACAGCATGATCGAGGTCCCGGTCGACCGCGAGATCGCGGAGCAGGCCGGATTCATTCGTCGGCGCCACGGCACGATGATCGCGGATGCCCTCATTGCAGCGACCGCCATGCAGCTGGTGGTGCCGCTGCTCACCAGGAATAGGCGAGACTTCGAGGGCATCAAGGGCCTGAAGTTGCGGCCAGTGGATCGGCCTTGAACAAGCGCCGGGTCGAAGACTTCAGCGGGTCCTCGCCCCGCGCCGACCGCCGTCAGGGCGTGATGTTCTGGTTCAGCTGAAAAAGGTTCGTGGGGTCGTAGCGGCGCTTCAGTTCGCGCAAACGGCTAAGACGCTCGTCGCCGTACGCCGTCTGGGCATTGGCGCTCTCGACCTCTGACATGAAGTTGACGTAGTCGCCCCCGGTGCCGAAGCGGTCCAGCTCCGTTGACAGCGCGCGCACCCAGTTGCGTTGAGCCTCGTCGTCGTGAGGGTCGGTCCAGCAGCCGTAGACGTTGGAGGTGATCAGCGCAGAACGCCCGGGGAACGCTGTCTCCATCTCGCCGACACGGCTCGCCGCGCCGCCCATGTGGTGGAGGTCAACCTCGCAGCGCGAGCCGGGTCGCCGCGAGAAATGCTCGACCAGCACCTCGATCATCTCGTCGGGGTACGCGGCGCCGAAACCGCCCTTGAAGTAGTAGCGATCGCCGGCGGGTACGTCGGCGTCGAACATCTGCTGCATCGCCGTGTACGGCATCGACTCGTAGGCGAAGAGCTCAGGCCGCAAGTCCTCGATCGGGCGCAGGTCGGCCATCGCGACCTCCGGCTCGGCCATGTGGCAGGCGACGATCGCGATCACCGGCTGGCCGCGCAGTTCGGGCGGGATGGGCTCGCCGTCGGGGCCCTCGAGGAACACCAGCATCGGCGTGAGCTCGTCGGGGATGGTCCCAACCCAGTCGCGGTAGAAGGTGAAGACGTCGCGAGCTCGCGCCATGTGGAATAGCGCTATGCCACCGAACACCGATTGCAACGGAGTGAGCCGGAACTCGAAGCTGGTTGCCACTCCGAAGTTGCCACCACCTCCGCGTAGGCCCCACAGCAGCTCCTGGTCCCCGTCACCTCCTGCCCGGACCACCTCACCTGTTGCGGTGACCACCTCGGCAGAGAGGAGGTTGTCGCAGGCCAGCCCGCACCTCCTGGTCAGCCATCCGATGCCGCCGCCCAGCGTCAGGCCGCCGACGCCGGTGGTGCTGACCAGTCCCCCGGTCGTAGCCAGGCCGAAGCGCTCAGTCTCAGCATCGACCATCCCCCACGTCGCACCGCCACCGACCCCGGCCACGCGCGCATCCGGGTCCACATCTACCGACGACATCGAAGCCAGGTCGAGCACGATGCCGTCGTCGCACGTCGAGAACCCGGGCACACTATGGCCGCCGCCACGCACCGCCAGCGGAATACCAGCCTTCGCTGCCGCGCGCACCGTGGCGATCACGTCGTCAACCGTCGTGCAGCGGACCACCGCCGCGGGACGTCGGTCGATGGTGCCGTTCCAGACTCGGCGGGCTTGGTCGTAATCGGGATCAGACGGAAAGATCGTCCCTGGGGGAAGATTCAGGTCCGAGGGTGCAGCATTCATGGGCGGCAGCCTACCCCGGAACGGTGCCGGGGACTGTGCTGCGTGGCACACTCCCAGGATGGTCGGCGTCACCCGGACCCTGCTCACGACCTACCTCTTCCAGGACCTGAGCCCGGCGGAGGTGGATCGCATGTCGGCCAAAGCCACGGTCATGCGCTTCGAGCGAAACCAGCACATCTGCCGCCAGGGAGATGCAGCCGACGAGATCTGGGTGCTGGCGACTGGCCAGTTGCGCGAGTACCGGGTAGATGTCGACGGCAACGAATTCGTCTCCGAATTGATGTCGCCCGGTGCCGTTTTTGGCGAGCCCGGCCCATTTGCGCGGGAACGGGACAGGGTCATGAACGTGGTGGCCGTCGTGCCATCAGAGGTAATTCGGATCCCGCGCGATGACCTCTACGAATTTTTCCTTGATCATCCGCCGGTGCTCCAGCGGCTTCTGGAAGGGTTGGCCAGCGACGCTCGGGCGGCGCTCATCGACCTTCCGACCGCGGCCTACCGCTCGGTATTCAGCCGGGTCCTGGAGCGGCTGATCCTACTCGCCAGCACCCACGGTGTGGACGCCGGCGATGGCGCGGTACGCATTGACCTACGGGTATCTCAGTCGGAGCTGGCAGCGATGGTTGGTTGCACCCGTGAGAACGTCAACCGCGTGCTCTCGACGCTTGCGGATCGTGGCGTGGTGCGCTTGGATCGGCGGAGCATCCTCGTCACCGACCCACGCCAACTGGAGTTCGTTGCCGGTAGCTCCGAACCCGTGCTCCATCGCCGCAATCGACGCGTCGAGTAAGCCGATCGGAAATTGAACAAGCGCAGGGTCGAAAACTTCAGCGACGGCATCTTCGCGGTCGCAATCACAATCCTGATCTTCAACATTCCCGTGCCCAATGGGGCGCCGGGCACGCTGTTCCATTCGCTGACCGCGCAGTGGCCGACGTACGTCGCCTACGTCGCCAGCTTCCTGACCATCGGCGTGATGTGGATCAACCACCACGCCATCTTCGAGCGGATGGAGGCGATCGATCGGCCGCTCCTGATGCTGAACCTGCTGCTGGTGATGCTGGTGGTCTTCATCCCTTACCCGACGGAGCTGCTGGGGAAGTACATTCCGGCCGGCGGCGCCGACGCCCGGACTGCTGCCACTTTCTACGCCCTGGTCAGCGTCGGCCTGGCGCTGATGTTCTCGTCGATGTGGACCTACGTGATCACCCACCCGGCGCTACTGAGACCGGACTTCGACCGCGACGCCGCCTGGAAGGCGATGCCGCGCTTCGCGGTGGGCTTTGTGGTCTACATCCTCTGTGTGCCGCTGGCCCAGATCAGCCCGATCGCGACGGTCGTGGTGCTGGCGGCGGTCGCCGTGTACTACTTCTTCGAGCGCCTACCGGAGCCGGCCGCTGGGAAGACGGCGGGCCATGTTCTCGGCCAGGCCGATGAGCCCAAAACCCACCACCAGGTGGAGCACCTGGACCGTCCAGTGGAGGCTTCCGGGGAGAATCCCCTCCTGGGTCAGGCCGAGGATCGGAGCGACCAAGCCCCATAGCACCGCGACCGCCACCAGGCGGCCGTTGACGCCGGCGCGGGCGGCGATGTAGGCCATCGCCCAGACCGCCAGCACCAGGGCGATGCCGAGGACTCGATGGAGGGGGATCAGCGGGTCGAGATGACCGGTCCAGAAGATCACGCCAAGCACCAGTTGCACCAGGAAGGCGGCACGAATGCCCATCCGGAGGGCGGTGGTCACGAGGGGGTTGGGGGCGGCGACGCTTGCTGTCGACATGGTTATGCCGCTCCCGCCAGGCGCCCGCCGTCGATGGCGATGACCGCTCCGGTGACGAATGAGCTCTGGTCGGAGAGCAGCCAGGTGACCGCGTCGGCAACCTCCTCGGATCGTCCGACTCGAGCCAGCGGAACGCCGGCCGAGACCCGGCGCCGGCCCTCTTCGTCAAGCGCGGCCATGCGCTCGGTCAGGATCGGCCCGGGTGCGACCGCGTTGACTCGGATCCCGCGCGCGCCGTAGTCCAGCGCCGCAGAGCGGGTCAAACCGATGATCGCGTGCTTGGCCGCCGAGTACGCACTCATGCCTCGAACCCCCTGCATCCCCGCGGTCGACGACATGTTGACGATGGCACCGCCCTTGCCGCTCTCAAGCATGGCGCGGATCTCGTGTTTCATCGCCAGGAATACACCGCTGACATTGGTGCCCAGGGAGCGCTGCAGGTCCTCGATCGTGAGGTCGGCGAGGGGAGCGGGCATGTGGCCGTCGCCGGCGTTGTTGAAGGCTCCATCCAGGCCGCCGAACTCTTCGACGGCGGTCCGGATCGCCTGGCGCACCTGCGCCTCGTCGGTGACGTCCGTGGCAACCGCGGCAGCCCGGCCGCCGGCCGCGACGATCTCGGCCGCTATCGAGGTGATGGCCGACTCGTCGCGGGCTGCCAGCACGACAGAGGCACCCGCTCGGGCCAGCGCCCTGGCCGTCGCCGCACCGATGCCACGGCTGGCGCCGGTGACGATCACGGTCCGGTTCGCCAGGACCCCCGCCTCGGTCACACTTGGGCTCGCGTATGTCTGCATTTCTTCTCTCCGATCAGGTGGCATGGCCTATACTATACACAATGTATAGACGCAATGCCTAGAACGACCTCGAAGCCGCCGGCTGACCGCGCCGCACCGAAGCCGCCGGTTGGCCGTAGTGCGCCCAAGGAGCCCACCCGCGGTGCCAGCAGCACACGCCGCTCGTCCGCCGGAGTCAAGCCATCAGCGCGGGATCGGGTCCTCGCGGCCGCCAGGACTTTGTTGGAGGCTGGCGGGTCGGCGGAGTTCAGCATCGACGCCGTCGCCCGCGAAGCCGGCGTTACGCGGATGACGGTCTACTACCAATTCGGGGGCAAGCCGGGGCTGCTCGAGGCGATCTACGACGACATTGCCGTCAGGGGAGAGATCGGCGAGCGGCTTCCACTGGCGTTCCAGCAGCCGACGCTCGAGGCATCGATCGACGCCCTGGTCGCGGCCTTCGCCTATTTCTGGGCTTCTGAACGCAGCATCATTCGACGCATCCGCCACATTGGTGCCCTGGACCCGGAGCTGGCTCAATCGCACGGCAGCCGCGACCAGCGGCGGCTGGAGGCGCTGAGCGCGGTGTTCACTCGCTGGTCGACGGGGCGGAGCCAGCGCGCGACTGCACGCGCGAAGCGCAAAGCCGAGCTGATATACGCGCTTACAAGCTTCGAGGTCTACGACGTGCTGGCGTCCCAGGGTCGCTCCGAGGCCGAGATCACCAAAGACCTGCAACACCTGGCGCGGGCGGCGGCCGGTCTGTCCACCGGCTGAGCGCTGTCTACCGCCGGTCGCTGAGCTCCGCCTCTAGCCGAAGATAGCGTCCGCCAGCGTCTGGCCCATCCATTTGCGCCAGCGATCGACGGTCCAGCCGCGGAGCCGGACGACTTCGTTGTACAGCGGGGGAGCGAGCAGCACGAAGGTGATGTCGACCGCTTCGTCCAGGGTCAAACCACGCCGCAGCTTGCCCTTGCGGACTACGGCCTCGACGATCTTCCGATAGCCGTCGATGCGCAGCTGTTCCGAATGCCTCCACAGGGCGTCGACGTCGGGATCTCCGCTCCGGCTGATGCTCGGTGAGAGAGGGCCGACGCGCTCAATGATCTCCGTCGTGGCGTCGACGAAGATTTGCAGCGCCTTGCGCGGGTCTGGTTCGGCGAGCAGCTTGGCGAACCAGGGCCGTTCAATCGGGGTAAGCGGCAGGTCATCGCCCAGGACCGCCAGCTCGAGCACCGCCCCCATCAGCTCGGCCTTGGTGTGGAAGGTGAAATACACCGTCTGGACCGCCACCCCCGCCTCTTTGGCCACGTCGGTCAAGGGCACCGTGTAGCCCCGCTCGCTGAAGAGCTTGTAAGCCGCCTCCACCATCCGCCGCCGGGTGGCTCGGGCGCGCTGCTTGCGGGGATCCTCGGGTCGGGGCTCGCCGCTGGCTGCCATGCCCTGATCATACTAGGTGAGTACACTAGTTGCAGACCCTAGTGTCATATGCTAGGGTCACGCTTTAGTCTGGCGCTGAAGCCCATCCAGGGGCCGCCGGCAAGGAGGTAGACGTGGTGACACAGGCAATTGGACAGAGGAGCGCCGCAGTCGCAGGATCGTGGGGGGTTTCGAGCTACGCGCCGGCGCTGGTGCTGGTGGCCGCGGCGATGCAGGTGCCCGTCGGCATCGCAACCGCGACCTTCGCGCCGGGCTTGGCGGATAAGGCAACAGCAGCTTTCTTTGCGAGCGGCGCATGGTTGACCCTCGCGCACATTCTGATGCTGGCCGGCGTCGCCGGCCTCTACGGCACGGACGCTGTTCGCGGCGGCTGGCTCAAGCGCATCGCCTTCGCGGTTGCCGGCTTGGGCCTGGCCGCCCTGGTGCTGGGGGAGAGCGTGCTTCGCGTGAACTTCGATCTTGGTAACGCCTTCTTCGGCATCGCGTCGCCGGCTACGGCATTGGGCATGGTGCTGATCGGCATCGGGACCATCGTCAGCCGCACTTGGACCGGATGGCATCGGTACGCGGCGCTTATCTGCGGCCTGTACGTGCCGGTGGTGCTGATCCCATCGTTCATCGCCGCCAAGGGCCCCAGCTTCATCGCCCTGGCCGGCTGGTCCTGCTGCTTTCTGTCGCTGGGCCTGGCCATGCGCGCCGAGCAGCGCGCCTAACCGATCGGTGGCCCGGGCAGACCGGGCGCCTCACGACACGCAACGGAGGAATTTGAAATGGCAGTCATGGTGATCGCGAACGACCCAACTGGCACGCCGGAGGCGGCCATGAAATACAAGGCGCTGCTGGAGGACAAGCTGCTCGAGGCGCCGGGGTTCATAGCCCAGGTCACGGGCCCCGTCGAGGACGGCTACCAGATTGTGACCGTGTGGGACAGCCAGGACGACTTTCAGCACTGGTTCGAGAACCACGTCAGGCCGGTGCTTCCGGCTGAGGCGCAGTCCGGCCCGCCACCTCAGATCCACCAGCTCGACACCGTCACCGTGCGGCGGTAGCGTGGAGTCCAAAAGGGCGCCCGGGTTCCGGGCGCCCTTTTCTTGTGCGCCGGCCGGGCTATGTTTGGAGCATGCGGAGATGGGCGGGGGCTCTGGCAGTTGCGGCCCTGGCATTGGGCGCGGGGATTGCCGGTCCGGCCGCGGTGGCACCCGCGGCGACCAGCCTTGCCGCTCAACCGGAGCCGTCCGACAGCCTTGTTCGTGACGTCCAGGCGTCCATCGATCAGCTCACCGGCGAGACCGGCGCCTGCCCTGTGGCGAACCCCCCGGACGGCTGCTTCCAGAACGACGCCGAAGCCGAGCCGTCGATAGCAGTCGACCCAGCCAATCCCAACCACGCCATCGCGGTGTTCCACGTTGGCCGCGCCAATGACGGCGGCGCCGCCACCGACGGCTACGCCACCACCTTCGACCAAGGCCGCACCTGGACCAACGGGCTGTTCCCTGGCCTGACCATCGCCACCGGCGGCACGATCCAGCGCGTCAGCGACCCGCGGGTGGTGATCGGCCCTGGCGGAATCGCCTACGCCACCGCCCAGCCGTACAACAACGACGCCCTGCCGGCGTACTCCTCGGTGGTCAGCATGACCTCCGCCGACGGCGGCCTGCACTGGTCTCAGCCGGTGATCGTCCTGTCAGATCTGTTCTCCCAGAACCTGCCCAATTCGGATGCCTACCTTCTCAACAACGGCTTCGATCAGCCGGACATCACAGTCGACATCGGCAGCGGAGCGGGACATCACCTGGGCCGCGTCTACCTAGCCTGGGTGCGTCTCTCCGCGCTCGGCCAGTTTGCCTACGCCGCCTACTCAGACGACCAGGGGGCGACCTGGCAGAAGGGCCCGACCGGCCAGGGATTCCCCACGACTTCGGTGCAAAATGTGCCGCTCTACCCGCGGCCGTTGGTGATGCCCAACGGCGACCTGGCGGTGATGCAGTGGAACGCCAACGCGGTGGCGCCGGCACCGACTTACGTCGGCGACCCCGGACCGCTCGTCGACACCAATCCCTGCCAGACCGCGCTGACCAACCAGACCGGCGGATACCAGCTGTACATCGCGGCGTCCGCCGGTAGCGTCAGCGGCTCGACGCCGCTGGTATTCGGGGCACCGTCGAACGCCGCCTGCGTCGCCAACAACACGCTGCGAGGGATGCGATCGGCGGAGAAGGAGCCGCTCCTCGCGATGGATCCCAACAGCGGGAGGATCTTCCTGGCCTGGACCGACGCCCGCTTCCGCAGCGACGGCGGCAACGACATCCTGCTGACCTACAGCGACGACCGCGGTTCCACTTGGACTGCACCGAAGCGCGTCAACCCCGGCGGTCCCGCCGACAACATCGACCACTGGTGCGCGATGATCGCCGACGCCGGGGACGGCGTTCTCCGCCTGGCCTATCGGCAGCGCCAGGAGGCCGCCAACCCCACGGCAGACTTCTCCAACTTCAGCCGGCAGGTCGACACGTTCTACCTCGACTCACACGATGGCGGCGCGACGCTGTCGGCGCCGCTCAAGGTAAACACCAACGCTGGCGACGCTCGCTTTGGCGCCTTCGACGGCGGCCAGACCAACGTCGGCCAGGGCGGCATCTTCCTGGGCGACTACGACGCGATGGCGTCAGTGGGCGGCCTGACGTATATCGTGCGGGCGGAGCCCGTCACGGTTCTGGGCGACCCGACGCCGGTCTTCCCGCCGGTGGTCCACCACCAGCGGACCTGGGTTGCGGTGCTGGGCGCCGCGACCTCAGCCGGACCATCCCTGAGCCCGGGCGGTTCGGGCACACCGACTACTTCGCGCACGCCAGCGCCGCCCTGGTGGCCGGCGATCTTGCTCGTGGTTTCCGGAGCGGCGCTTGGCTCGGCGGGGCGCAGGTGGCTTCGCAAAGCGTCGAGGTCAGCGACGGCCGGGCCAAGTTAAGACGGCTGGGCCAAGCTAAGGAGGGCTCATGGTCTACACCACGCAATCTGCCGACGGCACCACGATCGCGTACGAGCGCAGCGGCGACGGTCCGCCGCTCATCCTTGTGGGTGGCGCGCTGAACAACCGTCACTCCGCGGCTGCCCACGCTGCCTTGCTAGAGCCTCGGTTTAGCGTCATCCGCTACGACCGGCGCGGCCGGGGGGACAGCGGTGACACGCCGCCATATGCGCCGGCCCGCGAGGTCGAGGATCTGCGTGCTCTGATCGACGCCGCCGGCGGGGCCGCTTTCGTGTTCGGCCACTCGTCCGGAGCGGTGCTGGCGCTGGAGACGGCGGCGGCGGGCGCGCCGATCACCCGGCTGGCGGTGAATGAGCCTCCCTATCTCACCGATGTTTCCGGCGGCGAAACCTCTGCCGCCACCGCCAGGGAAGTGCAGGAGGCGCTGGATCGCGGCGATCGGGGCTCGGCCGTCGAGATCTTCCTCCGCAGCACCGGCGCCCCCTTCGACCCGGCCATCAAGGAGTCGCCATGGTGGCCGGCCATGACCGCGGTTGCGCATACGCTGCCCTACGACCTGGCCATCGTCGGCAACAGCCAGGTCCCCACCGAGCGCCTGGCGAGGATCTCGATACCAACGCTTGGGCTTTATGGAGGCGCGAGCCCATCGTGGGCCCACGACTCGATCGCCGCCGTTACCGCCGCCATCCCTGGCGCGGCCATGAAGGTCCTCGAAGGCCAGACGCACGCCTCCGCACCCGAGGTTCTGGTGCCCGTTCTCATCGAGTTCTTCGGCTAGACCGACCTCTGGTAGACGCGGAAGGCCCGCGTCGCCAACGTTGCCGAGAAAGGGAGGAGCAGCACCAGCGAGGCGGAGCGCATCCCCACCAGGCCACAGTTAGCCGGCGGTGCGTCTCCGGCGACGTATCCGCGAGCCGAGCTCCAGCATCACCAGGGCGCCCGCCAGCGTGATCAGCAGCAGCGGCAGAGCCGGCCGGACGGTCGAGCTGTTTGGCGTCGGGATGCCCGAGCTGGGCAGCGGCACGTAGACGACCCCGGCCGCCTGGAAGTTGTAGCAACAAACGCCGTCGATCTCGGTGGCCCCGCTGTCGGCGCGCTCGGTTGCCTGCGTGAATGCCGACTGAGGGGCGGTGGCGCTGAAGGCGTAGCTGCCGACCTCCTCGAGGAGGCTACTGTTGGTGGGCGAGCCGACGTCGGCCAGGTTGACCCTCTCGGTGATCGTGCAGGGGGTCGCGACAGACGGCGTTGGGGGGCAGTCGATGCTGCCATTCTCGGCGGTCCCGGTGCTGTCGGGGTAGACCAGCGCGTGGGGGTCGCACGCCGACACCGAGCAGTCGTCGATGGTCTTCACCGCTCCCGCGTAGAACGCCTGGCCGCCCGGCGGCTGGTTCTCGAACATCGCGTAGTAGAGGGTGTTGCCCATCTGCCAGCGGGTCACGAACTGGAGCCCGCAGGTGGGGCTGGCGCAGCCGCTGGCGGTGGTGGCGCCGGCCGCGTCGCGCGGGTCGCCGCCGATCTTGGTGGTGATGGTCAGCGTCTGCCCAGAGGTGCTCATCCGGTTGTCGAGGATGTCCATCTGCGGGATGTTGGTGCCACCGAAGAGCGGGAACAGCGCGTCGCCGGCCGCGTCGGCAAGCCCTGTCACGGGCGCGTTGGACGGACCCGAGACATCCATGGGTAGCCCGGTGTTGGGATCGTTGAAGATCCCTGGCCCGGAGGCCTGGCGCGCGACGGTGACGACGGGGGCGCCGGCGTGGTCGGTCGCCTGTGCGGTGGGACAGCCAAACGTGGGCTGGCAGAGGCCGTTCGACATGTCGTCATAGACGATCGTGGCCGCGCCCGTGTTGTCGACGCGGATCTCGAAGAAGTCGGCGAGGTTGCGATTACCCAGCGCCGTGATGCACGTCGTGCCCAGCAGGCAGACGTCCTCCAGGTCCATCGGGTGAGGCGTGACCTTGACCTCGGTCACGCTCGGTACGGATTGCGGGGTGATCGCGCCCGGAAAAACAACCTGGCTCATGTAGACGTCCCATTTGTGCGAGACGGTGGTGTCGTTCGGGGCCGCCAGAGTGGAATCGCCGTACCAGACCACGTCTGCGCGCCCGGCGTCGCCGGCCTGGATCCACGGGAAGATCGAAACCTGCGACGGGGCGTTGCTGACCCGCACGGGCGCTGACCAGCTGGTCCACGGATACGGCGCCACCGATACCCAGGCCTGGTGCTGGGCCGGGGTGCCGGCGTGGTTGACCCAGACGACCCAGAGGTTTCGCGCGCTGTCCAGCGAGGTAACGGTGAAGTTGGCCGCCTCGGTGTCGTCGTGGACGACGTTGTGCAGAGCCGGGTTGTTGGTGGCGACGGTGATCAGCGAATGGCCGAGGTTCCCCGCCTGGCAGGCCGCGGTGACGGTGTCATCGAGGAAGCAGAGGTCCCCCGCCGGGTCGATCGGGGTGCCGATATTGAGCTGAATCGCGTCGGCGCCGTTGACGGTGCCGAACTCGGCCTCGGCCACCTTGCCGGTGGTCTGGTCGATCGACGGGTAGCCGTCGGCGCCGAAGGGGCAGTAGGTGTTGCTGGCGCCACCCGACTGTCCCATGATCGCGCTGCTGTAGGTCAGCCCGTCGGTGCTCCGGTACCAGCCACCACCACCGTTGGTGTTGCACCCGCCGACCGTGTTCGCCTCCATGTAGATCAGCGGGGTCGACGAGCCTCCAGGGTTGGGACCGGGACCGTAATGGACCAGTGGATCCTTGACCAGGATCCATTGGCGGTCGGAGCCGGGGAACGGGCATCCGCCGTTGAAGTAGTTCTCGTTCACGGTCTCCTGATGCGTGCCCGGATTGACTGTGCGAGTGGCCACGTGCTGGCATGCCAGGGCATAGAGGTCGGCGAAGTACTGCTGGCGGTTATGGTCGAAGTTGATCTCGGTGTCGCCGCCGCCCGGAGCCGCCAGCGGGGTACAAGTCCCGACGATGCCACACGGACTGACCGGCACGGCTGGAGCCACCCTGGTGACGTTGCGGAAGGTGTGGCCGCCGTCGACCGATCCCTGCCAGATACTGCGCTGCGTGCCCGTGCCGGTGGGGCCGCTGACGTAGACCTCGCCGCTGGTCTGGTTACTGGGCGCGGCGACATACGCCGCCTGGTTCGGCGCCACACCGATGTCGGGCTCCCCATACGTGTGGATGGGGTCAGCTATGCGGGGGGTTTCGAAGGCGATCCCCGTTCCCTGGGCGCGAACGGGCAGAGGCAAAGCTCCCTGCATCTGCACGGTCGCCGCCGCCATCGCCAGCAGTAAAGCCAGGCGGACTCTCATCTTCCTGGCGCACAGGATAGGCGATTAGGCCTAGGCGTGCTCCGCGGCAGCCGGCGTCGAGGACCTGACCCGGCGCACGAACGAGACCAGGTAATAGACCCACGCCGGCAGGAAGACCAGCGCCACCGCAAGCGTGGGCCCAGGGATGTCGCCACCCGAGTTGGTGGCGCTGTGGGAGACCAGGTTGTAGGTGAGCACGGAGTATGCGGCAGCGGGCAAGGCGAAGATCGAGACCACCCCGAAGCCGACCGTCCCGATCAGGTACTCGGTCTTGGTCAGGCCCGAGCTCTTCCTCTCGTCCTCGGTTTCCATCGACAGCTGGCCGAACCGGTGGGCACCGCCGATGACGAGGCCGGCGACCATCAATGACAGGCCTCTGATGAGGTCTTCCTGTTGCCGGGGGTCATCGCCCTGGGTCTGGGTCACGCAGTTCTGCGTCGAGCCGTAAGGCGCCGGCTGGCAGATGGTGCTGCTGCCGTGCGAGTAGAACGTGTTGTAGCTGAAATCGTGCCCAACGACCGCCCCGAAGGCCGCCGTCAGGGTCATCACCGCGCCGGCCATGAAAACGAACAGGCTGACCAGGTACGCGAGCCGCAGGTAGGCGCGCAGCAGGTTGCGGAAGGTGAAGTTCTCGGAGCCCCCCTGGCCCCGCACGGCGAAGTAGATGCCGGCGCCGATGCCGCCGATCACGAGGACGAACACGGCGAACACGATCGCGCCCGCAATCATCTCAGCGACCCCCTGCCGCGTACATGGCGGCAGTATGCGCCCTGCGGATTCCTGTCGCAATCGCACCGCGTGGCGCGCCGCGTCATGCACAATGCACAAGGACATGGCGCCTTCACTGGTCACACTTGGTCGCTGGCACCCGATGCCGCCAATCTGGCTGGAGGGGCGGGTGTGGCTGGAGTTCGTCCAGCTCCGTCGCGATCCGATCTTCTCGGGCCAGGGCGTGCCCGACGGCCACGGCCGCCAGGTCATGCTGATCCCCGGCTTCATGGCCGGCGACCGATCGCTGGACACCATGCGCGGTTGGCTCAAGCGCAACGGCTACCGCCCGCTACGGTCGGGTATCGATCTCAACATGCAGTCGTCCACCGTGCTGGTGGAGCGCATCGCCAGGCGGATCCGAGCCGAGGTCCCGCGCGGCAAGAAGGTGATCATCATCGGCCAGAGCCGCGGCGGCACGCTCGGCCTCGGGCTGGCGCAGAAGTACCCCCAGCTGGTGGAGAGGGTGATCGCCCTTGGTAGCCCGATCGCGGCATCGCTCGACATCCACCCGGTGACGATGCTGGGTGTCCACGCGGCGCGCGCCGTTCACGCGCTCAGTCGCGGGCCCTGGGACATCGACGATGAGTTCGATCGCCAGGTGTTGGAGAAGCCCAAGGTGCCGGTGACGATGCTCTACTCCAAGACCGACGGGTTCGTGCACTGGGAGGCGTGCGTGCGCGACGACGTCGATGCCGTCGAGGTGGGCGGCAGCCACATCGGCATGAGCGTCAACCCGCGCGTCTATAAGGAGATCGCGCGGGTCCTAGCGGCGGGTTGATCCGGGCCGCATTCGCGGCGCGCCCGCTGGCAGCCCTGGCGGTGGCGCTGCTCACCGGCTGTTCCAGCCAGGTCGGAACCCCGAGTGCGAGCCCATCGCCGATCGCGACCCCTACGAGCCAGCCGTCGGCGGCCGCGGTGTCGCCCGCGACCGCTTCGTCGCTGTCGCCCGCACCGGTGGCGTCCGTGTGCCGCAACCCCAGCGAGCACGTTTACCACCCCTACCGGCTGCAGCTGCACAACCCCTGCATGACCGTCACGGGAACGGTCTTTGCGGTTCGAACCGAGCCAGACGGCGACTACCACATCCTGCTCAAGCTCGACCCGCAGTTCGCCAACCTGATCAACAGCGCCAATGTCTCCGGGGAGCACGGCGACCTGGTGCTGGAGCCGGTCTGCGAGCTGCCCGTGACGCAGCAGGACGCGATCGCCAGCTGCGCCGGCGTGTCGCCGACGATCGCCCGCCCGGCGGTCGACAGCCACGTCAGCGCCACCGGCGCCTACGTCCTTGACGTTGACCACGGGTGGATGGAGCTCCATCCGCTCTGGGAGATCCACGCCATCGGCTGAACCGAGCCTGGCTTAGGGCCAACGGCGGCGCCCGCCCCCCGGCGCGGGGGCAAGATTATGTCTCCTCGGCGCGTTGAGGTATTCGCGGCGATTGCTGCGGACGGTATCATGGGGCGCAGTCGGGGTGGGTCCGGCATCGTGGGGGTGTGAGTAGGTGAAGCGCGTATTGATGGCCCTTGGGGCCGCTTTGTTGATCGCCGTGCCGGTTGGCGCGGCTGGAACCACGGCTGCTGTCGCCAGCGGCTTCACCGTCACGTCGGGAGCGCACTTCCACGCCGTCGGCCTGGGCCCGGACGGGACCCACAGCTGCGACATCATCTACGACCTCTACGTGCCCAACGACGCCAGCCCGGCCCACCAGGTCCCCGCGATCCTGACCACCAACGGCTTCGGCGGCAGCAAGGCCGACCAGTCCGGCGAGGCGGCGCTGTGGGCCAGCCACGACTACGAGGTGCTGTCCTACAGCGGCCTTGGATTTGGCGACAGCAGCTGCCCGATCGAGCTGGACTCGCCGCAGTGGGACGGCCGCGCCGCCTCCCAGCTGGTCACCCTCCTGGGCAAACGACCAGAGGTGCTCAAGGACAATCCGGCGACCAACGACCCCCGGATCGGAACCTGGGGTGGCTCGTACGGCGGCGGTTTCCAGTTCGCGCTGGCAGCGGTTGACAAGCGCATCGACGCGATGGTCCCCGAGATCACCTGGAACGACCTCTCGTACTCGCTGATCCCCAACAACTACTCGCCGACCCTCAAGTACGACCAGATCGCCAACCCCGGCGTCGAGAAGGTGCAGTGGACCAGCCTGTTCTTCGCCGAGGGCCAGTCGGAGCCGCTCCAGCACCCTGGCCTCAGCGGCTGGACCGACAACGTGGGTGGCGCCGCCAACAGCGGCAGCTTCAATCCGACTTGCCCGGGCTTCGACCAGGCCGCCTGCGATGCCCAGGTCCAGGGCGCGGTCGATGGGTCTCCCAACGCCGCGACCATCAATACGCTGCACAACGTCTCGGCGCAGTACGAATACTTCGACGGCTGCAAGGCGGGCCGGTACCCGCCGACGCTGCTGGCGCAGGGCCAGAACGACACCCTCTTCGACATGGCCGACGCTGTCGCCAACTATCGCGGCACGCTGGCGTGCGGGGGCACCGCCAAGCTGGTCATCAAGGAGGGCGGCCACAGCGGCGCCGACGCCGCCGGCGAGTACAACAACACCGACCTCAGCAAGGGCTACCTGACGCAGCTGGAGCTCAATTGGTTCGACCGCTACCTCAAGGGAACGCACGTCAGCACCGGGCCGTCGGTCGAGTACTTCCGCGACTGGATCACCTACGACGCGAACGGCTCTGCTCAGCCCGCCTACGGCAGTGCTCGGGCGTGGCCCGTCGGCGACGCCGCCAAGCTCTACCTGTCGGGCAGCGGCGACCTGGTCGATAGCGCCGACAAGGTCCAGTCCGGGAGCGTGAACTTCGTATCGCCGGTGGTGGCGCCGCCCAGCTACTCGGAAACGTCGGCGGTGCAGAGCGCAGGTCTCGACGCCATCCCGCCGACCGATCCGCCGGGAACCTTCGCCGCCTTCACGACGCCCGCGCTGACACATGACATCGATTCGGTCGGAATACCGACCGCCGACTTCATGCTCAGCGATGCCAACCCGGCGTCTTCGGCCGCGTCGTCAGCGGCGGCGTCACTGGCGGTGGTGCTGTTCGGCAAGATCTACGACGTCGATGCGTCCGGTAACAAGACGCTGGTCCATCGCCTGGTCACTCCGATCCGGGTGATGGACACCAGCCAGCCGGTGCACATCAACCTTCCCGGTGTGGTCCACCACTACGCCGCCGGGCACCAGATCCAGCTGGTGCTGGCCACCAATGACGCCGCCTACGTCGGCTCGCGGGCGCCTCACGCGCTGACCATCACGTCCGACCCGGCGCATCCCGGGACGTTGACGCTGCCGGTGGTGTCCCCCGACGACGAGAAGGGCAACGGCCGGCAGGACTCGGCGTCGGCATCGAGCCAGGGCGGGGTCGAGGGCGTCTCCACCACGACTCTGCCCTTCACGGCGGCGGCGGCGCCGAGGTCGGACGTCGGCGCTTTGCTGATCGTGCTGGCCACGCTGATCAGCCTGGTCGGTCTGTTGGGGCTCAGGCGCCGGGGAAATCGCTCCGGAATGGATCCAGGAATTCGACCCCGTCGAGGATTGCCCCGTGGGAGAAATCCTCACTGAGCACCACCGGCACCTGGTTCAGGCGCGCAACCGCCCAGATCTGGGCATCGAAATAGCTCAGCTTGTGCGCGGCGACGCCGCGTAGCGCTTCGAGGACAACCGCGCCGGTTAGCGGCAGCACCTCAAAGGCACGCCGCAGGTCCTCGACCTGAGCTGACAGAACCTCCGGCGAGGGCTCAGGGCGGAGCTTGTCCAAGCCCACGCGACAGAACTCCGCCAGCGCTTGGGCCGGCAGGGCTGCGTTTCCCGATCGAGCGAGGCGGTCGAGCAGAGTAATGGCCTGTTCCTGTTTGGCGGGATCCTCATCAACCTGGGCGTACACCAGGACGTTCGTGTCGAGGAGGTAGTCCACGCCGCTCAGCGGCGCCGAGCCGCGCCTCGGTCGTCGTAGAGATCTTCGCGCTGGTAGGGGACCAGGTGCGTCGACTGCGCGATATCCCTCGCCCGGGCTATGAAGGCGTCGATGTGTCGCTCCGCCGAGGTCCGAGGTGCGCCGGTTGTGGCTTCGAAGAGCCCACGATCGAGCAGCCGGCGGACGATCTCCGCTTCCGAAATGCCTAGTTCCTCAGACCGAGCTTTCAGTTGGCGCTCCTGGGCATCGTCGATGTAGAGCTGCTTGCGAACCATATACATCACTATACATCATGGCAAAAACCGACGAGCTTGATACAGCCAAGAGCCGACGAGCTCGAGCGCCCGCGCCGTGACGGCAGGCGGCTGACTAGGCCGTTTCGGCTTCCAGGATCGCGAGCGTCCGGCGCAGAGCCAGCGCGAACACTGCGGTCGAGCCGGGCAGGTAGCTGAGCGCCTGGACGGCGTGGCCCTGGAGGCCGGTGAAGTCGCGCTCCAGGACGGCGTCGACCCGGCAGCCGCCGCCGGGGCGCTTGCTGACGCGGAACTCCCAGGTGGTGCCTGGCTTGAGGAAGTTGCTCTCCTCGACCGTGGACACGACCAACCCAGGCTTGGACCAGTCGTAGCGCGATTGCTCCCAGGCGAGGCCGGTGCCCTCGCGCACCAGGGCCCAGTCCTTGCCCTTATCGATCAGCCGGAACTGGTTGGCGGTCATGCCCGGCCAGTATTTCGGCCGGTCTTCGGAGAAATCGGTTAGAGCGTTGATGAAGCGCTCGGGCGAAACGTTGCCCTCGGCGCTGTAGACGAACCGTCGGAGTCCCATCTCGAAGATTCTGGCAGCCCCGGGGCTGGGCTTGCGGCGTGCGCGGGCGACCCCCGCGCCGTCAGGTTCTCAGGACGATCTTGCCGTGGGTGTGGCCCGCCTGGCTGGCCTCGAGGGCTTCGCGGGCCTGCTCCAGCGGGTAGACGTGGGTCGCGTACGACCTCAGCTTGCCGGCTTCGATCAGGCTGCCGAGCGCCGCGAAGGTTGCCCCGGTGCTGGCGGCGGAGAAGGCCTCGCCGGAGATACCCCGGCCCTCGACCGAGAGGTCGGGCATAGGGTAGGCCACCAGCGACACTCGCGCGCCATCCCGAAGAGCCTTGAGGGCGGTCTGGCCGGTCTCTGCGCCGGCGCTGTCGAAGAGGGCGTCGGCACCTCCGGGAACCACATCGCGCACGGCATCGGTCCAGCCCGCGTCGTGGTAGTCGAAGACCTCGGCCGCACCCAGCGCGCGCACGTCATCGAAGCTTCCTGCGCTGCAGATGCCGATCACTCGGGCGCCGGTGGAGGCCGCGATCTGCACGGCCGCGCTGCCAACGCCGCCTGCCGCTGAGGTGACGACGATGGTCTCGCCCGGCTGAAGCCTGAGGCGGTCGATGATGCCCTCGTGCGCGGTCGCGCCCGAGATCACCAGCGCCGCCGCGTCCTCGAAGGACAGCCCGACCGGCTTGGGTACCAGCGCGGCTCCGTCCGACACGATGTATTCGGCGTAGGCGTGGCGCGCCCGGCCCCACACCTCCTCACCGGCGCTGAACCGGGATCCTTCAGGGGCCTGCTCAACCACGCCGGCGGCCTCGGCGCCAGGGATGTGGGGAAACTTCAACTCCCCCCACCGGCCCGAGAGCGCCTTCCAGTCCCACGGACCCACGCCGGCGGCGTGGTTCCTGACCAGGAGCTGGTCCGATCTCGGCTCCGGTGCCGGCAGATCCCCTACCCTGATCTGCTCCGGCCCACCAGCCGCTTCGACGTAAGCCGCCTTCATTCGATCGTCCCCTGGGCGGCATCGTACGAAGCCCGGACGATCTGCCAGACGACGTCCACCTCGCCTTCGTTCCGAGGTCCAAAAACCATGACGTTGGTTGGCGGCATCATGCCCTGTTCCACCAGCGGGTGGAACTCACCCCAGCCGCGCTCGATGACCTGGCGGGCAACCGGCTCCGGCAGCACGATGTGGAGGCTGCCGTCGTAGGCGGGGTGGAGGTGGGCGAACTCGGTGCCGGCCATGAAGGCGCCGGAATCGCCGCCGGCGGACTCGGGCTCCAGGTGGAAGGCTCGGGCCCCCGGCACCGAGACGTGGCTCTGCCCGACGATCACGCCGGGGAGCGCGGCGAGGCGCTCGAAGAGAGCCTCCTGGAACTCAGAAGGGGCGTTCTGGGAGACCTGCTGATGCGGCATCGCGTGGTGTGTCTGCGGCCGCTCGCCGGTGCGCTGGGGCAGGGCTGAGAGATCGGGTGCGACGCTCATTTCAACTCAGAGCCTACGCACCGGGAACCCCGCACCGTCGCCGTCGAATATGCTGCGAGCCGTGAAAGAAGACAACGAGCAACTCATCAACCGCTTCTACCAGGCGTTCCAGAAGCGGGACGCCGCCGCGATGAACGCTTGCTACGCGCCCGACATCCGGTTCAGCGACCCCGTGTTCGGAGCCCTGGAGGGCGACCGGGCGCGGGCGATGTGGACCATGCTCGCCGGCCGCAGCCAGGGGCTGGAGCTGACCTACCAGGTCGGTGCCGTAGACGACACCACCGGCAGCGCCACGTGGCAGGCGAAGTACGAGTTCTCCCAGACCGGCCGCATGGTCGACAACCACATCAGCTCCAAGTTCTGGTTCGAGAACGGACTGATCGCGCGGCAAGAGGACACCTTCGACCTCTGGCGTTGGGCGGGAATGGCGCTCGGTCCACGCGGTCAGCTGCTGGGGTGGGCGCCTCCGGCCCAGGCGGCGATCCGCAAGCAGGCGGCGGCCGGGCTCGAGAAGTTCATCAACAGCTAGCCGCGGGCCCGGCGACGCTAGGATCTCGGTGCGATGCGTGACTGGTGGGAAGGCCTCGAGCAGTGGAAGCAGGCGGCAATCGGCTTCCCGGTGCTGGGCATCTTCCTGTTCCTGATGAACTACGGGCCGTTCGCGCAGCCGCTGGGCAGCTCGATCATCTACGGGATCATCGAGGGCGGGCTTTTCACGGCCTTCCTATTGCTGGCGACCGCGGCTGAGAAATCGCGCCGGGAGGACGGCGGGGGCCCCGACAACTAAAGGCCCGCCAGCCGGCTCAGCCGACGTAGGCCGCGAGGTGCTTGCCGGTGAGCGTGGAGCCGGCGGCTACCAGGTCGGCGGGTGTGCCTTCGAAGACGATCCGTCCGCCGTCGTGGCCGGCGCCGGGGCCGAGGTCGATGATCCAATCCGCGTGCGCCATCACCCCCTGGTGGTGCTCGATGACGATCACCGACTTGCCGGAGTCGACGAGGCGGTCGAGCAGGCCCAGCAGATGTTCGACGTCGGCGAGGTGCAGACCGGTGGTTGGCTCGTCGAGGACGTAGACGCCTCCCTTCTCCGCCATGTGGGTAGCCAGCTTGAGCCGCTGCCTCTCGCCGCCGGAAAGGGTGGTGAGCGGTTGGCCGATGCCGAGGTAGCCCAGCCCGACGTCATCGAGCCGCTCGAGGATGGCGTACACCGCGGGTGTGGGCGCTGCACCGCCGTCGCCGAAGAACTCGGCGGCCTCGGTCACCGACATCGCCAGCACCTCGCTGATGTCGCGCCCACCGAGGTGGTAGTCGAGCACCGAGGCCAGGAACCGCTTCCCCTCGCAGTCCTCGCAGGTGGTGGCGACGCTGGCCATCACCGTCAGGTCGACGTAGATCACGCCGGCGCCGTTGCAGGTGGGGCAGGCGCCTTCGGAGTTGGAGCTGAACAGCGCCGGCTTCACGCCGTTGGCCTTGGCGAAGGCGTTGCGGATCGGGTCGAGCAGCCCGGTATAGGTCGCCGGGTTGCTCCGCCGCGAGCCGCGGATGGCGCCCTGGTCGATCGACACGACGCCGGCGCCGGCGGGGATCGACCCGTGCACCAGCGAGCTCTTGCCGGAGCCGGCCACGCCGGTCACGACGACGAGCACGCCGAGCGGGATGTCGACGTCGACGTCGCGCAGGTTGTGGGTCGTCGCGCCGCGGATCTCAAGATTGCCGGTGGGCGTCCGCTGCGTCTGCTTGAGGGCCGCCCGGTCCGAGAGGTGCCGGCCGGTGAGGGTGCCGCTGTCCCGCAGCCCATCGACTGTGCCCTCGAAGCAGACAGTGCCGCCCGCCTGGCCCGCGCCCGGGCCGAGGTCGACGACGTGGTCGGCGATGGCGATGGTCTCCGGCTCGTGCTCGACGACTAGCACTGTGTTTCCCTTGTCTCGCAGCAGGAGCAGCAGGTCGTTCATCCGCTGGACGTCGTGGGGGTGCAGGCCAGCTGTGGGCTCGTCGAATACGTACGTGACGTCGGTCAGGGATGAGCCGAGGTGGCGAATCATCTTGACGCGCTGCGCCTCGCCACCCGAGAGCGTGCCCGAGGGCCGCTCCAGCGAAAGGTATCCGAGCCCAATCTCGACGAAGGAGTCGAGGATCTGTTGCAGCGACCCGAGCAGCGGCGCCACCGCCGGCTGGTCCAGGCCCCGTACCCACTCGGCCAGGTCGGTGATCTGCATCGCGCAGGCGTCGGCGATGTTGATCCCGCCGATCCGCGACGAGCGGGCCCCCTCGCTGAGTCGGGTGCCGCCACACTCGGGGCAGGCGCCGAAGGTGACCGCCCGGTCCACGAACGCCCGGATGTGCGGCTGGAGCGCGTCGGGGTCCTTGGAGAGCATCGACTTCTGGATCTTGGGGATCAGCCCCTCGTAGGTCAGGTTGACGCCCTTGACCTTGACCTTGACCGGCTCCTTGTAGAGGAAGTCGTCGAGCTCCTTCTTGGTGTACTTGCGGATCGGTTTGTCCGGGTCGAGGAACCCCGACTCGATGAAGATCCCCGTGGTCCACCAGCTATCGGTCTTGTAGCCGGGGATCGTGATCGCGCCTTCGGCCAGCGACTTGGAGTCGTCGAAGAGCTGGGTGAGGTCGATGTCGGAGACGGTGCCCCTGCCTTCGCAGCGCGGACACATGCCGCCGGTGCGGCTGAAGGTCACGGCCACCGTCTTCTTGGCGCCGCGTTCCACGGTGATCCCGCCGCTGGCTTTGACCGAGGGGACGTTGAACGAAAAGGCGTTGGGCGAGCCAATGTGCGGCTTTCCCAGCCTGCTGAAGAGGATGCGCAGCATGGCGTTGGCGTCGGTGGCGGTGCCGACTGTGGAGCGCACATCCGCACCCATCCGCTGCTGGTCGACGATGATCGCGGTCGTCAGCCCTTCGAGGACGTCGACCTCGGGCCGCGCCAGCGTCGGCATGAAGCCCTGGACGAAGGCGCTGTAGGTCTCGTTGATCAGCCGCTGGGACTCGGCAGCGATGGTGTCGAACACCAGCGAGCTCTTGCCCGAGCCGGAGACGCCGGTGAATACCGTCAGCCCGCGCTTGGGGATATCCAGACTGATGTCCTTGAGGTTGTTCACCCGGGCGCCGTGCACGCGGATCAAGTCGTGGCTGTCCGCGACCCTGCGCGCGGGCGACGTCCGGTCCGTCTTCGTTGCAACGCTCATCGTCGCTCCAACTCTAGCGAGGGCTCTGTGACTGGCGCTTCTCGATTCCTGATCGGTCTGCCCGCCAGGCACGCCGTGAGCGCGTCAAGCGCCGGCACGCTAAGCGTCAGCGCGCGATCAGCAGCAGGTGGGCGAGGTTGGACACCGGTGCGATCATCGCGATGCTGCCGAGCAGGAGCAGGGCCCAGGCCCGCCGGTTGGGGCTGATGAGGCGATGAGCCGCCAGCAGGACTCCCAGCATGACCGTCAGCTTCAGCACCATCAGGACCTCGGTGCCGCTGGCCATCACCCCTACCGCGAGCGGGTTTCCCTCGCGCAGCAGGCCCGAGCGCAGCGCGAACATCGTCGTCGCCACGTCCAGCAGCTCGGCGCACGCGAAGAAGAGGATCGCCCGCATCTCCGCCGGCGCAAGCCGTCCAACCTCTTCCCGCTGCATGTATCCGTTCAGACTCTACCGCCAACACGGGGGTCGCCCTGGGGCGGCGAATACGAGCTGGGCGGCGGCCCTGCCGGCCGAGGATTCGCCCTGTCGCCCGGTTCAGCCGGTGGTAGTGCTGGCTGGAGCCTGGAGCTCAGATCGGCCGAACTTCTCGGCCAGGAAACGACCGTTGGCGAGGAGCTTGTCGGAGTCATTCTTGGCGATGTCGTCCGACACCTCGTGCATCTTCTCGTCGAGCAGGGTGAGCTGGTCCAGCAGCACCTGGCTGGCGGTCTTGGTGCCCTCCACCGGCTTCAAGGTCGCGTACGCCTTGGGCAGGTTGAGATACGCCTCGAGCGCGGTCGGCAGGTACTCCAGCGCCGTGCGCTGGACGATGTATAGGTCCTCGGAGCCTGCAGGCAGCCGCTCCACTCGCGGTAGCACGTCCAGGATGGTGTCCTGGATGCTGGACACCTTGGCGACGACATCGTTGGGCACCCGGTTGTTGATGGTCTTCATCTGGGTAGCGAGGGCCTTGCGGACATCGCCCGGGTTCCAACCCGAATGCAGGTCGTAGGTCTGGCTGCCCGGCGTGATCAGGGCGCCCACCAGGTAGAGGCCGACGACCACCACCGGCCAGAGGGTGGTGACGACGCCGGTGAAAAAGAGCCCCAACCCCACCAGTCCCAGCGCCGAGCCAACCAGGTTCTTGGTGCTGAAGAGGTAGAGCGTGGTGCGCCGGGGGACGTGGATGATGCTGCCGCTTCCGGTCGTCGCGATGCTAGTGCCAGGGCCGACGCCACCGCCGCCGGTGACGGGACCGACGCCACCGACGGCGCTGTCAGCGTCTTCGGGCGGGTCAGTCGTAGCCACGGACCTGCTTGAAAATCTGGCTCAGCGGCGCGTTGCGGGCGTCGAACACCTGCCCGCCGGTGAGGCTTGCCAGCTGCTTCAGCTGGTCCGGGTTGGCCTCGCCCAGCAGGACGGTGAAGGCCTTGATCTTCTGCGTGTCTTCGGGGAGGTTGTGGAAGTCCTGCAGGAACCGGGCGCCGTCGCGACCGACGTTGTTCTCGCCGTCGGTCATCAGCACCACCGAGTAGAAGCGGTTGGGGTCGGCGGCCTTCTTCTGGCCGGTGATCTGGAAGGCCTGGTACATGGCGTCATAGATCGCGGTTCCGCCCCCGGCGCGCAGGCCGTCGATGTAGGCGCGCAGTCCTATGAAGTCCTTGCTCTGGGGACTTACGTCATTGATGTCGAACTCCCGGGTGTCCTCGACCTGTGAGCTGAAGGTGATGATCGAGATGTGCTCGCGGCGACGGAAACGAGCGAACGAGCCGGTGACGCTGGTGTCCAGCCCGGTGAGGTTGTCGAGCGCGCGCTTGAGACTGTCGAGGCGATCGCCCTGCATCGAGCCGCTGAGGTCGAGCACGTAAGTCGTGGTCGACGGCGGGCGGATCTGGTCGAGATACGCGGTGATCAGGTTGTTGACCACGCTTAGGCTTCCCGGGAAGGCCAGCTCCACCAGCACCGCCTTGGGGAAGCGCGAGTCGAGCGCCACCGATGTCACCGAGGGCCGGCGCGCGGTGCTCGACATGATCTGCTGCTGGACCTTGTCGGATCGCAGGTAAGCGACCACTTTGTCGTACTTGGCTCGGACGCCGGAGTCCTTGCTCAGCAGCATCAGGGGATAGTCGGCGGTGACGATCCCCTCCTTGGGGTAGAGGAGGTCCAGCTGCTCGTGGAGCTTGCCGCCCGCGTTGAGCGACAGCAGCACCGACTCGTAGTTGATCAGGCCGTCGAGGTCATCCTGGCTGCGGACGAAGCTGTCGGCAAGGAATCCGGAGCTGCCCGCGGTCAGCTTCTGGCCGGTGAAGAAGTCCTTCAGCGCCGCGGAGTCGATCTGGCCGCTGTCAAGCGCCGCTCCGCTGGCGGCGAACGCCGAAGCGACGCCGGCCAGGGCCGAGAAGCCGCTGTTCGAGGACGACGGGTCGGTCATGGCGAAGCGCAGCGTACCGGCCTTGCTAGCGGCGGCGATGTCGCGCCACGTCAGGTCGGCCTTGCCGGCCCACCCCAGGCGCTGGGCGGCGCTGTGTTTGACGCCCATCACAACCGGCGAAAGCATGATCGGCTGCTGCTCCACGATCCGTACCCGGGTCATGGTGCCCTGCAGCAGGCTCAGGTAGCGGTTGCTCGAGAACCACGCCAGCGGATGGGAGTCCCCGCCAACGATCTGCTGGGCTCCGTCGAGCGTGCCGATGTAGTCGAACTTGAGGTTGACCCCGGTGGCGCTCTGGACCTGCGGCAGGATCGGCTCGAGGTCCTTCAGCTCTGACCCCGCCAGGATGTGCAGGGTCCCCGGCGGCTCCGGGGTGGTGGTGCCGCCGACATCGCAGGCCGCCGCCAGCAGGGCGACGACCAGCAGCGCCGCCAAGCGGCCGCCCCGCAGCAGCGCCGCGTCGCGCCCCATCACCGCTCGCCCAATCCCATCAGCTCTCCGGCTGTGGCCTCAGTTCGCGCCCGGGAGCTTGAGGTCGCCCTGCCCGCTGCTGTCGCCGACGGCGTCGGCGGTGGGCGGCGCCTGGTGGGCGCGCTCCAGGTAGCTCTGGGCGGTCTGAACCTGGGTCGACAGCGCATCGACGGTCTGCTGCATCGTCTGCAGCGCCTGCACCTTGTAGGTGTCGATGGCGTCCATGGTGGCGTAGATGTTGGCGAACGCCGCCTGCAACTTCTGGATGTTGATGGTGGCGCTGGCCGCCTCGTCGTGGATGTCCGCGCTCTGGGTCTTGAGCAGCTCCGAGGTCGACTCGATCAGGTTGCTGGTGGTGGTGTTGAGCGCCGTGATCTGATCCAGGACCAGCTTCTGGTTGGCCATCGCCTGGGCCACGATCACGGCCGTGCGCAGCGCCGAGATTGTCGTGGTCGTAGCCCGGTCGACGCCCTTGATCAGCTCGATGTTGTTCTTGCGCACCACCTCCAGCGCGAGGTAGCCCTGGACGCTGACCGCCAGCTGCGTGAGCAGGTCCTGGACCTTCTGGCGGACGTAGAAGAGGAGGTCGTCTTGAAGCGTCTTGGCGCGCTCGGGGTCGGTGGCCTGGATCGCGGTCACCTTGGCCTCGATGGCGGTGTCCAGCTTCTTGGCCATGTAGGTGTATTCCTGCAGCCGCAGCATGATGTTCCAGAGGTTGACCTTTTCCTGCTCCACGGCGGCGTTGTCCTGGCGCAGCTCGTCCTGGCCGTGGTAGAGGGCCTGCAGGATCTTGTCGAGGTGGGTCTGCGCCGACTGGTACTTCTCGAAGTAGCGATGCAGCTTGTTGCCGAACGGGATGATGCCGAGAAGCTTGTGGGTACCCAGCAGGCCTTCCTTCGAGGGATCAAGGTCCTCGACGGTGTTGCGCAGGTCGACCAGGGAGGTCGACACCTGAGACGTCTTGTCGAGGCCACCCTTGGTCATCGCGTTGACCGGCCGCTCCAGCAGGCGGTTGGAGACGTTGGCGGAGTCCCTGATCTCCTTATCGCCGAGGTTCTGGACCGAGCTGACCTTGGTCGCGAACTCCGCGGAGTGGGTGTCGAGCGCCAGCAGCGAATCGGCGAATCCCGACACCGTGGCGTCGATGGTGGAGACGGTCTCCGGGTCCAGCTTGACCATCGAGTCGGCGCTGGACACCTG
>DATMMS010000013.1:0-96558 GCA_035569605.1 Candidatus Solibacter sp. | reverse complement strand
GGCAGTTCGCGGCAGACGGCGCCAGCGTCGCGGTCGCGGCCCGGACTGTGGACCCGGCGGCGTCGAGGCTGCCCGGCACCATCGCGGAGACTGTGGAGTCGATCCGCGCGGCGGGCGGCACAGCCATCGCCGTTCCGGTCGACCTGTCATCGGCAGCGGACCGCGAGCGCCTGGTGGCCACCACGGAGCAGGAGCTGGGGCCGGTGGACATCCTGGTCAACAACGCCGCCATCACCTACTTCACCCCGGTCGCGGAATTCGACCTGCGCCGATTCGACCTCATGATCGAGGTCCAGGTCAAGGCCGCCCTGCACCTGGCCCAGCTCGTCATGCCGGCAATGCGCCAGCGCGGCGAGGGCTGGATCCTGAACATCTCGTCGGGTGCCGCGCGCCACCCCCAACTGCCTCCCGCCGCCCGGGCGTCAACCGGCGCAGGGACTGTCTACGGAATGTGCAAGGCGGCGATCGAGCGCCTCAGCACAGGGTTGGCGGCGGAGCTCTACGATGCGCGAATCGCTGTCAACGCGCTGTCGCCGTCGAAAGTCGTTCCGACGCCTGGGACGCTTTTCCATGGCCTGACCAAGGATGGCGATCCCAACGCCGAGCCGCCAGCGGTAATGGCAGCCGCTGCCCGGCTGTTGTGCGGCGGCGACGGACAGTTCATCACCGGCCGCGTCGCCTATTCGCAGGAGCTTCTCAAAGAGCTCGAGGTGCCCATCCCCGTCGCCTGATGGCCGAGGTTCAAACAGTGGGCGGGGCGGTCGACTCCGCCGCGCTGGGCACGACTTACATGCACGAGCACGTCTTCGTGCTTACCCCAGACCTGCTCCAGAACTACCCGGCGGGCTGGGACGAGGAGGAGCGGGTCGATGACGCCGTGGCGAAACTGCGCGAGCTCAAAGATCTCGGGGTCGACACCATCGTCGACCCGACCGTCGTCGGAATCGGCCGCTACATCCCACGCATACAGCGCATCCACGGCCAGGTCGATATCAACATCGTGGTCGCGACCGGGCTCTACACGTACAACGACATCCCCTTCCGGTTCCATTACCAAGTCTCTGATCCAACGACGGGGCGTGAGGACCCCCTCGTCGACCTCTTCGTCAAGGACATCACCGAGGGGATTGCCGGGACCGGGGTTAAGGCGGGCATCCTGAAATGCGCGGTCGACGCACCCGGGCTGACACCGGGGGTCGAGCGGGTGATGCGAGCCGTCGCGCGGGCGCACCGACTCACGGGGGCGCCCATCACCGTTCACACCAATGTGCACAACGAGGGGGGCAACCTCACGCAACGGGTCCTGCGCGAGGAGGGCGTGGATCTGTCTAGGGTCGTGCTCGGACACAGTGGCGACTCGACCGACCTCGACTACCTTCGAGCTCTCGCGGATGAAGGCTCGATCCTGGGAATGGACCGTTTCGGTCTCGATTCGATCCTGCCGTTTGACGACCGCGTCGGAACTGTGGCGATGCTTTGCGACGCCGGCTATGCCGACCGGCTTGTCCTCTCCCACGACGCCTCCTGCTACATCGACTGGTTCCCCAACGACCGCCTGGCGGTGGCGCTACCCAACTGGAACTACAGACACATCCACCAGGCTGTGCTGCCGGCGCTGCGGGCACGCGGGGTGAGCGACGCGCAGATCCGCATGATGCTGGTCGACAACCCCCGGCGGTATTTCGAAAACGGAGGTGCGTACTAGTGCCAAACCGAGCAGAGATCCTTGAGACCCTGGCCCGGTCGCAGGAGCGCCTCTTCACCTACTACCGTGGCATGACCCTGGCTGAGCTTGAACGTCAGTGCACCGAGAGCGAGGTACCTGGTGGTCACCCCTGGCGACCCAAGGATCACGTCTCACACCTGGCGTTCATCGAGCGACAGTTTCTGGCCATGGCGCGCCGGACGATCGAGGGCAAGTACGACCCGATGGGGATCAAAGCCCGGGTGGGGACAACCAACAGCGAGGAGGTGCTTGCGTGGGTGCACCGGCAGAACCAGGCCTACGCCGACGAGCACGCGGACGACAGCCTGGGGGTGATCCTGGCCGACCTCACCGCCACACGCCAGGAGAGTCTCGACCTGTTGGCGCAAATCACGGACAAACAACTTGCGCTGCGCATACCCGGGGCGCCGTGGAACGACGGAACCATCGGTGGCGTGCTGCTCACAAATGCGCATCATGCTGACATGCACACATCCTGGGTTGAGAAGGGCCTCGCGGAGCCGGCGTAGGCATCAGGTCAAGGACGTCGCCCGGCACCTGCACGCGAGCACAGCCACAGCACCCGTCAGTCTTGGGCCATAATGGCGGGCGGGGATAGTAGGAGGGATGGGTAGATGATCATTGGTTCCGGCCGTATGCGCCCGGCGTCGAGATGACACCGGCACCGTTCGTCGTTGCCGCACCTGTGCACTGGCTGGTGCCGGCGCTGGTTGGGATCGTGGTCGCCGGCGCGGTGGCGATAGTGGTGGTGCGTGCGGCCCAATCGCGGCCGATCACCGGCGTCGAGGCCTTCGGCTTCTATCTGCGGGCCGCCCAGATCGTCGCGCTGCTGCTGATTCTGTCGGGCGCCGCGGGCATCTTGAAAGTGGGCTTTGCCCAGGTCTTTGGCGACAAATTCACATATCCCGGCGGGGCAGCCTACTGGTCGGGCTACACCGGCTCGAATTGCTCCGCATCGGCTGGAGCGTCCGTGAGCAGTTCGATCACAGGCAATATCCGCGGGGTCCCGGGACCATACCCGACCGCGCTCCCGGCCCCGCCTGCAAATGGTTTCGGCTCGGTCCACATCACCGTGACGCCGGTGCCGCTGCCGCCCGGGGTCCTCGGTACTGTTCAGCGCAAGGGACCGGGACCGTGCGTCGTCCGCAACCTACCGCCACGGAACCTCACCGGGCAGAAGCAGTCCGATGCAATCGAGGGCGCGGTGCTGCTTCTGCTGGGCCTGGCCATTTGGGTGGCGTGCCTGCGCTTTCTCCCGAGAGTCGAACCGGCGTTAGGCACCGCAGCTGCGACGCTTCGCCGCCTTGAGACTCTGGTCGGGGTTTTGCTCTTCGGCGTAATCGCCGTCGGTTCGGTCGCCGGCTCCTTGCCCAGGGCGATAAATATGTGGCTCAGCGTGGCAGACGGCAGGGTCCAGGCGCCCGGCGCGGCGCTGGCAATCGGGATCCTGGCCATCGCCCCCCTCGTCTATTACGCGCGGCGAGCAGGCGCGGACTTCGTCGGGCCGGTGCCGCCGCCCGCAGCGAGTGGGGTAAGCGAGCCCAAGGCGTAGAGCTAGCGCCGGGGTACGGAGGCCGCTCAGAGCTACCGCGAGGCCGACGCACCCGTCGGCTCCAGGATGATGACCGGGATGCGCCTGGAGGTCTTGCGCTGGTACTCACCGAAAGTCGGCGCTATCGCCACCCGATCGGCCCAAATCCGTTCTCGCTCCGCGCCTTCAGCCTCGCGAGCCCTGACCGGTATCGTGCGCAGACCCTCAGGAGTGGCGACCTCCACCTCCGCCTCCGGGTTGGCCATGAGGTTGTAGTACCAGCCGGGATGCTCGGGTTCGCCGCCCTTGGAGGCGACGATCACCATGTTGCCGTTGTCGGGGTGGTACATCACCGGTGTCGTGCGCCGCTCACCGCTGCGCGCACCAAGGGAGGTCAGCAGCAGCAGCCTGTCACCGAAGTTGGTGATGCCCAGACCTCCCTTGGCATGGAACTCGTCGATCATCCGCTGATTCCAGTTGGCCATCAGTTCAACCTCCTTCCGGGATTCGATCATTTCTAACATCCCACCTGGCCTACTCAGTCAGCGAGCGGTAACTGTTTCGACGACGCCTCAGGCCTGCTCGAACGGCCGGACCTCCACCGGGGCGGCGCAGGCCACGGTCGCCTTCTTGGCCAGAGCGAGGGCCGCCTCGATGTCGTCGGCGTTGACGACGTAGAAGCCGCCGATCTGCTCCTTGCCCTCGGCGAAGGGGCCGTCGGTAGTGACCACGTCGCCGTTCTTGGCGCGAACAACGGAGGCAGTGTCGGCGGGGTGCAGGCCACCGGCGAAGACCCATGCGCCACTCGCCCGGAGCTCCTCGTTGAACGCATCGACGTCGCGACCAGCCTTGTCCTTGTCCTCCTCTGACATGTGGGCCAACTCCTCATAGGGGTAGACGCTCAGCAGGTACTGCTTCATGTGGTTCCTCCTTGGCAAGAGACCTTGCCTTCTTTTCCCGCCGACCCGCACTGGGTCGAGGTTGTTCACCCTCTATACGAAGGGGCGCACGCGAAATCGACAGAAAGACGGAGGCGGTATGGCGCGATCGCCGAAGTCAGATACGACGCGCGTCCCAACCTCGCCAGCCGAAGGACGCGGCGAACAGCGCCGTCACCGTCAGGATCAGTGCCAGGCCAGGGAGGGCCGGCATCCCGCCGCCACTGGTGTTCGGGAGCCTCGCGCCGGCAACCGCGCCTGCGTCAGGACCAATCGTGACGTCGAACGGCCCTGCCGGCAGGTGCAAGACCAGGCCGCGAGTTGTCAGTGACGAGGGGGCACCGGTCACCACCGGCGGGTCATACGGACCGGCAATGGTCAGGTCCATCGCGGTGTCGCTCTTGCCGGTGACATGCTGCGCCGCCGACAAGTCCCATCCCATCCGGTTCGTGTCGAGGGTCGCCGCCGACAACCCGTTGAGCTGCAGCTTCACGGCGTTGGCCGCCACCGCGGGCTGCGCCACGTCAACCGCGCGCAGCCGGTAAGGCCCCATATTGTCGACCTGGTAGGCGTCGGGGAAGTCGGTCCGTGCCGCCGGCGCCGCTGAGCGATCCGCATCGATCACGCCCTCGCTTGCACCGCCCGCGAGCTTCATCCCGCTGACCCAGTACGCTCCCTGATAGCTGAAGCCTCCGAGGTCCGGTTGCATGAACCGGCGCTGCACGATGTACGACACGTGCCCCGGGTTCTGGACGCGGGTTGGAAGGCCGTTCAGCCACTCGAGCACGAAGTGCTCGGTCGTGCCCGGATACGAGGTTTCGTGACGGTGAGTCGGGTAGAAGACGTAACGACAACTGCCGCCGCTGCTTGCGCAGTACTTGCTCAGCCACGCGTCCGCGTTGTCGATCGGCACCAGCTCGTCCATGCCGCCATGGATCATGTGGTAGGGGATGTTGCGCGAGTTGCCGAACAGCTCGATTAGGCTGTAGCCGCACCCGGGCGAATCACGGTTGCACGCCGGCGGGTTCTGCTGCGAGTACATCACCGGGGCGGGCGGAGGTCCGACCCAGATCGTGTCGGGCGCCACCGTGCCGGACCACACGATGGCCGACGCGAAGAGGTCCGGGTACAGCTGACCGAGCCGCCAGGTGCCATGGCCACCCATCGACATGCCGGACAGATAGACCCGCTCCGGGTCGTAGCCATAATGTGCCGCGAAGTCGCGCCAGACCTCGAAGAAATCCTTCTCAGCTTCAGACTCGTACCAACCCGCCTCGCCGCGAGCCAGCGGCATCACCACTGTCACGCCCAGCTTCTCCGCCCAGTCGCCGACGCTGCCGGCGGTCGAGATCGCGTCGTTTGGCGGGGCTGAGTTCATCGACGTGATCGCGTAGCTCATGTGGTTCCCGCCCAGGTAGTGCAGAAGAAACACGGTCGCCCCGCTGCGATGCTGCGGGACATAAACCGTGTAGGGCTGGTAGGGCGAGCGATAGAGCTGGTAGCCGAGCCCGCCCTGGTCCTGGTTCCAGCGCGTCTGCAGCGTGACGCCGCTACCAAGCGGCTGGCCGGACCGGAAGACCCGATTGATCAGACCGTGGGTCGGGCCGGAGAAGCCGGGGCACGACATCCCGCTAGGGCAGGTGCCTCGCTCGAGGGCGCCGAAGTCGACGCTGAAAGAATCGTTGGCGTAGCTCTGAGCGGCGATGTCGGCGGACTGGTGTACGTCATGCCAGTAACCCGTCATGGTCTCGTTCGGGACGTAGGCCAGGTCGTAGTAAGGTGAGCCGCCCGAGGACGGGTGGTACCACGTGTTGTTGGTTTTGTCCCACAGCCCCGCCGCGACGAATACCTTGTGCGATGTAAGGCCGGGGTCGTACACGGCGCGCGGCACCCGCACCTCGAAGAGGCTCTGCTTGGTATCCGCGAAGACATCGACCGCCTGCCCATCGAGCGCGCCTTGCTGACCGTGGACGACGAGGTCGTGGCCGTCGATCTTGGCCTCAATGGCGGTGATCGTCGGGTCGTTCATCATGTTGAGCCGCACCAGCAGGTACCAGGCGTTGCCATCGGCGCCAAGGCGGGTCTCGACGATGTCGGCGGCGTTCTTGCCGTAGACCGGGTGCGCCGGATCGGCGTCGGTCGGATAGGCGTAGTCGCCGGCCGCCCCCTTGGCGGAGTTGGCACCCTGCAGCAGGGTGTAGTTCTCGCCCGGGCTGGCGTCGTTGGCGTTGGTGTCGGCGCCGTGGTCGTCGAAGGGCGCGTCCGTGACGATCACCTCGCCCGGGCTAAAGGCGATGCCACCCGCGACGTCTGACGGTGTGCCGGTCCAGGGATGGAAGTGTCCCCTGGGAGTCGCGGCCGGCGCGGCTTCCAGCGGAGGGCCTTCGCCCGGTCCGCTGTAGCTCAGGCTCGGCTGGGTGGCCGTGGCCGGTGGCGCCAATAGTCCGCCGGACGCCAGCCAGAACGCTATCGCCGACGACAGCACCAAACCCGCTCTGCGCCCCCGGCAACGCCGCGGAGCGCCCCCTACTCTGCTTCTCACAGCCGCTCTGAGGATGATAGCGGCGTGGACCGACAACAGGTCGATCGGTTAGTCGCTCCCTACACTAGCGTCGATGTCGAGACTGCGACCCGGACGCCGTACCGCCGCGATCCTCGCGATCCTTCTGCTGCTTGCGGTCGCCGGATCCGACTTCGTCATCGCAGGTTTCTGGGTCGACCATCCAATGCTCACGGCGATCGTGTCAGCCCTCGCAGTCGTCCTCCTCTCGGTGGCTGTGATCGAGGTAGTCGTCAATCGGCGCTCGGAGCGGCGCTGGCGCATCCTCGCCCAGTCGGCACTGATCGAATTGGGGGAGGCAGCGAACACCACCTGGACCGCGCTGGCCACGGCGCTGGGCTTGGACGGTGCGACCGAGATGTTTCCGGACGCGGTCCGCGCAGCCTTGGTGTCGGCTTCCGACGGTCCGAAGGTGAGGCAGCAGATTGAGGTCGCGCTGACGAGCGCACAGCTCCGAGAGAACCTTTCCACCAATCTTGCTGAGAGGCTTGCTGACGGCCATCAGATCCTTGGTCGGTGGGCCGTAGCCCTGACGGCGTCCGAGACATACGCTGAGATCTTCGACCAGCACGTCGAACTCTACAGCCGGGTAAACGGGCTTCAGCTGTTCCTGCAGGACGGATACCAGCAAGGGGACCCGCGGGGGCGCCGCGGCAGAGAGCGGCGAGAGTACTCGGACCCGGGAGGCGAAGTCCATGACGAGTGGTTCGTCGACAACCTGATCGGAACCATCAACATCGGCGCCAGCCTTGAAGACGCCACGTGGAACCTGGCGCTTCGTCTGCCGCCCGAGGCATGGTGGGATCGCCGCACAGTCGAGCTCGCCGCGGCGACACGGCAAACTAAACGCAAACCCTCGCCCGAAGACCGGTAGGGCAATTGCAAAGCCCGTCTCGGCCCAGATGATGTTGAAGGTCGAGGGCGTCCCCCGCCGGCCCCTGCACTCAGCAAGGAGGCATCGTCAGCCGCCTCGGTGACCTCCGCGACCTCAGCGAGGAGGACCGCGGTGCCCTCTTCCACGTCCTCGACGCGCTCCGCGCTAAGAACCGCGTCAAGTCGCTGGCTGCCGACCTCGGCTGACCCAGGGGCGTGGCGTTCCGGTTAGGAAGCCCGAGCTGGACCCCAGGCTGCCTCCAGAACCGCTCGGTCAATCACAACTACGCTACCATCCTGGCCAATGACGCTCAAATCCCCAGCCTGAGCCTTAGGGTCCCGATGGCGCAACGTTGCCGTCGCGCCTTTAGGTCCAGGAGCAGCCCACTCGGCGTCGAGCTTCAAGCTCTGCCAATGGCCGGCGCGCAACTCGTACACCTGGGGATTGCCCTCTCCAATCGGATCGCAGATGCTCGCCGCCTGGCGGAAGACCGCCTCTAGCCTGCCATCCGGCCCATACGCCACGGATAACACATCCCACACTTTGCCGGCCGAAACGGCAGAGTCAGGAACGGCGCCTGCCGCCACAAGCTCCCCACTCAACACTCGACGCTGCATCACCGCCGGCGCAACGTCACAGGACCCCGCTTTTCCCCCACTAACGTAAGCGAAGGTTGTTCCCGCCAGATCGACCGTCGGCATTGAGATCGCGACGTTTTCGACGGACGTGCTCTTTGCACCGCTGTCGAGACTCAACTTCTTGGCCGCGCCGTCCAAGCCAACGAAGAAGAACTGCTCGGGGCCACCATACGCCGACGCTTCATCGCCGGCGAGATCAACGATCACTCCTGCCGGCAGTGCTCCGGTAAGGCGCGGACCTACCGCTCGTGAGCTCCTCGGGGGCAAGGTTGTAGGCACGACGCGCGGAGCGCCGAGAGGCTTACCGAGCTGCGGCGTGACAACAAAGAGCTTGCCGTCTTGAGACAGGATGATGAAGCTCGTCGCTGTTGCGCCTATTCCTTGTCTTATATCGGCTGGTCGTCCATCCAGCGGCTCCTTACGCAGCTGGCCACTGGTAAGGTCGTACACCGCGATATTGGTCCCCGCGCTCTCCTCCAGCCACGCCAGGAAACGCCCGTCGCGAGACCAAACAAGGTTGGACACTTTGACCGGATCGATTGCTACTTCCCCAACGCCCTTTCGCGACCATTGGCCGGTCGCCGGATCGGCCGCAGCGATGTAAACCGCTTTGGACGTGCGGTACGCAAGCGCCGTGCCCACGCCAAGATCGATGCCGGCCACCCTCGAGGTCCGACCGCACCCGGCAGAGACGACCGTCGCGGTGACGAGAGCTACTAAAGTCAGACGCTGAAAAATCGACGGACATGTCGCCATAACCTCACCCCACAGCCGGTCAGGGCCGGCAGGTCCGGTCGTTGGCCAGGTCCGTGTTGTGGTAGTTGTAGTTGCCTGCGGAGAAGATCGCACCCTCGGCACAGCGCCTGTTCTTCAGCCCGGCCAGGTACTGCCCACCGTTTCCGTACACGTACTCGGTGAGGTCACCCGGAACCTTGGCCAGCGATTCCGGCGTGTCCGCTTGAACGTCCGCGTACAGCGGCCCATAGAGACTGCCGAGGTTGTATTCAGCACTGGTCAACGCATCGAACTGGTTCTGCGTCAGCAGCTCATTTGGTCCGAGCTGGCGCTTCAGACGACCCGTGTATGTGCTCAAGTCCTGCTTGAAGAGCTGCAGGCCCTCCGGCCGGGTGATCCCTCCGACGAACTGACTCTCGTTCGGTCTCCCATCGCACGGACCCGCGTGGACGAGGTGGCCGTACCCGATGGTGCAGTTGCCGCGAGGCGGCTGTGTCGCGCATGCGCCGGGCGGATTGCCGTCGTCGTAGAGATTCCCACAATAGCCCTCGTGGCTGGCGATGAAGCTGGCCCCGCAGTCGCTTATGTCCAAGTTCGCAACGCTAACCCTCAATGCCGATGGGCCGCATATTCCATTGGTTGGCGACGGGCTGGGACTTGGACTCGGACTCCGGCTCGGTTTCGGACTGGGTTTCGCCGCTTGGCCCGGCCCGGCTGGGGTCGGCCTGACTGTCGGAGGATCGAATCCCGGCCGACATGTCCCGTAACCACCTCCCGACGCGTCCCGGCTGCACGCTGGGTTCGGTCCCGGCGACGGGCAAGGGGTGTTTGCCTGGCACGGCGAGTGTCCATTCGGATCATCCAGATTCACCGGGTCACCATTGACATAGCTGTACCGATTCTGCGTCAGTGGGTCGACACCAACGCTGATATTCTGGGCGCCGGTGCCAGCTCGATAGGAGTCAGGCGTCAGGAAGGACGCCTTGGTGGGATCGTAGGTCCGTGATCCGAGCTGGTAATCGCCTGTAGTGACGTCCATCCGACCGCCGCGGTAGAAGAAGTCGTTCGCGGTCGTGGTGGTGCCGCCAGTGCTGGACTGCGTTCCGGTATTGCAGATCGGCGGGGTGCCCGTGGCGGGAGCGGTGTTCGCGAGTGGTACGCCGTACGGGTCGTAACGTGCGGTGCAGGCCACAGCTGTACTTGCCGTCGCTGTGTTTGCGTTGGTAACGGTCGAGATGTTTCCGTGACCATCATCGGCCAGGTACTGGGTTACCCCACCTGTCCCGGCCTGTGTCAACGCCTTGGGCGAACCATTCGGCATCAGCTCGTAGTTCAAGTCCCCGCCCACACTGGTGGGGAGCTCTTCCATAACCGCGCTCTTCAACCCGTCGTAGTGGACTTGGACCGATCCGCCCGCCTGTGTCCGGCTGACCTGGCGATCCAACCCGTCATACGAGTAGCTCACCGAGGCGGGCGCGGGGGTGCTGCATCGGCTTGTACTCGGGTTCGTGTACGGCGCAGATTGCGTGGTCCGATCGAAGCCGTCATAGGAGTACCTGGTGCATCCGTCGTCCTGTAGCCCCCCCGAAGTCAGATACGCGTAAGACAACGTTTTTCCCGTCACGGCGCTGCTATCCGTGGAGGTGGCGATGGAGTTGTCCGGGTTGTATGTCCAGCTCAGGGAACTGCCATACGCGCTCCGATTTCCGTTGTGGTCGTAGCTCACCGCTTTGGTCGTTGAGCCTTGCTGGAACGAGCTGACCCGATGCGCGGCGTCGTACTGATAGTTGAGCGCCGCGGTAACCAGTCCCCCGCCGCCGGCTGCCGCTCCTTGACCGCTAAATCCCTGGCTGAGTTCTTGGTAATTCTGATCGTAGGTGTATGTCCAAGTCGCCAGGTTGGCGCCGCCTGATCCCGTGACTGCCAGCTGCTGCAGGGTGTTGTCACCATTGAACGTGTAGCCAAGGTGCTGCCCGTTGGGATCGCTCTCTGCCGTCAGGCGACCCGCCTTGTCGTAGCTCAAGTTTGTGTATGCCGCACTGGTAACGTCGGAGTTCATCGAGGCGAGCAAGCCGGCGTCGCCATAGTTGTAATTGGTCGCCTTACCAGCCCCTCCGGCCCACTCGATGCGCGACTCTATCGCCCCCGAGCCGTCGTACGAATATGTGGTCTTCCGGCTGCCGTCATGCACGCTTGTGGGGAGGTTGTTTAGGAAGAACGTCGAGCTCAGAGTCTGGCCACTGGCGCTGTCTGAGATCGAGAGCGGATTTCCGGCGGCATCATATGAGTAGGAGATGTTGCTGCCCGTGCGCCCGGTTTGGTTCTGCATCCGGCCGTCGTTGAAATATGCGAACAACTGGTTGCCGGCGTCGACTCGGCTGGCCTGGCTCCAGTTCTGGTCGGTCGTGTACAGGAGCTGCTGTGTCTTGCGGCCGGCCGAATCGTAGACGTAGGCCGTGTGTCGCACCAACGTCAACTGACCGGACGTGTCCTTAGCCGGCACCGCTTCCTCTGAGGGCAGCCCATCGAACCAATAGCGATATTGGGTCGGCGCCCCGTCCGGGTTGGTGTTGGCGTCATGGGCATTCGCCGCCGGCGAGGTAACCGTCGACGTCTGCCCCTTGGGGTCGTACGTGTACGACGTCTTGTCGCCAGCGGCATCGGTCTGATCGAGCAGGAGGTTGTCGTTGGTGTAGTGCGAGCTCGTCGACTGAGCCTTGCCGTCGGTGACCGTAATCCTGTTGCCGTTGGCGTCATAGGCATAACTGGTGCTGTGGCCTACAGGACCGTTGTTGTCGACCGTTTGGTGCACCAGCTCGTCGTCGAAATAGCTCGTGGTCGTCGCATGACCAAGTCCGTCTACGACCTTGACCGGCTGGCCCGCTCCGTCGTAATACGTCTGGCGAGCTGTCACACGCGAGACTGAGGTGTCCGGCGATGGGGCGTCGATCGCATTGACGAGGCCATCGTCGGTATAGGAGAACGCAAGGTACCGGTTATCCGTGGGGTTCGGGACCGGATTGGAAGCCACAGTCGAAGATGTGGGCAGAATCGTTCTCGACGCGTGGCCCGCCGAGTCATATTGCGTCTGAGTTACGCAGACGCGAGTCGTGGATGGATAGTCGGGAACGCCGTTGAGATGCCCTGGAGCTGCCGGCGCATGGGGCACCGGGCATTGGCCGAGGTCCACCTGGCCGGCTTGTATCGGCGCAACCGACGAGTCTGCGTATGGCACCCAACTTAGGACGGGGCGCCCGTCGACGTCGTAGTCCGTTCTCGAAAGGTACGGCGAACTACTGGGAGTCCCGGTGCTAGCCGTGAATGCGCGCGGATCGAGGACGGCGACCTGGTGGCCATCGGCGTCGTAGAACTGGCGCTGCCTGACGTTCTTGGTGCCGTCGCCGACTCCGGCGCTAGCTGCAGTCGTCGAATCCGCCCCGGTCACCGTATCGGTGAGGCGGTTGTCGGCGTCGAAAGCGTAAGCAGTGATCAAGCTTGTTCCAGTGGCTCCGCCATTTGTGAACGCGGTGCTCGAGGTCTTGTTGCCAACGAGGTCGTAGCCGAATTGGGTGACACGATCGTCGCACGAGCAGGAGGAGTGCGGCACAGTCTCAGACGTTTTCCGATCGAGGACGCTGTAGACGTCGGTGGTCGTGTGGCCATTGGGATCGGTCGTCACGAGAACGTTGCCGTCGGCGTCGTGTGTGTACTGGGTAGTGTCGATCTGACTTGCGCTGCGGTGAGTCTGGACCGAAGTCAGACGGCCCGCAGGATCGTATGCGCTGTGGGTGTCGAACGCCGACTGGGGGCCCTCGGAGAAGGCGCGAGGTGGATAGAGGTCCACCACGTGGCCGTCGAGATCGTAGGCGGTGTCTGTCCGCAGGTTACCGATACTGCCGTCATTTCGCGGAACGAGCTGTTGAACCTGGCGGTGGACCGCATCAAAGGCGTAAGTCGTCGTCGGACCACTGGCGTCGCGGTTGGAAACAACGTTGTCGACGCCGTCGTAGCCCTTGACCGTGGAGCACACGGTGGACCCTGAGGCCAGCGGGCTATCGCTGCTGGTGGATTGGCGGCAGCCGGTCGGGACGTTGCTGGAGTCGTAGGCGCCGCGCGTCCACTCCGTGGTGGTGGGTCGGTTTACGGCGTCGTACTGCACCAGGGTGATCTGGCAACTGAAGTTGGCGTTGGATCCAGAACATGTCTGGTGTCCGGTCGGAGCTGTCACCTGAATACGGTTCCCGTAGGCGTCGTACTGGTTGGTGGTTGCGTTGGCCGGTTCAGCCGGGTAAGCACCCCCGCTTTGGTAACTGGCGCACGTTGCGCCGGCGGCCTCTGCAGGCTGCAACTGGCAGATCTGGCTGTCCGCCGGATCGAAGCCCTGCGTGATGTCGAAGTTTGCGGTCTGAGCCTGGTTCCCGCGTGGAGGGCGCATGGCGAGCTGGTTGCCGTTGAGATCAAGAGCGTAGGAGACCTTGTTGCCGAGAGGATCGGTCTTGGACAGGACGTAGCGCCATGGCTGCGAGTAACCAGACCCGTGAACGGTCTCAGCAAAGCCACCGCCCTGGTTGTTGAACGTGGCCACCGTCGTTCCTTGCGCCCGGGTTGCGTTTCGATCCCAGGTACGCGCAACGTTGCCAGCCCGGTCGTAGGCCAGGAAGGCAAATGCACCTGTCGGATCGGTGGTCGCTTTCATCCAGCCCCCGGCACTGACGTTCTGGGAGAGGTCGAGCTCCGCGTCCTGGTAGTAGGTGTACTGGTATTGACCCGCCAGACTCTCGGCAATGGCCTTGGGAGTGGTCATTGTCATTTTCTGGCCGAAGGCGTCGTAGGTGTTCCTCGTGATGGCGTGGATCGGATTACCCGAGCCGTCGACGCTCCCGTCGCTGGGGGCATCGACCTCACAACTCGCCCCCGTGTTGTATGTCGGGCTTCCCGGTGATCCGCACGTGGTCGCCGGCGATGTCGGCACCGCGTTTGGCGCCGCAGCGGCGTTGTTCTCCACCAAATATGAGGTCAGGTAGCACTTCCAGATGGTGGTTGCCGAGCACGGGTAGTCGGTCGCGACGCTGGGATCGTTCCCGCGAGCCGTCAGCTGCTGAGTCTTGTCGTAGATCGGGAACAGACTGTTGGTGCCACTCGGTCTGGACGCAAACGGCTGGACGAAGTAGCCGGCCCCGTTGACCTGATCGTCGTACTGCTGGCTCGAACCAGAGCCTTGCACGTATTGGATGTGATAGCCGTAGGTCGTGTCCTGGCAGTGCCCGCAGGCCGTGCCAGGCGTCGGGTTGGCGGCACTGAGATTGCGCCGCTGGAGCAGCAGGGCGCCCTCCAGGTTGTACAGGTAGTAGGTGTCGTCGTCCCTGCCTGGGGTCGCGGAGGCGGCCACACTCGGTGTGCCCGGCATGTAGTAGCGCACGACCCGACAGAGATTGTTGTCGACTGCGGGATTTGGCTGCCGGCACGTAGTAGACGAGGTGTCCCAGGCGTACTGGGTCGTGTGCTGATAACGATTGGAACCCGAGGTGTCGCCCTCGTCCAGCTGGCCCACCCTACCGGTGCCGTCGATTGAACTGAAGCGCTGACGCTCGCTGCCGCGATCCACGGTCGTAGAGGAGCCGTTCAGGGCATAGGTGAAGCTGGTCTGTGTGGTGCGGCGCTCGGTCATCGTATTCACCACGGGCAGGGCTCCGACGATCGGGTTGCTGGCGTACGTGAAGCTGGTGGTGTTGCCCCGCGGGTCGGTGACGGAGCAGAGCTGGTCGGCCGTTCCCCCACACCCCCCGTATGCGTAGTACAGGTGGGACCCATCGGGGTTGTCGACGCTGGTCAAATGACTGACCGGACTGTTGCCGTCAAGGTGGTACCGGGTTGGGCGTCCCGACGAATCGTTGCTTGTGATATCGCCCGAGGGGTCCCAGACCGTGACCGTCTTGTTGTCTGCCGAGTACTGAATATCGAAGCGGCGGCAGCTGCTCGGCAGCGGTAGCGCCGGCGACGTCTGCGGAGCACCCGGCGTGCAACTCCTAGGTTCGTAAACCTGCACCAGGCGCTGCAGGGCACCGGCGACGAGATTGGTTTCGTAGACGTATCGCAATTCGACTCCGCTGGGGTCGGTCATGCTCAGGAGCCGACCATCGGCTGAGAATTCGTAGCGGAGGCGATCAGTGCGCTCGGCCCCATAACCGATCACCTTCTTGGAGCTGCCGTCGCTGCTGACCTCCACGTAGCGCCAGAGGGCGAGGTGCACTCCCGGCGGTGGGTCGAAGACCTGGTCGACTTGGACCGAGGCGTACGTCGGATCCGGTGGACTTGATGGCAGTGCTAGCGGCGTCAGCACGCTTTGAGTGCCGGATACCGTGTTGACACTCACCGCCGGGATCAACCGTGGCTTGAAAACGTGCCGCGTACCATCGCGGTCGATATAGGTAACCCCGAGCGGATTCTGCGCCTGCTGCACAAGGTCGGCCCCGCTCGGAATGTAAAGTCCTGTGGCAGTCACCCCATCGCCGGCCAGATCGTCAGCCTGTCCGATGTTGAACATCCACCCCGCACCGATGCTCCCGGGCAAGGTCACAGCCGTGTTCTCCTGGCTGTTGTAAGTCCGGCGCAGGACGTAGGCGAGCCGCCCGTGAGCCTGGACCACCTGCGTGTCGGTCTGCGAGACCACGAGGTTCCCGTTAGCGACGTTGACCGCGGCCGTGCCTTGTGGCCCCGTAACCCGAGTGACGTAGCTCCACCAGCTTTCAGTGCCCAGCCCTGCCTGACAAACAGTCACTGCGACCGGGGTCGCGGGCACGTGATCGGCGATATTGGTATCGACGTACGCCGAGTTGGGCACCGCAGAGCACTGGCGGTCGGACCCCAAGGCCACCGCCAGGTACTTGACGACGATCTGGCCCCCGGGTGCGAGGGTTATCGGGTGGTTCACGTCCGGCTCAGCCACCATCACGGTCGCGCCTCCGGTGACGGTGCAGGTGATCGGGCTCGAGGTAGCGCAATTGGTGCCGTTTACGGTCGCGGTGATCGGCATGCCCGGCGACCCCTGAAGTCCTGGATCGAGAACATCGACAACCTGAGTGACCGGGAGGCTGGTCGCGCTGGAGGCGGGGTTTGTGACGGTGATCGTGTAGCTTACGTAGTCGCCTCGCGAATACGAGCTGGCTGCAACGGACTTGGTAATCGTCGGCGGGACATGCGGAGTTACTGGGTTGGACTGAGGCGAATTGGGACCGAGCAGGGTGTTCTTTGCGGCGACGGCGAAGGTGTAGGAAGTCCCGTTCGTCAGGCCGGTCACCGTGTAGCTGGTGGAGGTGCTCTGGGTGTCGATCGTGTACGACGACCCTCCGCTGGGGTAGACAGTGATGATGTAGTCGCGCAATGCCGATCCAGCGTTGCTTGAGGGGGCGGACCAGCTGAGTGCGACCTGTGAATTCCCGGGAATCGCACTCGGTTGCCCCGGGGCGTTTGGAGCCAGGTCCGGCACAGCGGAGTTAGACATCGCCGACGCGGCTCCGAAGCCGGCTCCGTTGTGTGCCATCACGCTGAACTGATAGCTGGTGCCATTGGTTAGGCCGGTGACGGTATAGCTGGTGCCGGAGCTGCCCGTATCTACCATGTAGGAACTGCCGCCGCTCGGGTAGACGGTGATCCGATAACTGTCGATCGCCGTGCCCCCGCTCGGACTTGGGGCGGTCCACGAAAGAGGCACTTGCTGGCTCTGACCCCCCGTTGCCGACGGCGCTCCCGGCGCATTCTGTGCCACGTCCGGGGTGCTGGCTACGCTATTGCCTGAGTTGCTGCCCCATCCGGCCCAGTTGTGCGCCGCCATCGAGAACGTATAGCTAGTGCCGTTCGTTAGGCCGTTGACCTGGTAGTCCACCGCCGTCGAGTGAGTGTCGATGGTGTATGAGGTTCCGCCGGAAGGATTCACCGTGACTCGGTAGTCATCGATGCTCGCTCCGCCGTTGGACGCCGGGGGGTCCCAGTGGGTCCCGCACGCAGCGTTACCGCAAGCGGCATAGGGGTTCTGTGGTGGCCCAGGCACCGTGGCAGGCGTGACCACGGCGGATTGACCCGACTGCGGTCCCTCTCCCCTTCCGTTCACGGCAGAGACAGCGAACGTATAGGAGCTCCCGTTGGTCAATCCGGTAACCGTGTACGACATGCCGGCGCTGTGGGTGTCCACCATGTATGACGACCCGCTGGTCGGGTACACGTAGACGCGGTAGTCGCTCACCGCAGTGCCGCCATTGCTCGGCGGCGCCGTCCATGTGAGCCCGACTTGCGCATTGCCTGGAGCCGCGACCGGCGTGCCCGGCGCGTTGGGCACCACATCGGGCGTCACGGCCGAGGTCGCGAGCGAGGCACTCCCGGTGCCGGCGCAATTCTGCGCCGCGACGGTGAAGGTGTAGCTCGCGCCGTTCGTCAACCCCGTCACCGTGTACGAGGTTGCCGTGCTGTTGGTGTAGACAGGACTCTGCGGCACCCCGTTGGCTGATGGGGTGATGACGTATTGCACGATCGAGCTACCCCCGTTCGACAGAGGGGCAGTCCACGAGACCGTAGCTTGAGCGTTGCCGCTCGTGGCGCTCGGCGTCAGCGGAGCGGTCGGCGCCTGGACGCCTATGAAGCCGGTTATCGACGTCGGAGTCCCGTTGCTACCGCCAGTAGTGCCGCGTCCTAGTTCTCCGTCCACGTTGTAGCCCCAGGTCCAGACGCTGCCGTCGGGCTTGAGCGCAGCCGCATGATACAGGCCCGAGGTAGTCGCGCCCGCAGTCAGTCCATTGCTCGGGACCGCACTGGCCTGATTGGTGGTCGTCGTGTCGCCGAGCTGCCCGTAGTTGTTGTACCCATACCCATAAACCGCACCTTGGGTGCTGAGAGCTAAGGAGCTATACCCGCCCGCCGAAACTCGCGCAGCCTGGCCGCTGATCCCGACGACCTTAGTCGGCGCGTTGCTTGACGTGTATGTTGCGTTGCCCAGTTGTCCCTCTGCGGCGAATCCACTCGCCCAGATGCTCCCATCGGTCTGGACGGCGTACGAAGCGTAGAACCCAGCGGCGATAGCTGCAGCCGCGTGGACCCCGGCGGTTTGGACCGGGAGGTACCGATTGGACAGGTCGCCGGTGCCCAGCTCGCCATGGCCGTTGTAGCCCCAGGCGAATACCTGGCCGTTCGTGAGCAGCGCCACCGAGTGGTAGGCTCCGCCCGCCACTGCCACTGCTCCCGCCGGCAAGGCCCCAACCTGGACCGGTGTGGCGCTGTTGGTCGTGGTGTTGTTGCCAAGCCCCCCATACGGGTTGTACCCCCAGGCCCAAACCCTGCCGGTGGTGTCGATCGCAAGGGAGTGTTCGAAGCCAGCCGCGATGGCTTTGATGGTCGGCAGGCCAGAAACGACCGTCGGTGTTGAGTTGGTGGTAGTGCTTGTGGGCTGGCCCAGCTGACCGTACACGTTGTAGCCCCAGGCAAGCACCTGACCGCTACTGTTCAGCGCCAGCGAGTGGTAGAAGCCCGACGCAACCGCAGTGATGTTCGCCGTACCCGCCACCAAGATTGGGGTATTGCTGTTCGACGTTGTTGCTGTGGGAGCGCCAAGCTGGCCGTATGTATTTTGTCCCCAGGCCCAAACCGTGCCGTCAGCCTTAAGCGCCAGCGTGTGATAGCCACCCGCAGAGATCAAGGACGACCCCGCACAACCCTGAAATGGGCTGGACGCGGCTCCCGGGGGGGTTACCCCGTTGGACATCGACGATTGGGAACCGGTACCGATCGCGTTTGTGCCGGCAACTCTGAATTGATAGGTCGTTCCATCTGTAAGACCCACCACCGAATAGCTCGTAGCGCTGCTCCCGACGGAGGTCGAGGGCTGAGCCAAGCCCTTGAAATAGGGCGTAATAACGTAGCCCGTCGCGGGGCAACCACCGGTCGGCGCTGTCCACGTTAGTTCTGCGGAGCTTTCGGACGCCGTCGCCTGCACGTTTGACGGGGAAGTCGGCACGGTACCGGGCGTGGCCGACGCCGACGCGGACGAACCGGGACCAGCCGCGTTGGTCGCGTAAACGCTGAAGTTGTATGTCGTGCAGTTCGTCAGTCCCGTGAAGCTGGCCGAGGTTCCTGTCACGGTCTGTGTCCCCGCGCCAGGAGCACTGACGGTGTAGCTGGTTATCGCCGATCCCCCGTTATCGCTCGGAGGTGCCCAAGTCACAGTCGCCTGTCCATCTCCCCCGGTCGCCTGCACATTGGTAGGGGCGCTCGGCGGCGTGATGTATGTGACCGACAGGTATGGGCGGGCTGCTGCATTGCCGTTTCGCGAGGATGCGAAGGACGGACCACCCCTGTTCGGAGTGGTGTCGTACTGGATCGTGAGCAGAAAGCCATTGTTGGCATCGGTGCCGTTGACCCAGCGCTGCACCTGGTTGGTGAAGTTGTAGTACTCCCAGATGTTGTCGGCACAGGGAAGAGGCCGGCAGGAGTGGATGGGCTGGACCTGGCTGTCGATAATGCCGGGGTCCATGTATTGCGACGCCCCGTTGAACGAATAGCCCGTGTTCCAGCTCGCGTTTATTCGGTGCGCATCCACCTGGTTGGAATAATTCAGGCAGTAGTCCGTCGAATCCGTCCCGATGCAGTAGACCTGGAAGACACCGAAGGTCGCGCTTTGGATCGAGGCGTTATATGGAACCGAGGACACATCGAATTGGAACCAGTCACGCGACGGCTCTGCGTAGCTCCATGTCCCCATCGTGTCGTAGACGTCGGTGTTGGTCATTGCCCATTGGTTGCCGCCGGTATTGCCGCCCTGATACGGGCAAGTTCCATACCTGGTGTCGCACCAGTCGTAGGCGTCCGTGGTCGGTCCCACGCTGATGCTGGGATCGAGGATGATCGGATACGACTTGCCTCTGAGCCATGACTGGTCCACGCTCAATACCACGTCGAAGCCATCACCAGACGGGGTCAGCTGGAGGTGGGCGCTGCGCGGATCATGGCCGACGGGTACACGGGGACTGGCCGGCTTCTCGATCGCGAACGCCGGCGATAGCGACAGGGTTTGGCCATCCAACTTGTTGGAGAAGGTGTACCCGCCGTCTTTGCCAGGGACGGCCTTACCCAGCTGTCCCAGTTTGTCGCTGATGTGGAAATTGAATTGCGTCGGCGAGGACGCCGATCTCAGGACGAAGCTTTCCTTGATCCCGCCGGGGTCGACTCGGTAGGTGAGGTCGGTACCAGGTGCGACATTCGCATACGTGACGATCCCGTCCTTGAGGGTCGGCGCGCCTGCGGACAGACCCTGCAGCTCCATCGTCACTGGCCCGCCATCCAGTTCGAGTTCGACCAGACGATTCGAGCTGGCGCCGAACCTGATCGGCCGGATAGCCCCGTCAGCCGCAAGCGGTTGGGAGCGATCGGCACGCTTCCTCACGGTCGTGTCTATGCCCACCCATCCGGTTGCCGCTCTACGATAGGTCGGCAACTGGTAGATCTTCGCGGTTCTGGTTCCATCCGAGTTGGCGCGCCAGTGGCTCGTCGTAGTCCATCCTTCGGTCGGCTGTGTTTGGGACTTAGCCGCGGTGAGCCGCTCGCGCAGGGGCTTCGCTACGTTTGAAGGCACAGCGAGCGTTGCAAAGACTGCCGCCACGAGACCGACCGCAAGACCTCCGCGCATGGCGCGAGCCAAAGGAAAGCCCGTCATGGACGTGCGCTCGCGAGCAGCGGGGCCGCTATTAATGTGGTGCCGACGCACCCGAGGCACAGCACGAAAAACACCAGGCGAGTGAGCCGAGTTGGCCTCGCCCGCATCGCTCGCCGGCGCGAGCGCCTTCTAAGCTGGCGGCGTTTAGGCACGGTCTGGCTCACTCTTCAAGCACCCCTCACTCGGGGCGCCAGCACAGCACGAAAAAAGGGCGTAAACGTCCCCAGACGTCCCTTCCACTACCCTGGTCTCCCCTCCAAAGGTGCCGGAAATCTCGGCTTTGCGCGGCAGTCTAGAAGGCCTAGGTCCGTTAAGTCAATAGGTCAGAAGGCACACACACATACGTGCGATTTTGGCCCCGAGAATGCTCTCCGTAATGTGACCATTCCCGTGACCGTTTGGAGTTAGGTTGAGCCGTGCCGGCAGCCTGTCTCGGGCAAATCCGTATTCAAGAACGATCGCTCCGGAGGTCGGATTCGAACCGACAACGTTGCGGAAAATGCCGCACGCTCGCCGCGCCGGTGGACTCCGTTCGCGCTCTTGGCTCAGGCCACAGGGAAAGGCGACAGGCCGTCTAGCAGGGCCATCGTGTTCGCGTCCAGTCTCAAGTGCCTGGTCGCAACATTCTCGGCCAGGTGGTCGAGGCTGGAGGTCCCGGGGATCAGCAGAATCCGCGGGTCATGGGCGAGCAGCCAGGCTAGGCCGACCTGCGCTGGCGTGGCGCCGAGACTTTGGGCCGCGTTGATCACCACGGGATGATCGGTCACCCTGGCAACCCGCGCAAAGGGAGAGCCCAGAGGAAAGAAGGGGACCCAGGCGAGGTCGTGCTCCCGGCACAACTGGAGCAGGTATTCTCCAGAGCGGTCGAGGACGCTGTAGGCATTCTGGACGCAGGCGAGCCCGACGGGCAGTGCCTGGCGTAGCTGGCCGGCGGTGACGTTGCTCACCCCGATGGCGCCAATCTTTCCCTCGTCGCGCAGCGCCACCATCTCGGCAAGCTGGTCATCGAGGTCGATACCGTCGACTTCGCCCGGGGGGAGCAAACGGAGGTTAACCACGTCGAGCTGCCCGACCGACAGGGTGGTGAGGTTGGCCTCGACACCGGCGCGGAGCTGATCAGGTCTCTGGGCGCTAATCCAGCCTCCGCCGGGGTCGCGGTCAGCCCCGACCTTGCTGACCAGCACCAGGTCGCGGGGATACGGTTGCAGCGCCGCCCGGATCAGCTCGTTGGCGACACGGGGCCCGTAGTACTCTGCGGTGTCGATGTGATTGACACCCAGTTCGACGGCCCGTCGAAGGACCCTCAGGGCTGTCGCGGGGTCGCGCGGCGGACCCCACACGCCGGGCCCTGGCAACCGCATGGCGCCGAAACCGATGCGGGCTACCGGCCGGCCGGCGAGGATGCTTGTGCCGCCGGGACGGTCGGGTCCGGGACGCGATTGGCTCACATCTTCCACAAGGCCATTGAATCGACGCAGACTTACTTTGATCGCGAAAAGCGCCCAAGACACCCCAAAAGCGACAACAGACCCAGCACCGCCAGGCCGGCCAGCGCCGCCAGAGGCCACCCGGCCGACGTGTTCGGTAGGGCCGCGCCGCTAACGGCGGATGCCGAGGCCGGGCACGCCTGGTTGCCCACGGTTTCGGTGAACCACCGATTCGGAACGGCCGCAGCCATCGCCATGTGCCCGAGAGGATTGGGGTGAATCGAATCAGCGAAATACAAGGGATTGAAGGTGTAGGTGCCTGCAGGACCTGGGGCGCGCAGAACTGCGTCCCAGTCGACTGAGTCGTCGCAGACGTGGCTTTGCAGGATCCACTGGTTGAGCGCAGCGCGCTCGGGCTCATTGGGTAACGTGGAGGAGTCCGGGCCCCAAGTCGAGCACAGGACGGTGACGCCTCGGCGATGCGCCTCCTTCACCACGGCGTTGTAGTCAGCCTGGATCTGCGCGAGGGTCAGGACCTGAGCGGGATCGTAGTTGCATGAAACCGTCTGGAGACTGTTCGACAGGCAAAGGTTGATGTCGTAGAGGATGATCCCGACCACACCTGACTGGCTGAACGCATCGCGGTCGATACGCTTCAGGCCCTCGTGCAGCGTATCGCCGCCGATGCCGGCGGAGATCACCGACCGGCGGTGACCGGCCGCCAGGGTGACGCCACGGGCGCCAAGGAGGTCTTCCACCCGGCCGTGCTGGCCGGGTATCGCCTGCGATCCCTCGAAGGTCGAGCTCCCGAACGCGACCACAGCCCCGTCGCCCGGTGCGCTGATGACGTCGACGGCCGTCACCGCGTAGGTGTCCAGCTGCTGTGAGGAGCTGAAGGGCGTTCCGCCCTCATCAGTTGTTGCGTCACCAGCGCCATTCCCGGTTTGCCAGGACGGGGCGTAGTTGGTCGCCGAGGCCGTGGGCTCCGTCGGAGCAGGGAGAAAAAGGCTGATGGCGATGTCCTCCTGCGACGTCACGGGGAAGTCGACCGGATCGCTGTACACGTACTGAGTCCCTGGCGCAAGCCTCGTCCCGTTGTGGCCTCCGAAGGTCACGCGCCTGCTGGTGCCGGACACGAGGGCGGGGGTTTGCCCATCGGAAGCCACCGCGACAAAGGCGGCGCCGACATCGAGCGGCACCGACGTGTCGGCGGCGTTTGAAAGACGTATTCGAATCTGGCTACCGCCGAGCTGGAGACGCGTCAAGTTGCGAACTGTCGCATTTGTCGGTCCGGAACCCGAGGTGCCGGCCACAACCGGCGCCGCCCAGGCGGCAACCCAATTTGGCGAGGCACAAGCCTGAGCGCCGACGGCCGAAACGGTCGCCGAAGCGGCCGCCAGCAGCAGGAATTCTAGCCTCACTCGATCGAAGGCCAACCCCCCCATGGATGCCAAAAATATCAGCCCGGATCTACTCCGAACGTCCCCTGGCAGCCCGCGGTTGCAATCACCCTTGCAAGCATCGGGCCGGCCTACGGTACTGCCTCATCCCCACACGGTCTGGAGAAAAATTCAGAAACGATGGCTCCGGAGGTCGGCTCGAACCGTTAGCCCGGTTCAGTCACCCCCGTGCCGGGCTGCGTCGGCCTTGCTGGCCAGTCCTTTCAAGAGGGCGAGGAAGTCACCGCTTTGCCCCTTGAAAAGGCCATCAGCGATTAGGCCCTGGACTGCCGCCATCGCCGCGCCGGCGGTCTCCGTGGGACGGATGATCGAGACAGCAGGAAACCTCCGATCGAGGAACACCGTTGGCTCGGGCATGATCAGGTTGGTCTGGAAGTCTTCACCGCCAAACGGTGGCGAATTGAGGTCGGGGAAGACCAGACCATTGGTCGGATCGGTTAGCGGCTTGGCGTTGCCAGCTTTGTCCGACCACGTCTGGAAATGCATCGTCTCGGTTGGACCGATGCTGAGCAGGATGCGCAGCACCTCGCGGCTGGTCACGCGCTGTGCGAGGCTGGGATAGAGGGTAGAACCCTCCTGCTCGATGGTGCCGAAGTGAAAGCCGGCAGTGTTGGCGATCGCCTGGATGTGGTCGTCTGGGCCGAGGTCAGCATCCGACCTTGGGATGGCTGGAAAGCTGCCGTTGGCAAGTCCCGGCACCGCCTGCGGGAATGAGTCGTTGAAGGGCGAATCCGGGTTCTTCGACCTACTCCGATAACGGGTCCACCAGCTGGTGTCGACAGTGAGCTCCATCAGGTTGGTCAGGCGTGGGATGTTTTGGGCGCCGGTCGCCTTGCTGCTGGGAAGGGTGCGGAAGCGGTCCAGGTTCACCGCCTGGCCGCCGTGCGCCACCAGGTAGGAATTGAGGAAGCTGAAGTGAGTGAATTCGTCTTCGGTGTTGTCGTGGATGTACTGCGGCATGTCGCCGTCGAGCACCGTCAGGGCCGCTATGTATTTGTCGCTGCCACCGCCACCGGGGACTTCATCGTCCTGGATGCCGCCAAGCTCGTTGTACTGCTGCCAGAGGTCGGTCTCGATGATTTCTATGGCTGAGAGGAATCGCAGGATGTCGGCATCGCCCCGAGTCAGTCCATCAGACGCCTGCGCCGCGATCGAGAGGCCACCGGCAAGAGTGCCGGCGCCCACCGTGCTCACCCCCAATGCGGCGGTCGCGCCCAGGAACCTGCGGCGCGTGGTCAGTTTGGTTGAAATGGCCGGCTGGTCGCCCATCGCTTTCTCCTTCTGTACCCCATAGGTCTCGACGGTTTTCGATACCTCCTGGGGTTACGACGCCACGAGACCGACGTTTCGCCTGATCGGTGAAGAATGGCCGCGCCGCAGATTGCAGCGCCGTCGCGGTACGTTTACGGGAGGTTGTTCCGATGAAGGTATTGCTACTCGGCGGAAGTCTCCATCGACCGTCGCACACCAGCGCGATGCTGAGAATCATCGACGCCGAGCTGTCGCGCGCCGGGCACGAGCCCATTCGCTGGGACCTGGGCGAGCGACCGCTACCCTCGCCGGACCCCCAGTATCACCGGGACCCACTTCTCAACCCTGACCCCGAGGCGCACCGCCTGACCCTGGCAGCTGATGCTGCTCAGGCCTTCGTTCTCGCGTCACCCAACTACCACAACTCGTTCTCTGGTCTGCTCAAGGACGCCCTCGACAACCTCAGCGTCGCCCAATTCGAGGGCAAGGCAACCGGCCTCGCGTCTAATGGCGGTGGCATCCCCGCTACCCAGGCCGTCGACCAATTACGGATCGTCGCTCGTGGCCTGGGCGCAATCGCCATTCCCACTCAGTTCGTTACCACCGACACGGATTGGGTTGAGGGCCAGGATGGCTACGAGCTCGCATCGGATAGCCTGCAACGGCGGTTGCAGAGGTTCGTTGCAGAGCTGATATCAGTCGGGTCGCGACTCGGTGGCGGTGAGCGCTGACTGGCTCCGGAGGTCGGACTCGAACGGCTCTCGTCGCGGGCCTTATCCTTACCTCCCAGCGGAAGTAACGCAGCGTGAGCTTATTCCTCGAAGAGGCGCTTTAGCCTGACGAGCCGCCGGCAGGGCGGGCTGGGGAGAGGCCCGACCGTCGCCAGATCTCGGCGACAGTGCACGCCAAGCTGCCCTTGGTTTTCTGCCAGTCATTCGGTCGACGATCTCCGGGTTGAGGTCGATGTGATCGCGCCGATGGAAGAGTGGGCCGCAGCCCGCCAATGGATGGACCTGGTGGGCTTTTGGTGAAGCTCCTACTACTTGTGGTACCGCTGGGCCTGGATACGTTTGCCGTCGCTGCTGCGCTGGGAGTGGCCGGCCTTCAGCCGCATCAACGCCTGCGCGTGAGCGCCATCTTCACCGCCTTTGAGGGCGGTATGCCGGTTGCCGGCCTGATCGTCGGACGGCTGGCAAGTACCGCCATTGGGCACTACGCGGATTTCGCAGCGGCCGTGGTATTGATCGGCCTTGGTGTTTTCATGCTTGTCTCGCGCGACGATGACGACCAGGCTGGAGTAGAGCTACTGTCGCGCACCCGCGGGCTGGCAGTGCTCGGACTTGGTCTCAGCATCAGCCTCGACGAGCTTGCCATCGGGTTCACCCTCGGTCTTGTCCGAGCCCCGCTCCTGCTCGCGTTGGCCCTGATCGCAGGCCAGGCGTTCGCCGTCGCTCAACTCGGCTTGACGGTCGGCTCGCGGATTGGAGGGAGGGCTCGTGAAGGCGCCGAACGCCTGGCCGGAGGCGCGCTTGTAGTGCTTGGAATCGGGCTGGCGATCGCGCGGCTCACCGGGGTTTCGATCTAGACGAGGGCGTCGCGCTATGCGCGTCGCGGGTGGGGGCAGGGCAAACAATGACGGCATACTTCCGGGATGCCAACCGTTGCGTTCAAGCCAAGGGATGTGCTCGATCGCACGTTCGAGGTCTCAATCATCCTCAAGGGTCTGGACGGGGCGCTCGAAATGATCGGGGGGTTGCTGCTGCTGCTAGTGACACCGGCGACGATCGACCGGATCGTGGGGACGCTGACGCAGCACGAGCTATCCCAAGACCCTCACGACTTCCTAGCGACTCACGCTCTCAATTACGCAAACGGGCTGAAGGGGGCGGCGCTGCTGTTCGGAGCGCTCTACCTGCTCTCCCACGGGCTAGTGAAGATTGTGCTCGTTGCGGCGCTGCTGAGAAACCAAATTTGGGCCTACCCCTGGATGATCGCGTTCCTTGGGCTATTCATCCTGTATCAGGTCTATCGGATGACGTTCGCGCCGTCGGTTGGGCTGGTCGCGCTCACGGTCTTCGACATCTTCGTGGCCTGGCTGACCTTTCTGGAATACCAACGCCACCGACGGGAGCGGCAAGCCGCACCCTCCTGACAGAAGCGGCCAGAAGCTGTCAATCGACTCCGACTAGGCAGTCGCGGAATACATGTATGCGATTGAGGGCTCCAGGTGAAAGGACACTCCCATCGCATACAGAGCGCGTGTCGGACTGAAGGGATTACCACTGGAGCCTTTCTGCCAGTCGCCACCGATGGCAACCCACGCCGCGTCGTACTGGAACCACGAGATGGGTCTCTCCCATAGCCAGGCGGTTCCCGTCCGCCGGCTGACCGCTTCCCGAGCCGACCTGGCGGCATCGGCCAGGATCACCCCGATTGGGAACACCGGGCGCGGTGCCCGGACCTGGACCAGGCGCCGCGCCAAGCAGCGCTTGTATCGGCCGGTCAGACCAGTCTCCTCCCCTTCTGATATCGGGGCGGGCGGATAGCTCCAGACCAGGCGCAGCGGCGCGTCCCAGCGGTCGATCACGCGACCAAGGTGCTCGCGCAGGCAGTCCTCGGCACGGGCCATGTCGAGCTCCTCGGTCCCCCATTCCTGGGCGCGGCGCAGCCTCCTCCGCACCTCGTTCTCGTGGGGTCCGTATAGGTGTTTGATGCCCATCGCCGCCGCCACCTTGGCGAGCGGGAGACCGAGGATCTCCGCCAGATAGCGGCAGGCGCGAAGCGAGTCCATCTCCCTCAAGCGGGCGAGGTCGACCATGACCACACCTTCCTGGTCGGCGACGGGCTCGAGTGACCAGATCCATTTCGAGAGTCCACGCGGAGCGATCAGGAAGCCGCCTCTCCATCCGCGCCAGGTCGCCGTCTTGACGAAACCCACCAGGTGCTCGTCGTCAAGCCCGGCGCTGGTGGTCACCGGCGGCCCGCCCACTGGCGGTCGCCTCGGAAGACGAGGCCTCAGCACGGCAACTCGATCCGAAAGGTGCTGCCCTTGCCAAGCTCGGACTCGACCAGCAGCCTGCCGCCGTGGCGCTCGGCGATCCGGCGGGCCACGTACAGGCCCAGGCCGGTGCCCGGCACATCGCCATTTCCCCGCTCGAAAGGCTGGGACAGTCGGGCCAGCATGTCGGCGTTGATGCCGTTACCGCGGTCGATCACCTCGAACAATGCCACCATCGGCGTCATGCGTAGGCGCATCCAGATGGGCTTGGTGCCGGGAGAGTGTTTGAGGGCGTTGTCGCCCAGGTTGAGAAGGGCCTCCTGTACGGCGTCGGGGTCGCAGTAGATCTCCGGCGCCCGGATCGGGACCCGAGTGATGATGCGGCGAAGGCCGGCCACAGCCTGGAGCCGTCGGGCTGTTTCGGTGAGCAGTACTTTGGGGTCGGCCATCACGCGATGCAATGGCGAACGGGCCGACTCCAGCTGCAGCGAGTCCAGGGCTCGACGGCACTGCGCGCCGACCCGGGCGAGCTCTTCCTCGGCCAGCACCGCCGGCTTCTTGAGATTGGCGTCGACCCGGTCCCGGATTCCCGCCAGGTAGCTGCGGGCGATGGCCAACGGGGTGCTGATGTCGTGCGCCAGCATCATCAGCAGCTCGGCTCGTTGCTGGTGAAGGCCGCTGAGCTCGTGCAGCAGCGAGCTGCGCTCGACGATGCCCGAGATGTGGCCGCCAATCGCCCCCAGGAAGGCAATCTCGTCGTCACCAAAGACGTGCCTCTGCTCGGTCTGGATATTGACCACCCCAACCAGTCGATCGCCCGCAATCACCGGGACCGACAGCATCGAGACGAACCGGTCTTGGTCCAGCCCCTTGACCCACCGGAACCGCTTGTCCTTCCTGGTGTCGCGGACGACCAGAGGCTTGCGGTTCTTCGCCACCCAACCGGTCACTCCTTCGCCCAGACCCAGGCGCACACGGCCGATCCCCGACTGGGACAGCCCGTTCGTCGCTGTCAGGACCAACTCCGACGTTGGCTCGTGCCAGAGGTAGAGGGAGCAGACCTGGGACCCCGTCGCCGCCCGCGTCTCATCGATCACCGCCGTCAGCAAGGCATCGTGGTCGACCGCGCTCGCCGTGCTGGCGAGCAGCCGGGTCAGGAAGTCGAGCTCGTCCCGGCTTCGGTCGGCGATGGGGGCTGTGGGCATCAGCTCTCCGGCTCCAGCTGAGCGGCGAGGACCTCGAAGACGCTGATGTACCCGAGCAGCCGTTTGTCACTGTCAACCACCGGCACCACGTCGCGCCCGTCGGCGATCGCCCTTTCTATGGCTTTGCTGAGCGGTTCGTCGACCGAAGCCACGGCCATGCCCACCATCAGGTTGGCAGCCGTCGCATCGACGCCGTGAGCCCATCCCCAGACCTCCTTCTGGTCGGCGAGATCGACTCGACGAGCGGCAAGTTTCGGCAGCGCCAGCGCGAGCAGCTGCGTGTCGAGGTCTTTCCGCGTCACAACCCCGAGCAGGTGGGTCTGGTCGTCGACCACGAACGCGACGCCCGCCTCCGGCGCCGCTGCGATGGCTGCCGCCATGCGCGCGATTCCGTCGCTCTGCCCGACCACGGGCGGCGCCAGGTGAACGACCGAGCGAAGCGCCGAGATCGGCTGCTCCAGGTTCATCGAGCGTCTCCACCGGAGGCGCGTCGGAGGTGGGCGCGGATTCGCACCAGGAGCTCCTCCGGAGAGAACGGTTTGACGATGTAGTCGTCGAACCCGGCGCTGAAAGCTGAGTCCTTGACCTTTGGATCGGTGAAGCCGCTGAGGGCCAGGATGGGCAGCGTCGCGGTCTCCGGGTTGGCCCGAAGGTCGACGCAGAGGTCCAAACCTGACTGATCTCCGAGCTGAAGGTCGAGCAGGATCAGCGCCGGCAACCTCACGTCAATCTCCTGCCAGAGGTGCTCGGCGTCCTGCACCGGACGGAGCCGAACCTCGGTGCCCTCGGTGGCGAACGCCAGCGCCGCAGCCACCCGGGGCTCGTCGTCGACCAGGATCACATCTATCTCTGTTTCCATCATGTTGATCAGGTTGTCTCCGGAACAGGCAGGGGCGCAAGCCCTCCGCCGATGACAAGACGCAGCAATAAGGGCGAGACCAGGCTGGTTGCCACGACCGCGATGACTATCGCCGCCAGCAGGTTGCCTGGGATGAGGCCCACCTGGGCGCCGAACGCGGCAAGGACGAGCGACACCTCACCCCGGGGAATCATCCCCATCCCCACCGCCACCGCCGAGCGGCCTCGAAGCCCGGTGCCCGCCGCCCCGAGACCACAGCCAATGATCTTTCCGGCGATCGCGGCGGCCGTCAGAACGGCGCCTGGGATGAGGCCGGCGACCAGGTCGGAGCCGCTGGCGGAGATCCCCACGTTGACCAGGAACACCGGCAGGAAAAACGCGTATACGACCACGCGGGCGCCGTCGCGAAGGTGCTCGCCAGCCGCCCGCGAGAGCGCCACGCCGGCCACGTAGGCGCCGGTAATAGCCGCCATCCCGGCGCCTTCGGCGATCGCCCCCAGCAGCAGCGCCAGGGCAAAACCGATCGCAAGCCCGGCCTCCCGGGTCCGAAGCAATCCGCTCCACCGCAGCAGCGGCCTGCCGAGCCACGCGAGGGCCGCCACGGCGATCGCCGCGAACGCCAGCAGTCCGCCAATCTTGAGAGGCAGCTCCGAGGCCTTCCCGGCGACGGCGGCAGCCGCCAGCGAAAACGCGACCAGGCCGATGAGGTCGTCGATGACCGCGGCACCGAGCACCGTCATTCCAATGGGGCTGTTGAGACGACCCATCTCCAGGAGCGCCTGGGCGCTGATGCTGACGCTGGTGGCCGCCAGCGCCACCGCCACCAGCAGGCTGGTCGACGGCTTGAGTCCGAGCGGGATGTCGACGAGCCCGACACACGCCATCGTGACCACGACGCCTCCGATCGCCGTCACCAGGCTGGCCCGTCCCTGCGCACGGAGCTGGTCCCATTCAGTCTCCAGGCCGACCAGGAACAACAGCCACACGACACCAAGGCCCGAGAGAAGGCTCAACTGTCCTCTCAGCTGCGCCAAGCCGCCGCTGCCGGGAATGCTGGTAACGAGAAAGGCGATGGCCGGCCCCAAGATGAGGCCGGCCACGATCTTGCCGATTACTGTGGGCTGGCGCAGCCGGGTTGCCAGGTCCCCGGCTGCTTTTCCCCCCACCAGGATCAGGGCGAGGGTGAGCTCCAGCAATTCGCTCGCGTTACCTCAGGGATACGCTGGCGCCATCGGTGGAACCGGCGTTTCTTCGGGTGCTCCCCAATCCTCGGGATAAGGGATCATGCCCATCTCCGGGATGTCCACGCCGGCCAGCTCGACCGCCGGTGTCACCCGCATGCCGAGGACGCGATCCACGATCCTGAAGAAGATGTAGGAGAGGCCCCAGACGTACACGAAGCACGTCACTGCGCCGATCAGCTGCGCCACCAGCTGGCCCGGATCGCCGTAGAAGAGGCCGTGGACGCTGCCGGTGACGCCGTTCCAGCCGCCCCCGTAGTTTGCCGTCCCGTCAGCAAACAACCCGACCGAAAGCACTCCCCAGGTGCCGCAGACCCCGTGCACCGAGATCGCGCCGACCGGGTCATCGACCTTGAAGATGTGGTCGAAGGTCCACACCGCCCCAATCACCAGAACGCCGGCGATCAGGCCGATGATCACCGAGTTGACCGGGCTCACGAAACCGCTGGGTGCAGTGATCGCGACCAGGCCCGCGAGCAGGCCGTTGATCATCATCCCGGGGTCAGGCTTGCCCCACCGGATCCAGGTGTATGCCATCGCGCTGAAGCTGGCGGCAGCGCCGGCCAGCATGGTGTCGACGGCGATGATGCCGATCCGGTTGAGGCCCGCGCCCGAGGCACCCAGCGTGCTGCCGGGGTTGAACCCGAACCAACCGAAGGCGAGGATGAACGTTCCCAGGGCCGCCAACGTCAGGTTGTGTCCCGGCGTGGCGTTTACGGATCCGTCCTTGTTGTATTTTCCGATCCGCGGCCCCAGCACCATCGCGCCGGCCAGACCCATCCAACCCCCGACGGCGTGGACGACGCCCGACCCGGCGAAGTCGACGTAGCCGTGGCCCAGACCGAAGTTGGCACCCAGCTGTGAGAGCCAGCCGCCGCCCCAGGCCCAGTTGCCGAACACGGGGTAGGTCAGGGTCGAACAGAACAACGCGAAGACCGCGAAGCCGGACCACTTCCAGCGTTCCGCCATCGCCCCCGTGGGGATCGTCGCGGCGGTGTCCATGAACACCATCTGGAACAGGAAGAGGACAGCCACAGCGACGTCGTACGTGCCGCCCGCAAGGAAGAACCCGTTGGTTCCCAGCAGGCCGAAGGGCTTACCGAAGAGGTTGATTACCCACTCACCACCGGCGCCGGTAAGAGGCGCCGTCCCGCCAAGGCTGGCGACCGCGCCGACGCCGCCGAACTGGAACGCAAACCCGGCGATGAAGTAGCCGAGCATGCCCAGCCCGTAGACCATGAAGTTCATCATCATGGTGTGGCCGGCGTTCTTGAGTCGCGTGAAGCCGGTCTCAACCAGCGCAAACCCGGCCTGCATGAACATGACCAGGAAGCCGGTGACCAGCGTCCAGACCAGGTTCGCCGAGATCCGGTTCTGGCCGACGACATCAGCCAGCAGGTAGGCCAGCGGCTCCTTGTCCTTGTTCTTCTGGAGGTCGTCGCCGGTGACCTTCCCAGAGCTGTCCGTGGTCACTTGCGGGCCGCCCTGGGTCGCGCCGATGGTGTCAGATCGCGTTCCCGTCCCCGTACCTGAGGGGTCGCCATTGGAATGCGCGGCCGGCGAGTTGGCGCAGCCGGTAATGAAGATGATGGCGATCGGCACGACCACCAAGAGCAACATGGTCCGGGCGCCCGTGAGCCCCTGGAATTTCCGCAGCAAAGATTTCAAGCGATCAGACCTCCCTATCTTTTGGACCTCAAGTGGCTGCCGCATCAGCTACCGTCCCCGACGCTGCGGCTGCGGATCATGTAGTAGACCGAGGCCGCCAGGACCGCTATCCCGGCGAGCACGAGTACGACCTGGAGCAGGTCGGTGGCGTACGCCCAGCCCGCCACGATCAGCGTCGGGCCGACAAAAAATGCGACCAGGGCAATGCCCTCGTCACCGTTGGCTTCAGGGGCACCGTAGGTTCGCATCAATTACCTCCTTGCCGACGCTTTCTTGCGCGTCGAGATCTCAGCGCCGTCTCCGGCGGGTCGCAGCCCACGACTCCTGAGCACCCGCTCCAGGTCCTTGCGGTTGTTGTCGGACATGTACAGCGATGCGCGCCGGGTCCATCCGTCCCCCCGGAGTACGACCCGCCTGCCTTCGACCTGGTAGGTCCTGAACTCGCTCCAGTCCTTGACCAACGAGGTGTGGGTGTTGACCCCCTCGGTCGTGATCAAGTACCTGAAGGGCACTAGTAGCAGGACGACGGTGGCGCCGACGGCGACCAGGAAGGTCGGGTGCGCGATCCAGCGTGTCCCCACGCCACCGGAGCCCAGCGCGAGGATCGCCAGCAGGCTGATCAGCTGGAAGCGGTGCAGCAGGAGCCGATCGATAAACCGCGCCTGCACAACCATCAATTCCTTGCCCTTGGGCACGGCCTTGACCGGGCCAATGGTGCGCATCGCGATGATGCCGAGCATCCCCAGGACCAATCCCAATCCCAACGCCTCGCTCATGACAGCCTCCTCGGGCCGCTAAGCCCCGGAACGGGCACCAAGGGCCCGGCATCAGGCGCGGCGGTGCGGCCGGTGAGCCGCTCCAGGATCCGCACCACGATCTTTGGCGGCGCCGTCGCCGTCGACCGGCGAAAATTCCCCTCGCCCTGGCGCTCGGCGAAGCGGGTCCAGGCCGCCAGCACCTGGAACGCCTCCCAACTGGGGGGGCGCATCATCGACGCCCGCTGCAGCGCGGGGAGAGCCTGGTCCGTGAGACCGACGCGGGTCAGGGCGATGCCGATCCCGGCAAGTGCGTAGAAGTTGTCCGGCTCGACCTCCAGGACCTTGCGGTAGTCCTCTATCGCGTCCTGCATGCGAAGCTCCCTCAGGGCTTCGGACGCATCGCGGATAGTGCGGATCGTGAGTGCGGTGGACCTGGCCGGCTCGGCCAACGCGCTGGCGCGCTCAGGTGCCAGAAGTGCGTATGGAAGGACCTCTGGGTTCACCATCGGCGCAGGCTATCGGCTGTCGCGTGAACGCCGCGTGAACGATCTTTAGTCGCTTAGGAAGAAGAGAGCCGGGGCGCCGTCACGCGCCACCGGCTCGGCGGCTACCGACCGCACAATGGGCGCAAGCTACCGCCCAGACCGTGAACGTCGCGTTAACGAAATCCGGAACTTCGTAGCCCTGGCCAGGGGCCGCCGGCCGATCAGGAGGCGGCGCGCACCTCGGTGTGCTCAGCCGGTCCGAACCGATAGCCGCGGCCGGGGATGCTCACGATCACCTCGGGGAACGCTCGATCGGTCTCGAGTTTGGCTCGAAGCCGCTTGGCAAAAGTGCGCAGGTAGGTCCACTCGTCGATGTATTCGGGCCCCCAGACCTCGCGAAGCAATGCGCGGTGATCGCAAACACACCCCGCATTTCTTGCGAGGGCCACCAGCAGAAGGTATTCGGTAGGAGAGAGCTTGACCTCAACGCCATTGCGCCAAACCATGCGCTGCCCGAAATCCACCCTGACACCACATCGCTCGACGATATTGGCGGGCGCGAACTGCGGGCTCGCACGCCGGAGAACGGCTCGAATCCGGGAGAGCAGCTCCGAGGTGCCAAAAGGCTTGGCGAGGTAGTCGTCGGCTCCCATGTCGAGGGCTCGGACCTTGTCCTTCTCGTCGCCTCGGGCGCTGATCATCATCACCGCCGGCATGCGTCGGCCTCCGAGCCTCTGGAGCACTTCCCAGCCGTCGATCAAGGGCATCTCGATGTCCAGCAGCATCAGGTCGAAGAGCGCGCCCTCGAGTTCACGCACCGCCTCTAGGCCACTCGGCACAGCCGTCAACTGGTATCCGTGGCGACGGATCGGCGGGGCGATCGCGTCCCGAAGCACGCCATCGTCCTCAACCAGCAGAAGTCGAGGGCCGCCAGCGCCCAGGGCAGACTCAGCCAGCATCCCTCACGCACCCTCGAATGCGAGCGGCAGCGTGAAAGCGAATGAGGCTCCCGAAACCTCGTTCGCGGTCTCCAGCTCGACGGTGCCACCGTGGGCTTCGACCAAGCCGCGCACGATCGCCAGCCCCAGGCCCGTGCCGCCGAGGGAATCCACGCCTTTGACGAACCGGTCGAAGACGCTGCTCCGCAGTTCGTATGGGACACCTGGACCCTGGTCTCGGACCCGGACGACGGCGCGCTGGCAGTTGAGATCCGGCACGGCGGAGACCCAGATCCGGGACCCGCGCGGCGCGAATTTATCAGCGTTGCTTAGGAGGTTATCGAGGATCTGGCCGAGGCGGTCCCAGTCTGCAAGCACAAGGATCTCCTCGTCCAGGTCGACCTCGACCCGTGGCTCGGCCATGTCAGCCTCAACCCGGTCAGCGGCCGCCCTGACAGCCACCGCGAGGTCGAGTGCCTCCACTTCGAGCTCGATCGCTTGCTCATCGATCCTGGCCAGGTCAAGCATGTCGCGAACCAGTCGGTTCAAACGCCAGGCCTCGGCCACCCCTGTGCGAAGACTCCGCCGAGTCTCAGGGTCGAGGCCTTGATCCTCGAGGGCCGCGGTGCCGGCTGTGATGATCGAGGTGATCGGGGTGCGCAAGTCGTGGGAGATGTCGGCCAGGAACCGTTGCCGCATCTGGTCGTTGCGCGCCAAGTTCTCAAGACGCTCATTCGCGAGGGCGAGGTCAAGTCGTGCCTCGGCAGCAGCCGCCTGTTCACGGTTGAGACGCGACAGCTCTACATTCGCGTCCTCGAGCAACAGGGCCACCGCTTCGGCTCGCCGCTGCTGCGACCGCCGGCGGCTGACCAGGACGGCGGCTGCGATCAGCGAGGCCAGGTTGAAGGCATCCTGCTCGTCGATGAGGGTGAACGTGTAGAAAGGCGGAACAAACGCGTAGTCGATGAGGAAAAAGCTGGCCACAGCGGCCACCAGTGCCGGGCCCAACCCATAGGTGAAGCCAAGGAACGCCACCACAGCCAGGTACACGAATACGTACTCACGCGATCCCCGGTGAAGAGTTTCGAATGCGGCGGTCAGCGTAATCGGAGCAACAGTGGCCACGACGTACGCGAGGATCGGGCGCCTGATGCCGGCGCGGGGTAACCAGGGCGGGCCGCTTGGCCGCCTTGGCCAGCTGACTCTGGAAAAGGTGAGACCTGTATTCACGCCACGCATCCCTGCGATTTCCCCTGCAGACGATGGTCGCCTGCGACCACCAAGAGCTCGCTCGTCAGACGCAAATCTAGGCTCGACAGGTTCCGTATATGCCGTGACCTAGCGACGAACTTCGCCCGCCTTGCTGGTTAGAGGGATACAGGTCACGTCGATAACGAGGAGGTGGTCATGAGAAAGGTGATGGTTTAGAAGCGCTGCAAACCGCGCCAGACGGCCTAATAGCCTGTCTCACCGGGCCATCTGTTCGAGTTGTCCTGCTCCAGCTCTAGCCCTGCAACAGAGCCATAGTGGCATGTAGTTGCGCGTCGGTACCGGCCACGATGATCAGGCTGTCCTGGCCGTGACGAAGCAATCCAACCGGCCGGTGGTCGACGGCCTTCGCCTCCATGTCGGGCCACTGCGCGGCGTATCGGGCGGGGACCATCGATACCTCCACCCTGCCGCCTGAGCCCGCGAAGATCAAGGTCATCACGCCATGGTTCATGACGCGGCTGAGGCGCGCGCCAGTGAGTTGGTCGCCCTTGATCGGCATGACCTGGACCGGGACACCGACGCCGGCGGTCCAACCCTCCACAGCTGACCTATCCCCGCTTACGATGCCAGCGGGGCTACCAAAGCTGTGGGAAGCGTCGAGCATCGCCGCTTCGGCTGACGATCCGCTGTTGACATCGGCACGCAGCCCAATAACCGCCAACCCGACCGCCACGACCGCGGCAACGCCGACTGCCCAGCGCATGCGGGCCGTTGCCCACCGCCACCGCGCCGGCGCTGGGACCGGATCGCCGAGCGGGGCGACCAGAGCGGCCGCCACCGCTACCTGCGCCTCGCGCTGCCACTCCACCTCGACGCTGCAGTCGGGGCATGCATGGATGTGCTCCAGCACCGGCGCGGGTACGAGCTCCAGCTCCCCGTCAGCGACGGCCCCGCAGTACTCGCGCGCCACGTCGCAGTTCACAGGACCCCCTCCTCCAACAACGATCGCACGAGGTTGCGCCGCGCCCTGAAGATGCGCGACATCACCGTTCCGATCGGTATGTCGAGCTTGGTCGCGATCTCGTCGTAGGAGCGGTTTTCGACGGCATAGAGGCGCAGCACCTTCTGGTGCTCCTGGCCCAGCCGCGCGAAGGCGCGGACGACCTCGCGGTGCTCGAAGCGGCGCATCACCGCAGGTTCGACCGCCAGCGGACTGACAAGGGCCATATCCGTCGGGTCCTCACCGGGCTGCATCCCCGGAAGCGGGAAGCTCTGGGGCCGTGTTTTCTGATTGCGCCAGCTCTGCTGGTGCAGCCGGTGGCAGATCGTGTAGAGCCACGCCCGGGCATCTGTGCCGGGCTCGAAGCGATCTTGGAAGCGGAGCGCGCGAGCCATTGTCTCCTGGGCGAGGTCCTCCGCATCCGCCGCAGTGGCGGTCAGGGAGCGTGCGTACTTCAGCAGTCCAGGCCCGAGGTCCGCTAGCTGCTCCCGAATGCCCGTCTTCGGGTGGCTCATCTCACCCATCCAAATCCCCACAAGCCCATCTAATTCCCTCCGATATGGGGCCGCAGGGAATAGGAGCGCTTGGTCCGGATTCGAAGGCGCAAGAAATCGACCCGGGTGAGAGGCTGCTCATGCCTCTCGAGTTTGGGAGCTCGCTGTGGCAACGAAGCCTCACCAAGAGAGAGTGGCAATCGGGAAGAGCTCGACCCAGGCAGAGGTCGCCGTGATCGGTGGCTCCGGCTTCTACAGCTTGAGTGCCGGCGCCCGTGAGATCCATGTCGAGACGCCATACGGCCCGCCCAGCGACAGCATCCGGCTCAGCGAGATCGGCGGTCGGCAGGTGGCGTTCCTGGCCCGCCACGGCCGGAACCACGAGTTTCCCGCCCACCGGATCCCACATCGTGCCAACCTGTGGGCGCTGGCCAGCCTGGGGGTGCGCCGGGTTCTCGCCCCGTGCGCCGTTGGCAGCCTGCGGGACGAGGTTGCGCCCGGCGACTTCGTGCTATGCGACCAGTTCGTCGACCGCACCAGCGGCCGCGCCGACACGTTCTTCGACGGGCCCGAGGTGGTCCACATCAGCACTGCCGAGCCGTACTGCGCGGAGCTCCGCGCCACGGCGTGGGAGGCGATGCAGACGGAACAGCTGCAGGGCCAGCAACAGGGCACCGTCGTGGTGGTCCAGGGCCCGCGCTTCGGCACGCGCGCGGAGTCGCGATGGTTCGCGTCGTGCGGCTGGGACGTGGTCAACATGACGCAGTACCCGGAGGTCGCGCTGGCGCGAGAGCTCGGCATGTGCTACCTGAACATCTCGCTTGTAACCGACCGCGATGCGCGGCGCGAGGACGGTGGTCCGGCAGCGGAGGCGAGCGACGTGCTGGCTGTGCTCGCGGCCAACGTGGACCGCGTCCGCGGACTGATCGCCGCCCTGGTGCCGCGGATCTCGACGGATGCCGCCTGTGAATGCGCCAGCGGTCTGCACAAGGCAAGGGTTTGACCGGCAGCCGACGGGCGCCGCGGATCGCCGCCGTGATCCCGGCACTCAACGAGGCGCAGGCCATCGCAGCAGTGGTTCGCTCGCTGCGCGAGCACCCAACCGTGCACTTCGCCGACGTGATCGTGGTGGACAACGGCTCTACCGACGGCACCGCCGGGGTCGCCGAGGCGGCCGGGGCGCGGGCTATCCGGCTGGAAACGGCGGGCTACGGGGGCGCATGTTTCGAAGGCGTGCGCGCTGCCAGCAACGCCGACGTGCTGGTCCTGCTCGACGGTGACGCCTCCGACGACCCCGCTGACCTCGACGCCCTGCTCGCGCCGGTGCTGCGCGACGAGGCCGACCTCGTGGTTGGCTCGCGGCGCCAGGGGCGGGTCGAAGCGGGCGCGATGACGCCCCAGCAGGTGTTCGGCAACCGCCTGACGGGCTGGCTCATGCGCCGCCTGTACGGCCTCGAGGTCACCGACCTTGGGCCGCTGCGTGCGATCCGGCCGGCCCGCCTCAACGCGCTCGAAATGCGCGAGCGCACCTATGGCTGGTCGGTGGAGATGATGGTCAAGGCGGCGCGCGCCGGCTACAGGTACAGGGAGGTGCCGGTCAACTACCGGCGGCGCATCGGCGTCTCCAAGGTTGGCGGGACGCTGCACGGCAGCCTGCGGGCGGGCTGGGCCATCCTCGCGACCACGTGGCGATACCGCAACTGGACGCGGGCGTGAGCGACATCCTGTATATTGCGGCGCGCGCGCCGCGGCTCGGCGAGGTGAAGACCCGGCTGGCGCGGACGGTTGGCGTTGCCGCCGCGACGTACCTCTACGTTGCTTTTCTGCGCGACATCGCGAAGAACTTCTCCCGCGCCAACTACGAGGTGGCCTGGTACCTGACGCCGGACGGCGGAGCCCCGGAGCTTGCCGCCGCTCTGGGCACGGGCGAGCGCTTGCGCGTCAGGGCGCAGGGCGACGGCGGCTGGGGTGTCCGCCAGGACCGGCTGTTCCGCGGAGCTGCACTGCGAGGCGAGGAGCGTGTCGCGTTGATTGCATCGGACTCGCCGCAGGTCGGCCCCGAGCGGGTGCAGACAGCGTTCGCGCTGCTCGACAACCACGACGTAGTCCTAGGCCCGACTCACGATGGCGGTTACTACCTCGTCGCCATGGGCGCCTACCACGACATCCTGCGGGCCGCGCCGATGAGCGCGGGCAACACCCTCGAGGCGGTGCTCGCCGCATGCAACCCGCGCGGCCTGCGTGTCGCCACGCTGCCCGCCGAGTTCGACGTCGACGAGGTCGAGGACCTGGATGACCTCCGCGCAGCGGCGGCAAGGACGCCCGGTCTCGCGCGGACGAGAGTAGTGATTCATAACCTGGCCGCCGAGGTCCCGGTGTGATGGCAGAACGCCGGGCGGCGCTGAGACGTGGCCTCCTTGCCGGCACCTTCGCCGGGGTCGTGATGACCCTGTTCTTCCTGCTTCTCCGAATCACAATCGGCGTCCCGCTTCTGGGCGAACTGCTGCCCGACCGCCTGCTGCCGTATCTCGACGCACAGACCTTCCTCCGTGTCCTTGGCATCCTGGGCGCGACCACGTCGAAGGAGGTCGCCTACATCACCGAGTTCCCCGTGATGGTGCTGGCGGGGGCGGCGTACGGCGCCTACTTCACGCGCCGACAGCGCCGGGGTTGGTTCCTGGCTGTGTCGGTGCTCGTCGCGTGGGGAGTTACGACGCTCGGCCTTTACGCCGTTCTCGAGGCGAACTATCGCGGCGTCGGCGGTGGTACAGCCGCGACCATCAATGCAATCGCCCTTCTCGCCGCCTTCGCCTTGTTCGCATGGGTTCTCTGGCTCACGAGCCGCGGGCTCGAAAGCGCCGCGCTACCGGCCGAGCCGGAACCTCAGCCAGGAATGCAGCGGCGCAGTTTCCTTCTCGGCGGGGCGGTTGCCGTGCTGGCGCTGGCCAACGGCGCGCTCATCGGTCTGCTGTTCAGGGATGGCGCGTTCGGCTACGACGGCACGGTGACTTACCCGCCAGTCGACCCCGTGACCCCGATCGACAAGTGGTACGCGGTGACGAAGAATCTGATCGACCCGTCCGTCGATACATCGACCTGGCGGCTGACCGTCGACGGCATGGTCGACAACCCGCGCACCTATGACCTTGCCGCCTTGCGCGCGATGCCCGCCGTGGAGCAGCTGACCACCCTCGAGTGCATCAGCAACAGCATCGGGCGTGGCCTCATCAGCAACGCGGTGTGGAAGGGCCCGCGCCTGCGGGACCTCATCACCCCGTCGCAGGCACAGGGTAGCGCGGCCCATGTGATCTTCCACGCCGCGGACGGGTACACCCACTCCGCCCCGCTCGGCAAGGCCATGCAGGAAACGACGCTGGTGGCGTACGAGATGAACGGCGCGCCGTTGATCGATCGGCACGGGGCGCCGGCCCGGATCATAATCCCCGGCTACTACGGCGAGGTCCACGTGAAGTGGCTCACGCGCGTCACGCTGGTGGCCCAGACCGAGCCGGGCTATTACGAGCGCCAGGGCTGGGACCCGTACTACGAGCACACGGTCGCTCGCATCGACTCGCCCGCCGCTAGGTCCGTGGTGCGCTTGGGCGGGCAACCCGTAGTGCCCGTGCACGGGATTGCCTTTGCGGGAGTTCGCGGCATCTCCCGCGTCGAGGTGAGCACGGACGGAGGCCTCACGTGGTCCGATGCGCGTATCGACTTCGGGCCCTCGAAGCTGGCCTGGGTGCTGTGGAGCCTCGACTGGACGGCGAGCCCGGGCGACTACAAGCTGGTGGCGCGCGCCACCGACGGCAACGGCCAGCCGCAGGAAATCACGTCGCATGGCACCGTCCCCGGCGGCGCGAGCGGCCCGCACCGGATTAGCGTGAGCGTCGTGGCATGAGTCGGGCGCTCGTGACCGGCGGCGCCGGACTCATCGGCAGCCACCTCGTGGACCTGCTTCTAGAGCAGGGTTGGCGGGTCAGGATCCTCGACGCGCTCGAGCCGGTGACTCATCGCAATGGCCTGCCTCCCTGGGTGCCAGCGGCAGTCGAGATGGTGACGGCGGATATCCGCGATCGTGATGCCGTTGCGCGAGCGCTGGTCGATGTCGATGTCGTCTTCCACCAGGCCGCCTACGGCGGCTACCTGCCGCAGATCGCGAAGTTCATCGATGTCAACTGCGGCGGGACGGCGATCCTGCTGGAGACCATCCGCGACCAGCGGCTGCCGGTCGCCAAGGTGGTGGTCGCATCTTCGCAAGCGGTCTACCGCGAGGGCGCGGTCGAATGTGCTGAGCACGGCTTGCAGTTCCCCGGTCCGCGCGACCCGCAGCTGCTCGAGACCGGCGACTTCGAGGTGCGGTGCCCGGTCTGCGACGGGCCCACCAAGGCTGCGCCCACGCCGGAGAACGCGCCCACCGGCGGGGGCAACTCTTACGCCATCTCCAAGGTGGCGGAGGAACAGCTGGCGCTGGCGTGGAGCGCACAGACAGGCATTCCGGCGGTGGCGCTGCGCTATTCGTGCACATACGGCCCGCGGCAGTCGATCTACAACCCGTACACGGGCCTCATCGCGATCTTCGCCACACGGCTACTCGCGGGGCTGCCGCCGGTCGTGTACGAGGATGGCTTGCAATCGCGCGACCTCGCCTGGGTCGGCGACGTTGCGCGCGCCAACTTGCTCGCCGCCGAGACGTCCGCGCTCGATGGCAAAGCAGTCAATATCGGCAGCGGCCGCGCGAACACGGTGCGCGAAGTCGCGCGCCAGGTCGGCGACGCGCTGGGCGTCGACATCGAGCCTGAGCTCCGCGGAGAGTTCCGCCCCGGGGAGATGCGCGCGCTCACCCCCGACATCACGCTCGCCGGCGCCGCGGGTTACGAACCGACGCTGATGCCCGAAGAAGGCATCGCTCATTACGTCGAATGGGTCAGGTCCCAGGGCGACATCCACGACTACTTCGCCAGCGCCGAACGGTTGCTCCAGCAGCTCGGGATCGTGCAGCGCGTCAAGACGCCCGCTTGATCGCCACGGTCGTGCATGAGCTCGACAACCTCGTCGAGCGAGGCGAGATCACGGGCTACACCTACGAGCCGGAACCGGCGTACCTCACCACCGAGGCGCCGACTCTGACGTACAGCATGTACGACTCCACCCAGTCCGGGCTAGGCAATCTCCGGGCCTTTGCGGCCGACATGACCTCTCTCGGAGCCCACCTCGCAACCCACCGGACTACCGGAAGTGTTGCCGTGCATACAGGCGCGACGGTACGCATTCATCGCAGCTCGCAGGTGACAGTTCGAGCTACGTTCCTATCGGTGGCGCGTCTCAGCGACGGAGTTCGCCTTGTCAGCCGCCACTACCTTGCCTCGAGTGGGTCTAACCCACGGGCCGCATCCTGGCGCATTCCGGACGTCCGCATCTCGGGAGTTCGCGGTATCGACGGCGCCATCGACGCATTCGCCCACACCGCACCGTTCGATGCGGGCGCGGTCGTTGTCCTCTCCTTGGGCCGGCGACCACCGCTGCCCGGCATGACGAGCCACGCGGTGCACCTCCTGCCCGTATGGCGAAACTACCTCCAGGTCAGCTGATCGCTCGGTGAGGAGCCGGCGAACTGTCATCGCCCTTCATGGCGCCGTCGTGCTAGGTGTGATAGCCGGTGGTTGAGGTCCACACTTGAAACGCTGGCTCCTCGCGGCGGGCGCAGCGGCACTGTTCTTCGCCTTTGCTTGGATCCGCTACGCGAGCTTCCACAGCACGACGTACGACCTGGCGTTCTTCGACCAGGCGATCTGGAACGCTTCATTGGGCCGGGGCTTCGTCAGCAGTTTCATCCCCTACGACCTGATGGGACAGCACTTCGAGCCAGTCCTGTGGCTCGTCGCGGCGATGTATCGGGTGGTGGCTTCTCCCGTGTTGCTGCTCGCGCTCCAGTCCGCTGCATTGGGTTTGGCGGTGGTCCCCCTATGGGACCTCGCGGCAGAGACGCTTGGCCCACGCGCGGCGTGGGCCATTGCTGCGGCGTACCTGCTCCAGGTCGGCGTATGGCGCGCCGTCGCGTACGACTTCCACACGGAGGCAATGGCGGTCCCCCTCGCGTTCGCGGCGTTGCTCGCCGCCCACCGTAGACAGCGGTGGACGTTCGTGGTTTTGGCCCTCGCCCCGTTGCTGTTCAAAGAGGATGGCGCGCTGGTGGCCGCCGCCATCGGATTGCTGGCGGTGGCCGCCTACCGCCGACGTGAGGGCTGGTTGGTGGCGGCCGTCGCGGTGATGTGGGGTGTGTTTGTCGTCCTGGTCGTCATGCCGCGGTTCCGCAATGGCGCGCCCGACGACCTCATCTACTACTACCGCTACCTTGGCTCAACGCGGGGCGCGGTGGCACTGGCGCTGCTGACGAGGCCCCAGGTCTGGATGCGGCAGGTGCTGTTCGGGCCGTTCCCCGCTGCGACCGCACTCGTGGTCGCAGCGCTGGGCGGGCTGCCTCTTCTGCGGCCACGACTTTTCGTGATCGCCCTGCTCGCCGTGCTGCCGGCCGCACTCTCGACCAAATCGGGCCAGTCCGGTCTTCTCTACCAGTACGGGATCGGGCTAGTGCCGCTTCTCGTATTCGTATCGATCCGCGCCATCGCGTGGCTCCAGGCGCGGCCGCGGGCGGGTTGGCTGCGGATCGCGGGAGCTCGCGCGGCGGTGGCGACCGGCCTCCCTGTCGTCACCGCCGCCGCCACGTTCTTGGCGTTCTCACCGGTGCCTCCCATGTTGCCGGTCTATGTCGCGGACCTGGAGCGAAGCTCTGCGGCGGCGGCGGTGGTCGCGATGATCCCACCCGGGGCACCTTTGGCCGGGACCGGCACTCCGCTCGTCCGCGCTGCTCACCGGCAGCGCGTCTACCAGCTGCCCGCCGGGGCCACCTGCCCGTTCATCGTCGTTGACGCGCAGCCCGATCCCCCCACCCCCGCGGGGTTCAGCGGCCAGCGAGTTTCGAGCGCAGCGCTGGCGGGTGCGGGCTACCAGCAACTCAGTGCGGGCGGCGGGGTGAGCCTCTGGTCAGTTCCCTCCGGACGCGCCAGCGCTGCGCCCTGCGCACGCTGATCCCCCCCGAGGGGACCCGCGGGTAGGGCGAGTACGAGAGGCCTGGCGAAGTTCCCGGTGAACCCCTAGTCCTTGTCACTCAACACCTGCTGGGGCGGCGGTAGATCAGCAGTGCAGCCGACAACCTTACGGCTAACAGCGGCCTTCCGCTGGGTCCGCTGAATCCCGCTGAGGTTCAGTGGGATACGAATCGGTTGCTTGAGAATCAGCTATGTGTCGCTGAAGTTCGCCTAAATCCGCCCGGATTGCTGTAGAAAATCGATGTCACTGGCGGCCGCCGGCCTGTGCTCCAATTCGAGGCTGACGCAGGGTGAAGAGTCTTCATGCAACGACAGTTACTGCACTCCTACTCGTCCGTGGTCGGGGGCTTCTGCTGTGCGGGGCGGCCGCTCGGGGGACCAAGGCGCCGGTCCGGAATGATCCACATCAACGACACCGCCACGTAGATGGTGTAGGCGATCCAGGGCGTGATAACCGAGCCAGCGACACCGGCTATGTACATCACCACTGAGATCCGACCCTTGAAGTCCCCGGCGACGGCACGCGCAAGCCTCGACTCCCGTCCGTTGGCAGTGATCAGGGCCCGGACCAGAAGGTAATAGCTGACGGCCGCGAGCAGTCCGTCGATCCCGTATACGGCCGCGGGAAGGGCGTTGTGGTAGTCGCTGCCAAGCCAGTTGGTAAGAACCGGAATCAGCGACAGCCAGAACAGGAGCAGGAGGTTGGACCACATCACGGCGCTGCTGATTCGGGTCGCGCTGCGCAGGAGGTGATGGTGGTTGTTCCAGTAGATCCCGATAAACGCAAAGCTCAACACGTACACCAACAACTCAGGCAGCCTGTCCCACAGCGCGGAAAAAGTGGGCGCGCCGGGTGGCTTCAGGTTGAAGGCCATGATCGTGATGATCACGGCCATTACCCCGTCACTGAAGGACTCCAGCCGCTGCAGCCCGGATTCGCCGTGACCGGCTTCTTGGCCAAGCGGACGCGCATCCGCGTGTTGGTCCTTGTCCACCGCCATTACGTTACGGCTTTGGCGCCAGTTTCGTATTCAAAACGGTGGCTCCGGAGGTCGGACTCGAACCGACAACCTTGCGGTTAACAGCTACTAGGTTGGTCGTCCGCTGAGGTCCGCCAGGGTCCGTTGTAATTCGGATCGACGACCCCAGAATCCGCTGCGTGTCGTTGAAGTTCGCCTAAATTCGGCAGGGTTCCTGTACAAAACGTCGTCGGTTGCGAGCTTAGAGTAGCCAACAGCTCACGAGACATCGAGCCAAATCTGGGTATGTTGCGAGCATGGCGGCAGTGCCAAAGAGCATGCCGACGCCAAAAGCCCTCGTTCGCCGCGGCACGATCAAGGTGAGCGCGATCAACGGCCACACGTCGCCGATGAGTAAAAAGAGCATTGGCTGAATAAGCCCGGCGATGACGACAACAGGAAAGATGACCAGACCAGAGATGCATCCGCACGATGCCAAGACAACCTGAACTGCCAATTTCCCGAGAAGGCGCCAACCAAAGCGAACAGGATGGTGCTCCCATTCGCTATTGATCACGACGCACCTAGCGCGTTGCCAGTCTGGCACCATCTCAGGTCACGGAGAGCGAATCGGCCCGGCTCAGGTAGTCCTATTCTGATCTGTTCTGGAGTCAAGGCGAGACGCGGCTGGAGGTCGTCAGGCAGAGGGGTTGCGAATGGTAGGGCCTCGGTCATGCCCTCAGTCAAGATCCGCACCTGAGCCGTAGACACTAGTGGAACAACCATCGTCCATTCGAAGATCCTGGCCATGACGTAGTGAGCCGCGGCCGGCAGCCGGATCATGGGTCGCGGCCTGTCGATCACATCCTCCACCCTCCGGATAACCTCGCTCAACGGGAGTTCCTCAGGCCCGGTGATGGCGACGGTCTTCCTTGTCAAGCGGCCCTGGACGAGGGCTGCTGTCAGGACGCGCACCAAATCCTCCACAGCCAGTGGTCGGGCGAGACGCTCGCGACCGACCAAGGGGAAGATCGGGAAGGTGAACAAGGCATGGCTGATGTGGTCCAGCATGTGGTCCCCGCGTCCGTAGATCATGCCTGCCTTGATGACGGTGTAATCCAGCCCGGAATCCCGCACGATTTCCTCGGCGGCCCATTTGGACTCGTGGTAGGGCGAACCGCAAGACGGCCGCGCCCTCAGAAAACTAAGCACGACGATCTTCTGGACGCCGGCGGCTCGCGCCGCCTCGACCACCGCCTCCGTGCCTTCGACGTGGACGCGTTGGTACGTCTGCTCACCAAGTTCGCGATTGATGCCGGCGCAATGCGCCACGGCGTGGCAGCCGACGAACGCCCGGGTCAGATCCTCGCGGTTCGTGACGCCGGCCTGAGCGAAGGTCGCACCGGGAAGCGAACGCGCGGTCAAGTCGCGTTGGTCGGTCCCTCGTGCGATCAGAGCCACCTCGTGACCGTCCGCGCTGAGTGCTGCCGCGAGGTGTCGTCCCACGAACCCCGTGCCGCCGGTGATCGCGATCCTCATATCTGCTGCTCCGCGAGGCGCCGGATAGTGACGTTCCGTTCGCTCAACAGGTTGCGCACGTGGCGGGATAAGACCAAGGCATCGACCAATTTGCCTAACGGCCCAAGCGGCGACGAGAACTCCAGATCGTCGACCATCAGCGTTCCGCCTCTCACGGATTCAAAGCGGTGATGATGTCGCCAGTAATCGAAAGGTCCGCTCTGCATCTCGTCGCTGAAGCCCGAGGGGCGATCGAACGAAGTGATCTTCGACGTCATCGTGAACTTGAAACCGAACTGCCTCGCTTCCCAGGTGACCTCATCGCCCAAGTCCATGAGCCCCTCGGTGACCCCTGAAATAGCTCTTTCCCTGGCCCTCGACGTTGAGGCTTGATGAACGTCGACGTTGCGCTCGAGGTCAAAGCAGACCTCGGCCGGCGCGGCGATGAAGGTCTCGAGGTGAATCTCAGGCATCGATGTCTTCGGCTCCGGGCCCCTCAGCGACGATCGTCGAGACCCATTTGAGAATCTGGCGTCTCACCGTACGCAGCACGGGCAGATGAGCCAGGGCGAGAAGGCGGACGATCGCATCCACGCTGTCATCGGCAAGGTCGTAGCTTCGCTTCTGACCGGGCGAGCGGTCGTGCACCCAGAAAAGGACGAGGCCGAGCTCGTACAGCCACAGCAAGTGAGGCAGCGTCGGCGCCACGTCTTTCGGGATCCGCGCATCCGACCCCTCGACCACCTCCTTGAGGAAGGCGATGCTCTCGCGCCGCGTGGGGCCTGAGGCCTCGCTGAACGGGCTTAGCGGACTGTGTGGATCAGCGGCCGTACGGAACAGGGAGCCCGAGACGACGTGGTACGGAGCGACAACGTCGAGCCTTGCCCTCATTACCAACCGCAGCCTGGCTTTGAGGTCACGCTCGGTCGCCAGAGCCTCACGGGTCGCCTCCACCAGGCCGACGTGCATGCCCTCGTAGAACCCCTGGACGAGGTGTTCCTTGGACGGGAAGTAGTAGTAGCTGCTCCCCAGGGAAACCCCTGCGGCCGCCGCGATGATCCTCATGGTGGTGGCCTCATATCCCTTCTCTCGGAAGAGTTCGAGGGCCACCTCGAGGATTCGATCGCGGGTGCGCTCCGCTTTGGAACTGAGCGAGGCCGCAGGGAGGGACATCTTACTGCCCCAAAGCCGGAACCGGCGGTGGCAGAGTCACCCCACCAGGAACGGCCGGCGGACTCGGTACCATCTTTGGCCGGTGAGCCATCTGGCGCAGCCGGGCGAAGACGAACAGGTTGCCGAAATGCATGATGCCGAGCACCACCAATACGAGACCAACCTTCCCCGCCAGGCCTTCGATGACCTCCGCCGCTGAGCCAGGCGCCGTGTCGAGCTTCAGCTGCAGGCTCACGTACCCCAGGTTGACGAGGTAGAACCCCACAACCAAAAGGTGGTTGACCGAATCCGCGAGACCCTCATCGCCCTTGAACACGTCGAGCAGAAAACGACGGCCGTGGCGGAATAGCGTGGTGGCGACCCAGATCGTCAAGGTGATGCTAATCGCGGCGTAGATCCCGTACTCGATAACTTTCAGATCCATCTCCAGTTCCTCCTATTGAACATGTTCATTTCTTGCCCTAACCATAACCGAACGTGTTCAAAACTACAAGAGCCGCATGAACCAGCATCCACTGTCTTTCGGGTGCCCGCGCCGGGGTAGACATGCGGTCCTCGGCCCCAGGGGGCTTTGCGCAAGGGTTTGGATTAGGTCAGGCGCAGGTCCACCAGGACATCGTCCAAACGCCACGAGAGCCTCTCGGCTGTCGGCGGGGGCGCCGGCGAATACTCGAAGCGCCCCCGCGCCGAATCATCAGACGTGCTCCAGCTCGACTGTCCTGGCGAATACTCCGTGCCCACGTCGTCGGTCAGGTCAGCAAGAGCGTGTCTCGGTCTTAACGGGCCTGCCATCCCCGGCACCTTGGTGATCACGAACTCGATGGCCAAGCCCTGCTCGTACACAAGCAACGAGATGACCCTCAGGGTGCCCGATTTGAAACCGACCGCTTTGCTATTGCCGGCCGTTGTCGCAACCTCGGACCTTGAACGTAGTGGGCGTTGATGTCCAAGTTGATGTCCAGCCGCCCTGTCAGAGCCTCTCGAGGACGAGCAGGAAGGCCTAATTCGTATTCAAGCGAGGTGGCTCCGGAGGTCGGACTCGAACCGACAACCTTGCGGTTAACAGCCGCCTGCTCCACCATTGAGCTACTCCGGAATGCCCGCAAATTATATTGAGGGGTATGCGTCGGGCCCTTCCGTTGATCCCGCTGGTGATGATTGCCGGCTGCTCGTTCGGGCAGACGCCTCCGTCGGCGGCCACGTCGCCGTCGGCGGCTGCGGTATCGCCATCCCCCAGCAACGGTCCTTTGCTGCTGGGCCTATGGGTGCTGAGTCCGATCGGGGTCAAGCTGCGCGACCAGCCGTCGACGTCGGGCAGCCAGGTGGCCACCATCCCCCAGGGCGCCAAGCTGACGGCCACCGCCAAGCAGGGGGCAGACCCGGTCTGGTACAAGGTCACCTACAACGCCACGCCGGGGTGGATCGCCGGCAGCCTGCCGGGTAGCAAGCCCAAGCTCGACCTGGTCAGCATCCACCCCCAGCTCTCGTTTTCGAGTTCGGGAAACGACTACTACTTCCTCTATCCGGCTACCTGGTCGGTGGCGGACCGCGGCGCTGACGTTGAAGTCGACGCTGCTGAGCTGGGAGCCAGCCCCGCCGGAGCACCTACTCCTGCCGCCAGTGCCTCGAGCCCGGCGGCGGCCGCCCCGGACCACCTGCTGCTACACATGGCGACCGGCCTCGACAAGCTGGGAAACATCCCCACCGCCCCGGGCTCCAATCTCGATTCGACCCAGATCGAGATCGGCGGATTCACGGTGATCGAGCACGTCTATCAGCTCAACGGTGGCGGGTTCGAGGCCGACGTCAAGATCAGCTGGACGTCCGGAAAGGCGCTCCTGATCAGCTTCCACTGCGCGGCCCAGTCGGGTCTGGACACCTTCCACGAGATGCTCGAGAGCTTCGGCTTCAGCGCGCCCGCCTCGCCCGCTCCGGCAAGTTCAGCCTGAACGCCCGACTTAAGTAGCCCAACAAAAGGACGGGCGTAAGTCCCTGAGGTCGCAGGGCGTCGGCGCGGGCCGCGATATCTACCCTGAATTCATGGGAAAGACGTCTGGACTGGCTTCGATACGCCGTCGAACCTCAGATTCGATAGGCCATCTTCCACTCAGCTTGAAGATCGGGATACCCCTGACCATCGTCAGCGTCCTGGTGGCAGGCGCCCTGGCTCTGACCGGGGCCCTAAGCGCCTCGAGCTCGATCGACCGCCACGCGGTGGCCAACGCCGCCGGCCTGGCGAAGTTCGTCGACAGCTACGTAAATTTCGCGCAGACGCCAGGAAACCCGGCACAAGCTCACCCCAAGGAGAGCGCCGACCAGTTCGTTCGAGCGCTGGCAACCACCGATCCGAGCGTGATCGGGATCCGGATCTTCCAGGCGACCGTGGGGGCGCCAACCGCGTTGAGCAGCTCGCCGGGCACACGGTCCGGTCTTCCCAGCGACGCCGCGCTGATCCAGGCGGAACGCGGCGGCGTGGTGAACCGCACCGAGTCGATTGATGGCCAGCCGACACTCGTCTATCTGGCCCCCCTCGGCGCCGCCGGGCGCGGCGTGGTCGAGATCGACTATTCACTGGCTGCGCGGACCGCGGCCGTGGATCGGATCTGGAGGGAGACCGCCCTGGTGACCGGCATCGGCCTTGTGGTTGAGCTGTTCCTGTTCTGGCTGGTGTTCCGCATCATCGTCCTCAGACGCCTGCGTCGCATTGCCAGCGTCGTCCACGGCCTCACCGGAGACGACCTCCAGCAGCAAGCACTGGAACCGGGTGGAGCGCCCGGCCTGGACGACCTGGCCATCGTCGGCAGCCACATCGACCAGATGGTCGCTTCGTTGCAGCGACGCGCCCACCAGGACGGGGTCCTCTTCGACCTCGGGCTGCGGGCGGCCCAGGCTAACGATCTCAATTCCCTGCTCAAGGAGACCGGCCAGGCCGTCCAGGGCCTGATGCCAAGCGCCGTGCTTGTCGTCAACCAGATCGTCGGCGAGGAATCGGACCTCTACGTCCGCACCTACGCATCCTCGGACCCGGAGCACGATTTCCTGCCCTCAACCAAGCTCAGCAACAGCTCCGTTCTCAGCTACATAGTGCAGTCCCGCAAGGATGTGTTCTACGAGGACGGAAACGGCGAGGATCGATTCGACACCAGCAGGATCGAAGAGCAGGGAGTCCGCAGCGGACTAGGCGTGATCATCCCCGGCGAGCAGCGGCCCTTCGGGATCCTTGCCGCTTACTCCAAGGAGCAGCACGCCTTCCTCGCCGGCGACCTGGTTTTCGTCCGGTCGCTGGCAGCACTCATCGGCGCCACCGCCGCCCGCCTGCGGGCAGACCGCGACCGGGAGGCGAGCGAGTCGCGGATGCACGCGACCTTCACCTCCTCTCCGGCCGGCATCCTGTTCGTCGATCCCAAAACCGGCGCCATCCTCGACGCCAACCCCGCCTTCTGCAATGCCCTCGGCTATTCCGCCGCCGAGCTCCAGGAGCGCACCGTCCTCGACATTCTCCACGCCGATGACGTGGACCTGGCGGCCACCGAGATGGCGGGCGTCTTCGACCCGGCGATCGAGTCCCAGATGTCGCTTGAGGGGATGGTTCCCGAATCCGCGCTCTTCGAGCAGCGCTTCATCGCGCGGGACGGCTCGGTGGTCTGGATGCAGCTCAGCGCGGGCGTCGTTCGCGACTCAAGCGGCGAACCGGCGTACTTCCAGAGCACATGCATCGACGTCACGGAAAGAAAGGCGGCCGAGACCACGCTGCAGAGCACGCTGTCCCTGCTGCGGCGCACGGGTGAGGACCGCCAGCGACTGATGGCGAGCCTGGTGCAGGCGCAGCAGGAACAAAACAAGGCCGCCGGCGAGCTCCACCACCACGTGACCCAGGTCCTGGCCGGCTCAGCTCTCGAGCTCGAGCGGCTGGCCGGCTCGGACCTGGATGCCGCAACCGCCGAGCGCCTCGAAGCCAGTCGCGCTGCAATGAGCAAGGCGTTGGAGGAGCTGCGCGCCGCCACCGACCGCCGCACGGTGGCAAGCGGCGCTGCGGCGGAGCGTGCCGTATGACGGACATCAAGGTCCTCATCGCCGAGGACGAGCCGCTGGTGGCGAAGTCCCTGAGCCGTCTGATCGACCTCACCACCGGTTTCGAGCTCGTCGGGATAGCCGAGAACGTGGACCAAGCACTCGCGATCGTGGCCAGCAAGCCGGTTGACGTCGTCATCTCGGACGTGCGCATGCCTGCGGGTGGTGGTTTGCGACTGGTCAAGGAATTCAGGGCGCGCTCACCGCTGACCCGGGTGCTTGCCTACTCGGCCTACAGCGATGACCGGACCGTCACCGAGATGCTGGAGGCCGGGGCGATTGGCTACGTAGTCAAGAACGGCCGCAACGCCGAGCTCCTCGAAGGGCTTCGGCGCGCCGCCGCCAACGAAGCCAGCATCACCGGTCCCGCGGCCGACAGCCTGCTGCGAAAAATGCGGGAGAAGGGATCAAGCCCAGCCAGGGTGGCCCCGCCTGAAAGCGCCGCGGCCGCAACCGCCCACATCCAGTCCGCCTTTGGACCCGGCAGCCTGAGCACCGTGTTCCAGCCGATCGTCTCGCTCGCGGATCGATCCCTGGTCGGGGCCGAGGCGCTGAGCCGGTTCTCGGCCAGCCCGCGACAGGGTCCCGACCAGTGGTTCGCGGAAGCCACCCGAGCCGGTCTCCTTATCGAGGCGGACTGCGCCGCCCTGAAAACCGCGATCAACGCCTCAAAGGACCTGCCCAAAGGCCTGTTCGCGTCTTGCAACGCCACGCCCGAGCTGGTCCTCTCGGGCAGCCTCCAGGAATGCATCCAGGGCCATGACGTGTCCGCGCTGGTGATCGAGATCACCGAGCGGGCGCCGATCAACGACTACTCGGCCTTCGCTCGGGCGCTGGCTCCCTTACGCAACGCCGGCGGCAGGATCGCCATCGACGACACCGGATCCGGTTTCGCGAGCCTGCGCCATATCCTCCGCCTCGAGCCCGACATCATCAAGCTTGACCGCGATCTCTGTCAGGGCATCAACGCCGACCCCGCCCGGATCGCGCTGGCCAGCGGCCTGGCCTCATTCGCCTTCGGTATCGGCGCGTCCATCATCGCCGAAGGCATCGAGACCCAGGCCGAGCTGGACGTGCTCACCGCGCTGGGAGTGCAGATGGGCCAGGGCTACCTGCTGGGCAGGCCGGAGCCGCTTTCCCACGGCTGGCCGGCCGCGATGTAGCGACCCGGACAACCACCGGGCCGACTACTCCAGGTAGTCCTTAAGCCTCTTGGAGCGGCTGGGGTGTCGCAGCTTGCGGAGCGCCTTGGCCTCGATCTGACGGATCCGCTCGCGGGTCACGCCAAACCGTTTGCCAACCTCCTCGAGCGTCCGCTGGTGACCGTCGATCAAGCCGAAGCGGAGCTGGAGCACCCGGCGCTCGCGCGGCGTCAAGGTGTCGAGGATGTCCTCGACCTCGGTCCGGAGCATGGTCAGGTTGGCGGCGTCACTGGGTGCGATCGCCTCTTTGTCCTCCACGAAATCGCCGAGGTGCGAGTCCTCCTCCTCGCCAATAGGGGTCTCCAGCGACACCGGGTCCTGGCTGACCTTGACGATCTCGCGGACCTTGTCGGGGGTGATTCCCATCACCTCCGCGACCTCCTCGTCGGTGGGCTCGCGGCCCAGCTCCTGGAGCAGCCGGCGAGACACGCGCACCAGCTTGTTGATGGTCTCCACCATGTGCACCGGGATGCGGATGGTGCGGGCCTGGTCGGCGATGGCTCGGGTGATCGCCTGCCGGATCCACCAGGTGGCGTAGGTCGAGAACTTGTAGCCCTTCTTGTAGTCGAACTTCTCGACCGCGCGGATGAGGCCCATGTTGCCTTCCTGGATCAAGTCCAGGAAGCTCATGCCTCTCCCGATGTACTTCTTGGCGATCGACACCACCAGGCGCAGGTTGGCCTCGGTGAGGCGGTGCTTGGCGTCGCCGCTGCCGGCCTCGATGGCCTTGGCGTACTCCACCTCCTGCTCGGCCTTGAGCAGCGCGACCCGACCGATCTCCTTGAGGTACATCCGCACCGGGTCGTCGAGGCTGACGGCCTCCATCACCTCGACCTGCTGGATCATGTCGTCGTCGATCTCGGCGACTTCCTCGAAGTCCTTGCCGTCGTCGGAGACCTCGATGCCCATCTCCTTGAAGGCGTTGAAGATCCGGAACAGCTGGTCCGGCTCGGCGTCGATGCCGGTGAAGGCGGCGAGGATGTCGTCGGGGGTGAGGAAGCCCTGGTCCTTGCCCTTGATGATCAACGCCTCGGCGATCAGGATCAGCTCGTCGTCGCGTCCGCGCGGCAGCTTGGCCTTGCCTCGGCCCTTGACGTCGGCGACGACAGTCTCCGTCACCTCGATCTCGACGTCGATGTCGAGCTCCGCCACGGCCACGGCGCCGTTGCTCTCGGTCTCGATGAGCTCGACGTCGAGCTCGTCGGGCTCGACTTCCGGTGTACTTGTGGACCGCGCCGCGACCGCGCGGGCCGGCTTGACCGGGGCTTTCGCCTTGGGCGCCTGATTGCCGGCGCCGGGCCGGGAAGACTTACCAGGCTTGGGCGTGGCTGTCGCCGGAACCTTGGCGCGGGCCGCGGGCGCCGGGGCGGGCTTCCGGGCCGCCGGGCTCACACTCGCCCCTGGAACTGCTGCACCTTCAACCGGGCCCGGCGCTGCGCCAGCTGCCGGTGCTGATCCAACAGACCATTCCTGGCTCCCCCATCGTCCCCCACGCCACTGGCTCGCAAACGCTCCTCCAGGGCCGCCATGGCGGCCTCGTAATCAATCACTCTGATCCTATTCACGCAGTCAGCCAGGGCCACCCGAAGCTCGGCCGGATCTATGACCGGGGCTGACGTCAGGCTCAAGCGGACCAGTCGAGATCGCTGTGGCTCGGCGAACCGCTCGAGGTGACGTTCAAGAGTACCGCCCTCCTCCCCCGCTCCAATCTCGAGCACCTCTGCGATCAGCCGCCGTAGCTCCTCCGATCCGACCGGCTCGTCCTGGGACAGATCGGCCAATACAGGCCCGGCGCCGGGGTTGGCGAGAAGCAGCGCGAGCAGCCGGTCCTCGTCTGGGTTGGCGCTGCCGGACGCGGGCAAAGGCGCCGGTAAAGGCGCGACTTTGACCGACTCGACATCCTTCGGGCGCACACCGGTCCTGCGGAAGGTCTGCACATCAGCCAGCAGGCGGGCCGGGTCGACCTGCAGCCGCTCGGCGGTGTACTGGCAGAAGATGTCAAGCGTCGACTCCTCGGGGATGCGGCTGAGCACGCCGACAATCGACTGGGCCGCCACCATCCGGCCGCTGGGCGTGCCCAGGTTGTGGGCGCTCAGCGCGAGGTTGATCCACCACTCCCATCCCGGCAGCGCGGAGCCCTCGGCGTCGCCCCAGAGCTGCGGCGTCTTCTGGAAGAACTCCCCCGGGTCCTTGGCGTTTGGCAGCTCGACGACAAGGGCGCGCATGTGGGCCTTGGAGATCATTTCGATCACCCGCATGGTGGCGGCCCGGCCGGCGTCGTCGGAGTCGAGGCAGACGAGCACCTCTTGCGCGATCCGGCGCAGCATCCGCACCTGCTCATCGGTGAAGGCGGTGCCAGAGCTCGCCACCGCTATGTCGATGCCGTTCTGGTGGGCCATCATGACGTCGAAGTAGCCCTCGACGAGGAGCGCCTTCTCCTGTTTGGCGATCGCCTTGCGCGCGTGGCTGAGGCCAAAGATGGTGCGTCCCTTCTGGTAGATCGCGGTGTCGGGCGAGTTGAGGTACTTGGGCGGGGTCGCGTCCATGGCGCGGCCGCCGAACCCGATGACGGCGCCGGAATCATCGAGGATGGGGATCATCAGCCGGCCCCGGAAGCGGTCGATGGTGCGCCGGCCGTCGCCCCCGATCGCCAGGCCCGCACGGACCGCCTCCTCGTCGCTGACGTGCTTCTTGCGGAGGAAGCGCAGCAGGTTGTCGTTGGAGGCGGACACCGGGGCGAAGCCGACCATGAAGGATTCGATCGTCTCGGGCTCCACGCCGCGCTTCTCCAGGTAGCGCAGCCCGCGGGCACCGGCGCGGTGGTTCAGCAGGATGTGATGGAAGTACTGCGCCGCCAGCTGGTTGGCCTCCTTGGAGCGCTGCTTCTCCTGGGCCCGCTGCCGTCCGCCGCCGCGGTGCTCCTCGAGCTCGACCCCGGCGCGATCGGCGAGCATCTTGAGCGCCTGGGCGAAGTCAACCGCCTCCGCCTTCATGATGAAGTCGAAGAGGTCGCCGCCCTCGGAGCAGCCGAAGCAGTACCAGAGCTGCTTCTCGCGACTGACCGTGAAGCTCGGTGACTTCTCGGAGTGGAAGGGACAGAGCCCGACGAACTCCTGGCCCTGGCGATGGAGCCGGACGTACCCGGAGATCACCTCGACTATGTCGAGACGGTCCTTGATCTCCTGTTTGGCGTCCCCAGCCGGCACCCTAGAGATTAGCGCCTCTGGATACGCGCCCGGCTACTTGTCGCGCTCGGCGCCCGCTCCCTTCTCGTTGATCGCCGCCTGGGCCGCCGCCAGCCGTGCCACCGGGATCCGGAATGGCGAGCAGCTGACGTAGTTGAGTCCCAGCTCGTGGCAGAACTCGACCGACCTGGGGTCGCCACCGTGCTCTCCGCAGATGCCGATCTCCAGGCTCGGCTTGGTCTCGCGTCCTTCCTTGACGGCCATCGCCATCAGGCGGCCGACCCCGTCGCGGTCGATGGTCTGGAAGGGGTTGTCCTTGAGGATCCCCTGCTCCAGGTACTGGACCAGGAACTTGCCCTCGGCGTCGTCGCGGGAGTAGCCGTAGGTGGTCTGGGTGAGGTCGTTGGTGCCGAAGCTGAAGAACTCGGCGAACTCGGCGATGTCGCCGGCCACCAGCGCCCCCCGCGGCACCTCGATCATGGTCCCGAACTTGTAGTCGACCTCCACCTGCTCGCGGTCCATGATCGAGCGGGCAACGCCCTCGAGCTGCTGGCGCACGGCCTTGATCTCGTTGACGGTTCCCACCAGCGGAACCATGATCTCGGGGCGCGGATCGAGGCCCTTGCCCTTCAGGTGGATGGCGGCCTCGATGATGGCGGTGACCTGCATCTCGGTGATCTCGGGACGCGTCAGTCCCAGCCGGCAGCCGCGCAGGCCGAGCATGGGGTTGGCCTCGCGCATCGAGGCGATGGCGTGGAGCATGTGGTGGCGGGCCTCGAGCTCGGAGCCGGTGATGCCGCCGTCCTCCATCCTGGTGATCTCGACCAGGAGCTCTTCGTAGTCGGGCAGGAACTCGTGCAGCGGGGGGTCGATCAGCCGGATGACCACCGGCAGACCGTCCATCGCCTCGAGGATGCCCTCGAAGTCGGAGCGCTGGAAGGGCAGCAGGTCGAAGGTCAGCTTGCGGCGGTCGGCCTCGTCGGTGGCGAGGATCATCTCCTGGACGATGGGCAGGCGCTCCTGCTCCATGAACATGTGCTCGGTGCGGCACAGCCCAATCCCCTGGGCGCCGTTCTCGACAGCCTTCCTGGCGTCGCGCGGGTAGTCTGCGTTGGCCCAGACCTGGAGGCGGCGGGCCGAGTCGGCCCAGCCCAGAAGCTTCTTGAACTTCTCGCTCGGCTCGGGCTCGATCGTGGGCACGGCGCCGCGCAGGACGCGCCCGGTAGTGCCGTCGATGGTGAAGGTCTCGCCCTCCTTGACGACGACACCGCCGCTGGTGAACTGCTTGGCCTCGAGGTCGACGTCGATGCTGTCGGCGCCCACGATGCAGGGCTTGCCCATCATCCGCGCCACCAGCGCTGCGTGGCTGGCGGTGCCGCCGGAGCTGGTCAGGACCCCCTGCGCCGCGATCATCCCGTGGACGTCGTCGGGGTCGGTGGCGATGCGAACCAGGATCACCTGCTCGCCTGACTTGCCCCGCTCCTCGGCGGTGTCGGCGTCGAAGACGGCGGCGCCGATGGCGGCGCCAGGGCTGGCGGGCACGCCCCTGCCGATCTCCTCGACCTCGGCGCTCGGATCGAGGCGCCGGTGCAGCAGCGTCTCGACCTGCCGCGGCTCGACCCGCAGCACCGCCTCGTCGTCGCTGATCAGCCCCTCATCGACCATGTCCACGGCGATGTTGATGGCGGCCTCGGCGGTGCGCTTGGCGGCTCGCGTCTGGAGCATGTAGAGCTTGCGTCGCTCGATCGTGAACTCCAGGTCCTGGACGTCGCGGTAGTGCTGCTCCAGCTGCTGGGCGATCTCCTCGAACTGCTGGTAGACGTCGGGAAGGTCCCGCTCGAGGGCGTCGATGCGCTCGGTCTTGCGGATGCCGGCAACCACGTCTTCGCCCTGGGCGTTGAGCAGGTAGTCGCCGTAGAGCTTCTTCTCGCCGGTGATGGGGTCGCGGGTGAAGGCGACGCCGGTCCCTGAGTCGGCGCCCATGTTGCCGAAGACCATGGTCTGCACGTTGACGGCGGTGCCCAGGTCGTCCGCAATGCGCTCGTTCTTGCGGTAGGCCTTGGCCCGCGGGTTCATCCATGAGGCGAAGACGGCCTTGATGGCGTCCTGCAGCTGCGCCTTGGGGTCCTGGGGGAACTCTTCTCCCAGCGCCTGCTGGTAGATCGCCTTGTAGGTGGTCACCAACTCGCGGAGATCGGCGGGCGTGAGGTCACCATCGGTGGGCGCCCCGGAATTGTGCTTCTGCGCCTCGAGCGCCGCCTCGAAGGGGTTCTCGCCGTCCTTGCCGATGTCCTTGGCGGTCTTGCCGAACATCTGGATGAACCTTCGGTAGGCGTCCAGCGCAAAGCGCTCGTCACCGGTCAGGGCCGCCAGGCCTTCGCAGACCTCGTCGTTCAACCCGAGGTTGAGGATGGTGTCCATCATCCCCGGCATCGAGAACTTGGCCCCCGACCGGACCGAGACCAGCAGCGGGTTGGCCTTGTCCCCAAAGCTCTTGCCGGTCCGAGACTCGACCTGCTCGAGGGCCTCCATGGCCTGGTCCCACATGCCCTCGGGGAAGGCGCTCTTCTCGTAGTACGCGTTGCAGCACTCGGTCGTGATCGTGAAGCCGGGCGGCACTGGCAGCCCGGCACGGGTCATCTCGGCAACGCCGGCGCCCTTTCCGCCGAGAAGGTCGCGCATGTCCTTGTTGCCTTCCTCGAAGAGGTAGACCCACTTGGTGCCAACCGCGGTAGTCGCCATCGCCTTGCTTGCCTCCTCGACTCTGCTGCGAACCCTCAGTCTATTGTCGTCGCCCGCGGAAGTTACGACCCGCCGGTGCTCTTGAACATGCTCGCCAGCCAGGTGGCGGCAGCTCGGATGTCGTCGTGGTTGGGCGAGACGATGCCCAGGCCGCCGGCCTCGGTGTCGAAGCCGAGGCGACCCAGCAATAGCGGGTCGCGGCGCCGAAGCACCGCCTGTAGGCCGGCCTCGGCGTCGTGGTTGGTCGCCACCCCGATCTGCGCGGCCACGTCCTGCAGGATGGAGTACCCATGACCATCGGCGGTACCGTCGATGATCCGGACCGGGCCCACGTACTCGGCGTCGGGCGGCGCACCCGCGGGCGGAGACGGCGGAGGAGCCGGCGGCAGCACACCGAGATCGTGCTCCAGCCAGCTGAGGTCGGCCGCATCCCCGGCTCCCGGAGCCTCTGGCGTCTCACCGTGAACCTGGGCCACATCCATCGCCACCGTCGCCGCGGCGATGCCGGAGTCGGCGGCCCCGGCGTATGTCCCGCCGGAGAGCAGCTGGCGAGCCATCGACTCCAGCGCCGGGTCGGATAGGTGGGTGCCGATGTTGAGCGCCAGCTGTCCGAAGCCGATGGCGTCATCGGTGGCGCCGGCGGCGGCGGCGAGGCGGCTCAGACCGATCAGCCGCATCGCCGTCATCCGCCGGTTGCGGTTCAGGCGGATGCCCTGGAAGGTCGACTCGATGCGCTGCCGTCCGCCGTCGCGATCGCCCGAAAGGTACTCGGCTACACCGTAGGCGAAGCTGGCCTGGGCCGCGCCCTCGTCGTCGCCGGCGTAGTGGAAGGTGCGCGCCGCCCAGCCCAGCCTGTCCATGGCTCGCTGGTACTGGTGCTGGCGGACGTCGAGGCGCCCGTTCAGCATCACGATCGAGGCCTCCACTCGGGCCTCGGTGAGCGGACCAAGAGCCTTGGCGGCGGCCAGGCCCCGGCGCCGAGCCTCGGCGAAGTCACCGGTCACGAAGGCTACCCATCCGATGTTGTACTGGGCGCGCGCGATCCGGACGGGGTCGCGGGCGGCCTCGGCCAGCTCCAGGCTCTTGTGGTACGCGGTCCGCGCGGTGTCGTGGTCGCCGGCGCTGTTGGCCACCATGCCCAGGGTGCCCACCGCCATTGCCATGGCCCCGGGGTCGCGCAGCCGCTGGGCGATGTCGGTGGCCGCGCGGGCGGCATTGTCGGCGTTCTCGAACTGTTCCACGTCGGCCAGCAGCGGGGCCAGGTTGTTGAGCGTGGCCAGCAGGTTGCGCTCGTTGTGCAGCTGCTGCCAGAGCGCGCCGGACTGCTGGTAAAGGGCGATCGCGGCGGGGCGGTCGCCCCGGCCTCGGGCCAGCCCGGCGAGAGCGAACAGCGCACCGGCCTGGGCTTCGACGTTGCCGGCCGCTCGGGCCGCAGCCAGCGACTGCTGCGCCTCGGCCTCGTTCAGCTGCGCCAAATCAGGTCCCGGAGGCGGCCCGGAACTTCTCGCTCAGCGCCGGCACCAGCTCGGCGATGGCCACCCGCACCTGCTCCATGCTGTCCCGCTCGCGGATGGTCACGGCCTTGTCCTCGAGGCTGTCAAAGTCGACGGTGACGGCGAATGGGGTCCCGATCTCATCGTGCCGGCGGTAGCGGCGCCCGATCGACTGCGTCTCGTCGTACTCGATCCGGAAATGCGGCCGCAGCAGCTCCTCGACCTCACGCGAGGTGGGCAGCAGCTTCTCGTTCTTGGAGAGCGGCAGCACCGCCACCTGGATCGGCGCGACGCTGGGATGGAAGCGTAGAACGACCCGCGTCTCCCCTCGGACCTCCTCTTCGTCGTAGGCATCGATCATCAACGTGAACAGGCACCGATCGACACCCATCGCGGGCTCGATGACGTAGGGCAGGTAGCGCTCCTTGGTCTCCTCGTCGAAGTAGCTCAGGTCCTTGCCGCTGTACTGGGAATGCTGCTTGAGGTCGAAGTCAGTCCGGTTGGCTATTCCCTCGAGCTCCTGCCAACCGAAGGGGAACTCGTACTCGACGTCGAAGGCGGCCTTGGCGTAGTGGGCTAGCTCGTCGGCGCCGTGGGCACGCAGGCGCAGCTTCTCGGGGCGAACCCCCAGCGAGAGATACCAGTCCAGCCGCGCCTGCTTCCAGTAGTCCAGCCACTCGTCGTCGGTGCCCGGCTTGACGAAGAACTCCATCTCCTGCTGCTCGAACTCGCGGAGCCGGAAGATGTAGTTCCCGGGAGAGATCTCGTTGCGGAATGAGCGACCCTGCTGGGCGATCCCGAAAGGAATCCGCTTGCGGGTGGAGTTGAGGACGTTCTGGAACTGCACGAACATGCCCTGGGCGGTCTCCGGGCGGAGGAAGACCTGGGCGGCGGAGTCCTCGACCGGGCCCAGGAAGGTCTTGAACATCAAGTTGAACTGCCGCGATTCGGAGAACTCCGTGTGCCCGCAGTTGGGGCAGACCCCCTGCAGGTGGTCCTCGCGGAAGCGCTGATGGCAGTTCTTGCACTCCACCAGGGGATCGGTGAAGCCGGCGACGTGGCCGGAGGCCTCCCACACTCTCGGCGCCATGATGATGCTGCTCTCCAACCCGACGATGTCGTGCCGCAGCTCCACCATCTGGCGCCACCAGAGATTGCGGATGTTGTGCTTGAGCGCGACCCCCAGCGGCCCGAAGTCGTAGATGGCGTTGATGCCGCCGTAGATCTCGCTGGAGGGAAAGATGAAGCCGCGGCGTTTGGCCAGCGAGACCAGGGTCTCGATCAGCTTTTCCGGCTCGGCGACGTTGCGCTGCGCGGGGATGGTCAAGGGCAGTACCTCTGCTGGCCCCGACTGTGGCTCAGGCGGGGCGTCTGACTCGACGGGCGAAGTCGATCGATTTCAACTGCCGGTCGAGGTGGTGCTCGAGCTGCGCCTCGAGGGCGCCTTCGAGGGCAACCAGGTCGCTCTCGTCCAGCCGGAGCCTAAAGAATAGGTCTCGGTCGCCCGCCGCACATACCCGAAGCACCTTGACGGCCCGCGGGCTGATGGCCGGGCTGGGCAGGTGGTTGAGGTTGCATTCGGCGCAGATCACCCCGCCCGCGAAAGCGGAAAAACCCAGCCCCGACTCCCCTATCGGCTTGCCGCAACGCGCGCAGTCGGCGAGGGTTGGAGCGTAGCCGAGCTCGGCAAGCACACGCATCACGAAATCGCACAGCTCGAGGCGGGCGTTGACCGTGGGGTCGCTGAGATGCTCCAGGGCCCCCACCACCACCTGGAACAGCTCCGGCTGCGGGTGCCGCTCCTCGAGGATCTTGTCGGCGACCTCGACGACGACCGCGGCGGCGGCTCCGCGCGGCAGGTCGGCGGCCAGCCCGTCGCTGTGGGTGATGCGCTGGAACTGGGTGACGACATCCATCCGCCGGCCTTCCGCCAGCATCATCTGGCCGTGGGCGAAGACGTCCAGCTGCCCGCTCATGCGGCTCTTGGCCCGCCGCACGGCTTTGGCGATCGCCGGCAGCTTGCCCCGCTCGCGAGTGAAAAGCGTCAGGATCCGGTCTGCCTCGCCGTAGTCGACCTTGCGCAGCACCACCGCCTCGGCGCTATATACCGGCATTCGCCGCCTCCGCCAGCCGCAGGCCGGCCTCCTGTCGTGAACTCACCCTCACGATGATGACGGCGGCCAGCAACGCCGCGACCGCAAGGCAGCCGAGGTCGAAGCTGATCAGCGCCTGGGCACGGGTGGCGGCGGTGCCAGGGCCGGGGCGCTCGAAGAACAGGAGGGAGACGACGCTGGCGAACGCGGGCGCCGCCCAGAAGAACCACCACACCGCCACCAGCAGGGGCCTGCCAACGTCCAGCCCGTGCGGATCCGAGCGATCACTGAGCTCCCAGAGGTCGCGCAGGACCAGGTAGGTGAGAAACCAGTTGGCCACCGGCACCAGGAACCACGCCACCGCGGAGGCGGGCGAGTCACGGGTCTCACCGGCGCCCAGCGCGGCCAGGTTGCGATAGGCGCGATAGAGCCAGGCCAGCGACACCGCGGAGGCCAGCGCCAGCACCGCCAGGCCAAACACCGTCAGCGTGCTGATGTACGCCTGGTAGACCAGCATCCCCGCCGCCAGGACCAGGGCCAGGACCGCGACCCGCGACAGCCGGGTCAGGGAGGCATATGGCGGACGGCGCCCCCCGGCGGACGCCTCCAGCAGCGGCGAGAGGTCTCGCCCGGTCTTCACTCCTGGTCGGCTGCGGCCGCCCTCTCTGCCTGTTCGACCCGCGCCTCTTCCCGGCGGACGGCGCCAGGGAATGGTCCCTCGCCCTTGGCCCGGATCTTCCCGATCCGCTGCCCCCGCATGCTCTCGACGGTCAGTGCGATGCCCTCGACGTCCACTCTCTGGCCGACCTTGGGAACCGCGCCCAGCCGCGAGTACATGAAACCGCCGAGCGAGTCCACGTCCTCGGCATCGAGCTCCAGGCCGAGCTCGTCGTTGGCATCGTCGAGAGAGATCCCGGCGTTGAGGAGCGCGTCGGCCGGCGCCACGAAGACCACGTCCTCCTCCTCGAGGTGGTCGTACTCGTCACGGATCGGCCCGACGATCTCCTCGATGATGTCCTCGATGGTGATGATCCCCGCGGTCTGGCCGTGCTCGTCGATGACGATCGCCATGTGGTTCCGCTGTTCCTGCATGTCGTGCAGGAACTCGGACAGATTCTTGTTCTCGGTCACGAAGAAGGGCTTGCGCATGACCTTGCGAAGGTCGCCGTTGCGCCGTTCCTCGCCGCCGCGGCGGTTGAGGTTGTATCGCACCAGGTCCTTGACGTGAGCCACGCCGACGATGTGGTCGATCGTCTCCTCGTAGACCGGGATCCGGGTTCGCCCCTGCTTGAGGATCAGGTCGATCACCTCCGAGATCGACTGATGCACCTCGACGGCGTCGATGTCGATTCGCGGGACCATCGCCTCTCGCACCGTCATGTCGCCCAGCTCGATGACCCCGTGGATCATCTCTCTCTCGTCCTCCTCGATGATCCCCTCCTCTTCGCCGACCGTGACCAGCAGCTTGAGCTCCTCCTCGGTCACGAACGGCCCCGCCGGCGCCCCCCGTCCACGGGAGACGAACCGCGCGAAACCGCTCATCAGCCGCAGCGCCGGGCGCAGGAAGCCGGTGATGGCGCTGACCACCGGAGCCACCCGCAGCGCGTAGCCCATGTTCGACAGAGCCAGTGACTTGGCGGTGATCTCGGCGAAGACCAGGACCAGGAGGGCGTCGAGAAGGCTAACCACGAGCTGCGGCCAGAAGGCGGCGTAGCCGAGGTTCTCCGCGATCAGGCTGGCGCAGGTCGCCGAGATCACGATCGCCAGGGTGTTGGTGGTGAGGATGGCGGTGAGGTAGTCGTTGGGCTCGCGGTGCAGCTTCTCGATCAGCTTCGCCCGCGGGTCGCCATCCTCGACCATCCGCCGGAGCTTGATCCGGCTGACCGAGGTCAGGGCGGTTTCGGCTGAGGCGGCCATCGCGGCGAAGAGGAAGGTGACGATCAGAAGCGCCACCAAGAAGAGGTCGTAGGTACTCAAAGGCACCGGGTCAGGGCCGGCCGGAGCACCTCCCGTGGCAACTCATATGTCTCTTCCACCCCTGGTGTCCATGTCGGGGAAGCGCGGATCGCGGAACAGCTCGCTGACCGAACGGTCTTCGTGGACGCGGCGGATGCCCTCGGCCAGCAGCGGCGCCACCGAGAGGACGTGCAGCTTTTCGTGCTGCTCGGTGATGGGGATGGAGTCGGTGACCACGATCTGGTTGATCGGTGCGTCGGCGAGCCGGGCCACCGCGCCGTCGGAGAAGACGCCGTGGGTGGCCAGCACGTCGACGGTTTTGGCGCCGTTCTCGACCAGGGCGTGGGCCACGCCGACCAAGGTGCTACCGGTGGAGATCAGGTCGTCGACCACGACCGCGTTCATCCCGTCGACTTCACCGATGACGTTGAGGACCTCGGTGACGTCGTCGCGGGGACGGCGCTTGTCGACGATGGCGAAGGGAGCGTCGAGGATCTTGGCCACCGCGCGGGCGCGGCGGGTGCCGCCGACGTCGGGCGAGACCACCACGATGTCTTTGTGGTGGCGGTGGCGGATGTGCTCGGAGAGGATCTGGATCGCGGTGAGGTGGTCGAAGGGGATGTCGAAGAAGCCCTGGATGGCGTCGGCGTGGAGGTCGAGCGCGATGATCCGGTTGGCTCCGGCGAGGCTGATGATGTTGGCCATCAGCTTGGCCGAGATCGGGTCTCGGGGCGCCGACTTCTTCTCCTTACGGGCGTAGCCGTAGTAGGGGATCACCGCCGTGACCCGGGCCGCCGACGCGCGGTGGAGCGCGTCCAGGATGATGAACAGCTGGATCAGGTTCTCCGACACCGGCTGGCATGTCGGCTGGATCAGGAAGACGTCGTTGCCGCGGACGGACTCGGCGATCTTGACGTCGTATTCGCCGTCCTTGAAGCGCTTGACGTCCATCTCGCCGACGGGTATCTCGAGCTCGCCTGAGATGGCGCGGGCGAGCTGAGGGTGAGCGTTGCCCGACAACAGCTTCAGCTCGCCAAACAAGGGATCCTCTCCTCCACCAATGGTGCGGTTACTTTACCCCGACCTCGCCGGCGTCTGGGCTGGGGGCGGCGCTGCGACGGCGCTGGCTCCACTTGGGGACCTCGCGCTGCTCCGAGCGCTCGATCGCCAGCGCGTCCGCCGGAACGTCGTCGGTGATCACTGAGCCGGCGGCGGTGTAGGCCCGGTCTCCCACCGAGACCGGCGCGACCAGGGTGCTGTCGGTCCCGATGAAGGCGTTGTCGCCGATCAGGGTGCGCCGCTTCTCAACCCCGTTGAAGTTCGCGGTGACAGTGCCGGCGCCGATGTTGACGCCCTTACCCAGCACCGCGTCGCCGAGGTAGGAGAAGTGGTGGATGTCGGAATCCGGACCGACAAGGGTGTTCTTGATCTCGGTGTGGGTGCCGATGCGGGCGCGCTTGGCGATCACCGTCCCGGTGCGCAGCCGGTTGAAGGGCCCGATTTCGACCCCGTCCTCGATCACCGAGGCGGTCAGCTGGGACCTGCCGATGACGCAGTCGCGGCCGACGACGCAGTCGTCGATCTCGGCAAAGGGACCGATCCGGGAGCGGCTGCCGATGCTGGTCCGGCCCCGCAGGAAGCTGAACGGGTGGATCACCGCGTCCGGCTCAATCGTCACGTTGTAATCGATGTAGGTCGAGCCGGGGTCGACGATCATGACCCCGGCCTCGGCCAGCTCGCGGTTCTTGCGACGCCGCAGCACCGCCCCGGCGGCGGCCAGCTGCCAGCGATCGTTGACCCCCATCGCCTCGTCCTCCTCGCAGGCCAGGATGCCGCGCCGCTCCAGGGTCTCGAAGACGTCTGTGAGGTAGTACTCGCCTGTCCGGGAGCTCTTCTTGACCCGACGAAGGGCCGGCCACAGGGCCTCGGCGGAGAAACAGCAGACCCCCGTGTTGACCATGTGGATGGCCGCCTCGCCGGGGGTGGCCTCGCTCTCCTCGACGATGTGGACGCGGCCGTTGCTCTCCTCGACGAGGCGGCCGTAGCCGGTCGGATCCGCCATGTTGGCGCCCAGGAGGGCGCAGTCCAGGTCGTTACGGCGGCGAAGCTGGATCAGCCGCCTCACCGTGGTCAGCGTCAGCAGAGGCACATCGCCGTAGAGGACGAGTACCTCCGGGGCGGCCCGCAGCGCCTGAGGGATCTGGTTGAGCGCGTGGCCGGTGCCAAGCGGCCGGTGCTGGGGCACCAGCGCGAGTCCGGGGGCGAGGCGTGCCAGCGTGGTTTCCTGGCCGGGGGCGTGCACGATCGCGGTGGTTCGCGCGCCCAGCTGGCGGGCCAGCTGGATGGGATAGTGGATCAGCGGCTCACCCGCCAGCGGGTGCAGGATTTTGGGCACCGATGAGCGCATCCGCTTGCCCTGTCCGGCAGCCAGGATGACGACCAGCAGGTCCCGGGAGGAAGCTCGCGGCTGGCGTCGCGGCAGAGTGGTCTCGCCGTCTTCGGGCATCAGAGTGGCGAATTTTAACATCGGCCCCGTGGCAGGGTGCTCGGGGGCTAGGACTCGAACCTAGATGAACAGCTCCAAAGGCTGCCGTCCTACCGTTAGACGACCCCCGAAAGCCCTTGAGTCTAGTGTCGTCGAAGACGCTTCGGCTCGGACCGCTGCGGTCAGCGCTTTCCCAGCGGGCCTTCGCGCCGGATCCGCTCGGCGACGGAGCGATGGGCGGCCATCTCCTCCTCAGCCGGCAGCGGCGCAAGCGTGGCCCCGGGATCGGTGCGGCGCAGCGCCATCTCCAGCAGCCGATCGGTGAGATGCGGGTTCTTGGGCAGCAGCGAGCCGTGCAGATAGGTGCCGATCACCGTCCCGGCGACGACCCCCTCGTGGCCGTCGGCGCCGTTGTTTCCGTCGCCGACCAGGCATCTGCCCAGTGGCTGCACGCCGGGCCCGAGGTAGGTGCGGCCGGCATGGTTCTCGAAGCCGACCAGCGTGGGAGGGTCGAGCTTGAGCCCATCGGTCTCCAGCAGGACGTTGCCGATGGCCCGTTTCTGGCCCGCCTCGGTGGCCAGGTCGACCAGCCCCAGCCCCGGCAGTCGGGTGCCATCGACGGTGGTGTAGTGGCTGCCGAGAAACTGGTAGCCGCCGCAGACCGCCAGCAGCGCGGCCCCTGCCGCCACCGCCGCCGCCAGCGCCTCGCGCTTGGGCCCGGCGAGGTCTCGCGCCACCAGGTCCTGGTCCAGGTCCTGCCCCCCGCCGATGAAGAAGATGTCTACCTCTCCCATGTCGACATCGCCACGGCCGATCTCGACGACCTCCATCACGATTCCGCGGCGGCGGCTGCGGTCGAGCAGCGAGAGCACGTTGCCGCGGTCGCCGTAGATGCTCATCTCGTGGGGATAGAGGTGCCCCAGACGCAGCCTCGTCGGCATCAGCCTTCCCAGAACTGGCGCAGGTAGCCGCGCCTGGCCATCTCGGAGCGCAGCTCCAGCATGGCGGTGTACGTGGGTAGGACGAAGACCTCGTCGCCGTCGGCCGCCAACCGCAGCGCGGCGTCGACGGCGGCGGCACTCCCGGACGCCACCTCGACACGTTCGGTGGGCAGGCCCGCGTACTTCAGCCGGATGCGCATGTCGAGAGCCCGGTCGCCGGCCAAGACAACCCGGTCCGCGTCGTTGAGGAGCTCGAAGTCAACGTCCCAGATCCAACTGATGTCGCGACCATCGGCGATTCGATCGTTGACCGCGACCAGGAAGCGGCGGCCGCCGCCGAGGGTGCGGCTGGCGCGCAGCACCTCGTTGAAGCCGGCAGGGTTCTTGGCCAGCATCAGGTGCAAGATTCGGCCGTCGACGTCGACGCGCTCCAGCCGGCCAAACGCCGGACGGAAGCCGGCCAGCGCCGCCCGGATCGTCGGCATCGGGACACCCGCGCTCAGCGCCGCAGCGGTGGCGGCGAGCACGTTGTAGGTGTTGTAGAGGCCCGACAAGGGAACCTCGACCTGCTCCCCGGCCAGACCCATGCCGCTGACTGACAGCCGCTGCGAAACCAGGCCGCTGAAATCGACACGATCCGCGGATAGGTCGCGCGAGGGGCGGTCGAAGTCGCCCGTCGGGCAGCGGTAGTGGCCCAGGTGGCCGACGTAGACGCGGCTGAAATCGAAGGGCTGTCCGCAGATCGGACAGAACTTGCTGTCGGCGGCGTGGGGCAGCCCGTCTTGCCCGACAGCCTCGTCGTCGATGCCAAAGAACCTGACCTTCGCGCGGAGGTCGCGGCCGAGGTACGCGACCGCGGGATCGTCGGCGCAGAGGACCGCCTGGGCGGCCTGGGGCAGGGCAGCCAGCCCGGCGGAGATGGCCGCCGCCGACGACTCCAGCTCGCCATAGCGATCCAGCTGGTCGCGGAACAGGTTGGTCACCACCGCCACCCGGGGCGAGGTGGCGGCGACTACAGCCGGAAGGCTCGCCTCGTCGACCTCGAAGACCGCCACCTGGGCGCGGGCGCCGCCGCCCAGGCGGCTGTCGGCCACGATCGCGGCGGTCAGCCCCGAGACCAGGTTGGCGCCGGCGCGATTGCCGACCACCCGGGCACCCGAGGCCTCCAGGATGGTGCGCAGAAGGGTCGCAGTCGTGGTCTTGCCGTTGGTCCCAGCGACCACGATGCTGCCCAGCTCGAGGCTACGACTCAGCTTCTCCAGCGCGCGCCCGTCGATGCTGGCGCTGATCCGGCCCGGCAGGGTGGTGCCGCCGCCGCGTCCCAGGCGACGGATCGCGCCGGACGCCAGCTTGCCCGCGATCACGGCGGCGCTCAGGGTCGGGTCCACGGCCAAATGCTATCGGCGCACAGAGTCCGCAGCTCAGCCGCCCGCGGCGGATCGGGCGCGGACCCTCAGACCTCCGGCGGCCGGATCGTCCGGCAGGCCCAGGTCGTGAAGCCGGCGGTGGCTCCCGCCAGGGCGAGCCGGTGGGCCTCGGCAGCATCGCGGCAGATCTGGAACATCGCGCTCCCCGATCCGGTCAGCCGCGGGCGCCAGCCGGACTCGGTGAGAGCCGCGGCCTGCTCGTTGAGCGGGCCCGGCTGGCGCCGGGTCGCAGCCGGCCAGAGCATGTTGGGCAGCTCATCAAGCGCCTCCATCAGGTCGGGCGAGCTCTCCCGCCACAGCTCCGCCGCCGCCTCGACGACCTTGCCCGAGGTCCACTCGTCGGGCCTCAGCTCCTCGAAGACCGCCGCGGTGCCGACGTGGACCCGGCCGAAGGCGATCGCCATCCAGATCTCGCGGTACGGCAGCGCCTCGACCAGCTCCCCGATGCCGCCCACCAGGGCCGCGCCACCGGCAAGCTGGAAGGGGACATCGGCGCCCAGGTCCAGCGCCAGCTCCTGAAGGTGACCCTGCCTCAGCTCCAGCCCCAGGTTGGGAGCGGCTCGGAGCACGGCCGCGGCGTCGGCGCTGCCGCCACCGAGCCCGGCGCCCAGCGGAATCTGCTTGCGCACCCGCAGGCCCACACCCAGGCTGCGGCCGGCGACGGCCTCCAACGCGCGCAGCGCGCGCGAGGCCAGCTCCCGCTCCGGGCGGATCGACTCGGGGGGGAGCCCGTCGCCGCTCAGCACAGTCCCCTGCCCCGGCTCGACCATCAGCAGGTCGACGACGTCTACATTGACCAGGATCGATCGCAGCTCGTGGTATCCGTCGGCACGCCTGCCGGTGACTTCAAGGCCGAGGTTCACCTTCGCCGGCGCGCGCAGGTTGAGCTTCACAGGGCGGCACGTAGACAGGTGAGGGTCATTGAACCGCCTGAGCGGCCCGGGTCGCGGCTCGGCGGCGCAGTACAACGCTCATCGCCACCTCGGCCTCGGGCGAACGGAACAGCCGCTGGCTGGCCATGTAGGCGGCCCCCGACAGCACGATCGCGGCCAGCATCGCGATGTAGTGCCGGGCGTCGAGGCGGACCGGCCCGCCGCCGGCGATCCCGCGCCAGGTCAGGTACGCGACCCCCGCCAGCAGGGCGCAGCCGATGGCAACCTCGCCCAGCATCGCGGCCAACCGCCGGCCCTCGAAGCCACCCAGGGCGGGGCGCAGAAGGTAGATCAACAGGGCCAGGTTGAAGGTGCTCGCCAGCGAGGTCGCCAGCGCCAACCCGCCCGCCTGCAGCGGACCGATCAGCAGCAGCGTGGCGACCAGGTTGACGACCACCGACGCGAAGGCGACAAGCATCGGGGTGACCACGTTCTGTAGCGAGTAGTAGACGCGCGCCACCAGGAAGATCGAGGCCTGGGCGCCGATGCCGACCGCGAACAACGCCAGCGGCGCCGTGACCAGCTGGGTGGAGCCGGCGGTGAAGGCGCCCCGCTGCAGCAGCAGCGCGATGATCGGCGGCCCCAACACGATCAGCCCGACGGCGGACGGCAGCAGGACGAAAAGGTTGAGCCTCACCGCCAGCGCCGCCTGCCGCCGCAGCGCCCCGAGCTCGCCGAGCGCCGCGTGTCGCGCGAAGTACGGAAACATCACCAGCGTCAGCGCGGTGGTGAACGTGAGGTTGGGGATCTGGGCGATGTCGTTGGCGAAGTCCAGCGCCGCCACCCGGCCCGCGGGCAGCCGCGCCGCCAGGGCCCGGTCGACCGCGATGTTGGCCTGCACCGCCACCAGCCCCAGCGCGATCGGGATGGTCAGCACCGCCACCCGCCAGACGGCGGGATCCCGGAGCGCTCGAGGCACCGCCGGTCGCCACCCTATTCGCAGCAGCGATGGCACCTGGACGGCGAAATGGGCCAGCCCTCCCGCGGCCACTCCGATCGCCAGCCCGACCACGCCCAAGGGGCGGCCCCCGACGCGCAGCTGGGTCAGGAACAAGGCCGCCCCGATGATGGCGAGGTCGTACATCAGCGGCGCCAGCGAGAGCGGCAGGAACCGTCGGTAGGCGTTCATGACCCCGACCGCGAACCCCCCCATGCCCAGGAACAGCGCCTGCAGCAGGATGACCCGGGTGAGCGTCAGGGTCAGCTCCTGGTCGCGAGCGCCGCGCCCGCCGGCGAGTATGTGCACCGCGAGGGGGCTGATCAGCTCGAGCAGACCGACCCCGAGGACGAGGATCAGGAGCGCCGCCGTCATCACCCCGTTGACAACGTTGCGGGCCGCGTCACCGTCGCCGCGAGCAAGGCGTTGGGTGACCACCGGCACGAACGCGGAGCTCACGGCGCCGCCGATGACCAGGAACAGAAAGATGTCCGGAATGGTGAACGAAAGCACGTAGAGGTCCATGTCCCCGCTGGTTCCGAAGCGATGCGCGATGACCACCTTCTGGAGGTAGCCGGCGGCCTTGGTGATCGCAAACGCAACCAGCAGCAGCGTGCCCGACGCCGTGATCAGGCGACGCTCATCGGTACCGGCTTGATTCACGGCAGACCATGATAGGGCCGTCAGATCGGGCCCACGGTATAATCCCCGGTCCATTCACCAGAGGTTCCATGGCCAACATCAAGTCCGCCAAGAAGAGGATGCTGATCTCCACCAAGAAGCACGACCGCAACCGCGTCGTGCGCTCGGCGGTGAAGACTCACGTCACCCGCGTCCGCCGGCTCGTCGAGGGCGGCGAGACCGCGCCGGTCACCGAGGTCACCGCCGCCGTGCAGGCGCTTGACCGCGCCGCCGAACGTGGCATCCTGCATCCCAACAACGCCGCTCGGCGGAAGTCACGCCTGATGAAGATGGTCTCCAAGGCCGCGGCCCTGGCCGCCGACCCGGAGGCAGCCGCTCAGGCTGCCGCCGAGGCTAAGGCGCACGCCAAGGGCACAGGGAAAGCCAAGACTCGTAAGTAGCGTCCCTGGAAGGCGCCGAGCGCGGGGCGACCCGTCGGCTTCGATGCGGGGCTTCGGAGCTTCCCTGGAAGGCGCCGATCGCGGGGCGACCCGTCTGCTTCGATGCGGTGCTAAGAATTCCCTGCCAAAGTAGGCTCGCCCTCGCCTAACCTCCGCAGACGGGTCGCCCCACGCTCGGCGCGGTCAGGGCGGCACCTTCGGCTGCAGGACTAGAGAGCCGCCTCCATTACCACTAACCGGAGTGCCGCGTCCTCGTCGAGCTCGCCTCGGCGCGAGGCTGCCTCGGCGCTGGCGGCGCGTCGGTAGATCAGCTCGAGGCGTCCGGGGTCGGCGCGTGAAGCCTGCTCGATGGCCTTCTTGATGGTGTACTCCGCGAGCGGCCGGCCGTCGCCGGCGAAAGCCTCGACCAGGGCTGCGGGCCCGGTGGGACCGCTGGGGGCGGCTGACGCGGCCAGCAGCAGCCGGAGGTGGCGGACGAGCATGTAGCTGAGGCGGCCGGCGGGCTCTCCCATCGCGAGCGCCCGATCGAGCTCCACCGCGGCGCGGCCCGGGTCGCTCATCAACGAGTCGGTCAGGTCCCAGACCTGGTGCTCGGCGGTGTCGGGGACGAGCAGAGCGACATCGGCCGCGTGCAAAGCCCGACCGCCGGCGTAGATGTCGAGTTTTTCGATCTCCGAGTCGAGCAGGCGCAGGTCGTCGCCGACGGCGTCCACGAGCAGGCGCTGACCGGCGTTGTCCAGCTTCAGGCCGACCTCGCGGCAGCGTTGCGCGGTCCAGCCGAAGAGGTCGCCGCGGCGCAGGCGCTGGTACTCGAAAACCTCTCCCTTGGCCTTGACCAGCTTCACCACCGGGTTGCCGGGCGGCAGCGCGATGCCGACCGACATCAATAGTTCGGTCTCGGCCGGAAGCTGATCCAGGACCTCGGCGGCCTGGGCGGCTGGGTCCTCGGCCACCGCTTTCGCGGACCTGCCCTTGCGCCCCGGCTTGGGCATCAGGGCTCGCCAGTCCTTGATCCCGACCACCCGACCGGTGCTGAAGAACCCGACCGATCCGACCGCCACGGCGACCTCGGCGGGGGTCGATTCCGAGTCGAGGATCTCGGCGTCAAGCTCGGATTGCAGTCCGGACGTGAACCGGGCCCAGGCCTGGTTGAAGGCGCGCTCGACCAGGAACTGTTCGCCGCCGTGGAAGAGGTGAAGACCCACGATCGAAGTCTAGGGACTACCACGTGCACCGGACCGCGTCGCAGGTGACGTCGAGACGCCCGTCGCGTGTCGCCTGCGACATCGAGTCGGCAAACGACAGCCGCAGGGCGCGCGCCACCGGGTGACCGGCGGCGTCCTGGGCGACCACCAGCCTTGTGTCCACGCCTTCCAGGGCCGGTTCAGACGCGCCATCGCCCACATCAACAGCGGTGTAGGCGCCGGCGGGAACCGCCGCTGACCCCTTGGCGCCCGTCTCTAGGATCGCGATGCGCGCGGAGCCGTAGTCAAGAGTCAGCGCCAGCCCTTCTTGGCCTGACTCCGCCACACTTAGCTGGAGCCCGTGCCATGTCCAGCTGTCCCCCGGACGCAGCCAGGCCATCGTCGAGCCCTTTGACGCCGCCGACGACAGCCATCCGACCGCGGCCGACGACAGTCCCTGCGGCGCCGCGACCGACCGGAAACTGAAGCGGCCGAGAGCCGAGAGGCCGCCGGCCTCCGGCCGCGACCCGCCGGTGAGCACCAGGCTGTCTAGTCGCCGCCAGCCTGGCAGCGGCAGTGCCGGGGGCAGGGTCGCGTCCAGCTCGGTGCCGAGGGCGCCGGCCTGCGACCCCGAGTCGATCAGCATTGTCATGCCGTCCGGCGCGGTAACCAGCACCGCCGGCCCGCCCCCGGCAGCCAGAAAGCTCAGGTGCAGCCTCCCATCCGGCCGGCTCATCAAGGCGAGCACAAGAGTGCCGGCGAGAGCCGCGGCGCCGACTGCCGCCGGGAGTCGCCACCTCACGCCCCGGTGCGCCACCGCGAATCCGACGATCGCTCCGTAGTACGCGCCACTCAGCGGGGCCCCAAAGTTGGCGACGCGAAGTACGCCTCCAGGGGCGTGCGCGGCCAGGTGCCCGACGACGATCGCCAGCCTGGCCAGCCACAGGAGCAGCGCCGCCGCCGGCACGTCGGTGACTAGGAGCAGCGCCGAGACCTGCGGCATAAGGCCGGCCATCGCACGAAAGGCGGCGCCAAGAACGCCGAGCAAGAGGCCCGCGATGATCGACACGGGCAGCGTCGGCAGGACCAAAGCGTTGGCTATAGGGCCGAGCATCGGCACCACCTGGAAGTAGTGCGCGGTGAGCGGCAGCGTGGCCAGCTGGGCCGCGGCCGTCACCGCGAGTGCGTGGCGCAGAGCCCCCGGCAGACGGGACATCCGCCGGGCCATGGGCTCGGCAAACAGGTGGATCCCGGCAACGCCGAGGTACGAGTACTGGAAGCTCAAGTCGAGAACCAGGCTCGGCCGCCAGGCCACCATCAGCCCGCCGGCAAGCATCAGCGAGCGAAGCACGTCGGTGTCCCGACGGAGGACCTTTCCCGCCAGTCCCAGCGAACCCATAAAGGCAGACCGGAGCGCTGACGCCGAGGCTCCCCCAACCAGCGTGTAGAGACCGACCCCAGCGATTGCTGTCAGAGCGGCCCGCCTGCCCGCTATCGCCACCGCCATCGCCTGCAGCAGCCCTGCGATGATGGCGACTTTGATGCCGCTGATGGCGAGCAGGTGAACCAGGCCGCTATCGACCAGGTCCGAGTCGACCGCAGGCGGCAGCTTCCCTCGTATGCCCGCCACCTCTCCGAGCACGATCGTCGCCTCGGGCTCCGGCAGAACGTCACGAATCGATTGCGCCAGGCTCCGCCGGAGCGCGTCCACCATACGGGCCAGGCTGAACCGGGGCGGCGGGCTGAGGGCAACCACACCGGTGGCAGCGAGCTCCCCTTCGACCCCCTGGCGCGCCAGCCGATCACCGTAACCTGCCATCCCGCCCGGCCCGAGCTGGCGCACGCGTGCCAAGCGCCCTGCCACCTCGACAAGCTGTCCAGGCCACACCTCTGCCTGGCTGTGGGCCTGGACCAGGATCAGGCCGGAAACGGCGTGCCTCGAACGGCCGGTCGACAACCGGCTGACCGCAAGCCGGAAGCCCTGCTGCTGGCTGGCCGTGGACCCACCCGCGCCCGAGAGCGGGGCGGTCACCGAAGCCACCGTCCCTTCGATGCTGACGCGCGCGCCGATATAGCCGTCGACGGTGGCAGCGCCGGGGCGGTGAACGGCGGCGGCTCCCCAAGCCAGGCCGAGGGTCAGGACGCCGACCGGGATCAGGCCCCGGGCGGCGCGCCAAGCGCCGACAGGCACGAGCATCATCCCGGCGGCGGCGCACGCCACCGACACCGCCAGCCATTGCCAGGCGCCGGGCCAGCCGGGCCCCGAAACCGGGTCCATGGTCGGGCCCGCGTACCCGATGGCGAGCCCTGCCAGCCAGGCCGCCAGGGTGGCTGTCGCGAGCACGGATTTCCGCCGGGATGGCTAGGTCGCGGTCAGGTATTTGCGGATCGCGGTCAGCGTCGCGGCATCGAGGCCAAGCGCCGTCTTCAGCTCGGTGACGCTAGCGAACGGCCCGTAACTCTGGCGATAGTCCACGATTGCCTGGGCCAGCGCCGCATCGATCCCGGGCACGCCCTCCAACTGCGCCAGGTCAGCGGAATTGATGTCGACCTTGGGGACGCTCGACCGGCTGCCGCCAGACTTGAGCCTGGCGACCTTTATCTGCTTGCCGTCGGTGAGCTTGCCGGCCAGGTTGGGGAGCCGATCAGGATCCGCGTCGGCCAGCAGGCCGCCGGCGGCGGCGATGGCGTCGCCGACGCGCAGGCCCGCGGGCAGCCGGTACAGACCGGGATTGGCTACGGCGCCGCTGACGTAGACCAACACCATCCTTGTGGTCACCGCCGGGTTGGGGGCAAACGCCGGGCGTCCGCCGCGAGCGGCGAGCGCGTCAGACGCCACCAGTTCCGCTGTCGAGGGTATGGCGCTCGCGCGGACAAACAGAAATCCCGCCCCCAACAGGCTGGCAGTCGCGCCGCCAACCATCGCGACTCGCCAGGCGCCAGAAACGGCCGTTCCGCCCCCCATCTCCATCCCCCACAACTGAGTCTCTATGCGGTCACAGTACCTCTCGATTGTATCAGTCGCGAAAGAACTCCTGGGCGCGGGCGGCAACCAACTCGGGCTTCTCATCGACGATGAAGTGGCCGCAGTCCGGGACCAGCTCCACACTCATGTCCCGAGCGTGACCCTCATATCCTCGAAGCAGCCCCGCGTGCATGCAGCGGTCGTCCTCGCCGAAGAGGCTCAGGGTCTCGACGCCCAGGTGCCTCCTGCGGTAGCGGCCCAACCCCATCAGGATGACGTCCCGGCTGAAGAAGGTCCGGTAGATGAGCGTGGTCACGTGGCGACGCTCAGGCCTCTCCAGGGGTCCCAGGTAGATCGCCATTTCGGTCTCCCCAATGACCTCGGTCATACCCATTGCGCCTCGGATGTACTGGTGAAAGGGCGCCGGGTCGTCTCGCATTTGCCGGGCGCTGAGACCGGCGGCGTTGCGGAGCGCATAGATACTGCGGGGCAGGTTGGCCGGCAGAGCGAGCGCGGGCGGCCAGGGATGAATGATGTTGAGGGTCATCAGCCGCTGCACCCGGCACGGTTCGCGAAGGGCTACCAGGTACGCGATGAGTCCGCCCCAGTCATGGCCCATCAGCCCAAAGCGATCAATGTCCAGAGCGTCAGCGACGCCCAGAACATCGTCGGCCAGCCGCTCGATGCCATAGCCTGACAGCGGGGCGTCGGACCATCCGAAGCCGCGGAGATCGAGCATGAGGAGACGGTATCCACGCCCCAGCGGCGGCACCAGCTTGCGCCACATGAACCAGTTCTGAGGCCAGCCGTGGAGCATCAGCAACGGCTCGCCCTCGCCCGCCTCGGCGACGTGAAAGCGAATCCCTTCGATGTCGACGAACCGATGCCGGACACCGTCCACTTCAGGCATCACGAGCCCGAGGTCAAGCACTTACGCCCTCAGAGAACGATCGAGAAGATCTTGCCGGGGATGTAGATGACCTTGCGCGGCTGCTTGCCGTCGAGTAGCTCACTGATACGGGGTCGACCGAACACGGTCTGGCGGACGTGGTCCTCGTCGACCCCGACAGGCAGCATCAGGCGGTCGCGCACTTTGCCGTTCACCTGGACCACCAGCTCAAAATCGTCGGCGGCGCTCAATGCCCGGTCGGATTCCGGCCATCGCTGCTGGTGCACGGAGTACTCGTGCCCGGTGACCTTCCAGAGCTCCTCGGCGAGGTGGGGCGCCGCCGGCGCCAGCAGCAGCACCAGCGCGTCCAGCGCCCGGCGGTAGGCGACGGTCTTCGCCACCGGCGATTTGTGCACGTCCTGCAGCGCGTTGCGCAGCTTCATCAGCCCGGCAATGTAGGTGTTGAACTTGAAGGCCTCGACGTCGTCGGTGCAGCTCCGGATCGTCTGGTGGGTAAGGCGCACAAGCTCTCTGGCTTCGTGGCTCTCGTCCTCGATCGCGTCGGCAGGGTAGGTCTGGGTGACAAGGAAATGCACCCCGTTCAGGAACCGGCGCGTGCCGTCGATACCCTCCTCGTACCAGGAACCGCCCTCCGACCAGGGCGCGATGAAGAGCATGTACAGGCGCACCGCGTCGGCGCCGTGGCTGACCACCATCTCGTCCGGCGCCTTGACGTTGCCTCTGGATTTCGACATCTTGGCACCGCCGAAAACGATCATTCCCTGGTTGCGGAGGCGGGTGAAGGGCTCGTCGAATCCGAGCAGGCCGACATCCCGCAGCGCCTTCACGAAGAAGCGGCTGTAGAGCAGGTGCAGGATGGCGTGCTCGATGCCGCCCATGTACTGGTCCACCGGCATCCAGTAGTCGACGGCATCCTTGTCGAACGCGGCCGAGGTGATGTTGGGCGAGCAGTAGCGCAGGTAATACCAACTGGAGTCGACAAAGGTGTCCATGGTGTCGGTCTCGCGCCGGGCCGTCTTACCGCAGACCGGGCAGGTGGTGTTGACGAACTCGTCCGATTCGGCCAGGGGCGAGGCACCGGTGGGCTTGAAGTCGACCTCGCGGGGAAGCCGGACTGGGAGGTCGGATTCAGGCACCGGGACCTCGCCGTGCTCCTCGCAGTAGACGATCGGAATCGGCGCCCCCCAGTAGCGCTGGCGGCTGATCAGCCAGTCGCGCAGCCGGTACCGCACGGTCGGCTGGCCCCAGCCCTGGGCTTTGACCCAGGCGTTGATCTCCGCGATTGCGGGCCCCTTGGCCACCAGCCCGTCGAACCGGCCGGAGTTCACCAGAGTCCCATCGCCGGTCCAGGCCTCCTTGAGCTCCCGGCTGGGTTTCCCTGAGGGGCTGACGACCTCGCGGATCGGCAGGTCGAACTTCTTGGCGAATGCGAAGTCACGCTCGTCACCTGACGGGACCGCCATGATCGCGCCCGTCCCGTACGACATCAGCACGTAGTCGGCGACCCAGATCGGCACCTTCTCACCGTTGACGGGGTTGATCGCGTAGCCGCCGGTAAACACGCCGGTCTTGTCGCCCTCGGTCGACTGGCGGTCGATCTCGGACGCGTTGCGCGCCACCTCGACGTAGGCGTCGACCTCGACCCTGCGATCGTCGGTGGTGACGCGCTCGACCAGGGGGTGCTCGGGCGCGAGCACCATAAAGGTGACGCCAAACAGGGTGTCGGACCGGGTGGTGAAGATCCGCATCTTCTCCTCGGCTCCATCCCTCGTGATCGCAGTGAAGTCGACCTCGAGGCCTTCGCTGCGGCCGATCCAGTTGGTCTGCATCGTGACCACCCGCTCGGGCCAGTCCAGGCCCTCGAAGCCGAGCAGCTCCTCGGCGTAGTCGGTGATCCGGAAGAACCACTGCTCCAGCTCCTTCTTGACCACCAACGTGCCGCAGCGATCGCAGCGCCCGTTGATGACCTGCTCGTTGGCCAGCACGGTCTGGTCCTTGGGACACCAGTTCACCGGCGCCTTGGCCTTGTAGGCGAGCCCCTTCTTGTAGAGCTGCAGGAACAACCACTGGGTCCATCGGTAGTAGCCGGGGTCCGAGGTGGCCAGCTTGCGGTCCCACTGGAACGCCGCGCCCATGGTCCGCAGCTGGACGATCATCCTCTCCATGTTGGCGCTGGTGTAGTCGGCGGGATGGCCGCCGCTCTTGATGGCGGCATTCTCAGCCGGCAGCCCGAAGGCGTCAAAGCCAAACGGGAAGAGCACGTTGTACCCGCGCATCTTTCGATACCGGGCGTGAACGTCAGGGCCGGTGTACGCGAACCAGTGCCCGACGTGCAGGTCGCCCGACGTGTACGGGAACATCACCAGCGCGTACCACTTCGGCTTGGAATCGTCGAAGTCCACCGCGCGGTAGAGGCCGTCCCGCTCCCACTTCGCCTGCCAGCGCGGCTCGATAACCGCGGGATCGTACTTGGCTTTGCTCACGGCTGAACTTTAACCTTCGGCGAAGACCTAACCGCAGGTATAGAAGCCAACCGCAGCAATATGCACGCGCTCAACGTCGGAGCTGACCACCGATGGAGCCGCCTTGAACTCGCGCGGATTGACTCAGAGCGCGATCGGCGGCACTTTCAAACTATTGGAGCCTACCGGGATCGAACCGGTGACCTCTTGCATGCCATGCAAGCGCTCTCCCAGCTGAGCTAAGGCCCCGCGCAGCCGCGATTCTATCGCAGGGCCCGTCGCGACGAACTCGTGCGTGAGATCGGTTGCGCTACGCTCGGCGGGATGGATTTCGAGATCCGCGCCGGACGCGACGACGATGCCTGGGACCTGGTCGGTCTGGTCGCGGGCTGCTGGTCGGAGTACCCCGGCTGCGTGCTGGACGTGCACGGCGAAGAGCCGGAGCTGCTCGCGATCGCATCGGCGTATCGCGACCAGGGCGGTCGCTTCTGGGTGGCCGAGCGCGACGGGCGATTGATCGCCAGTATCGGGATGGTCCCGGCGCCGGACACCGACGCGGTCTTGCTGCAGAAGCTCTACGTCGCCCGATCAGCGCGGCGGCAGGGCCTGGGGCAACACCTGGTCGGTTTGGTCGAGAGCCAGGCCGCCGAGCTCGGGGCTGCCCGGGTCGAGCTGTGGACCGACACCAGGTTCGAGCCCGCGCATCGCCTTTATGAGCGGTTGGGCTACCGCCGGAACGGCAATACCCGCGAGCTCCACGACCTCAGCCGCAGCGTGGAATTCCACTACGGCAAGGAGTTGCCCAATGGCTGAGGAGGACCGCGGCCCGACTCCGGAGGCTGCCCAGCCGCTCTGGGCGCCCTGGCGCATGGAATACCTCAAGGGCCCCAAGCCCGACGGATGCCCGTTGTGCGACGCGCTCGAGAACGACAAGCTCATCCTCCATCGCGGCACCCACGCCTTCGTGATCATGAATCTCTACCCGTACAGCAACGGGCACGTCATGGTGGCGCCGATCGAGCATCTTCCCCACCTCAGCGACCTCGACGCCCAGGTCTCGGCCGAGGTCATGGAGCTGACGCAGCGGTCGATGACCGCGCTTGACGCCACGGTTCACCCCGAGGGCTTCAACATCGGTTACAACATCGGCCACGCGGCGGGCGCGGGCATCACCGACCACATCCATCAGCACGTGGTGCCGCGCTGGCATGGAGACACCAATTTCCTGCCCGTCCTGGCTGGCCGCAAGACCATCGGTGAGGCTGTCGAGGAGACGCTGGCAAAGCTCAAGGGGGTCTTCTAGGCGTCCCAACCGAAGGGCTCTTACTTGTTGATCGCACAAATTTGAGCCCGAATTTCGTTCAGGTCGCACCTAAGAACAAACGTCCCGGCCGGGCATCCTAGGGTGACCATGGCCCTGACGTACCGCGTTGACGACATCCTCCCGTCGGCGCCGGTAGTCGAACCGCCACTGAGGGCCGAGCGGCTTTGGTTCGAGGAGCATGGGGTCAACTTCGGGGTAGTCGTGGGCCACGACGTGGTCCAGCGGCCGATCCCGTTCGACCCCATACCTCGACGAATTCCCAAAGCCGAGTGGGCGGGCCTGGAGCGGGGGCTGCTGCAGCGGGTCGCCGCGCTGGATGAGTTCGTCCGCGACGTATTCGACAGCCAGCGCATCCTGCGGGCCGGCCGCATCCCGGCTGCCGTCGTCTATGGCTCGACGGCTTTCCTCCGCTATGCCAGCGGCGCTGAAGCACGCAAGCCCGGCCAGGTGTGCGTCGCCGGCACCGACCTGGTCAAGGTTGGCGGGCAGTGGATAGTGCTGGAGGACAACCTGCGCGTGCCCTCCGGGGTCGCCTACGCGCTGGCGGCGCGGCGCGCGATGGTCGACCTCCATCGGGACGAGCTCGCCGAATTCCGGCCCCGGTCGATCTCCGACTATCCGAGGCGCCTGCGCGCCGCGCTCGACGATCGCGCCCAGGGCGACGGCCTGGTCGTGGTTCTGAGCCCCGGTCCCTACAACGCCGCCTACTACGAGCATCGCGAGCTCGCTCGTGAGATGGGGTGCCGCCTGGTTACTAGCTACGAGCTGATCGCCAGCCACCGAGGCTGCTGGCTGCAGGAGGGAAGTCAACGCTACCCGGTGAGCGCGGTCTACCACCGCTACTCGCCCGAGTACCTCGACCCGGTCGGCGGCTCCCCCGAGTCGCTAATCGGGGTACCGGCGTTGCTGGGTGCCTGGCGCAGTGGCAACCTGGGCCTGGCCAATGCGCCGACCTGTGGAGTGGCGGACGACAAGAGCCTCTTTCCCTACGTTCCCGCGATGATCCGCTTCTACTTGGGCGAGACCCCCCTCCTGCAGCAGCCGCCGACGCTCGACATGACCGATCCCAAGCAGCGCGCGCACGCCATCGATGCGTTCGATGACCACGTCTTCAAGCCGGTCGACGGCAGTGGCGGCAAGGGGATCGTGTTTGGTCCCGAGGCGACCGGCAGCGATCGTGATTACGTTCTGACCATGGCGCAGGCGCGACCAACGGCGCTAGTGGCGCAACCGGTACTGGAAATCGATCGCCTGCCCTGCGTGGCCGAAGACGGCTCGACCGAGACCCGGCGCTGCGACCTGCGGCCCTTCGTGATCTACGGCCGGGACCCCTGGGTGCTGCCCGGCGGGCTCACCCGGGTGGCCCCCGATAAGGACTCCTGGCTGGTCAACTCGTCGGCCGGGGGCGGAATCAAGGACACCTGGATCGAGGCCTGAGCCGGTGGCGGCCTACTCCATCGTCCATACCACCAGGCAGAGATACCGAGAGGCTGTCCACCGGAGCCGAAACGAGGTGCGCCTCCATCCGTTGGACTCCCTAACCCAGAGGGTCGCCGCCGCCGAGGTCGATGTTAATCCGCCCGCCGAGGTCGCCGTCTCGATTGACTACTACAACAATCTGGTGTGGTCGGTCGCGGTCGAGGCCCCCCACCGCGAGCTCGTTCTCGCCGTGTCGAGCGAGGTCGAGCTTGCCCCCCCTTCCTTCGAGCCGGTGATCGAGCACCCCTGGGATGACGACGCTTTGGCCTTCAATCCCACCATCGAGTTCACCGCGGCCAGTCCTCGGGTCCCTCGGCTGGACGCGGTCGACATCCTGCTCCAGGAGTGCGGTGTCCGGTACCGAGACGCGTCCTCACTGGTGCGGGCCAACGCCGAGCTGCGCGAACGCTTCGCCTACGTTCCCGGAGCGACCACCGTCGGCACCGGGCTGCTGGAAGTCCTGGAAAGACGCGTCGGCGTATGTCAGGACTTCGCTCATGTGATGCTGGCGATGGCTCGGCAGGCCGGCTGGCCCGCGCGATACGTCAGCGGTTACCTCCTACCCCGGAGGTCGGATGCCATCGGTGAGAGTCACGCTTGGGTCGAGATCGCCACGCCCGACGGGCGCTGGGTCGGGCTCGACCCGACCCACGGAATCGCGGTGCGAGATGGACACATTCGCGTGGCGGTGGGACGCGACTACGACGATGTTGCCCCGGTCAGGGGCATCTTCGCGGGCCAGCTCCCTGGCGAGCCACCTGAGGTCACCGTGGTGATCCGGCAGCTGGAGATGGCCTCCAACCCCGGTCCCCCACACTACGCGATGGCGGACCAGTAAGGCGATCCAAGAATCCAGCAGGCGGGTTAGCCTCCGCCTCCTGACTGCTAGATTTCGCTCATGAACGCATCCGGTGGCGCCCCCGGGCGAGTTGTGGCCATTCACGTCAGCCCCACCGCCACAGGCGCGATGAGATCCGTTGACCAGGCGCGCGCGGTGCCGGGGCGGGGGCTGGAGGGCGACCGCTACTTCCTCGGCGTGGGTAGTTACTCCGACCGCCCCGAACCTTCGCGCGAGGTCACGCTCATCGAGTCGGAGGCGCTCGAAGCGCTGAGCCGCGACTACGGCGCCGCCCTGCCCGACGGCGCCAGTCGCCGCAACATCACCACCGCCGGGGTGGCGCTAAACCATCTGGTGGGACAAACCTTCCAGGTCGGCGAGGTGAAGCTGCGCGGCATCAGGCTGTGCGAACCCTGCAACCACCTCGAAGCCGTCACCGGCATGGAGGTACGACCCGGCCTGGTCCATCGTGGCGGCCTGCGCTGCCAGATCGTCAGCGAAGGCCAGATCAAGACAGGCGACGCGATTCAGCTGATCAGCGCCTAGATTCCGGACCTAAAGGTAGGGGCCACGACTTTTCGGCCGAGCTAGAGGTCGGCCTCGACCTGATCCTCGATGGCGTAGAGACGCTTCGCGACGGTTAGGCTTCGAGCCCCTCACCCAGCCGCAAGACCTAGGCTATCCGGTCCGGATATCCTCTGATGAGGGGCAGGCACTGAGGTCATCTGCCAGCCACAATTACCGCAAATGGTCGTTCGGGCGAGCCGGATTTGCGTCGCACCGGTACTCATGGCCGTGGTCGCCTGCCAGCCTCTCGGATCGTCGACAGCAACAAGCTCCCAACCAGGCCCGAGCGCGTCGGCGGCGTCTTCGAACACAGCGAAGACCAGCCCCTCGTCCAATTCCGCCAATCGTATGAGCAGTTTGCAGGCAGCGAACTGGAGCAAGGCGGCCTATCCCTTCGATTGTGGGGCGCCCCAAAACGGTCAAACCTTTGGGTACTTCGTTCAGCAAGTTTCATACCTCTATCTGTCCGGGACGGCCTCCGCATTGGTGCTGGTGAGATGTAACGCCGGCGCGGGATCGCCTCCGGTCGGGTTGTACCTGTTCCAACCCGGCCCGCTCGGCCGGCCCGAGCTGGCGGGAACGCTCTTGGCGATCACCTATCCCGTTGACATATCCAACGACTTCCAAGCACACGGGTTCACTTTCCAGGTCAGCGCGCTCGGCGGTGCGACTGTCACCATGACCGCCGGCGCCTACTCCTCGGCGACCGTCCCCAACTGCTGCCCAGACGCGAGCCGTACCTTCAATTGGACTTGGAACGGCACCGGATTCACGCGGTCAGGCTGAGCTCCCCCGGCAACTAGGCAGCGCGCTGACAATGCTTTTTCCGACCAGCGGTTGAGCTGCGCCCCTCCGGCGGCGTCCGGCAAAGGGGCTAGGGGACGTAGCGACGCGACCCTTGTGGCCGGACGGTTGCGTACCAGTCGGGTGGGTCGCCAAAGCTCCAGGCCCTCAGGCCGTGTCCCACAGCCCCTTCGCCGGACGACGCCGGAGCCGACGAAGGTCACAGCCCGTAGGCCTTCCCAATCACCTCTTTCATGATCTCGTCCGTCCCCGCGCCGATGCGAATCAGGCGCGTGTCGCGCCAGGCGCGCTGAACGGGGTTGTCGGCCATGTAGCCGCTTCCCCCCCAGATTTGCATCGCGGTGTCGGCGACCTCGTGCGCCACCTGTCCCGACACCAGCTTGCACATCGAGATCTCCTTGACCGGGTACTCCCCTTCCCCAAAACGCTTGGCGATCGCGTAGTTGTACTCGCGGGCGACCTCGATCTTGGTGGCCATGTCGACGAGCATGTGCTTGATCACCTGCTGCTGGCCGATGGGCTTGCCGAAGGCCTCGCGCTGCTTGGCGTATTCGAGGGTCGCCTCGAACGTCAGCTGAGCGCCGGCGATGGCCCCGGCGGCGCCGATCATGCGCTCGCCCTGGAGCTCCCACATGATGTTGTAGAAGCCCTGGCCGACCTCGCCGAGAACAGCGTCGCCAGGGACCCGCATGTCCTCGAACGCCAGCTCGGCGGTATCAGACGCGAGCATCCCCACCTTCTCGAGCTTGCGGCTGCGGACGAAACCGGGGGCGTCGGCGTCGACCAGGAACAGGGTCACGCCCTCGAACCCGCGCCCGCGGTCGGTGCGGGCGACCAGGGTGATGAAGTCGGCGCGGATGCCGTTGGTGATGAAGATCTTGCTGCCGTTGATGATCCAGTCGTCGCCGTCGGGCTTGGCCCAGGTCTGGACGTTCTGGACATCGGAGCCGGCGTTGGGCTCGGTGATGCCAAGGCAGGCCACCTTCTCGCCCTTGATCGAGGGCACCAGGTAGCGCTGCTTCTGATCCTCGGTCCCGAACTTGAGGATCGGCGGGGTGGCCATGTCGGTCTGTACCGCGACCGCCATCCCCAGACCGCCGCAGCGGCATCGTGCCATCTCCTCGGAGAGGACCACAGAGGCGAAGTAGTCGCCGCCCTGGCCGCCGTATTCGGTCGGGTAATGGAGCCCCAGGAATCCCAGCTCGCCCATGCGCGGGAAGACCCAGTCGCCGAAATAGGCAGCATCCTCCCATTCCTGGGCGTGGGGCGCCAGCTCGGTCTCGACGAAGCGGCGCACCGATTGCCGCAACTCCTCGTGCTGGGCCGTGAAGTAGGACATCGTCAGATGCTCGTCACACAATTGGGGGTTGATTTGGCACTCATACGTCTATCATGCCCGTATGAAAATGGTCTCATCCCAATCGACAGTGCTCGATTGGCTTCGCAACCTGGACGAGGAGTCCGGGCAGGGGATGGTGGAGTACGCCTTCATCTTGGTTCTCATCGCCCTGGTGGTGATCGTCATCCTGATCACCCTGGGCAACCAAGTGGTCAATGCGTACTCGAACATATCCGCGTCGCTGGGAGCCTAGCCGAGCAGGTCTTCACTTATATGGAGGGGGCCCGGGCATAGGCCCGGGCCTTTTCCTTTTTCCGGGCGCTAGAGCCGCTCGATGATGGTGCCGGTGCCCATGCCGTGGCCGATGCACATCGTGATCAGGCCAAAGCGGGCGTTCTGGCGCTCCAGCTCGTTGAGGCAGGTCGTGATCAGCTTGGCGCCGCTGCACCCCAGCGGATGCCCGAGCGCGATCGCCCCGCCGTTGTAGTTGAGCTTCTCGGGGTCGGCGCCGGTCTCTTTGAGCCATGCCAGGACGACGGTCGCGAAGGCTTCGTTGACCTCGAACAGGTCGATGTCCTCGAGCTTCATGCCCGCCTTCTCGAGGACCTTGGCGGTGGCCGGGATCGGGCCCTCGAGCATGATCGTGGGGTCGGTGCCGACCGCCGCGGTCGCAACGATCCGGGCGCGGGGAGTCAGCCCCAGCTGGTTGACCTTGGCCTCGCTCATCACCAGCACCGCGGCGGCGCCGTCGGAGATCTGGCTTGAGTTCCCAGCCGTGATCATGCCGCCGGGCTCAAATGCCGGTGGCAGGGAGGCGATCTTCTCGTAGCTGCCGCCCCGCCGGGGCCCCTCGTCGGTGTCGATGACCGCCGAGTTGCCGTTGTCCTTCACCTCGACCGCGACTATCTCGTTCTTGAAGCGGCCCTCATCGATGGCGGTGATCGCCTTCTCATGGCTCTGCAGCGAGAAGCGGTCCTGCGCCTCGCGGTCGATTCCATACTTCAGGGCCAGGCGATTGGCGGACAGACCCTGGGGGATGATCTCGTACAGGTCGGACAGCTTGGGGCTGATCGGCCCGACGCTGTCGCCGAAGGGGTCGGGATTGGCGAGCGCATCGGAACCCATCGGCGTGCGGCTCATGGACTCCACGCCGGAGCCGATGACGATGTCCATCGCGCCAGACTTGACCGCCTGGGCGGCGAAGTTGACCGCCTGCTGGCCGGAGCCGCAGAAGCGCTCGACGGTGGTGCCGGGGACCTCCATGGGCAGGCCTGCGATCAGCGCCGCCTCTCGAGCAACGTTCATCGACTGCTCACCGACCTGGGAGACGCAGCCGGCGATAACATCCTCGACCGACGCGGGGTCGATCTTGGCTCGCTCCACCACCTCCCGGACGGCGATGGCGAGCAGGTCGTCGGGGCGGACCTTGCTCAGGACGCCGTTGCGCTTCCCGACGGGAGTGCGCACAGCCTCAACGATCAGGGCTTCAGACATCAATCAGGTCCTCCACGGCGCAATCGGCCGAAACTGACGGTGCAGTCATTTTAGGAGATTAAACCGAGACCGGGCGCGGATTATTTCGCGCGGCGAGCCCACTTGGTCTTCTTCAGCATCTTCTTGTGCTTGTGCTTGCGCATCTTCTTGCGCCGCTTCTTGATGACTGAACCCAAGTGGATGGTCTCCTAACTAACGATCAGAGGGCGCACGTCAATTTCCGACGGCGCGCCGGGGATTCTAACAGCTAGGTTGGCGAGCGCCGGGTGAGACCGAGGTCAGTCGACGCCGATCTCGAAGGCGGCTTCGATGTCGGCGGCGCTGTACTCGCGCATCGCCACATGGGTGTCGGTCCGGGAGATACCCTCGATCGCCCGCAGCCGCCCGGTGACCAGCTCCGCCAGCGCCTCCATGTCCTTGACCCGAGCGATCGCGATGTAGTCGACGCTGCCGGTGGTGGTGTAGACCTCGGTGATCCCGTCCACGGCGGCCAGCCGGGGACCCACCTCGGCCAGGCCGGCGCGATTGCAGGTGACCATCAGAAAGGCGGTCAGCACGTCCCGGTCCCACTCATGTCAGGCGTAGCTTATCCCGCAGGAGCTGGCGGAACCCATCCTCGGTCAGGGCCCCGGTGATCTTGAATCGCTCGACGCCGTCGGCGTCGATGAAGACGGAGCTGGGTGGCGCGTCGACCTGGTAGGCATAGGCCAGCCGGGCGGCCTGGTCGAAGAGGCTGCGATAGGGCATCTTGAACTCGTCGCGGAAGATCTTCGCCTGGTCGATGTTGTCACGGACGGTAATGCCGAGCACCTCCAGGCGCTGAGGCGCGAACTCTCGCACCACGGCTTGCAGGCCGGGCTGCTCGGCCCGGCAGGGCCCGCACCAGGACGCCCAGAAGTTGATCAACAGCGGGTGCCCCCGGTAGTCCGAGAGCCGGATCGGGTGCCCGTCGAGGTCGGTGCCGGCGAAGTCCGGAGCTGGTTTGCCGACGGCGTCCTGGGCCTGGTTGGCCGCTTGGAGCGGCTGCTGCAGCGAGCACGACCCGAGGCAGAGAAGAGCGGCTGCCGCTATCGCGACGAGTGGAACTCGCCCAGCCCACGCTCTGAGGTGCGAGGGACCTCCCGGCTTACTTCGCGTAGGAGTGGAGGCCGACGATCCAGAGGTTGACGTAGTAGAAGGTGGCCAGCACCGAGACGAAGCCGAGACTGGCGATCGCCGTGGTCCGGTAGCCCCGCATCCCACCGATGGCGCGGGCGTGGAAATAGATGGCGTAGATGATCCAGGTGACCGCAGCCATGATCTCTTTGGGATCGTTGCCCCACCAGCGGCCCCAGGCGTGTTCGCCCCAGACCGCGCCCATCATCACCCCGAACGTCCACAGCGGGAAGCCGATCAGGACCATCCGGAAGGCGAGCTTGTCGAGCGTCTCGGGATCTGGCAGCCAGGCGGTGGCGGTCTGCAGCCACTGCGGCCCGGCGGCGGCGACGGCGGCGCCGGGCCCGGTGGCGACGGCGCTGCCCGGGCCTGCCAGCGAGTACCGCGGACCCGAGGCCAGCACCAGCTTGCGACCGCCGATGGCCCAGGCCTTGAGCAGCGCGGCAAAGCTGAAGAAGAAGGTGAAGCTGAGCAGCGCCGAAGAGGTGACCATGCTGGTCACGTGGATCTTGAGCCAGTACGAGTTGAGCGCCGGGATCAAGCCGGAGGGCCCCGTGTACAGGGACCGCCCCACGCTCATGATCCCGATCGCGCCGATCATCACCATGCCGCCGATGTACTCCGTCTTCCAGAAGTAGGCGGTGGCGAGGAAGAAGAGCACCATGATCAGAGCCAGCTGGGAGCTGTACTCGTACATGTTCGACAGCGGGTAGTGGCCGTCAGCCGCCCAGCGGAAGGCATACGAGCCGAGGTGGGCTGCGACGCCAAGCGCGGTGATCGCCATCGCCAGTCGGGCGATTCGGATCTTGCCCCAGCCGGCGGCAGCGAAGTAGAGCGGCATCGACACGAAGTAGGCGGCGATCGCGACGCCAAACAGGGTCAGCGAATTGTTTTCCATCAGCCCGTCAGGATTATACGGACGCCCATCCATGCTATGGTTCGTCCCATCACGGTCAAGTTAGACCGTGCGTGTTCTCCAACGTTCCTTGAGCCCCACCGTCGGTGGGTGACCGTTGCGGTCCGCGAATCCAGACCCAACTCAAGGACCCAGGAGACAACCTTTGTCAGAGACATTTGACGCGCTGGGACTCAGCGCGCCCACCCTGTCCGGGCTTACCCGGATGGGCATCACCGAGCCCACCGCCGTGCAGTCGCAGGCTATTCCGCCACTTCTGGCGGGGCGCGACGGACTGGTCCAGGCTCCCACCGGAAGCGGCAAGACGGCCGCCTTCGTCATCCCCATCGTCGAGCTCTGCGCCCGGCTGAACGACCGCAAGCAAACCGTCGCGCTGGTCCTCTGCCCCACACGGGAGCTGGCAAACCAGGGCGCCGACTTCGCCGACGCCATCCTCAAGCCGCACGGCTTCCGCACGGCCTGCCTGATCGGCGGCGTCGGCTACGCCGAGCAGCGGATGCAGCTGAGCCAGACGCCCCAGATCGTCTTCGGATCACCGGGCCGCGTCATGGACCACATCTGGGAAGGCCGCCTCAAGGTCGACGGTGTCCGGGTCGCCGTCATCGACGAGGCCGACGAGCTGCTGGACCAGGGCTTCGCGCCTGAGGTCACGCGCATCCTCTCTTACCTTCCCTCGCCGCGCCAGACGATCCTGGTCTCGGCGACGCTCCCGGAGTGGGTGCAGGGAGTGGTCAAAAGCGAGCTCCACGACCCCGTCCACGTTTCGGTCGACTACAAGGCCGAGGACGACGGCGTCATCGAGCACCGCATCGACGAGACCACATCGGCAAGGCGCTTCGACGACCTCTGCAAGCTGATCGACGAGCATCGAGATGGCTCGGTCATCGTCTTCGGACGCACCAAATGGGGCGTCCAGAAGCTCGAGAGCCAGCTCAAGCGCGCCGGCATCAGCTGTGAGGCCCTGCAGGGCAACATGAGCCAGGGACAGCGCGACCGCGCCCTGGACCGGTTCCGCGACGGCAAGGTCAAGGTGCTCGTGGCTACCAATGTCGCCGCTCGCGGCATCGACGTCCGGCACATCGGCCTGGTGATCAACTACGAGCTCCCCGAGACCGCCGAGCTCCTCACCCACCGCATCGGCAGGACCGGCCGGATGGGGTCCGACGGCATCGCCGTCACCATGCTCACCCCCGAGGAGGAGGGCAAGTGGAAGCGTCTTCGTAGAGACGGCGCTCCCGACCTACCCAGAAAGTCAACGTGGACGGAAGCCGAGAAGGCCCAGGCGAGAATGCCCGCCCCGGCCAGGCCCCGAGGCCGCTACCGTTCCAGCAGCAACAACAACCGTGGCCGATCGCAATCGGCCGCCCGATAACGACGGCACAAGAAGCCGCCATCAACCAACCAGAGGTATCCAATTGAGTTTCCAGGACAAGACCCTTACCTGTCGCGACTGTAACCAGCAGTTCGTTTTCACCGCCGGCGAGCAGGACTTCTACGCCAGCCGCGGACTCACCAACGAGCCGGGGCGGTGCCCGGATTGCCGCGCCATCCGGCGTGGCCAGGGCGGTGGCGGCGGTGGCCGCACCCGCGAGATGTTCGACGTCATCTGCAGCAACTGTGGCAAGCAGACGCAGGTCCCCTTCCAGCCCACCTCGGGCCGGCCGGTCTACTGCAGCGACTGCTTCAGCCAGCAGCCGAGGCGCTAAATAGCGGCAGGATAAGGGCCGCCGCGGGGCGGCATTCCAAAGCAAGGGCAGGCGAGGCGACTCGGCTGCCCTTTTCTTTTGGTCCGGCTGGCGTCAGGCTCCCGAGGTTCTCTGCAGGACGCCGAACAGGGCCAGGGTCAGGCTCCATAGGCCGAACAGGATAAGCAGCACGCCCACCACAGCCGTCATTGCGCTGCCAGAGACCAGCAGGACCAGCCCCACGGCCACGAAAACCAGGAACGACGCCGCGGCCAGTGCGATCGAGACGGTTGTGACCCGCGTCGTGGCCAGTGTCCCCGACGGCGGGCGCGACAGCATCGCCACCATGAAGGCGTCGGCGAGTGGGAGCAGGAGCCGCTGGGGACCTCGAGGCGGAGTCATGCCACACAGCGTAGACCGACGGGCGGCCGAGCGCGGCTATCATGGGCGCCGTGCCGAAGCAGGCAGGCGGCTCTACCCGCTCGGTCCCTCCAGTGGTGTGGGTGCTTGGGTACGCCGCCGTCTGGGGACTGGTTGCCCTGCTCCCGCTGGACGGCACCGACCTCGACCAGTTCTTTTGGCCCTCTGCGCGCACCGCGCTGGCGGGGCATCCGCTGCTGGTGTACCAGGCGGCCGGGCAGCTCCCCTATCCCAACGCCAACGGTCCGTTGTCGCTGCTACCTCTGGCGCTGGCCGGGATGGCCGTGAACGCGCTGCATTGGATGGGATCGATCTACTTGCGGCGGCTGGTGGCGCTGCCTCTTTTCAGCGCCTTCGTCCTGTTGATGGCACGCGAGGCGGTGATCGCTGTCGACAAGCTTCGCGATCGGCGTCTGACGGGCCGGCGACGGCTGCTCGCCTACGTCGCGTTCGCCGCCGCCCCGCCGGTCTGGCACTCTGTCGCCGGGTACGGCCACATCGAGCAGCCGATCGAGATCTGGCTCGCCTTGCTGGCGGCTCGATGGGCGTCCGAAAGGCGGCCCGTCGCCGGAGGCGCGATGCTCGGGCTGGCGGCCCTGGCGCGAAGCTCTGCCGCCGTGCTCGCCATCCCGATCGCGCTCAGCCGGCTGCGCCGGGGTGGCGGCGCGCTGGTGCTGCTAGCGACCGCCGCGGTCACCGCAGTGGTCGGCCTTGCCCCGTTCTACCTGGCCGACCCCGCCGATGTGACCCATTCCCTGCTCACTTACCGGGGGAATCTCGAGGTCGGCGCCGGCTCGATCTGGAACCTGGCTCAGGGGACCACCTGGGAACCGATCGCGCAGCATTGGGACTTCGCCTTCGTGCTGGCGCTGGTGGCGGTGATCAACGTCTGGCTGACTTTGCGCCCGGGTGGGATAAGCGGAGGCCGGCTCTATGCGGGCATGGCGCTATCGGCGGCGGCCTTCGCCCTACTGGCCAAGACCGTCTGGCCGTACTACTTCCTGGAGGTGTACGTCTTCAGCGCGGTATGGGCTCTGGGTCGCACCCGAGCATCGGCGCCGGCGCTGCTGCTGCCGCTGGTGGGCGCCTCAGCCCTGGACATGCTGGCGGAGGTGGGGTCGGCGCCACACCAGACTGCTGGGCTGGTGCGCCTCGAGGCGATCGGGATGTTCGCCCTCCTTGGCGCGGCCATGGCCTGGCTCGTGGTCGTCTCCAGCCGGGAGGTCAGGGTTGTGCCGCCCGAACTCCCTGGCTCGGGCGGCACCGAGGGCTGAGCCGCGGCCTGCGCAGCTCAGCCCGGCCGGCGGGCTCAGCCTCCAGGCTGTTGCTGGAAGTCGGCCAGGGTAGCGGTCAGCGACATGGTCTTGCTGCCGCGGACCACGGTCATGGTCACCTTGTCTCCCACGTTCTTCGAATCGAGATAGGTGGTGAGCGCCTCCACCGAGGCGAGCTGATGACCGTCCATCGCGGTGATGATGTCGTCGCCCGAGTCGGCGCTGCCAGTGCCCACCAGTCCGGCCTTGGCGGCCGGGCTGCCGGTAACCACCTGCACCACCAGCACCCCGGTGGACTTGGGCAGCGACAGCGAGTCGGCCAGCGACTGGGTGATGGTCTGGCCGCTGATGCCGAGCCATGGATGCTGCACCGCCTTGCCGGCCTCAAGGTTGGAGATGACCCGCTTGGCGGTGTTGATGGGGACAGCAAATCCCACACCCACGCTTCCCTGCACCGGGCTCTGGATCGACTCATCGACACCGAGAACCTCGCCCTTGGCGTTCAGCAGCGGTCCGCCGGAGTTGCCCGGGTTGATGGGCGCGTCGGTCTGGATCATGCCGGTGAGGGCGCGGCCGCTCGGCGACGTGCTGCTCCGGCCCAGGCCCGAGACGATCCCCGAGGTGAGCGAGCCAGATAGGCCGAATGGGGTGCCGATGGCAAGCACCGGGTCGCCGATCTGCGCGGCGTCGGAGTTGGCCAGCACCAGCGGGTGCAGGTGGCTGGCGGCGCCCGTAACGTGGACCACCGCCAGGTCGTCCGAGGCGTCGGTGCCGGCCACTGTTCCCGCCACCGTGGTGCCGTCCTTGAAGGTCACCCGGATCTGCCGGGCGCCGGCCACCACGTGCTCGTTGGTGAGGATGTCCCCGCTGTTGTTGAGGACGATCCCCGAACCGGTCGCCTCTCCAACGTTGCGGAAGTTGGCGCTCAGCTCGGTCACGATCACGACCACTCCCGGCGATGTCTGCTGGTAGATGGCCGCCGCTGAGATCCCGCTGGCAGTGGTCGAGCCGCCGCTGGCGTTGGGCGCCGCGATGTATGGCGTGCCGTTGCTGTTGCCGGTCTTCTGGCGATCGGCGACCAGGGTGGCGCCGGCGGCCCCGCCAATGATCGCGCCGACGAGCACGCCAACGGCCAACAGCGGGAGGACGCGACGAGGACGGGGAGGTAAGGACGACGCCGCCTCATACGTGTACGTAGAAGGGGGCGGCAGCAGCGGCGACGCGGGAGGAGGCGTTGGCGGCTCGAAGGCCGGTGGAGGCGGCGGCGGGTATGAGGGCGGCTGATTGATGGGGGGCTGGTTGAAGTCGGGCGGTTCGGGGGGAAGTTGCATATCCCGATATTGTCTGCCCTTGGTTAGGTCGGGATGAGGGAATTCTCAGAAGTTGCTAAGAATCTCCGCCGGCTTCTTGGTGGATCCAACCTCCCAGCATAAGAACGAACCTCAGGTATCCGGTGCGCTCGCTGCGGCTGGGTTGGGCATAGGGTTCTCGCCCGCTGGGTATTCCAGTCTGATTCGTTACCGCAATCCGCTTTCAGCCGCAGACAAGACACTACGCCGCAGGGTTATCTTTCCTTGAGCGTTTCGGCGCCTGAGAGTCCAGGGGTAATGTTCCCGCGGAGCGTAGCTAATAGGCTGTCGCGAAGGAAGAGGGCAGACGATGAGGGAGTGGTTCACGACCACCAAGGGGCGATGGGGCAAGTTCGTGGCCATCGCGGTGATGATCGCCGCCCCCTTGACCGCGATCGCTGCTGCGATGGTAGCCAATGCATCGCGTTATTCCGCCGTTCGACCTTCGCCATCGACACCCTACAGGCCAGTCGTCGCTTCTCCTGAGCCGACGCCGTCACCAACCCTGGAACCGACACCGTCGCCGAGTGCGGCGCTCCCCGTCCCGCCGCGTACTTCAGTGCGGGTACCTGTACCTCCTAGGCCCGCGCCTAGCGCAACGGTTCCCCAAATCTCTTCGATCTACTTCATCAATGCGTCTGAAGGCTGGGCCAGCGGAGGCTACGTTGACCCGACCTTCGTCACCACCGGCCCAACCACGCTTTTTCACACAACCGACGGCGGTAGAAGCTGGCAGCGGTTGGCGCTCCCCCCCGGCGTGACCTGGTCCGGCTCGATCCATTTCGCCGACTCGCGCAACGGGTGGGTGAGCGCCACGTACAGCGGTTCCGGCTTAACCGGCGACTCGCGCCTGCTCGTTACCCGCGACGGCGGACAGACGTGGGCCACGTCGCTGGGCCCCTCTTCGCACGGGGGCTGGGTGCTATCTCGTCGCGCCGGCCCTCCGGCTGTGGCATGGGGTCCCGCCCTCGGCTCCTACGACCCCAACCAGCAGGTCCCACGCCTGTGGGTCAGTCGCGACGGGGGCGCAAGCTGGAGCAGCGTACAGGTGCCGGCTGTGATCAGCAGCTTCAGGGATGTCGACGTGCTGGGCGGCACGATCTACGGACTGGCCGAGATCTACCAGAAGTCGAGTTCGGATCCCTTCCACGCACTCTTCACCAGCAGCGACTGGGGTCAGACCTGGCAGCAACTAGGGACCCTCGATCAACTTGCCGCGCGGCTCAGTCTCGTTGACGGCCAGCACGCGTTCGTCTTCGGTGGGCTCCAGACCAACTCGCTGATGGGAACTCCGTCCAACCCACGAAGCGCCCTCGAGACAAGCGCGGACGGAGGCCACACTTGGAGTTATCTGAACCTGCCTGCGAACGTCGCATGCCGGTTTGGAGACTTCTTCGA
>DATMMS010000012.1:0-2301 GCA_035569605.1 Candidatus Solibacter sp. | reverse complement strand
TGCCGGTTAGTTCCAAGGAAGTCATTTCTGATGTCTCCTGCCCGCGCGCCGAGATTATTGTCTAACTCGGTGATCGTAGAACGTGACGTCTTCACCCGTGCGCCGACCGAGCAGGTTACCGCTCACGCCGTCGGGCACCACACCCTGGTCCTGTTCCACCCACCGCGTCACACCCCGAATCGCCATGGAAACCAACTCGATTCAGGCACTCACCGAAATCGTCCGACATACCCCGTTGGCCACCGTGCTGTTCGGCGACCGCGGTATCCCCAGGACCTGGCGGCACATGAACGGATACGGCTCACACAGCTGGATCAACGCCGATGGCCAGATCTCTTGGGTGAAATACCATTTCATCTCTGATCAGGGCATCGAATGCCTCACCCAGGAAGAGGCCGACCGGCTCGTCAGCGTCGACGGCGACTACCACACCCGCGACCTGCACGAGGCGATCAAGCGTGGCGAGGACCCGAGCTGGACGCCGAAGATGCAGATCATGTCGTTCGACGACGCCAAGAACTACCGGATCAACCCGTTTGATCTGACCAAGACGTGGCCGCACGCCGACTACCCGCTGATCGAGGTCGGCAAGCTGGTGCTCGACCGCAACTACACCGACCACCACACCCAGATCGAGCAAGCCGCGTTCTCGCCCAGCAACCAGGCCGCCGCGGCGGCCAGCATGGGCCTGACCCGGGACCGGCATACATCCGACCAGAGTTGATTTCCGGTGGTAATATCGCGAAATCCATTGCTGCACAACCGCCTAGCTGATCGCGATCGCGTTGGTAGCCTCGGTGGGCGCATACGACCCGCGAGACGGAACCATCGAACGTAATCCTGCACCGATAAGTGGCTGGCAGCGCGAGTACAAACTCGCTGAAGACGGGCTCGACGATCGCCGCTCGCTCGCGCTGCCTGACTGGGCGGCGCTGGCGGGCCTCGCCGCGGCCCCGGACTGGCCAGGGCATGACCGGGTTGGGCTAGGCGCTGGATTCCGCTGTCTGTGACTCGATGACCGTTTCGGGCGGGGCGGTGCGCTCCCACAGGACCGCGCCCACACATGCTGTCACGACCCATCCGAAACCGGCCACCCCACACCACGTCATCAATGTCATCGCGACACCGATCGGGCCGAACCCGTCCCAGCCGCGGAGCAACGGAGGAAAGATGACCCGGGCGGCGAGCGGGATAATGGTTCCGTCGATCGCCACCCCGGCGAGCCCGGCGAGCGCAAGGTACTTCCATCCCCGGCCACCGTCCCGGACCAGGAGAATCGGCGTGAGCGACCAGAAGACCCATGCCGGTACCAGTGCCGCCACGAACAGCAGCACGCGCATCGCACCGGTGTGATCGCCGGCGAAGGCGATCCGTTCACGGAAACCGATCATCGTCAGGTATACGGCGAACCACGTGGCGCCCCGCACCAGCCTCTGGCTCAGCCCGAACTGCTCGCGGCGCCAGGCCCTGGCGAAGATTCCGGCGATGGTGATCGACATCGGGATTCCCCACATAAGGAATCCGGCGACTCCAATGATCGTCCAACTCGACCTCAATCCCGAGGAAGTGCCGAACGCCTCGCGGACCCTGTCGCTCAGGGGGTATTGGAGGCCGAGCTCCCGGATCAGGAGTATGCCCGGACTGGCGTCCTTAGCGAAGCCGGAGAAGTAGCCGAATCCGAGGATGATCAAGGGGATCACGGTGGTGAACAGCTGGGTCGAGACAAGTCCGCTCTGCGTGGCGCCATCGATCTCGTTGAAGCGGGCGAGGATTGCGGCGGCCGGCCGCTTCCTGCGGGCCTCCTCCAACTGCCGGTAGCGCTCCTCGAGCCGCCGATGGACGTCCTCGCGCTTCGGGCTTGCGCTCATCGGTCGGCGAACTCCTCCAACGCGCCGCCCACCAGCTAGGCAACCAGCAGGCGGACGGGCTGAGATCTGGACAAGATCACCCTAATGGCGGCGATCCCTGCCGGATCCAGACCCGCGATCACGGCCATCGACAACACCGTCACCCACATGGCGCGATCATCCCACTGTGGTCGTCCGGGAACTTGGTTCCGCACAACCGCCCGAGGAGCGCACGGACGCAACGGCGAATACTCGCCGTACACGCCGACGCGCTCATCACCGGCCAGCGCCCCGGCGCTTGTCATTTCAGCCATGCCCTCGTGGGGGAATCGCTGCCGCGACGAGAGCTTGGATAACGCCGGATTGACTCAGCGGCGTCAGTTCACGGCGCCGCGGGTCACTTGCGGCCCGGGCGCAGCGCGATGTCGCGACAAGAGGCGCGCTGCTTGACCCG
>DATMMS010000011.1:0-2681 GCA_035569605.1 Candidatus Solibacter sp. | reverse complement strand
GGCCTGATGCCAGACGTCCTCGAGCATCCGCCGCCTGCCACCGTGCCAGCCGCCCCCGCAGCACGCGCGATGCCCGCCATCGTGTTGACGGTGGTGTTCGAGTTCCCATTCCAGCCGCACCGCGGGTGGATCCCACTTCGGCAGGTGATGTCGGTCCGGCCACACATATGGAGGCGCGATGCGTGCGATTCGCCCGGCAGATGAAAGCTCGGCGGATGAAAGCTCGGCGGATGAAAGCTCGGCACGGGCGACTCGCCCGGTGGATCAGGGCGCGATCCGGCTCGCGACGATCCTGGGGGTACTCGCCACAGCCGCTCTGCTCGGCGTCGTGTCCGTCGCCGCCAGTCTCGGCGTCGCTGGCTGGATCGCCGGGCTGGCCACCGGCTGGGCTGCGACGGCGCTGATCGTCATCGCCCGCTTGCGGAGCGACCAGCCGGAGATATTCCCGGCGGACTGGGTCACCCTGACCCGTGCGGTGTTGTGCGCCGGGGTCGCGGGCCTGGTCGCCGCCTCGTTGTCGTTCGGCCGGCCGGTGTCGATCGCAGCGCTGGTTACCCTTTCCGCCATCGCGCTAGCGCTCGACGCGGTGGACGGGCAGGTGGCGCGCCGGACCGGCACAACCAACTCGCTGGGCGGCCGTATCGATGGCGAGGTCGACGCCTTCCTCATCCTGCTGCTCAGCATCGTCGTGTCGCAGACCTACGGCAGCTGGGTGCTGGTTATCGGCGCCGCCCGCTACGCGCTGCTGCTGGGGGGCTGGCTGATCCCGTGGCTGGCCGCGCCGTTGCCGCCCCGGTACTGGCGCAAGGTCGTGGCCGCGGTCCAGGGCATCGTGCTCACCATCGCCGCATCCGGACTGGTCGACCGCCGTACCGGGATGATCGCGGTTGCCGTCGCGTTGCTGCTCCTGGCCGAGTCGTTCGGCCACGACGTGATCTGGCTGTACCGCACCGGCGCCGGCCCGCGCACTCGCCTGGCACTGCGGGTGGCCATTGGCGTGCTCGCGATCGCGCTCGTGTGGAGTGACCTCCTTGCGCCCGACCGTGCCTGGCTGTTCACCCCCGCCGCCTTTGCCCGCATCCCCCTGGAGGGGCTGGTCCTGGTTGCTGTCGCGCTGGTGCTGCCCCCCTGGCCGCGACGGATCGTGGCCGCCGTCGCCGGAGTCCTGCTCGGCGTGCTCACCTTCGCCAAGATCCTCAACATAGCCTTCTACGAATTCGACGACCGCGCGTTCAACCCGGTGTTTGACTGGGGCAGCATCGCCTCGGCTCTGGGCGTGATCCGCGACGCGCTCGGCCGCACGCTCACAGACGTAGCGCTCGCCGTGCTCGGTCTCGGTCTCATCCTGCTCGCCTGCGCGATCACCGCGGCAACGATTCACATCACCACCGTGGCCGCCCGCCATCGCCGCGCCACGGTTCGCGGCCTCGCTGCACTCACAGCGGTCTGGGCAGTGTGCGCGGGCCTGTCACTGCAACTTGTCCCGGGATCCCCGGTCGCCTCCACCAGCGCCGCCGGGCTGGCCGTCGCGCAGGTGCGCGCCACCCAGGCAGCATTCGCCGACCAGCGCCTTTTCGAGCAGACCATCCACAGCTCCGACCCAGAAGCCCGCGTCCCCGCCTCGGACCTGCTCACCGGACTGCGCGGCAAGGACGTCATCATCGCCTTCGTCGAGAGCTACGGACAGGTTTCGCTCCAGGGCACGACCTTCTCTCCAGGCATCGACGCCGCCGTCCGCCAGGACAACGCATCGCTGGCCAGCGCGGGCTGGTCCACACAGAGCGCCTGGGTTAACGCCCCGAGCTACGGCGGGACCAGTCAACTCGCCCATTCCACCCTGCAGGCGGGGGTGTGGGTCAACAGCACTCAGCGGTATGCCCAGCTCCTCGGCACCAGCCGGTTCACCCTCAGCGACGCCTTTGACAAGGCCGGATGGCACACCGTCAGCGACAGCCCCACTAACGGGGCCTGGCCGCCCGGTAAGTCCTTTTTCCACTTCGACCAGCTCCTCGGCCGCTACAACGTTGGCTACCACGGACCGACCTTCAGTTACTCTCCGATGCCCGACCAGTACGCCCTCTCCGCGTTCCAGCGGCTCGAACTTGCCCCCGGCCACAAGCCGGTGATGGCCGAGATCGACCTGACCTCCTCGCACTGGCCGTGGGCCCCGTTGCCGACCATGGTTCCCTGGAACAAGGTTGGCGACGGCTCAATATTCGACCCCATGCCCGCTAAGGGCCCATCCCGGACCACGGTCGAGGGCAACGCCAACCTCGAGCGCCAGTTCTACAGCACGTCGATGCAGTACACGATGCAGGCCCTCACCTCCTGGGTCACCGAGCTCAACGACCCAAATCTCGTGCTCATCCTGCTCGGCGATGAGGAACCCGACACCCCCATCAGCACCCCCGGACGTACCAGTCACGAGGTGCCGATCTCGATCGTCGCCCACGACCCGTCTGTGTTCCGGCAGATTGCCTCCTGGCGCTGGCAGGACGGGATGGTGCCCAGCAGCTCCGCTCCGATCGTGCCGATGAACGCCTTCCGTAACCAGTTTCTCGACGCCTTCAACACGGCCTCGTCCAACGCGGCGTTGGCGCCCGGACTCGCAGCACCCGGAACTGCCCCGGTCAGCGGGACCTCAGGGCGGTGACGCCTTCCCTTGTGACGCGCGGAACCGA
>DATMMS010000010.1:0-117719 GCA_035569605.1 Candidatus Solibacter sp. | reverse complement strand
ACCACCGAAGAGATCGCCAAGTACTACGAGGCGCTCGGGCCGATCAGGCCCTTGTTGCTGGACGACAGCCTCTCCGAGGTGATGGTCAACGGCTACAACCAGGTCTTCGTCGAGCGCAGCGGCAAGATCCTGATGACCGACGTGCATTTCGACGACAACGACCACCTGCTCCGGGTCATCGACTTCATCGTCGGCGCCGTCGGCCGCCGCATCGACTTCCGGACGCCAATGGCCGACGCCAGGCTCTGGGATGGCAGCCGTGTCAACGCCGCCATCTTCCCGGTCGCGCCGGACGGCCCCATCCTGACGATCAGAAAGTTCAGCCGCGACCCCTACCGGGCCCACGACCTCGTCAATTTCGGCACCTTGACCCTGCCTGCGGTCGGGTTCATCGAGGCCTGCGTGCTGGCCCGAGCCAACATCCTGATCTCCGGCGGCACCGGCTCTGGCAAGACCACGCTGCTCAACGTCTGCAGTAGCTTCATCCCCGCCGACGAGCGGATCGTCACGATCGAGGACGCCCTCGAGCTCCAGCTCAACCAGGAACATGTGTGCCGGCTCGAAGCCCGCCCCGCGGACGTGCACGGAGAGGGCCAGATCGACATCCGGGACCTGGTCAAGAACAGCCTGCGCATGCGCCCCGACCGAATCGTCGTCGGCGAATGCCGTGGTGGAGAGGCCCTGGACATGCTCCAGGCGATGAACACCGGGCATGACGGCTCGCTGACCACGGTCCACTCCAACTCGCCACGCGACTCGCTGTCCCGCGTCGAAACCCTGGTCTTGATGGCTGGAATGGACCTCCCGGCGAAGGCGATCCGGCAGCAGATCGCGTCCGGCATCGACCTCATCGTCCAGCTCAATCGCCAGCGCGACGGCTCCCGCAAGGTCACCTCGATCGCCGAGATCGTGGGGATGGAAGGCGAGATGATCACGATGCAGGAGATCTTCAAGTACGAGGTCCGGGGCGAGGACGCCGAGGGTAAGGTGGTTGGCTCCCTGAACGCCACCGGCATCCGCCCGAAGGTCCTCGAAAAGCTCAGGGACGTCGGCCTGGCGTTGCCAGAAGAGCTGGCGGCCCTGTTCCCGGTCACCCCCAACAGGATCGTCGCGGCCTAGCCAACTCCCCCTGGGGACATCAGACCTTTGTCACCTGGGTGGCAGATATCCATCCGCTTTCATCGGAAAGTGTGGGAGTGGGCAAGCAGACCATCGTTGTGGTGGAGGACAACGACGCGGTCAGGGAGGTGACGACCAGGGTCCTGCTGCGCGGCGGCTATGCCGTGCTGGAGGCTGCGGCGCCGTCCCAGGCGATCGAGATCTTCCACGCCTTTCCGTACCCCATCGACCTGGTCCTGACAGACATCGTGATGCCCAAGATGTCAGGCCTGGAGCTGGCCAAGCGCCTCCAGTCGATGCGACCCGAGATTGCACTGGTGTTCATGTCCGGGTACTCCTACGATGAGACCCTCTGCTCACTTGGCCTGGCCGGCCCGGTCACCGTAGTGGCCAAGCCGTTCCAGGCCGACCAGCTGCTGGCCGCGGTCCGCGAGGCCCTCGACACCGGCCGGCGCCGCAGCTGCCTGGGATAGCCGCGGCGCCAGGCGGAGGTCAAACCTCACTCGAGGGGCTGCCCCGAGGCAGGATCGAGGAGGACCTTGCCGTCGTTGCGGTGGCTGAAGTCGAACATCGAATCAAGCGACCCCGCGAGGCCGTCCGCGGACCCGTTCCCTACGCGTCCCAGGCTCCAGTTGTCCTCGATGAAGCGCAGGATCGAACTCTGGTCGCTGAGGGTGTGGTCGACGAAGTTCTCGCGGGCGTACGGCGAGATCACCAGCAGGGGCAGCCGGGGGCCATAGCCGCATCGCGCCTGCTGCGGGCCGGACGGCCCGCTCGGCACCTTCGCCGCGTTGCTGCCGCACTTGCGGGCGCCGGTCAGAGAATCGACCGAGGTTTGCGACTGCATCAGGATGGGAGACATCTGGTGGTCGTACCAGCCGTCCGAGTCGTCGTAGGCGATCACGACCGCCGTGCTCTTCCAGGTGTCCAGCTGCTGCAACTGGTTGATGGTGTTGACCAGGAACGCCTGCTCATCAAGCGGCCCTGAGTAGCCGGCGTGGCCGTCCTGGTACCCGGGGGCCTTGAGGTAGCTCACCGCGGGAAGGTTGCCGCTGTTGGCGGCGGTCCAGAAGTCGGTCAGGTCGTACTGGTGGTTGGCCCGGTCGTCGTGACCGATCAGCGCCGCTGAGCTGGGCGCCAGGTGCTGTGGGTTGGCGGTCTGCGGGTAGTACTGGAAGGGCTGGTGGTGAGGGATGTAGTCCTTCTTCGGGGCAGGCGCACCGATCGCGGTGTGGGCGGCGTTGCAGTTGTCGAAGCCGCCTTGGAACCATCCCCAGGTGATTCCGCCGCCGAAAAGATCGCCGGCGTTCCTGCCGCCCATCGCCGCCGTGCCGCGGGTGTCGCATTTGTCGAACAGCGGCTGGGGATCGCCGAAGACGGTGCCGGCTCCCTGCGCGGCCGGAGATCCGGGCGTTGCCGTACCGGGCGCGGCGGGGCAAGCCGCCACGGGTCCGTAGACCTCGTCGGAGAGCTTCCCGCAGGTGGCCCCGAAGGTGTTGCCGCTGATGAGGTTGATGGCGCCAGGTGAAGAGGGCCCGAAACCGGTGCCATAGGAGTTGTCGCTCATGGCGAAGTTCTGGGCGTAGTTCCAGAGCGCAGTCACGGTGTTGCCGTCGTAGTAGTCCATGACCTGGCTGGAGGCGCATGAAGTGCCACCCTGGCTTCCGGTCGCTCCAAGCGTCTCCGGGAACTTGTCCATCAGCCCGTTGTCGAAGGCCGTCTGCTCGTGCGTGTAGTCGTGGTCCTGGTCGCAGGTCTGGTTTTGGGTACGGTCCAGGCGCTGTGGGTTGCTCGAGTTGGGGTTGTGCTGGAGCAGGGCGGCGTTCAGGCCGTTCACCGTGGGCGTGTCCTTCTTGGCGTGGAACGCGGGCTCTCCGGCGGGGTTGGTGGCGCTGGGATAGGTCCCGAAATAATGGTCGAAGGAGACGTTCTCCTGGAAGATGACCACCAGGTGCTTGATCGGCGTGGTGGTGGCAACCGCGTTGGGGTCGGCTGGTTTGGCGCCCGCCGGAACAGCCAACGGCGCGACCGCAAGGCCCATGATCGAAGCTGACAGCACACCCCTGAGCAGAACGCGTTTCACCACTTTCCTCCTACCCCCCGAACTGCCAAAGGCGCCTGGCTTGGCGCCGTGGGAACCGAGGTCTCGGACCAAAACTAGGTTCGTGGAGAAGAAGGCCGCGCTAAAGCAGAGTTAACGTTCGGAGTCCAAAACGGAGGCGCATTTGACAACGTTCACGATTGAGCCCGAAGGACCGTTTTCCCTCGAGGAGTCCGCCATCTTCGGGTTCGGACAGCGTGAGGGCTCGAAGTTCGATGGCGTGATGAGACTCGCCTTCTGCCTCGACGATTTCAGCGGCCAAGTGGGCGTCGAGGTCCGCCAGCAGGGAGGCCGGGTGGACTGCGCTTTCGATCCGCCGGGCGATGTCGAGGCCGTGCGCCGGCAGGTGGCTCGGGTCCTCTCGCTCGACCACGACGCCCGCGGTTTCGTCTCGATTGGCGACCGCGACCCTGTGATGGCCCGCCTGCTGGCCGCCGCTCCAGGCCTGCGCCCGCCTCTCTTCTACTCGCCTTATGAGGCGGCGGCCTGGGCGGTTCTCAGCGCGCGGCGGCCGGCCCGGCAGATGCAGCGCGTGAGAAAGCGTCTCAGCGAGGCGCACGGCGCCACCGTCGAGGTTGCCGGCGCGCCGATGGCAGCGTTTCCGACGCCGGCGCAGCTGCTGGCCGTGGAAGCGTTTCCCGAGGTCCCGCCGGTGAAGATGGACCGGCTCCACGCCGTCGCCGAGGCTGCGCTGGAGGGCCGCCTGGACCCCGAGCGACTCCGCTCCGCGGAACCGGAGGAGGCGATCCGCGGGCTTCAGCAGATCGACGGCATCGGGCCCTTCTACGCCTCACTGATCCTCATCCGCGCGTCGGGAGTGACTGACGTGCTGCCCACCGACGAGCCTCGGGTCCGAGAGCTGGCTCGAACGCTTTACGGCCTCGACGCCACGCCGACGGTGGCGGAATTCGCCCAGCTGGCGGAGCCCTGGAGCCCATGGCGAACCTGGGCTGTGGTTCTGATGCGAGCCGCTGCGAGCAGGCTGATTGGCACGACCGGGACCGCTAACGGATCGGCGGAGGGCTGAACCTGATCCGTGACAAGCTCGCCGCAGGGCAGCGACATCACCGGCACGGTGGCTTCACAATCGTCTCCGACGATGGCTGATGATGCCATGCATCCAACCGGCGCTCCCGGCTCTGTTTAGCTCTGCCCGCGGCCAGAGCCTGGTCGAGTTTGCCGTGGCCGGGCCGGCACTGCTGATATTTGTGCTCGCCATCATCGAGGCCGCCTTCGTGGTCAACGGCCAGCTGGCACTGGATAACGCCACTCGGGAAGGCGTCCGTATCGCGGCCCTCTGCGGCGGGTCTCTGAACTCCTGGCAGGACGTCGACGACCCCAGCCGCAACTGGGCTGTCTCCAACGGGTCCTCGCCATGCCCCGCGGCAACGGAGTCGGTGATCCGCTCCGACCTCGGCATTCTCAAGGTGAACCCGGCCAACCCGACCATCACGGCGACCGCTCCCGGTCCCGGCTCGGATCCGACCAATTGTCCAGCCTCGGCGAGCTATTCGGCGCCACAGGGTTGCCTGATCTCGGTCAACGTCAGCTACACGTTCCAATTCTTCTTCAACTTCCTGGTCGGGCCAAGCGCCCCCAGCATCGTGTTGACCAGTCACGCAACGGCGGTGAGCCAGTGATTCGCGTGGGGGCCTCAAGGCGCGGCCAGTCGCTGGTCGAGCTGGCGCTGGTGCTTCCGATCCTGCTTGGCCTATTCGGCGTGGTGCTGCAGGCCGGACTCCTCTTTTCCGACCAAATCGGCCTCGAGCACGCCGGGTCCGAAGGGGCCGCCTGGGCCGAGCAGAACCCACAGACCGCCACCGCCGGCGATACCGGCACCGTCGCCCAGCACATCTCACAGCAGCTCTGCGGCAGCGGAGACGTCAATTTCACTGTCAGTCCAACCGCCCCCACCAAGTACTGCACACAGGGGACGCTAACCGTGCACGTCACCGTGCGCAGCACGCCGACATCGATGACTAACCCTCTACCCACGGGCGAGGTGCTGGCAGCGTCCTGCAAGGCCTGGGACCTCTCCGTGACGCCGACGTCCGTGACCGTCGGCCAGGCGAATCAGGTCTCATACTCGGTCAGCCTGGTCAATCAAGGGGGAGGCGGCCAGGACCCGCAGGTAGCCCTCTCAGCCACCCATACCCCGTCGGGTGTCACGCCCGGGGTCCCCTACTTCAACCCGGGACAGATCGGATTCGGACAGACGGCGGTGCTTCAGTTCACCACCTCGTCGGCGACACCACCGGGTAACTACACCATCCACCTAACTGGCATCGACCAGTGCAACTCGAAATCCGCCAGCGGCAATGACACCCTGGTTTCGCTCCAGGTGACAGGCCCCAGCCCGGCGCCCTCGCCCACGCCGACCTCACCCGCCCCTACCGTGATCTCGTCGAGCGTGGTGAGTATGACCCAGGCCGCCGGGGGCATCACCACCCTGACGGGAACCAACTTCCGCGCCGGCGCCACCGCGACTATCGGCACCACCGCAGCAACCGCTGTCAGCGTCGTCAGCTCCACCAGGGTGGACATCACGGTCCCCGCGGGCATGACGCCGGGGACATATAACGTCACCGTGACCAACACCGACGGGCAGACGGGGACACTGCTCAACGGGCTGACAATAACCGCCGGGGCAACGCCGGCGCCAAGCCCCTCTCCCCCTCCGCTGGCGGCCAACGCCTGTGCCCCGATGGCGGGCTCGTACGAGTACACCATCACCATCAGCTGGACCGATCCGATCTTCGTTCCCTGGACGACGCCGGCGTTCCCGCTCACCGCGACCCAGTTCGCCGGATGCCAGTGAACGCACCCGAAGACGGACAGAAGGGCCAGGTGCTGCCCCTGCTGGCGCTGATGATGGTCGCCGTCATCGGGATCATCGCCCTTGCCGTGGACTTTGGCTTCGTAGCCAACCAGCACCGGAATCTCCAGGAGTTTGCCGACAACGCCGCCATGGCGGGGGCCTCGCAGCTGACCGCCGGCGCGCTCTCAGGAGGGGCGTCCTCGGTGACGGCGGCTCAGCAGGCCGGGCGCCAGGAGGCCTTCACGGTCCTCCGCGACAGCATCTTCGGGAGCAACGGCAGCAGTGTCGTTCCCTTCAGCGCGCTGTCGAGCAGCAGCTGCTGGAACTCCAGCGGAACCCTGTTCGCGACCGACATCAAGGGTTGCCAGATGCCAGGTGGGGCACAGAGCTACGTCGTCACCATCTGCGCGCCGGGCGAGACCAGCGGCGTGGCCTCGAGTTACTGCGCGACCCAGGAAACGATCGCACCGGTTCAGACTCTCTCGGTTCGTCTGGTCGAGACGGTGGCGCTCAGTTTCGAGCGGATGGTAGGGGTGAGCAACACCAACGCCGGCGCCTACGCCGAGGCCCGCTTCCAGGCACCGACAGGCAATGGCAGCAACACCGCCGCCGGTGGGCGCCTTGGATTCTCGCTCTACTCCAACGGCTGCGTGACCACCGGCAACAACCTGGAGGTCATCGGTGGCGACGTCTATATCAACCAGTGCACGCTCACGGTTCAGAGCAGCGGCCAGGCAGGCTTCTGCGCCCTCGGCGCGGGTGCCACAGCCGGCAATATCAACATGGGCCCAGACGCTACCTACCCCTCTTCGACGCCCAACGTCAACGTGACCTCGGCCAATTGTCAGTCGGCTTCCCACGGCGCGATCGACGCCACCGGCAGTTTCAATCAGCTGACTACGGCCATCCCCATCCCGAAATACGTCCCGCCACCCGGGTACTCGTCCTTCAACGCCACCCCCAGCAGTCCCTATCCCAACGCGGTCGCCAACAACCTCTGCCTCAACGGCACCTCCGGGTCGAACTGTTTCAACCCCGGGTACTACTCGACCATCACCGGCATCAGCAACAACCTCAACCCGGGCGTCTACTACATCACCGGCGACCCCGCCTGCACCACCTCGTCGACCACTACCAACTGCACCGGGGTGCAGTTCAGCGGCCCCACCCTGAACATCAACTACCAGGACGTCAAGGACCGCTGCTGGGCGTCGCCCAACGTGCCCGCGAACTCCACGTACGTTGCCCCCTGCCCAGACGGATTGATCTTTGATCCTTCCTCGTTCCCCAATGTGCCGTCCAGCAGCGACCCCAGCCAGAACTTTGGCGTCACTTTTGTGCTCATCAACAAGGCCGGTCTGGACGGGAACGGGGTCGCCTCGATCGCCCTCAGCCCCTTCTGCTCGACCTTCCGAGATCTGCCGGTCAACCCCCCAGATGTCAAGGTGCCGCTGCCCACCGGTGTCAGTCGGGGCACCGGCTGCGAGCCGCCCTACGCGCAGTCCGGGGCGTACCTGAACGACGGCGCTTTTGCGGTGTACGGGCCAACCACCGGCATCATCACCCCGGGCGGGAACCCCGGTGCCTATTTGGAGGTATCAGGCACCGTATACGCCCCCAGCGCCACGCTCTCCTCAGCCAACCTGTCTCCATTCGCGATCGTCCCGGGCCAGGCGATCGTGAACCAGACGCTGATCCAGTCGGGCAACCATCCCAATCCCGCGTTCTACTACCCGTGCTGCAGCAGCAGCACCACCTACGGCGGCTTCACCGGCGCCCGTGAGAGCTCGGTGATCCAGCTGATCCGCTAGAACCGCCCGCGCACAGCGCTGTTGATTGCCCTGAGGCGACCCTATGCTCGACCCCAGCTCAGAGCGCGCTCGAAGCGCCGCGGCTGGCACAATTTGTCGATCGATTTTTTCAATCGGAGGTGACGTGTTCGATCCCAGAGCGGCGCTCAGCCGCATCCACAGCCGGTTGCTTGAGGAATCCGGGCAGGGCATGGTCGAGTACGCCTTGATCCTGGTGCTGATAGCCGTCGTCGTGATCATCATCCTCATCGTCCTCGGCAACCAGGTCCAAAACGTGTTCTCCAACATCTCAGCCGGACTGGGCGCCTAAGGGCGGCGTCCCACCCGGGCGGTGGCAGGCGCACTGCCACTCGCCGCCCGACCTCGATCCCGGTGCGAGAATCGCGACGTGAGCCACCAGCACGCGCCCCGGAGCCAGGCCACCGACCGCGGACGTTTGCTCTTCGCCCTGGCGCTGATCGTCGGGTTTGTCGCCGTCGAAATCGTCGGCGGGCTGCTGGCGGGCTCCCTGGCCCTGCTCTCGGATGCCGGGCACATGCTCACCGACGCGGGTGCCATCGGGATGTCGCTGCTGGCGATCCGGCTGGCGGCTCAACCACCCACTGGGGGGCTCACGTTCGGACTGAAGCGGGCGGAGATCCTCACGGCCCTCGCCAACGGGATCCTGCTGATCGCGATCGCGGTCGTCATCGTGGACGAGGCGGTGCACCGGCTGCTGGCGCCGCCGCCGGTCGCGGGGGGTTACCTGATCGTGCTCTCGCTGGTGGGCGCCGCGGTCAACCTTGTCGCGACCCGCCGTTTGGGAGGCTCGGAGCAGCGCAGCCTCAATGTCGAGGGCAGCTACCAGCACCTCCTGACCGACATGTATGCCTTCGTCGGCACCGCCGTTGCGGGCGTGATCATCCTGGTGACCGGCTTCAGGCGCGCCGACCCGATCGCCTCGATCTTCGTGGCACTGCTGATGACCCGAGCCGGGTTCCAGCTGGTCCAGGCGGCACTCCGAGTGCTGGTCGAGGCGGCCCCGGAAGGCGTGAACGTGGAAGAGATCGGAGAGGCGATGGCCACCAACCCCCACGTCTCGAACGTCCACGACCTCCACGTCTGGGAGATCACCTCTGGCCATCCGTCGCTGTCAGCCCACGTCCTGGTGCACCCGCGGGACGACTGCCACGCCGCACAGCACGAACTGGAGACCCTGCTTCACGAGCGCTTCGGCATCCATCACACGACCCTGCAGGTGGACCACGCGGCGGCGCCCGACCTGGTCACGATCACGGACGGCTGACCGCCGACCGCCCTGATACAGGGGCCGCGAATCAGCTCTTCTTGGCTCGGCTCGGCGCCACCCGTGGCGGCTCGCCCGGCATCTTGGGGTAGACGGGCGGCCAGGGCGCGTCCAGCAACCCGGCGGCGGTGTCCTTGCGGTGCATTTCGAGCAGCGGCTCCAGCGACTGCGGCTCTCGCTCCATCACCTCCCAGGGGTCGCCGTTGGACGCCACCCGGCCGGGGACCGTCTTGATCGTTAGAGCGTCGGGTTCGATGGCGTCGAGCTCCTCCCAATCAAAGGGCGTGGAGACCTGGGCGCCCGGCCGGGCGCGCACGCACCAGGCCCCGAAAATGGTCTTGTGGGGGGCGTTCTGGTTGAAGTCGATGAAGACGCGACGGCCGCGCTCCTCCTTCCACCAGGCGGCTGTGACCAGGTCCGGGCGGCGCCGCTCCAGCTCACGGGCAAGCGCCACCGCCGCCGAACGGACCTCGATCGAGGTCCATCGGGGTTGGAGACGGATGTACACGTGGATGCCGCGGTTTCCGGTGGTCTTGGGCAGCCCGGCAACCTCAAGCTCGGCAAGCAGGCGCTGGACCTCGTGAGCCGCCTCTTGCACCATCGGGAAGGTCACCCCGGGCGAGGGGTCCAGGTCGATTCGGAGCTCGTTGGCGTGCTCCTGGTCCCGGGCTAAAGAGGGCCACACATGGAACCCCAGGCAGCCCGTGTTGACCGCCCACAGCACGTGGGCCAGGTCGGCCAGGACCAGCGCCTGGGAGGTGGTGCCATTGGGGGTGCTGACGATGCTGGTCTCGAGCCAGTCGGGCCGATTTTCCGGCACCCGCTTTTGAAAGAACGACGGACCTCCGGCGCCATTGGGGAAGCGCTGCAGCAGCACCGGGCGTCCGCCGAGGGCGCGGAGCAGAGGGGCCTCGACCGATTGGTAGTAGCGGACCAGGTCGAGCTTGCTCGCCTCTGCTTCGGCAAAGTAGAGCTTGCCGGGGCTGGTGATGGGGACCTCGCGACCCGCCGCCTCGACAATGACGACATCTTCGGCTGGCATTGAGCCCTAGCCTACCGTCCCAACGCGGCAAAGCCACTCGACCTCATGGCAGTCGCCGGCCACGCGCCGTCAACGCCTTTCAGCGACCATAGATGGATGTTCGTGTACGACGAGGCCCTGGACGAGTTGATGGCAGCGCCGCCGGCGCAGTTCGTCGCAAGGCGCAAGGAGCTGGCTACCAGGCTGCGCCAGGGTGGCCACCGCGACGAGGCCACCCGGCTGCTCGCCGTTCGCAAGCCCAACCTTGCGCTGGCGGCCGCCAACCAGGTGGCGCGCTACGACCCCGAGGCGCTGGAGCTGCTGCTGGGCGCCGCCGAGGCGGTGCGCCAGGCCCAGGCCGCGGCGCTCTCCGGCAAGGGCAATGGTCCGGTCGAGCTGCGCTCGTCTTTCGCCGCCTTCCAGCAGGCCCTTGACCGGGTCGCCCGGCGTGCCGGGCAGCTATCCGGCGCCGCCAACGGCGGCCTGGAACAGGCGCGGCGGCTGCGTGACCTCCTCCAGGCCGCAGCTCTGGGAGGCGATGACACCCGCAGGGCGCTCGCCCGCGGGCGCCTCACCGTAGAGCCGCCGCCGATCGGCTTTGGCGGTCTGACGTCCGATCGAGGGGCAGGGGACGCCACACCACTCCCCCCAGCCCAGGGGGCGAGCCCGCCTGCCAAGCAACCGTCGCGTGCCGAAGTCGCAGCCGCGGAACGGCAAGCCCGCAGCCTGGCGGCGGCGAAGGCCCGGGCGACGAGCGCCGCGGCCGAGGCGGACCGGGCCGAGAGCCGTGCCGCCCGGCTCGAAGCCAAGGCTGAGCTGGCGGAGGATGAGGCGCGCCGGCTGCGACAGGACGCCAAGACGGCCCGAGACCTGGCGACGCTGCGCCGCCAGGAGGCCGGCCTCGCGGAGAGGGAGCTGAAGCGCCTCTGACCAGACGGCTCTAGGAGCCGGCGGGCTCGCGGCAGAGCAGGAGGTGGGTCAGCGGGAAGCTGCCACCGAGGCCCTGACCACGGCATCGAACAGGCGCTGCTGGGCCACGTCCGAGGCAGCGGTGTCCTCGGGGTGCCACTGGACCGCCAGCATGTGACTGCCGGGAAGCTCCAGGGCTTCGATCACCCCGTCCTCGGTCCACGCCACCGGTCGGAGATCCCTCCCCAGCTCGGCCACTGCCTGGTGGTGGTGGCACGAGCTGACAGCGACACCGACGCCCATCGCCCTTCCGAGCTCTGAATCCGGATCGATGTTGACGGGGTGGACTGCCGGCTCCCCTCCCCCGGGGACGCCGTGGCCCTCCAGGTCGGGCCTGCCGGTGATGTGCTGATCCAGCGTTCCCCCGAAGGCGACGTTGACGACTTGAACGCCGCGGCATATCGCGAGCAGTGGCACGTCGCCGTCGACTGCGGCGCGGGCCAGCTCGATCTCGAAGGCGTCCCGGACCTTGTCGACCCCGTAGACATGGGCTTCCGGCGCCTGGCCGTAAAACGACGGATCGATGTCACCGCCGCCGATCAGGACCAGCGCGTCGAATGGCTCGAGCCAGCCAGCTCCCCCGCCTGGCTCCAGCGACACCGGGTGTAGTACCGCCGGCCGGCCGCCGGCGCGCTCGATGGCTTCGATGTAGAGCAACGGCACAGTGAGGTCCGGCCTGTCCGCGTACTCCTTGGTTGACCCGACCACGGCGACCAGCGGGCGGTCGCTCATCCGCGCGTATCAGGCAAGTTCGAAGTTCCGGCGCAGCTCCCAGTCGGTCACGACCTGGTTCGACCGGGCCCACTCCTGGCGCGCGGTGTTGAGGAGGTGGTGGTGGACGTCGGGGCCCAGCGCCTCGCGGGCAACCTGGCTGCGCTCGAACTCATCCGCCGCCTCGACGATGTTCCAGGGCACCCTGGGAACGCCTTCCGCCTCGTAGCCGTTGCCCGGACGCCGGGGCTCCAGCGTCAGCTGGTTCTGCAGGCCGTGAAGCGCGCCGGCGATGGTCGCCGCGAAGGCGAGGTAAGGGTTGGCGTCGGCGCCGGGAATGCGGCACTCGACGCGGCACCCTGGTCCGTGGCCGACGACCCTGTAGCCGACAGTCCGGTTGTCGTGGTCCCACACGATCGCCGTCGGAGCCCACCATCCCGGCTGGTAGCGCTTGTAGGAGTTGACATAGGGCGCGTACATCCAGGACATCTCGCGTGCCGTGGCCATCAACCCGGCGAGGGAGTGCGTAAAGGTCTCGGACATGTGCTCCGGCTGCCCCTGGTCCCACATCTTCGACTGGGCGCCGTCCTTGTCCCAGATGCTGGAGTGGATGTGCAGCGACGATCCCGACTCGGTCATCGACGCCTTGGCCATGAAGGTGATGGCGCGGCCGTTGAGGGCAGCGATCTCCTTGACCCCGTTCTTGTAGACGACCAGGCGATCCGCCATCTCGACCGGCTCGGCGTAGGCGAGGTTGATCTCGTGCTGGCCGCGACCGGCCTCGCCCTTGGAGAATTCCACCGGCACCCCGGCCGCGTCCATGCCGTTGCGAATCTGGCGGATCAGGTACTCGTCCCTCGAGGTCTGCAGGATGTGGTAATCCTCGTTGACGTTGGAGTGCGGGACCAGGTCCCGATAGCCCTTGCCGGCCGCCTCCTCGTAGGAGTCGCGGAAGAGATAGAACTCCAGCTCGGCGCCAAACTTGAAGGTCAAGCCCATCTGCGCAGCGCGCTCGACCTGGCGCTTGAGGACCTGGCGGGGCGCCACCTCGACGACGTCGCCCTCCTCGGTCTGGAGGTCGCAGATGACGAGCGCCGTCTGCTCCAGCCAGGGCACCAGCCGGATGGTGCCCAGGTCTGGCCTGGCGTTGAGGTCGGGGTAGCCGGTCTCCCAGCTGGCGAAGCGGTAGCCGGGGAGCGGCTCCATCTCGCTGTCAACCGCAAGCAGGTAGTTGCAAGCGTGCATCCCCTCCCCCTCGATCATCTCGTCGAGGAAGTAGTGGCCGGTAACGCGCTTGCCAACCAACCGTCCGTGCATGTCCGGGAAGACCACCAGGACGGTGTCGATCTCCCCCTTGCGGATCAGGCCCTCAAGGGCTTTGGCGTCGATCTCGATTGCCTACGCGGCGCCCAACTCTCGCTCGATGGCTTCGAGCTCGGCTTCGGAACCCTGCGCAACCGGCCCCTTGAACCATTTTCGAGCGCTGAGCATCCAGTAGCCGCCTGAGTAGAGCACCACCGCGGCAACCGCGACGATCGCGTAGTTAAAGGTGGTGATGTTGATCGGCGCCACCTGCGGCAGTACGAAAAGGATCGATATGAACATGATCCAGCCGACTGCGACCATGGCAACCGGCCGTCCCCAGGTGCCCAGGTTCCATGGCCCGGGCTGGAAGCTGGAGCCGGCGCGCAAGCGCAGGAAAATGGGAATGCCGTAAGCGATATAGAGCCCGATCACCGCGATCGAGATGACCGCCGCGTACGCGACAGGGCTGTAGAGGTAGGGCAGACCGAGGATGAACGCGCCCACGGCCGCCAGCCAGATCGAGTTTGTGGGAGTGCGAGTGCGCTTGTTGATCTTGTGCCAGAACTGCGAACCCGGCAAGGCGCGGTCGCGCGAAAACGCGTAGATCATCCTCGAGTTCGCCGTCACCGACGACATGCCGCAGAAGAACTGCGCCACGACCACGATAAAGAGCAGGATCAAGCCGCCGGTTTGGCCCAAGGAGTCGATGAAAATCTGAGCCGGGGGCGCCCCCGTGGCGCTAGCCAGCTCCTTACCGTAGTCCTGGATCGCGAAGGTCACACCGAGCAGCAGGATCCAACCCGCGACCAGGGAAACCACAATCGACATCACGATCGCCCTGGGCGCCGCGGTGGCGGCGTTCTTGGTCTCCTCGGTCATATGGGCCGAGGCGTCGTACCCGGTGAAGGTGTATTGGGCGATCAGGAGCCCGATCAGGACGACATAGATGGGAATGTCGATCCCGGTGTTGTTGACGAACTTCGTGAAGACGAACGAAGCCGATTGATGGTGGCTGGGAATGAACGCCAGGGCCCCGACGATGACGGCCACGCCGATCAGGTGCCACCAGACGCTGACGTCGTTGAGCAGGGCAACAAGGCTGACCCCGAAGGTGTTGAGCAGCCCGTGCAGGAAGAGGATGACCGCGTATACACCCACGGTGTGCACCGGGTCCGCGGGGAAGCCGAACGCGAGGTTCAGGAACGCTGTCGCGAAAAGGGCCGCGCCGAAATCGATTCCCGCGGTGACGGCCACCTGGCCGAGGAGGTTGAACCACCCCGTGAACCAGCTCCAGGCCGCCCCGCTCTTGCCGCCGAGCTTGGCCGACCAGTAGTAGAGGCCGCCGGCGGTCGGGTACACGGACGCGATCTCGGCCATCGAGAGACCGACCAGGCACACGATCAAGCCGACCACGACCCAGCCCCATATGATGACCGCCGGACCACCGGTGTTCATGCCAAAGAGGTACGCCGTCAGGCATCCGGACAGGATCGAGATGATGGTGAACGACACGGCGAAGTTCGAGAACCCGCTCATCTTGCGCAGCAGCTCCTGCGCGTAGCCCATCTCGTGGAGCTGTTCCTCGTCGGTCTTAGCGCCTGGCTGTCCCGCCTCAGCTTCTGCCACCTGGACACCTCTCTGTTCGGGGAACGGGGGTTCCCTCTTTTGAGGTAGTAAGCACCTTTCCGGGCGGCTCGTCAAACGGATGCCCTTGGGCGGCGCCCGGACAGGTCACCGGGGCAATGTCACCAGCCTATTCGGGGGTTACGTACGCCGCCGTGATCCCGGCGTCCACGACCAGCGACGCCCCGGTCATCAACGAGGACTCGTCCGACGCCAGCCAGAGCGCGGCGCGGGCAACCTCCTCGGCCCGGCCGAAGCGGCCCATCGGGATGTGCACGAGGCGGCGCGCCCGTCGGGCCGGGTCGGCCAGCAGCTCAGCCATCAAAGGGGTCTCGATCGGTCCCGGGCAGAGGGCGTTGACGCGGATCCCCTGGCGCGCGTACTCGACCGCGATCTCGCGTGTCATCGACAGCACCCCACCCTTGCTTGCGGTGTAGGCGATCTGAGGTGTCGCCGCCCCCACCAGGGCGACGAACGAGGCGACGTTGATGATCGAGCCGCCGCCCGACTTGAGCATCACTGGGATGCCGTGCTTGCAGCAGAGCCAGACGCCCTTCATGTTCACGGCCGCCACGAGGTCCCAGATCTCGTCGCTGGTCTCCAGCGTGCCGCCGTCCGCGGGGTGCATGATGCCGGCGTTGTTGTAGAGGACGTGGAGGCCGCCGAACTTCTCCATCACGTAGGCCATCAGCGCCTCGACCTCGGCGCCCTTCGAGACGTCGGCGCGGCAGAAGTCTGCGGTACCCCCCGCCTGCTCGATCTCCGCGACCGCCTCGTGCCCGGCCTCCTCCGCGACGTCGGAAATGAGGACCGAGGCGCCTTCCTCCGCGAAGAGCTTGGCCGCGGTCCTGCCGATGCCACTGGCGGCGCCGGTGATCAGCGCCACTTTGCCGGAGAGCCGCATGCTTCGCACCTCGTGGAGAGCGGCCGGACGGCGGCTCACAGTCGCGTATCATGCCACCTGATCACCCGGCCAGCAATCCAACCAGCCGGGCGACATGGAGACACATGAGGCACTCGATGCTGGTCGGTGGGCAGTCCACCGCAGGACGCGACGGCGACGCTTTTGACATCATCGAGCCCTCGACCGGGGCGGTCATGGCGGCGGTGAGCCAGGCCGGCTTGGCCGACGTCGATGACGCGCTTGAGAGAGCCCAAACTGAGTTCGAAGAAGGCGCCTGGCCGAGGACCTCGGCGACGGCGAGGGGAAGAGTGCTGGCGCGCGCGGCGGCCCTGCTGCGCGAACGCTCCGAGAGCTTCGCGACGATGGAAGCTCGCAACGCCGGCAAGCCGATCGGGGACGCGCGCTCGGAGGTCGAGGGGGCGGCGGCGTGCCTGGAGTACTACGCCGGCGCGGCCAACAAGTTCTTTGGCGAGGTGGTCCCGGTCCAGGACCCGGGGCTCGACGTCGTCCTGCGCCAGCCGATAGGGGTCGTCGCCCTGATCGTGCCCTGGAATTTCCCGTTGCTGATTGCCACATGGAAACTGGCGCCGGCCCTGGCCTGTGGGAACCCTGTGGTTCTGAAGCCGGCGTCCTACACCCCGCTGACCGCCCTGATGCTGGGCGAGCTGCTGCTTGAGGCGGGCCTGCCGCCTGGCTGCATCTCTGTGATCCCCGGGCCGGGCTCCTCGGTGGGCAATGCCCTTGTCTCCGACCCGCGGGTGGCCAAGATCTCCTTCACCGGCGAAACTACCACCGGCATCTCGATCGTAAAAGCGGCGGCCGGCAACCTCAGTCGCGTCTCCCTCGAGTTGGGCGGAAAGTCCGCTTGCGTCGTATTCGCAGACGCCGATCTGGAGCGCTGCGTCGAGAGCACGGCTATGGCGGTGTTCGGCAACGCAGGCCAGGACTGCTGCGCCCGCAGCCGCATGCTCGTCGAGAAGTCGGCCTATGACGACTTTGTGGCCGCCTTCGTTCGCCGCGCGGAACGGATTCGGGTCGGGGACCCGCTCAAAGATGAGACCGAGATGGGACCGCTGATCTCGGTCGGACAGCGCGACAAGGTAGGCGGTTACGTCGACCTCGGCAAGAGTGAAGGCGCCGAGCTGGTTACCGGCGGCGGGGCACCGCCCGGCACGAAGACCGGCGCCAGCTACCTCTCGCCGACCGTGTTCGCGGGCGTAGAGAACCGCATGCGCATCGCGCAGGAGGAGATCTTCGGACCGGTGGCCGCGATCATCCCGTTCGAGGGCGAATCCGAGGCGGTGCGACTGGCCAACGACGTCCAGTACGGCCTCTCCGGGTCTCTGTGGACTCGCGACCTGGGACGCGCTCTGCGGGTTTCGCAGGCCCTGCGCACGGGGGCGCTGTCGGTGAACTCCAACCACAGCGTCCACCAGGAGGCTCCTTTCGGCGGATTCAAGAAGAGCGGCTTTGGCAGAGAGCTCGGGATGCATGCAATGGCCGCTTATACCGAGGTCAAGAACGTCTATTTCTCGTCGCAGTAACGGCGAGAGCGGCTGACCCTCGCGGGGGGACGACTTTGGTCTCAAAAAACCCCATCAACTAGAGGGGGCCAATTCCACGCTGCTGCACGGCTGCGCCGAAGCGGATCGGACCTAATGTGCAGCTATGAGCCCAGCCAGCCAACCTGTGGATCCCCAGCCGGTGCGGTCCGACGGACCCTTCAGCGCCCCGCGCCTGCTCCAGCGCGCCAGCCCGTTCATCGGCGCGTCGATCATGGCCATAGCGCTGCGGCCCGGCGACTCCCTCTCGACTCCTAGCTGGACACACTCCACCGCGCTCGTGTTGAGCGCGCTGTTGATCATCTCGCCTCTGTGGCGGAGCCACCTGCAACGCCTGCCGCGTCTGCTGCAGCCACTGCCTGCCTCACTCGCGCTGGGCCTCTCGGGCCTGCCGCTCCCGGGCTCCCTGTTTCAAGTCCCGAGCGCTTACGCCGTGCTGGCGCTTGCCATCGGAGTCCCCTTCGCAATGGATGCTGTCCCGTGGGGTCGGGTGCCTCGTTGGGCCGAAACGGTAGCGCTTCTCGGTTCCGTCAGCCCGCTTCTCCTCAGCCGTCCGCAGTCCCACGAGGCGGAGCTGATCGCCCTGCCCACGCTCAACATCGTGGTGCTCTTCATCGCGCTCTACGGCAACCGCCTGGAGCTGGTTGCGGGGGTGACCCTGGCGGCGCTCCACTTCGGTCTGCCTCAGGCGGGCGAGTCGTTCACGGCTGCCGAGCTGATACGGGACGCGGTCCTCACCTCCCTGACCACGATCGTGGCGGTCTGCGTCTTCCAGGTCGTGACCGTGATGCGAGCCCAGCGCCTGGTAATCCTGGAAGACGAGCGCCAGGCAAACCTGCGCGAGTCATGGATCCAATCGATCCTCGAGAACACCGCCGACGCCCTGGTCACAATCGACCTCCACGGCACCATCCTGGCGATCAACCGGGCCGCGCGGTCGATGTTCGGCTACCAGGATCGACAGCTGGTCGGCCGTCCGATCAGCGTCTTCATCGCCAGCCAGGGCCAGGCCGACTTCGGCTCATACCTCGCTGCCCGCATGCGTCACCAGGACGCGGGGATCGGGTCCGGCGCCCGCGAAACCACCGGCATCCGGAGCGATCTCGAGACCTTCCCGATCGAATACAGCGCCGGCGAGACCGAGCACAGCGGAAACAGGGTCTTCATCGTCAGCCTGCGGGACATCACCGACCGCAAGGCCAAGAACGCGGCCCTCGAGCACCAGGCGCTGCACGACCCGCTGACGGGATTGCCCAACCGGATACTGCTGGAGGACCGGCTGGCGCAGACCCTGTCCCAGAGCAAGCGGAACGGACGCGGGATGGCCCTGCTGATGCTCGATTTCAATAACTTCAAGGGGGTCAACGACGAGTTTGGCCATGATGTCGGAGACGGCCTCCTCCGTCAGATCAGCTACCGCCTGGCGCGGACACTTCGGTCCGGCGACACTGTCGCCCGGCTGGGTGGCGACGAGTTTGTCGTCGTGCCGGCCGACGTGACGTCTCCCGAACACGCGGTGCGGATCGCAAAGAAGATCCTGGAGGCGGCATCACAGCCGGTGCACATCGACGGCCACGAGATCGAGGCCGGCGTTTCGATCGGGATCGCGATGCACCCGGCCGACGGCGTCGACGCCGTGTCCCTCCTTCGCTCCGCCGACCAAGCCATGTACCTCGCCAAGCGAGCCGGCACCGGCTACAGCCTGGCCACTCCCGTCGCCGCCGGAGCCGAGGCGGTCTAGCTCAACCACCGGAAAGCCGGGCTGCGCCAGCCAGTCGAGCTGTCGAGCCCCGGCCGCACCGGCGGCGACCAGACCTAGACCTCTAGACGAACCTGCGGAATCGCCAGTACCGGGCCCCGACGAGCGTCTCGGGATCGATGCTTCGGAGTTCGGTCAGGTGCCGGACCAGCGCTTCCTTGAGGTTCTCGGCCGCGGCCCCGGGTGCCACGTGGGCCGGCTCGGGTTCGGCGATGACCTCGTCGACGATCTTCAGGCGCAGCGCGTCGGCGCTGGTCAGGCCGAGGGCCGCCGCGGCGCTCCCCTTGCGGGCGCTGTCTCGCCAGGTGATCGATGCCGCCGCCTCGGGAGAGGCGACGGAGTAGATCGCGTGCTCCAGCATCAGGGACCGGTCGCCGACGGCCAGAGCCAGCGCGCCGCCGCTTCCCCCTTCCCCGATGATCACCGTCACGATCGGGATCGGCAGCTGGGCCATGGTGGTGAGGCATTCCGAGATCGCCCAGGCCTGGCCCGTGCGCTCGGCCTCAACTCCCGGGTAGGCGCCGGAGGTGTCCACCAGGGTCACCAGCGGCAGTTCGAAGCGAGCCGCCTGCCGCATCAAACGCAGCGCCTTGCGGTACCCGGAGGGGTGGGCCATCCCATAATTTCGAAGCACCCGGTCGGGCTGGGTGCGGCCCTTCTGCTGCGCGATCACCATCACCGAGGTGCCGTCGATGCGCCCGGGACCGCCCACGATCGCCCGGTCGTCATCGCCGGCACGGTCGCCGTGGAGCTCAAAGAACTCGTCAAAAACCGTCTTGATGTAGTCGAGCGCGTAGGGCCGGTCGGGATGCCGGGCGAGCTCCACGGTGGCCCAGGCGGTCACGCTCCACCCTCCATCGCCTGGAACGTCGTCTTGGGCACGGGGTACATCGCCAGCAGCCTTCCCAGCGTCCCCCGCAGCTCAGATCGCGGCACCACCTGGTCGATGAAGCCCAGCTCCTGCATCGACTCCGAAGTCTGGAACCCGGCCGGCATGGTCTCGTGCGTAGCGTTGCGGATGACGCGGGCACCGGCGAACCCGATGGTGGCGCCCGGCTCCGCCAGGATCACGTCGGCGCTGGCGCCAAACGAGGCCATCACGCCGCCGAGGGTGGGGTCGGTGAGGACGGTGATGTAGGGCACCGGGACCTCCGCCAGCCGGGAGCGGGCGACGCTGGTCTTGGCCATCTGGACCAGGGACATCAGGCCCTCCTGCATCCTTGCCCCGCCGGAGGCGGTGACCGCGACGAAGGGCATCGCCCAGGACGCCGAGCGCTCCATCGCCCGTGCCACCCTCTCCCCCACGACCACGCCCATGCTGCCGCCGATGAAGCCGAAGTCCATGACCGCGATGCCAAGCGGCTGGCCGTCGATCCTGGCCGACCCGGTGACTACCGCCTCGTCGAGCCCGCTGCGGCGGGTGGCGTCGTCCAGGCGGTCGGGATAGGACATGACGTCGACGAACTCGAGGTGATCCTGGGGCCGGAGCTCGTCGTCCCATGCCGCGAAGCTGCCGGCGTCCACCAGCTGCTCCAGGCGGTCGCGCGCCGGCACCTTGTAGTGATGGCCGCAGCCCGGGCAGAGGCTCAGGTTGGACTCGATCTCGTCGGGGAGGTGGCACTCGCCACACTTCGGGCAGGGCGGGATCGCGACGATGCCGGTCATGTGCCCCACGTCAGCACGCTGGCGCCCCAGGTCAGCCCGGAACCGAAGCCAACCAGGAGCACCCGATCGCCGGGGTGCAGCCGGTCGGCGCTGGACGCCTCCTCGAGGGCCAGCGGGATCGACGCCGACGATGTGTTGCCGTAGCGGTCGAGGTTGAGGCTGAAGCGATCGAGACCGATGCCTAGGCGCTTGGCGACGGCCTCGACGATTCGCAGGTTGGCCTGGTGGGGCACCACCAGCGCCAGCTCGTCAGGGCTGACGTCCGCGATCGCGCAAGCCCGCAGCGACGCCTCCTCCATCACCCTGGTGGCCGACTTGAACGTTTCCCTGCCGTCCATCCGCAGCCGCGGCAGGCCGTCCTCCTCGTCGGGGCTGCAATAGATCAGCTCGGACTGCCGGCCGTCGGCGCCGATGACCCAGCTGTCAAAGCCGGCCTCGTCGGAGGGACCGAGCACGGCCGCCCCGGCCCCGTCGCCGAAGAGGATGCAGGTACCGCGGTCGGTGTAGTCGAGGATCCGGCTGAGGACCTCGGAACCCACCACCAGCGCCCGGCGCACGCCGCCAGTGGCGATGTAGCGCTCCGCCACCGAGGCCGCGTAGAGCCAGCTGCTGCAGGCAGCCAGGACATCGAAGGCCATCGCGCCCTCCGCTCCAAGCTGGCGCTGCAGGACGCAGGCGGCGGCCGGAAACGGCCGGTCGGGAGAGCTGGTCCCCAGCACGATCAGGTCCAGCTCAGAGGCCAGGACCTCGGCGCGCTCGAGCGCCTGGCGGGCGGCGGGCAGCGCCAGCTCGGATGTGGTTGCGCCTGTAACCGCCATCCGGCGCTCGGCGATCCCGGTGCGCTGGCGGATCCACTCGTCTGAGGTGTCGAGGTGCTCGGAGAGCATCGCGTTGCTGACCCTCTGCTCGGGGACGTGGCCGCCCAACCCAAGGATCGCGGCTCGCCGCCCGGCGGTCCGGTAGCCGATCTCAGGCATCGGCCGAGGTGAACACCAGCGACGCGTTGTGGCCGCCGAAGCCGAAGGAGTTGTTCAGCGCCGAACGCACCTCCACCGCTCGCGGCGAGCCGGTGACGTGGTCCAGCCGGCAGTCGTCGGAGGGGTTGTCGAGGTTGATCGTCGCCGGGATCATGCCCGTCTCGATGGCCTTCACGCAGACCACCGACTCCAGCGCCCCGGCGGCGCCAAGGAGGTGGCCGGTCATCGACTTGGTGCTGCTGACAGGGAGAGTGTCGGTGTGGCTGTTGAAGACCTGGTGGATGGCGGCGGCCTCGGCCCTGTCGTTGAGGTCCGTCGAGGTGCCATGGGCGTTGAGGTAACCCAGCTCGGCCGGCTCCAGCCCCGCCCGGACGAGGGCCTTGCGCATCGAGGCGATGGCGCCGCGACCAGAGGGCTCGGGCGCGGTCATGTGGTAGGCGTCCGCACCGGCCCCGTAGCCCGCCACCACGGCGAGGACGCGCGCGCCGCGAGCGCGGGCGTGGGCCTCAGACTCCAGGATGACGACCGCCGCGCCCTCGGCGATGACGAAGCCACTGCGGTCGCGGTCAAAGGGGCGGCTGACTGTCTCGGGCTCGGCGTCGCTCTCGCTGAGCGCCCGGGCGGCGACGAAGCTGGCCACAGCCAGGGGGGTGATCGCCGCCTCGCTTCCGCCCGCGATCATCACGTCGGCGTCACCGCGGCGAATGATCTCGGCCGCCTCGCCGATGGCGTGGGCGCCAGAGGCGCACGCCGAGACGAGTCCGAAGTTGGGGCCGCGAAGATCGAAGCGGATGGCCACGTTGCCGGAGGCCATGTCCCCGATCATCATCGGCACGACGAAGGGGCTGACGCGACGGTGGCCCTGGTTCTCGAGGATGTGGTTGGCCTGCTCGATCTCTCGCAGCCCTCCCACGCCACTGGCGATGAGGACGCCGACACGGTCCCGGTCGGTCTGGGCCAGGTCCAGCCCGGCGTCGCTGAGGGCCTCTTCAGAGACGACCACGGCGAACTGGCTGAAGCGGGACATGCGGCGCGCCTGCTTGGGACCGAGGCGGTCGGCGGCGTCGAAGTCCGTGACTTCGCCGGCGACATGCACCGGCAGCTCGGCCGAGTCGAACTGGGTGATCCGCCCGATCCCGGAGCGGCCCTCGACCATCGCCTTCCAGGTGGCTGGCACGTCGTTCCCGACAGGGCTGACACAGCCCATCCCGGTGACCACAACCCCATTCATCGAAGCGCCGCGAAGAATGACCAGAGCGCGGCGATCCGCTCCGGCCGGGCGCGGTAGAGGCGCAGCGAGCCCTGGCTCCGGCGCGCCAGCAGGCCGGCGCGCTCCATCACACGGAGGTGGCCGGACACCGCGGTCCTGGTGAGGTGGAAGCGAGCGGCGATCTGGCCGGCGGGGAGCTCCCGCCGCCATACCAGGCGCAGGATCTCGAGTCGGTTGGGCTCGGCCAGCGCGCTAAGCAGGGCCTGGGCTTCGGGCAACGAGCAACCGTCATTGTCGGCGGCGGCGATCAGCGCGACGTCCGACCCCGATGGCAAAGTGGTCGTGGGGGGCGTGCTCAACGAGAGTAGGAAGCCACAAGGCCCCCATTGGTTACAAGATGTCGGTGAACACCGACATTCGCGTGGGCTTGAGGAATGGGGGAAGGAGGACGGCAGTTCTGGTCGGTAATAGGAGGACCTCAATTGGCTGAAACTGAAGTAGCGGCCCCGGCGACTAGAGGGCGCGTGCGCACGGAGGTTTCTTCCAAGCACGTGCGCGCCTATCTGAAGGGGATGCTGGTGGCCGACTCCTATCATCCCATCCTAGTCTGGGAGAACCCGAGCTACCCCGCCTACTACTTCCCTGCAGAAGATGTGCGCGCCGACTTAGTGCCCACCGGACAGGTCGAGCACTCGCCCAGTCGGGGCGATGCTCAGCTGTTCGACGTCAGGGTCGGCGACGCCACCGCACCCGGCGCGGCACGCCAATTCGCCGATTCGCCACTGGAGCAGCTGCGCGACTTGGTCAGGATCGACTGGGGCAGCATGACCGATTGGTTCGAGGAGGACGAGCCCGTCTACACGCACCCCCGCGACCCCTACACGCGGGTCGACATCCTGGCCAGCTCGCGCCATGTCCGGGTAGAGGTCGACGGCGTCACCCTGGCCGATTCGCGCTCGCCCCGGATCCTCTTCGAGACGGGCCTGCCGCCGCGCTTCTACATCCCCATAACCGACACCAGGATGGAGATGCTGCGGCCATCCTCGACCGAGACCCACTGCCCGTACAAGGGAACCGCGACCTACTGGTCGGTTGAGACCGAGGCCGGCTTGCACGAGGACCTTGTCTGGATCTACCGGTCGCCTCTTCCGGAGAGTCAGAAGATCCAGGGCCTGGCCTGCTTCTACAACGAGAAGGTGGACATCTATCTCGACGACGTGCTGCAGGAGCGGCCCCGGACCAAGTTCAGCCGACCAGTCCGATCGGCAGCCGGCCCGACCGACTGAGGTCAGTCGATCTGGCGCGGAGACTCAGCGATGGTCCTCTGAGGAGACGCGGTGGTCAGCTTGAGCCCCCGCCGACGGCGGCGCCCGCTGTCTCGATGGCCCGGGCAAAATGCGGTATCGCTCTATCGATCATGGCGTCGGTCGCCGTCAGTGAGAGACGGAAATAGCCGGGCATCTCGAAGGCGCTGCCGGGCAGGACGATGACCCCTTCGGCGGCCAGCCGCTCGGCGAAGTCCATGTCGTCGGGGATCGGCGAGCGGCCCAGCACGTAGAAGGTCGACTCCGGTAGGTTGACCTCGTAGCCCTGTTCGGTCAGGGCCTCCACCGTGCGGTCGCGCTTGCGCTGCAGGTGCTCGAGGTCGATCGAGATGGCGTCGATGTCGGGCAGGGCGTATTGCATCAAGGCGTCGGGGAGCGCCGACAAGCCTACAGCCATGTGCGCCATCCGGACCTCGTCGCGGTCGGGCATGTTGGGGGTGAGCGCGGTAAAACCAAGGCGCTGACCCGGAGCCAGCGCGCTCTTGCTGTAGGTGTGGATCAGCATGCTCCGGCTGTAGTGCAGTCCCGGGCTGACGAAACGGTTGCCGTCGAAGAGGATGCGGCTGTAGGCCTCGTCCGACAGCAGATAAACGGCGCGGCCGTTGGCCTCTGATGCGTCGTCGAGGATGGTCCCCAATGTGGCCAGGGCATCCGCGCCGTAGATCCGGCCGGTGGGGTTGTTGGGGGTGTTGACGATGATCGCGCGTGTCCTTGGCGTGATCGCGCCCCTGATCGCCTCGAGTGGGAGGTCGAAGGCCGGGGCCTCCGACTTGACTCGCACCGGGACGCCCCCGACGCGCAGGATCATCGACTCGTAGAAAAACCACGGCGGGCTGATGAAGATGACCTCATCGCCGCTATCGACCAGCATCTCGAGGCAGGCCATCAGCCCGCCCGAGGCGCCCCGGCTGAGGAGGATGTCGTCGGGCGAGAACTCCATGCCCAGCTCGCTCGACAGGCTTTGGGCGGCGACCTCCTGGGCCCGGCGGTCGGCCATCTTGTAGCCGAACCAGTCCTTGTCCTTTGGCTCGATCCATCGGTGCAGGGTGGCGACATACTCCGGGAGGGCGAGCTCCTGCGGGTTGCCCGCCAGGAAATCACAGGCGTCAGGCCGGGTGCGGGCTTCAGCCAGGATTGGGTTCCGCATCGCCGACACGAACGCCGCCATCGCCGGCAGCATGCTGCCGACGCGCTGCGAGACAGCCTGGTTCATTTCATCGCTCCTCTGACATCGCTCCATCAGCGGCTTTCGTCACTCGACAAGCCTAGCGTCGCTCCCGGCGGTTCAACCTCGCTCCGATGATCGCCAGCGATTCCTCTCGTCATTTAATGCGCCCATAGCCTGCGGCTGGCTATGCTCCCCCACATGCCGGGGGTGGCACAAGCATCATTTCGTGGGCTCGTGGGCGCCGCGGGCACAGGCCTTCGCCCGCCAGGGTCTGGCTCTGTGCTTTGGACCAGGCGAGCCTTGCGCCTGGGCGCGTTGGTCGTGCTGGCTGTCATGGTGCTGGCTTTCAACACCAGAAGCTTCGGCGCGCCGGCCTCGGAGTCCGTCTCACTGGCACCCGCACTGTCAGTCCCGATGGGCGCGCCTGCGGGCAGCATTGCGCCGACCATCGGCACTGCCAACACAGCTGTCCTCCCCGACGGTCGCTTCGCCACCCCGGCGGGGCGCAGCATCGTCACCGACGCCTACTCCAACAACTTGATCGTGTCCAGGACCGGGGGCCGCGTCTACACCTCATCCGAGGCCGTCAGCAACGACCCGAAGCTGCCGGACAACACCCGCGTCTACTCGGTGATCGACCCGGCCACCCTGAACCGCCGCCGCGTCCGGGACGACGACATGCAGTACGGGCTGGCCGAGTCCCCGGACGGCACCAGGCTGTACGTGAGCGAGGCCGGCAAGGACTCGATCGGGATCTTCGACACCTCGACATTCACCCGGCTGGGTGCCATCTCGCTCGGCGCCCGCGACTTTCCCTGGGGCCTCGCCGTCCACCCACAGGGGCGGTACGCCTACAGCACCGCCTATCGAACCAACACCCTGGACGTCATCGACACCCAGTCCCGCGCGATGGTGGCGCGGATCGCCACAGGCGAATACCCCTTCGGAGTGGTGCTCTCATCGGACGGATCGCGCGCCTACGTGTCCAACTGGGGCCTCTACAACGCCGACGCCCACAGCGCCGCCGCCCGGCAGGCCGGCGTCAGCCTCCCCCCCACCACGCCGCTGGGCTACAACGGCAACCAGCAGTCCTCGGTCTGGATCTACGACCTCACCAACCCGGCCAGTCCCACCGTCGTCAGCAAGACCAACATCGGTCGCCAGGTCGATGGCTTCAACGTTCTCAGCGGAAGCCTGCCGTCGGGGATCGCGCTCTCGCCGAACAACCTGACGCTGGCGGTGACGGCGTCGAACGACGACCAGCTGGTCCTCATCGATGCCGTCTCGGGCGCGGTGCGCAGGACCATCGACATGCACGTTTTCGGCCCCAAGGGGCCCACCGGGGCGATGCCCAACGCGGTGGCGTGGGCGCCCGACGGCTCGCGGCTCTTCGTCGCGGAGGGCGGGATCAACGCGGTCGCGGTGGTGGACCCGCTGGGGGGCGCCATCCTCGGCCACATCCCCACCGGCTGGTACCCCGCAGCGGTCGCCGTGAGTGGCGATGGCCAGCACCTCTACGTTTCCAGCGACAAGGGGCTGGGAGAGGGACCCAACGGCTTCGACCATCCGGACGGCACCAACTTGAGTAGCAACAAGCGGCTGGTGCAGGGACTCTTCCAGGACGTGCCGCTGGCCTGTCTCGACCTCAGGGGCCTGACCAGGACGGTGGCCAGGGACAACGGGCTGGTCCGTGCGCCGTCTAGTCGGGGCGCGGGCGTGGTCCCGGCCGCCTTCGGGCAGGGTCCCTCGGACAAGATCAAACACGTCGTCTTCATCCTCAAGGAGAACCGCTCCTTCGACCAGGTCCTGGGCGACCTGCCCGGGGCGGAGCGGGACCAGCGGCTGAACGATCTGGGCGGCAAGATCACCCCCAACCATCACGCCATCGCGCAGCAATTCGCCACCGGCGACAACCTCTACCACGTGGTCCTCGACAGCACCGACGGGCACTGGGTCAGCGGCACCGGACAGGAGAACGAGTTCGACCTCAAGGTCGACCCCAGCGAGATCAACGGGGTCTTCCACGGCGGCGACCAGATCGACGGGACGGCGCCCGAGAACGAGCCCATCGGGGGGATGGTCTGGCACCACTACACCCGGAACAACGTCAGCTACAAGGTCTGGGGCGAGGGCCTCTACCTGGCTGGCGGCAGCACCACCCTGCCCGGCCTGAGCACCCCACAGCCGGACGCCTCGGACCCCCGCTCGGCGGTACCCGGGATCCTCAACAACCCGACAGGGCTCGATCCGATCTACCCCACCCAGGTGCCTTTCGGCCCGACCCACGATTCGGACGAGACCCGGGCTGACGATTACCTCAAAGAGCTGAGCCTGATGAACTCGGGGAACCTGCTGATGCCGCAGTTCTCGTTCCTGCTGCTGCCCAACGACCACACCAACGGATTCGACTCCTCATCGCTTGCGCCGGGCAGCTTCATGGCGGTCAACGACCACGCGCTGGGCCGGATCGTAGAGGGCCTCAGCACCTCCAAGTTCTGGCAGGACACCGCGGTCTTCGTCGTCGAGGACGATACCCAGGGCGGCCGCGACTCGGTCGACGCCAACCGCGTCCTTTCGTTGACAGCGGGTGCCTACGTCAAACCGCAGTACATCTCCCACGTCCACCACTCGATCTACTCGATCCTCAAGACCATCGACCTGATCCTGGGCGTGCCACCCGAATCCGTCCAGGAGGCGGCCGCCACCTCGATGTCCGACTACTTTGCCGGCAGCCCGGTCAACGGCGGGCCCTACCATGCCGTGCCGTACCAGGTCGACCCAACGGTGACGAACTCTGCGCTGGCAGCCACCGGCAATGCCAGCTTCAGCCAGGCCGCCGAGCTGCAGACGGGGGTGCCCAGCGGCGCGGTCGACTTCGGCCCCATCACCGGCAAGATCGAGAACCTGGTGTACCAGGGGGTGGCCGCGACCAACGCCGCCTACAGCCCGCCGCTTTCGAACATCCAGGAGCACACCCTCACTCATGCCGCCCCTCGGCCGGTGCCGCAGTCGGACTACACCTGCTCGGAGGGGACCGAGGGAGCCTTCGTGTCACTGGCGTCAAGCTTGCCGAACACCGCCACCAGGAACCCGCTACTCCTCGCGGCCTTGGCAGCCGCGGCGCTGGTCGCGGCGGCGACCGCTACTACGATTACGTATGCCATCGCCGCGTCCCGTCATCGGCCTGACGGTGGGGACATCCTCAACTAAGCAGCAAACCCCACGCTTCGGCACCAACCAGGTTTACGTGCGCAGCATCGAACGCGCCGGCGGCATCGCAGTGCTGATTCCGCCGATGCCTGGTCGCGAGGCGGTGTCGCTGCTGGACCGGATCGACGGGCTGCTGGTCCCTGGCGGAGCCGACATCGACTCCGGCTTCTACGGTGAGACGGCTGCCCCAGGGGTTGAGGAGTCCGACCGCCCGCGGGACACCCTGGAGATGGCGCTGGTCAGGGCGGCGGAGAAGCGGCGCCTGCCGGTTTTCGGCATCTGCCGGGGCCAGCAGGTCATCAACGTCGTCCACGGCGGGACCCTCTACCAGGACATCAAGACCGAGACCGGCAGCCACCTGAAGCACTGTTCGCCGAAGTCGCGGGGACGGGATTACCTGGCGCACGACATCGAGATCGATGGCGATTCGTGGTTCGCCGAGACCGCCAGCTCCAAGCACCTGCGCGTCAACAGCCTCCACCATCAGGCAGCCCGCACCATCGGTCGGGGGCTGCGGGTAACGGCGAGGAGCTCGGACGGGATCGTCGAGGGCCTCGAGACCGCCGACCGCCGGGTGGTGGCGGTCCAATGCCACCCCGAGGAGCTGTCGGAGCTCCGCTGGGCGCGCGACCTGTTCAGCAGCTTCGTCGCCTCCTGTCGCGACTGATCGGGTGAGCACACCGAAAATTGACCTGGCGCAGGTCCGGGCGGAGACCCCCGGCTGCGAGCAGGTAGTCCATTTCAACAACGCCGGCGCCGCCTTGATGCCGCAGCCGGTGATCGATGCCGTCCTCGACCACCTGGCTCTGGAGGCCAGGATCGGCGGCTACGAAGCCGCGGAGCGGGCCTCTGAGCGCCTCCAGCACACATACGACGCCGTCGCCGCCCTGGTCGGCGCCGGCTCCGACGAGATCGCCTTGATGGACAGCGCGACGCGCGCCTGGGACATCGTCTTTCACTCGCTTCGCTTCCAGCCGGGCGACCGGGTGCTGACCTCAAACACGGAGTACGCCAGTAACTACATCGCGATGCTGCAGGTCGCGCGACGCACCGGGGTGGCGATCGACGTGATCGGCGACGACCGCCACGGACAGGTCGATGTCGCAGCCTTGGAGGCGGCCATCGACGAGCGCGTCAAGCTGATCGCGCTCACCCACGTTCCCAGCACCGGCGGCCTGGTCAACCCGGCGGCGGCCGTCGGGAAGATCGCGCGCAGCCACGGCGTGCCCTACCTCCTCGACGCCTGCCAGTCGGTGGGCCAGATCGCAATCGACGTCGGGGATATCGGTTGCGATTTCCTGTCGGGTGCCGGACGGAAGTACGTAAGGGGGCCTCGGGGCACCGGCTTTCTCTACGCCCGCCGCGACACCACCGGCGGCGTCGAGCCCGTGATGCTGGACATGCACGGCGCCGAATGGACCACGCGCGACTCGTTCCAGGCTCGAGCCGACGCGGGTCGCTTTGAGACATTCGAATACGACGTCGCCGGCCGTGTCGGCCTGGGGGTGGCGTGCGACTACGCCGCGGCCCTGGGGGTCGAGGCCATCGAGGCGCGCGTCAGCAGGCTCGCGGCCGAGCTGCGAGCGCGGTTGCGGGACACACCGGGCGTCGAAGTCCGCGATCGAGGTGAGCGCCTCTGCGGCATAGTCACCTTCACCGTCGCGGGACGCGACAGCGAGGAGGTGCGCAACCGCCTGTACGACCAGGGGATCAACACCTGGATCAGCGCCATGAGCCACAGCCGGCTGGACCTCGAGCCGCGCGGCCTGGCCAAGCTGGTGCGGGCCTCCGTCCACTACTACAACAGCGAGGACGAGGTTGACCGGTTCGCCACGGCGGTGTCCAGCCTCGCCAGCCCCGTCTCCGGGCGCGTCGAATAGGGTTTTTGCGCCCTCGAGGGGAATGATCCTAGGCTGTCGTAGTTACGTAGACAGGAAGGCAGAATGCAGACCACCGGCATAACCATCCGCATGCTCTTCGGCGTTGGGCGCTCCAGCCGCAGCGCCCTGGGCTGGCTGTTCGTGATCGAGCCCACCTAGCCGATGGGTTCCGCTCGGCGCCAGGCCGCTCGATGCTGACAGCGAGCAGGCTCACGCCCCCCGATGTCAGGCGCCAGGTTGCCGAGCTTTTCACCGACACCACCCGGGATCCCTCCGACGGTCCTGGACGCGTGGGCCTGGAGCTGGAATGGATACCGGCAAGGCCTTCCCAAAACCCGCCGGGAACGGTGGGGGTTGAGGCCCTCCGCACGGTTCTCGATTCGGCGCCGGCGCTGGTGGAGGAAGCCAGGGTCACGTACGAGCCTGGCGGCCAGCTCGAGATCAGTCCACCGCCCGCCCCAAGTCCGGCTCTGGCGCTGGAGATGGCGGCCGCCTACGGTACCCGCCTTCGCCGCCTGGTGGCACCGGCCGGAATCCGGCTCTTAAGCAGCGGCATGAACCCCTGGCATTCGGTCGACCAGCTGGGACTGCAGACGCCGGGCCCTCGCTACGTGACCCAGCAGGCGCACTACGACGCGATCGGGCCGGCGGGCCGCCAGATGATGCGGCAGACCGCTGCGATGCAGATCAATCTCGATCTCGGCGCCCCGGGGACCTGGGCCGATCGCTGGCGGTTGGCCAACCTCGCCGGACCGTCTCTGGCGGCTGCCTTCGCCAACTCCCCGGTCGCCGCCGGCAAAGCGACCGGAGTGCCGGGTACGCGCTGTCTGACCTGGCAATCCGTCGACCCCAGCCGCACCGGCTACGACGGACGCCAGGTCGGGCCGGAGCCGGAGGCGGCGTACGCGCGTTTTGCCCGCCAGGCCGAGTTCATGGCGCTGCCCCGCAACGGTGAGACCCCGGCCGCCGTGCGGGAGTCGTTCGCGGAATGGATGGAGCGTGGGGGGCCGCGCCCGGACCGCGACGACCTCACCCACCACCTCAGCACCCTCTTCCCGCCGGTCCGCCCGCGCGGCCATTACGAGGTCCGATACGTGGACATGCTGCCGCCCGAGTGGCTACCGGTGCCGGTGACGCTGCTGGCGGCGCTGCTGTACGACCGAACCGCGACCCTCTCGGCACTGGATCTACTCGACGCCCAGCCCCTCGACCTCGCGATATGGCGGAGATCTGCGACCCGTGCGATGCAGGACGAGGCCCTCCGAGTCGCGGCGCTGGGCCTCTTCGACATTGCGATGCGCGCCGTTCGGCGCATGCCCGGCGGCTACCTGCCAGATGGCGCCGAGAGCCTGCTCACCCTCTACCGAGAGCGCTTTCCAGAACAGCATCGATGCCCCGCCGACGACCAGCTAGATCGGTATCAAATCGACCCGGAGGACCTGTCCATATGGAACTGAAGACCGCCACCGACCGGAAATCGCAGATCATCGACGACCTGGAAGAGGCGCGGGCGCGCACCAACCAGCTGCTCGACCCCGTCGACGACGAGCGACTCATGAAGCAGCAGAACCGGCTGATGTCACCGCTGGTCTGGGATGCCGGCCACATCGGCGTGTTCGAAGAGCTGTGGCTGGTGCAGAGCCTCACCGGATCGGCGCCAATCGATGAGCAGCGGATGCACCTCTACGACGCCTTCGACAACCCCAGGTGGGTGCGGGGATCGCTGCCGCTGCTGAACCGGCAGGAGGTGGCCGAATATCGCGATGTAGTGCGCCGGCGCGCGGTCGAGATCCTTGACGAGGTCGACCTGGAGGGAGAGGACCAGCTGACGCGAAACGGCTTTGTCTACGACATGATCGTGCAGCACGAGCACCAGCACAACGAGACCATCCTGCAGGCCCTCCAGCTGCTGCCGGGCGGCTACCGACCGGTCGTCCCCGAGCCACCTCGTGCCCGCGAGGTCGTCCTCGACGGGGTGGCCGTGCCGGCGGGAGAGTACCCCATCGGCTCCGACAGCCACGAGCCGTACGACAACGAGCACCCGCTCCACTCGGTCCGGCTGCGGGCCTACGACATCGATCGGTTCCCGGTAACTTGCGGCCAGTACCTCGCCTTCATCGACGACAGCGGGTACAGCCGCAGGGAGCTGTGGTCGGAAGCGGGCTGGGCATGGCGCGCCGAGGAGAAGGCGGTCGCTCCGATGTACTGGCGCCGGGACGAGTCGGGCTGGGTCAGGGACCAGTTCGGCCATTTGGTCGCAGTGGAGAGCAACCACCCGGTGATGCACGTCAGCTTCCACGAGGCCGAGGCGTACTGTCGCTGGGCGGGCCGCCGGCTTCCGACGGAGTTCGAGTGGGAGGTGGCCGCCGCCTGGGACCCGCAATCACGGAAGCAGCGACGGTACCCATGGGGCGACGAGGAGCCCAACAGAGAGCTGGCCAACCTGGACCAGCGCCTGTTCGGCACGGCGCCCGTGGGGGCGTTCCCGCAGGGCGCCAGCGCCCTGGGATGCGAGCAGATGCTCGGCGACGTGTACGAGTGGACCACCAGCGAATTCGTCGGATACCCCGGCTACACCAGTTTTCCCTACAAGGAGTACAGCGAGGTCTTCTTCGGGGACGAGTACAAGGTCCTCCGCGGGGCCTCCTGGGCGACCAGGCCGCGGGTTGCCCGCAACACCTTCCGCAACTGGGACTATCCCATCCGGCGCCAGATCTTCAGCGGCTTCCGCACCGCTGGTGACGCATGACCAGCCTGGCTCCAATCACCGTCGCCGTCCACACCATCGGCCGCGACAGCCGTCAGGACCTCATCGACGACGTGCGCCGGGGGCTGACCCAATCGCCCAAGGTCCTGCCTCCACGCTGGTTCTACGACGAGCGCGGCAGTGACCTTTTCGAGAAGATCACCGAGCTGCCGGAGTACTACCAGACACGCACCGAGTACGCGATCCTGCAGCGGCACGCCGATGAGATCGTGTCGCGGACGCGGGCGGCGTCGATCGTGGAGCTCGGCGCCGGCTCTTGCACCAAGTCGCGGGTGCTGATCAAGGCCGCCAAGGGCAAGGGCACGCTCTCGACGTTCGTGCCCTTCGACATCAGCGAGTCGACCATCCGCCGCGCGGCGTCCGAGCTGGTCGAGGAGTACACGGACCTCTCGATCTATTGCGTGACCGGAGTCTTCGACGAGCACCTGACACAGATCCCGCGCTTCGGCACCCAGCTGGTCGTGTTCCTGGGCAGCACGATCGGCAACTTCTCGGCCGAAGAGACGCGTGCCTTCCTGGCCGAAGTCCGGCGGCTGATGCAGCCGGGCGATTTCTTCCTCTTGGGGGTCGACCTGGTCAAGGCCGAGGCGTCGCTCCAGGCCGCCTACGACGACGCCGCCGGGATCACCGCCGAATTCAACCTCAACCTGCTGGCGCGAATAAATCGCGAGCTTTCTGCCGATTTCGATTTGCGGGCCTTCGAGCACGTCGCGCGCTGGAACGCCGGAATGTCCCGGGTCGAGATGTACCTCAGGTCACTGACGGAGCAGCGCGTCGAGATCCCGGGCGCCGGCTTGACGGTCGAGTTCAGGGCCGGCGAGTTGATGCGCACCGAGATCTGCACCAAGTACACCCGCGCTGGAACGGAGGAGCTGCTCGCCGGCGGGGGGATGGAACCGGTCGCTTGGTACAGCGACCCCCAGGAGAGGTTTGGACTCGCCCTGGCCCGCTGAAGATGTGGTGACGATGCGCTGAAGGGCTGAGGAGGCCCTAGACCGCCTTCCTCCTCCGCTTCCGCCCGGCCAAAACCGAGATCACGAGTCCTCCCGCCAGTCCCAGGTATGGCCACCCACCGCTGACACCGCCGCTGCCGGCAGAGGTGTCTGGAAGCGGTGTCGGCGACGGAGCCGAGAACGCCACACCCTCCGTGGCCGACTGGCCGCAGACGGTCGGACCCAGGCTCTGGGTAGCCACGTAGGTGCCGGCATTGGCGGTGGAGTTGGGTGGATCCGGCGGACCCTTTGTCCCGCCAACGGCGGGCCAGCTCACCTCCAACTGGCACTGGTTGTCGAGAGCGATTCCCCAGACGTCGGTGGAGCGGTTGCATATGGTCCCGTTCTCGACGCCGGCCGCGGGACCGCTGCCGCAGGCTCCCATCATCTCGCTGGCGGTCCATTGATAGGTGGGCACATCGGAGAGCCTGACGCGGGAAAAGCTGACCGCCGCTGGCGGGTCCAGTCCGTTCAAGGTCTGCGCCGCCCAGGCGTACCAGAGGGGCCGGTCGTTGCCGTGGCTGACGCCTTCAAAGTAGGCGAAGTCGATCTTGCCGGGGTCGCCGACCACAATGTGCGGCAGAAGGTGCCCCGCTCCGCCGGACGGCGCAACTGTGACCGGCGACGACCAGCTCGACAGGTCGGCTGGGGCATGCGTGTACCGCAGTGCCGCGCCATCGTAGTCCGGGTAGCCGTTGGGCGACTCGGGATAGAAGATGTACAGGTTGCCGGCGGTGTCCAGGGCGCCTGGGGCGAGCTGCATCCCCACGATGTGCCCGGCCGCATTCTGATCGACCGCGAGCGACTGGGTCCACTTGCCCGGCGTGGCAGTATCGGCCGCCTGTGCGGTAGCCACCCAGACCCGGGTGGCGGCCACGACGTTGACCTCGAAATTCCCGGTGATCGACGCGCCGCAGCCGCCCGCCGCCGAGCTCCTGGTTCCGAAGATGGCGTACACCTGGCCAGTCTTCTGGTTCACCGTGATGCCAGACGGACCGCCGGAGTCGGCGCACTGGAGATCCAGCCACGCCTGGTCTCCTGGGAGCGTGGTGGGAATCGGTGGGCCGAAGCTGGCGCCGCCGTCGGTTGAGGTCTGTACGTACATGTTGTGGTTGGCGGTGCCCGAGACCAGGTTGTGGAAGAAGTTGTAGACGCGCGGCTGGTGAGTGGCGGGATCATCAGGGCCGACAGCCAGCCAGTTACGGTCCTGGTCGGCGATCTGAGTGCCGTCGATGGCGCTCAGCAGCGTGCTTCCAGATGGGGTCCAGGTGGCGCCACCATCGTCAGAGTAAGAGGTGATGATCGAGGGGCCCGAGGAGTCGAGCTCGTTGGCGATGATGCGCCCCGTCCGGGTGACGACGATGTCCACGTCGATGGTCGCCGCGGTCTGCGTCGGCCTGCCCGCGGTCTTGGTCCAATGGCGTCCATCGACCGAGCCGTAGACCAGGACCCCTGAGCCATCGTTCGTAATCAGCCAGCTGTGGTTGCCCGGCCCCACAGCGACCCGCGGCTCGGTGCCGCCGGCCGATCCCGAAAGGTTGAGCGACGGTCCCATCGTGAAGGGCGCCCCCGCGCTGGCCGGCAGGAGTGAATTTCCAATCAACGTGCACCCGACCAGGGTCAGCGCGACCGTGAAAGCGGCCAGGACGAGCCGCCGCACATTGATGTGGACTGTCGAGGTCATGCCGCCGCTCCCTACCCAATTTGCCGGCTGGCGAAATGCAGCCGGATCCCCCGGGGTTATTTTGCGCGACGCGAGGGCGTCAATTCCACTGGAACGTCAATTTGCTGAACGGCTACGCCGAAACGTGCAGGCGATCAAACGGTCGATCAGCCGATCAATTTCTCGAGGCCCACTTCGAAGGTGTCAGGGTGCGCCTTCAAGGCAGCCAGCACGGTGGGACCGTCAAATGCCCGCACGTCGTACTGGCAAAGCAGGACAGCCGGCAGGCGCCTGATCAGGACGCTCAGAAGCTGCTCGAACGTCAACATCGGCTGGACCGGCAGGCTGGCGGCCACGCAGGCCATGTCGCCGACGCCCCGGACGATCGTCGGCCCGGTGTTGGCAGCCGCCACGATCCGGTCCTCCCAGAACGCCAGGGCGGCATCCACGGTTGGGCCGGGTCCGGGGGCGGTCACGAAGAGCCCGCGGGCTACGGCCTCGGCCAGCTCGTCCTCCAGACCCGCCTTGATGGCGGCCAGGTAGCCGTCGAGAATCTCGCCGGACGCGACCAGGAAGCACGGCTGGCCGAGCGCGACGCCTTCGCGGAGGAACGGCACCGCGTACCGGATCCGACCGGCTTCGGACTCGAAGAGCGTGGCGAGATGCGTACCCGGAGCCACGCGGGCGCGTCCGATCGCCGCAACCAAAGTGGCTGCACGCGTCCCCTGCCGGGTCCCACCCTCTAGAAAGGCAGCGAGATCAGCTCGCCGGAAGCGACGCTGCCGTCGCTGTCCCACGCGCTCCATCGGGAAGAGTCCGCCATCGCCCCAGCGCCGCACCGAGGCCTCGCTGACACCGAGAAACGAGGCGGCCTCGGCCGTATTCAGTTCACCTCTCAGTTCTCGCTTATCCTTCATAGTATGATAGTAAAACGAGTAAACCGGATATAAGTCTCACAGGAGCAATATGAGCAGTCAAGAGGCCCAGCGTCAACCAGGGGCCTCCCGCGCGCCAGGCCGAGGCGCAGGGTTCCTCAGCGAGTTGCCGGCTGATCTTCGCGAGGACCTGTCGCGGAACGCCTCACGGGTTGCCTACGAGAGGGGCGCCAGGATCGACGACGCCGGATCCGCCCGGCGCCCGGGAATCGTCCTGGAAGGGTTGATCCGGGGGTACGTCGTCGCTGAGGACGGGCGAGAAGCCACGATTCGGTACATGCGCCCTGGCGACCCGGTCGCGATCGCCGGACCTCTGATGGACGGGTGGCCCTGCAGCCTGCAGGCGCTCGAGCCCACAACCGTCCTCTATTTCGATCCGCGGCAGTTCGAGGCGGCGCTGACTACCGAGGTGGCACTGGCCCACCGCGTGGCCGAGAGCCTGGCTCGAACGCTGGAAAGCTATGCCCACTCACTCCGAGTCCTTGCCTTTGGTCGGGTCCGGCAGCGGGTGGCCGAGCACCTGATATCCCTTGCCGCCCACGACGGACGCGGCAGGCTGGTGGCGCGCGTTACCCAGCAGGGTCTCGCCGACGCCGTGGGCTCCGTTCGCGACGTGGTCGCGCGCAGCCTCTCCGACTTCTCCGAAAGCGGTCTGGTCGGGACTTCACACGGTAGCGTCGAGATTTTGGACGAGGAGGCCTTGCGGCAAGAAGCCGTAATCAGGTGACCAAGGTCGCAGTATCGACCGAAGTCATGGAATTCGAATTAGGGACCACCCAGCATACGGCCGAGATATAGGTTGGCTGAAAGCGGGCCCGATTTGACCGCGCGGGAGCAGCAGGGAGAGTTGGCCGGTTTGCATTGGCGGTCGACTCGAATCGAGCACGATCCGCGCCACCGCCGCAATTTGGCCGCATACGTTCAACGGAGTTGCATGACGGGCAGGGATTACCAGGGCATCAATAAAGGGTTCCTCGACGCCATCCCGGCCCACCTCAGTGAGTCGCTGACGTTGGGCGCGGATCAGATCGTGTATCCGTCCGGAGGCGTTATTCACGGCCCCGGGTCGCGGGTCCGACCAGGAGTCCTGGAAGCAGGGTTGCTGCGTGCCTACTTCACCTCCCGGGATGGGCGTGAAGCCACAGTGACCTACATCGGACCCGGCGAGGCGGTCGGGCTGTCCACTTTCTTCGGCGCGGCGCCGCCGGTCAGTCTCCAGGCTCTGACCGACACCAGGATCCTCCATTTCGAGGAGTCCCGATTCGCGGCGCTCCTGTCGACCGAGGTGGACATCGCCCTGGCCGTCGCCGCCTGCTTTGCCGATCGCTACGTCACCGGCAGCCAATCCGTCCACGGTCTCGTTTTCGGCCGCGTTCGGGCCAGGGTAGCCGGGCACCTGCTGAGCCTGGCCAGCCGGGAGCCCGACGGGACCCTGGTGGTCAACATCACCCAGCAGGGCCTGGCCAATGCGGTGGGGTCGGTACGAGACGTGGTCGCTCGCGTGCTTCGCGACCTCCGGAGCGAGGGCGTGGTCTGGACATCACACGGACGCGTGGTCGTGGCGGACGAGAACGGTCTCGCTCGCGAGGCCGCCCAAATTTGACCTGATGAGCACCGGCCCCGAGCTTGAGGCCGACCTGGAGCGGGCGCTCCAGCAGGACGAGCTGGAGGTGGAATATCAGCCGATCCACGTCTTGAGCGAACCCGAGCGGTACGGCGTCGAAGCGCTGGTTCGCTGGCGGCATCCGGCCCGGGGCCTGATCTTCCCGGCCGAGTTCATCCCGGTGGCCGACAAGGCCGGGCTGACCGGCCCTCTCGGGGCCTTTGTGCTTCAGACCGCCTGCCGCCAGCTGGCCTCCTGGGATTTGAGTGGGACGCCGGTATCCTGGGTGGCCGCCAACATCACCGGGCACCAGCTCCGGGAGGCAGACCTCGCGGCAACCGTCCGCGATGCCCTGGACGCGGCGCGCGCCAGCCCCTCCCGCCTCTGGCTTGAGATCACTGAGAGCGCCCTTTTCGAGGACACGACGGTGACGTCCGGCATCCTCGAGCAGCTTCAGGGTCTGGGCGTAAACCTGGCCGTGGACGATTTCGGGACCGGGTGCTCTTCCCTGATGCAGCTGCACCGCTTCCCGGTCTCACGCCTCAAGATCGACCGGGTCTTCATTTCCGACCTGCCCGACAATGATGACGACAGCACCATCGTAAGGGCGGCGATCGAACTGGCGCACGCCCTGGGCATGGAGGCCGCCGCCCAGGGGATCGAGACCGAAGAGCAGCTGGCAGCTCTGAAGGCGATGGGCTGCGACCTTGGTCAGGGCTTTCTGTGGCCCGGTGATCCTCCCCCCGACGCCAGCCCGCGAATGACGTCCGGCTGCGGGTGGTCGTCCTAGGAAACGACCGCGGACAGCTCCCGCTCGTCGGGCACTTGGTACTCGCGGCCTGGACGGCCGAGGGCGTAGCCCTGGCCGAGGTGGACGCCGAGGTCGCGCATGATCTCGATGTCGGCGTTGTCCTCGATGCCTTCGGCGATAAGCAGGGCCCCGTTGTCCCGCGCGAACGTGGCCAGCGCCCGGATCGCGGAGCGTGGGCCGGACCTACTGGCGCGGCGGGTCAGCTGTCGGGCGATCTTGATGTACTCGGGGACCCCCTGCGCCAGCACTTCGAGGGTGGAATGGCCCTCCCCGACGTCGTCCATGGCGAAGCGGAATCCCTCCGCCCGATAGTCGGCCAGGACTTCGGCGAACCGGTCCATGTCGGTAACCGCCTCGCGCTCGCTGAGCTCGAGCACGGTATCAGCCGGTGAGCGCCCGGCCCAGCGGAGCAGAAGCAGCATCTGGTCGACCGGGTGGAGCGGGTCGAGCAGGGCGGGAATTCCGACGTTGAGGAAAAGCAGCGCGTCCGGGGGCAGATGGTGGCTCTCACGCATAGCGGCGTGGCGACATAGCCAGTCCAGGTCACGCGTCAGGCCCAGCCGCAGCGCTGCTGCGAAAAGGCCCTCCACTCCAGCGTCGGAGCCACCGAAGCGCGCCAGAGCCTCATAGCCCACCACCTCCCGGCTGTCGAGCCTGGCGATGGGCTGAAAGACGGCTTGAATATCGCGCCGACGCAGGATCTCCGGCAGCACCTCGCTCCAGCGCACCTGGCGCTCCTCAACCGGGATCTCTCGAGGTCCGGCGATTTCGACCCGGTTGCGGCCCTGGCTTTTGGCGCGATAAAGCGCTTCGTCGGCCATGTTCCAGACCTCGCTGGGATCGCTGCCGCTGGTCCCGCTGGCGCAGCCGATCGAGACGCGCGCCGAGCCGAAGGGAACCGCGAGCGCCGCCATCGATGCCGTCAGCCGGCCGGCAATCTCCCGCGCCGCACCCTCGTCGGTGGCCGGTAGGACGGCGGCGAACTCGTCGCCGCCGACACGGGCCACCACGTCCTCGTTCCGCAGCGCCGCCCGCAGGGTGCTGGCGGCCAGACGCAGGACCGTGTCGCCAGCTTCGTGGCCGTACTCGTCGTTGATCATCTTGAGGTTGTCGAAGTCGATCGCCAGCACGCTGTATGTCGTCCCGGTCGATGTCTGAGCGAGAACACGCTCGAATTCGCGGCGGTTGGGAAGCCGGGTCAGGTGGTCGGTGATGGCGTTACGGCGCTCGTTGTCGTAGAGGCGGCCCCGCTCCAGCGCCACACCGCACTGCTCGGTGAGACCGCGAACCATCAACATGTCGTCGGGGCTCCAGAGGAACTCAGATGTGGACGAAACCAGGCTGACCACCCCGGTCACCTCGCCGTCGATGTTGCGGAAGGGAGCCGCCACACCGGACCGAAGCGCGCCGATGCCAGAGTCGATCCGCTCGTTCATGGCCGCGTCGCGGGTGGGATGGTCGCGGGCGCACTCCTTGGCGGTGTTACGCACCTGCACCTCGCCGCTATCGAAGGCAATACCGGGAAGCCCTTGCCTGCGCTTCACCGCTACTGGAGGGCTCGACGCCGCGTCCAGTTCGATGATCCCCGTCGGTGACAAGGCGAACGGCAGCGGGTGGAGAGTGTCCGAAGCAGGGTCGTACATCAGGATCGCTCCCCAATTGAGATGGGGGTAGCACTCGTGGAACGCCGTCAGCACGCTCACCGCGACGTGCTCCAGGTCGGTGGAGCCGCCCAGCCGCTGGGCCTCGCGCACCAGGATCCCGAGCCGCTCCAATCGATGCTCGACGCGGAATTGCCCAAGTCGCCAGTGGACCTGGGCCAGGGCGCCGAACCCGGTCAGGAGCCCGCCCCAGACCACTATCTCGGTGACCCCGATCGAGAAGCCTCCGAGCCGGAGCCAAACGGCCACCATCGCGAAGACCCCGCAGATGGTCGCTGACATGGGGTGGGACCACGATCTGCCCTGGCTCTCGCCGCCGACTATCGACGGCAGCACCGTGATGGCGAGGACGCCGAAGGAGAAGGGCAGTGGGTCGGCCAGGTAGGGGGCGGCAACCGCGAGGATGGCGCCGGCCAGGGCAACGTTGATGCAGGTTGTTGCCAGCTCGTTGATGTGCTGCCAGCGGAACATGATCATGGCGATCGCATAGACGATGCCGAGTCCGAAGAGCCCGGCTTCGGCTCGCAACAGTGCAGGTGGGATGGGCGCCCTCAAGATCTCCCACGCCGCCACGGCGATCACCGTCGCGGCCCCGACGAAGTACCAGGCGCGGTAGTCCTGGGCTCGGCGTACCACGTGCCAAAACGTACGGCCCGGCGCGCCGGATGCCGATGTTAAGACAGTTAAGCCCAGATCAATTTTTGTTTAGACCGCGGCCCGCCGGCCTCGAACTTCGGCACTGGTCATGTCTAGACTGGCTGACGTGCAGATCCCTCCGGTCCAATATGCCCGCAGCGGTGACGTGTCGGTGGCGTATCGCACCGCCGGCGAAGGGCCTCGCGACATAGTCATGGTCCCCGGCTACATCAGCCATCTGGACGTCATGCCGGAGAACCGCCTCGGTTTCAAATTCTTCTCCCGCTTGCTCCAGATCGGCCGGATGACCACGTTCGACAAGCGCGGAACCGGTCTCTCCGATCCTGTGGAGGGCGTGCCCACGCTCGAAGACCGCATGGACGACGTGCGGGCGGTGATGGACGCCGCCGGCATCGAGCGCGCCACCCTGATGGGGATGTCGGAGGGAGCGCCGATGTCGATCCTATTCACCGCGACGCACCCGGAGCGGGTCGAGTCCCTGGTGCTGGTCGGCGGGATGGCGCGGTCGACCTGGGCCCCCGATTACCCCTGGGCCTACCCCCAGGAGGCTCTGCTGGAGTCGCTCGATGAGTTCAGCTTGCCGCGCTGGGGGGAGGGGGACTCGGTCGACAATTTCGCTCCCTCCCTGGCCGATGACCCTGAGCAGAGAGCCTGGTTCGCCAAGCTGGAGCGCCAGGCGGTCAGCCCCTCGATGGCGAGGAAGCTCTCCCTGATGTTCTTCGAGGTGGACGTGCGCGAGGTCCTGCCGTTGATCCAGGTGCCGACTCTGGTCCTGCACCGGAAAGGCGACCGCGTCGTCAGCAGCGGCGCGTCCGAGTGGATGGCAAAGCAGATCAAGGGCGCCCGCTTCGTCGAGCTGCCCGGCATCGACCACATGGCATTCGCCGGCGACAGCGACGCCATCGTCGACGAGATCGAGGAATTCCTGACCGGCAAGCGCTCGGTGCCATCGCAGGAATTCGACCGCATCCTGGCGACGGTGATGTTCAGCGACATCGTCGGCTCCACCGAGCGCGCCGCCGCCGCCGGCGACCGGGATTGGCTCGCCCTGCTCGAGAGGCACAACGAGGTAGTGCGCCGCGAGCTGGAGCGATTCCGGGGCCGCGAGGTCAAGACCATGGGCGACGGTTTCATGGCCACCTTCGACGGCCCGGCGCGGGCGATCCGATGCGCCGGCGCCATGATCGAAGGCGTTCATTCGCTAGGCCTCCAGCTGCGTATCGGGCTCCACGCCGGCGAGGTGGAGCTGCTGTCGGACGACGACATCGGCGGGATGGCGGTGAACATCGCCGCCCGCATCGGCGCCCGCGCCGCCACCGACGAGGTCCTGGTGTCCTCCACGGTCAAGGACCTCGTCGCCGGGTCCGGCATCCAGTTCGAAGAGAGAGGCAGCCACGCCCTCAAGGGGGTGCCCGGTGAGTGGGCCCTGCACGCCGTCGCCGGCGATCGCCGGCTATAGGTCCGGCAGCGCGCCGACCGCCATCGACGACCACCGGAGCCCGGATGTAGGCTAGGCCCTTGGCCAGCGACAAGCTTCCCGATTCAGCCCCAAAGCCAGCAGCCGAGCGTCCAGCGGCCGTGCCCGTCAACCCGATGCGATCGCGCCGCTTCTGGCTCGTCTTCCTGGGCCTGCTGCTGGCCAACATCTTCGTCACCAACGTCCTCCTCGGCCCTCCCCAACCGACCACCGTGGTCATCCCCTACAACGTCTTCAAGGACCAGGTGGCAGCGGGCAACGTCAGCAGTGTCACCAGCACCGGGGATGCCATCACCGGCGTGACCAGGACCGCGGTCAGCGGCAACCAACCGGGGAGCTCGACCAGGGCCAAGGCCACCAACTTCTCTACGCAGCGACCGTCGTTTGCGGACCAGGGCCTGGAGCAGCTGCTGGAGCAGCACAAGGTTACGATCAACGCTCAGCCGGAGAACCCGCCCGCACCGCTGTGGCAGACGCTTCTGTTCAGCTTTGGCCCCACGCTGCTGCTGATCGCCGGCTTCGTCTACCTGACCCGGCGGGCGGCGGCGGCGGCAGGGGGCGGACCCGGTGGGATCCTGGGCCGGTTCGGGCAAAGCAGCGCCCGCGTCTACGACGTCGAACAGCCGAAGACCACCTTTGACGACGTCGCCGGCATCGACGAGGTCAAGGCCGAGCTGATGGAGGTCGTCGACTTCCTCAAGGAGCCGCAGAAGTACCAGCGGCTGGGAGGCACAGTACCCAAGGGAGTGCTCTTGATCGGGGCCCCGGGGACGGGCAAGACCCTGCTGGCCCGCGCGGTAGCGGGCGAGGCCGCGGTGCCGTTTCTGTCGATCTCCGCATCCGAGTTCATCGAAGCCATCGTGGGTGTCGGCGCTGCCCGCGTCAGGGACCTCTTCCAGAAGGCCCGGGCGGCTGCCCCCGCGATCATCTTCATCGACGAGCTCGACGCCGTCGGGAGGTCGCGTGCCGCGATGATCCGGATCGGCGGCAACGACGAGCAGGAGCAGACCCTCAACCAGATCCTCACCGAGATGGATGGTTTCGACGCCGCCGTGGGAGTCATCGTCCTGGCCGCCACCAATCGCGCCGACGTGCTCGATCCCGCCCTGCTCCGGCCCGGCCGGTTCGACCGCCGGGTGGTCGTCCAGCCTCCCGACAAGCGGGGCCGGGCGGCGATTCTGGCGATCCACACCCGCCACGTCCCACTGGGCCCCGACGTCGACCTCGACCAGCTCGCCGGCGAGACCGCGGGGATGGTGGGGGCCGATCTCCGCAACCTGGCCAACGAGGCAGCCCTATCGGCGGCGCGCCGCGGCGGCGACAAGGTGTCGATGTCCGACTTCAGCCAGGCCATCGACAAGATCCTCCTCGGCACCGAGCGCAAGCTCCTGCTGAGCAAGCAGGACCGTGAGCGGATCGCCTACCACGAGTCGGGCCACGCGGTCCTGGGCCTGATCCAGCCGGGCGCCGACCCGGTCCGAAAGGTCACCATCGTTCCCCGCGGGCAGTCGCTGGGGGTCACCCTGCAGAGCCCGGTCGACGACAAGTTCAACTACTCCGAGTCGTACCTACGAGGGCGGATCACCGGTGCGCTGGGCGGCCGGGCGGCGGAGCAGGTGGTCTTCGGCGACATCACCACCGGGGCCGAGAGTGACATCCGGCAGGTCAGTCGCCTCGCCCGTGAGATGGTCACCCGGTGGGGCATGAGCAGCAGGGTCGGCCCGCTCAGCTTTTCCGACGACGGCGCCGACGGCGCCCGGTTCCCCGGCGAGCGGCCCTACAGCGACGCCACCGCCAGGCTGATCGACGAAGAGGTTAAGCGAATCGCCGACGAGTGCCTGCTCCAGGCGACCGAGCAGCTGACCCAGCACCGCGGCGCGCTGGACGCGCTGGCGGCTGCCCTTCTGGAGAACGACTCGCTTGACGAAAAACAGATCCTCGATGTGACCCGCCTCTCGCCCACCAGCTAAGCCCGGCGACTGCAGCCGGCCCCGCGCCCACAGCGCAAAGCCGCATCAACGGCAGACGGTATCTTGACGGCGGGCGGCGTAAAGCTGAATACTCTGGTCGGGATTAGGGGTTGCTAGCGGGGAGGTTGGTTGTGGCGGGTAGGTTGGCTTTGGGGCGGATTTCTACGTGTGCGGTGATGCTCGCCGTGCTGGCTGCCGTGGGGCTCGCGGGCGCGCCCGCGACCGCGGCGCCCTCAAGCTCGCTGTACTCCGGAGGCGGTCCGCGGCCCGGCCCGTCGATTCTCTACCAGCCCCCGGTGGTGGCGCCTGAGCTGACCAACGCGCCCGGCAGCGCCTGGAAAGCTGCGCCCATCCTGGTCTCGGGCTCGAGCGCTTACCGCAGCGGTGAATATCTCTACCAGGACTACCTCTACGACGACCACGGCGCCGCCGGCACCGTGCGCGACCCCAATGATCCGCGTACGGCGGGGGATCTGTTTTCGGCGCCGGACGGCACCTACACCTACCCGACCGGCCCCGGATACAACGGTGATGCCGCCGACCTGGTCGAATTCAGGGTTCGCCCCCTGGCCGACGCCACCGCCTTCCGGGTAACCCTCAACACTCTGGTCGACCCGAGCCTTCCGGCGTTCACGGTGGCCATCGGCACTCCCGGGAGCGCGGTCGCCGCCTATCCCCACGGGGCGCAGTCGACCGGCCCGGCCGATCTCTTCGTGACAGTGCACAACCACTACGCCGACCTCGCCCGCGCCGGCTCCGCCACCGTCACCGCCCTCCCCAGCCCGGCCATCGACATGACCCGCCGGCAGATCGAGGTGCTCGTCCCGCACAGCGACTGGAACCCCGGCGGCGGCACCGTCCGGCTGAGCCTGGGGGTCGGACTCTGGGACAAGTCGACTCCCGACGCCGCGCAGGGGCGCTACCTGATACCCGGCGTCAGCGCCACCGCCACCCAGCCCGGCGGCCTCGGCCTGTTGCAATCGGGCTCCGCCAGCGCCTTCTTCAACGTCGCCTTCAGGCATACCGAGCCGGGGGGCCAGGCCAACACCGACCCCAACGGAAACAACCGGCGCTGGTGGCGAGACGAGGCCCAGGGCCAGGCGCTCAAGACCGGGGACATGAGCGCCTTCCATGACGACGTGAATTTCGACCGCCTGAAGAATGGCGTGTCCGACGACATGAACCAGCTCCCGCAAGGTGTTCCGCTCACTGGTTCGATGGACCGCATCCTGTCGAGCCATTTCGAGACCGAACAGGGCACCGACTACTCGACGACATGCGGCGGTAACGCCGGCTGCAAGGGAGAGCTTCGGGGGCAGCTGCAGCCCTACAACATCTACGTGCCGTCCAAGCCACCGCCCGCCTCGGGCTACGGTATGACGCTGCTGCTCCACTCCCTGTCGGCCAACTACAACCAGTACCTGTTCACCCAGAACCAGTCGGAGTTCGGCGAGCGCGGCACGGGGTCCATCGTGATCACACCCTCCGGCCGCGGTCCCGACGGCTGGTACGTGGAGTACGCCGGGGCGGACACGTTCGAGGTCTGGGCCGACGTCGCGTCGCGCTACCACCTCGACCCCGCTTTCACGGCGATCACCGGCTATTCGATGGGGGGCTACGGGACCTTCCGGCTCGGGGCCCTCTATCCCGACCTCTTCTACAAGGCGCAGCCCACGGTGGGCCCGCCCGGAGTGGGCATCTGGGTGCCGCCGAACGACCCCACCGGCGGAGCCGACAGCAACTCCTTCCCAATGCTGCCTTCGTTCCGCAACCTGCCGATCATGATGTGGGTCATGCACACCGACGAGCTGGTGCCGTTCGCCGGGACCGAGTACCAGGCCCACCAGGGATTCGATGCGCTGGGCCTCCGCTACGAGTTCCTGGCCTTCGCCCCCGGTGAGCACCTGACACTCGCGATCAACGACCAGTTCCAGCCCGCCGCCGATTGGCTGGGCCAGGGCCAGGTCGATCGAAACCCGGCCCACGTCACCTACGTGGTCAACCCCCACATGACATTCCCGGGGATCGGGCTGGAGGCCGATCACTCGTACTGGCTGTCGGGGCTGGCGCTGCGCAACTCAACCGGCGGCAACCCACTGGGCACGATCGACGTCCGATCCGAAGGCTTCGGCGTCGCGGACGCGACTCCGAGCGGAACCCAGGCCGGCGCCGGGGCCCTGACCGGAGGAACCCTTCCGGCTATCGCCTACGAGCGGCAATTCCAGGACTGGGGCAGCACACCCAGCGCCCCGGTGGCGGACGTGCTGCACATCCATGCCACCAATATCAGCAGCGTCACGATCGACCCCCGACGGGCCCGGGTCAGCTGCGGGGCCAAGCTCGACATCCAGTCAGACGGCCCGCTGCAGGTCCAGCTCGCCGGTTGCGGCGGTGGTGTCCACGCCGCCGAGTCTGTGAGTGGAGATTCGTCGGCACCCCTGTCCGGCTCACTGCCCTTGACCGCGATCGCCTCGCCATGGCCGCGGCGTCTGGGCCTGGTCGCGGCGATCGCCGCGATCGGCCTGTTGGCGCTCTTCGGGGCGGCCTGGGTGCGGCGGCGCGATACCTGACCGGGGCACCGCCCCGGTCAGTCCCAACGCGATTGGGTCGACCGCAAGAAAGCGAGGATCGCCCTCGTCTTACTGACATATAGCCAGCCGTGCTGCGGGGTTCATGACTGCTATCAGGCGAGTAACAGGTCCTATCCGGCTGCTCAGCCAGCGACTGCTGCACCTTCCGCGCGCCCGCATCCTGGCCGCCCCCGTACTGGCGGCGGTGGCGGTGGCGACGGGAGCGCCGGTGGCGGCCCCGCGCCCGCCCCTGCAGGTTCTGCGCGACCCGCCCGCAGCACGGCTGCCGCTGCGCACCCTGGACCAGATGGAAGCGGCCGTGCCGCTTTCTTTGCCTGCCGCGACAGCGCCGCCCGTCGCCGCCCCGCCAGAGCTTTCGCAGGCCCCGCTGGCGCCCGACGAGGTATTCGGTTTCGCCCCCTACTGGACGCTGGACCTGGCTGCCGGGTTCGCCGTGGGCAGGCTGAGCACGGTCGCCTATTTCGGCGTCGACGTCAGCGGCGATGGCTCGTTGCTGCACTCGGGCAACGGCTGGGTCGGATATCAGAGCCAGCAGCTCGCCGACCTGGTCACTCGAGCGCACGCCGCCGGCGACCGGGTCACCCTCACGGCCAAGACCTTCGACTCGGACGCGCTGCACCGGCTGGCCAACGACACCGGGGCGTCAGCGGTCCTGGTCCAGCAGCTCGCCGACGCCATCCGCGCCAAGAACATGGACGGCGCCAACCTCGACTTCGAAGGCACCGGCAACTCCGACCGGGCCGCGTTCGCGTCCTTCATCCGTCGCGTCGCGGACGGCTTGCACGCGCAGAACCCGCACTGGCAGGTCACTGTCGACACCTACGCCAGCTCCGCCAGCGACGCCGCCGGCTGGTTCGACGTCGCGGCGATGCAGCCTTCGGTGGACGCCTTTTTCGTGATGGCATACGACATGTATGAGCCAGGGGTGGCCTCCCCCAACGCCCCGCTCACGGGCTATCACGCCAATGACCAGGGCGCAGTCGCTTCGTATGTCGCCGTTGTGCCGCGCCAGAAGGTGCTCCTCGGGGTGCCCTTCTACGGCTACGACTGGGTGACCGCGGACAACCAGCCCAACCGCCAGAGCCCGAGCCCGCCGACGCCGGTGAGCTACTCAGAGGTGGCCGCCGGCGGCCATCAGACGTACTGGGACAGCAACGGCAACGTCCCCTGGACCGCCTACCAGCAGTCGGGTAAGTGGCACGAGGTCTACTACGACGACCCCACATCGGTGGCCATGAAGGCGCGGCTGGCGTCGGACAGCCACATCCTTGGTGTCGGCATCTGGGCCCTGGGGATGGATGGCAATGACCCCGCCTTGATGGCCGCCCTGGTGGGTAACCAGCGGCTGGTGAAGCCCGGGCCTGAGGGTCCCGGTGGCCCGTCAGCGAGTCCGTCGGCGCCGGCTCCGGGCGGCCAGGGCTCCGGCGGATCGGCGCCGCCGCCGGCGCGACCGTCGCCCAGCCCTTCGCCGAAACCGTCGCCCTCACCCTCCCCGTCGCCGCTGATCCAGCCAGGTGGTGGCGGTCTTCCCCTCCCCTCGCCCACGCCGCTTCCCCTGCCGTAGCCCTGCTCGTGCCGGGGGGCTGACTGCTAGGCGGTCGGACGCACCAGGAAGATCCAGAGATCCCAGGCGACGTGGCTGACGATCAGCGGCGCCATCCGTCCCTGGGCCAGGTGCTCGAGGCTCCAGAACGCACCGGCGATTCCCGCCGCGCCGGTCAGGGTGAGGTTGCCCGATACCAGGTGGATGCCACCGTAGATCGCGGCGCCGGCGGCATTGCCGGCCACCGGCCCCAGCTGCTGGGCGAGGTAGCGGTTGACGAGGCCGCGCCAGAACAGCTCTTCGCCAGGCGCGATCAGCAGGGCCAGGGAGGTGGCGATCATCGGAGTCGGGGCCAGCCCCCGCTTCTTGTAGACGTCGTCGATCTCGGCGGCCCCGTTGGGCATGACCGCTCGCGCGAACCGGTCGCCGACCTGGAAGATGCCGTAGAGCACACCCGCCGAGGCGATGCCGCGGGCCACGTCCGCGGGCCTGACACGGGTCTTGCGCAGGTCGGGGTTGGCGTACAGCGCGAACGCTCCCAGCGACCCGACCCCGGCGGCCATCTTGGCCCAGAAGCCGGTCTTGCCGCGGAAGGCGGCCGTCCAGATCGCGCCGGCGCCGGCCATCCCGATCAGGAAGTCGCGGCCCGAGATCCGGGCTACCTGCGCCTGGCTCAGCCCAGCAACCGGTTGAAGGCGACGCCTAGCAGCAAGAGGCTGCCGAAGACGGCGTGGACCCGGGCCGTCATCAGGTCGATGGTGTTGATGTCGCCGGTGCTACCCGAGTAGCCACGCTCGGCGGCGCGAAGCAACCACCAGGCAGCGGGCAGGCTGAGCATCGCCAGCAAGGTCAGCACCGGGGCCACGTGCGCGATCACCGCCAGGGCCAGCACCAGGTAGGCGCCTAGGACCAGGCCGACATAGGTCCCGTAGGCGGCGCGCTTGCCCAGCTCGCCGGACAGCGTGGTGAAGCCCAGCCGCACGTCCTCGCTGATGTCGCGCCACTCATTGCCGTGAAGGATGGCGGCCACCAGCAGCCCGACGGGTGCCGAGAGCACCAGCACGCGCCAGTCGAATCGCCCGGTGGCGGCAAAATACCCGCCCACGGTCATCAACACGCCCATCTGCAGGAACACCAGGGGCACCCCCAAGGCCCGGTATTTGTACTGGAACGGAGGTGCCGTGTAGAAGTAGCCACCAATAAGGCCGAGCAGGCCGAGGCCCAGCATGGGCAGGCCCCTCACCGACACCAGGTACAGCCCCAGCAGGATGGTGATCGCGAAAAAGGTGGCGGCGATGGCAAAGGCCTGCTTCTCGGTGACCCTGCCCTTGACGATCGCGTGGCTGGCCCTGGGCGAGGTGATCGAGTCGATGCCCTGACGCACGTCGTAGATCTCGTTGATCACGTTAGTGCCGGCGTGGACCGTCAAGCCCGCGGCCAGCGCGACCACGAAGGGCAGCGTGTCGACAGAGCCCTGGGTCCAGGCAAAGGCGCCCCCAAGCGCCACCGGCACCAGCGACGCCGTGAAGCTGAAGGGCCGCGTGATCTCGTACACGCCGGCGACTCGCTGGCGCAGGCTGGATCCCGCGCCCACACCTGGGCCGCGGACCTCGATCACCTCGCCGGTCTCGGCGGCGGCGGCCTGGGTTACCGACTCCGAGCCGTAGAGCACGCACGCGTCCATGGTGGCCAGCACCTGGGCCTCGTCCTGGACCACCGGCTGGAGCAGCGGAACCGTCATCCCGGCGCGGTGGTACTGCTCCGCCCGCTCGGCCACATCCCGCCTGGTCCCCACCAGGACGAAGGCTTCGAGCAGCTCGTCGGGGATGGCCTCAGCCGCCCGGTGGTAATCCTCGGCGCGCCAGAGGCTGTTGACCTGGTCACGCAGCTCCTTGGGGAAACCCGCCCTCGACATCGAGATGTCAGACAGGATCGAGATCATGTAGATCACGAAAGGCTCCCGCTTGGCGCGGTTGAGGGCGTCCTGCCGGGAGTCGCTGATATAGCTCAGCAGGTAGCCGCGAAAGTCGATCGCCGAAGCGTCGCGGCCGTGGCGCTGAGCGGAGTCGAGCACCCGCTCCCGCATCACCTTGAACGCGGCGATCGACTCCATCGGCCGCGCGAGGTAGCCATCGGCCTTCTCCCCCGCCAGCTCCAGGTAGGCCCTAGTGTAGGCGGCGATATAGATCGGGATGCGCTTGGGCGGGGGGAACATCGGCACCAGCGGCGGCACTTTGTCGTTGAGCACCAGCCGCTCACCCCGCCACAGTGTCCGGATCTGGTCTATCGACTCGCCCACCCGCTGGGGCGCGTTCTCGTAGGCGATGTTCATCTGCGCCAGGCGCAGGGGCAGGCCGCTGCCCAACGCCAGCGAAAAACGCCCGTCAGCGATGTTGTCCAGCGTGGCCATCGTCGAGGCGACGACGAAGGGGTGCCGGGTGTACGGGTTGAGGGCGCCGGCTCCCAGCCGGATGCGGCTGGTGGCTCGGGCCATCGGCGCCAGGAAGCTGATCGGGTCGCGCTCGAAGTAGCTGTCGTGGAGCCAGGCCGACTCCAGGCCGGCCCGCTCGGCGCGAACGACCCAGTCGATCGTCTCCTCGACGTCACCTCGCGCCGCCAGCCCCAGGCCGACCGGCCGATTCAACTCAGGCATCGAGGAGATTATGGTGGTCGTCTGATGGACCCCAATCGATGACGCCGGCCCGCGACGCTCTCAAGGTCAGGGCGATGTTCGACAGGATCGCATCCGGGTACGACCGCGCCAACACGGTGCTCTCCCTCGGCCGGGACCGCAGCTGGCGTCGCCGAGCCGCCGACGCCGCCGCCCTGCAGCCCGGCGGCGCCGCCCTCGACGTGGCCTGTGGAACGGGGCAACTGACCCTTGAACTCCAGGGCCGGGTGGGTGCCGGCGGCCGTATCGTGGGGCTGGACTTCAGCAGGCGCATGCTGGATGTCGCGCGAGCGGCGCACCCAGTCATCGAATGGGTTGAGGGCGACGCCACCAATCTCCCTTTCGAAGACTCGTCCTTCGATGCCGCGACCACGGCTTTCGGGCTTCGCAACCTGGCCGACCCCGAGATGGGGCTCGCCGAGATGAGACGCGTGGTTCGAGGTGGCGGACACCTGGTGGTCCTGGAGTTCCTTCGTCCTCCAGGTGGTCTCGTAGGTCGAGCCTACGAGCTCTATCTACGGCTCGCCCTGCCCCGGTTGGGAGGATGGGTTGCCGGCGACCGGGACGCATATCGCTACCTCAGTGACACCGTCGATACCTATATGAACGCCGCACAGTTACTGGAGCTCGCCGCGGGCAGTGGCTGGGGCGATACTCGACTGGTGCCGCTCAATTTCGATACGGTCGCCCTGATGACGGGTGTTGCCCCCCGATGAACAGCCCGCAGAGCGGGATCTTCGCGCTGGGAACGGCGTCGCACGCCTACCTGGAGTTCGACGGCAACGACCCGGCTCGAGGCGGGGCGCTGGTGAACGCCGTCGCCTCTCTCCGAGAGCCCCGAACGACCATGGGTGGTGTCAACCTGGTCGCGGGGTTCCGGCCCGAGCTCTGGCGCGGGATCGCCGCCGACGATGCTCCGGCGCAGCTCGATGGCTTTAACCGCGATGTCGTCGGAGCCGGCGGCTGGACGATGCCCGCGACCCAGCACGACGTGGTGTTGTGGCTGTCCGGCAGCGCCTACGACGTCATCTTCGACATGTCGCGCGAGGTGATCGAAGCCCTCCGGCCCCATGCTTCGATCGTCTCCGAGACCTCCAGCTGGTCCTACCTGCATGACCGCGATCTCACCGGGTTCATCGACGGCACCGAGAATCCCACCCTGATCGAAGCCCCGGAAGTCGCCCTCATCCCCGAAGGCACACCCGGTGCAGGCGGCACCATCCTCCTACTTCAGAAGTGGAGCCACGACGCCGCCGCCTGGGAGTCACTGAAGACCGCCTCCCAGGAGCGCGTGATCGGGCGCAGCAAGGCTGAGAGCCTGGAGCTGGAGGACAAGGCGCAGGATTCCCACGTGGCGCGAACCGACCAGGAATCCTTCGGCAAGATCTTCCGGCGCAACATGCCATACGGCACGGCCACCGACCACGGCACGATGTTCGTGGGCTTCAGCGCCGATCAGCAGCGGCTGAGCGCGATGCTCGCGAGCATGGCCGGGCTGACCGATGGCACTCGAGACGCGCTCACCAACTACACCCGCCCGCTTTCCGGTGCCTACTACTTTGTGCCGTCGAGCCAGAGCCTGCGCTTACGGGGGGACGGCTAGAGCCTGGTATCGCCTCCGGCCCAAGCTGGATGGCGCATCCAGCTGGGACCCGTCGCTCCCGGCAATGGGCCGGTCAGGACACCCCCGGCGCCGGCCGTTGCAAGGGAACGCGCCTGGCGCTTTCGGGCACCTCCGGGGTCTGCTGAAGGGCAGGCGCCTCGCGAACGTGCGGCGCCGGCGGCCCGAACAGATCCCCCTGGCCCAGGGTCACTCCCTGCTCGCGGAGGAGTGAGCGTTGCCACTCGCTGTCGACCCCCTGGGCCACCACCGTCGCGCCCTGGGCCTGGGCGAAGGTGATGATCGCCTGAATGGCGGCCCGCGAAACCGGTGATTCCGCCGCGGCCGTGAGGCTCCCCGCGATCTTGATGAATTCCGGGTTCACGGCGACCAGGACCTCCAGCGTCGAGCGACCACCTCCGAACTGGTCGATGGCGAATCGGAAGCCGGCTTCGCGGTGCGAGGTGACGGCCGCGACCAGCTGGTCGAGCTCGGTGCTGTCGTCCTGTTCTGCTATCTCGATCACGACCTGTCCCGGTGAGCGCTCGGCGGCGCGCGCCAGCAACAGCAGCTGGTCGACGTCATGCAACGGGTCAACCAACAGGGCAACGCTCATCTTGACGAAGAGCGGCAGGTGGCGCGAATCAGCGGTGCCGCCCTCGAGCGCCGCACGCCTGCAGATCCACTCGAGGTCCCGCAGATAGCCCATTCGCTTGGCCGCCTCGAACATGCCGGCGTCACTCTCGGAGCTGGGGTCGTCGGTCGGCCGGGGGAAGGCTTCGTAAGCGACCAGGCTCGCAGAGCCGAGGTCCACGATCGGCTGGTAAACCGACACGATGTCGCCGTTCTCGACCAGCCGGGGTATGCGGTCTGCCCACGCCCCTGTGCTCCCTCCACCAGCGGCGCTTTTGGCGACGTAGATGCGTCTGTCGTCAACGTGCTTGTGTTTCTTGCCCTCATACAACGCCTCGTCCACCCGGGCGATCAACTCGCCCGACGACTCCGAGCCGTTCCAGATGGCGACGCCAACCGAGCAGGACTGAGACTCAGGGGTCAGTTGAACCACGCGTTCGAGCACGGTGATGGCGCCGTGGAGGTCGCACCCTGGAAGGATCAAGCTGAACTCATCGCCACCATAACGGGCGAGGAGGTCCTCCTCGCGAAGGGCGGTGCGCCAAGCGGCAACGGAACGCTGGAGCAGCTGGTCACCTCGCTGATGCCCCCAGCTGTCGTTGAAGCTCTTGAAGTCGTCGAAGTCGAGGATGGCAACGGCGATGCTGAGCCCGGGGCGGCGGGCAAGATTGAGGACCTGGTTGATACGTTCGTCCCACCCTCTTCGGTTGACGGCGCCGGTGAGGCCGTCAACCCGCGCGGCCTGGTGCAGCATCAGGGTGGCCCTGGCGTGGTCGGTCTCGCTGAACCGCCAGTAGGCCAGGTTGGCGGCGCTGGCGGCGAGCACGAAGGAACCGTGGATCCCGGCCCACAACCACGGATCCTTCTGCGCCGCACCGTGGTTGTAGACGCTGGTCGGCAGCAGGACGCCGATCAGCCCGTGCTCGCCGACCACAAAGGCGATCGCGACCAGGAACGGGATCCAGTCCTGGTAGAGCATCAGCAGCGCGATCACCACGAAGTACATGAAATGGGCCTCGATCACGCCCCCAGAAAGGTGGACGCCCAGCGCCGAGCCGGTCAAGAGGCCCAGCGAGGCGAGCGAGGAGCGCAGGCGGCGACCGCCGTATGGCTGGGTGGCCCAAGCCGCGAAAACCGTCACCGCGCCGCCGTCTACCACCACGTGGGTCCAGCTGTAACCGCGCCAGAGTCCGAAGGCAACCAGCCCCACCATCTGCAACCACAGCAGGGCCACGATAGCCCGGTGGCGACGGTTCCAATCCTCGTCAGAGAGGTAGCGGCCGTGGGGCAGAAACCCGAAGGCGCGACGGAGCCGCCTGGTCAGTGAGCTGGACGCCAGCCCGGTCTCCAGGGGCATAGCGGACGGCGTCGAGCCAGACGTCAAGCCCGGACTCAGCATGCGGACGGTCCCCGAGCCCCCGACCAATCCGCAACCAGCCCGGCGGTTGACCCGGCTATCTCAACCCAGGGTTCCCGCACCTGGCAAGCATGACCTAAGTCGCCTTCCGGCGCAATTCCCGTCGGCTGATGCTGTCAGCCGCGGCCGCGGATGTCGTGGCTCCAGCGGGGGCCCAACCGATCTCTCGGCGGGCCCCATTGCTAGAAGCTCGGGCGCGTGCGCGCCGCCCAGCTCAGGGGAGCTGGGCGGTGTAGATGTTCTGGTCGAGTCCTCCTGTCCCGTCAAAGCAGTTGCTGAATGACGAGGTGCAGGTTCCACCGGTCTCGGGGCTTCCGGCGACGTCATCGCTGTCCGCGTCACCGGATGGGTCCGGGGCGGTCACGGCGTCACGCTGGTCGGTCCAGACCGCCGCGATGGTGTTGCCTACCGCCGAAACCATGATGTAGTCGCCGAAGAACGGCACCAGGCGCCCGCCGAACTGCTCCAGGTTCGGGTTCGTCAGGGCGCTGCTCACGAGCGCGTGAGTCCAGGAGGTGCCGCCATCGGTTGATGTCGACGACCACACCGCAAGGCACGCGCTGGTCACGCCGGTCGCGCTGTTGCAGGGTGGACGCGCCGCGGCGTACTGGGTGTCAGCACGGCTGTCGTAGTAGACCACCGTGATCTTTCCTCCAGATGACGCCATCCAGGGGAAGAACTGGTGACCGTTCGACTGAACGTCAATCGGGGTTGGGGTGGACCAGCTGCCGCCGCCGTTGGACGAGCGGGTGAACTGGATCTGTCCCTGACCGGACGAGGTGGCCACCTGGAAGGCCATGTCGACGTCATCGCCATTGGTGGTCAGCGTCGGCATCGCCAGGTCGAAACGCGGGAAGGTGAACCCGGACGGGCAGGCGAGCGAGCCATCGCCGCAATCCCGGGCGCCGTTGCCTGAGAAGACATTGGAGACGAATGGCGAGTACGGCACGACGATGGCGGCCTTGGAGAAGGTCCGACCACTGTCCAGCGACCGCGCGAAGGCGGCGCCGTTGACGGTGGCGTTCTGGCTCTTGGAGCCGCCGTTATTGGCGATCCAGGAGACGTAGACCTGGCCTGTGGGCCCGAAGGCAAAGTTCGGGCCCTGGTTGGTGCAGAGTCCGTCGCTGATCTTCATCGGCGCGCTGAAGGTGGCGCCGTGGTCGGTCGACCGGGACATCAAGATCTCATTGCAGCCCTTGCCGTGGAAGTCGGACCAAGCAGCGAAAACATCGCCGGTCGACGGATCGACGCCGATGCCGGTCTTGTCGTTGAAGGAGCCCTGACCGAAGGTGTTGGTCGCAAGGATCACGGTCCGGACGTACTTGGAACCGTCGGTGGTGTTGTCCGAGGGGTTGCTCGGCGCGTATGTGGCCACCCAGACATCGCCGGTGTTGTCACGGAACGACGCCGAGTTGCCGTCTTGCGCCCCGCGGTTGAAGTTGTTGCCCATGTAGAACAGGTTGCCGTTGCCATCCCACGCCTGCACCGGGTCGCCGGCCGCCAGCGCTCCGCCCTGGGTCATGCCATGGAGCGGGCTCGACGTGCCCTGGCTGGAAGTGTCGAGTGGGTAGCCGGGCAGCAGGCTGTCGGTCCAGGTGGTGCCGCTATCGGTGCTGCGATAGAACCCGGCCCAGGCGTCGTGGTTGGTGGGGACGGTGCAGTAGTCGTTGCTGCCGGACGTGCGCACGGCGGCGTTCCGCGGGTCGAGCGCAATCGTGGGCTCGTTCTGCATCCGGCGATCGATGCCGCAGCGCGTCAGCGTTGCGTCGCTGTAGGTCCCGGTGCCACCCAGCACGTCTGCGCTGACATATGCACTCCCCTGGTCGACCGTCACCCGGTGGTTGGCCGGAGGACTGACGGCGTTGGTGACCATGGGTTGCCCTATGGCAAGGGCAAGGGCCGGGATGGCGATCACAGGACTGAGGCGCTGAAGCAGATGGCGCACTATGTTCCTCCCACTGACTTCCCGTCGAAGCTGTAGCTGCAAAAGTCTAGGACTTTCGCCCGTTTCCCATCCTGGTTGACTTCCTGCTGGTCAACCCCCGACGTAAGACATCTCGACCCGCTGCCGCGGCTCCGACATGGAGGCGCGCTCCTCCGAGTAGCGATCGCTACGATCGCGCCAAATCCGACCCAGAAGCGCCCCCAAGCCGTCGTCGGCGGAAGGGCCTCTGAGGATGGCGCGCAGGTCGTGGCCGGCGGTGGCGAAGAGGCAGGTGTAGAGGCGACCTTCGGCTGTCAGCCGCGCCCGCGTGCAGCCCTGGCAGAAGGGCTGGGTAACCGACGCGATCACCCCGATCTGACCCCGGCCGTCGGCGTAGCTGAAGCGTCGCGCCACCTCGCCGGGGTACTGCGCGTCCAGCGGCTGCAGTGGAAACTCGGCGTCGATCGCCGCCACGATCTCAGCAGCGCTGACGACTTCTTCGAGCCGCCAGCCGTTGGTGGTGCCGACATCCATGTACTCGATGAATCGCATCACGAAGCCCCGCTCCCGACCGAACCGGGCAAGGTCGAGGATGCCGTTGTCATTGACGCCCCGCCTCACCACGGCGTTGAGCTTGATCGGAGCGAACCCCACCGCGGCGGCCGCGTCAAGACCGTCGAGCACCCGGCCCAGCGGCGCGCTCACGCCGCTCATGGCCTCGAAAACCCTCTCGTCGATGGAGTCGAGGCTCACCGTCACGCGGGTCAGGCCGGCGTCCCGGAGGACCTGGGCCTTGCCTGCCAGGGCGGTGCCGTTGGTGGTCATGGCGATGTCGTCGATCCCCTCCACCGCCGCCACCATCGCCACCAGGCGCTCGATGTCCTGGCGCACCAGCGGCTCGCCACCGGTCAGCCGCACCTTGGTCACCCCGTGTTCGGCAGCAACGCGCACCACCCGCGCGATCTCCTCGAAGCTCAGGATCTCGTCCCGCGGCAGGAACCGGTAGTCCTTGCCGAAGACCTCGCTGGGCATGCAGTACGGGCAGCGAAAGTTGCAGCGGTCCGTGACCGAGATTCGCAGGTCCCGCAGGCGTCGGCCGAGGCGGTCCTTGACATGCGCGCTGCTGTCGCCTGGCGAAGGCACAACGGTGGCCCCGGCCGGGGGAAACTCGTCGAGATGGACTGGGTCAGTCACCGTCAGTACCTAGGTTAGATCCCGGCCGCCGAATGTCCGCCTCCAGCAGTACGCTGAGCGGCGCGATTGCGTTGCTTGTAAACACACCTGCCCTCGCATCCTCAGGTCGGGCGCCGCATTTTTGCCGCAAATGCCAAAATGGACTCGATGGCGAAGTACACCGTGGCCGATGCCGCTTCCGTCCTCAGGGTCAGCCCCGACACCGTACGCAGATGGGTGGACTCCGGCCGGCTGGGTGCCAAACCGACCACCGGCGGCGGACGCCGCTTGATCGATGGCGAGGAACTGGCCCGCTTTGCCGAGTCCCTGGCATCCTCGCCGGCGGCGGCTGCGGTGGTTTCGGAGTCGGCCCGCAACCGCTTCACCGGCATCGTGACGAAAGTGATCCGCGACAAGGTCATGGCCCAGGTGGAGGTACAGGCGGGCCCCCACCGGATCGTCTCCCTCATCAGCAGGGAGGCCGCCGATGAGCTCGGCCTGGCGCCGGGCACGTCCGTGGTCGCGGCCGTCAAAGCCACCAACGTAATCGTCGAGCTGCCGAGCGCGAAGTAGGGAGTCCCCTGCTCGCCTCCGCTCGTCTCGCCGCCGCCTCGCTCGGCCTCACTGTGCTCGCGGCGTGCGGCGGCTCCACGTCGGCCGGGTCCGCCCCGGCGACACCGACCGCGGGTCAGTCGGGGTCCGTGACGGTGTTCGCCGCCGCATCCCTCACCGAAGCCTTCACGGATGACAGGACCAAACTGGCTGCAGTAAATCCCGGCCTGAGTCTCACCTTCAGCTTCGCCGGCTCGCAGCAGCTGGTGGCTCAGATCGAGTCAGGGGCCCCTGCTGACGTTGTGGCCACCGCGGACGAGCCCAGCATGGGGAAGCTGGTGGCGGCCAACCTCGTCGATACGCCCCGGGACTTCGCCACCAACCTTCTCGAGATCGTGGTGGCCCCCGGAAACCCCAAGGGGGTCAGAGGCCTCTCGGACCTGTCCCGGGCCGACCTCAAGGTCGTGCTCGAGGACCCGTCGGTCCCCGCCGGGAAGTACGGACGGCAGGCCCTCGATCGGCAGGGAGTGAAGGTCAATCCGGTCTCGCTCGAGCTGGACGTGAAATCCGAGCTGGTGAAGGTGGAGACCGGGGAGGCCGACGCCGGGATCGTCTACGTGACGGACATCAGGTCCGCCGGCGGCAAGGTTTCCGGCGTCGCCATCCCGGGAGACCAGAACGTAGTCGCGCGTTACCCGGTTGCCGTCGTCCGGGGGACCACCAAGCGCGAGCTGGCGCAGGCGTTTGTCCAGCAGCTCTACAGCGGACCTGGCCGGCAGGCTCTCCTCGCGCGGGGCTTCCTGGCTCCCCGATGAAGCGCCGGCCACCGACCGCGGTGGCGATCATGGCCGCGCTCGCCGTGGCCATGGTGGCGCTGCCGCTGGTCGGACTCCTGCTCCGCACGCCCTGGCCCGATCTCGGTCCGGTGCTTGCCTCGCCGGATGTCAGGCAGGCCCTGGTCCTATCGGCCGAATGCTCGGTGGGTGCGCTTGGTGTCAGCGTCGTGCTCGGGGTACCCCTGGCCTGGATCCTGGCCCGCGTGAGTTTTCCCGGCCGGAGCCTGGTTCGCGCCCTGGTGACCCTGCCGATGGTCCTGCCCCCGGTAGTGGGGGGCGTGGCGCTGCTGTTCGCCTTCGGCCGGCGCGGCCTGGTCGGCCAGTACCTGGCCGGGGTTCCGGGGTTCCCCTCCCCTTTCACGACCGGGGCGGTGGTCCTGGCCGAGGCCTTCGTGGCCATGCCCTTCCTGGTGATTACGGCAGAGGCCGGGCTGCGTCAGATGGACCAGCGCTTCGAGGAGGCAGCCGCCACCCTCGGAGCCGGGCCATGGCGCCGCTTCTGGACCGTGACCCTTCCCCTGGTGGCACCTTCGCTGGCGGCCGGCGCGACGCTGTGCTGGGCGCGTGCGCTGGGCGAGTTCGGCGCCACCATCACATTCGCCGGCAACCTGCCCGGCCGGACCCAGACGACGCCGACCGCCATCTACGTGCTCCTCGAGAGCAACCCGGAGCACGCGGTCGCCGTCTCGCTGGTGCTCCTGACCGTCTCACTGGCGGCACTGATCGGGCTCCGGCAACGCTGGTTGGGCGCGCTGTGACGCTGCACGCGCGGGTGGCGCTGGAGCTCGGCGCGATGAATCTCGACCTCGAGCTCGACGCCGAGCGCGCGGGGATCTTAGCCATCGCCGGCCCCAACGGCGCCGGCAAGACGACGCTTTTGCGGGCGCTAGCCGGCCTGCTTGCCATCGACAGGGGCCGGGTTGAGCTCGACGGCGAGGTCCTCGACGACACCACCTCCGGCATTCACCTGGAGCCGGAAGTACGGCCTGTGGCCGTCGTCTTCCAGGACTACCTCCTCTTCCCCCACCTCAGCGCGCTCGAGAATGTCGCCTACGGATTGCGCTCGAGGGGCGCCTCGCGGAGCGCGGCTCGGCAGGAAGCCGGGACCTGGCTCGAGCGTGTGGGCGTTGCCGGCATGGCGGCCGAGCGGCCGCGAGGCCTGTCGGGTGGGCAGGCCCAGCGGGTGGCTCTGGCGCGAGCCCTGGCGACACGGCCGGCGCTGCTGCTGCTGGACGAGCCGCTGGCAGCCATCGACGTCAGCGCCAGAGCAGCTCTGCGGCGGGACCTGCGGACGCATCTCACGGGCGCCGATGGCGTCCGCATCGTCGTCACCCACGACCCCCTGGACGCGATGGCGATGGCGGACCGGCTGGTGGTCATGGAGAGTGGCCGCATCATCCAGCAGGGGACGCTCCAGGAGGTGACCGCCCGGCCGCGATCGCGATGGGTCGCCCAGCTGGTCGGGCTCAACCTCTATCGCGGCACCGCGTCCGGCAACCTGATCACCCTACCCGAGGGACATCAGATCCGGGTGACCGGAGAGACGCAGGGGTCGGCGTTCGCGGTGGTGCACCCTCGGGCGGTGAGCCTGCATCGTCAGCGACCCGAGGGCAGCCCGCGCAACGTCTGGCCGGGACAGGTCGACGGCATCGACTTCGAGGGCGACCGGGTGCGCGTCGAGGTCGGAGGGCCGGTCGGGGTCGTCGCCGAGGTCACGCCTCAGGCCGCGACCGAGCTGCGGCTTGCCGAAGGGGGTCGGGTATGGGTGACGATCAAGGCAACCGAATTCGAGGTCTACCCCACCTGACACTCGGACCTGGGCACGCCCCAGCTCTCACCTCATCTCGCGGTGCGCCGTGCCGGACGGCTGCACCGTCGAAGACTAGGCGGCGAGACTCGGGGTCGCTACCTTGAAGCCACCAATGCCCTGACCGGTGGCCATTCCCGGGCCGGTGTCGTGGGACCAGGTGTACAGCGGATGCCCGTTGTAGAGCACCTGGCTGCCCAGCGGACCAGCGAACACGGTGAGGGTGCCGGTAACTCCTGCTGAACCCGTCGGCGTGCCCGTGGCCAGGAGTGGTGGCCAGGCGGCAGCGCAGCCGCCGGTGCAGGTGACGCTGGTGGCGGTGTCGGTGGTGCGGTAGTAGAGCGTCAAGCCGGCGGTGGTTGTGAGCACGTCGGTGGGGGCACCGGCGACCGTGACCGAAGCGGTCTTGACGGTGACTGAGGACGTTGTTCCGGTGGATGCAGAGGGTGAAGCTGCGGTCGCGGCCGGTGTCGCGGTAGCCGTGGACGCCTGCCCGGTCGAGGAGCTGGTGGAGCCACAGGCGGTTAGCGCCACCGGGACCAGGGCCAGGGCGAGGGCGGCTCGACTTACGCGCATCAGTGTTCCTCCATCAGCTGTGCCCCCAGAAGGGCACCGCACCAATGGCTACGTGGTCGGGTTACGCCTCCCCTCGGCGGCGCCCTGCTCTCCAAAGCAGCCCGGCCAGAACGCCGGCGATCACCAGCGCCAGCGGTACCCAGCCGTGGCTGGCAGCCGTGAGGTTGGGTGGGGCCGTGCTGGTTGTGGGCATCGGGGGCGTCGGTGTGGTGACGGCGGCCGCCAGGACGCACGACCCGGAAACCTGGTCCGCCGAGTCGACCTCGTGGGTGGTCTGGTCGTCCGCGTAGGCGATGTGAGCGCATCCCTGTGGGTCGACGGTCTCCATGATGAAGTCCGCGAGGTGGCGATTGGAGAAGCTCGGCGGGCAGGCGATGCCGAGATTGCAGATATCGCCGACATGCATGGGGCTGGCTGTGATCTTGGTTAGAGCCCAGGTCGGGCTGGTGCTGCCGAGGTCAAGCGACTGCCCCGCCCAAAGGAACCATTGATTGGTGTTGGTACAGCCGCCAGTTGGGAAGCACATCCCGGGCCAGTCCTTGCCGTTGGGCCCGGTTGGCACCACCGTCGACGTCTCCAGCCAGGCCAGGTCCACCTTGCCGGGATCGCCCGCGGCGATCGCCGGGAACCAGTGCGTGCCGGTACTCGAGTTGACCTTGAACGGCCCTTTCCAGCTGGCCCCGGCATCGGGTGACCAAACCACGTACGTGTCGTACTCGCAGCTCGAGTCGGGGGTCGTGTTGGCGGGCACCGAGCAGGCCACGGTCCAGTTCAGGTTGTTCACGAACCCGATGTATGGATTGCCCTGGTTGTCCAGCGTGAAGGCCGCGAACGGGCTGGAGGCGTCGTGGAAATTGCCGGCGTCGTACGCGACCTCCGGGGTCCAGCTGGCGCCGCCGTCGTCCGACCAGGCCACGATCAGGTTGTGGAAGGCTTGCGCCTGGGTGAAGTTGCACCCGGTGAGGAAGCTGCTCGGGTCTGCGGCCAGCCAGGAGGTGTAGATCCGGCCCTTATGGGGCCCGCTCTTGACGATCTTGACGCCTGTCGGGACGGTGCTGCAGGCCGAGTCGAGCACGGCCGTCGGTCCACTCGGCGAGCCCAGGGCGTTGAGGCTCAGAAGGATGTCCTGGGGAGTGCCGAAGGTCTTGCCGCCGTCGGTGGAGATGTTGACCCAGACGTGGCTGGGACCGTAGAAGTCGTGGTAGAAGAGGACGACTTCGGCGGTGTCGGTGGTCCCGCCCGGAGGTATGTAGGCGTCAACCCACTGGCGGTCGACCCCGAACGGGATGCAGCTGGTGCTGCAGACAGTCCCTTCATTGACCGCGTTCTGGCCCATCTTCCAGGTCTGCCCCTGGTCGGTCGACTTCCAGACGTCGGCCTGCAAAGGCACGGTCGAAGCGCTGCCGTTGAGGTTGCACCAGTAGACGGCGTTGGACTGGTCGGTGGCCACGCAGTCGTCACCGGTCGTCGGGTCGGGCACCGTCCGCAGCGACCAGCTGGAGCCCTTGTCGGTCGACCTGTAGACGCTCTGTTTGTTGAGGTAGGTGGAATAGAGCAGGCCGTTGCCGTCTGAGGTGATCGACGGCTCGCCACCGTAGACGCCGATGCGGTGGACCTGATACGAAGGAGCGCCGGTGGCGTGGGTTGCCGCCGCAGGCAGCAGCAACATGATCGCCAAGCCGGTGGCGAAAACAGCGACACCCCTTCGGAACGTGGTCACATCAACCCCTTCACAGTGGCCGGTTAGCCTCGTCCCCCGTGGCCGAATCTAGCACAGCGGTCCTGCGGCCTTGGCGAATCGCCGGAGAGGCGCCGCCGGTGGACCGATCAGGCCGGCTACAGCGCCACCGTGACGGCGCCCGCCTGGTAGCGCCGGCCGGCGTGAATGAAGGGCACCGGGCTCTCGACGACCAGCTCCAGCTTGCTGACGCGAACCCGCAGCATGCCGTCGGGCGTGGGAACCGCGCCCTCGGCCCACTCCAGGTCGCCCAGATTCGGCTCGATCCGCGCGACCTTAAAGCCCGGCTCCGCCGGCGTAACCCCGAGGACGCGCTGGACCAGGTCTCGCGTCGGAGTCGAGGACCACGCGTGGGAGATGGTGCCGCCGTACCAGGTCTCGGTCCATGACGTCGGGCAGCGCTCCAGGGCAACCATCCAATCACGGCACTGCGAGACGACCAGGTCCGCCCTCCCCGCCTCCACCAGCGCGTCATGGACGACGTAGCGAAAGAAGGGCTGGGCTCGAACCACCTGCGTCTCAACCTTCCACCAGGGGTCGGGACGCCCCACCCGCAGGTACCCGCCGCCGACCTCGATGCCGGAGTTGGGTGCGGCCGGGCCGTCGGGGGCGCTGAACGCCGCATGCACCAGGTTGGCCTCGTCGGTCATCACCTCGACCAGCCGCGAAAACCGATCGGCGGGTGCCAGCCCGCCCACGATGGCCGCTGCCTGCCCATGCTGCGAGGCCATCGGCTCGAGGACGCCATCGACCAGGCTGTCACAGTACCGGCCCGCGCCGGCGTCCCAGAGTCGCTCGAAGCCCGCCGCCAGCTGGGCCTGGGTTTCGCGGGCCCAGCCGGCCCGCCCGTTGTCGCCGAGCCACTCCGACATCTCGGCGAACTCCAGCAGAGCCCTACCCCACAGCCCGCAGAGGGCCGCCGAGATCCCCGCGGTGTACACCGAGGACCAGTCGATGATCACCCACCCGACGACGTCGCGGGGCAGGCCGTTGGGGTCGACGAAGCGGCTGAACCAGCGAACGACACCCTCGACGGCCGGGAGGAGTTCGGCCACGAGCTCGCGGTCGCCGGTGTAGCGGTAGAGGTTGTGGACCGCGTGGACCCAGTGAAGGGCCCAGTCCGGGATGACCGTGAAGTCGCGATCCTCGACCTCCCCGGCCACCGCCATCGGCAGCATCCCGTCAGGCCGGGGCGAGGCGGCCAGTCGCGGGTACCAGCGCGCCAGCCGCCAGTCGGTGTTGGTGGTCAGGTCGACCATCTGGTGGACAACCGCATCGCCGACCCAGGCGCGCTGCTCGCGAGTGGGACAGTCGACGTAGGCGTCGAGGGAGCAGAGGCTGACGGTCCGCCGGCCCACCTCGTAGATCCGGTTGAGACCGGGGTCGGAGCACTCAAAGCCCGCATCGCCGGTCATCGGGTAGAGGCGCTCGCGAACAAAGACGTCGTGGACCCTGGCGCCGTCCGGGACGCCGAGCTGCAGCCCTTGCATCCCATAGATGTCCAGCGACTCGAGGATCCGCCGCGTGCCGTCGCCTATCACCACCATCGAGGCGTCCAGCTCCCTCGGCTCGGGCCGCCCGTCGGCGTCGAGGAACTCGGCCGCCCGGATCGTGAGGCGCGCCCCCGCCGGGATCTCCGCGTCGACCACGACTGTTCCCACCACCACTCCGTCGGACGTGAGGCCGCCGTCGCCGTCCGCCTCCAGGCTCACCCGTTTAGGAACGGGCCACCCGATCGGACGCTCGGCGTACGGGCCCCCCGGGTAGCTCGGCGGCTGGGGGCTCCCAGTCTCGCCGGCGGTGCGCGCCAGGCGCTGCAACGCCGGACGCCATTCCGGCGCCGGCCGCCCCGGCTCGGCCCAGCCGGGGGGCAGCGTGCGCAGGTCGTGGATCTCCTCGCCCCGACCGGAGATCTCGGGCCCGGGGGTTGACTCCCAACCGTCGAGCTGGGTAGCGGTCCAGCTGCCATCTGAAACCAGCAGCCGGTCATTGGCGAGGCGGGCCTCGAAGACCAGGGCGCCGGCGCCAAGATCGTTGGCGGTCGCGGGAGGTGGCAGCCACCAGGCGTTGGCCGATCCGTACCGGACCGCCAGGATGCCGATTACGTTGGCGCCCTGGCGCAGGTACGGGCCGAGGTCGACGACGTCGTAGTACTGGCTGCGCGGGTTGGACCGCATCGGTCCGCGCGCCACCTCGACGCCATTAACAAAGAGCACGTAACGCGACACAGCGAAGAGCCGCGCCGGGACCCTCGCCGGCACCGAACCCAGATCCAGCTCCCGACGGAGGGCGACGACCGTCCGGAGGCCGTCAGTGCCGGCGTCTTCGGCCCAGATCCAGCGCGCCCGCCAGCGACCGGGAGCGAAGTCGCCGGTCAGGTTGCGGCCTCAGGTGAATCAGGCTGACGCCACCGCGTCGTCATGAGTACTCCCTGAGCTTGAGATGGGAATCCGTTTGGCCCCCGAGGTAGACGGTCTGGCGGCCGACGGTTCCGCAACGAGCGGTCAGAGGGGACTCGCCGGTTCCGAGGTTGCGGGCATATGTCGGATGTGCCCCACAGGAGACCTGGACCCGGATCCGATGGCCGCGCTCAAAGACCGCGCCGACCGGCCACAGGCGCACCGACACCTCGATGATCTCCCCGGGCTCAACCTGGCGAAGACGCTGGATCCCGGCGCTCACATTTGTACTGGCTCCATGCTCGTCGACATCGCACAGCGTCAAGTGGACGTCTGCGGAGCGGGCGCTCGACTGAAAGTGGATCGTCGCCTCCGCCGGACCTATGAAGGTGGTGGTCCTTTCCAGAGGCGCACTGGTATAGGTCAGGACATCGGCGCGCGACTCTCTCCGAGCCTGGTTCTTAGGCCCGGTGTTCGACGCATGGAGTGACGCGCCTCCGATCCCGGGTGTCGGATCCGATGGGTCGTACTGGAAGCCGTCGGAGCCGGCCTCCAATGGGGCGGCTTCTGTGAGGCTGGCGCCCGGAGCGAGGTGCCACACAATTTCGCGTCCAGGCGGGGGCCAGGCATCGAACTCGAGCCAGTGGTCGCCACCTCCCACCAGTTTCAGACGCACTGGCGCGCCCTCGGCCCGGGGCTCGCTGCGCAGCTCGGCGTCGAAGAGATCGAAGGCCTGCTGGAACGAGATGGCGGTGTGCTCACGGCCGCCGTGCCCCCAGGGCCCGACAACCAGTCGCGCCGGGACACCCCTATCCGCCAGTTGTTGAAAATCGTCCAGTTGGTCCGGAAGGAACATGTCGAACCAGCCGCCGGACATTGTCACCGGGCGGTCCAGCCCGGCGACGTTGGCGCGGAACTGGGCCTGCTGCCACCACGGATCAGCCGGGTCGTCGTGCTCCAGCCAGTCACGGTAGTACTGCAACGGCCGGCCGAGGACGGTCTCGTCGGCCTCGCCCAGAGGCAGTCGCCGGAGCGCCTCATCGACGCGACGGGTTTGCTCCCGGCGCCCGAGCAGAAGGCGGAGCAACCCCTCACGCGAGGCGACATCGTTCATGAACGCCCAGGGCATGGCGGTGTGCAGCGCCAGCGCACCTCCTGGGTAGACCACCGCCTCGCCGGAGGCCGACGCAGTTATCGAGAGCGCCAGGGCGCGCACGTACGGCGGCAACCGATCGGCGATCGCCCACTGCGTAATGCCCAGGTAGCTGCCGCCCCAGAGGCCCACCCGGTCGACGAACCACGGCTGCGCCTCGAGCCAGGCGAGGGTGTCGAAACCGTCCGACCGTTCGTCGCGGAACGGCACGAACTCTCCGCCCGATCCAAAGGTCCCGCGGCAGCTCTGGACGAGCACCTGGTAGCCGGCCTCGGCAAACATCCGGGCGATGACCGAGTGGAGGGCTCCCCGACCGTAGGGAGTCCGGATCAGCACAATCGGTGCTCGGGGGTCGTCAACGGGGTACCAGCGGTTGGCGAAGAGCACGGCGCCGTCACTCATCGGCACCTCAAGGTCTGACTCCACCAGCACCCGCCTGGTCCTGGCCGGCGGTAGCCCGAGCACGGTGCGCGCCAGGCTCGCCGCCACTGCCACCGCCAGTCCACCGGTTCGTGCGCGCCTCATCCCGGCACCGCCGGCAGCGCCCTTGTTCGAAGCAGCCTCAAACCGGTTGGTTGACGATGCCGCTGATGAAGCTCTCGATCCGGGCCCGGCCCATCCGGCCAAGCTCCGTGTCCAGGATGGGGAAACCGTGGGGGCAGTCCGGGTAGACGGCCAGCTCCGTGCGGTTGCCGAAGGCCGACCAGCGACCGGCCATGAACACGGAATCGTCGAAGACGTGGTCCGCCGCTCCGACTGTGAAGAGTGCGGGGGGCAGCCCGTGGAGGTCGGCGTAGAGCGGAGAGATCGACGGGTGGCGCCGCTCGTCGTTGGTCAGCCCGGGCACGAAGCTGTCGCGCACGAAGTCAAGCTCCTCGGGGTCGAGCACGTCGAAGCCACCGTGGGGCCGCATCCCGCGCTGGCTCGGGGTGCCACCCATGTCATAGATTCCGAAAATCAGGTTCAGCCCCGCCACCTTCTCTGCCGCGTCCAGAGCGTCCCTAATTCGCAGCATCGTCACCGCGGCCATATAGGCGCCGGCCGATTCCCCGCCGAGGAGGAGGCGGTCGGAGCCCAACTCGCGGCTACCGCCCTCACACAGCCACCGCGCCACGGCAAAGCAATCGTCGGGTCCCGCAGGGAATGGATCTTCCGGCGCCAGCCGGTAATCGGGCGAGACGACAACAATGTCGTGCTCCAGGCACCGCGCCTCATTAATGGTGTCGTCGTTGACTGCGGCTCCGAGCACCATCCCCCCTCCGTGGATGTGCATGTACACCCCCCGCGGTTGTCCCTGGGGACGGAAGAGCCGGCAGGCGACACCGGCGATTTCGCGCTCCTCCGCCATCGGCGAGGGAGCCGCTTGCGCAGCTATTCTGGCGCGGGTCTGAAGCAGGAACTCCTGACGGTCCGCCGGCTTTTCCGCCGGTGGGTTGCTCGCCACCAGGGACTCGATCGCCAGGCGCGTCTCCTCACGAAGCGGCTCGAATTCCTCCGGCCACAGCCGGAACGCCGTGCTCAGGCGATTGGTTCCAGGCGGCCGGACCGAGGGCCCTTCCGCGTCGACGATCCGCGCACCACCAGCCTGGGCTCGAGCAAGACCGAATCCGGATGCTTCCCGTCGATCATCTCCAGCGCCAGGCGGGCGGCGGCCATGCCCATCTCGGCGGTCGACTGCGCCACCGAGCTGAGGTTGAGGAATGGCCAGGCGGCTATCGGCGTGTCGTCGTACCCGATCACGCCGACATCGTCCGGGACCCGCCGGCCTGTCTTGACCACCGCCCCCAGGGCGCCAGCGGCCATCACGTCGTTGATCGCAAAGATGGCGTCTGCGCCGGCATCGACGAGACGGCGCGCCCCCTCATCTGCCGCCTCGAAGCTGAGGTCGGCGCAGCGCACCTCGAGGGATCCGGAGGCATGCCGCCCGGCCAGCTTCAGCGCGTCACGGTAGCCGGTGATCCGTGCGGCCACCGGGAGGTAGTCGGGCCGCCCGTAGAGCAACCCGATCCGCTCATAGCCCTGCTCGACAAGGTGCGAGACGGCAAGCTTGGCCCCCGCCACGTGGTCGGTCGTGGCATGCACCTGGCCGGCGATCCGATCAAACGTCACCACTGGGACGCGCCGAAGCTTCAGCACCTCAGGGGCGTACGGGACCGTGACCAGCAGGGCGTCGACGCGCCGTTCCACGAGCCGTTCCGCGACCACCCGCTGACGCGCCGTGTCGCCGTGGCTGTGGGCGAGGAAGTAGCTGTACCCGGCGGCTGTCAGCACCTCTTCGACCCCGCGGGCGAGGTCCGCGTAGAACGGGTTGCGCAGGTCCTCGACGATCAGCCCCACCGTCGACGTCCGTCGCAGAGAGAGGCTGCGCGCGACCATGTCGGGCACGTAGCCCATCGAGGTGGCCACCTCCTGGACCAGCTCGCGGGTGGGAGTGCTGATCCGGCTGTCGCCGGAGAGCGCCCGCGACACCGTCGAGACGGACACCCCGGCGCGCTCGGCGACGTCGCGCAGGCGCGCTGCCTCCCCGGTCGCCAGGGGTGCGGTCACCGGCGGCGACTGGGCTGAGCGGAGCGGCGGCCGGGTCTGCATCGATCGTATTGACACACGCTTCCAAGTACAATATCGCTTCTATGCAACCGGTTGCACAACTACAGGCAGCCCTCGAGAACCTCGAGGGCCTGGAGGTGGAGCTGCCCACGTGGGGGTTCGCCAATTCCGGCACCCGCTTCCGCGTCTTCCCGGAGCCGGGATCGCCTCGGTCGACGGAGGAAAAGCTGGAGGACGCCGCCACCGTGCATCGCTACACAGGCTGCGCCCCCAAGGTCTCGCTGCACGTCCCCTGGGATCGCGACCCCGACTACGGCGCGATGCGGCAGGCGCTGGCGGCCAGGGGAATGCGTGTCGGCGCCGTCAACTCGAACACCTTCCAGGAGGAGGACTACCGCCTCGGCAGCCTGGCCCACCCCGACGTCCAGGTCCGGCGCCGGGCGCTGGACCACATCCTCGAGTGCTGCGAGATCGGCGACGCCGTCGGCGCCGGCGCCCTCAAGCTCTGGCTGGGCGACGGCACCAACTACCCGGGGCAGGACGACTTCAGGCTGCGGAAGGGGCGGCTGGAGGAGGCGGTGTCCGAGATCCACGCCTTCCTGCCGTCGTCGATGCGGCTGCTGATCGAGTACAAGCTCTACGAGCCGGCGTTCTACCACAGCGACATCCAGGACTGGGGGATGGCCCTGCTGCTCTGCCAGAAAGCCGGCGAGCACGCCAAGGTTGTCGTCGACCTCGGTCACCACGCGCACGGCGTCAACATCGAGCAGATCGTCGCCGTGCTCCTCGACGAGGGGCGGCTGGGCGGCTTCGACCTCAACGACCGCAAGTACGGGGACGACGACCTGATCGCGGGCTCCATCAACCCCTACCAGCTGTTCCTCATCTTCAACGAGCTGGTCGGCGCCGGCCTCGGCTCCGGGCTGGGCGCCGAGACCGCGCGCGCTGCCGGCTACATGGTCGATCAGTCGCACAACATCGAGCCCAAGATCCCGGCCATGATCCGCACCGTGATGACGCTCCAGGAGCAATGGCTCAAGGCCAGCCTGGTCGACCGCGAGGCCCTCCGCGCCGCCCAGGACAGAGGCGACATCCTCGCCGCCAACGGCGTCCTCAAGGACGCCTATGACACCGATGTCAGGCCGGCTCTCGCCGGCTGGAGGGAGGCGCGCGGCCTGCCCGCGGACCCACTCCGCGGATACCTCGACAGCGGTGAGGCGGAGGCTCGGGTCGACGCCCGCAAGGGCGGCGACGCCGCCGGATGGAACTGATCGCCTGAGCACCCACCTGGCCGTGGACCTGGGCGCCGAAAGCGCTCGGGCCTTCATCGGGGAGGTCGGCGGCGCCGGTCTGCGAATGACCGAGGTGGGCCGGCAATCCCACCGACCGCTCCTGCTTGCCGACCGCGTGGCGTGGGACGCCACCGGGATCTTCGATTTCATCGTCAGAACACTCGAGAGCGTCGAAGGTCCGCTGGACAGCGTCAGCATCGACGGCTGGGGCGTCGACTTCGGGCTGCTGCGAGAAGACGGTTCGCTGGTGGGCATGCCCCGCTCCTACCGGGACCACCTATTCGACGGCTCCGACGAGCGGCTGGCGAGCCGTCTGCGACCGGCCGAGGTCTACCGGCGAACGGGCATCCAGTTCCTGCAGTTCAACACCCTCAACCAGCTCCTGACCCTGGCCGAGGAGCGGCCGGCCGAGCTGGAAACGGCTCGAACACTGCTCCTTCTCCCCGACCTCTTCCGCCACTGGCTGGGGGCACCACCGGCGGCCGAGCGTACCAACGCCAGCACCACCCAGCTGCTGGCCCTGGACGGCACCTGGTCCGCCGAGCTCCTTGCCGGGGCGGGGCTCAACCCTTCGCTCTTTCCCGAGGTCATCGATTCGCTCGCCCTCACCGGTGAGTGCCGGGTCGGCCGCCCGGGAGTCCCCCTGGTCGCCGGCCCCAGCCACGACACCGCCGCCGCGGTTGCCGGTACCCCGTTCGGTGGGAGCCGGCCCGCCGCCTTCATCAGCTCGGGGACGTGGTCGATCGTCGGCATCGAGGCGGCCGCGCCATCAGTCACCGCCGAGGCGATGGCGCTCAACCTCAGCAACGAGCACGGGGTGGGGAACACCACCCGGCTGCTGCGCAACGTGATGGGACTCTGGCTGTTGCAGCGCTGCCGCCATGCCTGGCTCGACAGTGACGGCCACTCCCCCACCTACGCCGAGCTGATGTCCGAGGCGGCCGCCGTCCCCTTTGGGGTCTCGCTGATCGACCCCGACAACGCCGCCTTCCTCAACCCGGATGACATGCCCCGCGCGATCGCCGACTACTGCCTCGCCACCGGGCAGGAGCCCCCCCTCGGTCGAGCTGAGTTCACCCGCTGCATCTACGACAGCCTGGCGCTCCGTTACCGCTGGGTTCTGGACGCGATCACCGGGGTCTCTGGTGTGCTGCCGGAGATCATCAACATCGTGGGTGGCGGCTCGGCCAACCCGCTGCTCTGCCAGGCCACCGCGGATGCTTCGGGGCTCCCCGTGGTCGCCGGGCCCAGCGAGGCCGCGGTGACCGGGAACGTGCTGGTGCAGGCCGTGACGGTGGGCACTCTCTCCAACCTCCAGGCGGGCCGGCATTTGCTGGAGCAGTCGCACGGCCTGGCCCACTACGAGCCTTCGGGCGACCCTCGCTGGAACATCCTGTGGAATCGCTTCCTGGAGCTGCCCGGAGTGGGCAGCCCGTGGCCGGACCGGTCGCCGGCGAGCGGGTCCTCCCGGATCTAGCGCTAGCGCAGGAACGCGGCGGCCACCCCGCTGTCCACCGGGATCACGCAGCCGGTGGTCTTGGCCAGCAGCCCCGACACCAGCGCGAAGCAGGCATCGGCGATGTCTTCGGGGAGGATCTCCAGGCCCAGCAGCGAGCGCTGCGCGTAGTACTCCCCCAGCTGCTCCACCGGAACGCCGTAGCGCTCGGCCCGCTCGCGTCCCCAGTCGCCGGCGAACAGCTTCGAACCCTGGATCACGGCGTCGGGGTTGACCCCGTTGACCCGTATCCCGAGCGGCGCAAGCTCGGCGGCCAGCAGCCGCATCTGGTGGAGCTGGGCCGCCTTGGCGCTGCCATAAGCGGCGTTGTCCGGGCCGGCGAAGACCGCGTTCTTGGAGACGATGTAGATGATGTCGCCACCAAGTCCTGAGGCGCCCGACTGGCGCGCGAAGGCTCGGCTGACCAGGAAGGAGCCGGCGTCCACGACACGATGCACCCGCTCGTACTCCTCCAGCGAGGTTTCCGTCACCGGCTTGCCGACGGTGATGCCGGCGTTGTTGACGACCAGGTCGATCCCCCCGAAGTGGCGGGCGGAGTCCGTGAAGACCTCTTCCACCGACGCCTCCTCGGTCACGTCCAGGCGCAGCGCCAGGGCCTGCTCGCCGATCTCGGCGGCGATCGCCTGCGCGCCTGCCAGGTCGAGGTCGGCGATGACAACCGCCGCGCCCTCGGCGACGAAGCGCCTGGCGATGGCGGCCCCGATGCCCCCGGCGCCGCCGGTAACCAACGCGACCCGGCGGCTCAGCGGCTTCTCCGGCGGCATCCGTCGCAGCTTGGCCTCCTCCAGGTCCCAGTACTCGATCGCGAAGGCCTCTGATTCGGGCAGGCCGCGGTAGCCGCCGAGTGTCTCGGCGCCGCGCATCACGTTGATGGCGTTGACGTAGAACTCCCCCACGATCCGGGCCTCGGCGGCGGTGCGGCCGAAGGAGAACATGCCGACGCCGGGCCAGAGCACGAGCGCGGGCGATGGGTCGCGCATCGGCGGAGAAGCCGACTGGGCGTGGGCGCGATAGTAGTCTTGGTACCCCTCGCGATAGCCGTCGAAGGCCGCCGCCACCAGCTCACGGCTCTCGGCGGGCTCCCGGTCGGCAGCGATGTCGAGCAACAGAGCCGATCGCTTGGTCCGCAGGAAGTGGTCGGGGCATGAGGTGCCTTCAGCCACCAGGCGAGCGGCCGCGTCCGAGCCCGCGAACTCGAGGACCTCGGGGTCATCCCGGAAATGGGCCAGCCCGGCGGCGGCGCCCGCCTCTCCCAGCGCCCCCCTCAGCACCGGCATCATCCGAGCCGCCTGCCGCCGGCGCTCGTCCTGGTCCAGCGCTGCCTGGCGCGGGCTCCCGAACGGTGCGCCTGGAGCGCGAGAGGCGATGTACTCGGCGGCCCGATTGATCACCTGGATGGTCAGCCGGTAGCAGTCCCTGGCACTGCCGGCCCAGGTGACAAGCCCGTGGCCGCCGAGGACGACGCCGCGACATCCCGGGGCGACGGCCTGAAGGTCGCGCAGTTTGAGCCCGAGGTCATATCCCGGCCGCTGCCACTCGAGCCAGCCGATCTCGTCGCCGAAGACCTCGTGCACCAGGGCCCGACCGTCTTTGGCGGTGGCGAACGCGATCAGCGCGTCCGGGTGCACGTGGTCGACGTGCCCGGCGTCCACCCAGGCATGGAGCGGAGTGTCGATCGACGGTGGCGCTCCTTGCAGGACGATGCACGACGGCAGCAACGCCAGCTGTTCGTCTTCGAAAGCGACGCCGCGGAAGGTGCGCTCCAGGCCGCGCACGCGGTCGACGTCGAGGCAGGCCAGCCCCTCTCGGGTCAGGGTGCCCAGGTCGCCCCCGCTGCCTTTGACCCAGAGCAGGCCCACGGCGGAGGCGGTGACGGGGTCGGTCCCGGCCGTCTTGGAGCTGGTGTTGCCGCCGGCGTAGTTGGTGACCCGCAGGTCCGCGCCGAGAAGGCGGGAGCGGTAGACCAGCTGGTCGACAGGATCGGTGGGCGCGACGGCATCGTCCCAGAGGTCTGGCAGCGGGTCGAATACCCCCATCGCTCGGCGATCCTAGCAATCGATTTGTGAATTGTGCAACCGGTTGCACTAACCTTGTGGGGATGGAGGTGGAGAGGGTCCGACCGGCGGCCGAGGAGGCCCGCACCGTGGCCGTCAGCTGCGGCCAGTTAAAAGGTGTGGTCGTCGACGGCGTGTCGCGGTTCCTGGGCGTGCCCTACGCCGCGCCGCCGTTTGGCGAAAACCGCTTCCAGCTGCCACGGCCGCACCCACCCTGGGCAGGCGTTCGGGAAGCGACCGGCTACGGGCCGACTCCGCCGCAGGCCCCCTACAGCGACCGTCTCAATGACGTGCTGCCCAGCGTGATCATCCCCGGCGAGGAGATCCTCAACCTCAACATCTGGGCACCGGCGTCCGCTGGGCCAGGTGCTCCCGTTCCCGTGATGGTCTGGTTCTACGGTGGCGCGCTGACGCGCGGCTCCAATGCCCTGCAGACGTACGACGGCACCGCCTTCGCTCGCGACGGCGTGGTCCTGGTGGCGGTCAACTACCGCGTCGGAGCCGAAGGGTTCTCAGTCCTGGACGGCGCGCCGCGAAACGCTGGCCTGTACGACCTGGTGGCAGCGCTCGAATGGGTCCGCACCGAGATCCGCAACTTCGGCGGCGACCCCGACAACGTCACCATCTTTGGCCAGTCCGCGGGCGGAGCGGCTGTGGCGGCCCTGCTCGCTTCGCGCCGCCCCTCGGGGCTCTTCAGCAAGGCGATCATCCAGAGCGCCCCGCTCGGCCTCCACCCCAGCGACCAACCCGGCAAGATCACGGAGCTGATCGCCAAAGACCTCGGTCTGGAGCCGACGCTGGAGGCTTTTCTGGCCATCCCCCCGGAGACCCTGGTGGCGGTCCAGACCCGGTTGATGGACTCCGGGACCATCGTCAAGCCGAGCGCCGGCTACGGCGCGGTCGTGGGTGACGACCTGGTCTCGGTCGACCCCTGGTCCGCGACCGAGGCGGGCATCGGAGCCGAGATCCCCGTGATGGTCGGCTACACCGAGGAGGAGATGGGCCTCTATCTCCAACCCAATCAACAGCTGAGGAAGTTCGCCTGGCTGCTGATCGTGGCCATCGCCGCCCGCTTCCGCCTCTCACCTCGCACCATCGCTCGGTATCGCCGGAACCGCCCCGGCGCTTCCGGGCTTCAGATCCTGGGGGCGATGATCACCGACGCCGTGATGCGCGTCCCGGTGTACAAGCTCGCCGCCCTGCGGCGCAGCCAGGGCGGCTCCACCCATGTCTACGAGTTCGCCTGGAGGACCGCGGTGGGGAACCTCGGCGCTGCCCACGGTCTCGATGTCGCCTTCGTCTTCGACACCCTTGACTCCGAGGAGGCGGAGGCGTTTGGCGGCCCAGACCGGCCCCGCTCGCTGGCCGCCGAGATGCACCAGGCCTGGGTGAATTTCGCCAAGACCGGGCAGCCGGGCTGGCCCGAGTGGGACGAGTCCCGGCCGGTGATGATCTTCAACACCCCGACCAGCACCGTCACCCACGCCCCCAGGGACGACGAGCGCAGGGCCGTCGAGCACGTCAGCCTCTAGCTGAGGGTGAGCGGCGCCCAGTTTCGGGTCGGGCTGTCCGTCAGCCCGCTGTCCGAGCGCTTCCAAACGGAGCCCGGATTCTGGTACTCCGACGGCACGCGGGAGGTACGCGACCTGGCCGGGCTGCAGCGGCTCTACATCGCTCACGGCGCGACCGAGGTCTACGCCCGGGTCGCCACCACCCGCCACACATCTGCCGCGGGTAACTCGGGGACGCTGGAGCAGGCGCTGGCGAAGGCCCGGCTGGCGGCGGAGCTCGACCTCGACTTCAACCCAGAGTTCGGGCTCTGGGAGACCTACGGCGACATCGGCGGCCAGCCGGGCGCGGCGTTCGACCAGTTCCCCGAGCTGGGCCGCGTGCCGCCCTGGGAGACGCTGACCGCTGATCAGATGGAGGCCGTCCTGCGCGACTATGGGGCGATCGTGGCGGCGGAGGTCCTCGCCACCGGGGCCCGGGTGGTTTCGTGGAACATCGGCAACGAGGTCGACTTCGGGGTAGCGGGCGTCGGCCCCCGGCCGCCGGAGCACCGCGCCTCGGCCTACCGGCCGCCCGACCGGGTCGATCCCGAGATCGGCCGCATGACCGTCCTTGGCATCGGCGCGATGCCGGTCCCCGACCAGGTGGCGTGGCTGCGCGAACACGTCTGGCCCCACCAGGCCAAGCTCCTGCGCGGCTTCGCCGCGGGCCTCCGCTCGGTCGATCCCGAAGCCCGGGTCTCGACCCACCTGGCAGGGGTCATGGGCACCGAGTTCGTGCTGGCGTTCTGGACCTGCATGCGTGAGGAGGGTTATCTCCCCGACACCATCGGCACGTCGTACTACCCGTCGAACAACATCAATTCGCTCAGCTTCGCCGAGATAACCGAGATGATGGCTGCGATCCAGGAGAGCTTCTCGCGGCCGGTGATGATCGCCGAGTTCGGCTACCCGGCCGAGCCAATGCTCGCGGGGAGCAAATTCGGCGACTGGAACCGCGAGATCCCCGGGTACGCCCACTCGGCCGCGGACCAGGCTCGACTGCTCCAAGACCTGACGGGTTGGCTGCTGGAGCACGGCGGCGCAGGGATCCGGCCGTGGGCGCCGGAGGTGGTGGAGCCACACTGGGCGCCGATGGCGCTATTCGATCCCGAGGCCGGCGAGGACGCCCCGCGCGTGGCGCGGCCATCGCTGGATTCGATCAAGCGCGCCCTGAACGCTTCAGTCGGTAGCGCCACTCCATAGCGCGCGCACCCTGTGGGCCGCCGCCTTGGGCCGGCGGTCGCGGGTGAAGACGCCTTTCAGGTTGAGGGCGTGCGGGCGGAGCACTGACTGCGGGGTTTTGAAATCGCACAGCGTCCAGATGTGCTGGCCGGCGATGAAGGCCTTGCCCTGCAGCAGTCTGATGTGCGCCTCGATCAATGCCGCCTGGTAGTCCTCACTGAAGATCTCAGGCGGTTCGGCATGGTGCCCGGCGATGGCGTCGGCCCCGAACTCCGTCACCAGGATCGGCTTGCCGTACTCCTCGTGCAGCTGGTCCAGCTCGGCTTCGAGATGTTCGATGGCGCCGTCCAGGTCGCCGCTGCTGTAGTACCAGCCGTGGTACCGGTTGACGCTGACCACGTCCATGTGCGCGAAGGAGGGCTCGCCGTCGCGGTTGAAACTGGCCATGGTGAGCGGCCGGGTCGAGTCGAGGTTGCGCACGTGGTCGGCGAGATCCTTGAAGTAGACGTCAGTCACACCGGGCGTATGCCGTGGCTCGTTGGCGAGGCTCCACATCACGACGCTCGGGTGGTTGCGGTCGCGCACCACAAGCTCGCCGGCGAGCTTTCTCAGCAACTCGGAGCGAACGCCCACCGCGTCATCCTCGAAGACGAGACCAACGCCCGAGGTCTCGGCGATGACCATGACCCCAAGACGGTCGGCCAGATCGAGTTCCGTCTCGGAGTAGGGGTAGTGCGAAGCGCGGAACGAGTTGGCGCCGGTCCAGCGCAGGAGGTCGAAGTCTCGCACCATGACCGCCGGCATCTCTCCGCGGCCGGTCACGGGAAAGTCCTCGTGGCGACCGAAGCCACGCAGGACTACGGGCTCGCCGTTGAGCAGCAGCCGGTCCCCATCAACAGCGACGGTGCGCACGCCGACGTTGAGCGCGACAGAGTCGACGACCTGCCCATTGCGTTCCAGTAGCACCGCCAGCTGGTAGAGGTTCGGCGCCCCGGGAGCCCACAGACTCGGGCTCGAGATGCGCAGCTCGGTCTCCTCCTCCCCCGCCGCAAGCGCGGCCGACAACTCGACGCCGTGGCCGCGGAGCTCCAGACGTAACGCCGCCGCGCCCGGGCGCGAGACGGCGACGTGGACTGTTCCGTCCAGCTCCGTCCGCACGACCACGTCCTCGATCGCCTCTGCGTCCGTGGCGACCAGGCGTACCCCGCGGTCGATGCCGGCAAATGGAAAGAAGTCGAAGTTGGTGTCCGGAACGCGCTGGATCATGCCGCCGAAGGTCCCGCGCGGGCCGAGGTTCCCGGGCGGTACATGGGTCGGGTCAAGGCGGCCGTCGACGCGGACCACCAGCCGGTTCGCACCGGCGCGCAGCGCCCCGTCCAGGTCGAACGTGAACGGCAGGTGGCCACCTTCGTGCCCGCCCAGTGGCTCGCCGTTCAACCACGTGTCCGCCTGGTAGGTGACGGAGCCAAAGTGGAGCCGCACCCGCCGCCCGGCCCATGCCCGCGGCACCTCGAACGTGGTCGTGTACCAGGCCGGGCCGAGGAAGTCCCTCTGCGCCGGCAGCTGGTCGTTCCAGCTGGCCGGAACCGCGATCGGCACGCCGCCGGGCAGGCCTTCAGGCCAGGCGCCCGCCACGCCAGCATCCTCCGGGTCGGGCAGGAACTCCCAGATCCCGTCCAACCCGAGCTGCTCTCGAAACGGATTGGACTGAGGCCGCAACATCGGCGCGCGGTCCCGGTCAGGCCTCGTTCAGGACCCGGATCCGGTACTTACAGGTACTCGTGATCTTGATGTTGTAGAAGCCGGCAAGGTGGAAGTGCGCGGTGCCCTGCCCACTTTTACCGGTGCGGACGACCGACGGGTTGTCCTCCGCAATGGTCGAGCCATCGTCGCTGTTGTACACGACGAACTTGAACCCCGACGCGCCAAGGTTCCCCTGGGAACGGACCTGGCTGCAGTCCCACGAGTAGAGGACATCCCACTTTCCCGGCGTCTGGAAGTTGTTGGTCTGGCTGCTGATGTTGGAGTCGAAGTCAATCAGCGTCCGGTTCGTGGTCGAGAGGCTGGAGCTGCACCCGCTCATGCCGAGCATCGCCGCGGCGGACAGGGCTAGAAGTGGGCGCAGTGACGGGATCATGACCGGCTCAGTTGGCCTGCGGGTTCTGGGGAGTCACGTCGATCGTGATGGTCGAGCTCCACTCCTTGGGCACGCCGTTCTCGGTGTAGTTCCGAACGCTGTGGATCGACAGCGGCAGGCCGCCGTACTCGGTCCCGTCAGTGAAGTCGAGGGTGAATGGGTCGCCCGACGTCGCCCCGGCGTAGATGATTTGCCCGATGTCGTGGACCCCCCACCCCTGCAGCACGGTGCCGCACGCGTCGACATTGGCCTTGTCCTGGATCAGGCTGCCCGAGACGGCGGTGGGCGGCGGCGGCACCGCTGATGGTGGCGGCGGCTGTGCCGGATTGATCTCCATGGTTGTCGCGGTGGTGCCGTCGGTGCCGGCGCCATCGACCGGCTGCCCGGGCGCCGCGGGGAGGGGCATTACCTCCACCCCTGGCGGCGCCGGCCGGAACACACCACCGGCGAGATTGTTTTGCTCCACGAGGTAGATGCCGGCGGCGATCGTCGGCCCGCCCACGGTTGACGCGCTGACAGAGGTGGGGTACACGTGGAACCGCAACAGTTCGGCGACCTGCGCGAAATGCTCCTCCATCGCAAAGGTGTAGTCGCCCACCGACGTTGGTGCTGTGGTCTCCTTCACCGCGACGGTGCCGAACGCGGTGGCCTTCTGCGCATACGCCTGGGGAGTTCCCGGGTTGGAGGTGATCACAAGGCTCGCCCGGTACGGGTACACGGCTTCCGCGGGCCGGTGCGTGGGTGTGGGCGGGGCGCTCACAGCGGGAAACACGAAGGGCCCCGCCTCGGGGCATGGGTTGACGGGTGGGGGCAGGACCGGCGGCGGCTCGATCGCAAGCGGCGTAGGGAAGGCGGGAGCCGGGTTGACGTCGGGCACAAACGGCAGCGGCGACGGCGAGGGGACCACGGGCGGATGCTGGCGGCCGAACGCCACGTCCGACGACGCCCCCTGCAGCTTGGCGCTCAGGTCAAGCTGGGGCGTGAGGCGGCAGCCGCTGGCCACCAGGCAGAACCCCACCAGGGCGGCGCTCCACGCACGGCGCGGCGCTCTCGGGCCGAGACGGTTCAGTGTTCGTTGGCTGTTTCTCATCATCCTTTCCTCTAAGGTGTGGAGCTCGGACTCGCTTGCGGGCTGGCACTGGCGACGGGGCTCGGGGACGCCGACCCGCCGAGGTCGATACCGGGCGGGCTGGGGAGCGTCACCGCCGGCTCCGACGGGACAGGGAACGGGCTCGGCTCCTGCCCCTGCTGGTAGAGCACGAGCGCATCCCGCAGCTCCCGGCTGGCGGCCTGGGTGAACTTCGCCCGCAGGATCAGCAGCGCCATGGTCTGCGTCCCGCGGGGGAACCAGCAGTAGATTCGCTCATCGCTCAGCTCCATCTCGTACGTGCGCCAGCCATGGACGTAGACGCGGTGGAACTCCCCGGTGCCGAGACTCTGCTCGAACCCGATGAATGCCTCGTGCCCGGTGCAGTCCTTCGGGTTGTCGGTGCAGTAGACCTGCATGTTCTCCTGGTTGATGTCCGACGTGTCGACCTTGCTCTTGAACAGCGACACCTGAAGAGACCCTTCGATGATGTCGCCGGAGTGGATGGTGAAAACGCGACCATCGCTGACCAGGGCCTCAGGCCCGGCGGTGCGGTACCTCTTTTCGGCGGCGGGCTCACGCTTGATAACGAGGTCTCCGACCTGGTCAGGCGCAAGGCGCGCGGGCATCCGCCGCGCAGTTCCCACCGCCGACGGCGCGCACCCCGAGAGCACCAGGATCGGCAGCAGGGCGGCCGCCGTCGCCGCCAGGCGCCAACGCCACCAGGGCCGCGCGACGCGACGGCGTGACGCGTCCCGCCGCGGCAGCGAGAAACGCGGGTGCCAATTGGGCCACGTGTTGGGCACCTCGTTCGTGTACGGCTCCTTCAGCGAGGTCCGCGCTATCGCGGCCATAACCACGTTCAGGCCCGACTGCGCCTGCCGGATGCGGCCGGCCACGGACGCCGCCAGGCGCTCCGCCGCTTCGGCGTCCTCCTCGCGCAGGTCGCGACGCAGGTCCCCCCACAGCCCGCGCGAGACCAGCCAGGCGAGCTCCTCGTGCTCGCGGTCGTCAACGATGAACTGGAGGAACTCGACCGGGGTCGCGGCCGGGTCCCCGATGGTCAGGTCGCGGGCGACGTCGCGGAATTCCGCGTAGGCGACCGCGATCCGCCCGGGGTAACCGTGCCGCCGCGCCCAGCGCCGGCGAAGCAGCGACCGCAGCAACTTCAGCCCCACCGGGTAGCAGATCGCGAGCAGTACCAGCGCCGCCACCCAGGGCGCCACCAGCGCGATGTAGAAGCGCACGTACTCGAACAGCTGCAGCGGGTTGGTCGACTCGACGGGGATGTACACGATCAGCGCCAGCTCGTCCGACGACTTGATGTTCTGCTCGTTCTTGGGCTGCGGGCTCGTCGATGGCTTGGCCTTGGGCGGCACGCCGACGATCGCGATCCATCCGTGGCCGGGGAAGTAGACCTCGAGCCACGTGGAGCCATGCTTGGGGCGGATCGTGTAGCTGCCGTCCGGGTTCTTGTCGCCGCCGTAGTACCCGTAGCCGATGCGCGATGGCACCCCCGCCCAGCGCGCGAGCAAGGCCTCCGCGGCGGTGATCTCGTAGGGCGACGCCTCGCCGCCGTTGAGCATCTGTGCCACGCGCGACGCGGGCAAGTCGACAGGTGTGCCCCGACCAGCGGCGATGACCTTCTGGTAGAAGGCGGCGCGGAGGAACTGCAGCCGGTTGAAGGGATCCTCTGGCACCCCCTTCTGGATGGAGAACTGCGAGTACTGGCTGAGCAGTGTCACCACCTCGTTGGGGGGCGATGGTACCTGCAGGAACTCGTTCGCCACCGAGCTGCCGGCTATGTACCGCTCCGCCTTGCCGGTGGCGGCGAGCTGCTTGCCCAGGTCAGCCGGCGCCGCCGGGGCCGTGACGGTGTAGGTATAGCCGCTGTACACCGGGCGATCCGCCAGGCGCAGCGCCTGCGTCCGTGGGTCGAAGTCCAGCACGTCCTTGGTCGAGCTCTTCACCTGCGCCGCGCCGGCGAGCGACGGCAGCTGGTGCCCGTGGGCGTCGGCGACGGTGACGGTGAGCACATTCACCGCGGCGTCCGCCGGAAGCTTCCCCTGGGGCAGCTTTGCAGGCGGGGTCAGCCTGTCCAGGCGCCTGGCGTCATAGGGCGGCAGCTCCCACGCGTGGTCGGTGACGCTGTAGAAGTCGATCACGCCCTCGCGCAGGGGCAGGCTCTTGCCGCTGCTGATCTTGTACGAGAACAGCGGGCGGTCGGGTTCCTCCGCCGGCGTCTGGGGCCGCTGCGGGGGCACGACATGGTTGGTATCCGGCTGAGGGAAAAGCACCCCGAAGCGGCTGATCCCGATCACCACCACCGCAAGCCCCAATGCCATCGCGCCACCGCGGAGGAGGCGTCGTGTCTCGAACGCGGAGGAGAGCTGCTGCCCGGCGCTGCCCAGCTCCGCGCCGTAGGCCAGCGTCATCGCCAGCACACCACAGACCAGGGCGACCGCCGCAGTGAGGATCTCGGCGTCGCCCGGCTGGATCAGGGCTCCGGCGGCGGCCAACGGCACCGGGATGGCCACGCCCAGCTTCGGCCGGTTGGTGGCGATCGCCACCGACGCCGACCCCGCCGCCAGCAGCGCGAACAGGACCAGGAGAATGAAGCGCCAACCCGGGTCGAACGCGACAGGAGGTTGGAGCAGGCCGCCCGCGCGCAGCGAGTCCATGATCAAGGCCGGTGTGTTCATCGTGCCGCCGTGGGCGTCGGGGGCGACGAGCGCTGCGCCGACCAGGAGGGCGACCGGGATGACGGCGTACTGCAGCGCCGCTGCCCGCATGACCCGGTACGAAAGGATGATCAACCCCACGCCCAGCGCCACCCCGCCCAGCGCTACCAGGTGCGCCGCGAAATCGCGGAACATGCTCGAGATGACCCATGCCGCCCCGGCGGAAGAGACCGCGGCGGCGAGAGCTGTGGTCACCGGCGGCACGCCCAGGTCTATGACCCTGGCTTCGGCCACCTCCCCGTAGCCGGTCGCCTCGGTCGGGTCAACGCCGACCAGCGTCTCCTCGCTGGGCTTGGCTTCGGGGATTTGGGTACTCATCGTCGTTATCTGAGATTCGTCTGCAGGCTGGCTCGGAAGACGCCTGTCAGCGACGCGCCGGGCTTGACCTGCACTACCTGAGCGCCGATCTCGTGCGCGCGCCGCATCGTCACGGGGTCGGACTCCTCCCATACGATGGCGCAGACAGTGAACGAAGCCCCGCCCGCGATCATGAGGTTGGCGCGGGCGGCCGACTCAGCGTCAAATCGCGGCGTCACCAGGACCACGTGGTAGTCGCGCCGATTGCCGCGGACGAGCATCTCCAGCGCGGCGCTGAGCGGCTCCTTCCTCAGTTCGAGGCGGGCCATCTGGTCCATGTACTGGAGGCGGGCGCGAGGCCCCCTGAAGCTGGTCCCAAGGTCGCCGTAGTTGCATAGGAGACGAACGTTGAACCCGTCTTTGATGTGTCGCACGCCAACGGACGCCGCGACCCTCACCGCGGTCTCGAACGTGTCGGAAGGCACGCCGGGCGAGTGCCAATCCGCATCCGTGTCCACGACCACGGCGATGCGGTCGGAGATGCCCTGCTCGAACTCGCGGACCAGCAGCTTGCCGGTACGCGCGAAGGCGCGCCAGACGACGCGGCGGAGGTCATCGCCGCGGACGTAGTCGCGCATCCCGTAGAACTCGAACCCCTCGGGCCAGGCGCGGCTGTTCGGCGGACGTAGCGGCGGGTCCTCGAAGGCCCTCGTCAGAGGCCGGTCCAGCACCTCTTCGACATTGGGGTGCACGATGATCTCGGCCTCCCCGATGAGCTGCTGGTGGCGCTTCGCAAGGCCGAGAGGATCGCTGAACTCGGCCGTCAGCGGACCGATGTGGTACACCCCCCGCAACCTCGGGGTGAAGGAGTAGTGATGCTCGACCGGCTCCCCGGGCGCGATCGATGCCACGGGCACGATGACCGTCGGACCCAGGTGAGGATGCATCTTCTCCTCGAGCCGGAACGTGGCGATGCGGGACTCGGAGCTGAGCAGCAGGTTGACGTCCAGCGTCTGCCCCACGCGCGCCCGGCGCGCCAGCTCTGAGCGGGTCGCGGCCACCGGCCGCCGGCGCCGCGCTATGAAGACCGAGACGGCGAGCATTACCAGCAGGCAGTAGGCCACCAGGTACATGGACCGGCCACCAAGGGCGTGCGCGAGCAGCCACCCGGCCACGGCCAGGAAGACGACGGCGAGGCCCGACAGGGTCACGCCGACGTTTCGCTCGACCCAGGCCAGCATGCCCTGGCCGGGAGCTCCGCCCGAGGTCACGTGCTAGGCGGCCTGCACGACGCCGAGCGGCGGCTTGACCCTGCTGGTGATCCGCTCGATGACCTTGTCGATGGTGTCATCGCGCAACTCGGCATCCGGGGTGAGCGCGATGCGGTGAGCCAGGACCGGGTGCAACACGGACTTCACGTCGTCCGGGATGACGTCCTCACGGCCGTTGGCAGCCGCCACGACGCGTGACGAGCGCATCAGCGCCAGCGATGCGCGCGGCGAAGCGGGGAGCTGCAGCGACGGGTCGGTCCGTGTCTCCTGGCAGATCTCGACTATGTATCGCCGCACCGGGTCGGCGACCTCGACTCCCTTCGGCCACTCCTGCAGGTCCAGGACGTCGTCGAGCGAGCACGCGGGCTTGAGGCGCTCGATGGCCTCGTTCTGTGAGTTGGCTTCCAGGATCTCCATCTCGGCCTCGCTGTCCGGGTAGCCGAGCGAGATCTTGAAGAGGAAGCGGTCAAGCTGCGCCTCGGGGAGCGGGAACGTCCCCGCCAGCTCGATGGGGTTCTGCGTCGCGAGCAGGAGAAATGGCTTCGGCAGCGAGTGCGTCACGCCGTCGACCGAGACCCGACGCTCCTGCATCGCCTCGAGCAGCGACGACTGCGTTTTCGGCGTGGCGCGGTTGATTTCGTCGGCGAGGAGGATGTTCGTGAAGACCGGGCCCGCGCGGAACTTGAACTCGCGCGTCGTCATGTCCACCACCGAGGAACCGGTGATGTCCGACGGCAGCAAGTCGGGCGTGCACTGGATGCGCGAGCTTTCGGCCTGGATGGTCTGCGCGATCGAGCGCGCCAGCATGGTCTTGCCGGTGCCGGGCAGGTCCTCGAGGAGGACGTGGCCCTCCGCCAGGATCGCGGTGATGACCATCCGGATCGGCTGGCTCTTGCCCTTGATGACCTGCTCGATGTTGCTGACGATCGCCTCGTAGCGCTCCTGGAACGCGGCCCCGGTCAGGGGCTTTCGCCGCCCTGGGTTGGCGCCCCCGCGTGGGCTGGTCCGGGTGGGTGGTGACGCTGTCGCAGTCATTTCTGTCCTCCGTTTGTCTTTGCTCATGGGACCCCCGCTGAGGTCATCTGGATTGACCTGTTGAGTACCGCCTCGGATGCTCCCCCGAGCAGTGCATCGATGACTTCGTGGTTCTCCAGGACCGCCCCGGGGAGGCCTTCGGCCATGACGGTTCCAAGTCGCATCGCGACCAGCCGGTCGGAGACTGCCGAGATCAGTCCCAGGTCGTGCTCGATCACGAGCAGACCGCATTTGGTCTCCTGCACGATGCGGCCGATCACGGGCGCGAGCTGTTCGGTCTCGGCCTGGGCGAGACCCGACGAAGGCTCGTCCAGCAGCAGCAGGCGCGGCTGCGTGGCCAGGACGCAGGCGATGTCGACGATGCGCCGCGTGCCCGTAGACAGCTCGTTGACGAACTTGTCGGCGTAGGGCCCGAGCCCAAGGCTCTCGACGAGGTTCTCCACCCGCCGCGCGACGCGGCGCTCGACCTTGCGCGTCGCCGGGCTCCACACCGCTGCCAGCACCGCGCTGCGGTTCTCGAGGTGCCGCTCCAGCGCCACCGCGATGTTCTCGCGCACCGTGAGCGCCGGGAAGAGCTTGACGTTCTGGAAGGAGCGCGCGATGCCCATCCGCGCCCGCGCATCGGACGGCAGCATGGTGACGTCGACACTGAGCAGGCTGATGCTGCCCTGGTCGATCGGCGCCGACCCCGCGATCGCGTCGAACAGGGTTGTCTTGCCCGCCCCGTTGGGGCCGATGATGCCGACCACCTCGGAGCGATCGACCGAAAGCGATACCCCGTTGAGGACATGGGCGCCGCCGTACGCGATGTGGACGTCCTGCACGTCGAGCACTACCTCACGCTCGAAGCCGGCCTCCAGGGCCCTCGCGCGCGACGAGCCGAGCGAGCCGGTCACGGCCTTCTCGAGAAAGACCGAGCGGACGATGTCGCTGCGATTGAAGAGCTCGCTTGTCGGTCCGTCGAACCGCACCTCACCCTTCTCCATGAACACCGCGCGCTGCGCGATCGAGAGCGCCACGTTGATCGACTGCTCCACCAGCACCACCGTCGTACCGGCAGCGTGGATGCGACGAAGCGCGTCCAGCAGCTGCTGCACCACCTGTGGCGCCAGTCCCAGCGATAGCTCGTCGATCATCAGCAGCCGCGGCTTCATCAGCAGTGCCTGCGCCAGCGCCAGCATCTGCTGCTCGCCGCCCGACATGTCACCGGCCATCACGTCCAGGCGCTCCTGCAGCCGGGGGAAAAGCTCCAGCACCTCTTGGCGCTTCTCGCTCAGGTAGGCGGCGTCGTCTCGATTCATGTACGCCGCGGCGCGGAGGTTCTCCTCCACCGTCATGGTCGGGAACACCGCCCGGCCGCCGGGCATGAACACGATGCCCAGCTCGGCGTTGACGTGAGCCGGGTTGTGGGAGATGTCCTCGCCATCCAGGAAGATCGCGCCATATGTGGCACCGTGCACCCCGGCGATGGCCTTGAGCAGCGTCGACTTGCCGGCGCCATTGGTGCCCAGCAGCGCGATCAGCTCACCTTCCTCGATGTCGAGGTCGACACCGAAAAGCACCTGGGCGGCGTCGTAGAAGACCTCCACCTGGCGGCAGATCAGCATCTTGTTGCGCGCTCCCGCTTCGCGGATGCGCTTGGTTTCCTCGGTGGCCATGTTGTAGGCCTGCGCCGACTTGATGTCCTTCTCGACAAACGGCGCGATGCGGGCCACGAGGAACGCCGCGAGCAGGTCCACCGGCAGCAGCACCTTCAGCCCGGTCCTCCAACCGAACGAGGTGGACGCGTAGAGGATGATCGGGATCACGACGACGATCCCGACGATGAGCGGCGGAAAGATCGAGCCGACGCCGACGCCCACCAGCCGGAAGGGCACGATGCGGATGACGACGAGCAGCAGCAATGAGAAGAACAGGCCGGTGAGCATGCTCGGCCCGATGCCGATGATCGCGGTCAGGACCGCGCTGTCCACGAGGCTCATCGCAAATGTCGCGAGGCCCTCCAGCACCAGCAGCCCGGCAACGATGCTGAGGACGCGACCCGGGCTCCTCCGCACCAGGCGGTCGATCACGGGGGCGAGGAGGATGCCGGCTGGGAGGCCGCCGATCGCGCTGAGCGAGAGCATGTCGCCGCGCTGGGCCGGGCCCAGGTGGTAGACGTTGAAGTAGTACAGCCCCAGATAGAAGTTGAGCCCGAAGCCGGCGAAAACGATCAGGGGCAGGCCGATCCACAGTCGCCGGAGGGTCTGGATGGCGGCCAGGGACCGGTAGGCCTGCGTCAGCCTCGGCGGCGCTTCGGCCGGCGGCGCCTCGGTCACGCCGAGCTCGGCCCGCTCCTGCGCCCCGCGCTCCGGCTCGCGGAGCAGGAAGAGCCCCAGCGACGCGACCACGCCGGCAACGCCGATTGCCGTGATCGTGCGCAGCGGACCGATCACCTCATCCACGTGGCCGGCGATGAACGGTGTCGAGAACGCGCCGATGCTGGAGCCCAGCCCGGCCAGGATCAGGGCCCTGCCCTGCGCTGACGGCCGGTAGTAATCGCGGAAGAGCGGGGCTTTCATCTGCCCGCCGAACACGAAGCCGACACCGCTCGCCGCCTTGCCCACCGCGAAGAACAAGGGGCTGTTCATCACCCCCGCGAACACGCCGCCCAGGCCGTAGTAGGCGAGGTTGCCGAACCGCGCGATCCAGATCCGGTTCTTCCGGTCGGAGAGGTAGGCGGCCCATGGGAAGAATGCGTAGCCGACAATGACGCCCGAACCCGCCATCGCGAGGACCACGCTCAGGTCGACGTTGAAGTAGTTGCGCAGGTCCGGGTAGACGACCCCGACGGTTGCTTCGCTCAGCGTAAAGAGGAACTCGAGGATGCCGAATACCACGACGGGGAGGACGGTGGCGCCGACAGCCCATTCGCTTGGCGACATGTCGCGGCGCCAGTTGCGCCAGCCCTTTCGTGCCCGCTCGCCCAGGTCCAGTTCCTCGGGTGGGGGCGGCGGCGGGTTGAACACGTACTTCACGCCGCCTTCCTCGGTCTCGCGCCTCGACGGCACCAGCGGGCGACGGTGATCCATATCGACGTCGATCCGGGTGTCAACCGCCTCAGCCACGACCGCCACCCTTGACCCCGAGCCACTGGTGGCGCAACGCGTAGCGCTCAGGGACGAACGCGGTGGTGCCGTCGGGCTGCACCCTCGGGACGATGGCCGCGCGCTCCTCCATGCCGTCAACCCGGAGGTCGGTGGTGAGGCTCGGCACGTAGATGCGGCGGCGCACCGCGACCCGGCGCAGCATCGCGTCCCTCATCTGGTAGTAGAGGGCCGCGAGCCCACCCGGGAACAGCATCAGGATCACCAACACGCCGGCGCCCGTCCCGAAGAACGCGATCGCGGGATCCGAGAACAGCAGCAGAGCGCCGTTGTACGCCGCGCCGATCAGCGGGCCCGCGACCGAGCCCAGGCCGCCGATGACGACCATGAGGAACATGTTGATGCTCTGCTCCGCGGGGAAGGCGCTGGCCTCGACGGCGTGTTGCTTGAAGGCGAAGAGGCCGCCCGCAAAGGCCGCGATGAAGCCCGACAGCGCGAAGGCGACGAGCCGCGCGCGCACCAGGTTGATGCCGAATGACTGGGCTGCCTCCTCGTTGTCGCGCAAAGCGATCAGCGCGCGGGCGGTACGGCTGCGACGCAGGCCGACAACCATGGCGATGGCCAGCAGCAGGAATCCCAGGCAATAGAAGTAGAAGACCTTCTCGTCCTCCATGTTGAAGCCGAGGTAGAACGGGCGGTCGAGCTGACTGGGCAGGTACTGGCCGAGGTACGCAGGCGCGAGCAGCTGCTGTCCGGCCAGCGCAAAGGCCAGGGTGGTCACGGCCAGGTGCAGGCCGCGGAGACGAATCGCCGGCAGCCCGACAACAACGGCGAGCGCAGCTCCCGCCAGGGCGCCCGCGAAGACGCAGATGGTGATGTCCAGGCCCAGTTTGCCCCGAACCCAAGCGGCCACGTAGGCGCCCGCCGCCGCGAACGCAAACTGCCCGAGGCTGATCTGCCCGGCCCAGCCGGTGAGCACCAGCAGCGACAGCCCGACGATCGCGTAGATGATCACCACCGAGCCCAGGCTGACCTGGCCCGCCGGCATCGCGAAGGGGTACCCGACAACCAGCACCACGAGCGCGACGACGGCCCAGCGCACGGTCGTGTCGACGACGCCGACGTGACGCAGCTGGCGTGGGATCGGGCGCGCTTCACGTGCGGCGAGATAGTCGGCTGCACCCTCCTGCTCCGCGCGCGACGCCCGGCTCCGCTGCAGGAGCAGGCTCGCCGCGATCACCAGTACGAGCCCCGCCTGGAATGGGATCGGCGAGTTGAAGTTCCAGAACAGCGCCTGGTCGACCACGCCCACGAGGACGGCGCCCACGACCGCGATCGGAAGACTGACCATCCGCGCCAGGACGACCGCAACCAGGATCTGGACCAGCAACGCCGCGTCAATTCCTCCGACCTGGCTCAGGGCGCCGGGATCGTGTAGCACGCCGGTCATCGCCGCCGCCGCCGAGAAGACTCCGGCCAGGACCCAGACGACGGCGGCCAGGCGGTTCACCGAGATGCCCAGCGTGCCCGCCCGCTCGCCGTTCGCTGCCGCCGCTCGGATGGCGATGCCGGTGCTGCTGAAGCGCAGGAAGACGGTGATGCCCACAAGCAGGACGCCGGTGACGGCGAGCGTGACCACGTCCTCGGCATGGAAGAGATGTCCGCCGACGCCGATGGTGATGCTCGGAAGGGGCAGGTACGCCCAGCCCGGCTTGTCCAGCTGCGGGTCCTGGAAGATGCCGGTGCGGATCATTGGGATGATGGACCCGATCAGCTCGACCACCGCGACCGTGCCCACCGTGACAATCAACCGCGGGGCGTTGTTGAGGCGCGCGATGACCGTGATGTAGACGAGGAAGGCGAAGATTGGCGCGATCGCGAACGCCAGCACCGCGCTGAGCCAGAAGTTGGCCGCCAGCCAGCCAAACTGGTGGCCGGTCACCAGCGCCTGGCTGAAGTCGAGGCCGTGCGACTGGTTGTACGTGAAGTCGTTGAGCACGCCCGGGACGCAGGGGCCACAGACGAGCTTGACCAGGACCGCCAGCTCGGTGTGGTGCACGAGCTCGTAGAAGAGGAATGCCGACAGCCCGCCGAGGGCGACCTGGGCGAAGTTGATGATCCGGTTGCAGCGGAGGACAAGCACGATCCCCACCGCCTGCAGCGCCAGCGGGATGCCCTCGCTGACGCCCAAAGCGGTCACGCCCAGGGGGTGGGTCGCGACAAGGTAGACGGCGCCGATCCCCACCAGCACCAGGTCGAGGTGATTGCGGAACCAGACCACCTCGCCGAGCGGCTTGCCATTGGCTCCGGGGAGGCGAAGCGACGCAATCATCGTGGTGTAACCCAAGCGGTCTCGAAGTGGTGGCGCCCGCTGCGGACCGTGGCGGGGGCCCCGTTGTGCGGGAGCTGCACCTCCGCGATGGCATTGACCGGGACCTGGACATCGAGCTCGAAGACGTCACCACGGATGCGCCAGGCCACCTCGTAGCGCCCCGCCATCGTCTCCTGCCAGCCGCTGGCCCACGTGATCTCGCCGCCCGGCCGCGGGCAGATCGAGGCTTTCGCGAATCCGGGCACCTCCGGGTCGAGGTCAAGACCCAGCAGGCGTGCGTACATCCAGGCCCCGACCGCGCCCAGCGAGTAGTGGTTGAAGGAGTTCATCGCGGGGTCCTGGAAGCCACTCTCCTGGGTCCAACCGTCCCAGCGCTCCCAGATCGTGGTGGCCCCGTGGTCGATGGAGTAGCCCCAGGAGGGGAACGTCCGCTTGACCAGCAGGTCGTGGGCGATGTCAAGCCGGCCGCCGAGGTCGAGGGCCCACAGCAGGTGCTCGACGCCGAGGAAGCCGGTGGTCAGGTGGCCCCCGGCCGCGTCGATCCGCTCCACCAGCTGGGCCAGCACCACCTCGCGCTCCGCGGGCTCGAGAAGGTCGAAGGACAGCGCCAGCACGCAGGTGGTCTGGCTCGCCTCCCGCATTCCCTCCGGTGCGACGTACGCCGCCCGGAAAGCGGCGCGCGCCCGCTCGAAAAGGTTGCGGTAGTGCTTGCTCTCGCCGGCCTGGTCCAGCACCCGCGCCGCCCGGCTGGTGAGGTCCAGCGAGTGGGCGAGGTACGCCGAGGCGATGACCTCCTTGGAAGCCTCCTCCCCCACCGCCAGCCAGTCGCCGTAGTCGTTGCCGCGGGCCTCGCGCCAAAGCAGGTCGGGGTTCGCCTCCGCCTTACCGTCGACCCAGCGCTTCATCTCGGGGTACATCATTTCCAGCACCCGGGTATCGCCGTAGACGCGGTACACCGTCCATGGCACGATCACGCCGGCGTCACCCCAGCCAGGCGCTCCCGGGGTCTTGAACGTCACCGGCATCGGCGCAACGTCACGGAACCCCGCGGGCCCGCACGCTTCCACCACGTCGCGCAGCCACTTGGTGAAAAACGGCGCCACCGCCGCGTTGCCCGTCGCGGTGCGGGCGAAGATCTGCGCGTCGCCCATCCAACCGGCCCGCTCGTCGCGCTGCGGGCAGTCGGTTGGGATGTCGACGAAGTTCCCCCGCATGCCGCGCACGATATTGGCCTGCAGGGTGTTCAGCATCGGCTCGGAACACTCGAAACCGCCCGTGATCGGGAACCCCGAGGAGAGCACCACCCCGGTGCATGCCTCGCGCGGGAGCGAGGAGCCAAGCCCCTTGACCTCGACGTACCTGAAGCCGTGGAAGGTGAAGCTCGGCTCGAAGGTCTCGCCGTCGGGGTCGCCGGCCAAGATGTAGGTGTCGGTCTGCTTCGCGGTGCGCAGGTTCTCGGTGTACAGGGCGCCCTCGGCGTCGAGGGTCTCCGCGTGCCGCAGCGTCACCTCGGTCCCGACCGGCCCCTGCACCCGCAGGCGCACCCTGCCGACGAGGTTGACCCCCATGTCGAAAACCGTCGCGTCTCCTGCGATCGACGGGAAGGCAGCCACCGCGGCGACGTCCTCAACCGGCCGGACGGGCTCGTTGACCTCCGCGGTAAGCGCGGGCGCGGGCTTGGTGCGAACCCTCGCCTTCGACCAGGCGCGGTCGTCGAAACCTCGGTGCATCCAGGCGACGTCCGCCAGCCGGGCGTCCACCGCCTCACCCATGAGCAGGTCGCCCGCCAGCCAGGCGCCGTGGGCGGCGCGCATGCCCGAGCCGCTGGCCACCACCTGCATCGTGCCGTCCTCATAGGTCAGCTCGAGCTGGGCCAGGAGGGCCGGTCGCTTGCCGTAGATATTCCTGCCGATCATCGCCACGTGACCGGAGAACCAGCCGTCGGCCACGACCGCGGCCAGGACGTTCTCGCCCTCGGACACCAGCGATGTCACATCGTAGGCCTGGTATTGCGTGCGGGTGGGGTAGTCGGTCCAACCCGGCCGGAGCGCCGCGTCCGAGACGCGCGTGCCGTTGACGTGGGCGACGTAGATGCCGTGGGCGGTGGCGTACAGCCGCGCCCGCGCCAGCCCGCCCCGCGCTTTGAAGGATCGGCGGAACAGCGACGGCCGTCCCGGTGTGGCTCCGACGTGGCGCACCCAGCGGGCCTGCCAGTCAGTCGGCTCGAGCAGGCCCATCTCCCAGCGCGCCGGCGCCGACCACTCCGACACCTGGCCGCCCTCGTCCCACACTCGCACCCGCCAGTCGCAGACCTGGCGCGACTGAAGCGGACGTCCGCCGTACTCGATGTGCGCCTGGCGCCGGCTCTCGACCCGTCCCGTGGCCCACAGGTCGGGCGAGCCGGATCCTGGCGACGAGACCTCGATTTCGTATGCCGACTGCGCCTTGGCATCGGCGTCCGCTTCCAACCACCAGGACAGGCGAGGTGCCGGCGCCTCGACCCCGAGGGGGGCGGAGAGGTACTCGGTGCGGAGGCGGTCCGGGCGGATCACGCGGCGGGCCGCGTCAGGTCGATGCGAGCGCGCTGCCGCACGTCGCGCGACGAGGCGGCGAACAGCAGCTCAAACGCGGTCTCGCCGTGCTTCCAAGCGTGCTCGGCTTCGTCCCATGTGGCGAACGACCGGGCGTCCAGCTGGAGAGCGACCGCGGCAGTCTCGCCGGCGGCCAGCCGGATCTTCTCGAACGCTTTCAGCTCTTGCGGCGGCCGGACCCCGGCGCTGTCCGGCCGGCCCACGTAGAGCTGCACCACCTCGGTGCCATCTCGGGCACCGATGTTGGTCACCGGGATAACCGCCCGCACGCTCCTGCCGTCCACCTCGACGCTGGGTGTCCCGTAGTCGAAGGTCGTGTACGTCAAGCCGTGGCCGAAGCAGTAGGCCGGCTCGACTCCGGCATCGTCGAAGTGGCGGTAGCCCACCATCAGGCCTTCGCTGTAGACCACGGTGCCGTTCGCGCCGGGATACGAATGATGGGCACGGACGTCCTCGAGGCGCTTCGGGAACGTCAGCGGCAGGCGGCCGCCAGGCTCGGTGGCGCCGGTCAGGATCCCTGCGAGGGCGGCCGCGCCCTCCTCACCTGGGAACCAGGTCACCAGGTTGGCGGCCGCACGGTCGGCCCACGGCATCTCGACCGGGGCACCCGCGTTGACGACCACGATCGTTCGCGGATTGGCCGCCAGCACCCGGTCGACCAGCTCGGCCTGCGCCCCGAAAAGCTTGATGTCGGGGCGGTCCTTCCCCTCGGTCTCCCACTCAGGGTCGTTGCCGACTACCAGCACCACGGCATCGGCGTCTCGCGCCGCTGCCTCCGCGCGCTCCATCAGTCCGGGCTCCTCCGGGGCCCGCAGGGCGAGGCTGAACCCGCCCACGGGGAGCCCGCCGGTCTCCATCTCGATCAGCACCTCGCGATCCACACCCGCCACCAGGTCTACGTCGGCCGTCACAGGGGCGCTGCCATACCCGTAGATCGAGTCGCCGGGGATGGGCGCGGAGTTGTCCACCACAACGGCGCCATCCAGAAGCACCTTCGCACGGCCGGTGTTGGCCAGCGAGAACTGCCACGTGCCCGACACCGACGCAGCGATCGATCCACGGGCGCGAACGGCAAAACCGTCCATCGTCACCCCAGCGCAGGGCGGAGAGGTCGTGATGAAGGTGCCACCCCAGAGGCTGTCCTCGCCCAGGGCGTCGGTCGAGTCCAGGCCGGTGAAGTACTGGAGCCTGAACTTCGACTTCGCCACCCGCGAGTCCAGCGGCGCCGCGCCGCGGTCGATGCGGCAGCCCGGCTCGTACACCACGTCGACGCCGGTCATGCTCTGGCGCAGCTCGTCGACGAGGGAGCTCTCCCGGAGCGGGAGCACCAGGGAGCTGCCGCCGCCGCCGGTCTGCAGGTGGTCGGCGTTGGGGCCGATCACCGCGACCCGACGCAGCCCGGTCTGAAACGGAAGGATCCCGTCGTTGCTGAGGAGCACTGTCGCGCCGGTCGCGATCTCGCGGGCAAGGGCGCGGCGGTCCGGGTCATCCAGCTCCACGTGCCGGCGCTCCGCCCCAACCAGGCCGACACCGGCGCGGTCGATGAGGTGGAGGATGCGACGGACGGAGTGATCGAGAGTGGCCTCGGGCAGCTGCCCGCTGCGGACGGCCTCGACCAGGTGGTGGCCCATGTAGCGCGCGGGCCCGGGCATCTCGACGTCGATCCCGGCCAGCGCCGGCGCGACCGGGTGATACGTCCCCAACCAGTCCGAGATGACCACTCCGTCGAAGCCCCACTCCTCCTTGAGGATCCGCGTCAGGAGGACCTCGTTTTCACTGCAGGGCTCTCCGTTGAGCCCGTTGTATGCCGACATGACCGCCCATACCCCGGCCTGCTTGACCGCCGCCTCGAACGCCGGGAGGTGGATCTCGCGGAGCGCGCCCTCCGCCACGACGGCGCTGATGCTCATCCGCTCGTGCTCCTGGTCGTTGCAAGCGAAGTGCTTCACGCAGCAGCCGACGCCGCGGGACTGGACGCCGCGGATGTAGGCCACCGCGAGAGCGGAGGTGAGCCATGGGTCCTCGGAGAAGCCCTCGAACGTACGCCCCGCGACAGGCGTGCGGGCGATGCACACCGTCGGCCCGAGCAGCAGCTGCACCCCGTGGTCGAGCGCCTCCCCGCCCAGCGCCTGGCCGTAGCGGTGCGCCAGGTCCACGTCCCAGGTCGCGCCCACGGCGGTGCCGCAGGGGAAGGCCAGGGCGCGGCTGAGGCCACGCCGCTCGCCCCGCAGCCCCGAGGGACCATCGGACATCGCGAGGCGTCCGAGGCCAAGCCCCGGGACGGCGGCCAGGTGCCACACGTCATCCCCGGCCGTGAGCCCCGCCTTGTCCTCGATCGACATCTGCAGCAGCCCGTCCTCCAGGGCTGATGCCGGCGTACCTGTTTCCTCGACTAGAGACATGCGTACACCGCGGCGGCTAGGTCGGCGGCAGAACCACCTGGCTCGTTGGTCATCCTGCTGTGGATGAAGCCGAAGCTGAGGTTGTGCTCAGGGTCGGCGAAGCCCATGCTCGCGCCGGCGCCACCGTGACCGAAGGCGGTTTCGGACGCCATCGGGTAGAGCGGATCGAGCCGGTGGTAGCCGACGCAGATCGGAGGCAGCCCCGCCATCATCTCTGCCTCCGGCGTGTTGAAGCGGTCGATCGACTCCGGGCTGACCAACCGCAAACCGTCGACGCTGCCGCCGCCGGCTAGGGTTGCGTACATCCGGGCCAGGTCGCGGGCGCCGCCAATGGCGTTGCCGGCTGGGATCTCCGCCTTGCGGATGAGCCGGTTGTTCATCAGCTCGACCAGGTAACCATCACCGCTTTCGAGGTCGGGGTGCGTGAAGTTGGCCGACCACAACAGCGCCTCGATCTCGATCCCGGTCCCGTTGCGCACCGCCTCGTGCGCGGTCTCTGTCATCTTCAGGACGAGGTTGGCCAGCTCCAGTTGCTCCGGCGAGAGCTTGCTGAGGTCGCGGGGCGGCTCGGGTTGGATCGCCGCCGCCCGGGGGAGCACCGATTCCGGGGTGCCGATGTACATGTCCAGGCCAAGCGGGGCGGCGATCTCCTCAGCGAAGAAGCGGCCTGGAGAGCGCCCATCGACTCGGCGAATCAACTCGCCCACGAGGTACCCGATCGACAGGGCGTGATAGAAGCAGAACGAACCGGCCGGCCACGACGCGGGTGACTCGGCTAACCGCCGCGTCATCAGCTCCCAATCGGTAAGGCCCAGGCTTTCCAGACCGAGGTCCTTCCAGTAGTAGGGAAACGACACCACGCCCGCCTGGTGGGTCAGGACGTGAAGCACGGTGGTCGCCTGCTTTCCATTCTCCGCAAACTCCGGCCAGTACTTCGTCACCGGCGCGTCGAGGTCGAGCAGGCCGCGGTCGTAGAGGATCTGGGCGCTGAGCGCCAGCGCGCCCTTGCTGCACGAGAACATGAGCGCGAGGGTGTTTTCGGTCCATGGGCGACCTTCGGTGGTGCCGGCCCATAGGTCAACCACCCTGGTCCCATTGACGTAGGCGCTGACGGCGGCGCCTTCCTCCTGGCGAGCCTCCATGGAGCGCGCCAGCACGCCGGCGACGGATTCGAAACCTGGGGCGGTGAAGCCGTCTACCTTGGGCTCAATTTCTTGCGTCTGCACCCTCAATCCGTTCGTTGAAATCAATGCACCGGTACCTGTCCCGAGTCGCAGGGGGTCGTGGTCGAGAAGAAGGGGTCGCCACCGACCGGGAAGTTGCCGATCGAGTGACGCGCGCCGTGGTCGACGTAGCAGTACGTTCCGCCGTTGGCGTCCGGGTAGGGGCCCTGCGTGGTGGCGCTCCAGTAGATCTCGGCTGCGTCCATCGTCATCGAGTGCGAGCCGCCCAGGAACCCCACCTTGCCGGCCATGATGGGGTCGTCGGGGTTCGGGAACGCTGCCCTCTGGAGTCCGGCAGCGAAGGTCTGCGGCGTCAGGTTCGGCCCCGCCATCTGGATTCCAGACGCCATCAACAGCATGACCCAGTACTCGTAATCGCGGCTCAACTCCACGGTGTCGCTCTGGTAGGGGTCGGCCGGGTCCGCCCAGGTCGAGGGATGGTCGGGGAAGGCCCGGATCATGGGGACGAAACTCAGGCCGAAAGAGTCCACCGCCTGGGAGGCCGGCAGGCCGCAGCATTTAACCCGCTGCTCGTAGTCGTTGAGGATGTAGCTGCTGACGATCCACTCCGGGTAGTAGGCCTGCGAGGAGGCGAATTGGCCCATGCCCTGCAGCTGCTCGCAGAAACAGAAGATCGTGGTGACGTTGTGCGCCTGCATCTGGGTGACCTCAGCAGCGTCGTTCTGCTGGCTCGACTGGCTGCCACTCTCGTACGGCGCGACATAGGCCAGGGTGATCCCGCAGGCGGAAAGGCCGTCCTGGAACGGCTGCGAGCTGATTGGTATGTCGAGTGACTCGCTTGTGAACATCAATCCGTACACCCGCGGCTTGCCCTTGGTACCCACGCCGGCGTGGTTCGCGGGCTGGCCCTTCAGCCGCGCGCAGGCCCAGCTGGCCATGGTCCGCTGCAGGGTGTCGGCCGCCATCGGGTACGACCAGGCGTAAGGCCGCCGCGACGAGAGATAAGACTCAGGAAGGTAGGGGCGGCTGAGGACGGAGATCAGACCCTTGCTGGCCATCTCGTCGGTGTAGTCGATGCCGCCACCGTTGTTCTCATCCAGCCCCCCGAAGGCCGGGTAGTTGTACGCGGCATCGGCCGCCGCCCGCTGACCCGCGGAGCCGCTCGGGTAGTTGGTGGCACTCTGGTCCCAGAGCTTGATCCCACGCCCATAGAACTCGAAGTTCTGGTTGAAGAAGCGCTGGAAAGCGGGCATGACCGTGGGCAATCCGGACTGCCTGAACATGACGTTGATGTCGCCCGAGTCCGTGATCCCGTGGTAGCTGGAAGGCGGGGTCGGCCCATCGTAGTACGGCACACACGGTGGGGATTGCGGGTCGTCGATCTGCCGCGGCGGGTTGCCGATGCAATGCCGCACCTTGGCGCGGTTGACACCCAGGGTCGGTGAGGGTGAGGGCAGCCCCAGATTCGGGCTCGGGCTGGGCAGGAAGGCGCCGGACAGGTCGCCGCCCGCCCCGGTGCCCGCCAGCGCTGTCTGCTCCTGGGGCGCCTGCTTGATCTGCTGCTGCGCCTGGGGTGCGAACTCAGCGATCGCGGGGGGCTGGCTGCTTGCCGCGTGGAGTGCGAAAAGAGCCACGACTAGCGCGCCCGCCGCGGCGAGGGCGACGTTGAGGTAACCCGCGAGGCGAGAGCGCTGGGGGCCCGGAACAGTAGAGCGCGCAGTAGCCATCGCCTCATCTGCCGGCTGGCTTGCCCTTGTCGGCGAGCACAACGGCGAGGCCCTCTATCACGCACTTGAGGTCGAATTCGAACTGGGCTTCAGGGTCGCCGTGGCCGCCGCCGGCGAGCAGGCGGCGAACGTTACCGAGACGGCTCTCGTCGACAGTCTCCACCTTGCGCGCGAACTCGGCGTCCTGCGGGTGGCCGCCCTCCTGCGTGGTCAGCAACTCGTCGCGCACGCTCATGAACACGACCTGGGAGATGTAGGTGGTGGCGTGCGCCACGGCGGTGTCGTCGAAACCGGCATCGACGAGGCTGCCGAGGAACTGGTCGAACTGTTCCAGCTCACCGACCCCGGGGCCCTGCGACAGCTGGAAGTACAGCGCCAGCGACCCGTTGGCCAGCAGCATGCGGCGCAAGGCCAGCGCGTAGGCGCGCACCCACTCCTGCCAGGTCGCGCCGGGCGGTGGGGACCAGGGCTCCTGCCAGGCCAGCTCGAAGATGCTGCTGGCGACGGCACCGAGCAGCTCTTCCCGACCCGAGACGTGGTAGTTGAGCGCGCTGGGGTGCACGCCGAGGCGCTCAGCGACGGCGCGCATGGTCAGCGACTCCAGACCCACGTCCAAAGCTGCTTCGACGATCCGCTCACGGTCAATCTGCCGTGGGCGTCCACGCCGCTTCACGCTATCCACCTTCAACCCCGTTTCGGGCGTGCGAATGAATTACTCACGCCCGTGAAGAAGCAAGGTAATTCACTAGCGTGAAAAAGTCAATTCCATCAGCGGGCGGGCTGGGCGCCGGAGTCGCAAGGGGTCCGGAAGAAGGGATCCCCGCCGACCGGGAAGTTGCCGATGGAGTGGCGCGCGCCGTGGTCCACGTAGCAATATGCCCCCGCGCCCTCGTCCGCGTAAGGGCTCTGGGCGGTGTTGCTCCAGAAGATCTCGGCCGCGTCGATGGTCATGGCATGCGAGCCGCCAAAAAAGCCGACCTTGCCCGGCATCGTCGGGTAGTCGGGATTGGGGAACGTCGTCCTCTGCAGGCCGGTCTCGAATGTCTGTGGCGTGAGGTTGGGGCCGGCCATCTGGATCCCGGAGGCCATCAGCAGCAGGACCTCGTACTCGTAGTCGCGGGCGATCTGCTCGGTGTCGCTCTGGTACGGGTCGGAGGGGTCCGCCCAGGTCGACGCATGATCAGGGAACTGACGTTGCATCGGGAGGATGCTCAGGCCGAAGGAGTCCTGGCGCTGCTCGGCCGGCAGCCCGACTGACCGCACCCGCTGGTTGTAGTCGTTGAGGATGTAGCTGTTGACCAGCCACTCGGGGTAGTAGGCCTGCCCGGTCGCCGTCGAGCCCATGAACTGAAGGTGGCCGCTGTCGCAGAAGCAGAAAACGGACGTTACCCCCGCCGCTTTGAGCTGGGTGATCGTGGAGGCGTCCTGCTGCTGGCTTTCGTTGCTGGGGTTCTGGTCCGGCCCCGCGAACTTCAGGGTGATCCCACAGCTGGCGACAGCATCCTTGAAGGGCTGCGAGGTCATCGGGATGTCGGTGGATTCCGTCTGGAAGATCAAGCCGTAGACGCGAGGCTGCCCGGTGAGGCCGGGCCCGGCATGCGTGGCGGGCTGGCCCTTCAAGCGGGCGCAGGCCCAACTCGCCATCGTCCTTTCCAGCTGGTCGGTCGCCATCGGATACGACCACACATACGGCCGGCGCGAGCTGAGGTATGTCTCGGGGAAGTAGGGCCGCGACAGGACGTCGATGATGCCTCGGTGCGCCAGCTCGTCGGCGTAGTCGATGCCTCCTCCAACGTTGTTGTCCAGCGCCCCAAAGGCGTGGTCGGTGGTATCGGCGGTTGCCGCCATGGTGCGCTGATCGGCGGTGTCAGTGCTGTCGTCGATCAGGTGGATCCCGCGGCTGTAGAACTCGAAGTACTGGTTGAAGAAGCGCTGGTAGACCGGCATCGAGGAGACCCCGGACTGCTGGAAGACGATGTTGATGTCGCTGCCCACAATGCCCTTGTAAGTCGAGGCCAGGACGGGTCCGTCGTAGTAGGGCACGCACGGAGGGGACTGCGGGTCATCGATCTGGCGCGGCGGGCTGCCGATGCAGTGCCTTATCCGGCCCCGGTTGATGGGCGGCGAAGGCGAGGGTGCGACGGTCGCGCCCGGGCTCGGGCTCGGCAGGAAATCACCGGTAAGACTGCCGCCCTCCCCCGTCCCGGCCAGGGCTGTCTGCTCCTGGGGGGCCTGTTTGATCTGCTGCTGCGCTTGCGGGGCGAACTCGGCGATCGCCGGCGGCTGGCTGCTGGCGGCCCGGAGCGCGAAGAGCGCCACGACCAGGGCGCACGCAGCGGCCAGTCCGACGTTGATCACGCCTGGTATGCGCGATCGCTTTGTGCCGTTCTCACCCATCGATCAACCCCGTTTCACGGCTGGGCTCACGAATTACCCACGGCCGTGAAAATGTAAGGTAATTCAGCGTCGTGAAAAAGTCAAACTCCGGGTGATACTGGCCGTGTGAACAGCACGAATGCGCCCTCGCCCGGCCAGCAGCGCGCCGGCGCCGAGGGTCTTAGGCGGCGGGCCGGGTCGAGCCTCGGATCACGAGCCGCGGGCTCAGGATCGTGGGTTGTTGCTTCATCAGCGGGCTGGCGATCTGCTTCAACAAGAGGCGAGCGGCCTCCTCCCCGAGGCTGTAGGTCCCCTGGGCCACCGATGTGAGGTTGACGGTCGGCCACGAGGCGATTGGGGTGTCGTCATAGCCCACGATGCCGACCTGGTCGGGCACCCCGCGTCCGTTCTCGGTCGCCACCGCCAGCACCGCCGTGGCCATCACGTCACTGATCGCGAAGATCCCGTCGGCGCCCGCATCGAGCAGCTGCTGCGCGCCCTCGTACGCCGAGTCGTAGTCGAGTCCGCCGCACCTCACAGCGAGCTCAGGCCGGACCTTGACCGAGCGCCGTTCGAGCCCGTCGCGGAAGCCCGCGATGCGGTCCGCCACCGGCGCGAGGTTGTCCTCCGCGTAGAGGATCCCGATGTCGCTGTAGCCGCAGCGCGCCAGGTGCTCGGCGGCGATGCGCCCGCCCAGCAGGTTGTCGGCGCTGACGAAGGCGTTCTGCAGCGGCGGGCGGTCCACCGCCACCACCGGCACATCAAGCGCGAAGACCTCCTTCGCATGGGGCACTGTCACGACCAACCCCGCCACCCCGCGCTGCACCAGGTCGCGGGCGAGCGCCGCCTGGCGTGCCTCGTCGTTGAGGCAGTCGCCGATCAGGAGCAGCCGGCCTTCCTCTTCGAGCCTGTCGCTGAGCCCGCGAACCACGTCAATGTAGAACGGGTTTCCGATGTCGGAGACGATGACTCCGACTGTCGACTTTGCCGATGAAGCACCCATGTCAGAACCTCCCCCGCATGGCGGCCAGGCCGGTGCGGATCATATAACCTCGCGGCTGCCGAGCGCTCTCATGGGCTGGACGAAGGCGAGGTGAAGCCGGACGGCGACGAAGACGGGGCGGCCGCGACGATCACTCCCGAGGCCAGGAAGTACTCCTGGCGCGCCAGCGACTCCGCCAGCGAGGCCCATGCCGGCTGCACGCCGCAGGTCTCCACCATCAGGGCATCGACGTCGACCGGGTACACCCCACCCTGGCAGAAGAGGAGCTTCGTCTTGGTCTTGTTGGGGCTGGTAATGATGAAGCCCGTCCCGAAGGACGGCTGGCTCAGCGCGTACGTGTACGTGCCGGTCTCACCAGAGATGCTGCGCTTTTCGAAGTCGGCGAAGTCCGCCGCGTGGGCGGGGGTGTCGAACCTGTAGATCCCCACAGTGATGTAGTCGGTGCCCTTCAGCCAGACCCTGGAATAGCCCCGCTTGAAGTGGTCCGACTGCAGCCACGAAGCGGTCAGCGACACCGCCGCGGGCGTCGAGTACGAGGCGGTCTGAACATCCATCGGTCCCGTGCCGGAAGCGCTGAGGACGTAGCCTGCCGGCGGGTCCTTGATCAGCAGCGATTGCAGGGAGGCGTCGGTGCTGGACATGTCTACAGAACCGCTCCCGCAGCCGGCCAGCGCGAGCGCAGCCACGCCGACCGCGGCCAGCCGGACCGGGCCGGTCAAGATCCTCCTGGCGCTACGCCGATACGGTGCTCGCAGCCGTCTCGAGACCAAGCTCCTCCACCGCCACCTCGCGCATCTTGTACTTCTGGATCTTCCCGGTGACGGTCATCGGGTACTCGTCGACGAACTTCCAGTAGCGCGGGATCTTGTAGTTGGCGATGCGGTTCTTGCAGAAGGCCGCCAGCTCGTCGCCGGTGGCTTCCGCGCCCTCGCGCAGCTTGACCCAGGCCATCACCTCCTCGCCGTACTTCTCGCTGGGGACGCCGATCACCTGGACGTCGGAGACGTCGGGATGGGTGTAGAGGAACTCCTCGATCTCGCGCGGGTAGATGTTCTCGCCGCCCCGGATCACCATGTCCTTGATCCGCCCGACGATGTTGACGTAGCCCTCGTCGTCCATGGTGGCGAGGTCGCCGGTATGCATCCAGCCTTCGGCGTCGATGGCGAGCTTGGTGGCTTCGTCGTTGTTCCAGTAGCCCAGCATCACGGAGTAGCCCCGGGTGCACAGCTCGCCGCCTTCGCCGCGAGGTGCGGTCTCGCCCGTGACCGGGTCGACGATTTTGACCTCGATGTGCGGATGAACGCGGCCGACGGTCGCCACGCGCTTCTCCAGCGGGTCGTCCATCGTGCTCTGGGTCGACACCGGCGAGGTCTCGGTCATGCCGTAGCAGATGGTCATCTGCTTGGCGTTCATCAGCGACTGCACCTTCTTCATAACCTCGACCGGGCAGGGCGAGCCGGCCATGATCCCGGTGCGCAGGGTCGAAAAATCGAACTTGCCAAAGTCAGGATGATCGAGCTCGCCGATGAACATCGTGGGCACTCCGTAGAGCGAGGTGCAGCGTTCGGCCTGCACAGTTTCCATCACGGCCAGAGGCTCGTAGGCCTCCGCGGGAACGACCATGGTGGCGCCATGCGTCGTGCACGCAAGGTTGCCCAACACCATCCCGAAGCAGTGGTAGAAGGGCACCGGGATGCAGACCCGGTCGGTGTCTGTGTAGGCGAGGGTCTCGCCGATGAAGAAGCCGTTGTTGAGGATGTTCCGGTGCGAGAGTGTGGCGCCCTTCGGGAACCCCGTGGTGCCGGACGTGTACTGGATGTTGATGGGGTCCTCGGGCCGCAGCGACGCTTCGCGCTCGGCCAGCTGCTCGTCGCTGACCGAGGCGCCGTCGCGCAGCAGCGCGTCCCACCCATCCTCGAGCACGAGCGCCTCGCGCAGGTCAGGGCAGTTGGCCTTGACCTCGGCGAGCAGGCCGACATAGTCGGAGGTGCGGAAGGCGCGGGCGAGGACCAGGAGGCTGATGCCCGACTGGTTGAGGACGTACTCCAGCTCGGCCGACTTGTAGGCCGGGTTGATGTTGACCAGGATGGCGCCAATCCGAGCAGTGGCGTACTGGATGACGGTCCACTCGTAGCGGTTGGGCGCCCAGATCCCAACGCGGTCACCCTTGGCCACGCCCCGCGACATGAAACCGCGCGCGGCCCGGTCGACCAGATCCCAGAACTCACCATAGGTCGCCCGGAAGCGCTGGTAGGGCACCACCAGGGCTTCGCTGTCGCCGAATCGCTCCACCGTGCGGCGCAGGTTCTCACCGATGGTCTCGTCGAGCAACGGCACCGTCGAAGGCCCGTGGGAATACGAAATATCCGTCATCTGCTCACCTCGCTCACACCCCTGAAGCACGTACGCCCAATCCGCGGTTGGGCAACTCGGACATCAGGATACATAGTTGTGCAACCGGTTGCACAACCAACTTCATATCGGCACAATAGGCCGCAATCCAACCTGACCTGAGGGGCTGTCAGACATTGATTGCCTGTCACCGTGAACAGATGTCTCCCCGGCGCAACCGTACGATGAGGTGAGGACGATGACAGACACCATCCGCCCGCGAATCGACAAGCTCGAGCCCGACCTGGTCGCGCTGCGTCGCGACCTGCATCGCCATCCTGAGCTCGGTCACCAGGAGCACCGCACCGCCGCCATGGTGGCCGACAAAATGAGGGCGTTGGGGTTGGACGTCCGCACCGGCGTCGGCGGCACCGGCGTTCTGGCCGACCTTGCCGGGTCCGCACCGGGCGCCACCCTGCTGATCCGTGCCGACATGGACGCGCTGCCGGTGACCGAGACCACGGGGCACGACTTCGCATCCACAACGCCCGGAGTCATGCACGCGTGCGGCCACGACGCCCACGTCGCGGCGCTCGTGGGCGCGGCGACCCTCCTGACCGAGAGCCGCGAGGACCTCGCAGGCAGGATCCGGTTCTGCTTCCAGCCCGCTGAAGAGCTGCTTGATGGGGCCAGCGCGATGATCGGCGACGGAGCAATGGACGGAGTCGACCGGGTCCTCGGAGCGCATGTCTTCTCGATTGCGCCATACGGCATGGTCGTCTCAATGGCGGGCCCGATGCTCGCCGGTGCCGATGCATTCGAGCTCAGGATTGTCGGCAAGGCCGGACACGGTGGCATGCCCCAGCTGTCTGTCGATCCCATCTTTGCGGCCGCCCAGGTTGTGACCGCGTTGCAGTCGATTGTCGCGCGGGAAACGCGCCCGGGCGAGCCGCTGGTGGTGAGCATCGCCGCGATCGAGGGCGGCAGCGCCTTCAACGTCGTTGTCGACGAGGTGACCCTCCGCGGCACCATCCGATGGTTCTCGCCGGCGGAGCGCGAGCGGGCCCTGGCCAGGATCCCGGAGATTGCCAGAGGTGTGTGTGATGCACTACGGGCGGAGGCGAAGTTCACCATCGTGGGCAGCGTGCCGGTGACCGCCAACGTCGCTGAGCACAGCGACGTCCTGGAAGCCGCGGTCGCCGACACGGGGCGGGCCGTGCCGGTCAATCCCGGCCCCATCACGGGCAGCGAGGATTTCTCGCGTTTCCTGGAGCTGGCGCCGGGCGCCTTTTTCGGAGTGGGCGCCGGCGGCCCAGAAGCCGCACCTCACCACCACCATGCGTTCGACATCGACGAGCGCGCCGTCGCCTTGACCGCTGAGATCTTTGCCCGGACGGCCCTCCGCACGCTCGCCCCACCGCGCTAGAACACCGACCTCGGACGCCGGCGCGGAGCTTATCCTCTGCGGATGCCCAACGCAGACGAGATCCGCGCCGGGCGCCGACCCGCCGTGAGTCCGGAGGATTTGGAGGCGGAGGCGCGCGCCGTACTGTCGCCGACCGCGTACGACTACTACGCCGGCGGCGCCGAGGACGAGGTCACGCTGGTCGCCAACCGAAAGGCCTTCGAACGGTGGCGCTTCCGCTATCGAGTCCTCGCCGGCGGGGCAGAACCCGACCTCTCTGTGGAAATCTTCGGGAAGAGAATCTCGTTGCCGGTCCTGCTGGCGCCCACCGCCGTGCACGGCCTGGCCCACGTCGACGGCGAGCTGGCCACCGCTCGCGCGGCCGCCCGGGCGGGCACGACATTCTGCTTGAGCACGCTGGCGTCGCGCACCATCGAGGACGTGGCGGCCGCGGCGCCGGCCGGTGCGCGCTGGTTCCAGCTCTACATCTACCGCGATCGCGGGGTGACCGGCGAGCTGGTCGACCGGGCCGCGGCGGCGGGATATCAGGCCATCGAGCTGACCGCCGATTTCCCTGTGGCGGGGCGGCGCGATCGCGACATGCGCAACGCCTTCGCGCTCCCCGACGGGGTGACGTACGCCAACCTCGCCGGCGGCGCGCGCACGACAGTAGATGTGCAGCCCGGCGAGTCAGGGCTGGCCAAATACGTCGCCGGCCTGCTCGACCCGACCATCGGCTGGTCCGACCTGGAGTGGCTGGTCGAGCGCTCGCCCGTGCCGGTGCTGGTCAAGGGCGTGGTCCGAGGCGACGACGCGGAGCACTGCATCAGCCATGGGGCCGCCGGCCTGGTTGTGAGCAACCACGGCGGGCGCCAGCTCGACAGCTCGATCGCCTCCATCGACGCGCTACCAGAGGTCGTCGAGGCGGCCGGATCCAGGGTCCCGGTGCTCATCGATGGCGGCGTGCGCCGGGGCACCGACGTGCTCAAGGCGATCTGCCTTGGGGCCACGGCGGTCCAGGTCGGCCGTCCCTATCTCTGGGCTCTGGCCGTCGACGGCGAACACGGGGTGCTGGGCCTCATCGAGCAGCTGCGGGACGAGCTCACGGTGGGGATGGCGCTCCTCGGAGCTTCGAGCCTGGCCGACCTCAACCGGGACCTGCTGTCCCGGTGGGAGTGACAAGCAGCGACCGGTCGCGTCGTTTAACATCTTGATAAGGGGGCTTTAGGGAGCGCCGACGAGGGCTCAGCACGGGGGAAATGTGGGGTGGAGCGCTTAGGCGCTGTGGTCAATCGGACGCTGACGTTTGGCGGCCACCGTGTCCGCACGCGCCCGGCGACTTCCGCGTTGTCGATGACGACGGCTGTCCTGGTGGGAGCGCTGACCGCGATGGCCTTGCCGTCGGGCCCACACACACCCGCCGCGGGACACGTATCGATCGCCGAGCCCGCGATGGCAGCGCCAGAGCCATCCTCTTCAGCCAGCTCATCACCGGCGAGCACGCCGACGGCGGTCCGTCTGCCGCTCTTCTTAGACCAGGGCAGCGGTCCCGCGCCGATCCCCCGTCCGGGGTCGATGGTGCTGGTGCCGTCAGTGGGCTTGCAGGTCGGCGTTGTCGACTACGCGGACTGCACCGGCGGCACCCCCATGACGCGCGCCAGCGCCGTCCATTTCATGTGCACGCCGGCCGCGGTGGTCGCATTTGTGGGCCACAACCCGGGCGTCTTCACGCCGTTGCTCCGCACTCAAACGGGCGACCGGGTGACTTACGTCCACGACGGTGTCTCAGACGTCTACGTGATCGGCGACGGCCATCGGGTCTCACCCCAGGAGGCGGCGGCCTACACGCAGGACGGGTCCTATCCCCACATGGTGCTCACGACGTGTGCCGAGCCTGACTCCTCCGCCTACTGGGTCTACCTGGCGACTCCGCTCAGCGGTGCTGGTGGAACCCAGGGCAATCCGCCCCCGGCACCATCGGGAGCCGCCGCATCGGGAGGCGGCACCCACCCCTCCCCGACGCCCAGTCCCACTCCGTCACCCAACGGCGGTGGTGGCGGCGGCCCGCTCCCTCTACCGCTGCCGTCGCCGCCGATCTGACCCGCGTCCAGAGCGGCGTAGCAAGAGAACCAGGCCACACACAACTCCCAGGGCACCAAGCACGACCACCATCGGCGGCCGGCTTGACGCGCCGGTGTTGGGCAGCCTCGAATCAGACTGGGAAGCGAGAGTACCCCCGCCGGCGCAGCTCTGCAGACCCTGGTCCAGCCCCGGCGCCTGCAGCCGGATGTCACGGGAGGAGCTTCCAACGAGCACCGGATGGCAGCCGTTCTCAGCCTGCCACTGGTGGGACCCGGCGTCCCAGTAGGACACGGCGCGGGAGCTGACCGCCAGGACAACATGCTTGGTCTGTCCCGGGGCCAGGTCAACCCGGTTGTAGCCACGCAGCTGCTTGAGCGGCTCGCCGGCGTAGTTGATCGGGGGCGCGCCCACATATAGCTGGGCAACCTCGGCACCCGGCACAGGTCCGCTGTTGGTGACATCGAAAGCCACCTGGGCTTTCCCGCCTGACGAGGGTGCCGACACCACCTGCAGGTTGCTGTATCTGAAAGACGTGTATGAGAGCCCATGACCAAATGCGAAAAGCGGTTGAATACCGTGGTCGTCGTACCAGCGGTAACCGACGTCGAGGCCCTCGGTATAGCGCGAGTGCGGGCCGATGGCATCACCAGCGACGTTCACCCCGGGGTACTGGTTCGGGTTGGACAGCAGCGGCAGGTCAGCGACGGACGCGGGGAACGTCTGGGGCAGCTTGCCCGAGGGGTTGACGTCACCGAAGAGCACCGACGCGATGGCGTCGCCCTCGTCCTGACCCGGGTACCATGCTTCCACCACGCCCTTGACCTTGCTCAGCCACGGCATCAGGACCGGGGCACCGGTCTCCAGCACCACGACCGTACTGGGGTTGGCGTTGGCCACCGCCTCAACCAGCTGGTCCTGGTTGTAGCCATTTCCCTGGACGCAGACCAGCAGCCCGCAGGTGGTGCCGTTGGGGGGCAGAGACAGGCTGGACCGATCCGCCCCTTCCCCCGACTGGTCATACACAAACACGACAGCGACATCCGCCGCGGTCGCGGCGGCGATGGCGTCAGCGAACTGTGGGGCGCTGCCGTCGGCATATGTGACGACGTCGGTCTTGGTGGCGCCAAGTGTCTGCATACCCGCGAGAGGACTGATTACGTTGGGCTTGTAACCCGCCTCGGGGATGTGGCTGCTGCCCGCCCCGTTATAGGTGAACAGCGCTCCTGCCGGGCCGGCCGGGGTGCCGATCACGGCCACCCGTTTCGCCGGCGAAGCCAGGGGCAGGACGCCGTCCTGATTCTTCAGCAGCACCATACCCTCGGCTGCGATCTGTCCCGCCAGGGTGTTGGCGGCGGGAGTGTCGACGACTGAGGCCTGCGCCTGCGGTTCCTGCGTCGGGGGATGGTCGAACAGCCCCACCGCGAACATCTCGCGGAGGATTCGCCGGGCCATGTCATCGAGGCGCGCCTGGCTCACCTCGTGGTTCTGCACCGCGGTGACCAGGGTCGAGCCGAAGTAGGTGGGGGACGCGGCGTTCATCTCCATGTCCAGGCCGTTGTTGGCGGACGGCGCCGTCGAGTGGGTCGCCCCCCAGTCGGACATCACGAAGCCCGGGAACCCGATCTGCTGCTTGAGATCGGTCGTCAGGGTATCCCGGTTCTCACAGGCATAGACGCTGTTGATGCGGTTGTACGAGCACATGACGGACCCCGCCCCGCCCTGCTGGACGGCCGCCTCGTACTGCGGCAGGTAGATCTCGTGCAGTGTGCGTTCGTCGACGTCAGACGAATCGCTGTTGCGCGCGGTCTCCTGGCTGTTGGCGATGAAGTGCTTGATGGTGGCGATGACATGCTGCGACTGGATGCCACGGGTGGCTGCCGCGCCAACCTGCCCCGAGAGATACGGATCCTCGCTGAAGTACTCGAAGTTGCGCCCGTTGAGCACCACCCGGTTGGTCTCCAGCGCGGGCGCCAGCTGAACGTTCACCCCCCGGTTCCAGGCCTGGTTGCCCAGTGCCGCCCCGAAGGTCTGCTGCATCGCGGAATCCCAGCTGGCGGCCTGGGAGATCGGTGCGGGAAACGCCGTGGTTCCAATCATGGCGTCGCCCACGCCCTGCCCGGCGTCGTTCAGGACGAGGTCGGGGATGCACAGGCTGGGATTGCCGCCGATGTATCCCGCCGCCCCGCCGTGGGTGAAGATCACTCCCTGGAACTGCGTCAGGGTCGCTTTGTCGGCATTGGTCATAACCGCGAGCAATGCCCCGGCGCGCTGATCGGCGGTCTTGCTTGTGTCCGTCCAGGCGCTGCAACCGGCAGCACGGACCGACAGCGATGTCACCCCTACCCCGATGGAGACCGTCGCCACGACCAGCACAGAAGCCAATGCAAGGCGCCTGAAACTGGACATACGCAAACGGATCAAACCCGCAACCCCACAATTCCCCTGACGGGACCTTCCTAAGGTCTAAATTACCAAAAGCGGCGCCGCTGACGCGGCGCCGCTATGGTCCGTTGGCGGTCAGGCTGACGCGGGAGCGACAGACCTGGACGCGGACTTGACGGTGACCTTGCGGCTCTGCACTGCCTCGACCAGTTCGAAGGCGAATGCCACGAGCACCGCGAAGGCGGCGATGGCGAAGCCAATCGCCGCATACAAGGCGTAGGTACCGATGGTCCACCAGCCGTAGGCGTTGAGCAGCAGGCCCTTGAGCGTCTCACCCTTGAAAAGGGTCGCCACCTGGCCCGCCAGCTTGGCGTCGGTGGGAGCGGCGATGGCCTTGGCGCTGGCTTCGGAGTAGGTCAAGCCACCGGCAATCTCGGTCAGGTGCACGCCGAGGAAATGATTGGCGTAGGTCTCGGCCTGCGTGCCGTTGGTCAGCTGCTGACCGGCGTACTGGGTCATCGCGGAGGCGTCTGCCGCGGGAAGCGCCTTGATCGATGCGCTATCCGCTGCTGGGAAGGTGATCTTCTGGTTGGTCAGCTGCTGGGAGATCTGGTCGTGCGAGAAGGTTCCCGCACCATAAGCGATGGCAGCGACACCCGCCAGGACCACGACAACCAGGCCCTGGAGAAGCATCACCCGCCAACGAATGCTGCTGTTCATGATTCATCCTCCTTTCTATTTTCAATCGGGATCATGACCACCTCATTGACGCATCCAAGGGTCGAAGGCATCAGGGCCGGACGGCCCCGAATGTTCCGGTCACTGTCCCCCGATCTACGGGACCAACGGCACTGGCTGGCGACGTGGTACGGCAGGAGCATCGAGTCATGTTCACGAGGTCCTTCGCCGAAATCGGAGAGCCCTTCGAGGCGGTCGAAGTAGCTCTCCTCCAAGCCCCGGAGATCTGGCTGCCCGACGCCACGACCCCGAAAGCCCGGCTCGGCCTTGGTTCGGGCGAGATCAAAGTCCACGTCGGCGCCGCCGGGCTGACCAAGAACGTGCGCATCGCGTTCGGCCCACCCCAGCGCAACGCCACCAAGACCAGCATCCCGGTGAGCTGGCGCGCGACAGGCCTCAGCTGGCTGTTCCCGCAGCTCGACGGCGTCCTGGAGGTCTCCAGGTCCGACTCGATGCGGACGCTGCTGGCGCTTCTCGTCGAGTACCGACCGCCGCTGGGACTACTCGGGGAGATCCTGGACGAGGCGCTGCTTCACCGCATCGCCTGGGCGACGGTGAGCATCTTCCGCGACACCGTGGCACAGACGCTGGAGGAGCTGGCGCAACGCGACTGCTCCCCATCCCGGGTCGAGGCGGAGCCATGATCGCCGGCGCCGCAGCTGCGGTCGCACCCGTGCGGGTCATGCTGGTGGACGACTTCCAGGTGGTACGCGACGGCCTCAAGGCGGTACTCGGCAGGGAGCACGACCTGACCGTCGTCGCCGAGGCGGCCAACGCCGAGGAGGCGGTCCGGATCGCCCATCAATGCCGGCCAGACGTGGTCATCATGGACGTCCGGCTGGGCGCCGGCAGTGGCATCGAGGCGACCCGGGACATACGGGCCCAGGATCCAGGCGTCAAGGTGCTGATGCTGACGTCATTTGCGGATGACGAGGCCCTCTACGCCTCGGTGATGGCGGGCGCGTCGGGCTTCGTGCTCAAACAGATCCGGCTGGACGGCCTGATCGGCGCGATTCGAGCTGTCGCCGCCGGCGAGAGCCTCATCACCGAGCAGCAGACCACTGCGGTGCGCTCACGACTCCGACGGGGCAAACACCTCCATCGCGATCAGCGACTGGCGGGACTGACAGCGCAGGAGGAAAATGTCCTGGCGCTGATTGCGGATGGCAAGACCAACCGGGAGATCTCGGAGTCGCTGGGGCTGGCCCAGAAAACGGTCAAGAACTACCTCTCCAACATCCTGGGCAAGCTGGAGGTCCAGCGCCGCGCCGAGGCTGCCGCCTACTTCGCCCGACACGACGAGATCGAGCAGTAGTAGCGGTTGCCGCCTTGCTAAGGCGGCACGATGATTGTGCCGTGACCGAGACCGCAGGCAGGACTCCCTCGGCTCAGACGCGCGAGCAGCGCCAGGCAGCTCTGCTCCGGGCAGGCGTCGAGATCTCCAGCGAGCTCTCGCTTCCCGTCGTGCTGCAGCGAATCGTCGACCTGGCTGCCGAGCTCACCGGCGCACGTTATGGTGCCCTCGGCGTACTTGGTGTAGGAGGGGGGATCACCGAGTTCATCACCAGAGGAGTGACGAATAAGGAACGAGAGGCGATCGGCCACATCCCGGTTGGGCTGGGCATCCTCGGCCTGCTCATCGAGGAGCCGCACCCCATCCGGCTACGGGACCTGCACGACCACGCGCAGTCAGTCGGCTTCCCGGCCAACCACCCACCGATGCGGTCATTCCTGGGAGCTCCCGTGCTGGCCCGCGGCCGGGTCTTCGGAAACATCTACCTGACCGAGAAGCAGGGCGACGACGAGTTCACTCCAGAGGATGAGGAATCGCTCGTCATCCTCGCGACCCAGGCGGGCGTGGCCATCGAGAACTCGCGCCTGTACGAGGAATCGCGTCAGCGCCAGCGCTGGCTGGAGTCGCTTCAGGAGATAACAGAGGCGATCCTTGAGGGCGAGAGCGATCCCGACGCGCTCCTCAGGCTGATCGCCGAGCGGGCCCGGCAGCTTGTCGACGCCGATCTGACAACCGTCGCTGTGCCCGCCGGCGGCGAGACGGATCTCGTGATCCGGGTCGCGCAGGGGGCCCACGCCGAAGAGTTGCTGGGAATGACCGTCCCCATCAAGGGTTCGATCTCAGGGGACGTGATCAAGACCGGCCGGCCCGTCAGTGTGACCGACGCCTCAGCCGACCCGCGGTCGTTTCAGCCCATGGTCGGCACCGGCCACATGGGGCCCGCGACTTTCGCCCCGATCACCCGCCGCGGAGCGCCGTACGGGACTATGGCGGTGGCCCGCCTCCAGGGCAGCCCGGCCCTGACGGAAGCCGAGATCGCCCTGGTCGAAACCTTTGCCGCCCAGGTGTCGCTGGCGATGGAGTACAGCCGGCTGCAGCGGGAGCTCAGCCGGCTGGCCGTGATGGACGAGCGCGAGCGGATCGCCACTGAGCTGCACGACGGCGTGATCCAGGGACTTTTCGCCATGGGAATGAACCTGCAGGCGACAGCACAGATGGTGTCTGAGCCGGTGGCTCAGCAGCGTATCGATGACGTGGTTTCGCAGCTGGACGGCTCGATCCGAGACCTGCGCAACTACATTTTCGCGCTTCGCCCTGGCGCCCTCGCCGACCGCCAGCTGCAGCAGGCCTTGCGCGACGTGGCGCGCGAGTTCCAGCATTCCTCCGGCGTCGCGACCGACGTCGATATCGACGAGGCGGTCGCCGCCGAGCTCGCGGGTAGGGCCGCCGACGTCGTCCAGCTCGCCCGCGAGGCGCTGTCAAACGTTCGCCGCCACGCCCAGGCATCCCGGTGCTCGATCAAGCTCAGTCGCAAAGCCGGGACAGCAATCCTCGAGATCAAGGACAACGGCGTTGGGTTCGACGCCCGGACCGCGCCGGGCAAAGACCACCAGGGCCTGCGCAACCTGCGCCGTCGGGTGTCGGCGATGGGCGGCAAGCTGAAGGTCGTCAGCACAAAAGGCGCGGGGACCACGGTTCGCGCGGTTATGTCAATCTAGGGCCGATGCCGGCAGGGTCAAGGCGAACGCCCGCCTCGGGTGAGGGCGGGGCTCCAGAGAATCCAGCCGACCAGGTTCGCGTTCTCATCGTCGACGACCATGAGGTTGTGCGCCAGGGGATCCGATCGTTGCTCGAGGCAGACGCGGGCATACGAGTGGTTGGGGAGGCGGACGGGGTCAAGACCGCGATCAGCCAGGCGAAATGGCTCCGTCCCCAGGTTGTGGTGATGGACGTGCGCCTGACTGACGGCAGCGGCATCACGGCCACGCGCGAGATCCGCAACCAGCAGCCCGACACCAGGGTCCTGATGCTGACGTCGTACGCCGACCAGGACGCCCTCTTCGCGTCGATCATGGCCGGCGCCAGCGGCTATGTGCTCAAACAGATCAAGGGCATCGACCTGGTCAGCGCCGTGCTGACGGTGGGCCGGGGCCAGAGCCTGCTCGACCCTTCGATGACCCAGGGGGTGCTTGACCGGCTGATGAAGAGCCAGAACCTTCTCAAAGACGAGAAGCTGTCCCGGCTGACCGCGCAGGAGGAGCGCATCCTCAACCTCCTCGCCGAAGGCAAGACCAACCGCCAGATCGGGGAGGCGATCCACCTGGCCGAGAAGACGGTCAAGAACTACGTTTCGACGATCCTGTCCAAGCTCGAGGTTGCCCGGCGCGCCGAAGCGGCAGCCTACGTGGCCAGGCACCAGGCGACGCCCGGCGATTACTGAGGGCCCGCTCCCGGAGGTAGGGAGAAGAAGAGCGTCGCGCCCTCCCCCGGCTTGGACTCCGCCCACATGCGCCCGCCGTGTCTCTCCACGATGCGATTGGCGATGGCAAGACCCTCGCCGACCCCTTCGTAGGACTCGGACGGCACCAGTCGCTGGAACACCCCGAACATCTTGTCGGCGTACTGCGGATCAAACCCGATCCCGTTGTCCTTGACGTAGAACGCGGGCCCATCAACGGCTCGATATCCCACTCTGATCCGGGCGCCGGGGGAGGTGGCCGAGAACTTGATCGCGTTGTCGAGCAAGGTCACGAAGACCAGCTCCAGCAAGTCGGGATCGGCGCGAACGCTGGGCAGCTTGCCGACGGTCACCGGCACCCGCGCGTCAGGATGGGTTGCCTTTGCCTTCTCGATCGCCCGCTGGACTAACAGCCGGGTGTTGAGCGATTCCACGCGAAGCTGGCGTCGCCCGAGCCGCGATAGCGCCAGCAGGGAGTCCACCAGCCGACCCATGAGCTCGGCGTTCTCCTGGATCAGGCTCAGGTAATTGGTGGCCTCCGGAGAAAGCCCGGCACCCAATTCTTGAGAGAGGATCGAGCTGAAACCAAGGACCGCCCTGAGGGGTGCGCGCAAGTCATGCGACACGCTGTAGGAGAAGGCGTCCAGCTCTGACCGCGCCGTCTCCAACATCGCGGTCCGCTCCGCCACGCGCAACTCGAGCTGGTCGTTGAGCTCTCGGATGTCGGATTCGATCATCTTGCGCTTGGTGATATCGCGGACGATCGCAAGGATTCGGGTCGCCGTCTCGGTGCCCAGCATGTGGATCGAGGATTCGACGTCCACTCGACGGCCGTCCTTGGCCACGAGTTGGGACTCCAGGAAATGGGAGGGGTCGCGACGGCCGGCGAGGATGTCGGCGAGCCCGACGGTCAGCTCCTCACGAAGCTCTTCAGGTGCGAGCTCGATCAGGTTTGAGCGGGAAAGAAGCTCGTCGAGGCTGTACCCGGTCATCGACAGGTACGCCTCGTTGGCGTAGATCAGCCTGCCCGCCTCGGTGATGACGAGCCCCTCGCCGAGGTCGCTGAGGGCTTCGAGGACAGCCTCGTATCGGTCCGCCTGGCCGAGGCTCTCGGTGTTCACCCGCGCTCACCCAATTGATTGTCCGTGCTGACCGTGTCACCGGATTATCCGTTATCCACCGGCTTCAGGCGCTTACTTGTACAGAGGCGACGACCGCGGCCCCCCTCGACCCGAGGACTGGTGGGACACCCCTCGGGAGCGATATTCTGCAAGGCCGCGATGGTGCACCTCTCAGCCTCAGACCCTGCCTTGGTTCGGCAGCAAAATCGAAGGAGCCTTCAGATGAGCGCAACCAGATGAGTCCCAAAGAACGCGATGATTTCCTGAGCGGCGTCCGGCCCGCGGTCTTCTCGAGCGCGCGGTCTGACGGCCGCATCCACTCGGTCGTGGTCTGGTACGCGTGGGACGGGTCGGCGTTCACGGTCCTCACAGACCGCGGCTCGGTCAAGGACCGAAACGTGCGCCGCGTGGGCCGGGCCACGATCGTGGTCCACGAGGACATCAACTACGTAAGCGCCGAGGGGCCGGTGGTGGTCCGCGACCCGGTCGGTGACGAGGAGCGGCTGGCGTTGTGGACCCGTTACTACGGTGAAGAGACCGCCCGGCAGATCGTCACTCCGGGCTCCAGCCAAAGACTTGTGGCGCTGGTGCTGACCCCCGAGCGCCTGATCGAAGTGCCCGCCGGCTGACCTCTTTATTGGGCGGTGGGCTACTGCGAAGCCAGCGGCGTAACCGAGACCACCAGTGCGCTGAAGGGTGCCGGCAGGACCAGGTCGATTCCTCGGCGCAAGACCGAGCCCGGGAAGTTGCCCAGCACCAGCCCGTCGCGAACTGATACCAGCCGGTATCTCCGGCCGGGATCGACGCCCTGGATCGCCACACGTTGGGTTGGGCCGCCTGCCTGCCGGAAGACGAATAGATAGCCACGATCGCCACTCCAGGGCTGCAGGACGAGGCCGGCTTTTCCGTCGATCGGGTCCTGTGGC
>DATMMS010000009.1:0-252291 GCA_035569605.1 Candidatus Solibacter sp. | reverse complement strand
CGAGGCGGGTCGACATGCCCAGCTCCGTCACCATCTTGCGGGCGATGTCGGTGACGCGGCGGATGTCGTCACCGGCGCCCGAGGTGATCTCGCCGAACATGACCTCCTCGGCGACGCGCCCGCCCAGCGCCATGGCGATGCGGTCCTCGAGCTCGCTCTTGGAGGCGAGGTAGCGATCCTCCTCGGGTAGGTACGCGGTCCAGCCCAGGGCCTGGCCGCGCGAGATCACCGAGACCTTGTGCACCGGGTCGGCGTTGGGCAGCGACTTGGCCACCAGCGCGTGCCCGATCTCGTGGTAGGCGACGATGTTCTTCTCCTTCTCGGAGATCACGCGGGACTTGCGCTCGGGGCCCGCCATCACGCGGATAATCGACTCCTCCAGCTCCTCCATCCCGATCATCTTGTGGTTGGCCCGCGCCGCCAGGATGGCGGCCTCGTTGATCAGGTTGGAGAGGTCGGCGCCGCTGAATCCGGGGGTCTGCTTGGCCAGCGTCTCGAGGTTGACCTTGGGATCCAGGGGCTTGTTCTTGGCGTGGACCTGCAGGATCGCCAGGCGGCCCTTGATGTCGGGGCGGTCGAGGGTGACGTGGCGGTCGAAGCGGCCGGGGCGGAGCAGCGCCGGGTCGAGGACGTCGGGGCGGTTGGTCGCGGCGATGACGATGACGTGGGTGTTGGTTTCGAAGCCGTCCATCTCTACCAGCAGCTGGTTGAGGGTCTGCTCCCGCTCGTCGTGGCCGCCGCCGAGCCCGGCGCCACGCTGGCGGCCGACGGCGTCGATCTCGTCGACGAAGACGATGCAGGGGGAGTTCTTCTTGGCCTGGTCGAAGAGGTCGCGAACGCGGCTGGCACCGACGCCGACGAACATCTCTACGAACTCCGAACCAGAAATCGAGAAGAACGGCACCCCGGCCTCACCGGCGACCGCCTTCGAGATCAGCGTCTTGCCGGTCCCCGGAGGACCGATCAGGAGCACCCCCTTGGGGATGCGCGCGCCCAGGGCGGTGAACTTGTCAGGGAACTTGAGGAACTCGACCACCTCGCTGAGCTCCTGCTTGGCCTCCTCCACCCCCGCGACGTCGGCGAACGTCACCATCGGCTTGTCACCGGCCAGCATCCGCGCCCGGCTGCGGCCGAAGCTCATCGCCTGGTTGTTGCCCGACTGGGTCTGCCGGAGCATGTACCACATGAAGGCGCCGATCAGGACCAGGAAGATGATGTTGGGCAGGATCGAGAGGAAGAGGCTCGAACTGGATTGCGACTTGTAGGTGATGTGGAGCTGCTTCTGCAGTTCGGTGTCGAGCTTGGTCAGGTCGGTGTTGACCACCGTCTTGTACTGGTGCCCGGCATGGTCCGACCAGTCGATCTCGTTGCTGCTGCCGCTGGCAGTAGAAGATGCGACGTCACCGTTTTGAGCGGCCGTGATCATGTCCGCGTAGCTCTTCTCCGCGGGGCCGCTACCGAAACCTTTGTAGGTGTTTCCCAGCGTGAAGATGAGGCCCACCAGGACCACTAGGAGAAGGAGGTAGACGACGCCTCTACGCTGCAGCCGCATGTCGCGATCCTAGCATGGCCAAATTCAAATCCTTACTTGTTAAGAAGTCGTCACAGCGGGTACTCGGCGCTGCTCGGAGCGGATCATTTTCGATCCTTTTGACCGATCCAGAACGCGTCGTCCCTTACCTTCAGCGACAACCCTGCCCCGAGGTCCAGCATTCCCTCCGGCCGCTCGGAGCGAAGCAGTCGCCGTGCCCGATCAAGCACCTCGGCTCTCCCCGGCTGCGGCCCGCCGTCCAACGCCCGGGCCCAAGCCTGCCGGAAGGCCTCGGTCGCGACCGCCGCGCCGAGCGCCCGGAAGTCGCGTCGGTCGAGGCGATCTGTCTGGGAGCTGAGCCAGCGGGCGGCCTCGGCAACCACCACGTCGTGCTCGTCGCGGGCGCTGGTGGCCAGCCTCAGCAGCGCTGACTTGATCTGCGGATTAAAGGTCTCCAGCATCGGGAGCAGCTGCCGGCGGACGCGGTTGCGGGCGAAGCGCCGGCTCCGGTTGGTCGGATCGAGGATCGGATCAAGACGCTCGCGAAGACAATGAGCCTCGACCTCCGCTCTCCAGACGCTGAGCAGCGGCCGGAACCTCATCCCTTCCCGTGCCGACATCGCCGCCAGCCCCTCCAGGCCGGAGCCGCGGATGAGATGGAGGAGCACGGTTTCGGCCTGGTCGTCGGCGGTGTGCCCGAGGGCGATCGTCTCGGCGCCGGCGCCGGCGGCGACCTCCTCTAGGAAGGCGTGCCGGAGCCGGCGAGCGGCGTCCTCGTCAGCAGTGGTTGGTGTCGCGCGGCGGCTGATCAGGGGCACATCGAGTCGCTGGCTCAGATCCTCGACGCGCCTGGCGTCGGCGGCGGAGCCACGCCGCAGGCCGTGGTCGAGGTGGGCCGCGGTCAGGCTGAGCCCGAGCCGTTTCGATGAGCGCGTGAGCGCATGAAGCAGAGCAGTGGAGTCGGGACCGCCGGATACGGCGACCACGATCCGAGCGTTGCGGGCCAGCAATCGATCCTCTCGGCACTGGCGCAAGACAGTCTCAACAACGTTGCTCCGGGGCATCCGTTCAGTATTGAGCCTGGACCGGAGGGCTGCGCTACACTCCCTCTCCGCGTGGCGGTGTAGCTCAGTGGTAGAGCACCCGGCTCATACCCGGTATGTCGGTAGTTCGAATCTACCCTCCGCCATTCATCGCCCTACTGAGACGGCGCCGAGCGGGTGTCGCCGGCCACTCCGGCGGCGTTAAGTGCCGGGCAGGTTTCCGAAGAGTTCGGTCAGCGCTTTTAACGCGGTCTGCGATGCCTGCAGGGCGTCGGAGGCGCCGGCGCCGCCGCCGGTTGCTTTGAGCGCAGCGTCCGCATCCTTGAGGGTTGAGGCCTTGGCGAGCAGCTGCGCCTTGACCGGCTGGCAGACGTTCGAACCGCTGATCCTCTTCTGCACGTCCTGGGCGTTGGTCAGCACCAGCTCGACGTCCACGCCAAAGTTCCCGCCAGGCACCGCACCGGTGAGGTCGTCGCTGATGCGCTGGAGGTCGGTGCCCTGGCGGACCAAAGCCACGGACAGCGTGGCCAGCCCGCTGGGGACCTTGCCGGCCTTGACCGCTTCGCAGCCGCGCGCGATCACGGCGTCGCCGGCGGAGACGGGGGGGCTGGCGTAGGGCGGGTTGGTCGACGTGTTGACGGTGTCGCCGCAGGCGGCGAGCCCAGCGGTCAGAGCCAGGCCGGCGAGCAGGCTGGACCCGAGGGGCGGGGTTTCATGTCCTTTAAGCAATCGGCTGAGTAAACGGCGGCCGAACATGTCGGCCCATTATCGGCGCTCAGGTTCGGTCGCGGCGACCTCTGGACACCTCAGGCAGTGTGCTCGCGGACCCGAGCCGACTGCGCGTCCATCACGGCGACGATCGCCTCCGAAGACATCGGCCGTCCCAGTAGGAAGCCCTGCAGCCCCCCGCACCCATTGTTGCGAAGGAACTCCATCTGGGCCTCAGTCTCCACGCCCTCGGCCACCACCGCCAGCCCGAGGGCGCTGGAGATGGCGATGATCGCGCGCACCATCGCCTCGCCCGACGGCCCGCTGCTGAGCTGGGCGGTGAAGGCGCGGTCGATCTTCACCGTGTCCACCGGGAAGGCGGAGAGGCGGCTCAGCGCCGAATGCCCGGTGCCAAAGTCGTCGATCGCGATCCTGACGCCCCACTGGCGCAGTTCGCTGAGAGTTGCGGCGGCGCGGCTGGCGGCGCCTGCGGCGGCGGTTTCGGTGATCTCGATCTCGAGGCGCGATGGCGATAGGTCTCCATCGAGGAGGGCCTCGCCGACGACCTGCGAAAAGCGCTCGCTGTCGAGAGTCCGGGCGGAGACGTTCACCGCAACCCTGAGCGGAAGCATCCAGGAGCCGGCGTCCCGGCAGGCGCGCCGCAGCACCCATTGATCCAGCTCCAGGATCAACACGCTCTGCTCGGCCAGCGGGATGAACCTCCCCGGCTGCAACTCGCCGTGGACCGGGTGGTTCCACCGAACCAAGGCCTCGAAGCCCAGCAGGTCACCGTCCAGGTCTGTCTGCGGCTGGTAGACCAAAACCAGCTCATCCTCCGCGATGGCGCGTTTGAGGTCGTGCTCGAGCTGCAACCGCTGCACCGCCTGCTCGTGCATCTCGGGCTCGAACAGGCGAAAACTGCCGCGATGCTCGCGCTTGGCCTCGTACATGGCGAGGTCGGCGTTGCGCAGGATTTCCACCGCGGTTGTCGGTTCGGAGGCCGTGGCAATTCCCAGCGACGCCGCCAGCCGGACGTCGGTGCCCAGCACGTCGAAGGGCGCCTCCATGCAGCTCGTCACCCGCGAAGCCATCAGAGACGCGTCGCTGGGGTCGGATACCTCTGGCAGGAGCAGGGCGAACTCGTCACCACCCAGCCGCGCCAGGGTGTCACCCGGCCGCATCAGCGAGCTCACGCGGCGGGCGAAACTGACCAGCACCTCGTCGCCGGCGGCGTGGCCGAGGGTGTCGTTGATGAACTTGAAGTCGTCGAGGTCGATGAACATCACCACCACGGCGTGCCCGCCACGGCGCAGGCCGTCGAGCGCGACCTGGACACGGTCGGTCAGCAGGGCACGGTTGGGCAGGGCCGTTAGGCCGTCATGGAGCATGTCGTGGCCGTAGAGGCCGGCGACGGCTTCGAATAGATCGGTAGTGGACACCGCTCCGATCGCGCCATCGGGAAAGATGACGACGACGTCGTCCCGCCGCATCTCGGCGGGTCGATCGAGGACCAGCGCTGTAACGCTCTCCACCTCGTCCGCCGCCTTGACCACGAGTGGGGCCCAGTTGGCGATGTCGCCCACGGGGCGCTTCGAGAACAGGGCATAGCCGTAGCCGAACTGGCCGGTCATCTCCCGGTAGAAGCCGACCTTGGGCAGAATCCCCAGTTTCCCGGTGGTCGGGTGCCGCATTACCAGGCAGTTCACGGCCGGCTCGTCGCGGAACAACCGGCTCGCCTCCTCACCCGTGCTGCTGGTGTCTATCGACTGAGTCGGCGAGGCCAGCGATCCGACCGAGCGCTGGTTCAGCGCCTGGGTCAGCTGGGGAATCAGTCGCGCCTGCCCGCGCTCCGAACGTGAGTGGCGCTTTCCCATCGTGTCAGCGTAAGGATGACGGCGGCGCGGCCAGACGCCCGGGGATTAAATCTTTGTGTCAGTTGGCGACTTTGATCGTGGTTGGCGCGGACTCCTGACCCGCGCCTGATTGTCGGGACTGGCGGCGGATCTTGTCGCTTGCGGATCGCCCCCGGGGCGCGCACAGTGTGAAACGCCAAGTAAATAGAGAGGGGTGTCCGTGGCCCATCAGATGGTCTCGCCGTGATCCCGCGCCAGACGGGACACGACGGTCAGCGGCGCCCTCAACGGCTCAGGCGAGGAGCCTCGGCGCTGGTGGCGGCGGGTGTGATGGGGACGTGGGGCATGGTTTCGGCGGCACCCGCGACGGCCGCGGTTAGGAGCACCCCGGCTCCGGGCGGCCCGAGCCTTGCTCTGGTCGGGACGGTTGCAGTTCGCGACCTGCCCGCGAAGGCTTCTGCCGGTCATCCAGCCCAACACAAGCCATTCCTCTCCCCGCGCCTACGGACGCCCGCAACTTCGGCGCCGGCCAATGGCACCGTCACCGATAGCGTCAGTCCCCGCGGCGGCGGTACACCGGCGTCACCGCGAACGGCGGTCCTGGCTGCAGCGTCGCTGACGACGGCCACGGTGACCGCTGCCTTCCCTGGCTGGAGTTCGTCGCAATCGCAGACCGGCTTCAACCAGTTCTGGACCCCGCCGGACCCCCAAATCGCGGCGGGCCCGGCGATCTCCGGCTCGCCTTCGTGCTCGGCGGGGTGCCTCATGGAGCTGGTCAACGACGTTGGCACGCTGTGGTCGAAGTCGGGGCAACTTCAGAACAGCTTCGACCTCAACAGCTTCTTCAAGGTGCCCTCTGGGCAGACCTACTCCGACCCGCGTGTCATCTTCGACGCCCCTTCAGGTCGCTGGTTTGCCTCCGGCTTGTCGTTCACGTCCTTGTACGGGAGCCAGATCTACGTAGCCGTCTCATCGACCGGCGATCCCTCTGGCGCTTGGGCCGTGTACAACGGCGACTATTCTCCACGACCAGCCCAAGATCGGCGTGAGCGCCGACAAGGTGGTGATGGCGTGGAATGACTTCCTCCACGGCTCGACATTCCAGGGCTCGGTCATCTGGGTGATTCAGAAGTCCGACTTGCTCGCCGCCGTCACCCCCGCGATTTCGGGTGCAGGCCCCGACGGCACACGCCCCAGCGTCGCACCTGCCCAGAACCTCTCCTACGACCCGGCGACGGCGAACACCGCGTACGCGGTGTACAACAACAGCCCCAATGTCGGGCTGCTAACGATCACCGGCACGCCACGAGCTGGCTCCGTCGTAATGGCCGAGAGCGATCCGTACATGGGCGCCAGCAGCGGGCCCCCGAACGCCGACCAACCCGGCTATCCCGGCTCGATCAGCACCAGCGACACTCGCTTCCTGACCGCGTCGTGGCAGGCGGGAACGCTGTGGACTTCGATCAACGATGGCTGCGGCACCGTCGTCTGCGCCCGCTTGGTGGCGGTCTCGACCGGGAGCAGCCCACCGTCGGTCGCCTTCAGCCAGGACCTGGCCGTGGCCGGCGGGGGCGACGCCTACTACCCGGCGGTGGCCATCGACCAGACGGGGAACATCACGGTCACCTACACCGTGTCCTCGAGCTCGATCTATCCCAGTGTTCGCGTCATCGGCGCCAGCCTCAACGGCTCCACCTACACCCTGCTCTCCGGGCAGACGGTGAAGTCCGCTCAGAACACCTACAGCGACGGCAGTTGCCTCGCCGCCCCACCTTGCCGCTGGGGCGACTACTCGGGCGCTGCCGTCGACCCCAATGGGAAGGACATGTGGTTGGCCGGCGAATGGGCGGCCGGCAACGCCGGCATCAACAACAACTGGGGGACATATGTCTCCCGCGTGACCCTCAGCCCGCCCAGCGTCACCGGCATCAGCCCGACCTCGGGCACCTCCGGCACCACCGTCACGATCAGCGGCTCTGAATTCTCCACGGTCGCCGGCGCGACCACGGTCAACTTCGGCACCAGCGCCGGCGGCCAGGTGACCTGTTCCAGCACCAGCACCTGCACCGCCGTGGCACCGGCGACGACCGGGATGGTCGATGTCACCGTCACCGTCAACGCGCAGACCAGCGCCACGTCGACCAACGACCTGTTCACCTATGGGACTGTGGCGACGCCTAATTTCGGCGTCAGCGCCAGCCCGCCGAGCCAGACAGTAATACCCGGCCAATCGACCACCTACGCGGCGACCGTTGCCTCGACCGGGGGCTTCTCGGCAGCGGTCTCGCTTGCCGCGACTCCGGTGATATCCGGCGTCACCTATGGCTTCAGCCCGACCGGAGTGACTCCGCCGGCCAACGGCAGCGCCGGCTCAACCCTCACGGTTTGGGCCGCGGCGGGGGTGACTCCGGGCGCGTACACCGTGACCATCACCGGCACCAGCGGCTCGACCAGCCGAAGCACCACCGTGCAGCTGACGGTTCAGGCGCAGCCCGACTTTAGCGTCGGCGCGAGTCCGTCTTCGATCAGCATCGGCCGAACCCAGACGCGCAACTGCACGCTTACCACGACCTCACTCGGAGGTTTCTCCGGAACGGTCACGTGGAGCGTCACTGGTGGGCCGGCGGGGACGACCTTTAACTTCAGCCCGACCCAGGACGCACTGGCGGCGAACGGAAGCGCCACCTCGACACTGACCATCTCGACGTCCCGCTCGACACCGACCGGCAGCTATTCGCTAACGATCACCGGCAGCAGCGGCTCGACCAGCCACACCACCACCGTCACTTTGACGGTCACGGGCAAGCACTAGCGGTCGAAGCTCCGCGTCTCTAAGTCGGCGGCGGCAAACCTCGGCGTCGCGGCCGGCGGGCCAGCAGGCCGGCGACCAGAGCCAGCCCCAGTCCGGCGAGCAAGAAGAGCGTTCCGCGGAATTCAACCGACGGCGGCACCGCGGTCAATGTTCCCGGCAACGGCGGCGTCGGCGTGATCGTCGGCGCGGCGCTGAAGCGGAACGCATACACGCCGCGGCCGTAGTTCGACGCGACCATGAGGTTGGGGTCGGATGGCGAAAAGGCCAGGTCCTGGACGTGGGCCCGGGGAAGACCGGAGCCGAGCTCGGCGTACGTGCCGCCGTCGGTGTTGGTAGAGATGTATACGCCGAGGTTGGTCGCGACCAGCAGCTGGCCGCCATGAATGGCGGTCCAGTTGGTGATCGCGTTGGGCAGGTTGCCGGAGATGTCATGGAAGGTCTCGCCGTGGTCGGTGGACTTGAAGACGTGGCCCTGGCCGATGCGCGCCACGGTGTCGCCCTGCGCCCCGGGCACGGTCCACGGCCGGGCGTAGCCGCCCAGGGTCACGTACACGGTGTTGGCGTCGCTGGGGTCCATCCGGATCGAGGTGATGTAGCGGTCGGGTAGCTTGCCCCCGGGGCACACCGCCACGGGGTCGGAACAGTTGGCGGCGGCGAAATGCCAGCCGTTGCCGGTCAGCTTCTGGGGCGGGCTGTTGCCGCCGACGTTGGTGGCGATGCCGTTGTAGAAGGGCGGGTGCCCGGTGACCAGGTCGCAGTTGCTGCAGAAGCCGACATAGGCGTTGGCGCCGTTGAGGTCTACCGACGACAGCGTGTTCGAAGCCGATGAAATCGCGTTTGTCCCGAGGTCGAACACCGTGGTCCAGGTGGACGCCCCGGAATAGACGTCGCCGGAGCTGTTGTCGGTCTCGACCACCGACTGCGCCCCCATCATCAGGTGGCTGCCGTCGCGGGGATCCTGCTCCAGGGGCGGCGAGAAGATCGCCGTGCCCGTAAGGGTGGGGCTGTTGACCACCCAGGTCGAGCCGCCGTCCTTGGTGAACGCCACCTGGCTGGCGCGGGCGTAGGTCCACAGGAACTTCTTGCTGTCGTTGGGATCGATGGCGGTGAAGAATCCGTCGCCGTCGTGGGTGTTGTGCTGGGTTCCGTCCGGACTGATCTTCAGCTGGCCGTTGTCCTGCAGACCGGCGACCACGGTGCCGTCGCCGCTGATGGCGACGTCATACGGCTGGAGCGTGTGCAGGCCCTCCTGGATGCCGTCACCCCAGGCCGGAGACCCCCCCGGGGCGGTGTCGTTCTGGAAGTCGTCGCCGGCGTTGATGTGCTGCTTGTAGGCGCCCCCGTCGTTCCCCGCCAGCAGGGTCACGCCCCCACCGCTGGGGTCGGGGACGAAGGCGCCGGCGTGCTGGTCGGGATGTGTGGTTGTGGTGGTGCCCGTGATTGCGGATGTGCTGTTGCACGTCATCCCGGTCATCACCGTCAGACCGTTGCAATTGTCCCAGTAGCGGCCGATGACCCGGGGGTTGGGGCCGGCCACGACCCCGGTGTTGTATTCCCACACCTCTTCCAGGCCGAAGACGATTCGTGTGGGGGCGCCAGAGCCGTCTGACAGGGTCGGGTCGGGCTCGACCCAGAGGTTGTACCAGGACTGCACGCCGGGGTGATACGGGCTGGACAGCCCCGAACCCGGGCCAAGGGCGCTGTTGTTGCCCGGAATCCCCAGCGTCAGCGCGGTGGCAGTGCTCACCTTGGTCCAGGTGGCCGTCGTCGGGTCGGCTCCGCCGGCGAAGTTGGTGGTGACATACATGGCGTCGAGGATGGTGCCCTCGGGTGTGTTAGGACCGACTGGGGTGCAGACCTGGGTGGCGGCGTCGAGGCCCTCAGACCCGGTGCAGCCGTTGAGCGCGCCCGAGCTCTGGACCAGGGCGTAGACGACGTCGTGGTTCTGGCCCACGCCACGGGCGATGCCCAGCGCCGTGCGGCCGGTGTTGTTGGTCTGGGTGAACCCGCCGGCAACCGCCGGCGGCACGTAGTGGAAGGTGTTGGGGTCCCCAGGACTCTTCCCAGACCCTCCGGTTGAGACGTAGATGCCGTTCTGGGGCGCCTCTTTGAAGGTGGTGGGGTTGCCGCTGTCGTTGCTGTACAGCTTCTGCCCGGCGCGCCATCCGACAGCCGCCATTACGCTGCTGGCGGGGGCGCCCGCCGGTCCGTCAGCTCCTCGCACGACCACGTCGGTGACGACGTTGGCGAAGAAGCAGTGCGGGTCGGGGTTGGCGATCGAGCCCTGGCCTTGGCAGTTGAGGGCGTCGCCCGCCGGGGAGGTCGGCAGGCGCACGTCGACGAACGACAGGGCGCCGTCAGTCGACTTGTAGAGGCCCTTGCTGGTGGCAGCATAGATGGTGTTGCCGGTGGCGTCGGTGGGATCGACGGCGATCTTGAAAACCAGCGGTCCATCGAGGGCGTCGTTCCTGGGGCCGCCAGGGAGGCCGGCGGCCTGGTGCCAGGTGGCGCCGGAGTCCGTGGTGGTGAAGATTCCCAGCCCCGCGACGCAGTTGAAGCAGGTGGCGTTGTCGCCGGTGCCCGCGATCAGCGTCCCTCCGCGGGCCGCCGACCAGGCGATCGCGCCCACCGTCTGCGTGGGCAGCAGGTCGCCGACCGACTGCCAGACCCCGCCCGAGTTGGTAGTCATCCAGACCCCGCCGTCAGAGGACGACGCGAACCAGCGGCCGGGACGGGCCGGATCGTAGGCGAAGCTGCTGACGCGGCCACTCACCTTGGTGTCGCCGAGGCCGAAGGTCCGGCCGTAGGTGGGGTCGTTCTGCAGCAGAGGCGTCGTACCCAGCGGGGTCCATGTGCCGGTCGAGTTGGCGACCCCGCTGCTGAGGTTGGCGGCGATGCGGTTGGCCTGCTGGACGGCATTGGCGTACGCCCCGGCCGGCACCGTCCGCAAGGGGGCCGAGGCGATGGAACCCTGAAGCCCGTCCCGGGCGGCCATGTCGGTGAGCGACTCCAGCCCCGCCGGCCGGCAGCTCGGGGGAACGCCGGCCATTGCCAGCGGATCGGCCTCCGGCACGTAACCGGCGCTGCAGCCGGTCGAGTCGGCGAGGCGTCCGGTCGCAGCCGCGGCGGGCGTCTTGACCCCAGTGAGGGAAGCCAAAACCACCAAACTGACCACGCTAGCCGTCAAGACCAGTCGCCCGCGCCTTCCTCCCGCAGAAAACATCAGATTGCAGGTTACCCGAAGCTGCAAATCAGAGTTTGGTTGCGCGGGTCACCGTCTCGAGATGAATTACCTCAGCCGCAGGGGTGCTTCTGGTTACACACCACGGATGCTCCGGTGTAGACCACCGTGCAGATGAGGCCGTTCGGGTCACCCTCGACCTGACAAACGAAGGCCGTTTGGGACGTCCGAGGGACGGCGTGCATCGTCGTCACCGCCCCGCAGGCCATCGCCGCAAGCCCCCCGGCTACAAGCGCAATTTTCCGCATCTCTTCCCTCCTGGAAATCCCTTCCTAGCGCGATCGTGCGAAGTGTACACAAGCCCGTATGACGTTGTGGGCTGCGCACAGCGCACCCATGCAGATCGTCATTTCAGGGTCGACAGCCTATCAGGCCCGAGGCAGCCTCGCGAGCTGAACTCGTGCGCCCTGTGAGCGAATGACCCCTTGACAGCTTCGCTCAGGAACCCGGTGGCTCGGATTCGTATTTCAGAAGTTGGTTGCGCGGGTCAGATTCGAACTGACGACCTTCGGGTTATGAGCCCGACGAGCTGCCACTGCTCCACCGCGCGAACCGAATATAGCAAAGGCTTCCGGCGCGGCCTCCTCAGTGGAAGGCTGCTGTAACAGCCCCCCAGAGGTCCCGGAAGAAGCCGCCCGCCGAGGTCTGGGCGCCCCCTCCACCGGCGCTCTGCGAGGATCGAGGGGTTGGGCTGGGACCCGGCGAGGGTTGCGCGATGACGTATACCTGCTCGTCCTTCTGGACGTAGTTGTGTAGCCGCTCCTGCTCCTCTTTGCCACCCGGCTGGGAGAGGGCGGAAAGCTGCGATTGGTAGCCGCGGTTGACGTCGGCCAGGCGCTGGTTCTCCTGCCTGATTTGGGCGGCTTCGGCGTCAAGCCGGTAGGCGACCACCATCTTGTTGACGAACCCCGAGCCAACCCAGAGGGCGGCCAGGAACAGCAACAGGATGCCAACACGCCCGGGCGTAATCAAACGCGCGGACGAAGCCTGGGACTTTTTCGATCGTTGTCTTGCCAAAACGTTGAGTGAGAGTGACCCGACCACGGCGGGAGCCGCCGTTTCGGGGGAAGCATAACCCGGCGGTCCCATCGGGGCAATGCGCGATCTGTATTTGCGCCAAGGCGAGCCCGGCGGCCGATCGGCCTTCGGGCACGACGGCGTCAGCCCTCGAGCTTGGCCTTCTCCCAGAGGGCGTCGAGCTCCTCGGGCGTCATCTCGCGGACATCCTTGCCGGAGTCGCGCGCCGCCTGCTCCATTTCCTCGAAGCGCTTCTGGAAGCGCCGGCTGCTGGTCCGAAGCGCGTCTTCCGGGTTCACCCGCAGGTGGCGCGAGAGGTTGACCAGCGCGAAGAGCAGGTCGCCCAGCTCCTCCTCTTGCCGCTGTTTGTCGCTCTCGGCGCTCAGCTCTTGCGCCTCCTCCGCGACCTTGTCGAGGACACCATCGATATCTTTCCAGTCGAAGCCGACCCTCGCCGCGCGCTTCTGCAAGGACAGCGCCCAGGCCAGCGCCGGCAGCGTCCTGGGGGCGCCCTCCAGCGCGGATATCCGGCCCTGCTTGCGCTGCTCCTTGTTCTTCAGGCCCTCCCAGTTGGCAAGCACCTGGTCGGCCCCGGCCACCTCCACGTCGCCGAAGACGTGCGGATGGCGGTGCACCATCTTGGCGGTTACGTGCTCGGCCACGTCGGCGATGCTGAATTCTCCCGCCTCCTGGGCGATGGCGTGGTGCATGAAGACCTGGAGCAGCACGTCTCCGAGCTCCTCGCTGATGTCCTCGGTCGAGCCCGACTCGATCGCCTCGAGCAGCTCGTACGTCTCCTCCAGCAGGTACGGCCGGAGCGTGAGGTGGGTCTGCTCGCGGTCCCAGGGACAGCCGTCCGGAGCGCGCAGCGCCTCCACCACCTCGAGCATCTCGCGCAGCTTCTGCACGTTCTCCTCGCGGGTGGGCTTGATCTTGGGGTGCTTCGCCGGCTCGGCTTCGGCCATCTAGGTGATGCTACCGGGCGATCGAGCCCGATCGCGGCTCAGGCCGCCCGGGCTTCGGCGCCGAGGTCGGCGATGATGCGGAGGAGCTGGTCCTGCCATGCCGATCCGGCCTCGCGCCACGCAAACCGCAACCGCAGACGGCGGGCCTGCAGGTGGCGGTGCCGCTCCGCCACGGAGCCCAGGTCGCGGCCGTCGTCTGGGGCCAACCGGAGCTCCAGGTCGCCGTCGTCGACGTGCACCGCGCGGATTCCGGCGGCCTGGGCGGCGAGCTTGACGCGGAGGCTGAAGAGGAGGTTCTCCACCGGGCCCGGCACGGCGCCAAAGCGATCCTTGAGGCGCCGGGCCTGCGTCTGCAGCTCGGCGTCGGTGGCTGCCGCTGCCAGCTGCTGGTAGACCTGCAGCCGGACCTTCTCGTTGGGAACGTACTCGTGGGGCAGGTAGTGGTCAAGGGGCAGCTCCAGCGGAGTGACCGGGGGCACCTCGGCCGCCTCGCGCGCGGCCTCGCGGGCCGCAGCCTGGGGGGCAGCGCCCGCCGCTGTCGGGACCTCGGCCCGCAGCGCCCCCACCGCGTCGCGGAGCATCTGGTTGTACATCTCCAGCCCGACGGCGGCGATCTCCCCGCTCTGCTCCCGCCCCAGCAGGTTGCCGGCGCCCCGGATCTCGAGGTCCTTCAGCGCCAGCTTGAATCCCGATCCCAGCTCCTGGTACTCGCCGATTACGTCGAGCCGCTTGTCAGCGTGCTCGGTGAGCGATCGCTGCGGGTCGTAGAGGAAGTAGGCGTAGGCGCGCTCCCCTGAGCGCCCGACCCGGCCACGGAGCTGGTACAAGTCGGCCAGCCCGAAGCGGTCGGCGTCCTGGACCATGATCGCGTCGGCGGTGGGGATGTCGAGGCCCGACTCGATGATGGTGGTGCAGACCAGGACGTCGAAGTCGCGGCGCACAAAAGCGGTCATCACCCGCGCCAGCTCCCCCTCCTCCATCTGGCCGTGGGCGACGGCGACGCGGGCTTCGGGGACCAGACGGCGGACGCGGTCCGCTGCCCGCTTGATGGTTCGGACGCGGTTGTGGACGAAGAACGCCTGGCGTTCGCGGTTGAGCTCGCGGACCATGACCTCGCGCACCAGGTTGTCAGCGTCGGCGGTGACGAATGTGCGGATTGGCACCCGCTCCTCAGGCGGGGTGGCCAGCACGCTGAGGTCACGCAGCCCTCCCAGCGACATGTGCAACGTCCGCGGGATCGGCGTGGCCGACATGCTGAGGACGTCGACCGATGCCCGCATCCGCTTCAGCCGCTCCTTCTGGGCCACACCGAAGCGCTGCTCCTCGTCCACGATCAGCAGACCCAGGTCCTTGAATCGCACCCGGCCGCTGAGGATCCGGTGGGTCGCGATGACGATGTCGACGGTGCCGTCGGCGAGACCGGCCCGGACGCCTTCCGCCTCGTCGTCGGAGCGGAACCGCGACAGCATCTCGACCCGGACCGGGTACGGCTTCAGGCGCTCGCTGAAGGTCAGGAAGTGCTGGTTGGCGAGCACCGTCGTCGGCACCAGCACCGCCACCTGCTTGCCGTCGGTGGCGGCCTTGAACGCCGCCCGCAGGGCGACCTCGGTCTTGCCGAAGCCGACGTCGCCACAGAGCAGACGGTCCATCGGACGCGTCGATTCCATGTCCGCCTTGATCTCGTCGATGGCCCGCAGCTGGTCGGGCGTCTCCTGGTATGGGAAGGCCATCTCCAGCTCCGACTGCCAGGGACCGTCGGGGGCGAAGGCGTGGCCCTGGGCCACCTCGCGCTTGGCGTAGATCTCGATCAGCTCGCCGGCCATCTCCGCCACCGCCTGCCTGACCTTGCGCTTGGTCCTGTCCCACTCGCCTGTGCCCAGCCGGTTTAGCTTGGGGTCCTCGCCCTCCGCACCGCCGACGTAGAGCTGGATCCGGTCCATGTGCTCGACCGGGACAAAGACCCGGTCGCCGCCGGCGTACTCGAGGTGGAGATACTCGCGCTCGGCGCCGCCGTCGTCGATCGACCGAAGCCCCTGGAACAGACCGACGCCGTGATCGCGATGGACCACCAGCTGGCCGGGTTGGATCTCCAGCCGAAAGGCGGCCGAGGCGTCGCTGGCCTGGCCGCCGCGGCTCTGGCGGCGGCGGCGCTCCGGCCGGGCCAGGCCGAACAGCTCGAGGTCGCTGTAGACCGTCAGCGAAGCTGCCGGCACGGTGAACCCGGTTCGCAGCGACGCGTCGACGGCAACCGCGGTGGGCAGCTCGGTGCTGCCGACATCGAGCTCCTCGACCCTGGCCAGCGCCGCACCGGACGGTTGCGCCAGCGCCTCCAGCCGATCGAGGTGCCGGGTCGCGAAGATCACCCGTTCCTGGCCGGCCTCGCGATCGCTGCCGCGACCGACGGCGTCGGGTATCGCCTCGGGCCGGCCGACAAGGCTGGTCGGGGCATGCCAGTCCAGGTCGATGGCGCCGGCCTCGGCGACGCGCTCCAGGTGGACGGTCCGGCCGAAGCGAGCCTCCAGGTCGGCCATCGGGATCAGCCCCGACTTCAGCCCGCCAGGCAGCTCGCCGTGCTCAGCCTCGGTGGCGATCAGGGCCTCGGTCTCCTGGCGCTGGCGCTCGGCCTGGGCGACCAACCGCGCCGGCTCGATCATCATCACCAGCGGCGGCTGAGCGAAGTAGTCGAACAGCGAGCTGGGCTGGTCGCTGAGGTATGGGTAGAGCGTCTCGACCCCGGGGAAGTAGCCCGCCTCGGCGAGATGGGCGATGTGCTCGCGCCATTGCTCGGCGACCTCGGGAAGGCAGCGGCTGAAGTCCAGCGCGCGGAGCCGCTGCAGCGCGGCCTCGACCTCGGCCTGCCGGTGGGGAAACTCCCGGGCCGGCAGCAAGGTCAGCTCGTTGAGCCGCGTTATCGATGCCTGCGACGTGATCTCGAAGCCCCGGATCGACTCCACCGCATCGCCGAAGAACTCGATCCGTAGCGGCCCGGTCTCGGTCTGCGGGAACACGTCGACGATGCCGCCGCGCATGGCGAACTGCCCGCGGGCCTCGACCTCCGGCTCGCGGCTGTAACCCCACTCCACCAGCCAGCTGACCAGCCGCTCCAGCCCCTCTCCGGACCCAACCGTGAGATGGATCCTGCCGCCGCCAAAGCTCTGCCGGGAGGGCGCCGGGCGGGCCAGCCCCAGGGGGCTCGCCGCCACCAGCGCCGGCCTGCCCTGGAGCAAGGCGTCCTGGGTGGTCAGTCTGGCCGCGACGATCTCGTCCGCGGGAGGCGTCCGGTCCATCGGCAGCACGTCGGCGGCCGGGTAGTGGAGCGGCCGGGCCACGCCGTCGAAGGCCAGGAGGTCGTCGACGATCGCCTGCGGATCGGCGGCGACTACCAGCACGCTGGTGTCTAGGCGCTTCCGCAGCTGCTCGGCGAGCAGCCCCCACGCTCCCTCGGCGACGCCGCCGACCACGATCGGGGCGCTCCCAGGCTCGCGGCAGGCTTCGACCAGGCGCTCCAGCTCGGGATCCGAGGCGAGCAGCTGATCGAGAGTGCCGGCGGCGAGCGCCCGGCTCACACCGACTGCCCGTTGTGACGATTCATGCTGATGTCTATACCCTCGGCCAGCGCCTCCAGAACGGCGTCGGCCGCCACGCCCACGAACTCCGGCAACCGCGCTCGCTCGGCCTCGGTGAACGGAGAGAGCAGGTAGTCGACGGCGTCTTCGGGCTCGGGCCGGCCGACACCCATGCGGAAACGGGCGAAATCGCTGTCCCCCAGGTCGGCGATGAGCGAGCGCACTCCGTTGTTGCCGCCCGAGCCGCCGCCCTTGCGGATGCGCAGCTTACCGAAGGGGATGTCCATCTCGTCGTGGATGACCCAGACGTCGGACGGCTGCAGCTTGTGTTTGCGGACCAGCGCCGCCGCGGCGCGGCCGCTGAGGTTCATGAAGGTCTGCGGCTTGGCCAGCAGGATTGAGCCGCCGTCGCCCGGACGCCTGGCGGTGCCCACGAGGGATTGCGAGTTGCGCTCACTGACCCGCACGCCGAGTCGCCGGGCGACCTCGTCCAGGCACATGAAGCCGAGGTTGTGCCTGGTGCCGGTGTACTCGCGACCGGGGTTGCCGAGGCCCAGGATGATCAGGTCGACCGGAGCGGCCGCCGGTTTGCGCCGGAAGGTCATCCCGGCAGCCCCAGGCCGTCGACGATCTCGGCGGTCTTGCCGAACATCACCAGCTCCTCACGTTTGCCGGCATGGTCGAAGCCGAGAAGGTGAAGGAAGCCGTGCACTGCCAGCGTCGCTGCCTCGACATCCAGGCTGTGACCCGCGGCTTCGGCCTGGGAGCGCAGGTGATCGAGCGACAGGATGATGTCGCCCAGCTCGCCATCGCCGCCGGCCGGAAACGACAGGACGTCGGTGGCGTGGTCCTCACCGGCAAAGCGACGGTTGAAGTCGCGGATGGTGTCGTCATCGCACACCAGCACGCCAACACTGCTGCCATCGGGAAGGCCCTCGTGGTCGGCCGCGGCGCGAAGGGCACGTCGAATCACGGCGCGCAACGGCAGCGGGCGGTAGTGGCTGCGAACCTGGACGTCGAGGCGGCGTGCGGCCACCCCGGTATCAGTCAGGTCGGGCGCCGGTCAGCCGGCGCGGGACCGCCGCTTGCGAGCCGCGACCAGCTTCTTCTTGCGGCGGACGCTGGGCTTCTCATAGTGCTCGCGACGGCGAACCTCGGAGAGGACCCCGTTCTGCTTGATCTTCTTGTTGAAACGACGGAGGGCACTCTCAAATGTCTCGCCTTCGCGAACTTTGACTTCGGACAGAGTGAATCACCTCCTTCGTTTGGACTGCGCGATCCCCGGATCCGCGCGTGCGGCGAGTTCCGCCGCGAACTCACGGAGTATATCCGAGCCGGTTGATGGCGACACCCGGAAGCCCGCCCGCCAGCAGCACTCGGGCCCGGGCCGACGCCTGTACATCACTGCCGGTTGGGTCGCCGTGGCCGCGGGCGATTCGGTCGACTGCGGCTCCGACGGCAGCCGCGCCAGCTATGAAGGTCAACGCGGCCGCCGGTTGCGCCGCCACGTGGACCGCCTGCAGCCTCGCGGTCTCGCCGTCCATCCCGGTTTCGGCGGCGATCAGGTTGGCGGCCTCCCCGATCTCCAGCCGGCCCCGGCCCATGCCCAGGGCCACCAGGGCCAGGATCGCGCGCCAGGCGATCTCCCGGCGATGCCTCCGAACGATGCCGGGGGCGCCGGCCAGCGCCAGCGCCCGCCACCCCTCCCTGCTCTCGGGCGAGGGCATGAGGAGCCGCGCCAGCCTCCGGTGGCGGCGATCCGCCGCCGCCGGAAGGTACTCGGCGGCGTGGATCACGGCGAGCTCATGTTCGAGGTCGCGGAGCGATATCCCGGCCACCCCATCGCCGACCAGAAGCCTTATCGGCGCGCCACCGAGCGGGCCGCCTGCCGCCAGCGCAAGCGGCGGCAGCAGCGGCTGCAGCCATGCGGGCTGGGCCTCGACCACGAAGTCGGCGTCCCCGGGGTCGGGGCACCACGGGTCGCAGGCAGCCTCGACCCGCCGGCAGGCGTCCGCGACCACCGCCAGCCCGGCCGGCTCTCGCGGCAGCGCCCCCGGAGGGAACGCCGGCGGACCCTCGGGCGGCTCGCCCCGCTGCGCGCCGAGGTCGTCGAAGTCGAGGCCGGCCTGGTCGGCGAGCATGGCCTCGGCGGCCGCCTCCACATCGTCGAGGCTGAGGCCGAGCCCCGACGGCTCGGCCGTCAGGCTCGGCAGTGCGAGACCGGCAGCGGGCATGTACTCCTTGAGGAGCCATCCGGAGTCCTCGGCGGCGGCAGTCAGCAGCTCGCCCAGTCCCGCCTCCAGACGCTGACGCAGCGGCGGCGAAATCGGCAGCGATCGAGCCGCCGCGGCGCTCAGGTCCAGCAGCAGGGGCAGCCGCTTGGCGGCGGCGAGGGCGACCTCGCCGGACACTGCGGCAGCGCCCTCGCACCCCTGCCGCGATGCCTCCAGGAAACCGGGCGCGGACTCCACCAGCGCTGCCAGCTCCTCGGCTCGCGGCTCGGGCGCGGCGGCCAGGTCCAGCAGCGCCGCCAGCAGGTGACGCTCCACCAGCAGCGCCCCGCCTGGCGGCCGCGGGGTGGCGGCGCGACTGACACGGTGAAGCGCGTGGGCCAGCGCCAGGCGGTCCAGTTCGTCGTCGCCATCCAGGCCGTCCAACGTGTCGAGCTCGGCGGCGGTCTCCGCGAGCTGCTGCGATTCGCGCTGGTGCGCGACGATGCCACCGTCGGGCAGGCCGGTCGACCGGCCGCTCAAGATCGCGGCACCCAGGGGAGCGGCGACCGCCAATTCCTCGGCTGCCAGACCGACCAGGTCGCGCAGCCGGGCGTTGTCGGGCAGGCGCGGCTCCACCTCAGGCATGGCCGCACTCTAGTGGAAGCCGACTACCATCGCTGCGATGGTCCGGGTCTTTGTCGACAGCAGCGCGATTGCCGGCGATCAGCTGGTCCTCACCGGCGCGCAGGCGCGGCACCTGGGCGGGGCCTTGCGCCTGCGACCCAAGGAGACCCTGGTGGCGGTGACTCCTGACGCAGTCGAGCACGTTTGCGAGGTGCTCAGCGCCAGCCCTAAGGAGGTCCTGGCACGGGTGATCGAGAGCCACCCCTCACGGGGTGAACCCCGGCTGCGAATCCGCCTCTGTCAGTCGCTGCCCAAGGGCGACCAGTTCGACCGCATCCTGGAGTTCGCGGGCGAGCTCGGGGTCGAGTCGGTCCAGCCGATGATCACCGAGCGGACGGTGGCCCGGCCCGATCCGGCCAAGCTCGAGGTACGGCTCCAGCGCTGGCGGCAGATCGCCCGCCAGGGGGCCGAGCTGGGCCAGCGCGGCCGGCTGCCGGAGGTACTGGCGCCGGCGTCGCTGTCAGAAGCGCTGGCGGCGGCGACGAGTGCGAGGATGCGTGCGTTGCTGCTCTACGAGGGCAGCGGGTTGCCCAGCCTCTCGAAGGCCGACATCGGCGACGATGGGGTGTGCCTGGTGATCGGGCCCGAGGGTGGCTGGTCCGAGGCCGAAGTAAAGTTGGCGGAGCATTCGGGCGCCGTCGCGGTCAGCCTCGGGCCACGAGTGATGCGGCCGCTGCCGGCGGCGCTCACCGCCATCGCCGTGCTCTACCACCGCAGCGGAGACCTGGAATTGAAGGAGGACTGAGTGGGCGAAGAGTGCATCTTCTGCAAGATCGTCGAGGGCGAGATCCCGGCCAAGATCGTCTATCGGGACGAAAACGTGGTCGCCTTCGAGGACATCAAACCGGTGGCCCCGGTGCACCTCTTGATCATCCCCACCCAGCACATCAGCAGCATCCGCGAGCTCGACGAGTCGAACCAGGATGTGCTCTCGAACCTGGTCCACACCGCCAACAAGCTGGCCAAGGAGAAAGAGATCCACGACGCCGGCTTCCGCCTCAACATCAACGCCGGGCCCAACGGCGGCCAGACCGTCTACCACCTGCATATGCATCTGATCGGCGGCCGGTTCATGACCTGGCCTCCGGGGTGAGCCGCTAGATCCCTAGCGAGTCCCTCAGCCGATCGAAGACGTTCCTGGGCGCCTCGGTGGGCAACCCGGTCTTCTCGCCAAGGCCCTCGAGCGCCTTCTTCTGCTCCGCGGTTAGCTTGGTCGGGGTGATGACGTGGACGATGACGATCTCGTCGCCTCGCTTGCTCGAGCGGACGTGCGGCACCCCCCGGCCGCCGAGGCGGAGCCGGGTGCCGTACTGGGTGCCGGCGGGGACGTCCAGCTTGACCGGCCCGTCGACGGTGGGGACCTCGATCGAGTCGCCCAGGGCGGCCTGGGTGAAGTTCACGCCCAGGTCGTAATAGATGTCGCGCCCCTGGCGCCGCAGCACGGGGTGAGGCTCCACGCTCATGGCGACGTAGAGGTCGCCGTAGCCACCGCCGCGGGTGCCCGCCTCGCCCTCGCCTGAGAGGCGGATCTGGTCACCGTCGTCCACGCCGGCCGGGATCGTCACCTTGAGCGACTTGCTCGACTGCACGCGGCCGGAGCCGTGGCAGGTGCCGCATGGATGCTCGATCAGCTGCCCTTCGCCGCGGCAGCGCGGACAGGTCACAACGTTGACTACCTGTCCGAAGACCGACTGGGCCACCCGGCGCACCTGGCCCTGCCCGCCGCAGTCGGGACAGGTCGTAGGCGTGGTGCCCGGCTCGGCTCCGCTGCCCGAACACACGGTGCAGACGTCGCGTCGCGGGACCTGGATCTCTTTCTCGACGCCGAACACCGCCTCCTCGAACTTCAGTGCCAGCCCGTAGCGCAGGTCGCCTCCCCGGCGAGGGCCACCCCGCTGCCGGCCGCCGCCCTGGCCGCCGAAGAACATGTCGAAGAGGTCGCCAAAGCCGGCGCCGGCAAATGCGTCACCGAATCCACCAGCGCCGCCGACGCGTCCGTAGGTGTCGTACTGGTTGCGCTTGTCGGGATCTGAAAGGACCTCGTAGGCCTCGTTGAGCTCCTTGAAGCTCCGCTCCGCCGCGTCATCACCGGGGTTGCGGTCGGGGTGGTACTTCATGGCCAGCTTCCGGAAGGAGCGCTTGATCTCCTCCTGGCTGGCCCCTCGCTCCACCTCGAGGACTTCGTAGTAGTCCCGCGTCGTCGCCATCAGGCCGCGGTCAGCTGTTGCGGGAGACTTTGACCAGGCTCGGCCGCAGCACCCTGTCGTGGAGGGTGTAGCCGCGCTGGAGCTCGGCGATGATCTGGCCCTCTTCATAGTCAATGGAGGGCTCGGCGGTGACGGCCTGGTGCAGGTTGGGGTCGAAGAACTGGCCCTCGGTCTCAATCGGGCGCACACCTTCGGACTCGAGAATGTCCTCGAACTGCTTGACGATCATCAGCAGGCCGCTCCGGAGCTGCTCCGCGGGGCCCTCCACGCCTTCGGGGGCGTGGTCGAGGGCGCGGTGGAAATTGTCCAGCACCGGCAGCAGCTTGGTGATCAGCTCAGAATTGGCGTACTGCAGCTGGTCGGCCTGCTCCTGCCGGTGGCGGCGCCGGATGTTGTCCATCTCAGCGGCCAGCCGGACGTACTTGTCGGTGCTCTCGTTGGCGGCGGCGCGGGCCTCCTCGAGCGCCTGCTCGGCCGCCTCCAGCTGCCTGCGAGGATCCGACGCGCCCTCAGCGCCCCCCGGCTGTTTGCCGCTGCGCCCCGCGCCCTTCTCGACCCTGCCTGGGGACCGGTGATCGGCGTGCTTTCGGGATTGGTCGCCGCCGATCTTGGTGTCGATGCCGTTGAAGTCGTCGGTCATGGCAGCGGTCTACCCATCCGACCGCCCGGGCAACCCCGCCTGGTCCCCCCCTGCCCGATCGTCATCACCCTCATTGGTACAGGCGCGCGACGGCCTGGCTGGCCAGAGCGGAGACGTATCTCAGCCGGGCGACCACCTGCGGGTAACGCATCCGGGTGGGTCCGATCGTTCCCACCGTGCCGATGAACCCGGGGGCTCCGTATGTGGTCATAACCAGGCTGCACTCGCGCAGGTGCAGGTCGCCGTTTTCGTCGCCGATCAGCACCTCCACCTTGGCGGCGGGGTCCATCGCCTCCAGGACCCGCGCCAGTCCACGGCTCTCCTCGAGCAACTCGAGCACCGGCAGCAGCCGCTCCGAGTCGACGAACTCCGGCTGCTTGAGCAGGTTGCGAACGCCGTCGTGCACCACCACCGTCGCGGACTGCGAGTCGTGGGCCTGCATGAATTCGGCGATCCCCGACACCACCGACGTCTGCCAATCGTCGAGCTCTCCGGAGCCGGCGTAGGCGGTGAGCTCGCGGGCGGTCGCGCCCTTGAGGTCGGCGTTGAGCCGGCGGGAAAACACGCCCAGCAGCTCCTGGTCGACGCTGGCGGCGAGCTCCACCGGCTGCTGGCGGACGAGGTTGCCCTCGAGCACGACCACCGCGAGGATCCGGCCCGCGTCGAGGTGGATCAGGTCGATGTACTTGAGCTTGCTCTCGCTGGTGCGCGGCGCGGTCACCACCCCGACGTTGTCCGCGGCCCGGGCCATCGCCAGCGCGGTGCCCTCGAGAATCGCCTCGAGCTCCAGCGGCAGGGCCTCGAAGAAGTCGAGCATGCTGGCGCGCAGCTCGGTGCCAACAGCCTCCTCCTCCATCAGGTAGTCGACGAAGTATCGATATCCCAGGTCGGACGGTATCCGCCCCGAGGAGGTGTGCGGCTGGCGCAGATGGCCGGTGTCCATCAGGAAGGCGAGCTCGTTGCGGATGGTGGCGGCGCTCCAGCGGGCGAAATGCCGCGTCGCAAGCGCCTGCGACCCCACCGGCACCGCGGTCGTGGTGTAGTCCACGACCACCGCCTTGAGGACCTGCTCCTTGCGATCGTCCAGGTTGGCCTGATCTTTTAGCACTCTGATTACCTGAGTGCCAATTCTAGACCAGGGTCGCGGGCGCGGCCGTTTGAGCGAGGTTCGCCATGGCACTCGCGGGGGAAGCGGGGGCAATTCCGATGAACTCTGCCGCCACGCCGTTCAAGACCTGAAGGCCCCGATCGGTGGCTATGAGGCGGCCTCGATCGCGGAGCAGCAGCCCCTGCCGTACCATCGGCTCCACCACCGGTGCCACCATCCCGATGAGATCGGAATCCAGCCGCACGGACGCAGCGTCAAGATCCACCCCGGCCGGCATCCTCAAGCCCATCATCATCAGGTCGCTGACGGTGGTCGCCAGGTCCAGCCACTCGTGACCAGCGTCGGCGTGGCCCCGGGCTCGCACAGCCTGGATATACGCCGCCGGGTTGGCCAGGTTCCACTGGCGCGCCGTGATCGAACCGGCCGGACGCGTCGCTCCCAACCACGAGGGGGCCGCCACCGCGAAGACGAAGGCGTGGGCGCCGGCGCCCGCGGCGGCGTATGGGACACCGCTCCAATAGGCGATGTTGTGCCGGCATTCGCGGCCGGGCCGGGCCCAGTTGGAAACCTCGTAGCGGGCCAGGCCAGCCTCGGCGAGCAGCTCGGAGGCGACCTCGTACTGTTCGAGCTTGACATCTTCGTCAGGCATCGCGGTGACGCCGGCGGCGACGTCAGCGCCGAGCCGGGTGCCGATCTCCGGGGTCAGCTCGTAGGCCGAGAGATGCTCCGGCCCCAGCGCCACCACCTCGGCGAGGACCTCGCCCCATCTCGGCGTCGTCAGCCCGGGGATGGCGAAGATCAGGTCGCACGAGATATTCGAGAACCCCGCTGACCTAGCCCGGCGGAAGACGTTGACAGCCTCGGCGGCGTCGTGGGCGCGCTCGAGGAAGGCCAAAGAGGCAGCGTCGAGGCTCTGGAAGCCGAGGCTCAACCGGTTGACCCCGGCGGCCAGCCAGGCGTCCATCTTCTCCGCGTCTGCCGACTGGGGGTTGGCCTCCAGGGTCACCTCCGCCGTCGGCGAAAGGTCGAAGGTGTCGCGAACCGCATCGAGCGCTGCCGCGATGTGCGCCGCCGGCACCCGGCTGGGCGTGCCGCCGCCGATGAAAACGGTGTCCAGCCGTGGCGCCCGCAACTCGCGCCCCCACGTCCGGATCTCGTCCACCAGGGCGCGGTTGTAGGAGTCGAACAGCCCCTCGAGCCCGACGTGGGAGTTGAAATCGCAGTACGGGCACTTGCTCACGCAGAAGGGCACATGGATGTAGAGGCTGTGCGGGGAATGGTCGGTCACGGCGTCCCTGCCATCTTCTGCCACTCCTCGCGGCTGATCGAAAAGTAGCTGGCGTCGACACCCCAGAAGTGGTCCTCCCGGACATAGCGGAGCCCGCAGTTGGTCAACACCTTCTTGGAGGACGCGTTCTCCGGGAAGGTGATCCCGGCGATGTGGTCGAGGTCGCTGTTCTTGAACGTGGCATCGACCACCGCCCGGCACGCCTCGGTGGCTATGCCTCTCCCCCATGCGGTCCGGACGAAGGCGTAGCCGACCTCCATCTCGCCCGAATCGTCCAGGTCGCGCACGCCGCAGCGACCGAGGAACTCGCCACTCTCGCGATCGGCGACCCTGAACATGCCGATCCTCCCGTGCCTCGCCCAGGAGGCGACCTGCTGGTCCAGCCACGCCTGCGCCATCTCTATGGTGTGGACATTGGCGAGGTAGCGGGTGACTTCGGCGTCTCCGTACAGCCGCACGATGTCGTCGATGTCGCCGGCCACCAGTGGCCGCATCGCCAGCCGTGCCGTCTCGATCGTGAGATCAGTCAAGGCTCAGCACCGCCATGAACGCCTCCTGCGGGATCTCCACGTTGCCGACGCGCTTCATCCGGGCCTTGCCCGCCTTCTGCTTCTCCAGCAGCTTGCGCTTGCGCGTGATGTCGCCGCCGTAGCACTTGGCGATGACGTCCTTGCGGAAGGCGGACACCGTCTCGCGGGCCACGATCTTGCCGCCGATGGCGGCCTGGATGGCGACCTCGAACATCTGCCGCGGGATGAGCGACTTGAGCTTCTCCGCCAGCTTGCGACCTTGCTGGGCGGCGTTCTGGCGGGGCACGATCATCGACAGCGCGTCGACCCGGGCGCCGCCGACCAGGATGTCGAGCTTGACCAGGTCGGCGGCCCGGTAGCCGACCAGCTCGTAGTCCAGCGAGGCGTAGCCCTTGGAGCGGGACTTCAGCGTGTCGTAGAAGTCGTGGATGAGCTCGGCCATGGGTAGGTCGTAGTGCAGCAGCACCCGGTCGCCGGGCTGGTGCTCGAGGTTGATGAACTCGCCGCGGCGGTCCTGGCAGAGCTGCATCATGGCCCCGGTGTACTCGCCCGGACAGATCAGCGAGATCTTGGCCCGCGGCTCCTCGATGCTCTCGGCGTGGTGCGGCTCGGGGAAGTGCTCCGGGTTGTCGACCATCTCCACCCGGCCGTCGGCGTAGGTGACGCGGTAGACCACCGTCGGCGCGGTGGCGATGAGCTCCAGGCCGAACTCGCGCTCCAGCCGCTCCTGGACGATCTCCATGTGGAGCAGGCCGAGGTAGCCGCAGCGGAAGCCGAACCCCAGCGCCGCGGACGACTCCGGCTCGTAGACCAGCGCGGCGTCGTTGAGCTGCAGCTTCTCCAGCGCCTCCTTGAGGTCCTCGTGGTCGTCGGAGTCCTGGGGGTAGATGCCGGCGTAGACCATCGGCAGCGCCTGCTTGTAGCCGGGCAAGGCATCGGCGGGGTGCGCCGGGTCGACGATGGTGTCCCCCACCCGGGCGTCGCGCAGGTTCTTGATCGACGCCGCGATATAGCCGACCTCGCCGGCGACAAGCTCCTTGCCGGCACGCATCGCCGGCGCGAAGGTGCCGACCTCGTCGACCTCGAACTCCTTGCCGGTGTTGACCATGCGGACTTTGATGCCGGGCTTGAGGCGGCCGTTCATTACCCGGATGTGGCTGATCACGCCGCGGTAGCTGTCGAAATGGGAGTCGAAGATGAGCGCCTGCAGGGGAGCGGTGGAGCTGCCTTTGGGCGGCGGGATGCGGGAGACGATCGCCTCCAGGATCTCGGGGATGCCGGTCCCGTTGCGGGCGGAGGCGAGGATGGCGTCCTCGCCGGGAAGGCCGATCACCTCCTCGATCTCCTGGCGCACCACCTCAGGCTCGGCCGCGGGCAGGTCGATCTTGTTGATCACAGGGATGATCTCGAGGTCGTGGTTGATGGCCGCGTAGACGTTGGCCAGCGTCTGCGCCTCGACTCCTTGGGCGGCGTCGACCACCAGGATCGCCCCTTCGCAGGCGGCCAGCGACCGCGAGACCTCGTAGGCGAAGTCGACGTGGCCGGGGGTGTCGATCAGGTTGAGCTCGTAGTCGTGGCCGTCGGCGGCGCGGTACCTGAGCCTCACCGGCGCCATCTTGATGGTGATGCCGCGCTCCTGCTCCAGGTCGAGCTGGTCCATGAACTGGTCGTGCATGTCCCTCGCGCTGACCGCGCCGGTGGCCTCCAGGAGGCGGTCGGCAAGGGTGGATTTGCCGTGGTCGATGTGAGCGATGATGCAGAAGTTGCGTATTCGCTCGGGGGAGGTCGACATAGGCAGCAATCCTACGGACCGCGGCGGGAGCGCAGACCCAGGTAGCGGTGAAGTAGGGCCGAATCGGCGAGAATCACCGCGATGGCAGCGCGGAAGGGCGGCAAGACGGCTCTGGTCCTGGCCAGCGGCGGGCTGACCGGGGTCGCGTACGAGGTAGGCGCGCTTCGAGCGCTCGACCACATCCTCACCAACCGCACCGTCAACGACTTCGACATCTACGTCGGCACCAGCGCCGGCGCCGTCGTCGCCGCCAGCCTGGCCAACGGGATGCCGCCGATCATGCTGGCGGGGCTGCTGGCGGGCACCGTTCCCGGCTTCCGCCGCCTAAGCCGGCTGGCTCTCTACCGGCTCAATGTCGGCGAGGCTGTGCAGCGGATGTGGGGAGCCCCGGCCCTGGTCCGGGACGCGCTCGGCGACTTCTGGCGCTTCAGGGACCGGATGCCTTTCATGGAAACGCTCTACGCGTTGGCGCCACTGCTGCCCTCGGGAATCTTCTCCAATGAGGGCATCGTGGACTACGTGGTCGAGACCTTTGCGACCGCGGGGCTGAGCGACGACTTCGGCGACCTGGCCAAGGAGCTGCACATCATCGCGGCCGACATCGAGACCGACGAGCGCGTCGATTTCTCGATGAGCACCACCCCCAACGTCCCCATATCGCGAGCGGTCGCGGCTTCCACCTCGATCCCCCTGGTCTTCCGGCCGGTCGAGATCGACGGGCACCACTACGTCGATGGCGGCATCAAGGGCCAGGCGGCGGTGGACATCGCCATCGACCGGGGGGCCAGGCTGATAGTCATCGTCAACGGCCTGGTACCGCTGGACACCGTCGCGATCGGTGCCCACGCCTCAACCGACGAGGCACGCCGCTCGATCTTCGACCTCGGGCTGCGGGCGATCGGCAACCAGGTGCTCAGAGGGATGCTCCACGACAGCCTCGTCAATCACGTCAAGTCGCTTCGCCAGGAGCATCCCGAGGTCGACTTCATCCTCATCGAGCCGCGTCCGGACGACGAGAAGATGTTCTTCCACGAGGTGATGAGCTTCTCGGCGCAGATGATCGTGCTCCAGCACGGCTACGAGACGGTCATCAGCGGGCTCTACCAGAACTGGCCCTACATCAGCCGGGTGCTGCCACGGCACGGTATCGAGATCACCCGCAAGGTGGTCGAGTCCAAGCCGTTGGAGGTCTCGGTCAAGGAGATGGAGAAGCAGGGCAACATGATCGGCCGGCTGTTCCAGACCGTGCTCGATCGCCGGACCACCGCGGGCCAGCGCGCCGAGGTGATGTCGACGGTCGACACCCAGCCGGCGTCGGCGCGACGAGCCCGCGCCGGTGGCTCGGCGGCAAGGCGGCCGGCGGCGGCCAAGAAGGCCGCCACGCGCAAGTCAGCTGCGGCGGGGGGCGCTACCGGTGCGCAGGCGCCGCGGCGCGGCGGGTTCCGGCCCCGGATCGTCGGAGAGGACTAGCTAGAACGCGCCCGGCCGGCCACCGCGTCAAGGCTCGGTCGCCCGGTCAGCTGGCCTTTGACTCTGTGGCTCAGCACCATGTCGATGATCTCGTCGACCTCTGACTGGGTGACCGTGGGGGTGCCCTCGAGTGCTGCCAGCGCCTGCGCCGCCTTCCGCGCCACCAGGTCGGCCCGGTGGCCGTCGACGCCGAGGCTGACGTTGAGCTCGGCGATCGCGGACAAGATCGGCCGGGGCACCTCCACAGCGGGCAGCCGGACGATGGCGTCGGCGATTCGCGCCGCCTCGGTGGACTCGGCCGCCGCGTAGGCGGCGCCAAAGGTCTCGGCGTCCTCCTCCCAGGCCTCGCGGCGCTCGATGATCTCGACGCGCTCGGCGACGTCGCGAATCCCGATCACGTCGACGCAGAGGCCGAAACGGTCGAGCAGCTGCGGCCGTAGGTCGCCCTCCTCGGGGTTCATGGTGCCGACCAGGATGAACCTGGCCGGGTGCCAGACCGACACGCCCTCGCGCTCGACCACGTTCACTCCCATGGCGGCGGCGTCGAGGAGGACGTCGACCAGATGGTCATCGAGCAGGTTGACCTCGTCGACATAGAGGATGTTGCGGTTGGCCTCGGCCAGGACGCCGGGCTCGAACTTCTTGGTCCCGGTCTTGATCGCCGACTCGATGTCGATGCTGCCGACGACGCGGTCCTCGCTGGCGTTGATTGGCAGCTCGACCACCCGCATCCGGCGCTGCGTCACGCCCAAGGTCTCGCCGCGCGCCAGCCTCTCGGTGCAGTCGATGCAGAGCCGCGAATCGCCATCCTCACCGGGAGGCTCGCAGCTGTAGTGGCAGCCCTCGACGACATCGATCTCGGGCAAAAGCCGCGCCAGCGCCCGAACCGCGGTCGACTTGGCGGTCCCCTTCTCCCCTCGGATCAGGACACCGCCGATGGCGGGGTTGACAGCGTTGAGCTCCAGCGCCAGGCGCATCCGGTCCTGTCCCACGATGGCGGTGAATGGGTATACCGCGCCGCGGACGTTGGACATTTCCAGCTCGCTCATGCGGACCTCTGGGCCAGCGATTCCTGGACGCCGGCGAGGATGCTGCCCTGGTTGAGGTCGAAGAGGCCGAGGTAGCGGCCGCCCATGTGCTCGGCGAGGTCGTTGCAGGCGTTGAGGGCGTAGCTGCTGTAGGCGGAGCCGCTGATCTGGGCCAGGCGGCGGGCCGGCAGGCTCTTGGAGTAGTCACGGGCGGAGTCGATCACCAGCGCCCGGATGCTCTCGGCCTTGATCTGCTCGGCAACCCGCTGCGCCTCGATCAGTGGCTCGTCGCCGGCGACCGAGATGTTCCCCCTTCCGTCTGAGATCAGCACCAGCAGAGGGTACACGTCGGCGTTCTTGAGCCTCTCCGAGCGCACCAGCTTGAGGCCCTCGACCAGCCCATGCGTCAGCGGCGTCGTGCCGCCAACGGTCAGGCGGCTGAGCCGCTTTTCGGCCATCTCGACGCTGCTCGTCGGGCGCAGCACCACCCGCGCCTCACGGCCGCTGAACACCACCAGCGCCACCTTGTCGCGCCGCACATAGGCATCGCGCAGCAGCGAGAGCACGGCGCCCTTGGTCGCGGTCATTCGCTGCTCGGCGTCCATGCTTGCAGACGCGTCGACCACGAAGACGATGAGGTTGCCGATCTTGCGATCGCGCACCTTCTGGCGCAGGTCGTGCCGCTCGAGCCGGAGGCTCTCGTCGACCGGCTCGCCCGCCGCCAGCGCGTCGGCCCGGCGCCGTCGCTGCATCGGCGCGGCCGCCCGCAGCGTCGCGTCGAGCGCCAGGTCGGTGGTCTTCTCCACGGTCGTCGCCCGCACGTAGCGGCCGCGGCGCTGCCCGGTGATGCTCTTGGTCCGCCTGCCGGTGGCCTTGCGCTGGCGGCGCTCGCGGGGGATCTCGATCTTGGCGATGGGGAAGATCTCGCCGGTAAAGGGCTCGGCACCCTCCACCGGGGCGGGGTCGCTGGGATCCAGCGGCGCCTGCCCGGCGCTGGTCTCGGCGTCGACCTGCTCCCCGCCCGACCCCGAGTCGCTCTGGGCGCTGGCCTCGGGCTTGCCCTCGGCTTTGGCCTTTTCGGCGTCCGCCTCCAGCTCCTTGAGCTTCTCCTCGGCCTGCTGCCGGAAGTCCTCCTCGGTGGCGTGGCGGGTCGCGGGCGACTGCTCGCGGCGGCGGTGGTTGAGCGCCAGCTCGGCGGCGTCCTGGATCTCCGGCAGGCCGACGGAGGCAAGGCCGCGCAGCGCCGCCAGCGTGCGCGCGGTGCGGACCAGGACGATGTCGGCGCGGTGCCCCGAGGCCCCCGCGGCAATCGCCAGGCTGGAGGCCAGCTCCATCATGATGCGGCTGACGCCCACGCCGGTGAGGCGGGTCTCTGCCGCGACGATGTCGGTGCGCAGGCTCTCCTCCCCGGCGGCGGCCTCCCGGCCGAAGGCCTCGCCGTCGAGCGCCCGGCGCTGGTCCTGCTCCATGATCCGCACCCGGTCCTCGATCGCGTCGGCGCCGCTGACGTCGACGCAGAGCCCGAAGCGATCGAGCAGCTGCGGCCGCAGCTCCCCCTCTTCCGGGTTCATGGTGCCGACCAGGATGAATCTCGCGGGGTGGGTGAAGGACACGCCTTCGCGCTCGACTGTGTTGACGCCCATGGCGGCGGCGTCGAGGAGCACGTCGACCAGGTGGTCGTCGAGCAGGTTGACCTCATCGACGTAGAGGATGTTGCGGTTGGCCTGCGCCAGCAGCCCGGGCTCGAACCGGCGCTCGCCGTGCCGGATAGCGGCCTCCAGGTCGATGCTGCCCACGACGCGGTCCTCACTGGCGCCCACCGGCAGCTCGACCACCCGCATCCGCGTCTTGACCACGGGCAGCGGCTCGCCGGCCTGGATCCGCGCGGTGCAATCAGGGCAAAGGTCACGCGGGACGTTGGGATCGCAGGAGTAGTGGCAGCCGACCACCACCTCGTGCTCAGGAAGCAGCGCCGCCAGGGATCTCACCGCTGTCGATTTCGCCGTCCCTCGTTCACCGCGGACCAAGATTCCGCCGATCCTCGGGTTGATGGCGTTGAGGACCAGCGCCAGCTTCATCTGCTCCTGGCCAACGATCGAGGTGAAGGGGTACGCCTGCCTCATCTATATATTGTCGCTACAGACTCATGGCAGCCCCGATCAGCCCCGCGCGCAGCCTCGACGCCCGCGGTCTACGCTGCCCGCTGCCGCTGGTCAAGGCTCGAAATGAGATCGAGCTGATCGAGGTCGGAGAGATCTTGGAGATCGTTGCCACCGACCCGGGAACAGACCACGATTTCCGGGCCTGGTGCGCGCGCAAGCGCCACCAGCTGGTCAGCGTCGAGCAGCTGCCCGGACCCGAGTTTCGCTTCTTGATCCGCCGCGCCTAGAACGCGCAGCGGTCAGACGATCAGCGCCTAGCCGAAGACCGGGCCGGTGGTGATCCCGCCGGGCTTGATGACCATCAGGAAGATGATGATCAGCAACAGGACGGTCAGCACCATGCCGCCTACCTTGGCCTTGTGGATAAGCGCAGCGACTTCGGGCGGCGGCGGGCCGGGAGCGGCTCCGGGCGGGGGACCGCCGGCGGTGAGCACGATCAACCGCGCGGTGGTCGGCAGCTGGTTTATGAACACGATTGCGATCGCGACCAGGTAGATGATGATCGCGACATCCAGGTACAGCGTCTTGGTCAGGTTGATGTCGGCGGTGAAGATCAGCCCGGTCCCGCTGACCAGCATCGTGAGGGCGACCGGCACGATCAGCCCGGTCTCCATCTTGTGCATCAACTCCACGGCGAAGTGGGCATTCTGGGGATTCTTCTCCAGCAGCGAGCCGATCAGCGGGAACACGAATGTCGGCCCGAAGGCGATGATCGCCGCCGCGACATGCAGCAGCAGCCAAAAAAGGAACCAGTTCACCCTCAACCTCCGTCAAGCCGGGTTGGCTTGTCGGCGCTACTCTAGTCCCCTCCGGCGGAGGAGTCCAGCGGCGGGCTAGAGATCCATCGACTTGGCGATGATCTCCCGCATGATCTGCGTCGTCCCGCCGCCGATCGGTCCGAGTCGGGCGTCGCGCCAGGCCCGCTGCACCGGGAACTCCATCATGTAGCCGTAGCCGCCGTGGATCTGGATCGCCTCGTCGGCGACCTTGGTGGCGGCCTCGGTGGCGGCGATCTTGGCCATGCTCACCTCCCTCACCGCGTCGCGTCCCTGGCTGAAGAGCCAGAGCGCGTGGTAGGTCAGGTGCCGGGCCATCTCGATCTCGGTGGCCATCTCGACGAGCTTGTGCTTGATCGTCTGGAACCGCACGATCGGGCGGTTGAAGGCGACCCGGGTCTCGGCGTAGTCCTTGGCCAGCTTCAACGTCTGCTCGGCGCCGCTGACCGCGCCCAGCGCCATCGTCAGCCGCTCCCATTGGAAGTTGGACATGATCATGGGGAAGCCGGCGCCCTCCCCCCCGAGCAAGTTGGCCGCCGGCACCCGGCAGTCAGAGAAGAAGATCTGGGCCGTGTCCGACGCCCGCCAGCCGAGCTTCTTCAGCTTGATGCTCTGATCCAGCCCCGGTGTTCCCTTCTCGATGACCAGGAAGGAGACGCCGCCGTGCGGATCCTCGCCCGTTCGGACCGCGGTGACCAGGATGTCCGCGCGACAGCCGTTGGTGATGTACATCTTGGAGCCGTTGACGATGTAGTCGTCCCCGTCGCGGACGGCCTTGGTCTTGATCCCGGCGACGTCAGATCCCGCCTCCGGCTCGGTGATGGCGAGCGCGGCGATCTTCTCTCCTTTTATCCCCGGCACCAGCCAGCGCTGCTTCTGCTCCTCATTGCCGAAGCTGTTGATCGGCGGCAGAGCGATCTGGGCGTGCGCGCCGAGGCCGGCGGCGACTCCGCCCGAGCCGCAGCGCGACATCTCCTCCACCAGCACCGCCTCGAAGAGATAGCCGGCGCCGGTGCCGCCGTATTTCTCGTCGAACTTGTTGCCGAATAGGTCGAGCGCCCCCATCCGCGGGAAGGTCTCGTCGGGAAAGTACTCGGCGTTCTCCCACTCCTCCGCGTGGGGCAGAAGCTCCTTGGCCACGAAGGCCCTGACGCTCTCTCGATACGCCTCGTGGTCGTCGTCGAAGATGAAGTAGCGCTGGGTCATCGACGGCCGAGCGGTTTGCCGTCCGGCATCGAGTTGAAGTACTCGCCGAGCTCCGGATGGTGCCTGGCCGCCTGCTCGCGAACCTCGTCGGGCACGCGGATGAAAAGCCCCTTGCCCTCGGCCAGCAGGGTGCCGTCGTCGAGCTTGATCTCGCCCCGGCTCTCGAAGGCGCTGTTGCGGCCGCGGGTGAGGCGGGCCCGGCAGGTCAGCCGCTCCCCCACCGGCGCCGGGTTCCGGAAGCGAATTTCGAGCCGGCCCGTCATCGTCCAGGTGCGGGTGAAGAGCGCGGTCCGGCCCATCGTCTCGTCGAGGATGGTTGACAGCAGACCGCCATGGACCACCCCGGGAAAGCCCTGGTGCTGGGGGCTGCCGACGAACTCGGTGACGATCTCGTCGCCTTCCTGCCGGTAGATCAGCTTCAGCCCGCCCGGGTTGGTCGAGCCGCAGACAAAGCACTGGCGATAGTCGGTGTAGTCGTTGAGCCAGTTGTCGGGGATCTCCGGCGTACTCGATTCCGCCTGGGCCATCACGGCGGCAATCCTAACTGACGGGCCGGTCAGAATAGCTTCGTGATCTGCGTGGTCGTGCCCATCAAGGACTTCGCGAGCGCCAAGACCCGGCTGTCCGACAGGCTCGATCCCGACCAGCGAGCATGCCTGGCGCAGGCCTCCGCCGAGAGGGTCCTGCTGGCGGTGGCCGACTGCGACGCCATCGACCTTCGCGTCGCGGTGGTCGACAACGACATCGCCGCCAAGATGGCGCTGCACCGAGGCTTCGAAGTCCTGCGGCGCCCGGACCTCTACGGCCAGAGCGCCGCCGTCGGGGCCGGGTTTCATCACGCCGCCAATCGCGGCGCCACGAACTTGTTGACGGTCTCCGCGGACGTGCCCCTGGTCCGGCCCAGGGACATCGAGCAGATGCTCAAGCCCAAACCCCCGGTCCTGGTGATGGTATCGGACCGGGCCGGGCTGGGCACCAACGCGCTTCGGCTCGACCCTTTCGTCGACATGCGCCTACATTTCGGGCCGGACAGCCTTTCGCTCCACAGACGCGAGGCCGCCGAGCTGAAGCTGCCTGTCAAGGTCATCGACAATCCTCGAGTGCGGATCGACATCGACACCCCCGACGACATCGACGCCCTCGAGATCTCCGGACCTGACGGCCGGCGGGTGCTGATCGAGGCCGGGCAGCTGCTGGCCGACCAGATGAAGGACAATATCTGGTGGCCTCGGAGCCAGCGGTCGTACTGACGCCCGCGGCCGCGGTCACGATCCTGCCTGTGGGCGGCGTGCCGGAGGTGCGCCCGACGGCAGACCTGGCAGCCCTCCTCTGCGCCGCCATCGAGGTGTCGGTCGGAGGCCTGGTCGCCGGCGACATCGTGGTGGTCGCCAGCAAGGTGGTCTCCAAGGCCGAGGGGATGCAGGTGGCCGAGAACCCGGTGCCCGGCGATGAGGCCACCCGGCTGGCGGCGATCACCGGTTTTGACGCCGGCGAGGTCGAGCTGATCCTGATGCAGAGCAACGCGGTGCTGCGAAGCGCGCCCGGGGTGCTGGTGGTGGAAACCGTCCACGGCTTCGTTTGCGCCAACGCCGGTATCGATCGCAGCAACACCGGCGAGGCCATGGCGCTGCTCCTACCGCTGGACAGTGACGCCAGCGCCGCCCGGCTGCGGGAGCGGCTGGCGCGGCATTTCGGCGTCGAGGTGGCGGTGCTCGTCAGCGACACCTTCGGGCGACCCTTCCGCTACGGGCTGGTCAACGTCGCGCTGGGCGTGGCCGGGATGGGGGCCATCCACGACTACCGGGGCCAGGTCGATCCCGGCGGCCGTGCGCTGAAGGGCACCGAGCTGGCGGTGGCCGACGAGCTGGCCGGCGCCGCCGAGCTGGTGATGAACAAGCTCGACCGGGTGCCGGCGGCGGTGATCCGGGGCTATACGTGGGAGCGGTCCGAGGGCGGCAGCGCGCGGCTGCGGCGCGACCCGGCGCAGGACTACTTCAGGTGAGACCTCCCGGCGGCCGCGAGCGGGTCGCCATCCTCAGCGGCGGGATCGGCGGGGTCAAGCTGGTCGAGGGGCTGCAGGAGCTGCTGCCTCCCGAGGCGCTTTCGGTGATCTGCAACACCGGCGACGACCAGGAGTTCTGGGGTCTGCACGTCAGTCCCGACGTCGACACCGTTCTATATACGCTCTCGGGCTTGGTCAACCGCGACCAGGGCTGGGGACTGGACTCGGAGACTTTCCAAGCCCTGGAGCTGCTGGAGCGATACGGCGAGCCGACCTGGTTCAAGCTCGGCGACCGCGACATCGCCACCCACATCCTGCGCACCAGGTGGTTGCAGGAGGGCCGCCGTCTGGCCGAAGTCACCGCCGAGCTGGCGCGCCGTTTGGGGATCGGCTGCGCCGTCATCCCCATGACCGACGATCGTCTGCGCACAATCGTGGTGACGCCCGACGGCGAGCTCGATTTCCAGGACTACTTCGTCCGGCGCCGGTTCGAGCCGCCGGTCGAGGAGGTCCGCTTCGACGGCGCTGCCGACGCCACCCCCAGCCCCGAGGCGCTGGCGGCGATCCTGGGCGCCAGCACCGTCATCTTCGCCCCCAGCAACCCCATCGCCAGCATCGGCCCCATCCTGGCGGTGCGAGGCCTGAGACAAGCCATCGCCCAGGCGCCCGGGCTGCGGGTGGCGGTCTCGCCCCTGATCGGCGGCGACGCCGTCAAGGGGCCAACGGTTCCGATGATGCAGTCCGCCGGGCTGCCCATCTCACCGCTGGGGATCGCGCAGGCCTATGAGGGCTTGATCGACGCGCTCGTCATCGACAAGCAGGATGTCGCCTTCAAACCGGACCTCGAGGCGCAGGGCCTGAGGGTGCTGGTGACGGAGACCCTGATGGAGGGGTTCGAGGGACGGCTGCGGCTGGCGGCGGAGGTCCTCGACTTCAAGGCGGCGACGACGCGTTGACGACGCACTTGGTTACGCTTCAGCTGTGAGCGTCGCCGCCAACGAGTTCCGGATCGCCTGCGGACATTTCGCCACCGGCGTCGCGATTGTCACGATGAGCAACCACGCGGGCGAGTCCCACGGACTGACGGCGAATTCGTTCACTTCGGTGTCGCTGGATCCTCCCCTGATCCTCGTCTGCGTCGAGAAGACCATCTCCAGCTACCCCGCGATGGTCGAAGCCGAGGGATTTTTGGTCAACATCCTGACCGACCAGCAGGAGGAGCTGGCCCGCCGCTTCGCGACGCCCGACATCGACAAGTTCGATGGCGTGGAATTCGGATTCGGGGCGTTCGGGGCGGCGCGGATCCCGGGCTGCCTAGCCTACGTCGCCGCGCGGCGGCATTCGCAGCTGGACGGTGGCGACCACACGATCTTTATTGGCGAAGCGACGGCGACGGAGCTGGGCAGCGGGCTGCCGCTGGTGTTCTACAGGGGGATGTACGGGGTGCCTGGTCGGTAGTACGCCTGGCCGGCTTGGGGCGCGGGGGGCGGGCGTGTGGCGTGGGCTGTGGGGCGAGGCGTGGGTGGTTTCCTGGCTGGGGTGCGATGCGGCGCGGAGGGGCGGGCGTGTCGCGTCAGCTGTGGGGCGAGGCGTGGGTGGTTTCCTGGCGGGGGGTGTGATGGGGCCGGGCGTGTGGCGCGATCTGCGAGGCGCCGGGGGTTCCGGGCTGGGCGTGGGATGCGGCGTGGGGGTGGGCCTGTCACGCGGGGGACGGAGCGAGGCGTGGCTGTTTGACATACGAACATTTGTTTGCTATACTCGGCATATGTCCGGGGGGAAAGGGGGAGTTGCGTCAGCGGATCACGAGATGGCTGATCTTGTTGTGGCCATCGACGCGTTTTGCGCGCGCAACAAGGTCGGGCGCAGCGGCCAGAAGATGGGCGCCGAGCTGATCAGGCTTCGCCAAGAATGCGATCGGCTCGAGCTGGAATTCTCGGAGACTGCGGCCCAGTTCGCCGCCACTTCCGAGTCCGACCTGGACGGATCGAACACTCCGATTGATTGGATCCGGCACAACTGCCAGATGGGCTCGCACGCCGTCGCCGAGCGCGTGCGTGTCGGCGAGCAGATCGCGGTGCTCCCGCGGAGCATCGAAGCTATGGAGAACGGCGAGATCGGATTTGCGCACCTTGCACTTCTGGCGCGTACCGCCAATGCTCTCTCGGAGTCGGACAGCGGTCGCAGTTTCGACGAGACGCCGTTGCTGGCGCGGGCGACGGAAGTGAGCGTCAGCCTCTTCAGGCACGTCTGCCACCACGCTCGGCACGCCAATGACCCGGCCGGCTACGTGGCGGACGAGGTCGAGGCTGCCGAGGCGCGGAAGCTTGAGCTCAACTCGGGCGAAGATGGCTGGGTGTTCGTCCGCGGCGTCCTCGACGCTGCGGGCGGCTCCGTCCTGCGCACTGCGCTCGAGCCGTTGGCGACGCGATCGGGTGCTGACGACGATCGCCATCGTGATCGCCGCCTGGCGGACGCACTGATCGAGCTGGCAATGGTCTCGCTGGACAACGGTGCGGTCCCGCAGCGCGCCAGCCAGCGCGCTCACCTGCAGGTCACAACCTCATTGGAAACGCTGATGGGAATGGCCGGGGCGCCGGCGGCCGAGCTGGAGTTCTCGCTGCCGATCTCGGCACAGATGGTCGAGCGGCTGGCCTGCGACTGCACGGTCACTCGCGTCTTGCTCGACGCCGATTCCGCAATCGTGGACGTCGGACGATCCCGGCGTGTCGTCCCCGGATCTACTCGACGGGCGCTGAATGTCCGTGACCGGCACTGCGTCTGGCCAGGCTGCGAACGCCCACCGTCCTCCTGCGCCGCTCATCACATGGTCCACTGGTGTCGTGGCGGCAAGACCAACCTCGCCGACCTCGCCCTGCTGTGCCACCGTCACCATTGGATGGTCCACGAAGGTGGCTGGCAGATCGCCCGAGACGATAGCGGCCGGATGTTGACAATCCCCTCGGCCGCCTACCTCAGTCGGGAATGGTGCCGAGGTCCAGACAGGCTCGTCGCTTAGCTTCCAATCGACGAGGATTCCAGGAATGAGCGCCTTTATGTAGGGCTGCTGCGCTCGAGGGACCGCCGGGCTCGCATCGGCCGCCCAGCCGGCACGATTTAGTGGGAGCAGCCTCCGGAGCCGCAGGCCTGGGCGTCACCACCACCCTGGGCCGACTCGAAGCTGTGGCCGCAGCCGCAGCTCGAAACGGCGTTGGGGTTGAGGACAGTGAAGCCGGCGCCCATGAGGCTGTCGACGTAGTCCACCTTGGCGCCCTGGAGGTGGGGAGCCGAGGAGGCGTCGACGATGACCTTGAGACCGGAGACCGAGCTGATGACGTCGTCGTCGAGCGGCGAATCGTCAAGCGCCATGCCGTAGGAGAAACCGGAGCAGCCACCGGCCTGGACCCAGACGCGAAGACCGAGGCTGGGATTGCCCTTCTTCTCGATCATGGTGCGGAGCTGTCCAACGGCGTCGTCTGTAAGGCTGATCAGCTGGGTATCGATGGCCATCCGAATTTGTTCCTCCAGGTTGGTCGAGTCCGAACTCAAAACGAGTCTAGCATCAGGTCGGCTTCAAACAGAAGGTTCGCGACAGTACTTTCACGATCCGTCGCCAGCGCACCCTGAAAGGTCTGCTAGGCGTCGAGCCGCTTGTACTGCTCGACCTCGAGCCGCTTGTAGTAGACGACGGTCGACCCCAAGCTGCCATCCGGCCAGGCTGCGTAGTCGGGAATCGGACCGACCTCGATCCAACCCGTCGATCGGTAGAGCTGCTCAGCGGCGCCCCCGCGCATGGTGTCCAGGACAAGGAGCCAACGGCCGATCTGGCGGGCCTCGTCCTCGATCGCTGACATCAGGGCTCGGGCGGTGCCCCGCCGCCGCCAGGCCGTGCGGACCAGCAGCTTGTTCACCTCTGCGCGATGGCGCCCGTTGCTCCAGGGCGCCAGGCTTAGCTGGACAATGCCCACGATCCGGCCACCGTCGCTGGCCACCAGCACGACGAGGCGGCCGTCGGCCACGCCGGCGAGGTTGGACGACCACCACGCAGCGGCCTCCGACGCAGTGAAGGGCAGCACGAAGCCGACCGACGCACCACCTTCGACCACGTCGACGAGCAGCTCGGCGAGATCGTCTAGGGCAGCGGGTATCTCGGAGGCGTTTAGTCGGGTGATCTCCACGCCACATTCTCGCCGCGACGGTGTCGTCCCAAGGCGGCAACGCACCCTCGGCGAGCGGTTCGCGGGTTGACGGCGAGATCGCGGGGTAGCATTGGAGGGACCATGGCCGCCGATTCCGCACACCCATTGCCTGGTCCGCCGACCGACCTGCCGCTCAACGAGCGCGGCCAGCAGTTCGAAGAGTTGCTGCGCCAGAAGATAGTCGTGCTCGACGGAGCCCAGGGAACCTACCTCCAGGGCTGCGACCTCACCGCCGACGACTTCGGCGGACCCGAGCTCGAGGGCTGCAACGAGAACCTGGTGGTCACCCGCCCCGACATCGTCAAGCAGATGCACCGGGCCTACTACGAGGCGGGCTCGGACATGGTCGGCACCGACACCTTCGGCAGCACCCCGCTGGTGCTCGGGGAATACGGGCTGCAGGACCACGCGGAGGAGATCAGCGCCACCGCGGCGCGACTGGCCCGCGAGGTCGCGGCTGAGTTCGACACCCCGCGCTTCGTGGCCGGCTCGATGGGCCCCACCACCAAGGCCATCAGCGTGACCGGCGGCATCACCTTCGACCAGCTGCGCGATACCTACCGGGTCCAGGCGTTGGGGTTGCTCAAAGGCGGAGTGGATACCCTCCTGCTGGAGACATCGCAGGACACCCGCAACGTAAAGGCCGGGATCCTGGGGATCTGGGGCGCGTTCCAGGAAGTCGGCTTCAGGACACCTCTTATGTTGTCGGGCACGATCGAGCCGATGGGCACGATGCTGGCCGGACAGGGCGTCGACGCCTTCTACACATCGGTCGAGCACGCTCACATGACCTCGATCGGGCTCAACTGCGCCACCGGCCCAGAGTTCATGACCGACCACATCCGCACCCTCGCCGGGATGGCCACCAGCTTCATTTCGGTCTATCCCAACGCCGGGCTGCCGGATGAGCTGGGCCAGTATTCCGAGACGCCCGAGATGATGGCGGAGACCCTGGGCCGGTTCGCCGAGCAGGGCTGGTTGAACCTGGTCGGCGGTTGCTGCGGGACCACCCCCGAGTTCATCCGCCAGATCGCCGCGGCGGCGCGTGCCTTCCGGCCGCGACAACTGCCAACGGCCGCGCACGTCACCCATGTCAGCGGCATCGAGTATGTCGAGGTCGAGGAGTCGAGCCGGCCGCTGATCATCGGCGAGCGAACCAACGTGATCGGCAGCCGCAAGTTCAAGCGGCTGATCGTCGACGAGCAGTGGGAGGAGGCGGCGGAGGTGGCCAGGGCGCAGGTCAAGGCGGGCGCCAACCTGATCGACGTCTGCCTCAGCAACCCCGACGCTGACGAGATCAGCGACATGCGCAACTTCCTGGAGGTCGCGGTCAAGCTGGTCAAGGTGCCACTGGTCATCGACGCCACCGACATACGCGTCTTCGAGACCGCCCTCCCCTACTCGCAGGGCAAGGTGATCCTCAACTCCGTCAACCTCGAGGACGGCGAGACCCGGTTCGCCGCGGTGGCGCCGCTGGCGCACCAGTACGGCGCCGCGCTGGTGGTCGGCTGCATCGACGAGAAGGGCCAGGCGATCACCACCGAGGCCAAGGTCAAGGTCGCCGAGCGGAGCTACCAGCTGCTCACCGAGAAGTACGGCATCGCGCCCGAGGACATCATCTGGGACCCCCTGGTGTTTCCCTGCGCTACCGGCGACGAGAACTACCGCGGCTCGGCGCCCCAGACCATCAACGCGATCACGGAGCTGAAAGAGCGCTTCCCCGGCACCCGAACCGTGCTCGGCATCTCCAACGTCTCGTTCGGGCTACCGGAGGCCGGCCGTGAGGTGCTCAACAGCGTCTACCTCTACCACGCCACCAAGGCCGGGCTGGACTTCGCCATCGTCAGCTCGGAGAAGCTGGTCCGCTACGGCAGCATCCCCGACGACGAGAAGGAGCTCTGCGACAAGCTGCTGTTCGAGGGCCAGGACGAGGACATAGCAGTCTTCACGGCGAAGTTCCGGGAGCGCAAGCCGCAGCAGGGGGTCCAGATCGACCTGCTGCCCATCGACGAGCGCATCGCCAGCTACATCATCCAGGGCACCAAGGAGGGACTGATCCCAGACCTCGAAGAGAAGCGCGTCACCGAGGGTATGGCGCCGCTGGACATCATCAACGGCCCGCTGATGGCGGGCATGGACGAGGTCGGGCGCCTGTTCGGGGCCAACGAGCTGATCGTCGCCGAGGTGCTGCAGAGCGCTGAGGTGATGAAGGCGGCGGTCGCCCACCTCGAGCCCTTCATGGAAAAGACCGAAAGCTCGAGCAAGGGCAAGCTGCTGCTGGCAACCGTCAAGGGCGACGTCCACGACATCGGCAAGAACCTGGTCGAGATCATCCTTGGCAACAACGGCTACGACGTGATCAACCTTGGGATCAAGGTGGCCCCGGAGACGTTGATAGCCGCTGTCAAGGAGCACAAGCCAGACTTCATCGGGCTCAGCGGCCTGCTGGTCAAATCGGCCCAGCAGATGGTGATCACCGCGGAGGACCTGCGCGCCGCCGGCATCTCGCTGCCGCTGCTGGTGGGCGGCGCGGCGCTGACACCGAACTTCACATACCGCCGCATCCTGCCGACCTACCAGACGCTGGTGCTCTACGCCAAAGACGCGATGGAGGGCCTCGAGCTGGCCAACCGGCTGTCCAAGCCGGAGGGCCGCGCCGAGCTGCAGAAGCTCGTCGACGACCGCGTCGCGAAGCTCGGGGAGGCGCCCCAGAAAACCGCCCGGCCGGCGATTTCGACAAGCACCGAGCGCTCGCCCAGCGTGGAAGTCGTACCGGCGCGCCAGGCCCCCGACCTGGATCGCCACGAGCTGGCGCTGCGGTTGCACGAGCTCTGGCCCTACCTCAACCCTCAGATGCTGTACGGCAAGCACCTGGGTATGCAGGGCAACGTGCATCGCCTCATGGAGACCGGCGACCCCAAGCTGGCAAAGCTGCAGGAGGTCGTCGAAGACGCCAAGAAGCGTGCTGAGGGCGGCTGGATCCGAGCTCGCGGCGTGTACCAGTACTTCCTTGCCGGCAGCGAGGGCAACGACGTCGTCATCTTCGCGGCTCCGGACCCCGGGGTCCCCGCGAATCCTGATTCGTGGGGTGGAGAGAACGGGTCCTCGCCACCAGCAGAGCTGGCCCGGTTCACGTTCCCTCGCCAGCCGGAAGGCGAGCGCCTCTGCCTCGCCGACTACGTCGCGCCACTTGAGTCGGGCGAGACCGACACCGTCGCGATGTTCGTCACCTCCTGCGGCGCTGGGGTGCGCAAGCTCAGCCAGGAGCTCAAGGACAAGGGCGAGTACCTGCTGTCGCAGACCATCCAGGCGCTGGCGATCGAGACCGCCGAGGCGTTCGCCGAGAAGCTCCACCACGACCTCCGACGAGGCTGGGGGATCGAGGACCCGGCAGGCTTCACCATGGCCGACATCCACAAGGCGCGCTACCAGGGCATTCGCGTCAGCTTCGGCTACCCGGCGTGCCCGGACCTTTCGGACCAGGCCAAGCTCTGGACACTGCTCAGGCCCGAGACGGTTGGGGTCGAGCTGACCGAGGGCTTCATGATGGATCCCGAGGCAAGCGTCTCGGCGCTCGTCTTCCATCACCCGCAGGCCAAGTACTTCGGCGTTGGAGTGGCCGAGGAGGAGCTGGCGCCGGTCTGACAGATGGGTGGTGCTGGCACCACTCACGGCCGGGAACAACGGCCCGACGTCGTAGGGGACAGCACCCTGGGTTCGTCGCGGTTGGCCACTCAGAATGGGGCCAATGGCAGACGGGTCTGTAGAACTAAGCGCGCGTCCGGCTGTGGCGCTGGGCCTGTGGCTGCTGGCGACGGCCTTGACGCTGGCAGCGGCGGTCTGCGTGAGTCTTGCCCTAACCGCTCAGGGTGGACCGCCGAGCGGAGCGGTGGATGTTTACACGCTGATGTTCCTGGTCCTGGCGCCGCTCTATGCGACCGTCGGAGCCCTGATCATCTCCAGGGCAGCGGGAAACCGCGTGGGCTGGGTCATCCTCGTAATCGGTCTGATCCTCGCTGTCGAGGACTTCAGCGGTGATCTCACGAGCCTGGCGCAGACCGCCGGCGGGCATTGGGTGCCGGCACCGGAGTGGTGGAACTGGCTCAGCAGCTGGGCCTGGGTCCCGGGGGTCGTGGCCGCGCTGGCTTTCCTGCCGATGTACTTCCCGGACGGAAGGACGCTGTCTAAACGCTGGCGCCCGGTCATGTGGGCAATCGCGATTGCGTCCGGGCTCATGCTCGTCGGCTACGTATTCAGCCCAGCCTCGGTCACGACCAGCGGACCTTCGGCTCCCTTCGGCAACCCGGTTGGGATCGGCGCTATCGGCCGATTGGCGCCGGCTATCCACGGCATCTACGTGGCGGTCCTGCTCGTCGGTATTGCCTGCGGCGTGTTCACCCTGGTCCAGCGGTACCGCCGGGGCAGCTCGGACGAGCGCCACCAGATCAAGTGGTTCGCCGGGGCGTTCGCCTTGTTCGGGCTGATGATCGGGTCGTACGGCGCCGCCTCCGCATTGGTCAATCTCTCAGCCGACTGGCTGATTGCGGCGATCATCTCCGTCGGCCTAGCCGTCATTCCTCTCTCGGTGGCCGTCGCCGTCCTCAGGTACCGGCTCTACGACATCGACGTCGTCATCAGCCGCGCCCTCGTCTACGGATCGCTGGCGGCTTTCATCACGGCGGTCTACGTTGGCATCGTGGTGGGTGTGGGCACCCTGGCCGGAGGTGGCGGCCGGCCCAACCTGCTGCTTTCGATAGTGGCGACTGGCGTGGTGGCGGTTGCCTTCCAACCGGTGCGCGAGCGACTCCAGAAGATCGCCAATCGGCTGGTCTATGGCAACCGAGCGACGCCGTACGAGGTGCTGTCCCAGTTCTCGGAACGGGTAGCCGAGTCCTACGCTTCCGATGATGTCTTGCCGCGAATGGCTAGAGTCCTCGCCGAGGGCACCGGCGCTGAGCTCGCGGCTGTGTGGGTGCGAACGGGACCGGCGCTGAGGCAGGCCGCGGCGTGGCCTGATGCCGGCGGCCAGGGTGTCGCGGACGAGCCCGTGCCGATTGATGGCCAGGGTCTCCCCGCGCTGCCAGGCGGCACTGCTGTGGCGGTTCGCCACCAGGGCGAATTGCTCGGTGCCCTCACGGTGAACAAGCGGGTCGGCGAATCGCTGACCCCCATCGAGCAGAAGCTCCTGGATGACCTTTCGCAGCAGGCCGGCCTGGTGCTGAAGAACGTCGGCTTGACCTCTGAGCTCCTCGCTCGGCTGGATGACCTCCAAGCATCACGCCAACGCCTGGTCGCGGCGCAAGACGAAGAGCGCCGCCGCCTCGAACGCAACCTCCACGACGGCGCCCAGCAAAACCTGGTTGCCCTCAAGGTCAAGCTCGGGCTGGCTGAGGTCCTCGCCGACAAGGACCCCGCCAAAGCTCGTGCCTTGCTTTCAGAGCTCAAGGGCGACGCCGATGAGGCGCTCGACACGCTACGGGACCTCGCCCGCGGGATCTATCCCCCATTGCTTGCCGATAAGGGCCTGCCCACGGCACTGGAGGCTCAGGCCCGCCGGGCGACGCTTCCGGTGGTGGTCGAGGCCGACGGTCTCCGGCGCTACGGTCAGGACATCGAGGCGGCGGTCTATTTCTGCGTGCTCGAGGCGCTCCAGAACGTGCAGAAATATGCCGCGGCCACCAGGGCGACCGTCCGGCTCACGGAGAACGGTGGCACCCTCGACTTCGAGGTGACCGACGATGGCTCGGGCTTCGATCCGGCAACGCAGAAGCGGGGTTCGGGCACGGAAAACATGGCGGATCGCCTGGACGCCCTGGACGGCACGCTCACGATCTGGTCGACACCCGGTGGTGGCACCCAGGTCAGGGCGTCGCTTCCGGTTCCCACTGCAGCGGGATCATCGTGAGAAACCGCGCGGTAGCAATCGCCTGGGTGGCGACGGCCGTCGGCGTGATCGCCAGCCTCGCGGGCGCGGTGCTGGAGATCCTTCGCCCCGCGTCGGTGCAAGGCGTACCGCCGCCGACCCCATCGGACTTCCAGTACGTGGCCAACGGCGTTCTATGCTCGGTCGCCGGACTTTTGATCGCGCGCCGCCGCCCGGACAACGTGATCTGGATGGCGCTCGCGGGTGCCGGACTTGCGGGCGGCCTGTTCGGCTTCCTTGCGGAGTACACCATCTACAGCCACCTGATCGTCAGCGGGGGGCTACCGGTTGAAGCGGCCGCGACCTGGGTCTCCGGCTGGATGTTCCCTATGATCCCTGCCCTCAACCTTTTGGTTCTGCTTCTGTTCCCGACTGGCCGTACACTCGGTCCGCGGTGGCGCCTGCCGCTCTGGCTGGTGGCTGGGGGGTTCGCTCTTCTGACGGGCGTGCTGGCATTCCACGTCGGCTGGGTCCAGGACCGGCCGGTCGGATCGGTGGGCCCGATCCAGAACCCTCTAGGGATCGCGGCGGTGACGCCGCTCCTGGAGATGTTGCAGACCGCCGCATACGCGATGCTTGGAGCGGCGTCGCTGCTGGGCGTCGTCGCCCTGGTGCTCAGGTATCGCCGCGGTTCCAGCGAGGAGCGCCATCAACTGAAGGTCCTGATCTACGTGGCGGCCTTCCTGCCGCTCGGCTTCTTGCTTTACCCGCTCACCTCGACCGAGGGCCCGGTCACCCCGCTCACGCTGGGGACGCTCGCGCTCCAGTCGTTTGGAGTTCTTGGACTTCCCGTCGCCATCGGAGTCGCGATCCTCAAGTACCGCCTCTACGACATCGACGTCGTCATCAGCCGGACGCTGGTCTACGGTGCGCTCGCCGCCTTCATCACCGCCGTCTACGTGGGCATCGTTGTCGGGGTCGGCACCTTGGTGGGCAGTGGCGGCCAGCCCAACCTCGCGTTGTCGATCGTTGCGACAGCCATTGTTGCGGTGGCCTTCCAGCCGCTACGGGAGCGCCTTCAGAAGGTTGCCAACCTGCTCGTCTATGGCAAGCGGGCTACGCCGTACGAGGTGCTCTCGCAGTTCTCCGAGCGCGTCGCCGAGACCTATGCGGCCGACGAGGCGCTGCCGAGGATGGCTCGCGTGCTTGCCGAGGGCACAGCTGCGCAGCGCGCGTCGGTTTGGCTTCGTAACGGCTCGGAGTTGCGACCGGCAGCCTCCTGGCCGGAGTCGGCGCCGGGGAATGGGGCGAGGCCCGAGCCGGCCGCCACGGCGATTCCAGTCTCGGGCCAGGAGATACCTGACATCGCCGGCGCCGATCGGGCTGTTGCCGTGCGGCACCAGGGCGAACTGCTGGGCGCCCTCAGCGTCGTCAAACGCGCCGGTGAATCGCTGACGCCGATCGAGGAGAAGCTGCTCGATGACCTCGCTCGCCAGGCGGGGCTGGTGCTCAAGAACGTCGGCCTTACCGCCGACCTGTTGCGACGTCTCGAGGAGCTCCGCGCCTCGCGGCAGCGCCTGGTCGCGGCCCAGGACGACGAGCGCCGCAAGCTCGAGCGCAACCTGCACGACGGCGCGCAGCAGAACCTGGTGGCGCTGAAGGTCAAGCTGGGGCTGGCGGAGAGTTTTGCCGATCGGGACCCCGCCAAAGCACGTCAGCTCCTCGGCGAGATCAAAGGCGACGCCGACGAAGCGCTCGAGACTCTACGCGACCTGGCGCGCGGGATCTATCCGCCACTGCTGGCCGAGAAGGGGCTGGGCACGGCGCTGGAGTCGCAGGCGAGAAAGGCAACGCTTCCGGTTCAGATCGACGCCGATGGGGTCGGGCGTTACTCGCAGGAGATAGAAGCCGCGGTCTACTTCTGCGCCCTAGAGGCGCTCCAGAACGTGCAGAAGTATGCCGAGGCAACCGGGGCCACGGTTCGTCTGCGCGAGACGGATGGCGAGCTCCTCGTCGAGGTCGAGGACGACGGCAAAGGATTTGACGTCGCCATCCAGAAGAGGGGCTCGGGCACGCAGAACATGGAGGACCGGCTGAATGCGCTCGGCGGCACGCTCGCGGTGACATCGGCCCCCGGCGCGGGTACCACAATGCAGGGCAGCCTCCCGGTCGCCGTGCGTCCGACGCCAACGACCGACCCGGCTGCAGCCACAGCGCTCGGGCCCCTTACTCCGACCTGATGGTTGGCGCAGTGACAGCCACACGGGGCAAACAGCCGACAGCCTGATCTCCGCGGCTCGAAGGGGGTGGTGCTGGTACCACCTCAGACGATGTAACTGGAGTTCCGCCACGTTCGGCCTACACCCTTCTATTAACCCGCCCTGCCTATCAAGATGCGGGTATGCCTGAGCCAGAGGGGGCGGCGGTAGCGCAGCCCGTGCGCGATCAACCACATCCGACGCGACTGTCGAGCGCAATCGCGATCCTGCTGGTCGGCGTCTACGTGATAATCGCGGCGGGGATCACAGCTCTCGAGCTTGCGATCCACCACGGCCCTGACTTCTCGTTGCTTGCGCCCATCACGCTGGCGGCCTATGTGCTGGTCGGCGCCCTGATCGTCCTGAGACGCGGCAGCCACCCCATCGGCTGGATCCTGCAGGCGATCGGAATCGTCTCCCTCGTCACGGCCACGAACGAGGACTACATGGGCTATGCCCTCGTACTCCACCCCGGCTCGCTGCCGTTCGGCCAGGCCATGGTCGTGGTCAACAACAGCGTTTGGGAAGTCGCTTTCGCGCTTTTTGCAGTGGCCCTGCCGATGCTGTTTCCGAACGGCCGCCTCATGTCGCGGAGATGGCCGGTGGTCTGGCTCTTCGCCGCGATATTCCTCGTAATGGCGTTCATTGGCAACGCCCTGGTGCCCGTCCTCAGCACCAAGTACGGCCCCGTCACGAACCCCATCGCGGTGCCGGCGATCAACGCTCACGCGGCGGACATCCAGAACCTGTCTGTCCTGCCGGCGCTGGCGACTGGCATTGGCATGATCGCGTCGCTGGTGGTGCGTTTTCGCCGGTCACGCGGACCGGAACGGCAGCAGTTCAAATGGTTCTTCTTCGCCGCCCTCCTGATCCCGGTCAACTTCGCACTCAACGGCACTCCTCTGGCCGGGGTTGCGTTCCTGACCGTGCTGCCGCTGGTTTCTGTCGCCATCGGCCTGGCGGTGCTCAGGTATCGGTTGTACGGCATCGACGTCGTCATCAGCCGCACGCTGGTCTACGGCGCTCTGGCGGCGTTCATCACCGCGGTGTACGTGGGCATCGTCGCCGGCGTCGGCACCCTGGTTGGCGCCGGGGGCAAGCCCAACCTCGTGCTGAGCATCGTTGCCACAGCCATCGTGGCGGTTGCCTTCCAGCCGGTCCGGGAGCGGCTTCAGAAGATCGCCAACCGGCTGGTCTACGGCAAGCGGGCGACGCCATACGAAGTGCTCTCGCAGTTCTCGGAGCGGGTCGCAGAAACGTATGCCGCGGACGAGGCCTTGCCGAGGATGGCGCGCGTGCTTGCCGAAGGTACCGGTGCGGAGCACGCGACGGTCTGGCTTCGCCGCGGCGACGAGCTGCATGCTTCCGCCGCGTGGCCCGAACCTGCGTTCGCGAACGGCTCTGGGCCATCGACAGTGCCTACCGTCGCGGTCCGCGACGAGCAGCTCCCAGAGATCGAAGGCACCGACAGGGCGGTCGCCGTTCAGCACCAGGGCGAGCTGCTGGGGGCGCTCACCGTAACCAAGCGACCGGGCGAGTCACTGACTCCAATCGAACAGAAGCTGCTCGATGACCTCGCCCACCAAGCCGGTCTGGTCCTCAAGAACGTCGGCCTGACTGCCGAGCTGCTGCAGCGGCTCGATGAGCTACGGGCCTCACGGCAGCGGCTGGTGGCGGCGCAGGATGAGGAGCGGCGCCGCCTGGAGCGCAACCTCCACGACGGTGCCCAGCAGAACCTGGTTGCGCTCAAGGTGAAACTGGGCTTGGCCGAAGTCTTCGCTGACAAGGACCCCGCCCGAGCGCGCCAGCTGCTGGGCGAGATCAAGACCGACGCCGATGAGGCGCTCGAGACCCTGCGAGACCTGGCCCGCGGCATCTACCCTCCCCTACTCGCCGACAAAGGGCTGGCGGTGGCGCTCGAGTCGCAGGCGCGCAAGGCAACGCTGCCCGTCGAGGTGGACGCCGATGGGGTCGAGCGCTACCCGCAGGACGTCGAGGCCGCCGTTTACTTCTGCGTGCTGGAGGCGCTGCAGAACGTGCAGAAATACGCTGGCGCGTCGAAGGCGACGGTACGACTACGCGAGGAGGCTGGGGCGCTGCGGTTCGAGGTCGAGGACGATGGCAAGGGCTTCGACGCCGCGACGCAAAATAAAGGCTCTGGCACCCAGAACATGGAGGACCGCCTTGACGCTCTGGGCGGCGGTGTCGAGCTCGACTCGGCGCCGGGACAAGGAACGCGTATCCGGGGCACGTTGCCGGTAATAGCCGGGGCCACAGCGACGTGAGCGGCGGCTTGAACAGTCACCAGAAGTCGATCGCCTGGGCGACGGCCGGGATCGCTATCCTGCTCACCCTCAGCTACCTCGTTCGGGTTTACCTGAACCCCAACGGCCACGGGCAGGACGTTCTTTATGAGCTCGTAAACGTCACGACGGCGCTGGCCGGGGCGCTGGTCATAGCCCGCCAGTTCCGTAATCCCATGGGCTGGATCCTTGCCTTCATCGGCCTGGCCGGGCTGGTGACCAGCCTGGCCCAGGACTATTCGGTTCTGGCCAACACGGTCCATCAGCACTCGTGGCCGGGTGGCGCCTTTGCCGCCTGGCTCGGCTCGTGGCTGTTCCTGCCCCCGATTGCAGTACTGCTGACGTTTGGCCTCCTGCTCTTTCCCGACGGACGCCTGCCCACCCCGCGGTGGCGCTGGTTGGCGTGGCTCAGCGGGGCTACTCTCCTGCTGGCGTGTGCCGGCGCGGCGATCGGCTCCATCCCCCGTCCCAACTTCGCAATCGACGACAGTGGCGTGCTCACCGACTCGTCGCGACTTGCCGACCTGCAAGCGCTGGCTCTCCTCCCCTTCTTGGCCGGCGCGGTGTGTCTCATAAGCCTGATCGTCAGGTTCCGGCGGTCCCGGGGGCAGGAGCGCGAGCAGCTGAAGTGGTTCATGTTCGGCGGTCTCATATATGCGGTCGGCATCGCCATCTCGGTGGCCACTGTGATCGGCCCAAGCAGCAACAACCGGACGCCTGCGTGGGCCGGCACGATCCAGGAGATCACAACTGCCGCGGTTCCGATCGCGATCGCCATCGCGGTTCTGAAGTACCGGCTGTACGACATCGAGCTGGTCATCAGCCGCACCCTGCTATATGGGTCGCTGGCGGCCTTCATCACCGCGGTATACGTGGGCATCGTCGTTGGTGTTGGCACGTTGGTCGGAAGTGGTGGCAAGCCGAACCTGGTGCTCTCGATAGTCGCCACCGCGATCGTGGCGGTGGCGTTCCAACCCGTCCGCGAGCGGCTGCAAAAGATCGCCAACCGGCTGGTCTACGGCAAGCGGGCCAGCCCGTATGAGGTACTGGCGCAGTTCTCCGAGCGTGTCGCCGATACCTACGCCGCGGATGAGGCTCTGCCCCAAATGGCGAAAGTCCTGGCCGAGGGAACCGGCGCCGAGAGGGCCGAGGTCTGGCTGCGCGCCGGCACCGAGCTGCGGCCGACAGCCGCTTGGCCGGTGTCTCCTTCGGGCAACGGCGCCCACCAGCCGGCTGCCGAGCCTGTCGGTGTTGTGGGTCAGAAGCTCCCAGATATCGCGGGGGCGGATCGAGCCGTTGCGGTCCAGCATCAGGGGGAGCTGCTGGGTGCCCTCACCGTCACCAAGCGCGCCGGTGAGTCGCTTACGCCAATCGAGGAGAAGTTGCTCGACGACCTTGCTCACCAGGCCGGGCTGGTGCTCAAGAACGTGGGTCTCACTGCCGAGCTGCTACACCGCCTCGACGAGCTGCGGGCGTCAAGGCAGCGCCTGGTGGCGGCGCAGGACGAGGAGCGACGGCGGTTGGAGCGCAACCTCCACGACGGCGCCCAACAGAACCTGGTGGCGCTGAAGGTCAAGCTCGGCCTGGCCGAGACGTTCGCGGAGAGGGATCCCGCCAGGGCCAAGGAGCTGGTGACGCAGCTCAAGGCCGACGCCGACGAGGCGCTGGAGACATTGCGAGACCTGGCACGTGGCATCTACCCGCCGCTGCTCGCTGACAAGGGACTCACCGCCGCGCTCGAGTCGCAAGCACGGAAGGCGACCGTGCCGGTCGAGGTCTCGGCAGACGGCGTCGGGCGCTACCCACAGGACGTCGAAGCCGCCGTTTACTTCTGCTGTCTCGAGGCGCTGCAGAACGTTCAGAAGTACGCCGGGGCCTCGCGCGTGTCGCTCCGCCTGGGGGAGGTGGCAGGCACCCTCGAGTTTGAAGTCCAGGATGACGGCAAAGGGTTCGACCCGGCGTTGGCCAGGAAGGGCTCGGGACTCACCAATATGTCAGATCGCCTCGACGCTCTTGGCGGTACCTTCGAGCTCGCTTCGGAGCCCGGGGCCGGCGCGACGCTCAGGGGAAGCATCCCAGTCCGGCAGACGGTGCCGGCATGACGAACATGCGCAAGACCAGCTGGCTTGCCTGGAGCACGGCGGCAGCGGTGATCGTGCTCTTCGTCACTGGAATCGGGCTCGGGTTGGCGCGAGGAACCGTGCATGTCACCGGAATGACGACCCTGACCTGGGTGGACGTCGTCACGCAAGTCCCGTTCCTGGGATTCCCGGTCGTCGGTGCACTGATCATCAGCAGGCAGCCGCGCAATCCCGTCGGCTGGCTCCTCACCGCGGTGGGCGTTTCCGCAACCGCCGGAAACTTTGTCACCGAGTATTCGATCGCAGCGCTGGTCCTGCACAGAGATCTGCCTGCCGGTCAATTGGCTGCGTGGCTTTCCTACTGGGTCTGGGCACCGGCGGGCGCCCTCGCTCCGTTGGTCATCCTGCTTTTCCCCGACGGCCGGTTCTTAACGCGGCGATGGCGCTGGGTCGGCGTCGCCGGCGGCGCGAATCTCGTCGGCATCGTGGCAGTCCAGATGTTCGCCACCTACTCCTTCGCCCCGGTTCGCAACCCGCTGGCTATCCCGGCGGTGACCAGCTTGGGCGACTCCATAGGGCCCACGTTCGGGGCCGGCACCGCGCTCCTGTCTGTCGTAGCGCTCGTGTCCTTCGTCCTGCGCTACCGGAGGGCCACGAGCGAGGTTCGTCAGCAGATCAAGTGGGTGGCATATTCGATGGCCCTGCTCCCGCCGTTCCTGGTCGTCTCGGCCCTGACGTCCCCACAAGGAGCGCCCGACAACGCGTTGGTGATTCTGAGCGGGGTTTTGAACTTTGTCGCGACCCTGTCGACACCGGTTTGCCTGGGCATCGCCATGCTCAGGTTCCGGCTCTACGACATCGATGTCGTCATCAGCCGCACCCTGGTATACGGCTCCCTGGCAGCATTCATCACCGCCGTCTACGTCGGCATCGTCGTCGGCGTCGGCACATTGGTTGGAAGCGGAGGCCAGCCCAACCTGGTGCTGAGCATCGTGGCCACCGCGATCGTCGCCGTGGCATTCCAACCGGTCCGGGAACGCCTGCAGAAGATCGCCAACCGACTGGTCTACGGAAAGCGCGCGACACCGTACGAGGTCCTATCCCAGTTCTCAGAGCGTGTTTCCGAAACCTACGCCGCGGACGAGGCCCTGCCCCGGATGGCGAAAGTCCTGGCCGAGGGAACCGGCGCCGAGAGGGCCGAGGTCTGGCTGCGCGCCGACGACCTTTTGCGCCGGGCCGCGGCATGGCCCCAAGATTCGGCGCCCGCGGAGCCCGGGCGCGTGCTCGACGAAACGCTGCCCTCGATGCCCGGCGCGGATCGGGCTGTGCCGGTGCGCCACCAGGGCGAGCTGTTGGGGGCGCTGACGGTGACCAAGCGAGCGGGTGAGTCGCTGACTCCGGTCGAAGAGAAGCTGCTCGATGACCTGGCGGCGCAGGCTGGGCTGGTACTGAAAAACGTCGGCCTCACGGCGGAGCTGCTGGCGCGGCTCGAGGAGCTCCGCGCCTCACGACAGCGTCTGGTCGCGGCACAGGACGAAGAACGTCGACGGCTGGAGCGCAATCTTCACGACGGCGCCCAGCAGAACTTGGTCGCCCTCAAGGTCAAACTCGGCCTGGCGGAGACGTTCGCCGAGAAGGATCCCGCCAAGGCCAAGGAGCTGGTGGCGCAGCTCAAGACAGAGGCCGACGAGGCGCTCGAGACGCTGCGCGATCTGGCGCGTGGGATATATCCGCCGCTGCTCGCCGACAAAGGGCTGGCGGTGGCGCTCGAGTCGCAGGCGCGCAAGGCGACGCTGCCGGTCGATGTCGAGTCGGATGGCATCGGGCGATACCCGCAGGACATCGAAGCGGCGGTCTACTTCTGCTGCCTGGAGGCGCTTCAGAACGTGCAGAAGTACGCGGAGGCCAATCGGGCGGTCGTCCGTCTGCGCGAAACCACCGGCGACCTCTGTTTTGAAGTGCGGGACGACGGCAGAGGCTTCGACCCCGCCACGGCGAAACACGGGGCGGGTATGACAAACATGGCTGACCGGTTGGATGCCCTCGGCGGATCACTCCACGTCGCGCGCGAGGGGTTGTCGACAATCGTCGGCGGCCGGCTCCCGATCCCGGTGCCAGAGGTGGCTGGAACGTGACCACACAAATCCTCGCGCCTCAGAAGGCAGAACAGTTCAAGTCGGTCCGGCGCGCCATTCCCCTGTTCGCGTTGGCCCTCGCCGCTACCACGGTGGCGATGGAGATCTTCACCATCGTGGTGGCTGCGCGGCTCAACGTCCTCGGCCAGGTCTTCGGGCCCTCCCTCCTGCTGGGTCTGTCGATGGCGATCGTCGGTGGCCTGATCGCCTCTCGCCGCCCGCGGGAGCTGATTGGGTGGCTGCTGCTTTTCATCGGCACCACCCAGGCTCTGGTCGAGTTCGCCGGCGCCTACGCTGACCTTGCCTACCTGGCGGGCGCCGGCCTTCCCGCTCCCCAGATCTTCGCCTGGATCAACACCTGGATGTGGATGCCGGGGTTGGGCAGCCTGGTGACCTTCCTGCTCCTACTCTTCCCCAATGGTCATCTGCCCTCGCCCCGCTGGCGATGGCTCGCGTTCTTCTCTGGCGCGGTGCTGGTGTTCGCCATTGCGGCGGTGGCGATCACATCGTGGTCGGCCCGCGGGGCGATATTTGCCCATCACGGCGGCGATGGGCCGCCGCCCGGGTCACTGGCGGGTCTAGTCTTCGGACCGTCCGCCCTGATTATTGGCGGTTGCGCGCTGGCATCCATCTCGTCCCTGGTGTTCCGGTATCGCCGCGCCGACCCCGACACGCGACACCAGCTCAAGTGGTTTGCGCTGGCCGCGACATACGCGGTCACGGTCGCGGGCCCGCTCGACTTCATCCATCTCCAGGGACCGGCGGCAGCCGCGGCCCTGATACTGCAGAGCCTTGGTGTCCTGGGACTCGCCTCCGCGATCGGGATCGCGATCTTCCGCTACCGGCTTTACGACATCGACGTCGTCATCAGCCGCACCCTCGTCTACGGCGCGCTGGCGGCGTTCATCACAGCTGTTTATGTCGGCATCGTCGTCGGCGTTGGAACGCTGGTCGGCAGCGGCGGGCAGCCCAACCTGGCGCTGTCGATCGTGGCCACCGCGATTGTGGCGGTCGCTTTCCAACCGGTGCGCGAACGGCTGCAGAAGATCGCCAACCGACTGGTGTACGGCAAGAGAGCGACGCCGTACGAAGTCCTGTCTCAGTTCTCCGAGCGCGTCGCCGAGACGTACACCGCCGACGAGGCGCTGCCGAGGATGGCACGCGTGCTGGCCGAGGGGACCGGCGCGGAACGCGCCGAGGTTTGGCTGCGGGCCGGCGACTTGATGCGGCGGGCGGCGACGTGGCCGCAGGATGCCGCGGCCACCGAGCCGGCTCGCGTCGTCGACGGGTTGCTTCCCGACCTTCCAGGCTCGGACCGGGTGGTCGCAGTCAGGCACCAGGGCGATCTCTTGGGGGCTCTCGCCGTGACCAAGCGAACGGGTGAATCGCTGACGCCGGTCGAGGAGAAGCTGCTGACCGACCTGGCTGCGCAGGCGGGGTTGGTGCTCAAGAACGTGGGCCTTACCGCAGAGCTGGTGCAGCGACTGGAGGAGCTGCGTGCGTCCAGACAGCGGCTGGTGGCGGCCCAGGACGAGGAGCGCCGACGGCTGGAGCGCAATCTGCACGACGGCGCCCAGCAGAACCTGGTCGCGCTCAAGGTCAAGCTCGGCCTGGTCGAGATGTTCGCCGACAAGGACCCTGCTCGCGCCCGGGCGACCCTCGCCGAGCTCAAGGCTGACGCGGACGACGCGTTGGAGACGCTGCGGGACCTCGCCCGGGGTATCTACCCCCCGCTGCTTGCGGACAAAGGCCTCGCCGCCGCGCTCGAGTCGCAGGCGCGCAAGGCGACTCTGCCGGTGGAGGTTTCAGCCGGAGGCATCGGGCGGTACCCGCAGGACATCGAGGCGGCGGTGTACTTTTGCGTCCTCGAGGCGCTCCAGAATGTCCAGAAGTATGCGGGGGCGCGCGCGGCCATGGTGAGTCTCGGCGAGGTTGCCGGCCGGCTCACCTTCGAGGTCGCCGACGACGGCGCCGGCTTCGACATCGCCTCTCAGAAGAAGGGCTCGGGGACACAGAACATGGCGGACCGCATCGATGCGTTGGGCGGCCACCTGGAGGTCGACTCCACACCCGGACGAGGCACCAGGGTGAGCGGTGAGCTACCGGCGCGAGAACTGGAGGTTGTGAGGTGACAGCTCGGGGTTCCGGGGCTATGAGCCGGGTCGCCCCCGTCGTCGCCTGGGCGCTGGCCGGCGTCGTGGTCGTCCAGGCCATCGCCTATGTGATTCTCTATTTGCTGATTCTCAGCTACCCATTCCGGCCCTATGGCTTTCCCGGCGCGGTGATCTTGTTCTGCGTTCCGGCGGCTCTGTTCGGCGCAATGATCGTGGCGCGCCAGTCTCGCAACGGCGTTGGGTGGGCACTGATACTTTCGGGCCTGTTCCTCGCCACCACCTCGACCGCCCAGATCTACACCATCCGGGGGGTATTCGTTGACCCCGGCGGACTACCGCTCGTCTGGATGTCGGCCTGGTTCGGGTCGTGGATGTGGGCCCCGGGAGTAGCGATAGCCACGGTCTTCCTTCCGCTGTTCTTCCCTGACAGCTCCCTGGAGGGCCGAGTGACCAAGGTCCTGACCGCCTTGAGCGTGCTCATGGTGCTGTCACTGACAGTCGTCCTGGCGAGCTTCACCTACCCAGGGACCGGTGCAGTCCAGGTCGGGCCGGACGCGCAGCTCGGCGGTCGCCTCACCGGCAACCATCTCGGCGTGTTCAGCGCGGTGTACTCGTTGATACCGATCCTGGCGGTAGCGGCCCTGGTGCGGCTTGGTTTCAGGCTGCGCAGGTCTACGGGCGAGCAGCGACAGCAGTTCAAATGGTTCGCCTACGCATGCGGCGTCGTCGTGGTCGGGGTGGCGGCCAGCGCCGTGGGCAACATCCTCTCCGCTCCAACCAGCACCAACGAACCGCAGGGCACCCTGGGTGCAATCAGCTCAGCGATTCTCGTCGGGTCGTTGATCGCGATCCCCATCGGCACCGGGATATCGGTCCTCAAGTACCGCTTGTACGACATCGACATCGTCATCAACCGCACCATCGTGTACGGCCTGCTGGCGGTTCTGATCACGGCGGTCTACGTCGGGATCGTGGCCGGCGTCGGGTCGGTCGTCCACAGCGCCGGCGGCGGCAACCTGGCGCTGTCGATCGGCGCCACCGCGATAGTCGCAGTCGCCTTCCAGCCCCTGCGATCGCGATTGCAACGATTCGCCAACCGGCTCGTCTACGGCAAGCAGGCGACGCCGTACGAGGTGCTCTCCGCCTTCAGCGAGGGCGTCGCCGAGACCTACGCAGAGGAAGAGGTGCTGGGCCGGATGGCGCGCCTGGTCGCCGACGCCACCACCGCGGAGCGCGCCGAAGTCTGGATAGCCGTCGGCCCAGCGCTGCGACGCTCGGCCGCGTGGCCGCCAGGCGAGGTAGACCCGGCGCCTGTTGACTTCGACGGTAACGCCCTGCCCCCGCTCGAGGCCACGACCTCCATCCCCGTCCGCCACCGGGGCGAGCTGCTGGGGGCGCTCACCGTGACGAAGCATGGGGGCGAGGACCTGAAGCCGGTCGAGGCGCAGCTCCTCGAGGACCTGGCCCGCCAGGCAGGGCTGGTGTTGCGCACGGCGGGGCTGACCGAGTCGCTGAAGGCGCGACTCGGCGACCTCCGGGAGAGCCGCCAACGCCTGGTCGCTGCGCAGGACCAGGAGCGCCGGCGGCTTGAACGCAACCTCCACGACGGCGCCCAGCAGAACCTGGTCGCGCTGAAGGTCAAGCTTGGATTGGCCAAAACCCTCGCAGCCAGCGACCCCGAGAAGGCATCGCAGCTGCTTGATCAGTTGACCTCGGACGCCGATGACGCCATCGAGACGCTGCGAGACCTGGCTCGGGGCATCTACCCGCCGCTGCTCGCGGATAAGGGCCTGGCGGCGGCGATCGAGTCCCAGGCCCGCAAAGCCACGCTGCCGGTCAGCCTTGACGCCGACGGCGTCGGACGCTACTCGCAGGAGACCGAGGCCGCCGCCTATTTCTGCTGTCTCGAGGCGCTTCAGAACATCCAGAAATACGCCGGCGCCAGCAACGCCTGGGTCCAGCTGGCTGAAGTCGATGGCGTTCTTACAGTCGCGATCAAAGACGACGGCAACGGCTTCGACCCTAAGACGGCCCGGAAGGGATCGGGGTTGCAAAACATGGAAGACCGTCTCGACGCGCTCGGTGGAGGGGTTGAGATCGTATCGAGTCCCGGTTCCGGGGCCACAGTCAGGATCCGGCTGCCGATCGGCGTGGTGTCTCACGGGTGAGGGCTGAGATCAAGGCCTACCGATCGCAGAGCCCGGGATTCCAGACGGCCCTGACCTGGAGCCGCCTGATGGGTGCGGCCGCGCTGGTCGAGGCGGCCCTGCTGCTCATCACCGGGGTTTCGCTGGGCGACGCTGAGACACTGACCTTCGGGTTGGTGGTGTCGGTCACCACGGCCTGGTTTCTCTGGCGGCGCGGTGTCGTTCCGATCCTCGTCCGTTCGCTGGTTTTCCTGGACGTCCTGTTCTTCATGGCCACCGCCACCATCGCCAACCTGTCTACGCACGAGACGATTGGCGCGGTGGCTCTGCCGCTGGCCCTCGGCGCCACGTCGGCAACCGGGCTGATCGCTACCGCCGGCTACCTGGTGGGCGACCCCGATCCGGGCGCCGGACAGAAGGCCCCGGTCCTGGTGGTGGCCGCGGCCCTGGTCCTGAGCGCTGTGGGCATAGCCTTCAGCCTGGCGGGTGCGGGGACGGCCCAGCAGGCAGCTGGCTCGGACCTCAAGATCAGCGTCCACAGCGCCAGGTACTCGACGACCAGCCTCTCCGCAACCCACGGGCAGGTCGCCATCGACGCCACCAATAACGATCTCTTCTGGCACACGGTGACCATCGACAAGCTCGGCGTGGACGTTCGGGTCCCGGTCAAGGGCCACCGCCGGATCGTTTTCCCGGCACCGCCGGGGACGTACATCTACTACTGCGCCATCCCCGGCCACGCGTCGATCGGCATGAAGGGAACGCTCACGGTCCACTAGCACGCTGGCCGCCGCAGCGGCCCGTGAGGTGGGGCTAGGCGGCGGAGGCGGTCGCCTCGGTCCAGGCCTCGACGAGGCGGTCGGGCATGAACTCGGACTTGGGGATGTAGGCGGAGGCACCGCACTCCGCGGCGCGGGGCGCGTACTCGTCGTACTCGTACGTCGACAGCAGCAGCACCACCACCGGGGTCAGGTCCGTGAGGATCTGCCGGGTGGCGTCGAGCCCGTTGATCCCGGGCAGGTTGACATCCATCAGGACCAGGTCGGGCTTGAGCTCGTGCGCCATCGTGACCGAATCCTCGCCGGTCTCCGCCTCGCCGACAACTTCGAAGTCGTCGGTGGCTTCGACCACGGCGCGGGCGGCCATGCGAAAGGGGGCTTGATCGTCGACTATCAGAACTCTCACTGTCATATCTCCGATCTCAGGATACAGACCGTCTCGCGACGTCGATATCGTGCCTGCACCACACCTGCGGGGGATGTCAGGGGCGATCTCAGCCCCTATCCTTTGACCCGTGCCGATCCGGGTGGTCATCGCAGAGGACAACTACCTGGTCCGGGAGGGTGTTCGCCAGCTGATCGAATCCCTGCCCGACCTGGAGCTGGTTGGCGTCTGCGAGGACATGGACGGGCTGCTGGCGAAGGTCGCGGAGACATCGCCGGATGTCGTCATGACGGATATCCGGATGCCCCCGACGGGAACCGATGAGGGACTGCAGGTGGCGGAGCGCCTCCGCGAGTCCAGCCCCTCCACCGGGGTCGTCGTTCTGAGCCAGTACGTTGAATCCGAATACGCCCTGGCCCTGCTGGAGAACGGCGCCGCGGGGCGCGCCTACCTCCTCAAGGAGCGTGTCAGTGATGTCCAGCAGCTCGTGGATGCCATCAAGGAGGTCGCCGCCGGCGGTTCGGTCATCGATCCCAAGGTGATCGAAGCCCTGGTCGCAGCCCGGACTGCAGCCCAGGACTCGCCGCTGGCCAGTCTGACCCCGCGGGAGAAGGAAGTCCTCGAGCAGCTGGCCCAGGGCAAGAACAACGCCGCCATCGCCACCGCCCTGTTCCTGACCGAGCGCGCGGTCGAGAAGCACATCAACTCGATCTTCTCGAAGCTGCAGCTTTCCGAGGAGAAGGAGATCCACCGTCGCGTTAAGGCGGCGCTGCTCTATCTCGGCAAGGCCTAGCCTGACAGCCCAGCGGCCGCCGGTCGACCGCCGCTAGACCGCGGCTGAATCGACCGCGGCGATCCGGTAGGCGCCGACCTCGGAGATTCGGCCCTTGACCTGCTGCCGCGGCAGCTGCTCGGCTTCGATCGGCGCCCGCAGCGCCACGAAAGTCGGCTCGCTGAGGACGATCTGCCCCGGCCCCGCCCATTGCTGGATCCGCTGGGCCAGGTTGACGCTGTCGCCCACAACCGAGTACTCGAGCCGCTCCTCGGAGCCCAGCAAGGCGGCGGCCACCTCGCCGGTGGAGACGCCGATGCCGAGGCCGAACTCAGGCAGGTTCTCCTCGCGCCATCGCCGGTTGAGATCGTCCTGGGCGGCGTGCATCTTGATCGCGCCGGCGACTGCCCGGTCGGCGTGGTCGTCCTGGGGCAACGGCGCGCCGTAGACAGCCATAACCGCGTCGCCGACGAACTGCATGATGGTGCCGCCGTCGGCCAGGATGGCGTGGTTCATGGCGCCGCGGTGCTCGTTGATCTGGCCCGCCAGCACACTGGGGTCGGCGCCCTCGGCGATCGTCGAGTAGCCGCGGATGTCCGACATCACGATCGTCACGGTCAGACGCTCGGTCTCCCCGATGCGCTTGCCCGCCTGGCGAACCTTGTCGGCGACCCCGCCCGGCAGCAGCCGGCTCAGGGATTCGCCCTGCTCCTTGCCGTCGACGATCGCCTGGTGCAGCATCTTGAGCCGGTCCAGGGACGCGCGGCTGCCGGTGCTGGCAGCCTCGGCGAGCTTGAGGAAGAGCTGGTCGACCGCCGCCGAAACCGACGTCGCGGTCGTCTTCTGTGCCGCCGCGATGGCTTTGATCGTCCTGCCCTCGGCCACCATCCGCAGCAGCGCCTCGTCGGCCGGCGACAACCCACCGCGTGGCGTGACCGGCTGCATCATGGCCTCGACAATCCTGGGGTCGAGCACCGAGCCGCCGGTGGTGACCTCCCGGATCGCCCGAACCAGCTGGTCCCCCTCTCCCACCCGATCCTTGAGCAGGTAGGCGCAACCGGCGGCGCCGTCGGCGAGCAGGGCGACGGCGTACTCGGGATCGTCGAACTGGGAGAGGATCACCACGCCGGTGCCGGGGTGACGCTTCTTGACCTCGGCCGCGGCGGCGATGCCCTCGTTGCTGAAGCTGGGCGGCATGCGGATGTCGGTGACCACCACCTGGGGATTGGCCTCTGTCGCGCCGGCCACCAGCTCGTCGTAGTCCCCGGCGACGCCGACAACCTCGATGTCGTCGGCCATCGACAGGAGGGCGCGGACGCCCTCGCGCACGATCAGGTTGTCGTCGGCCAGGTAGACCGAAATCCGCCCCTCAGGCATGGGCCCTATTTGGCATCACGCGGCGGCTGGAGGCAAGGGGGTAAGCATCCTCGGCCTGTCGGGGGTGAGCATGCGTTGTCGGTTGGGTGCGACCATCCCCCGCTCCCAACGGGCCAGCATCATCGACGCCGGCGGCCCCCGGGGCTACGCTGAGGGCCACTAAGAGCGGGCACACATAAGGACGGAAACAATGCGAATCGAATCCTCGGTGACGTCGATTTCCTGGATCCCCTCTGAGGCCATCGAAGGCATGACCAAGATGCCGTTCGAGATGGGTATGGCCCACTACGACCCGGCGCCGCCGGTGGTGATCGAGAGCCTCGAGGCCCTGCGGGTGGCCGACCGCTTCCGGTTCGCCAACGAGCTGCGCGCGTGGATCGAGGTGGAGGACGGGAAAATTGTCGACGCAGGGTACTCGGGTGGGGGCCATATCGGCGCGACCACGGTCTCGTTCGGAGTCGCCAAGGCGACCATCGCCGCCGTCACCCTACCCGACCGTCAGGCAGCGCCGGACGTTTCCGGGGCCTCGGCGCGCTTTGTCCAGACTGCGGGCGGCAAGACCGGCGCGCCGATGCCGAGAAGGGTCAAGTACCCGCCCTTCATCCAGATCTCGGCGCCCCTGGCCTGGACCACGCTTTCGCTGACAATCCACGCCGACGGTAGCGTCGAACACGAAGTCGTGGGAGCGAGCTCCTTCCCGCGGCACTGGATCTACGACAGCGAGGGCAAGCTGGCGCAGAAGACCGGCGTGATCGACTTCAAGACCTGGTACAAAGAGGCCTTCGGAGGCCACAGCCCGTGGGGCGATGAGGACTCGCCGGCGCTGGTCACCGAGGTCGAAACCGCGCTTGAGCGCGAGCTTTCCGAGCGCATCATGCGCGGAGGCGCGGCACCCAGCATCAAGACCGTGGACGCCGGCCAGACGCTGGTCGAGCAGGGCGAGGTCGGCAAAGAGCTGTTCCTGCTGCTGGATGGTGTGCTTTCGGTCGAGGTCGGCGGTGAGAAGCTGGTCGATCTCGGACCGGGGGCGGTGCTCGGCGAGCGGGCCCTGATCGAGGGCGGCGCCCGCACCGCGACCCTGCGCGCGGTCACCCAGTGCAAGGTGGCGACCGTCAACGGCGAGCAGATCGCCCCCGCGGCGCTGGCGGAGCTCGCCGGCGGACACCGCCGCGAGGAGGGACCGGCTACAGGCTGACGAGGACGCCGTATACCAGGATCGCCAGGCCGGCGGTCACCAGGATCGCGTTGGTGGTGGCGAGGTAGAAGCTGGGCGAGCGCTCCTTGAACTCGTCCACCGTCCCCTGCCGCCAGGCCAGCACCGCGGAGCCCACCTGGAACACCGACGAGGCGACGATCAGCCAGGCTGCCACCGTGAGCCACGTCGACCCGATATGCGCCAGCGTCACGGCCCAGGTCAGGCCCAGCAGCATGTAGCCCTCCTGGAGGGCGTTCTTGTGGGCCAGGTTGAGGTAGAACGGCCCCTGGTTCGGTGGGTTGAGCCGCTTGTTGGAGAGCACGTAACCGAGGACGAAGGCCGCCGCCAGGTTGAGGACTCCGCCGACGATCAGGATCTTGGCCGCTGCGCTCATCTCGGTTCTCCCTCCGGGCCCACCCGCGCGGACCTCGACCGACAGGATAAGCGGTTGGCGCAGCCTGCATACTTTGCTACCTGCGTCGCACCCGAGCAGACAGCCCGCCAGGAAGGAGATACCAGTGCCCGCGCAAAGACTCAGCTCGCTTGACTCGTCGTTCCTCCACCTCGAGACGCGCAACACCCACATGCACATCGGCGGTGTGGCGATCTTCGAACCCGGGCCCTGGAAGAGCCACGACGAGCGCTACCAGGCGCTCCTCAAGCACATCGAGCCGCGGCTGGATTTGATGCCGCGCTACCGACAGCGGGTCGCCTTCTTGCCCATGAACGTCGACATCCCCGTATGGGTCGACGACGACAAGTTCGACATCAACTTCCACGTCAAGCGGGCAGCCCTGCCGGGCAAGGGCACCAAGAAGCAGCTCACCGACTACATCGAGCGCGTCTTCTCGCGGCAGCTGGACCGGCGCCACCCGCTCTGGGAGCTCTTCTACATCGAGAACATCGAGGGCGGCAAATGGGCGCTGCTGACCAAGACCCACCACGCCCTGGTCGACGGCCTTTCGGCCCTGGAGCTGGCGACGGTGCTGATGGACACCACCGATGACTACGTCCCACCGGCCGAGAAGTCGAGGTGGCGGAGCGCCAGGAACGACCCCGGCACGCTGGGCCTGCTGATGCAGAGCCTACGCGAGCGAGCCGGGGCCCCGGCCGGGCTGGTGCGCAACGCGGTCGAGGCTGTCAGCAACCCCGGGCGGCTTGCGGCGGCGCTGGCCGAGGCCGCCGGCGCCCTGGCTGTCACGGTTCGCGAGCTGACACCGCCAGAGGGTCCCCTCAACGGGCCCACCGGGCCGAGCCGCGCCTACTGGTACAGCACCTTCCAGCTGGAACAGTTCAAGGAGATCAAGAACGCCTTCGGCGCCACCATCAACGACGTCGTCCTGGGGATCGTCTCCGGTGGCTTCCGCAAGTACCTCGACATCCACGACGAGGACGTCGACCATCTCAAGATCAAGGCGCTGGTCCCCGTCTCGTTGCGAGACGAGAAGCAGAAGACGGCGCTGGGCAACGTGCTGGCGCTGATGCTGGTGCCGCTGCCCGTCGATGAGCCGTTCCCGGCGGCAAGGATGCGCAAGGCCAAGGCCAACGTCGACCGTCTCAAGAAGAGCAAGCAGGCGCTCGGCGCCGACATCCTCCTCAAGCTGGCGGGGTTCGCGCCCGCCACCCTGCATGGCATGGTGGCGCGAGCGTCGCTGCGCTCGATGAACTACAACACCATCGTCACCAACGTCCCCGGTCCGCAGTGGCCCCTGTACACGCTCGGCTGCAGGCTGGAAACGGCGATGCCGATCGCGTTCCTCTACGAGGGCATGCAGGTGGCAACCGCCATCTTCAGCTATCTCGGCGGCATCAACTTCGGTTACATCGCCGATCGATCGGCCTTCCCCGACCTGCCCCGCCTGGGCGAGTGCATGGAGGAGTCGTTCGCGGAGCTGCTCGACATCGCCCGCGCCAGCCAGGCACCGGCGGCCGAGCCACCCCGGTCCGCGGCTCGGCGCAAGGTGGCCAAAGCCAAGCCTGCGGTCAAGAAGAGCGCCGCCAAGAAGGCAGCGTCAGCTCGCGGGACGGCGACTGGGCGGAGGTCCGCCGCGGGCGGCGCCACCACCGGAAGGCGCGCCGCCGGCTAGACCGGGACCATCTCCCGCTCGGAGCGCCAGGCGCGCGCCTGCGGCCGGCGCCGGAGCAGCAGGCCGACGAGGCTGGCAAGCGCGAAGTCGCCTACCAGGAAGATCGCGAACGCCAAGATCCAGACCACTTGCTCCTCTCGACGCCCGGGGGGGACGTCTGGTTGGTTGTTCAGGCCCGGCGATGGGTCGGGTCTTCCGAAGTATCCGGCGCCCCGTCGGCCGGGTCCAGGCCGAGGTGCGCATCTTTACAGCGGCGTTACAGACCCGTGCGCTTTTACCGATTGGTATACACCTTTGCCCCGGGTTTGGGGAAATCCCGGCCTCTTCGGGGATCTTTTACCGTTCCGGTAGCGCAGGAGCTAAGGTTGTCCTGGAGGGGGTTGATCAAACACGAGGAGGCAACCCATATGGCCGGAAAGACAGTCCATCAGCGCGCCGTCAACCACGGACTGACTCAGCCCCTGCATCGCCCCGAGGCGACCGACGCCCACCTGCTGGTCGGCCTCATGGCGATAGTTCACGACGAGCCCCTTGCCAGCGCCTTCAACGCCCTGCAGACGGGCAAGGTGACCGCCGCGCAGAGCGTCGGGCTGGCGCATTTCTGTGAGGAGATCGGGGCGATGGTGATCCACAACCTGGTCAGCCGCGAGCTTTTGTTCGACGCCTTCGCGTTCGACGTCTACTGGAAGACGCTCGGGCCAGAGGTCAAGCGGATCCGCAAGTCCAGCCACAACCCCAAGTTCGGGGAGAACTTCGAGCTGATGTCGGAGATGGCCCTCGAGTACCGCGAGGAGCGGCCACCCAAGCTGGAGGTCAGCTCCTAGGCGACGAGGCGGGCCGCACCCCGACTCGTCGGGTGTCGCGGTTTCCGGCTATCCCGTCAGCTTCTCGGCCAGGCGACGGCCGATGCGGTGGGCCGTCGCCATCAGGGTCAGCTGCGGATTGACCGCGGTTGACGATGGGAAAAGGCTGGTGTCGCAGACGTAGAGGTCCTCGCAGGCAAAGCTGCGGCCGTCACTGTCGACGACCGCCCGGCGGGGGTCGTCCCCCATCCGTGCCGTCCCCATCGGGTGATAGGCGGACAGCTTCAGGTCCCCGGGCTTGACCCTCGATGAGTCGATCCGGCGGACCTCCTCGACGGAGCGCATCACGGGGTAGCCGTGGAGGATGGGATAGAACTCTTTTGCACCCGCCGCGAAGTAGAGCTCCCCGGCCATCTTGACGGCCTCCGCCATCCGCCGAGTCTCATCCTTGCCCATGTTGTAGAACATCAGCGGCCTGCCGTCGGGACGGCGGAAGACCCGGCCGGAGTGGTGGTCGCTGACCATCATCCCCACCGACGCCATCCGCGGGTAGTCGACAACGTGCTGGACCAGCTGCTCGCCGAAGAACGGCAGCGCCCCGGCGCTGTAGGAGATCCCCGGGGGCGGCATGGTCGCCTCGAGGATGATGCCGTCGCTCTCCAGGCGCTCGTCGACGTGATAGGACTGCATCGTCCCGCGCCAGGCGCGAAGCTCCTCGTCGAACATCGCCATCGCGCCGGCGCCGGGGTGGATCCGCAGGTTGCGTCCCAGTTGCCGGCTGATGCCACCGAGCCCGCTCTGCTGCAGCAGTATTGGTGTGAAGACGGCGCCGGCCGCGACCACCACGGTGCGGGCCCGGATCTCGAGTGTTCCCTGCTCACGACCGCTGTGTGGATCCAGGATCGCCACCTCGACCCCGGTGGCCCGGATGCCATCGTGGCGGACCCGCCTGACCCGCGAGTGCGCGTAGATGCGGGCCCCGGCCTTGATCGCCATCGGCAGGTAGCTGAGCTGCATCGACTGTTTGGCGTCGCGGGGGCAGCCGAAGGCGCACTCGCCGGACCCGTGACAGCCGCGGATGTTGCGAGGAATCGGGCCGCTGCTCCAGCCCAGCGTCTGAGCGCCCCGCCTGAGGGTCTCACCGTTGGTGCCCAGCACCTCGTCGGGGACAGGCGTCACGCCCAGGATCTCCTCGGCCTGGGCGAAGTAGGGGTCCATGGCCTCGGCGTCGGTTCCCCGCACGCCGTACTCCCTGCCCCATTTGGCGAGGATCCATTCCGGTGCGCGGAAGCATGTGCCGGAGTTGACCACAGTGGTCCCGCCGACGGCCTTGCCCATCGGCAGAGAGATGGTCACGTTGCCAGTGGTGAAGGTGAGCCCGTGGTCACGATAGGCACGATCGAGGCGCTCCAGCACCGGCCTACCGGTGAAGTCCTCGCGGCTGAAGGGACCGCCCTCCTCGACCATGATCACCGACAGCCCCGCCGACGCCAGCTCGTAAGCCGCGACCGCCCCACCCGCCCCGGTCCCGACGATGACGACGTCGGCGTCGTCCCGGGCGCCGTCCTGGACGTCGGGGAAGTGCGTCACGGGCAGCTTGTGGCTTTCCTTCTCGTGGCTGACCGGCACCAGCGGCAGGCCGTCGTACTTGATCGTCTTCTCGACCTCGGGGGTGGAGAAGTAGGCCAGGCTGATGAGCGCCTTCAGTCCCACCGTGAGGTCGCGACGGATGCTCAGCCCGCCTGATTCCAGGCTTTGCAGGAAGGCATCTCGCTGGGCCTGGCTCATGCGATGGAAGGGTCGCATCTGCTTGCTGGCGACCCCCATCATGTCGAAGCCGCTGATCATCAGCCTGATCAGGCCCCGCGTGCCGCGGTCGTAGCCGTCGAGCTGTCGCAGCAGCCGTTCGGTCAGGTCGACATCGGCGGCTCCCGGGGCGGCAGCGACCCCGGATGGCAGCAGCGTCGTGGCCAGCGCATCGAGGGTCTGCCGCTGGGCGCGGCTCAGGCTGTCGGGCACGGCGTCAACTTAGCTGAGTTGACGCCTCGGCTGCTCGCAGCGGCCGCAGGCGCGTGCCTTCGAGGCTGTCCTCGACCTGCCACCCCATCTCCTCTAGCCGCGAGCGGAGGGCGTCGGCGGCGGCCCAATCTTTGGCCTCGCGGGCGGCATCGCGCTGCGCCGCCAGCTCGAGCGCCTCGGCCGGCGCCTCCACCTCAGCGGGCTCGGGGCGGGTCAGGTCCAGCGCCAGCACCCGGTCCCAGTCCTCCAGGAGGGCGCGTTTCTCGCCGCCGGAGACATCGGACTGGATCAGCTCCTGGAGCAGCGCCGATACCACAGGGAGGTTGAGGTCGTCGGCGAGGGCGGATTCGAACCTTCCCTGGAACTCCCGGGCGGCATCGGAGTCGGGCGGCACCGCTGGCTCCAGCTTCGACGCCCGCTGGCGGATCGAGCGTAGGTTGCGCTCGGTGCCCTCGAGAGCTTCGATCGAGAAGCTGAGCTTGGCGCGGTAGCGGGCGCTCATGCAGAAGAAGCGAAACGCCAGCGGGTCGTGACCGGCCTCGACCAGGTCGATCACGCGCAGCGCGTCGCCGGCCGACTTGGAGAGCTTGTGTCCGCCCATCTCCAGAAACTCGCCATGGATCCAATAGTTGACCACCTGCTTGCCCGCCACCGGCTCGGACTGCGCGATCTCGTCCTCGTGGTGCGGGAAGATCAGGTCGACTCCCCCGGTGTGGATGTCGAAGCCCTGAGGGAAATACTTCAGCGACATCGCCGAGCACTCCAGGTGCCACCCCGGGAAGCCCCTCCCCCACGGTGAGTCCCAGATCTGGAGGCGGCGCTCGCCGCCTGCCTTCCAGAGCAGGAAGTCGGCAGGATGGTGCTTGTTGGGATCGGGCTCGATGCGATAGCCCGCCTGCAGCTGATCGAGTGTGTTGTTGGACAGTTTGGGGTAATCGCCCCGCTTCTGGACGTCGTAGAAGACGTTGCCCTCGGCCTCGTACGTCAGGCCGAGGCTCTCCAACCGCTGCACCAGCGCGATCATCTCGGCGATGAACTCGGTCGCCTTTGGGTTGGCCGCCGCCGGCCGGATGTGGAGCAGGGCGCTGTCCTCCTCGAAGGCGGCGGTGTAGAAGGCCGCGATCTGCTCGGGTGTCTTGCCCTCGGCGACGGCGGACAGGAGCATCTTGTCCTCGCCCTGGTCCTGGGTGTCGCCCACCAGGTGGCCGACATCGGTGACGTTCTCGACCTGGGTGACCTCGAACCCGAGGTATTCCAGCGCCCGCACCCAGAAGTCGGCCATCAGGTAGGTGCGCATGTTGCCGATGTGGGCGTACTTGTAGACGGTTGGGCCGCAGGTATACATCGAGACCTTGCCGGGAACCCTGGGGACGAAGACCTGTTTGGCGCGGCCAAGAGTGTTGTAGATCTGAACCTCAGGCATGGGCAGGTGAGTTTACGACCCCACCCCAGGCTCGCTGCGCCGCTCCGCCTCCAGCCGCCCCAGGTGCACGTCGTCCTGGTTGACAAAGCTCATCGCGTCGGCGACCAGGCGATGTCCGGCGACGTCGCGGATCAACGCGTGCATCTCCCGGGCCACGCGACGGTAGCTGGGATGGCCCTGGGGCGAGCTGCGCAGCTCGATCAGATGCATCGCTTCCCGGGCGTTCATCCGCATCATGTAGCGGACACGGTGGCCCATCGTCACCAGGTAGGACGCCTGGGCGGGCGAGGATTCGGCGATGGTTCCTGACGCCGCTTCGGCGCGCTCCACCGCGGCCCTCCACGTGGCGGCACAGCCGGCGGTGACGACCTCGCCGGGGATTTCGTAACCCAGATCGACCCCCAGCCGCTGCCATTCGATGCTCAGCAGCCGGTGGCGCTGGAGGTCGCGGAAGGAGCCATAGTCGGAGACGACCTCGAACTCGTAGTCGGCAGCCTCCCACTCCCGCCCGGGGTGATGCCGTCGATTGCGCCGAGCCCCGACGGATGCCACAAACAGCCTCTCCCGCTCGGCTTCCGGCAGCTCGCCAACGCGCGCCGCGAGCTGGTCCAGGGGCAGCCGGCTGTGGGGGTAGAGCGCGTTGGCGACGATCTCGTCCTCGGCCGACTCGCGCCATCGCAGCAGGCGCGTGCCCGCCACCGCCGCGCTCGATTCGGGAGCGTCCACGCCCAGCTCGCGCGCCGCACTCTCGAGGGCGTCGAATCGCTCGCGCCGGTAGTCGACCCAGACGCCACCCCGGTCGGGCCGGTTGAGGCGGGTGAGGAAGTCGGGGATCACCTTTTGCAGCTCGGCCAGCAGCAGCTCGGCGTATGCGCGGGCCTCGGGCAGCTCGTGCGAGCGCAACCTCAAGATCAGCTGCTCGTACCCCTGCGGGCTGCCGAAGATGCCGACGTTGGAGACGGTGGCGGCGGGAAGCAGGCCCCGCGCCACGTCGAGGGCGGCCGCCCGGGCGGCGCGCCGGGCCGCGCCGTCGTCGGCCGGGATGGGCGCCTGCAGCTCAGCCTTGACGGCTTCGAACACCTCGCGGTAGGCGTCGAACAATCCGTCGAGGGCCTCGATGTAGGTGGCGGCATGCGGGCCGTCGAGGATCTTTTGATCGCGGTAGTAGCGGTAGCGCCCGCCCGGTTGATCGCCGTAGTAGACGTACCTGGTCGACTGCTCCAGGTACCCCATCAGCCGGCCCCGCTCGAGGACCTTGGTGAGCAGGTTGGAGACCTGCTCGCAGCTGACGTGGACGCCGGCTAGCTGGGCCACCGAGTCGTCTCCGTAGTCTGAGAGGACCCGGCTGAAAAGATCGGTTGCCCTTGCCCCTCCCACCTCGGCGCCGGCGGCAGCGTCGTCTCCTGGCTCGTGGAACTCGTCGAGGAAAACGCGTTTGAGGGGTTTGGCGGTGCGGCTGTAACGGGCGAAAAGGGCGGCGCGGGTGGTTTCGGGCAAATTCACCAGCACCGACACCGGCCCGTCGATCGAGGTGAAGTGGCGGCCCAGCACGGAGCGTTCCTCGGCGCTGAGCTCTGCCTCGACGTAGGTCTGCATTGACTAGGGATTATCGTTCGAGGATGGACGTCGCGGCCAATCCCTCGGAACCACCGAAGGCCGCCACCCCACCCCTGCTGGAGGCCCTGGCCGAGGTCCTGGATCGCCGGAGCCAGGATTACGCCGAGGTGGTGGCGCCCTCCCGGAGACGGGCGGCGGGCGTGCTGGCACTGTTCTACGAGCGGGACGGCGAGCTCCACCTGGTGTTCTTCAAGCGAACTGAGAAGGTCCCCACGCACAAAGGCCAGGTGGCCTTCCCCGGGGGTTCCGGCGAGACGGCCGACGCCGATCTCGCCGCGACCGCGCTGCGCGAGGCGCACGAGGAGCTGGGCATCGATCCCGGCCGGGTGGTGATGTTGGGAGCGCTGCGCCCCTTCGACACTTTCGTCAGCAACTTCGTGGTCAGCCCCTTTGCCGGTTTCCTGGTTGACCCCGACCCGGTGTTCACGCCCCAGCCGTTCGAGGTCGAGGCAGTTCTGGAAATACCGCTGGCTCAGCTTCGGGACAAGCGCAACCGGCACCGAGGCAAGGTCCCCGGCTTCAGCGTGCCCTTTCCGCTGCCTTACTACAAGGTCGGTGGCGCGATCGTCTGGGGGGCCACCGGAGGGATCGTCGCCGAGCTCCTGAGCGCTCTGGATGAGGCCGAATCCCTCGGCGCCTAGGCTGCTGCCGCTGCTGGCCGGGTCCGCCGCGGCCAGCCTGGGGCCTGAGGACCTGCGAGAGATCGGGATCGGCGCGGTTGCTGTCGATATCGTCGAGCTGGCGCTGGCGCTGGGGCTGGAGCGAATCGAGCGCCTCGGGGGGATGCCAGGCTTGCTCCGCTGGGACGGTCCGGTGGTAGCGATCGCCGGCTGGTCGATAGAGCCGGCTCAAAGCAGCGGGCGGCGAGGGCGTGCCCTGCCTCAACTGCTGGGCGAGCGGGACGGGGTCGTCCAGCTGCTTTCAGCGATCGACGGCAGCACCGTCCGGTTGGTCCGCCAGGAGCTAGCCGACTGGGCTCACCGGCTCGGCGCCGAGCCCGATGTCTCGATCGCTGGAGCGGGCGTGGAGGTGGCCACCTGGGAGGCGGGCGACCCGCCCGCGGGGTCGCTGGTGGTCAGCCGTCTGGCCCAGGAGGAGGCTCACCACGGCCGGTTCTGGGATGGCGCCGGTTGGAGCGCCCTGGCTCCGACCGCCGGGGCTGCCGGCGAGGGGCCGTTGCGCGAGGGCTGCGCCTGCCGCGCCTGCGCGATCGCCACCCGCGGCTATCTCGCCCACCTCTGGACGATGCGTGAGATCACTGCCGAGCACCTGCTCGGCTGGCACAACCTGCACCAGGCCCGGCTGATGGTCGAGGAGGCGCAGCCCGCCTCCTAGACGGCGCCGGCGCCGGGCCGTCAGGGCGCGGGGGTACCCACGGCTTCAAGACGGCGAATCGCCCAGTCCGCGGCGTCGCGCACCACGTCGTCGTCGTTGGCGGCGGTGGCGGCTCGCAGCGCCGGGATGGCGGCGATGTCGCCCGCGTTGCCCAGGGCGATGGCGGCGTTCCGGGCCAGCCGGTTGCGGCCGCCGCGCCAGATCGCGGTGCCGCGGAAGCGCTCCTGGAACTCGTCCTCGGTCAGCTCCAGGCACTCGACCAGGTCCGGGAACGGCACCGGCCCCGAGGCGGTGGAGCCGCCGGATTGCGCGATCGGTTCCGGCGCCAGCCGGTGGTTGATCGGGCAGGCTTCCATGCAGAGGTCGCAGCCGAAGGCCCAGGTCCCCATCTGGGGCCGCAGGTCCTCGTCGATCCGGCCCTCGTGCTCGATCGTGAGGTAGGCGATGCAGCGGGTCGCGTCCATCACTCCCGGCGCCAGCAAGGCTCCGGTGGGGCACGACGGGATGCAGGCGGTGCAGTTGCCGCACGACCGCCGCGACGGCGGCGTCGACGGCAGCGGCAGCGAGACCAACATCTCCGCCAGCACCACGTAGGACCCCGCCCCCTGGGTCAGCAAGGTTGTGTTCTTGCCCGCGAAACCGACACCGGCGCGTTCGGCCATGGGGCGATCCATGGCCCAGCCGTGATCAACGAAACGCTTGACTCGAAGCTGGCCGAACTCCGCGCGCATCCAGGCGGCGAGGTCGTCGCACCGCCTCGCCAGCACTGCGTGGTAGTCGGAAGCACGCCCCGTCTCGGCGCCGTCGATGCAGGCGTAGGCGGCGATGCGACCGCGGGGCCTGCCCGGCTCGCCGCTGACGGCGGGCGCCAGTCCGGGCGTCACCGCCGGGCGGTAGGGCCACGCCAGGGAGATGGCGGCGCGGGCCCACGGATAGCGTCGACTGAGGTCGGCGGACATCTCGATGCGCTCCGCGCTCATCCAGGGCATGCCCTGCATCCGGCCCGACTCGATTGCGTCCAGTGCTCGCACCCTGGCCGTGTCAAACGGCTCCAGCCCGGCTATCCCGGCAGCCGCCCATCCGTCGTCGAGCGCCCGGGCCACAACCCGGTCGCGGACCTGGGGCCAGTCCATCCGCCGATTCTATGGCGGCGGTTGATCTGGCGGGCTGCGGGGGCCACGGTTCGTGACCCCAACGATGAGAGGGCTGGCATATCATGCGGCGTAACACCATCTCGATCTGGAGGGCGGACGATGCGCTGGCTGGGTGCCGATCCGAGCAGGGCCCTGGTTATTGCGTCGAGGCTCGGCCTCGCGGGCCTGGCCGCCGCCGGCATCCTGGCGGCGGCGCCGGTCCCGGCGCAGGCGGTCATCTCGGGCGCGGGGAATTGCACCGGCAACGGGTACTCGGTTCCAAGGAGCGCCGGCAAGCCCGCCGACGTCAACGCCGCCAAGACCGCTTCCGCCACAGGCGGCACGACGGTCGACTTCAAGACCCAGACCGATTGGTTTGTCGCTTCCTATCAGGACTACCTGGCCGGCCGCGGCGAGTCGCCCACCGGGTCGATGAGCTCCGGGTTCGCCAATGTCGTCTTCTTCGGCATCCACCTCCCGGTCATCGGCGGAACCGGTCACGGCAGCACAGGTCAGGGCGGCCCGGTCAGCGCCGCCGACCTGCTCCCCGGCCCACTAGCGGGGCGCCCGGTGGCGTCGGTGCTGGTGGCGTATGGCGCCGCCGTCCCCGACGGCAACCCTCCGCCAGGTCAGACAGCCGCCGCGGGTCCGTGCAGCGGGTACATCGTGATCCACTTCCAGGACGTCGGCGCCCTCGACAGCGCGATCGGCCAGGCCGGTGTCGCCCTGATGGTGCTCGGAGCGCTCGGGGTGATCGCGCTGGCCCTAAGGAGAGTGAGATGAGCGATTCGCCAGTGCCACCCGACTCCGACGAGACCTCTCCACTGCCAGGTCCGCCAGCCGAGCCGCCGGCTCCACAGAGTCCGGCTCCGCTGGGTCAGCCACCGCAGGGTCCACCTCCCGCATCACCGACCCCTCCCCCGACGGCGCCAGCTTCGCAACAGCCACCGCCCGCCGCAGCCCCTTCGGACGGATCGCCGTTCCCACCGCGCCCCGAGACCAACCCGCCCTTCGCGCCGCCACCACCAACGGCGAGGCCGGCCGATCTGCCGATGCCGGATAGGGAGCCCTTTGCGCCGTCGGCTCCCAACGCCCAACCGATGGCGCCGGCACCTCCCTCGCAGCCAGCGGTTCCGCCGCGATCAACGCCAGAGCAAGCGACCCCTCCCTCAGCACCGGTGGCGCAGCCCTTCGCCCCGCCTCCACCCGCGACCCAACCGATGACGCCGGCACCGCCTGCCCCGGCCGCCCCGACCCCGGCGCCGCCGGCGCCCCAGCCCTACGCGCCCGCGCAGCCGGCGATGCAGCCCTTCGCACCAAGGCCTCCGGCCGCTCCAAGTCCGAGCCCTGGCCCTGCGGTGTCGCCGTGGGTCTCCGAGCCCGGACCGCCCCGCGCGCCCGCTGAAGCCCCGCCCGCCGAGTTCCCGTCTGCCGCCGCCACCCCAGCCGTGCAGCCGGCCAGGCCCGAGCCCGCGGCGCGCGTCGAGCCCAGAACCAAGGCGCGCCGCAAGCGGTCGACCGCGCGCCGGGTTGGGGCGGCGATCGTCGGCGCGATCTTCGGGCTCATCTTCGGCACCGGCCTGGGCCTCCTGCTCTCCCAGACGGGAACGCTGGACATGAACAGCTATGGATCTTTGGTAGCGCCCATAGGTGGGACGCTGCTGGGCATCCTTGTCGGCTGGACGGGAGGGAGGGCCAGGAAGGCCTGACCCGTCCCGGCGGCTCGGGCTCTAGGAGCTGATCGAAACCGTCGCGGGCGCCGGGGCCGACGCCACGTGGTTGCCGTTGCGAGCCGCCGCCGGCATCGCGCAGAACTCCTCGTAGTCGATCAGCTCGGTGATGGTCGGGTGCTCGCCGCACACCGGGCAGGCCGGGTCCTTCTGAACCTTGTAGACGCGGAAGGTCATGTCCAGGGCGTCGAACATCAGCAGGCGTCCCACCAGGGGCTCGCCGATACCCATGATCAGCTTGACCGTCTCGGTCGCCTGGAGCACACCCACGGTGCCGGGCAGGACGCCGAGGACACCCGCCTCGGCGCAATTGGGCGCCATGTCGCTGTCAGGGTCCGGGGGCTCGCCGAAGAGGCAGCGGTAGCAGGGACCGCCACCGGCGGCGTCCAGCACGGTGACCTGGCCGTCGAACCTGAAGATGCTGCCGTGCACGATCTTCTTGCCGGTGAAGACGGCGGCGTCGTTGAGCAGGTAGCGGGTGGCGAAGTTGTCGGAGCCGTCGACGATGATGTCGTACGGCTCGATGATCCGCATCACGTTCTCGGAGCTGATCCGCTCGTTGTGCTGGACCACCTTGACGTCGGGGTTGATGGCCTTCATCGCGATCGCCGCCGACTCCGTCTTGGCCATCCCCACCCGGTCGGTGGTGTGGAGGATCTGGCGCTGCAGGTTGCTCTCGTCGACAACGTCGAAGTCGAGCACGCCGATCGTGCCGACGCCCGCCGCTGCCAGGTAGACGCCCGCCGGGGAGCCCAGGCCGCCGGCTCCGATCAGGAGCACCTTGGCGTCGAGGAGCTTGACCTGGCCGGCCTCGCCAACCTCCGGGAGCAGCGTATGACGGCTGTAACGCGTCTGCTGGTCGGGACGGAGTGACTTCTCGACGGTGAACTTGAAGCCCTTATCCTTCCAGCCGCCAAAGCCTCGAGACATCGACGTCACGTTGGTATAGCCGAGGTCATTCAGGCTCTTGGCCGCGAACGCCGAGCGCACCCCGCCGGCGCAGTAGAGCACCACCGGCTGATCGTGGTCGGGCACCTTGTCCTCGATGCGCATCTCAAGGAACCCGCGCGGGATGACCAGGGCCCCGGGAATCACACCCTGCTGGGTCTCGTCGGGCTCACGAATGTCGATCAGAACCGGCGGCTCCGGCCGCTCGAGCAAGTCGTGCACCTCCTCCGGGGAGGCCTCTTTGATCTCGCGCTTGGCTTGCGCCAGGAGGTCGCGGAAGGTAGGCATCAGGATTGAAACTCCACGTACAAAACAACCGATGGGCCGGTTGCCTTATTTCCTACTAGTTTTATCAGATTTAGCTCTGGCCGCCTGCTTTTGGCGCGTAGCGGCCATCGAGGTGGCCAGGAGGGCCAGGGTGCCGACCCCGAACCCGGCCGGTCCGCGGGGAACCTGGCGCACGGCGGCGACGCGGTTCCAGCTGGGCGCCGCCATGTCGATGTGCGCCCAGGGCCGGCCGGCGGCGAACTCGCGGATGAAAAGGCCCGCGGTGATGGCGTTGCCGTCGCGGCCGGGCGAGTTGTTGAGGTCGGCGATGCTGCTCTCCAGCTGGGTGTCGTACTCAGCGAAGGTGGGCATTTCCCAGAGCCGTTCGCCCGCCGCCGCCGCCGCCGCGATGACCCGGCCGGTGAGTTCCGGATCGCTGCCCTGGACCATCGCCGCCACCGGCCCCAGGGCGATGCGCTGACCGCCGGTCAGGGTGGCGATGTCGACGACGTGGGTGGCGCCCAGCTTGACCGCGTGGTGAACGCCGTCGGCCAGCACCATCCGTCCCTCGGCGTCGGTATTGACCACCTCGATGGTCTTGCCGGCGCCGCTGGTGACCACGTCGCCCGGGCGCATCGAGGTATCCGACACCATGTTCTCGGCGCAGCAGAGAACCCCGGTGACGTCGAGGTCGACCTTGAGCCGGGCGATCGCCACCATCGCGCCCAGCACCGCGGCGGCGCCGCCCATGTCGCCTTTCATGTACTGCATGTCGGCGGCGGGCTTGATCGAGATCCCCCCGGAGTCGAAGGTGATGCCTTTGCCCACCAGCGCCAGACGATCGCCGCCGGCGCGGCGAGCCCGGTGGCGCAGCACGACCATGCGCGGAGGACGGGCCGAGCCCGACCCCACCGCCAGGATGGCGCCGTAGCGCAGCCGCTTGAGGTCGCCTTCCGCCAGGACCTCGAACTCGAGGCCGTGCCGCTTTGCCTGCGCCCGGGCCTCGGCCGCGAACGACTCCGGGGTCAGCTCGGAAGCGGGACGGTTGACCAGCTCGCGGGCCAGGTTGGCGCTCTCGCCGAGGATGAGCGCGGCCTGAAGCCGCGAATCATCGAGGTCGGGGAATCCGGCCAGGGTCAGCGTCTTGATCTCCGCCGCCGGCCGCCCCCCCGATTTGTGGGTGCCCTCGTTCCAGTTCAGCCTCACCGCCGCTCCCACCGCCGCCACGGCCAGGTCGCCGGCGGCGACAGCCGGCGGCCGGGTGCCCGGCCAGGCCACGGTAAGCGCGCGAACCTTCTTAGCAATCGGGCGCAGCGCGATCTCGAGCGCATTGCGGAGGCGGACTGAGTCGAGCCTGGAGGTATCGCCCAGCCCCACCAGGGCGACACGACCGATCGCCAACCGGCCCATCGGCCTGACCGTTTCGACCTCCGCGAAACGCCCGCTGAAATCGGCGGGTTTGGAAAGTGCTCCGTCGAGGGCGCGGTCCAGGGACGCGAAGGCCCGCGGCAGCGACTCACCGGCGGTCAGGGCGATTACCAGGAGATCGGTTGCCGCGTCGTCATGCCCGGCGGCGCGGACGACTTTCAAGCCGGGGTCAGACCTCGAGCTGGTGGGCCGCGGTCGCGATCACGTCGCTCTCGTCGGGGACACCCTGCGCGTGCCCGTGCTGGCGCTCCTCGAGGAGCTTGGTCACCGCAACCACCGCGGTGGTCCCGTCCCCGACGGCGGTGGTGATCTGCTTGGTCAGCTGGTGGCGCACGTCGCCCGCGGCGTAGATCCCCTTGACGTTGGTGGCCATGTTCATATCGGTAAAGAGGTAGCCGAGCTCATCGTGCTCGACGTGCTCGCGGAAGATGTTGCTGTTGGGCAGGAAGCCCACGAACGGGAATACCGCGCCGACCTCCAGCTCTCGCTTCTCCTCGGTCTTGACGTTGTGCATCTTGAGCTTGGTCACCCTGCCCTCGATCCCCTCGATCTCGTCGACCACGGTATCGAGGATGAACTCCACCTTGGGGTTGGCCTTGGCGGCCGCCACCGCGATGGCCTGGGCCCGGAACTGGTCGCGGCGGTGAATGATGTAGACCTTGCTGGCGTAGCGGGTTAGGAAGACTCCCTCCTCGACCGCGCTGTCGCCGCCGCCGACCACCGCCACCACCTGGTCCTTGAAGAAGGCGCCGTCGCAGATGGCGCAGTAGCTGACGCCGCGTCCTGCCATCTCCTCTTCGCCGGGGATGCCGAGCTTCTTGGGCTGGCCGCCCGCCGTGACGATCACCGCCGGCGCTCGATAAGCGTTGACCTGGCCCTTGACGATGACGTCGTCGCCCTCCTTGTAGATCTCCTCGACCTCGTCGTAGTCGATCTCCAGGCCGAACTTGCGAGCGTGGGCCTCCATCTTCTCCGAGAGCTCCTGCCCGGTGATGTGCTCGAAGCCGGGGTAATCCTCGATGTCGAGAGTGTTGAGCAGCTGCCCACCGGGGGCCCCGCGATCAAGCGCGATCGCTTTGAGCTCCATGCGACCGGCGTACATGCCCGCCGCCAATCCGGCCGGGCCGGCCCCCACTATGATCACGTCGTATTGCTTCTCGGACATCTTTACCTCGTCGCGGCTCCTATTCGGTCGCACTATGTACAACCCTGGCCCCACCCCCTGGAATTCCCGGCCGGCGGGGCGCCCGTAATCATAGGTTGGAGGGACCTGAGTTGGCGATGAGCGGCAACGACATGCGCTGGAGGCCGGGCAAACGCGGCCATTACGAGGGTTATTACGTCGCCTTCAACCACCCCCAGTCCGGCCGCGGGTACTGGATCCGGTACAGCATGGTGGCCCCTACCGATACCGGGCGCGAGCCGTTCGCCCAGGTCTGGTTGATGCGAACGGATCGCGCGGTTGAGCCCCGGAACAGGGCCCTCCGGACGACATTTCCGATCTCCGCGCTGACCAGCTCCACCACTCCTTTCAGCATCGCGATCGGTGACAGCGAGCTGCGGGCGGACGGATGTCGGGGCCGGCTGTCGGACGGATCCGGAGAGGTGACGTGGGACCTCAAATTCGAGCCGCTGCTGCCGGGCATCGTCCCGACCCCGGAGTGGGGCGCCCGGATGGCGACCTGCTACATCGAGCCCAACCCGCTGCTGCGGCTCACCGGCATCATCAGCGAAGCCGGCGCGCAGACCTCGATCGACGGCTGGCTCGGAGAGCAGGCCCACGTATTTGGCGCGCGGCACAGCCAGCGGTGGCACTGGGCCGAGTGCAAGCACCTCGGCGGTCCAGGCCGCGCCTTCACCGGCGTTGCTGCATGGCCCAGCCTGCCCGGCCCGGCACGCTCGATCACGTCCCTTTTCCTGGACCTCGCCGACGGCCGCCGGTTGCTGAAGAACACCACCCTCAGCCTCTTCAAGGCGAAGACGGCGCACTCCCCGAGCGGCTGGCATTTCGACGGCGACTACGGCCGCCAGCGACTGGCGGGGACCATCACGCCGGACCCGGCGGACCTCATCGGGATCACTTACCACGACCCCTCCGGCCAGCCGATCTACTGCTACCACTCCGAGCTGGCGGACCTGGAGCTGCGCTACTACACCCGGCCGTCGAAGTCCGCGGAGTGGAAGCTCGAAGAAGAGATCTCGGCCCCCGGTAGCTCGGCCTTCGAGTACGGCTGCTTCGAAGCCCTCGAAGGGGTGCCGCTGCTACTCGACTAGCAGCCGGCCCGGTCCGGCGGATGCGTCAGGCGCGCTCCTCAGGGAACCGCTGCGCCCGGGCCAACGCCGCCGCCTCCTTGGTCTTCTGCTCGCCGGAGTACAGCCGGAAGAACTCCTCGGCGTACTTCAGCCCGGGGAAGCCGGCCTTCTCCGCCCGCTGAGCCGCCTCCTCGGCGTCGGTGCGAGCGTACTCGTGGACCCAATCGCCCAGCTGGCTCTGGTGGGCGGCCAGGGCGTTCGCCTTCTGCTCCAGGGTGGCTGAGATGTCCTCGTAATGGTTGGGCTTCTCGAGAGTGGTGCCGGTCACGTAGATCCAGTTGACGACCCATTTCTCCAGCCCCTCCTGGCGCAGCTCGGGAAGCGCCATCGGGTTCCGGGCCGTCGGGTAGATCGCCGCGAAGGTCGCCTCGGCGGCGGCCAGGTGATCAGGATGGTTGCCGCCCACCGACCGGAGGTTGCGCACCGGGTTGCCGCAGATGACGATGTTGGGCCGGTGCTGACGGATCACCCGGGTGATGTCCTTGCGCAGCTCCAGCGAGGGTGTGAGGCTGCCGTCGTCGTAGCCGAGGTTGACGTAGTTGGTGATGCCGAGGATCTTGTTGGCCGCCGCCTGCTCCAGCTCGCGGACCGCGGCCAGCTCCTCCTCGGTTCGCTCGCCTTCGCCGCCGCGGTTGCCGGCGGTGCAGACCACCACGGTCACCTCGATCCCCTCGGCCGCAAAACGGGCGAGGGTGCCCGAACAGCCGAACTCAGCGTCGTCGGGGTGCGCAAAGACTGACATCACGCGCTCGATCCGGTACAGGTCCTCGGTGCCGTCGGCGCCTGGCGCTGTTGCCGTCATGGTGCCGACGATTCTACGAGAGGCCTATGCGCGCCCGGCGACAATCCTGGCGGGCCGGGGAGGCAGCCATATCATTGGCGGGAAATGTCGCAACCAGCCATCGAGCGGCTCGCCGCCAGCCGCCTCCTGAGCCGGCTGCCGCCGCTGCTCCGCAGCCCCTTCGCACTCAACAACTTCATCTACTTCGGGGGCAACTTTTTTGCCGGGCTGGCGGGTTTCGCGTTCCAGGGCCTGCTGGCCAACGCGCTCGGCGCCAACGGATTTGCCGAGGTGGCGCCCCTGATCTCGCTCTTCTACCTGATCCAGATCCCGATGTTCGTGGTGATGGCGGTCGCCGCCCGCTACACGGCGCCACTGGCGGCCCATCGGGAGCAGTCCCGCGTCAACCGCGGCTATCGAGACCTGGTCCTCTACACCAGCGTCGTCGGGTTCGGCGCGATGCTCGTGTTCCTTTTGATCACGCCGCTGCTCAAGGCGTTCCTGAACCTACCCAGCCTGGGCCCGTTGATAGCGCTGTCGGCGGCGGTACCGCTCTGCCTCCTGGTGGGGGTGGGTCGAGGGGTGGTCCAGGGCGAGGAGCGCTTCGTCTGGCTCTCGGGGAACTTCTTTCTCTACGGCATCACCACCCTCGGGTTCCTGCCCGCGTTGCTCGCCTTCCATATGCACGCGGTGGGCGCGGTGGTGGCGATCAACCTGGCGCTGGTCATGTGCAACCTGCTGGCGGCGCTTGCCCTTCGCGACCTGCCGCCGGCCGGCCACCACGAGCGGTTGCCGATCTGGCCCCTGCTTCGGGGAGCGTTTGGCGCCAGCGCCGGGATCACCGCGATCACGTTCTTCTACAACTTCGACGTCCTGCTGGCCAAACACTTCCTCAGCACCCAGGATGCCGGGCTCTACTCGGCCATGTCGCTGCTAGGCAAGATCCTCTTCTTCGGCACCATCAGCATCTCGGTGGTGATGTTTCCTCGGGTGGCCGCGATCCACGCCGAGGGACGCCGGGCGCACCGCACCGTCAACCTCTCGTTGGCGCTGGTCGTCGCCGCCGGCGGAGCCGTGGTGCTGGCGTACTTCATCGCTCCCGGCGCCATCGTGCACCTCCTGCTCAGAAAGCCTGAATACGGGGCGATCGCGTCGTACCTGGGCTTGTTCTCGCTGGCGATGTTGGGGCTTGCGATCGCCAACCTCCTGGTCTATTACTTCGTCGCCGTCCACAAGCGGCGCTTCGTTTGGGGGGTGGCCGTGGGCGCCGTCGCCTTCGCCACCCTGCTGACGCTGCGTCACGCGGACCTGGGTCAGTTCACCAGCTCGGTCACGCTGTCGATCGACCTGATGGCGGTGGTGCTGATGGCGCTCTACCTCTGGGAAAGGCCCCACCTCACCGAGCTGGCCGCGGTCGCGGCGGCGGAGACACTAGGATCGAGCGATGAGACACCCGCGGCCATTGTCTGACGGCGCCGAGGAGGCGGTCCGCCAGCTCCTCGACTCCATCGGCGAAGACACCGACCGGGCTGCCCTGGTGGAGACACCCAGGCGGGTCGCGAGTTCGCTCCGATTCCTGACCCAGGGAATCGAGCAGGACCCCGAGGCGATGCTGAGGGAGGCACTCTTCGATTCCGACGCCGACGAGATGGTGGTGGTCAAGGACATGGAGTTCTACAGCCTCTGCGAGCACCATCTGCTGCCGTTTTACGGCCGCTGCCACGTCGCCTACGTGCCGGCGGGAAAGATCGTGGGGCTGAGCAAGCTGGGTCGCGTGGTGGATGTTTTCAGCCGCCGGCTCCAGGTCCAGGAGAAGCTGACGATGCAGATCGCCGAGGCCATCAACGGTGCGGTCCAACCCAAGGGAGTGGGCGTGGTAATGGAGGCCCACCACCTCTGCATGATGATGAGGGGAGTCCAGAAGCAGGGCAGCCTGGCCGCTACCAGCTGCATGCTTGGCCTGTTCAAAAAGGACGCCCGCACCCGGGCGGAGTTCCTCAACCTGATTCGAAGCGACGCCGGCTGAGCCGCGACGCCAAAAGGAGATTTATGCCTGAGAAGCCAGAGATGACGATCGACGTGTCCAAGACCTACCGGGTCACCGTCGACACCAACAAGGGACCCGTGGTCATGGACCTGATGCCATCGATGGCGCCCAAGACCGTCAACAACTTCGTATCCCTGGCCCGCCAGGGGTACTACGACGGCCTCACCTTTCATCGCTACGTAGCCGACTTCGTGATCCAGGGCGGCGACCCCACCGGGACCGGCTCAGGCGGCCCGGGCTACAAGTTCGAGGACGAGCCGGTGCAGGGCTCCTACCGCGAAGGCGCGGTGGCGATGGCCAACTCCGGGCCGGACACCAATGGCAGCCAGTTCTTCATCTGCAACTCCGACTGCCAGGTCAAGCTGGCGCCCAGCTACAACCTCTTCGGCTACGTCGTCGACGGCCTCGACGTGGTCAAGCAGCTCCGCCAGGGCGACACCATGGACAAACTGACGGTCGAGGAGCGGGAGGGCTAGAAGGGCCTTATCCAGCTGGTCGGGTGCTGGGCCGGCATCGCGACGTTCTCCACCATCAGCCCCTGGGCCGGTGCCGCGGTGGCGACCAGAGGCTTCTCGAACGACCGGCCGTAGGCCTCGCCCACATTGGCCTGACGGCCGGGCAGCATCACCTGGACCTGCTCGCTGTCGATCTCGTCCACGGGCACCGTCATCTGGGCGTTGTCCGAGTCGGCGATCAGCATCACGTGGAGGCCATGGGTGCCGATGTCCCCCTGGTAGTAGCGGATGTCGCCCTGGGGCGAGAACGTGGGGTTCGGTGGCGGCTCCGGGCTCTCGGCGGGTTTGGTCGCGTCGTATGACTGAGTGCCCTTGATGTTGTAGGGAGTCCCGTCAGCGTGGTGATTCCAGCAGCGGCGCAGGTTGAGCTGGACCCCGGGGGGCGGATTGAAGTTGGACACCTTGATGCCCGTCGTCGGGTCGACCCACCAGTACTTGGGCTCGTTCTTGCTGCGAAGGGCGAGCTTGGGCCCCGGGTCGGTGCCGGTCCCATCATCGAAGCAGGAGTCGTCGCGGTAGTAGGGGAACGACGTCGCCGCCCCGATCACGACTCCGCCGGGCGACGACACCTGGCCGGTCCAGCGCTCGACCAGGGTGCCGTAGCTGCCGGTCAGCTGCTCCCAGGAGAGCTCCCCCGGAGGACCCGAGAAGGTCGGGTCGAAGAAGTCGAAGTCGCCATGGACGTCGTTGTTGTTGCAGGGGTCGCTGTTTCCCGGCGCGGGGACCTGGATCGACGGCTTGCCGGTCAGGGATTGGAGCGTCGAGCCGAGCTGGTCCTGGCTGGAATAGCACAACCCGCCCTGGCCGAAGCCGGCGTGGACGTTGCCAAAGACCTCCTCGTTGATCCCCAGCACCGGTACGCCTCCCTTCTGGTAGGGGTTGTAGTAGGTGTCCATGATCCCCGCCGCCATGTCGCGCTGGACGTAGATCCCGTCAAGCGGTGGGATCACGTGGACGCGCAGGGCGTCCTGGTACCGAACCTGGTTGGCGTAGAAGACCTCGCGGCGAATGTTGTTGGTCGAGGAGTCGGCGCCCCAGGTCGCCCGCACCACCCGCACCGGCCCCACCTTCTCGCCCAGGAGCTGCGAGCTGCCACCCCAGTTGGTGGCCTCCTCCTCGTAGCCACAGCAGGGGGTCTTGCCGCCGGGAGACTGCTGGAAGGCCCTCGCCTTCCACCGATCGACGACGTTGGGGCCGTAGTTGTGAAGGACCCCCTGGCGGTCGATAAAGCCGTTGTCGTGCGCGGAGATGTGGATCTCGGTCATCAGCCAGCGGCCGTCGTACCTGAAGGCGTAGCGCGGCGTCGTCACCCAGGCGGTGTCCTTGGGTCGGCGCTGCCCGACCAGCGCCTTGCCGGTCTTGGCATCGACGGCCAACGTACCGTCGGGGTTGCAGTACCAGCCCTGGGGCGCGGCGCCGTAGTTGCCGTAGGAGCTCTGGGAGTAGACGAACATCCCGGCGTCGGCGTCACGCTGATAGTGCACGTAGGGCGAGTTGGCGGCGGTGAACTTGGGCGCCGGGCCCTTCGCGCCCGTCAGCGCGACGTAGACATAGCCTCGCCCGCCGGTGTCGGGATCGACCACGGTGACCGCGTACGAGTCCATGATCCCCGCGGGCATCGCCGCCCCCGAGGGCGCCTGGTTGCCGGCGTCGCGAGCCATGAAGGCAAGCTCGTCCTTGTCGACGAGGTGAAATCCGTTGGGGGACGGAGTCGTCGGCTGCCCGTCGTAGAAGCTGCCGGCGGCGCCCTTGTAGGGAATTGCCGCACATACCGCCGAGGTCGGGTGGGCGGGGTCGGCCGCGGGCGGGTTGGCCAGGAACCTGAAGCCTTCGCGGTCGTAGGCGTAGTCGGTCTGCCGATCGACGCCCGAATAGAACGCGAAGCCGGAGGCGTTGTTGCTCAGGTAGCGCGTGAAGACCTGGTCGACCTGGAAGGGGATCTGGGTGAACCGCTTGCCGTCCCAGCGGTAGCCCAGCAGATGGCGCGGATCCACCCCTTTCGTTACTGGAAGCGTCCGCAGCGGCAACCGCGACGGCTGGTAACAGTTGTGGTCACCGGCAGCGGGGTCCGGGCTCGCCGGTGTGCCGTAGTTGGCGTTGGGGTCGTAGCAGGCGCTCTGCAGCTGGCTCGGCTCGCTCGCCTGCTGGCCCACGGTGCTGGAGTTCAGCGGCGACATCGGCTCGTGGAAGGTGAACTCGGGACCGGCGGACCAGGTCGGGAACTGGCTGCCCGTCAGCACCACCGGCTCGACGCTGCGCACCGGGTTGGCTGTCAGCGGAACGCCCGGATCGAATGCGCTCCCGGAGGAAGCCATCAGTCCCAGCGACGCCACCAGCGCAAAGCCCACCGTCAGCAGCGCGTAAGCGCGCCTGCGACTGATCCTGCTTCCCATCCTCACCCCGCTTGCCTCAACCCCGCCTGCTAAACCCCGCCGGGTGGCACCCCCGCGCCATTCCCTTCCGCGTCAGGCTACCAAATTCGCCGCCTCAACGTAAACGGCCTCGTCATACGCCTAGAAACCGCAGATGATCACCTCCAGCTCCGCTCGACCGTGTCGCAATATTGTCGGCTGATGGCGGTCAGGCTCGGAATCATCGGCGACACCCAGGGACGCTACCGCGTGGCGGGGCTGATCGAGCAGGTCCGGCGCCATTTCCAGTCCGTCGACGAGGTCTGGCACGCCGGCGACTGGCAGTACCCGGAGGTACTCGACGAGCTGCGGACGATCGCTCCGTTGACGCTGGTCAACGGCAACGCGCCCGACGACCCACGGTACCCTGAGCGGGTGGTTCGAGAGATCGAAGGCTGGCGGGTGGGCATGGTCCACCGACCGCCGCGGCCCGCCGACCCCTGGGCCTCCGGCCTCCGGATCTGTATCCACGGCCACACCCACCACTGGCGCGACGAGGTCGTCGACGGCGTCCGCTACATCAACGTCTCGACGCCTACCGCCGGCGGCTTCAGCAGCGAGGGCACGGCAGGCATCCTGACGCTGGCGCCCGGATCCGCGGAGCTCGAGCGGGTCGAGTTCACCAAGCCCTAGCCATGCCAGGCGCCAGAGGCCCGGTCACACCCCCGCGGATGCCCCCCAGTGCTCGCCGCCCACCACCGCGTGGCGGCAAGATCCCCAACTGGCTGCTCCGCGAGAACGGGTACCTTCCGATCGGCGACTACGGCATCATCGGGGACTGCCGTTCGGCGGCTCTGGTGGGAGTTGACGGCAGCATCGACTGGTGCAGCCTGCCCCGCTTCGACAGCCCCAGCATCTTCGGGCGGCTGCTCGACGATCGCAGGGGTGGCTTCTGGCAGATCTGCCCGGTTGGACCTTACAGCTGCAGGCAGGAGTACACCGACAAGACCAACATCCTGCGGACCATCTTCCAGTGCGAGACCGGTCTGGCCCAGGTCGTCGACTTCATGCCGGTCGATGAGAAGGACGTCACCCAGCACGCCCGGCCCCACCGCCACCCCCGCCTGGTTCGCATGGTCACGGGGCTGGCAGGCCGCACCCGGATCAGGATGCGGGTCGAAGCCAGGCCTGGATACGGTCTGATGGGGAGCCCGCTGGTGGCCGAGGGCGAGCGCCTCCACGGCGACGCCGGCGGGCACCACTGGTGCTTGAGCGGGACGATCCCGGTGCGGGGAACCACCCAGGAGTTCACGGTGATGCCCGGCGAGACCGTCGCCTTCGGCCTGGCGTCGTCCCGCCCGGGCACCTGCATCCGGCCGCTGGGCGACATCGAATCGGTCAGAGAGCTGCAACGCACCACCCAGGAGTACTGGTGGAAGTGGATCCAGCAGTGCACCTACCGCGGTCCCTACCAGGCTCACGTCGAGCGCTCGGCGTTGGCGCTCAAGCTGCTCACGTACGCCCCCACCGGCGCCATCGTGGCGGCCCCCACCACCAGCCTGCCGGAGTGGGTGGGGGGTGAGCGCAACTGGGACTACCGGTACACCTGGCTGCGTGACGCCAGCTTCACCCTCTACGCCCTCTTCGAACTGGGCTTCGAGAAAGAGGCGACCGACTTCATGGAGTGGCTCAGCCACCTGACCGTCAGCAGCGGGCTCAAGATCCTGTATACCCTGGACGGCAAGTCGGGCGGCAAGGAGAAGATCCTCCCCCACCTCGAGGGCTACCGGCATTCCGCGCCCGTGCGGACCGGCAACGGCGCCGAGGACCAGCTCCAGCTGGACATCTACGGCGAGCTGCTGGACACCGTCTTCGTCTGGGGGCTGCACGGCGGCAAGATCTCGCCCGCCTTCTGGAAGGAGCTGCGCAAGATTGTCAACTTCGCCTGCATGCGCTGGCAGGAGCGGGACGCCGGGCTCTGGGAGGTGCGCGGCGAGTACCAGAACTTCACGTACAGCAAGGTGATGTGCTGGACGGCGATCGATCGGGGGCTCCGGATCGCGCGCCATTTCAAGCTCCCCTACGACAAGGAGCTGTGGGAGAAGAACCGCGCTGAGATCCACGCGGCCGTCCTGGAGCAGGGCTTCTCGCGACGGCTGGAGAGCTTCACGCAGGCGTTCGGCTCCGACGAGCTCGACGCCTCGGCGCTGCGCCTGGTCCAGCTCGGCTTCCTGCCCAACGGCGACCGCCGCCTGCGCAGCACCATCGACGCCGTCGACGCGGGCCTTAGCGTCGGTCCGCTGGTGTACCGCTACAAGGCCGAGGAGACCGACGACGGCCTGAGCAGCCCCGAGGGCTCGTTCATCATCTGCGCCTTCTGGCTGGCGGATGCCCTCGCCATCACCGGCGACCTGGAGCAGTCGCAGCGCCGTTTCGAGCGCCTGCTCGGCTTCGCGTCTCCGGTTGGCCTGTTCTCAGAAGAGGTCGATCCGACCAGCGGGGCGCTGCTGGGCAACTTTCCCCAGGCCTTCAGCCACCTGTCGCTGATATCGGCCGCCGTCAACATCGAGCGCCAGCGGAACAACAAGCTGGTCCGCAACCGCGGAGCCGGCACCGGGATGGCGGTAAGAAACTCCGCCGGCTCCTAGCCGGGCGCCTCCGGAAGCACCGCTTCGGACGCGCGCCAGCAGTACCAAGCGGCGACGCTTCGCCAGGGCCGGTAGACCTCACCCAGGCCGAGCAGCTCCTTGGGCTTGGGCGACTCCAGTAGTCCGTGGATGCGGGCGTACCCCTTGCGCACGGCGAAGTCGTCGACCGGCCAGACGTCGAGTCGCCGGAGCTCGAAGATCAGGAACATCTCCGCCGTCCAACGGCCGATGCCACGCACCGCCACCAACCGCTCCACGATCTCGTCGTCGGAATAGGCCTCGATGCCCTCGATCGGAACGCTGCCGTCCAGGACCTTGGTGGCGAGGTCCTTGATCGACGCGGTCTTGGCACCCGACATCCCGGCGGCGCGGATCTCCTCGTCAGGTGTCGCCATCACTGCCGATGGCGTGACCACGCCGCCGACGCGCTCCACGAACCTCCCATGGATCGCCGCGGCGGCCCGGCCGGCAAGCTGCTGGTAGGCGATGCTGCGCACCAGGGCTCCGAAATAGTCTCCCTGGCCCGGCCTGATGCGGCATGGTCCGACGGCCTTGATGATCACCGCCATTGCGGGGTCTCGCCTCGAGAGCTGCCTGGTAGCGGTGCGGATCTCGGGACTGGGGTCGACCCCGACGATTGGCGGCGATACCCTGGCTGGCATGGCTAGACAGTACCCGCGCCCGAAGCCGGGCCGCCGCTAGTGGGCGCAATCACTCCAATGCCGCACGTCGACGATCCCGACGCAACGCTACGGGCGGCGGGGTTGCGGCCCTACCCGTGGTCCGCGGGGGCGGGAGCCCGTTTCAGCCCCCACAGTCACTCCGCGACCAAGCACCTCTACGTGGTCTCTGGTTCGATCGAATTCGACGGCCTGCTTCTCCGCGCCGGGGATGGGATCCTGATCCCCGCCGGCACCGTGCACAGCGCCGACGTCGGTGGCGAAGGCGTCACCTGCGTCGAGGCCTTCGAGGGCGGATGACCTAAAACGCTTGCGAGCGCCGGTGGCTCGGCAGCCTCGGCGCGGCCTCAGGCGGTGGCGCTGTCGCGGCGCTCGGGCCAGATCACGAGGCCGCGCGGCGAGACCCCAAAGCCGACCTCGCGCATCGCCGGCTCCAGGGCCGACCCCGCGGCGGGCCCGCCGTCGATCGATGTGACCTCGATCTTGCCGGCGCGTGTCGCCACTCTCGCCAGCGCGGCGAGGTGTTGGGTGCCGACTTCGCCAAAGGTGAGCAGCGAGCGCCCACCTCGCTCCAAGTACAGCCTCAACTCGCCGCCGTCGACGACCACGTAGGCGCCCGCGACCCGCGCCGTGCGGCCTTCCGTGCGGGGCCAGGGGATGGTCACGCCGTAGGCGTTGGCGGGGTCGGTCGCGGCCAGACCCAGCGGGGCGGGGTCGAGGTCGCGCACGCCGCGAAGCCGGTCGACCGCGCCAGGGAGGGCGAACTGTGACGCGCCCAGGCCGTCGACGAAGTAGCCGCGGCGGATCTTGCCAGACTCCTCCATGGCGCGGAGCACGGGGTAGAGCGCCGCGAACCCGCCGGGCGAGCCTTCTGCCAGGGCCACCTCGCGGGTCAGCACTCCGTATCGCTGCAGCAGCGCGCCCGCCAGCCCGTGCAGCCGCTCGGTGGGCGAAACCTCGGCCGCCGCCAGGTCGCCCACCAGCGACCACCGGCCCTCGGAGCCGGGCGGGCCCAGGCGCATCAGCGGCCGGCGGCCGGTACGTCGCGGCACCGGTCCCCGGCTCCGCAGCGGCAGGAAGGTGTCGTTGGTGAGCTCACAGGCCCAGACCATGTCCCAGATGGCCTGCAGCACCGCCACCTGGTCGCGACCGGCCGACGCGCGCAGTAGGTCGGCGAAAAAGGCGGCGCCGCGGTCCCTCAGGTGTGTCCTGAGCACGTCATGAAGCTCCCCCGGGACGGGCTCGGCCGGTGCGGGCAGCAGTCGGGGAGCGTCGGTGCGCAGGTAGAGCGCGATGCGGCCGTCGCTGGCCCCGAGGGCGCCGCGGCCCGCCCACACCACCTCCCCGATCGACAGCAGGTGGTCCAGAAGCGAAGGCGCGTAGCCCGCCACCCGCGCAGGCAGGATGTCGCGCTCGATCACCGACAGAGGCAGGGCGCAGCCCTGGAGCTGGTGGATGACCTCGGCCAGCCGCTCCAGCCCGCGGGCCTCGGCGCCGACCCCCTGCCAGGCGGGCAGGAAGCGAGCCACCACCTCGACCGCAACCGGCTCGATCTCGCGCCGGAGCGCCGCCAGCGAGCGACGCCGCAACGCCACCAGAACGTCGGGATGACAGTACTCGCGGCCGCTGCTGCCAGGGTGGAACTCCCCGCTGAGCAGCCGGCCGCGGCCGGCCAGGCTCGCGAGCACGCGATCGACGAGCTGCTCGGGCAGACCCCATCGGCTCGACGGCTCGGCCGCCGTGAAGGGCACATGGGTGCGTGCCCAGCGCATCAGCAGCTCGTCGATCGCGTCGGTGGTCGCGCCCAGGAAGATCTCGGGGATGCCGACCGGGAGACTGACCGCGAGCGCGTCGCGGTAGCGGGCGGCGTCCTCGACCGCGATCCATCGCTCTTCGCCACCGATGCGGACGCCGGCGGCGCGATGCTCCCGCGCCAGAGTCTCCAGCCAATCTGCCTCGGCTCCGCGAGCGATCGCCTCGTCGGCGCGAAGGTCGCCCAGCCTCCGCAGCAGGTCCTCGGTCTCGTCCGCGTCGCGGGGCGGGCGGTCGCCGGTGAGCGACTGCAGCTCCAGCTCCATCGCCGCGATCACCTCCGGGCTGAGCAGCTCCCGCAGCTCCTCGGCTCCCAGCAGCTCCGCCAGCAGGTCGCGGTCGAGGGCGAGGGCCTGGGCCCGCCGCTCACCGAGCGGGGCGTCACCCTCGTAGACGAACTCGGCGACGTAGTCGAATAGCAGCGACGCCGCGAACGGCGAGGACCGCTCGGTTTGCGCCGAGACCACGCGGACCTCGCGAGACCGGACCTGGGACATCAGCTCCACGAGGGCGTCGAGGTCGAAGACGTCGCTGAGGCACTCGCGATAGGTCTCCAGGATGATGGGGAAGTCGGGGTGCCGCGATGCCACCTGGAGGAGGCTGTGGCTGCGCTGCCGCTGCTGCCAAAGCGGCGTGCGCTGGTGGGGTCGGCGGCGCGGCAGCAGCAGGGCCCGCGCCGCGTTCTCGCGGAAATGCGAGGCGAACAGCGCCGACTGGTCGAGCTGACCGGTCACCACCTCGCGAACGTCCTCGGGCTCGAGGAAGAACTCGCTGTCCGACGGCGGGTGCTCGACATCTGGGAGCCTGATGGCGAAGCCCTCGTCGGTGTACATCGACTCGACCTCGACCCCTGAGGACTCTCGCAGCCTGGCGGCCACGGCGATCGACCAGGGCGCGTGGACCCGGGCGCCGAACGGCGTCAGCACGCAAACCCTCCAGTCTCCGAGGGTGTCGCGGAACCGCTCGACGACGATGGTCCGATCGTCGGGCACCGCACCCGTGGAGGCTGCCTGGTCGGCGAGGTAGTCGAGCAGGTTCTGGGCCGCCCGGGGGTCAAGCCCGGCGCCGTCACGGAGGCGGGCGAGCGCCTCCGCCGGTGGAGCCGCCCGCAGCTCGCGAGTCATCCGCCCCAGCGCCCTACCCACTTCGGTGGGGCGGCCGGCGGCGTCGCCGTGCCAGAAGGCGATCGTGCCGGGCTGGCCGGGGGCGGGCAGCACCAGCACCTGCGATGGCGTGATGTCGACGATCTTCCAGCTGCTGGCGCCGAGTACGAAGACCTGCCCCGGCCGCATCTCGTAGACCATCTCCTCGTCGAGCTCGCCGACCCTCCGACCCGGGCGGCGCCCCCCCGGCGGGGCACCCGTCCCGGCCGCCGCGCCCGCCTCCCGGGCGATGCCGTCACCGCCAGCCGCCTCGGTCGAGATTCCGTCGAAAAGGTTGACGCTGTAGAGCCCGCGGTCGGGGATGGTGCCCCCGCTGACGACCGCCAGCCGCTGGGCGCCGGCCCGGCCGCGAATCTTCCCCTCGACGCGGTCCCAGACGATCCGCGGCCGCAGCTCGGCGAAGTCGTCCGACGGATACCTCCCCGCCAGCATGTCCAGGGTGGCCTCGAAGACTCGGTCGCCCAGCTCGGCGAAGGGGTAGGCCCGCCGCACCAGGGCCCGCGCGTCGTCGACCGCCCAGGTATCTAACGCGCACATGGCCACCAGCTGCTGGGCCAGCACGTCGAGCGGGTTGCGGGGCACCCGGGTCGCCTCGATGTCGCCCGCCAGCATCCGCTCCACCACCACCGCGGCCTCGAGCAGGTCGCCACGGTGCTTGGGGAAGACGATCCCCTTTGACGGCTCGCCGACGGAGTGGCCGGCGCGGCCGATGCGCTGCAGCCCGCTGGCAACGCTCCGGGGCGCCTCCACCTGGATCACCAGGTCGACAGCGCCCATGTCGATACCGAGCTCCAGCGACGACGTCGCCACGATCGCCGGCAGACGGCCGGTCTTGAGCGCCTCCTCGACCTCCGCCCGCTGCTCCTTGGCGATGGAACCGTGGTGAGCGCGTACCAGCTCCGGCACGGGGCCGTCGGCGGGGTCGTGGCCGGACTCCTGCGCGGCCAGCTCGTTGAGTCGCGCCGCCAGCCGCTCGGCCATACGCCGGGAGTTGACGAAGATGATGGTGGAGCGGTGCTGACGGATCAGCTCCAGCAGGCGAGGGTGAATCGCCGGCCAGATGCTTCGGCGGGGCATTCCCGGCTCAGCCTGGGCGACGGAGGCCCCGCTGCCGGCGTCGGCGCGCTCGAGGTCGGCCATGTCCTCTACCGGGACCTCGACAGTGATCTCCATGGCCTTGCGGATACCGGCGTCCACTATCTCGACCTCCCGACCGACGCCGCCGAGGAACCGCCCCACCTCCTCCAGCGGGCGCTGCGTCGCCGAGAGCCCGATCCTCTGCGGCTCCATCCGGGTCAGCTCGCCCAGGCGCTCGAGGCTGATGGCGAGGTGGGCTCCGCGCTTGGTGGCGGCGATCGAGTGGATCTCGTCGACGATCACCCAGCGCACCGGGTGGAGCACCTCGCGGGCGGCGCTGGTCAGCATCAGGAAGAGCGATTCCGGGGTGGTGATCAGGATGTCGGGCGGATGGCGGACGATGTGCCGCCGTTCGTCCTGCGGCGTGTCGCCGGTGCGGATGGCGACGCTGACCTCCGGCAGTGGCAGCCCGAGTCGCTCGGCGTTGAGGCGCATCCCCGCCAGCGGCGCTCGGAGGTTGCGCTCGATATCGACGGTGAGCGCCTTGAGCGGGCTGATGTAGAGGACCCGGCAGCGCGCGGCTGCTTCCGGCTGCGGCTCTCGAGCCAGCTGGTCGAGGCCCCACATGAAGGCGGCCAGGGTCTTGCCACTGCCGGTGGGGGCACACATCAGGGTGTGGCGGCCGCCGGCAACCGCCGTCCAGCCCCGTTGCTGAACCTCGGTGGGGCCGGCGAAAGCCCCCTCGAACCAGTTACGGGCCGGCGCGGAAAAGAGCTCGAGGGAGGCGTCCACCAGACCAGTCTAGAGATTGCCCACGCCGACTACGGGGTACAGGAATAAGGTCGCGACGGTCCGGGTTTTTGCCGTCACGGACGATCCAGCCGAAGATCGGCGGGTCAGCCCGACAACTGGAGATTTCAAATGAGCGCAATCAAGCTGATAGAGAGCCTTTACTCGGTGGACCAGGAGGCGCCGGCATCGCCGGCCTCGGAGGCCGAGGCGATGGATGCCTACTCCAACGTCGTGACATCGGTGGCCGAGAAGTTGAGCCCTTCGGTGGCCAGCCTGCGAGTCGGCAGGCGGGGGCGGGGTGGACGGCAGATGCTTGGCAGTGGCTCTGCGGTGGTGATCAGCCCCGACGGTTTCCTGCTGACGTCGGCGCACGTCGTCGCCGGCGGCGACGGCGGGACGGCGTCGTTCGTCGACGGCCGCGAGCTCGACTTCGACGTTCGCGGCATCGATCGCCTGTCCGACCTGGCCGTGATCCGCGCCCGCGCCGATGATCTCCACGCCGCCGCCCTCGGCGACGCCGACAAGCTGCGCGTCGGCCAGCTGGTCGTCGCCATCGGCAACCCGCTCGGTTTTGCCGGCTCGGTGACCGCGGGCGTGGTCAGCGCTGTGGGCCGGTCGCTGGCCACCAGCGACGGCGACATGCAGCGCCTGGTCGAGAACGTCATCCAAACCGACGCCTCGCTGAACCCCGGCAACTCGGGCGGCGCGCTGGCCGACTGGAAGGGATCCGTGATCGGCGTAAACACCGCGGTTGCCGGCATCGGAGTCGGCCTGGCGGTGCCGATCAACCACACCACCCAGGGCATCCTGGCCTCGCTGATCAGCGACGGACGGGTCCGGCGCGGTTACCTCGGGATCGCCGGCGCGGGTCGCCCGATCCCGCCGCGCACCTTCGGTGCGGGCGACCAGACGACCGGAATGGGCGTGATCGAGGTCGTCCCCAACAGCCCGGCGGCGGCCGCGGGCCTGCGCCCCGGCGACCTGGTGCTCGAGGTCGACGGACGGCCGGTGTCCGACGCCGGCGACCTGCAGCGGCTGCTGGTGGCGGAGAGCATCGGCCGGCCGCTGAGCCTGCGCGTGATCCGCGACGGTCGGGTGCTGACGCTGACGGCCACTCCTCTGGAGCTGGGCGTCACCAACTTCTAGACAGTCGGGGCCGCTGGGCGCCCCATGCGAGCGTCGAGGGCTTCGCCCGCGTCGGCGGCTTCGCCGCCGCGGGTCTCCGCTCCTCGCTCACGTACCGTCCGTACGCTCGCTTCGGTGCTCAACCCTCTCCTTCGCCTGGGCCGCCGATCGGCCCCTCATTGTCATGCCTCGGTGGTAGCATCGGCTCGATCCGAAGGGGAGCGCTCCGTCATCAGCGCGGAGAGCTGAGAGGCCGCATCGGCGGCGACCCTTTGAACCTGACCAGACAATGCTGGCGTAGGAATCGGAAATGGCAGATGAATTTCTAAAGGTCGAGCTCCGGGGCCTGGAGCCGGTGCCGGATGCCGAGCGGCACGGCCATCCTCGGGAGCTGTTCTTCATCTGGGCGGCGGCGCTGGCCGACTTCTTCTCGTTCCTGGCCGGCGCCCTCCTGATCAGTCTCGGACTGGGGGTCTGGGACTCGATCGCGGTGCTGGTGCTGGGGGCCGTTGCGGGCGGAGTCCTGCTCGGCCCGCTCAGCGTCACCGGGGTGCGGACCGGGCTGCCCCAGATCGTCTTCTCGAGGCTGGCCTTCGGGCGCCGGGGCGCGGCCATCGGCGGCCTCCTGACCTTGCTGATCGCGATCGGCTGGTTCAGCTACGACTGCGCCATCGCCGTCACCACCACCAGGGCGCTGCCGGTGTTCGGCGCCGGGCCGCCGGCGTGGGCGGTGGCGCTGATGCTGGTGGCGATGGTGGCCGGCTGCATCCTGGTGGCGGTCTTCGGCCACCGCACCATCACCATCGTCCAGACCATCCAGGCACCCACGTTCATAGTCCTTGCCGCGGTCGTGGCGATCGCCCTGGCGCCTCACTTCCATCCCGGGCTGGCGAGCAGCCTCGACCCGGGTGCTCACCTGGCCACCTCACTTCTGGGTTTCACGGCGACGTTCGCCCTGATCGTCTCCTGGGCCACCTACGCCGGCGACTACTCCCGCTACCTGCCCCGCGACTCGAGCTCGCTCGCGGTCAGCTTCTACAGCGGCGCCGGCAGCGTCCTGACGCTGGTGATCTGTGGGGTTCTCGGAGTCTTGATCCAGAGCATCGATCCCAAGACGCAGGACATCGCCGGCTTGATCGTGCGCAACCTGCCGACCTGGCTGGCCTGGGTCTTCGCGGCCTTCATCGTGATCGCGGAGATGAGCAGCAACTACCTCAACGTCTACACCGCGGCTCTCAGCGGCCTGGCCATCGGCATCCCGCTTCGACGTTGGTCGGCGGCGCTGGTGTTCGGCCTGATCGGAGGCGGGGTGGCGGGCCTGGTCCTTCTCAACGCCGACCGCTTCGAGTCGATCTACCTCAGCTTCCTGACCGTCACCTACGTCTGGTTCCCGGCGTGGTGCATCGTGGTATTGATCGACTTCTGGCGACGCCATGGCCCCATCGACCTCAAGGAGATGACCGCCGAGCCGGCGTCGTGGGCTGCGGGGATCAAGTGGCCGGCGCTGGCGACCTTCGGACTGGGTACCCTTGCGACCCTGCTCTTCTACCAGAACCCGCCGTTCTACGAGGGCCTCGGCGCCCGCCTGCTCTTCCATGACCAACCGGCGGATATCAGCAGCTTCGTCGGGGTCGGCTTCAGTGCAATTCTCTTCGTCATCCTGATCAGGTCGCGGCGCCCCGCCCCGGCATGAGCGCGGCCGTCGCCTGCACCATCGCCGGCAGCGACTCCGGCGGCGGCGCGGGAATCCAGGCCGACCTCAAGACCTTCGCCGCCTGCGGCGTCTACGGCGCCAGCGCGATCGTCGCCTTGACGGCGCAGAACACTCTCGGTGTGCGTCGCGTCATGCTGGCCGACCTGGAGGTGGTCGGCGACCAGGTCGACGCCATCGCCGAGGACCTGCAGCCCTCCGCCTGGAAGACCGGCATGCTGGGAAGCGTCGCGATCGTCGAGCTGGTGGCCGAGCGGCTGCGCCACCACCGCGCGCGCAACCTCGTCGTCGACCCGGTGATGGTGGCTAAGTCCGGCGACGTCCTGCTCCCTGACGACGCCATCGCGGCGATGCGGTCAAAGCTGCTTCCGCTGGCGGACGTGCTTACCCCCAACTTGCCCGAAGCGGGACACCTCCTCGGTCGTTCGATCGCGCCCGTTGATGCGGCGGAAGCCGCCCTTGAGCTGACGGCGTTGGGACCCCGCATCGTCGTCATCAAGGGCGGCCACTCGGACGCGGACCCGGTCGTCGATCTCGTCTTTGACAGCGAGACGGGCAACTCAATTGAGCTGCGCTATCCGCGGATCCCGGGCCGGTCCACCCACGGCACCGGCTGCACCTTCAGCGCCGCTATCGCGTCCTACCTGGCTTTGGGCGAGGAGCCGCTTCGCGCGATCGGGAGGGCCCGGGCCTACCTGCAGCAGGCCCTCCTACGCGCACCCGGCCTGGGCACCGGCCACGGTCCACTGGGCCACTCGGAGTTCGCCGAGCGGAGGTGACGCCCGACCGGCGCAGGGCGGCCTAGAGCTCGAGGGTCTCCAGCCGCGCCGCCAGCTCCTCGTCCAGCCGCGCCAGCGTCATCGGGTCACTGAGCCGTTCATGTGCCCCCCGGGCGGCCCAGATCGCCCGCACCAGCTGGCGCGCCTCCCCCGGGTCCTGACCGATCGCGTGCAGGACCTTTTCGCACTGGTTGGTGTGCTCGATCAGGTGCGAGGCCGGGCGGTGCATCCGGAACCTGGCGTCGACGGCGTGGCCGGTCCAGGTGGACGGCTTGACGAGGTCGTCGCTGGTCACGCGAACGAACTCGGCGTCGGTGGTGGCGCGCTGCTCGAGCAGCATTTCGATCCAGGAGGCGGCATCGCCCGACACGTCCGCGGCGATCGGCTGCAGCTCCGCGGGCGGGTCGATCGGGTCATCGGCTGCACGGTCGACCGCCCACAGCGTCTTCACCCGGAAGTGCGCCTCGGTCTCGATGACGTGTCGCATCGTCTCGCGCAGTGACCACTCACCGGCGGCGGGCTGGCGGCCGAGGATGTCATCGGGCAGCCCCGCCAGCAGGCCGCACAGGTCGCCGGCGGCACGCTGAGCCAACAGATAGGCGGCCGCGGTCTCGTCCAGCGGCACATCCTTGACCGCGGTCGACTGGGCGTGCTCCGCCTCGAGGCTGCGGTGGAAGGCGTCGCGCACCTCGAGGACCTCGCCCCCATCGTCGCGCCATCTCCACGGCATCGCCATCTGGGCGTCGGTCAGCACGGCCATCCGGGCCATCGCATCGATGAAAACGCTCATAGCCCCAGCTTAGTCACGCCAGCACTCGACGCAGCGCGGTCCGGGCGGCGAAGACCCCGCACATGCCGTGGACGCCGCCGCCGGGCGGCGTCGAGGACGAGCAGATGTAAAGCCTGGGGTTGGAGGTGGCGTACGGCGTCAGGCTGACGGTGGGCCGGGTGAACAGCTGCCCCAGGTCCTGGATGCCACCGTTGATGTCGCCACCGATGTAGTTGGCGTTGTGAGCCTCCACCGCCGCCGGGTTCATGACGCTGATGTTGAGGACCAGGTCCCGGAAGCCGGGGGCGAAGTGCTCGAGGCGGCCCAGCAGCGTCTCGGTCAGGTCGAGGTCGTAGCCGGCGGGCACGTGGCAGTACAGCCACGCGATGTGCTTCCCGGCCGGAGCCCTTTCCGGATCGCACAGGGTCGGCTGGATGACGATCGTGTAAGGCGTGTCGGTGACCCGACCCTGCGCCACCGCCGATTCGGACTCGACGATCTCGGACAGCGACGAGCCGAGGTGCACGGTTCCAGCTCGACGGCACTCCTCCGCCGTCCATGGGATGGGACCGTCCAGGGCGATGTCGAGCTTGAAGACGCCGGGACCGTACCGATACCGGGTCAGGCTCTTTCGATAGCCGTCGGAGAGGTGGGTGCCGGCGATGTCGACGATCTGTCTCGGCGTCACATCGAAGAGGACGGCGCGGCTCTCGGGAATGTCGTTCAGTGAGGCCACCCGCCTGCCCGTCTCGATCTCTCCACCGAGGCGGCGGAGCTCGGCCACCAGCCCGTCTCCGACCGCCCGGGAGCCCCCGCGGACCAGCGGCCAGCCGTAGGCGTGGCCCAGGATCGCCATCACCATCCCGAAGGCCGAGGTTGCGGGCGTCGTCAGCGACTGGATCGAATGAGCCGCCAACCCGGCGAACAGGGCACGGGCCCGCTCGCCCTTGAAACCGGACCTGGCAAGGGTCGACGCCGGCAGCAGCGCAGGAATCCCAAACCGGGCCAGGGCAAACGGGTGTCGCGGGATGTGGGCCGGGGCGAGGAGCTCCGGGATCAGCCGGTCGGCCGCCCGTACGGGCCGGGCCAGCAGCCGCCGGTATGCCCCCGCGTCAACACCCAGTCCTTCGGCGGTGGCATCCATCGAGCGATCCAGCACTACCGCGGAGCCGTCCTCGAGCGGCTGGGCCAGGGGCAGCTCGGGTTGAACCATCTCGATGCCGAGATCGCCCAGCTCGAGACCGCGAAAGAACGGTGATCCCGCCAGCATCGGGTGCGCCGACGAGCAGACGTCATGGTGGAAGCCGGGCAGGGTCAGCTCGGCCGTGCGCATGCCGCCGCCCCAGGAGGATTCCGCCTCCAGCACCAGCACCGACCGTCCCGCGCGCGCCAGGGTTATCGCCGCGGAGAGCCCGTTGGGACCTGAACCGACGACTACGGCGTCGAGCTTGGCCGAGTTCACCGGCGCGACGCCGCAATCATGGGTCCGAAGATAGCGCCTCGAGATCGGTCAGGCCGTCCGCGCAGGCATCGACCGCGGCGGCGGCGTCGGCTGACCGGCCATCGCGCAGAAGCTCGAGCGCTCCGGAACCCGGGATCCGCGCGTAGACCTGGTTCTGGAGCTCGAGGCTGACGCCGGCGGCGCGGAGCCGATCGCGGAGCCGGCCGACCAGCTCGACCAGCTGGCCCTGGGCCTCGTCGATGGTGACCTCCAGCTCGCGCCGTAGCTGCGACGCCATGAACGGACTCCGGCCAGCCGTCGAGATCGCCACCTGCAGCGGCCCGCGGCGCACGATCGCGGGCGCGATGAAATCGCAGCGCGCCGGCCGATCGAGGACGTTGCACAGGACTCTCTGGCTGCGCGCGTGGAGGAAGACCTGGGCGCCGGTGGCCTCGTCGAGGCTGGCGTCGATGACGACGAAGCAGCCCTCGAGATCCTCGGGGGTGAAGCGATGGCGGCGCAGCTCCACCTCGCCGTCGTTCGCCAGCCGGGCCACCTCATCGCCGATCTCATCCCAGACCACGACCACGTCGGCGCCGGCGAGCAACAGGCCGCGCGCCTTGTCCGCCGCCTCGGTTCCGCCACCCACCACCAGGCAGAGGCGATCAGTGAGGTCGAGGAAGGCCGCGTAATAACCCATCAAGCTCCTGGATCTGCCGCCCGCCCCGGGCGCCGGGTCATGACGCCGCGGCTTCGGTAGTAACGCGCGCCAGCTCGGCTTCGCGCAGGATCTCGGCGATCTCGGGGCGGGTGAACTCCACCGGCAGGTCGAGCCCGGCGCGGAGCATCTCGCGCACTTTGGTGCCACTGAGGATGATCCGCTCGTCGGCGCCGTGAGGGCAGGTCCGGGTGGTGGCCATCCCGGCGCAGGCCCGGCAGTAGAAGGAGTGCTCGAACTTCAGCAGCTGGATGCCGATCTCGTGCGGGTCGAACTCGTCGAAGATCTCCTGCGCGTCGTAGGTGCCGTAGAAGCTGCCCACGCCGGCGTGGTCGCGGCCTACTATGAAATGAGTGCAGCCGTAGTTCTTTCGCACCAGCGCGTGGAAGATCGCCTCCCGCGGGCCGGCGTAGCGCATCGACGCCGGAAAGACCGAGAGCAGCACGCGGGCGGGCGGGTAGTTGTTGGCGATCAGCGCCTCGTAGCAGCGCATGCGCACATCGGCGGGGATGTCGTCACCCTTGGTCTCCCCCACCAGCGGGTGCAGCAGCAGGCCGTCCACCTGCTCCAGCGCCACCTTCTGGAGGTACTCGTGGGCGCGGTGCACCGGGTTGCGAGTCTGGAACCCGACCACCGTGCGCCAGCCGCGCTCGGCGAAGGCGGCCCGCGTCTCTGTGGGCGTCAACCGGTACTCGGCGAAGCTTCCCGCCGGGGTCTCGATCACCTCGACCGGCCCCGCCACCGAGTGGTCGGGCTGCGCCAGGACTCGGGCCACGCCCGGGTGCGACTCGTCAGCCGTGCCGTAGACGTCGGCGGCGACCTTCGCCCGGTCATAGGCGAAGGTCTCGCTCACGGTCAGCACCGCCAGGGCGCGACCGTCTGATGTCAGGGCCACGCGGTCGCCCTGGCTCAACGAATGCGCCGTCGCGGCGTCGACCGGCAGCATGATGGGGAGGCTCCAGACCATGCCGTCGGAGAGCCTCATCCGCTCGCAAACCGAGAGCACGTCGGCCTCGCGCATGAAGCCGATCAGAGGGCTGAGGCCGCCGCCGGCGAGCAGCTCGAGGTCGCTCAAAGCCCAAGCATCGAGCTCGATCGCGGGCAGGTTCTGCGCCTCTTCGGCCAGCGCGGCGGCGCGTGCCGGAGCAGCCTGGCGAACCTGCAGCACGCCGCCGTGGGGAGGCGGCCCCGCCAGCGCCACCCGGGCCTGGTCCGCGGCCGCCTGCTCGGGCCCGTAGCTCATATGGCCCACGTGCACCGGGGCGGGAGTGTCGTCGCGGTCCAGGTAGCCGCGCGCCTGCAGCGCTCCCAGAATGTCGGCGACCGACTCGCCAACGTTTTGTATCGCGGTATCGACGGTTACCTCAGGATGCAGCGGCGCCTCGTAGGGGTCGCTGATGCCGGTGAAGTTCTTGATCTCGCCGGCCAGCGCCTTGGCGTAGAGCCCCTTGACGTCGCGACGGGTCAGCTCCTCGATCGAGCACTCGACATAGACCTCGACGAAATCGCGGACCTTGGCGCGGACCTCGTCGCGCACCGCGCGGTACGGCGAGATCGCGGCCACCAGCACGAAGGCGCCGTTGCGCACCAGCAGCTCCGAGACGAAGCCGATGCGGCGGATGTTGATGTCGCGGTCCTCCTTGGAGAACCCAAGCCCCTTGGAGAGGTTCTCGCGGACGATATCGCCGTCCAGGACCTCGACTCGCTTGCCGCGAAGCTCGAGCTCGGCTGCCAGCGCCGTCGAGATGGTGGACTTGCCCGCGCCCGACAGCCCGGTGAGCCAGATCGTGACGCCGCTGCTCATTTCGGCTGCGCCGCGCGGGCTGCCCTGGCGCGGGCGAAAGCGGTGTCCTCGTCGGTCACCTCGCGGACGGCGTACGCCGAGCCGCCCTCGGAGGTGCCTGCCTCAACAAGCGCCCCCTCGGGCATCGCCTGGCGGGCGAACTCCTGGAGCTGGTCGTCGTCGAGGCTGTTGAGGTAGGTGGTGAAGTCCTGCTCCGGGAGGCGGCGCTCGAGGTAGAGGCGAAGCATCGACTCGACGTAGTCCGCCATCCGCTCGGCCCGAACCCGGGCGCCCTTGGCCAGCCGCGCGAACGACTTGTTCTCACCCAAATGCCCGCCGAGGTGGACGTTGAAGACCTCGGTGGGCTCGCCGTTGATGGTCATGATCGAGCCCATGAAGCCGATGTCGGCGATCTGGAAGCGGGCGCAGGAGTTGGGACAGCCGTTGATGTTGATGCGGGCGTAGTCGTCGAAGTCAGGCAGGCGCTGCTCCAGCTGGTCGACGATGGTCATGGCGCGGCCTTTGGTCTCGGTAACCGCCAGCTTGCAGAACTCGATCCCGGTGCAGGCCATGGTGCTGCGGCGGAAGCTCGACGGCCGAGCCTGCAGGCCCAACTCCGCCAGCTCCCCGACGAGCTCCTCGACGCGGTCCTCGGGGATGTCGAGGATGACCATCTTCTGCTGGGTCGTGAGCCGCACCCGGCCCTTGCCGAAGCGACGCGAGAGGTCGGCGATGGCGGCGGCCTGGTCGGCGTTGGTGCGCCCGGCCAGCAGCGGGAAGCCTACGTACATCAGCCCGTCACGCTGGCGATGGACGCCGACGTGGTCGCGATGCGAGGCCCTTGAGACCGGCGCCGGCGGCCCGTCGGCGAGGCGCCTCTTGAGGTACTTCTTCTCCAGCACCTCGCGGAACTTCTCGATCCCCCAATCGGCGACCAGGAACTTCAGCCGGGCGCGGTTGCGAGCCCGTCGGTACCCGTAGTCGCGGAACAGGGTGGTGATGGCGACGCAGACCTCCTCCAGCTCCTCGGGAGCAACGAACGCGCCCAGGCTCTTGGACATGTGCGGCGTGGTCGAAAGCCCTCCGCCGACCTGGACATCGAAGCCGACCTTGTCGCCGACGCGGTGGGCGACGGCACCGATGTCGTTGATCTCGTCAGCGGCGCAGCGGTGGGTGCAGCCGGTGATCGAGATCTTGTATTTGCGCGGCAGGTTGGAGAACTCCTTGGTGCCGGTCAGCCGGTTGCCAATCGCCAGCACGTAGGGGGTGGCGTCGATGTACTCGGCGTCGTCGACGCCCGCGGTGGGGCAGCCGAGCACGTTGCGGGTGACGTCGCCGCAGGTCTCCAGCGTCGAGATGCCGACGTCGCCGAGCCGCTCCCATGCGCTGGGGATGTCCTCGATGTGGAGGTTGTGGAACTGGAAGTTCTGGCGGTCGGTGACATCGATGACTCCCCCACCCCAGCGTCGCGCGATCTCGGCGCACACGTCAAGCTGGTCCGCGCTCAGCTGCCCCGCTGGTGCGCGGATGCGCATCATGAACATCTTGTCCTCTTCGGGACGCTGGGTGTAGATGCCGTACCAGCGGAAGCGGCCGCCGAGGTCGGCGGGATCGATCGAATCCCAGCCGTTGACCGCGTAGTCGTTGACGATCCGGTCGTAGACGTCGAGCCCGTCCTGATTGCGCTTGTTCTGCTCCTGCGGCGTCAGCGGCTCGCGATAGCCGAGCTCCCACTGCCCCTGGGCACGCTTGTGCCGCGGGACCTCCAGCGGCGACGCCAGGTACTCCTCCTCGGACTCGGCCAGGGTGCTGGTCACCTCGACCTCACCGGGGGTGTCGTCAGCCATCAGCCCGGCCCCGCATCGATATCACCACCGGCTCACCGCGCTCGTCGACCTGCATCTCGTAGTGGATCCCGCACTCCTTGTCTCCGTTCTCCCACCACCAGCGACCGGCGCGGAGGTCCTCGCCGGGCTCGATCGCCCGCGTGCAGGGATCGCAGCCGATGCTGGTGTAGCCGCGGGAGTATAAGGCGTTGCGGGGCACGTCATACCTGGCGATGTACTCCTGCACCTGCTCGTGGGTCCATCCCGCGAGCGGGTTGACCTTGACGATGCCGCCCTTGGCTACATCGAGCTCGACTTCCGCGGTTGTGCTGCGAGCCTGGGTCTGGTCGTAGCGGAGCCCGGTGATCCAGGCGTCCAGGGTGGCCAGCTTTCGGTTCAATGGATTGACCTTGCGGACGCCGCAGCAGCTCAGCCGCAGCTCGGGCGACTCGTAGAAGAGGTTGACACCGTGGCGGGTGACCATCGCCGAGACCTCCTCGGCGTCGGGAAAGAGGACCTCGAGCCGGATCCCGTAACGGGCGCGCACCTCCTCCATCAGGTCGAGGGTGGCGGCGGGAAGCCGACCCGTGTCGATGGTGAAAACCTGCACCCCGGGCCACGTCCGCCAGGCCATGTCGAGGAGCACCATGCCCTCGTCCTGCAGCGATGTGCAGAGAGCGATCCGATCTCGATGGAAGGTGCTCAGCGCCCAGGCCAGCACCTCCTCGGGGGGAGCCCCCCTCAGCCCAGGGGCGGCCTCGGCGACGAGCTCGGCGAGCTCGGGCCTGCTTGGCTGTGGCGCGGACACGCGGGCTTCACCCACAGGGCCTCCATGACATAGAATCGGCAATTCCTACTAGATCGATAGGATTATGCACGATGCCTCAACACCCCGGCAACAAGCCACCTGAGCTGAGCATCCGGCGGGCCCGGCCAATCCGCGTGCCCTCAGCCGGAGACCCTCGCGTGTACCTTGTCGGGGCCGGGCCCGGCGATCCCGAGCTGCTCACCGTCCGCGCCGCCCGGCTCCTGGAGGCGGCCGATTTCGTCTTCCACGACGCCCTTGTGCCGCAGGCCATCCTGGACCGGGTGCGGGAGGGTGCGGAAATGGTGGCGGTGGGCCACCGGGCCGGCGGAGCCAAACCTTCGGTTGAGCCGGCGGCCAAGGAGATGGCGCGGCAGGCACTCGCCGGCAACGTCGTGGTCAGGCTCAAGGGCGGCGATCCCTTCCTGTTCGGTCGCGGAGGCGAGGAGGCCCAGGCCCTGCTCGACGCCGGGGTCGCCTTCGAGGTTGTCCCAGGAGTCAGCTCGGCGCTGGCGGGGCCGGCCGCCGCCGGCATCCCCGTGACCCACCGTCGCCTGGCCGCGTCGGTCACCATCGTCACCGGTCACGAATGCGAGGGCGAGCTGGAAAGAGTGCGATGGGACGCCCTGGCGACAGCCTCGGACACCCTTGTGGTATTGATGGGGGCGGGCCGGCTGACCCAGCTCAGCCGCCGGATCATCGCCGCCGGGCGGCCGCCCGCGACACCGGCCGCGGTGGTGATGGCGGCTTCCCGACCGGAGCAACGGCAGGCCCTGGCGACGCTGGCAGACATCGCGCAGGCCGCCCGCGCGGCCGGGATCGGTGCCCCCGCGATCCTGGTTGTCGGCGAGGTCGTGGCCCTGGCTCAAAGTCTCGGACGCCAGGGAATTGAGCAACTTGGAGCGGAGGTGGCCGCGCTCTAGCCTGCTGCCCGTATCCTGTTAGGGAATTTGACAGGCAGCATCGATCAATACGAAGTCGTGGGGACACTCGGCTCCGGTAGCAGCGGCAATGTAAAGGTCGCCTACGACCCGGAATTCGAGCGATACGTCGCGATCAAGGAGTTTTCCCCGATGCTGGTGGGAGACCCCTACTTCCTGCAGCGCCTGCGCACAGATGCCGAGCAGCTGAAGCGGCTCGACAGCCCAAACTGCGCCGCGGTCTACGAGCTCATCGAGTCGCCGACCCGGGCGTGGCTGGTCAGTGAATACGTCGAAGGCGCCTCCCTCCGTCGCATCCTGGACCGCGCCGGGTTCCTGTCGCCGGAGCAGGCGCTGGGCGTGATCAAGGGGGCGGTCAACGGACTCGGCTATGGACATTCGCTGGGACTGGTGCACCGCGATGTCAAGCCCGCCAACATCCTCCTCAACCGCGAAGGGCTGCCCAAGCTGACCGATTTCGGCCAGGCTCTTTTCACCCCGGGCCCAGGCGCCGCGGGCGGGATTCCCGCCGGAACGCCGGCGTACATGAGCCCGGAGCAGGTGACCGGCGGCACCATCGACTACCGCTCCGACATCTATTCCTGCGGCGCCGTGCTCTACGAGTGCCTGACCGGCAAGAAGCCCTATCACGCCGAGAGCGCCCTGGAGATCATGCGGATGCATGTCAGCGACCCCGTTCCCGACCCGCGCAGGCTCAACGCCGCGCTCCCGGAGGGCGTCGCCGAGATGGTGAAGCGGGCGATGGCCAAGGACCCCGCCGATCGCCAGCCGAGCGCCTTCCAGTTCCTGGCCGACCTGGAGCAGGCCGCCGTCGCCGGCTACGGCGAGGGCTGGCAGGGCCGCGCCTCGGTCAGACCGCTGGTGTCGGCGATCGTCGCCGAGAGCGGGTCGCCGTTGTTCGACCGCCTTCCTCCACCTCCTACCGGCGGGGGACCGATCCTGGCCACCGGCGGGGAATGGTGGCGCGACTGGCGGGTCTATGCGGGCGGCGCGGCGGCACTGGTGCTGATCGTCGGAATCGGCTTCGCCATCGGCGGTGGCGGGCACAAGAGCAACCCCAGCGGGGTGGCGATCGCGAGCGAATCACCGAGCCCGTCGCCGCAGCAGTCGGCCAGCCCTGATGTCACTCCGAGCCCGACGCCGACCCCCTCGCCGTCACCGAGTCCAAGTCCATCCGCCAAACCATCGCCTTCGCCGACGCCCTCGCCGCCGCCGCCGGATGTAACTGTGGATCGGACCTCGATGGCGGTTTGGTACGAAAAGTGTGCCCTGACATGCTCCGCGGCTTTGCCGGGCAGCGCCTACTCTGACCCGTCGACGCCGCTGAGCGTCACGTGCAGCACAACCCATCTGAAATTCTTCGAGCAATACAGCTGGGCCGATCCGGGCCCCGGCGGCAAGCCGGTGCCACTGACCATTCATTGGCAAGGCGGCTACCCCAGCACCCCGCCAGCAATGGCTACGGCGGATTCGGATCCCCCCTATGTGAGCGACACCGCTCAACCAGGCGCCCAGGCGACGCATCCGGCTAGCGCCTCGATCGGATATGACGACACCGGCATGTCAAACAAGACTGGAACAGCGCCCGGATTCATCTACTTCAACATCACCTGGACCAACCCAAGTACGATTCCGGGCTCGCAGGGACCCTCGCCGAGCTTCTATTACAAGTGCACGTAGCCGATGCCTGACCCGGCCGGGTACGAGTTTGTCCGGTCGCTTGGAGTTGGCTCGATGGGCCCGGTGTACCTGGCCCGGCAGATTGCTCACAACCGCGACGTAGCGATCAAGCGGATCCTGGGGGCCTGGAACGGGGAACCTCAGGAGCTGGAGCGATTCCAGCGCGAGGCACGCGTCCTGGCGCGGCTGAACCATCCCAACATCGTTGGGATCGACGAGGTGATCGTCGAGGCCAACGACCTGTTCCTGGTCACCGACTATGTGCGAGGCTCCTCCTTGCGCCAGCTGATGAGCCGGGGCGGCGTCACGCGCGCGCAGGCGCTGCGGACGCTGGCCGATATGGCCCGCGCCCTCACCTACGCCGCTGGTCGTTCGATCCTCCACGGTGACCTCAAGCCGGGCAACGTGTTCGTCACGCAATCCGGTGTGGGCAAGATCGGGGATTTCGGCCTGGTGAAGATGCTCTCGGGCAGCGACAGCCTGGTCAGCTCCAACGGCGCGATCCTGGGGACGCCGGCGTACATCTCGCCGGAGCACGCCGCCGGCAGAACAGACATCGGTCCAAGGGCGGACATCTATTCGATGGCCGTAATGGCCTACGAGCTGCTGGTCGGCCAGCTGCCGTACCCCTCGGTCCAGGGCAATGTCGGGGCCACCCTCGACGCGCACATCTCGGCGCCCGTGCCGCGCCCATCCACGATCGCGCCCGGCTTTCCTTCGTCGGTCGAACAGGTGCTGATGAGCGCTCTCGCGAAGGAGCCCTCACAGCGCCCCGCCACCGCGGACGACTTCTGGATGCAGCTCTCCTCGGCCGCCGACGCAGCCTGGCCCGGCTGGGCGACCGAGGACGACGTACCTTCCCCACCCGAGGCGGCGCCGGGCTCTCAGCCAACCGCCGCCGCCGACCTTCCCGAGTCTTTTCCGATCGCTGCGGCTCCCCCAACACCCTCCCCTCCCGCGGCGGCCGCGGTCGAGCTTCCACTGACCTTCGAACCGGCGCCTCCCGACGAGTCCGCTGTGGGCAACCCGGCACCGGTGGTGGAGGCGCCACCGACAGTCGACGCCACGACTGAGGTCGAGGCGCCGTCGGCGGTGGTTGCGGCAGCGGCGGCGGACTCGGCACCGGTTGATGCGCCAGAGGTTGACGTGGCGCCGGCGATTGATGCGACTCCGATGGTCGACGCCGAACCGGTGGCTGACGCCGGATCGGCCGCGAACTCGTTGCCCGTGCCGGAGCCGCCCGCGCAACCCCCTCGGCTGCCGCCACTCCTCGCTCCCGTCGACAACTCAGGACTAACTGAAACCGACGACCTCCCGACGCGGAGAGAACGCCAGGTTTGGCCGCTCGCCGTAGCGCTTTTTGTCGGTGTGGTCGCGGCCGCCGCCCTTATCGCCTACTTCCCGTTGCACCTCTTCCGTAACGGAGCGGCGCTACGTGTCAACAGCATCAGCGCCGCGGTCACACCGGCATCCGGGCACTGCCCCAGCGCCCGGTACGTGTTCACCGCCAGCGTGATGACAAACGGCCAGGGCGGGCCGCTTACCTACGAGTGGGCCAAACCGGACCAGCGCGTCACCGACGTCAAGAGCGCCAGCATCCCCGACGGCGAGACCAACGCCACCGCCACGCTGGAGTTCACGTTCCAGGGTCAGGGCAGCACGTCGGGTGACGCGATCCTGCACATCCTGACGCCAAACGACGTCAAATCGGCGCCGGTCCATATCGTCTACGAGTGTCCCTGATCGGGAGGTCAGGCCCAGACGGCCTGGACTGGTTCTAGGCGGTAACCGCGTCGTCGGCTGCGAGCTCGCCGAAATGGACCTCGGCGCACATACCGCCCGCGGCTTTGGCCCGATACAAGGCCCGGTCGGCAGCCTCCAACAGCTGACATGCAGGCGTGCACGTGGTCGAGGCGATCCCAGCGCTGACGGATAGGGCCCACGGAACCCCGGGGACCAGCTCGCCGGCAGCCCTGGCGGCCCGGATTCGCTTGCACATCCGCTTGGCTTCCAGCGCGTCGGAGTGCGACAGGCCCACCACAAACTCGTCGCCACCCAGCCTGGCCACGATGTCTTCAGACCGGGTTTCGGCGACCAGCAGCTGAGAGAAGGCCTGGATCAGGGCATCGCCGGCGCTGTGACCGTAGGTGTCGTTGACGTCTTTGAAGCCGTCAAGGTCGAACAGCACCAGGGTCACCGGGTACTGATGGCGAGTTGCTGACGCCACCTCGGCGTCCCATTGCTGCTGGAAGCCACGGCGATTGTGAACGCCGGTGAGCGGATCGGTTACAGCCAGGTCGGCCAGTTCGCGGTTGAGGAGGCGAAGCTGCTCGCTCTTCTGTTCGAACGTCCGAGCGGCTTCCTCTTTCTGCTCGGCCGCCGCGGCAAGCTCGCCGAGGACCGAGATCATGTGGTCGCGCTCGCCCTGAGCGGCGGCCGCGGTGCGGGCGGCGTGCTCGAGGTCGCGCTCCCGGGCCACCCGCTCTCCGATCAGCGACGCCACGTGCTTGATCATCTTGATGGTCTTCTCGTCCAGCTCCAGCGCCTCGGTGCTGGCTCCGCAGAGGGTGCCGAAAATGGTGCTGCCCGGCTCCGGCGTGATCACCGGGACGGTGACAAACGTCTGGACCCCGAAGGCTTCGGCAATCGCGTTGCCGGGATAGTCGGCGGGGACGTTGGCGGTGTGGTCCGGGCCACCCATCATGGCGCGGCGGCAGATCGTCTCCGACCATGGGATGAAGGCGCCCTCGGGCGTCTGCAGTCGCGGGCCGTTGACCGAGAGGAGGACCTCCTGCTGACCGGCCTGCCAGTCGATCTCGGTCAAGAACATAGTGTCCAGGCCGGTGACGTCGTGGAGCATCTGAATGAAGGGCCGGGCGACTTCTTCTATTGACTTCGCCTCGGGCTCAGCGGTTTCGGAAGTCATCTCGAACCAAACTATGACTTGGGTATGGCGGCGCGGATGACAGGAAGTTGTAAAGACCTGTCAAGCGGCGGGCCGCGCCTTGTCGCGGAACGGTGACGCGCGAGACGGGCGCCTAGAGCCGGTCGCTGAGGACCTCGGCCTCGTGCGCGAGGTCCTTCCGTCTCGCCCTGCGGCGCAGGCTCGCCAGGCGCTTTGCGCCGAGCATCCCAAAGATCTGCGCCACTCCCTCGGCTGACTCGGCGACGGCGCAGACACGGACCAGCTCGTCGTCCTCGGTGATCTCCAGGATCGCCGCCAGCTCGTTGTCAGGCATGGCGCCGACGAAGCGGCCCAGCGTGACGTAGTCAGCCCGGTCGAGCAGCTCGCCGGTGACCGCCAGCACCGTTTCCAAGTCCATCCTGGGCACGATCTCCCGCGCTGCTCGGGGATCGAGTTGCACGCAGACATCGGCAAGGAAGGTCGGTTCAAGGTGCCTGCCGACATCAGCCGCACGCTGCGGCTCCATCACGCCGGCGACGCGGGCCGCGAGCAGCGGTCCGAAGGCGCGCTCGGAGATGGCCGCGACCACCCCGGTGGGCAGCAGCTTGCCCGCCGCGGCCAGGCGTTTCAGCACCTCGCCGTCGTCGTCGAAAAGGGCGGCGTTGGTGAGGTCCCGCAGCGCCCTGATATCGCCGACCGGAACACCCTGCAGGTACCGCAGGCTGTCCGGTTCGCGCCCCAGCAAACGCCCCAACTTGACGATCTCAGCCTGGCGAGCGGGGTCGTTCGTGGCGGCGCTCACCGGGTCACGATCCGTCTTACGGTCGACCGGAAAAGCCGGGGTACCTGGTCGAAGGCGTTGTCCAGGGCGGCGCTGAGCGCCTCCGAGTGCTGGCGCCTGGCGCTGTCGACGGCGTCCGCCAGGTCCTCGAGGTCCTGGCGGTTGAGCTCTGAGAGCGTGGCCGGCGGTTGCCCGCGGAGCACGCCGCGCAATCGGCTCAGGGCTGCCTGCGACTCGCGGTGCGACGCCATCGGCATAGCCTACGGTGGTCCGGGCGATCCCGAACGGTCAGGCCAGTTGTATTTCCCCACCTTCCGCCGCGGACTCTATCTCCATCGCTGCATCGCCCCGCAACTCCAGCGCGTGGGCCAGGATCTGGTCGACCTTGTCGTCGCTGTGGGACGGGTCGTGATGGAACAGCAGCAGCTTCTTAGCTCCCGCCTTCAATCCCAGGTTGACGGTGTAGTCCACCGCCGAGTGCCCGAAATGCGAGCGCCCCTGAAACTCCTCAACCGTGTACTGGGCGTCGTGGATCAAAAGGTCCACGCCCTCGGCGAGATCCATGATCGCGGGGTGGTACTCGCCCAGGCCCTCGGGACCGGGACCGGCGTCGATGGGGCCGTGGTCCGAGATGTACGCGAAGGTCGAAAGCCCGTCACCGATGCGATAGCCGAACATCCGGCCACCCTTGTGGGGAACCTCGATGGCCCGGACGCTTAGACCCTCGACGCTGTGTTCTCCCGGGTCCAGCCCGACAAAGCTCCAATCGCCGCGCAGCTGGCGTGGGGTGATCGGGAAATGGGGGGGCGACATCATCCGCTCCAGGACCGCCTCGGTGTCACCCTGGGCCGGAACCGCGACCGTGACCCGGGAGCCCGGGTTGTCGCCGCCGCTGAAGAACGGCAGCCCCTGGGTGTGGTCCCAGTGCAGATGGCCAAAGAGGATGGTGCCCTGGAACGGCTCGCCGCCGAGCAGCCTGGTGACACCGGTAATGCCGGTGCCCGCGTCCAGGATCAATGTCGGAGCCCCTCCGTCGGGGCTGACGGCGAGGCACGACGTGTGCCCTCCGTAGCGGTCGAACTCCCGGCCCGAAGCCGGCGATGACCCTCGCACCCCGCAAAGCGTCAGACGCACCGGCGCAGCTTATCCGAAGTGAGGGCGCGTGGCTACGGCGGCGCCACGCTATGGCTCGGCGACGACCGGCAGCCCGCCGGCGCCGGGGCGCCGTGTGGTGAGCACCGATCCCGCCAGAATCAGCAGGAAGCCAAGGCCGGCGCCGACGGTGAAGGGCTCCCGCAGCAGGACCACGCCGAGCAGGAATGCGACAGCCGGGTTGATGTAGGTGATCACCGTCGCGCGCACCGGACCGATCTCAGCGATCAGCGCGAAGAACCCCAGGAAGGCGATCGCCGTGCATACCACCCCCAGGGCCGTAACCGACGCCAGCACCGCCAATCCCGGCGCCGTCGGAGGCGCCAGCAGGATCCCCGCCGGCGCGTAGAGGACCGCGGTCAAGACCAGAGATGCGGTGACAACGCCCATCGCGGGCACGCTGGAAAGGCGCCGGGAGATGATCTGCGGGCCGATCGCGTACCCGATGGTCACCAGCACGATCTCTCCCACCGCGGAAACGTCGCGCACCGATACGTCCAGGCCGACGAGCAGGCCAACGCCGAACAGCCCGATCAGGAGTCCGACCAGAGCCCTCCCATCGAGACGGTCGCCCGAGCCCAGCATCCAGGTCAGCACCACGCCGACCAGCGGGACCATCGCGACCATCAGGCCGCTTAGCGAGCTGCTCAATCGCGTTTCGGCGTGGGAGAGGAGCAGCCATGGCACGGCGACCTCCACCACGGTGTACACGGCGACCGCCCTCCAGTGGCGGCGAAGCGGGGCCAGGTCCCCCCTCCGGAGCGCGATCGGGAGCAGGATCGCCGCCCCCACCGCGGTCCGCAGCAGCACCAGGGTCGGCGGCGAAAGCTCCGAAACCGCCACCTTTATCAGCAGATAGGGAATGCCCCACACCACGCCCATCAGCACGAAGAGCGCCAGCCCGCGGCGGCTCAATCAGATACGCATCGTCAGGGCGCGAGTTGGTTGGCGACGATCCCGGCGTCCTCGCCGACGCCCAGCAGGGTCGACGACTTTCGCTTGCGCAGGAAGTGGACGCCGACAAAGAAGAGTCCAGGCGCGACAGTACTCTGGCCCTCGTGGTGGAGCGGGAACCCCATCTCGTCGAAGGTGGGGATGTTGACCCAGCGCGAGTAGTCCGGCCTGAAGCCGCTGGTGAAAACCACGGTGCCAAGGCGCGAGAGCTCGATGCTCTCGGGGGCGGTGGCGTCAAACGCCGGAGGGTCGGCGATCTCGGGCGGGGAAATACCGGCGCTCTTGCAGAAGGCGTGGATCAACCCCTTGATGTCGGCGTAGCGGCTGTCGCCGAAGGCGACCGACTCCGCCAGGTCGGCGGCGAAGTAGACCCTGGATTCATCGGCGTGATCGAAGCGACCGAGAAGCTGGACTCCAATCGCCTGCAGCGTCCGGAAGTGCAGGTCGTGGCCGCCGTCCCGCCCGCTGGCCTGCGGGTTACCTGTCAGCTTCGCCAGCGGCGACGGCAGCGCCGAGACGGGCTGCTCGAAGAACGGCGTCTCGGTCACCCAGGCGATGGTGTCACGCTCTCCGATCCGCCGCGGAATCCAGGGGGCTTTGCCACAGGCCAGGAAGGTCTCCCGCCCCGACTGCTGTACCTCTTCGGCGATCTGGCAGCCGGTCTGGCCGCTACCGACAACCAGCACCCCACCCTCGGGCAGAGCCCCGGGGTTGGTGTAGCCCTCGGCGTCGATGACGTGCATGCCCGCGGGCAGAGTCCCGGCCGCGGGTGGTCGGTGGGGCCGCTGGTAGGCGCCGGTGGACAGCACAACCATGCGCGCCTGGATCTCGCCCTCTTCCGTGCGAAGCACGAATCCGCCGTCGGGCGCTGCCTCTAGCGAGGTGACGTTGATCCCCTCCCGGATCCTGCCCGCCTTGCCGGCGTAAGCCTCCAGGTACTGGACGATGCCGTCGCGGGGCAGGAAGGCGTCGGGGTCGTCGCCCGCGAACTCGTGCCCGGGGAGCTTGAGCGTCCAGTTGGGCAGCACCAGGCAGAAGCTGTCCCAGCGGTCTCGCCAGGACTGGCCGACTCTGCCGCGTTCGAGGACGACGTGATCCACACCAAGCTGGGTGAGCTCGTAGCTGGTGGCAAGCCCTGCCTGTCCGGCGCCGATCACGACCACGTCCTCGCGCGCCAACGTCATTAGGCGGGATTGTAGGCCAGCCCCCAGCCGATGAGGCCTCAGATTGTCACCAGAAGATAGAAAATGGGTCCGCAGAGCATGAGTGAGACCACGATCCAGCCGACGGCGCTCCCAACTGGCACGGCAACCTTCGTTTTCACCGACATCGAGGGATCGACCAAGCTGGTCCAGCAGATCGGCACCGAGCGCTGGCGGCAGATCCTCGAGGACCATCACCGGCTGCTGCGCGAGCAGTGGCAGGCGTTCGACGGCCGCGAGGTCAACACCGAAGGCGACGCCTTCTTCGTCGCCTTTCCCAGCGCCGCCAACGCCGTCGCCGCCTGCGCCGCGGCCCAGCAGGTGCTGGCGGCCTACGCCTGGCCCGAGGGCATCAGCATCAAGGTCCGGATGGGGCTGCACACCGGGGAGGCGCAGGTCACCGAAGCGGCCGACTACCTCGGCATCGACGTCCACCGCGCCGCCCGCATCGCATCTGCGGGGCACGGCGGCCAGGTCCTGGTCTCGGAGAGCACGCGGGCCCTGGTGGCCGGCGCCCTTCCCGATCATGTCACCCTCCTCGACCTCGGCGAGCACCGCCTCAAGGACCTGATCCGAGCCGAGCACATCTACCAGCTGGTGCTGCCCGGGCTGCCGTCCGAGTTCCCGCCGCTGAAGTCGCTCGACGCCACGCCCAACAACCTGCCCACCCAGATGACCACCTTCGTGGGTCGCGACGAAGAGGTCGCCAGGGCGCACGAGCTGCTCCACACCGTTCGCCTGCTGACTCTCACCGGCCCCGGCGGCACCGGCAAGACCCGACTAAGCGTCCAGGTCGCCGCCGACATCGCCGGCGAGTTCCAGGGCGTCTACTTCGTCCCCCTGGCGCCCATCGACGACCCCGAGCTGGTGCCAACCACGATCGCCCGAGCGCTGGGCCTGCAGGAGAGTGGTCAGAAGACGCCGGTCGAGATGATCGTCGAAAACTTGGCATCCCGGAAGGTGCTGCTGGTGCTCGACAACTTCGAGCAGGTGATCGAGGCGGCCCCGGCGGTCGGCGAGATCCTTCGCGCGGCGCCCGAGGTCAAGGTCATCGCCAGCAGTCGCGCTCCCCTTCGCGTCTACGGCGAGCAGGAGTTCCCGGTGCCGCCGCTGGGCGTTCCCGACACCCACAAGCTGCCGCCACTCGAGTCGCTCTCGCAGTACGCCGCGGTCAAGCTCTTCATCGATCGGGCGACTTCGATCAAGCCCGACTTCCAGATCGACAACGAGAACGCCCCGGCGATCGCGGAGATCACCGAGCTGGTGGACGGACTGCCCCTGGCCGTGGAGCTCGCCGCGGCCCGCATCAGGCTGCTGCCACCGCGGCAGATGCTGGCCCGGCTGCAGACCAGCCTGGGGGAGCTCGGCGGCGGATCGCGCGACCTGCCGGCCCGTCAGCAGACGCTGCGCGGCGCCATCTCCTGGAGCTACGACATGCTCGACGAGAGCACCCGGTCCCTGGCGCGCTGCTTCTCGGTCTTTGCCCGAGGTGCGACCCTTCCCGACGCGGAAGAGGTCTGCGGACCAGGTGACGGCGGCGTCTCGGACGTCCTCGGGGGGCTGGAACACCTGGTCGAGCAGAGCCTGATGCGAATCCTCGAGGAGGGGGACGAACCACGATTCCTGATGCTGCACGTGATCCGGGAGTTCGCCCACGATCGCCTGGCGGAGTCCCCGGAGGAGGAGACCGGCGCTCGCCGGCGCCACGCCGAGGTGTTCCTGCGCCTAGCCGAAGAGGCGGCGCCGCAGCTGATCACCGATGAGCAAAACCGCTGGCTCGACCGGCTCGAAGCCGACCAGGACAACCTCCGCGCCGCACTCGCGTGCTTTGTCGGCGAGACCGATGTCGCCAAGGCGGTCCGCATGGTGAAGGCCCTGTGGCGTTTTTGGCAGATGCGGGGGCACATCCGCGAGGGACGGGAGCGAATCGACGAGGTGCTGGCGCTCGATTTCCCGGAGAGCGAGCAGGAAACCCTCCTCAGCGCCCTGGACGCCGCCGGCGGCTTGACGTGGTGGGCGGGCGACCGCGACGCCTGCCGGCACTACTACGAGCGTGCTGTCGAAGTGGCCCGCAGCCTGAACGACAAACCGCTGCTGGCGCAGGCTCTGTACAACCTAACCTTCCCGCTTGGCGAGGTCGAACCCGAGGCCGGCCTGAAGATGGGCCTGGAGGCGGCGGCGCTCTTCGAGGAGATCGGGGACGAGGTCGGCGCCGCGCGGGCCGCGTTCTCGACCTCGGGATCATACGGAGTGCTCGGCCAGTTCGAGAAGGCCCTGGAGGCGGCCGAGGATACGATGCCAATCTTCCGGGAGCGAGGCCTACGCTTCGACCTGGCCTGGCAGCTGCACCAGGTCGGATGGGCCTACGTCAAGCTCGGACGGCTGACCGAGGCCGCGCCGACCCTGATCGAATCGATCGAGTACCTGGCCGAGGCGCACGACCAGGTCGGCATGTCGATCGTGCTGGGCGACTTTAGCGACCTGGCCTTTGCGATGGCCGAGGACCTTGACGGGATGAGACTTCGAGGCGCTTCCAACGCGATCCAGGAGCGAACCGGCGGAGGGCTGGAGGGCATCATCGGCCTGACATACAACCAGCGTTACCGACAGGAAGGGCCGCAGACACCAGATGAGCAGAAAGCGCTCGACGATGGGCTGGCGATGAGCGCCGACGATGCCCTCGAGCTGGCTCGGGATCTCGCCGCCAGGCTGGGCTCGAAGACCGCCTGACCTACGTTCGGCTGGACCGGCCTAGAGGCAGATCGTGTCCCCGTCGAAATTGCCGCTCGGATACTGAACCAGGTGGACCGGCCCGCCGCTGAAGGAGTGCGCTGGCGAGCACCAGGACGCCGCCAGGGTGGCGCTGGCGGCTCCCGCCAGCCAGTTGGCCGGCGACCCAGCGCTGGTTGAGGGTGCCTGGTAGCCCCCCGTGATGACGCCCCACTGGTATCCGGTCGAGTAGAAGCCGACCGCGGGGACCCTGGCGGCCAGCAGCGCATCGACGCTGCCCTGAAGGTCGCTGGAGTTGGCGGCTGTGCTGCCGTTCCAGCTGTTGCCGGTCTCGACGTCCAGCCACCAGGCGTGGGTCCCGGCGACGGCCCCGATGATCCCCGTGGCGCGGCCGAGGGCGTCCCGCGCAGCGTTCCAGCCGTAGTTGTAGGCGCAGTCAACGTTGGATGGATCCGCTAGGTTGGCGGCGCTGCATGTCCGCGGACCGGAGCCGGCGCGAGTCGACCATGAGCTGCTGGCGGTCTCCGGGTTGGCGGTGTTCATGTACAGCTGGGCCGGCTGGGGCTTGGATGCGGCCCAGCCGTACTCGGAGGAGAGGCAGGAATTGGACGACCAGGGGATCCCGGCGGTGACACCGACGACACCTTGCTGGCCGCCGGAAGGCAGGCGCGATCCGCACTGGGGATAAGACACGTCGTAGGCGGCGGCGCTGGCGGTCTTCGATGGCCGGCCGCTGCCGGCGGCGGCCGGCGTTGCCTGTGACAGGCTGCCGGCGACTGCCGCCAATACGGATAGGGTTGCGAGGGCGGGTCCCAGGGAAGGCACGGCCGTCGAGACTAGCAGGTCTACCCCGCGGCGTCAGTAGCGGGTTTGTATGCCTAGGGTTTACGCTGCGGTTCCAAGCCAATCGGAGGGACTCAGATGCCGCTCTACATGGATCACCACCACAAGGTGGACGGGCTTACCGCCGATGCGGTCGCCGGTGCTCACAAGGCCGATCTCGAGACCCAGGAGAAATACGGAGTCAACTACCTGAAGTACTGGTTCGACGAGGGCACCGGTGCCGTCTTCTGCCTGGTCGAAGCCCCCAACAAGGAGGCTGCGATGGCGGTGCACAAGGAGGCCCACGGCCTGGTCGCCGACGACATCACCGAGGTCAAGGAGGGCTCCTGAGCCAGGCCTGATCTAATCGGGTGCCGGCCCGTCGCCCGCACCCGAGCGTCTCCACCTCACGGCAACGGCTGGCTCGGCGTTATCTAGTTGCCACCGCCCCCACCCGCCGAGAGGAATGCCATTGAGCAGGACCGCAGCCGCGATCGCACAGGACAACCCCGTTTATGCAGCGCTCGCGTTACCGCCGCGAGAACGACGCCTGGCGCTGGCGGCAGCGCTGGTCACTGTCGTTTTCTGGGCCTCGGCGTTCGTCGGTATTCGCGCCGCCGGGAGGGAGCTCTCGGCCGGACCTCTGTCGCTGGCACGCTTGCTGATCGGCAGCCTCGCCCTGGGCATCCTGGTGGCGGCGCGCCGGGACCGGTTCCCGACCCGCCGCGATATCCCAGGGCTGGTTGCGTGTGGGCTGCTCTGGTTCGGCGCCTACAACCTGCTCCTCAACCAGGCCGAGCGCCAGGTCGACGCCGGCACCGCGGCGATGCTGGTCAACACGGGCCCGGTCTTTATCGCGATCATGGGCGGCCTGCTCCTGGGCGAGGGCTTCCCCCGACGCCTGCTGCTGGGCTGCGCCATCGCTCTTGCGGGCAGCGCCACGATCGGGCTGGCGACCTCGACCCGCGGCTTGCAGGCGAGCTTCGGTGCTCTCCTCTGCGTCGCCGCAGCCCTGGCCTACGCCGGCGGGGTGACCGCGGAAAAGCCGCTGCTTTCGCGCAACTCAGCGCTGACCATAACCTGGCTGGCGTGCACCATCGGTGCGATCGCCTGTCTCCCCTTCAGCCCCCAGCTGGTCCGCGAGGCGGGTCACGCGGGACTTCCCACGATTGCCTGGACCGTCTACCTGGGCGCGGTGCCAACCGCGATGGGCTTCAGCTTCTGGGCCTACGCGCTGGCCCGCACCACCTCAGGTCGGCTCGGCGCCACCACATACCTGGTGCCGCCAATGGCCGTCCTGATGGGCTGGCTGCTGCTGGGGGATGTGCCGCCGGCGCTGGCCCTCGGCGGCGGCGCACTGTGCCTCGTCGGCGTCGCCATCACGAGAGGGGTCCGGCTACATCGATCTCTGGTAGGTGCGAAATGACAGCGTCGCCAGCATCATGCAGCCCAGCAGGACCGCCAGCAGCAGCACCGCATGGGCGCCGGCGCTGGTCCAGTCGGGGTTTGCCTGGGTCGTAGCCCGCGCCGCCTCGGCGGCCCAGTTGACTGGGTTGTAACGGCTCACGTTCCTGATCCACGCCGGGAGAAAGGCCGGCTGCATGAAGACGCTCGAGAGGAACGTGAGAGGCAACGTCAGCATCGTCACCATGCCGATCAGCGACTCGCGCTGGCGGGCGACCAGGGCGAACCCGTTGGAGAGGGCCGAGAACGCCCCGCCCAGCAGCATCGCGACCCCGACCATGGCCGCCAGCCCGGCGACGCCGCCACCGAACCGCGCCCCCATCAGCACCGCGATCCCGACCAGCACCGCCGATTGGACCACCGTGATGCAGGCGCCCTGCACCAGCAGCCCGATGTTGAGAGAGCCGCGCCAGACCGGCGAGACCAGGAGGCGGTCCATCACGCCGCGGTCGATGTCCTCGATGAACGTCATGCCCGACCACCCGGCTGACATCAGAGCTGTCATCACCACCAGTCCCGGCACCAGGTAGGTCAGGTAGGAGCCGCTCCCGAAACCCGGTATCTGGGCGACCCGGCTGAAGAGCTGCGAGAACAGGAGCAGCCAGATCAGCGGCTGCGCCAGGGTCATCATGATGTACGCCGGCTGGCGCCAGAGGGCGCGCAGGTGACGCAACGTGAATTGAGCGGTGTGGCGAGAACTGGTCATGTCGGGCGGTCCTCCTTCAAATCGCCGCCGCGATCAGCTGCGGCGGCTCGGTGCTGGCAAATTCGTTTCCGGTGTGGCGCAGGTACACGTCCGCCAGCGAAGGACGTGAGATGGTGACGGAGGCGACCGCCAATCCGGCGCCGTCCAGCGCCGCCAGGGTGGCCGGCGCGATCGCCGCGCCGTCGCTGACGCGAGCCCGGACCCAGCGGCCGGAGACGTTGATGTCGCCAAGCCCCTCGACGCGCCGCAGCGCGCCTTTTAGCTCATCGGCCGAGACGTCACTGCGGAACTCCAACCGCAAGGCATCGCCGCGCAGCTGCCGCTTGAGGAAGTCCGGGCTGCCGGTCGCGACGATCCGACCGCGGTCCAGGATGGCGACCTCGTCGGAGAACTCGTCAGCCTCCTCCATATAGTGCGTCGTGAGCAGGATCGAGACGGTTCGCTCCGCTGTCAGGCGTCGCACCTGGCTCCAGACCTCCGCCCGCGCCTCGGGATCGAGGCCGGTGGTGGGCTCGTCGAGGAAGAGCACTTCCGGCCGGTGGACCATCGCCATCGCGATGTCGAGACGCCGGGACATCCCGCCGGACCAGGTGCGCACCACTCGGTCGGCGGCATGCCCGATGCCGAGCTGCTCCAGCAGCGCGTCGACCCTGCGGTGCAGTTCGGCACCATGGAGACCCTGGATCACGCCCTGGAGCACCAGGTTCTCGCGGCCGGTGGCCTGCGGATCGCTGCCGTGCTTCTGCCCCACCACACCGATGATTCGCCGGACCGCGTCGGGGTGAGCGACAGCGTCGAGACCGCCCACGCTGACCGTGCCCGAGTCCGGCCGGGCCAGGGTCGTCAAAATGCGGATCGCGGTCGACTTGCCGGCGCCGTTGGGCCCCAGCAGGGCGAAGACCGAGCCCGCTGTGACCTCCAGGCTGACGCCGTCGAGCGCGATCACCTTGTCGCCGTAGCGCTTGACCAGATCACTGACGTCGATTGCCGCCGACCTATCGGAGGTTGAGGTCATGCGAGGAAGACCAGGAGCGAGGCGATCAACGCCAGGAACAGCCCGCCGGTGGCGACCGAACCGACGACCCGCGGGCCGATGACGTTTGAGCCGCCGGCGGCCGCGCCCACGGTTCCAACACCGCCGATGTATGCGAGCCAGATGACTGCGAGAAGCATCACTGAATGCGACATGGTTTTAGATTCCTCCGTCTTCGGTGCCTAACACCGTTAGCTGTTTCAAGGTCGCAAATGTAGCCCTAACGGTGTTAGTCTGTCAAGTGTCGTAAGGGAATCTTCACGTCGGCCTCAAAAAAGAAGGAGCTAGTCGGTGACCGGGACCATCAGCCGGGCCAGCCTCACGGAGGCGGCTCTTGACCTGATCCAGGACGAAGGCCTGGACGCGCTGTCGATGCGCACCCTCGCGGACCGTATTGGCGTGAAGGCGGCGTCCCTCTACTGGCATGTCCGGGATCGCGAAGAGCTACTCGAGCTGGCCGGGGACGCCCTGCTGGCGCGGGTCGCGGTTCGGCAGAACGGTCGGTCCTGGCGCGAATCTGCGCTGGCCCTGTGCGCCGCCGTCACCGCGCAGCTCGACAGGCAGCGCGACGCCAGGCGCGTCTTGATGGCGGCGCCCGGCTCGGTGCGCCGGAGCGCCGTTTTCGGCCGCCTGGTCGAGCTGCTGGTCGCGGCCGGGGTCGACGACGGGGTGGCTCGCGAGGTGGCGTCGATGATGCTCGGCTTCATCGTCTCCCAGCCCGCCGCCGACCTCTCGGAACCGCCGCCGCGGCACGGCAAGCTGGTGACCCTGGCAGTCGACTCCGGCTCGCGCGGCGTGCTGGTCCGGGCCGGCGCCGCGATGGAAACGCTGTTCCAGGTGCCCCACGACCCGGCCGTCGCGGCCCCGGCGGTGGTGCGCGGCGAGCGTGTTGTGGTGCGCCGCCTCCGTGGCGGCAAGCGCGGCGAGGTAGAGCTGAACCCGGCTCACCCATGGCGGATCCAGGTCCAGGGACCCACCTGGAACACCCTCCTGGAGCTGGGCGGCATCGACCTCCGCGAGATCCATGTCGACAGCAGCGCCACCAACCTCGAGGTCCTGCTCCCCCGGCCGCGCGGCGTCGTGCCGATTCATGTCTCCAGCGGCGTGGTCGGTGTCCGCCTGAGGCGCCCGCCGGGGACCGACGTGGTGGCCACCCTGCGCACCGGCGCCGTCAAGACCAGCCTCGACGCCTTCACCCAGCGCGTGGCGGTCACCGACACGCACTGGGAGACCCCCGACGCCGGTCGGAGCCCTGATCGCTACGAGCTCGAGATCAGCGGGGGCGCGGTGCGGGTCAGCCTGGACGACTCCGCCCCCGACCCGCCGGCGCCCGCTTCGGCGCAACCTGCTGACGAGGTCGGTAGGGAGGCCGTCAGCGCCGCGCTGGAGGTCCTCCTGGACGGAGTCGCCTCACGCTCTGCTACGGTGCTCGAATGACCGATGCCTTCGTCCTCGGCGGTGTGCGAACACCGGTCGGCCGCTATGGCGGATCGCTCTCGCACATCCGCACCGACGACCTGCTCGGTAGGACCATGGCGGCGGCCTGCGAGCGCGTCGCGGTCCCGCTGGACCGGATCGAGGACATCGCCGCGGGTTGCGTCAACCCGGCACACGAGGGAATGGGCGACATCGCCCGCTGGGGAGCGCTGGCCGCTGGCTTCCCCGACTCGGTGCCGGCGATGACCGTCAACCGGTTCTGCGCATCGTCGCTGAGCTGCGCCATCACCATCGCTCATGGCATCCGCAGCGATGAGATCGGCGTCGGCCTGGCCGCCGGGGTGGAGTCGATGTCGCGGTCGGGCTGGGCCCTGATGAAGGGCGACGCTCCCTTCAGCCCGCGAGGACCGGTGTTCATGCTCGACACCATGTGGGCCGGCGCCGGCGGGCCACCCAACCCGACGCTGCTGGCGCAGGACGCGTACATCGAGATGATCAGGACGGCGCAGAACGTGGCCGACAAGTACGGCCTGACCCGCGAGGAGATCGACGCCTTCGCCCTGCGCTCGCACCTCTACGCCGCGGCGGCGCGCGACTCCGGCAGGCTCGCGGCGGAGATCCACCCGGTCGAGATCCCCGCCGGTCGCAAGGAGCCCGCCCGCACCTTCGAGCACGACGAGGCGATCCGCGGCGACACCACCGCGGAGCAGCTGGCGGCCCTGCCGCCGCAGCCGAACACCACGCAGATGACGGCGGGCAACTCCGCGCCACTGAACGACGGCGCCAGCGCGGTGGTGCTGGCGAGCGGAGCCGAGGCCGAGGCGCTCGGCATCGAGCCGCTGGCCCGGGTGGTGGCGTCAGCCACCCACGCACTCGACCCGCGGTTCATGGGCATCGCTCCCGCATTCGCCATCCCCAAGGCGATCCGGCGGGCCGGCCTCTCCCCTGCCGACATCGACGTCTGGGAGGTCCACGAGGCGTTTTCGGCCCAGGCGCTCGGCGTGCTGCGCGAGCTGCCCAACCAGATGGACGGCTTCGAGGTGCCCGACGACAAGCTCAATCCCAACGGTGGGGCGGTAGCCATCGGCCACCCCTTCGGGTCGTCGGGGACCCGCTACGTGCTCACCCTGGCCACCGAGCTGCACCTGCGGAACAAGCGCTACGGGGTCCTCGGCGTCTGCGTCGGCTCCGGTCAGGGCGTCGCGATGGTGCTCGAGAACCCGGCCGCCGCGCCGGCGTGACCGGCCAGGCTCGCCGCTAGCAGGTCAGCGCCACCGGAAACCCGTCGGAGAAATACACTCTCACGGTCATGGACTGGCCGACGATCGCCTCCCTGGGCACCGCCATCGGCACTTTGGTGCTCGCGATCGCGACGTTCGTCTCGGTTGTGTCCGGCCGCAGGGCCGCGCGGGTCGCCGAACGGGCGCTGCTCGCCCGAACCCAGCCGATCCTGGCGCCGTCGCGGACGCAGGACCCGGAGACCAAGATCGGGTTCCAGGACAACCACTTCGTCCGAGCGGCGGGCGGTGCCGGGATTGTCGAGGTGACCGAGAGCGTCATCTACATGGCCATATCGGTGCGAAACGTCGGTCCCGGCCTGGCGGTCCTGCACAGCTGGTCGGCGAGCGCGTTGGACCTCGTATCCGTCAACGATCACGCCGACCTGAACACGTTCCATCGCCTGACCCGCGACCTCTACGTGCCGGTTGGCGATATCGGTTTCTGGCAGGGCGCGCTGCGCGATCCAACCACCGAGGAGTTCGCCACCATCGCCAAGGCAGCTTCCCAGAAGCAGCGGATCACTGTCGACATCCTGTACGGCGACCATGAGGGAGGTCAGCGGGTGATAACCCGGTTCCTCCTCACACCCCACGACGAGCAGTGGCTGGCGACGGTCGCCAGGTACTGGAACATCGACCGGGCCGACCCCCGCTAGCGAGCCGGAGCAGCCGCCCGGAACCGACCCTTGGCTGCCGGCCAGACGCCTAGAGCTGCTGTTCGGTGGGCCGGACCAGGATCTCGTTGACGGCGACGTGCCAGGGGCGGGTGACCATGAAGGTGATCACGTCGGCGATGTCTTCGGCCTTCATCCGCTCCATACCCGAGAACCGGCCGCGGATCGCCTCCAGCACCTCCGGGCGGTTGTGACTGGAGAGCTCGGTCTCCACCGCCCCCGGCTCCACCAGCGATACCCGCACGTGGCGCTGCGTGACCTCCTGGCGCAGGGCTTCGCTGAAGGCGCCAACCCCGTGTTTGGTGAGGTTGTAGACGGCGCTGCCATTGCGCGGGACGCGCCCGGCGGTGGAGCTGATGTTGACCATGTCGGCGACGCGGCGGGGGCTGTCCTCGGCGGCGCGAAGCAGGTGCGGCAGCGCCGCGTGAGCGCAGTAGAGCAGGCCGAGCAGGTTTAGCTCCACCATCCGCTGCCACTCCGACACGGGCGCGTCAACCGCCGGGCCCAGCAGCATCACGCCGGCATTGTTGACCAGCGTGTCGAGACGCCCGAGCTCGCCGACGGTGCGCTCGACCGCGCCGATAGCCTGCTGCTCGTCGGTGACATCCGACTCCAGCACCAGGGCGGTCCCACCCCGCTCGCGGATCCCGCCGGCCAGCGATTCCAGCCGGTCCTTTCGCCGCGCCGCCACCGCCACCGCGGCGCCCTCGGCTGCCAGAGCGACCGCCGTCGCCTCGCCGATACCGCTCGAGGCACCGGTCACCAGCGCCACGGTGCCTTCCAGTCCCTTCCCGCTTGCCATCGCCATCGCCTCCTACATGCCCTCCGGCGAGGGCCCCACAACCGGGGCCGCCTCGGCGAGGATGTTATCGATCTCCTCCCGGTCCGCATCGGTGAGCGCCACCTCCGCCGCGGGGATCGTCGCGTCCAACTGTGACGGCCGGCGCGCCCCAACGATGGCGACGTGCACGGCGGGATGCGATATGGCCCACGCCACCGCGAGCTGAGCCAGGCTGATGCCCCGGCCGTCGGCATATTCGCTCAGCCGGCTGACGACGCCCAGGTTGCGCTGGAACCGCTCGCCGGTGAAGTCCGAGCTCTTGCTGCGCCAGTCGTCTGGCGGGAACGTCGTCTCGGAGCTCATCCGCCCGGAGAGGAGCCCGTGGGCCAGCGGGCCGTAGGCGAGCACGCCGATATCGTTGGCGGCGGCATACGGAAGGACGTCGCGTTCGATCTCCCGCCGGAACATGTGGTACGGCGGCTGGTCGGTCTCCACCCGGCCTGGGCCGGCCAGCTCCCCCATCTGCTCGGGGCTGAAGTTGGAGACGCCGACGTGCCGGATCTTGCCCTCTCCCACCATCGCCTCAAGGACGCCCGCGGTCTCCTCGACCGGCGTGCTCTTGTCGGGCCAGTGCAGCTGGTAAAGATCGATGTAATCGGTGTTGAGGTTTCGCAGGCTGGACTCCACGCCCTGGCGCAGCCAGTCGGCGCTGAGGTCGCGGAGCAGGTTGTCGCCGTCCTTACGAAGGCCGCCCTTGGTGGCGACGATGACCTCATCGCGCTTGACGTGGTCCCACAAGGCGCTGGCAAGCAGGCGCTCGGAGATGCCGAAGCCGTAGCCCTGCGCGGTGTCGAACAGCGTGATCCCGTGATCGAGGGCGGCGTGGATCACACCTTTCGCGTCGTCCTCATCGAATGCGCCCCACTCCCCGCCGAAGGCCCACGTCCCCAGCGCCAGCACGGATACCTGCAGCTCGGTCTTACCGAGGCGTACCTGTCGCATCGTTCCTCCTTACATCAGCCCAGCCGCATACCAGTGCAACCGCGGGCGTCCCCGAGGCGATTCCCGGACCTCGCGAATCAGCCAGGTGAGGCCAGGACGTTCACCAACCAGCTGACGCCGAACTTGTCGACGACCATGCCAAAGGTGTCGCCCCAGGCTGCCTTCTCCAGCGGCATCGTCACCATTCCGCCTGCCGACAGCTTGTCGAAATAGCCGCTCAGCTCCTCCAGGTTGTCGCCGCTGAGAGACATGCCGAAGCCGGCGGACGGCTTGTACTCCATGCTGTTGGGCGTGTCCGCGGCCATGAAGCTCATGCCGTTGTCGGTCTCGAGGACCGAGTGCATGACCTTGTCCCCCTCGCTGGGATCGGGCGATGCGTTGAGCTCGCTGAACGTGTTGATCGTCAGCTCACCACCGAAGACGCCTTTGTAGAACTCCATCGCCTCGCGGCGTTGTCCTTGAAGTTGAGGTACGCGTTGAGTTTGGTCGGCATCGTTACTCCTTATAAGAACGAGACACGGGACAGTTCGGGCGCGCCAACACGCGAATCGGGCAATCGACCAACCCTAGCAACCGGTCGACGGTCACACGATTACCAATGTCGCACCAAGCGTCGTCGCCAGCGTGCGATGGGCGGCGCTGGTTCCAACCAGGATCGATCGAGCTGGATCGAGCCCATTCGCTTGCGCGAATGCCAGGGGCAGTCCGGGCAGCGGCGGCCTGCACCAGCAGATCGGCGGTCCGCCCTGGTGCGCGCAGAGCGCCGCTTCAACCGTTCCGGAGACGGCTTCGGACAGGTTTGCGACCGCATCGCGGAGTTCATCCGGAGTGCCGCCCGGTCTCCAGTCGAACACCAGGTGCGGGGTCGCCGGAAGGCTCGCCTCCACCGCTGCGTGCCATCCCGGCCGCGTAAGGGCCGCCACGGCCACGAAAACCCCCGCTCGGGCCGGTCCGGCCGGCTGGGCCCGCGAGAATGGCACCCGCTCCACCCGGGCCAGCCCCTCGTCCGCCGACGGTGGCTCGAGCTCGCGCAGCGCCCGCATCTGCGAGGTCGGCGCCAGCATCCCCGGCTCCCGGCGCGCGACCTCGCGAAGCTGCTCGGGCGACGGCAGTGCGCCGAAGCGCTCGAGCAGGCGTCCGACAAGGTTGACCTGTGCCTGGGCCAGCGGCGTATCGATCCAGGTGCACCGAATCGACGCTCGGTGCCGGTTGGCGGCCTCGATCACGTAGCTCCGCGAGGCGCGCGTGAGGTAGGTGTTGTCGAGAACCACCTGGCGCGCGCCGCCTGACAGCTCGGCGTCCAGGGCCGAGGCCAGCTGCCGCAGCGATCCTCCACGTTCGTCGCGGTTGAGCCTGAGATACCCCTCCGCCACAAGCAGCTCGGCGACGCGGCTCTTGCCGGCGCCGGGGATGCCCATGACGATGACCACTTCAGCCCCGGGCGGGGACCCGCGTCTTCCCGTGCGCCCCGGTCCGCGACCGTCAGGAGCCTCGCGCAGCTTGGCGCGGTCGGAGTCGCCAAGTGCCATCCGGGCGGCGCGGACGGACGAGCGAGCATGCTCGGGCGACCGTGCGCCGGGGATCGGCACCACCGCCGGGGACAGGTCCAGCAGCCAGGCAAGAGCGACCTCGGCCGCAGACGCCCCAGTCGACGAGGCGACATCCGCCATGGGCTGGCGCCGTTTCAGCCCGGCAGCACGCCGCGGTCCGCCCAGGGGAGAGTGCGCCATCACGGTGATCCCATGTGTCTCGCAAAACTCGACCAGGCCTCCTCGAAACGCGCGCTCGTCGTATGGACTGAGGGCGACCTGGACGGCGCTGATCTCGGTGATGCTCAGAGCCTCTTCCAGCTGAAGGCGGTTGACGTTCGCCAGCCCTACGCGCCGGACCATGCCCTCATCGACAAGTCGCGCCAGGGCGCGTACGGTGGTGCGCCAGGGCGTGCGGGGATCGGGCGCATGCACCAGGTACATATCGATCTCGAGACCGTCCAGCGCCGCGAGGCTGGCCTCGCAGTCCGCAATGATCGCTCGCGAGCGACCGTCAGATATCCACTGGTCGCGGACGCGGGCCATTCCACCTTTGGTCACGATCCTGGCTCGCCGATCGGCTCCGGCGACGCGAAGAGCTCGGGCCAGGAGCCTCTCGTTGGCCCCGAAGTCCTGGGTGTCGCGCCCGTAAGAGTGGGCGGTGTCGAAGACCGTGATCCCGGCCTGGGCCGCCGCCGCGATGGTCGCAACCGCCTGCGCCTGGTCGAAGCCCGGGTCGGTCGACAGCCGCATGCAGCCGAGCCCCACTCGGAGCTCAGACGCGTCCAGCCATCCAGCGCTCACGGGGAACCGAGTCTAGGTGGTGTCCATCGGCGCGACGCTAGGGGTAACCTGTGGCTCGGCCGACAACCGGCCGCACAGCCGGACGCCCGCTGGAGGTGGCTACGTAATAAGCGATAGACCCGGGCCGGGGAACCCGCTCCGTCTCGCTGAGCTGCTGGCCGCGGTTTCGCTGGCCACCGACCTGGCCCACGACGTCCCGGCCGAAAGCGCGCTCCGCGACGCTGTCCTGGCGGTGGAGTTCGCTCGCCTGGCGGGATGGACCGGGCCGGAGGTATCCGACGCCTACTACCTCGCGCTGCTCTATCACATCGGTTGCACCGGCGCCGTCGCTGCACAGAGCCGGCTGGGCGGCGGCGACGACCGGAACGTGCGTCGATGGATGTCGGAGGCCGACTACACCGATCGGCCGGCGATAATGCGTGTCGCCGCCACCAAGCTGGCGCCGCAATGGAGGTCCGGCGGGTGGCCGCAGGCAGTGGCGGCGCTGGCCACTGCCGGTCGCGACCTTCCCGATGCCCTCGCCAGCGTCGCCGAAGTGGCGTGCCGGCTCTCTGACCGGCTGGGGGCAGGTCCAGGAGTCACAGAGTCGCTGTCCCACGCCTACGGACGGTGGGACGGCAAGGTGTTCCCGACCCTCCCCAGCGGCGATCGCCTGTCCGCTCCCGCCCGGCTCGTGCACCTCGTCCACGTGGCGCAGATCTACAACCTCGCCGGCGGCGTCGAAGCCGCCGATGGGGTGGTCCGGCAGCGCAGCGGCAGCGAGTTCGACCCGCGGCTGTCGCAGCTCTGGCTCGCCAACAGCCACGATCTCCTCCAGGCAATTTCGGTGGACTCGGTCTGGGACCAGGCGCTGGCCGCCGAACCCGAACCTCACCGCCGTGTTGGGCCGGATCACCTCGATGAGGTCACCTCGGCCCTGGCCGACTTTGTCGACCTGGCCTCTCCATACAGCTACGGGCACTCATCCAGCGTCGCCGTGCTGGCTGAAGCCGCCGGACGAAGTGCGGGCCTCGACGCCGGGGAGACGGCGAACTTGAGGCGGGCGGCACAGGTCCACGACCTGGGCATGCTGAGCGTGCCGAACCGGGTGTGGACCAAACACGGCTCGCTCAGCCCGGCGGAGTGGGAGCGGGTTCGACAGCACGCCTACCACACCCAGCGGATCCTGAGCCTGGCGGAGCCGCTGCGGGCCACCGCCGCGATCGCCGGCCTGCACCACGAGCGACTCGATGGTTCCGGCTACCACCGCGGCCTCCACGCCGGCGTACTGCCCCTGAACGCGCGGATCCTCGCCGTGGCCGAGGCCTACCAATCGATGTCCGAGCCACGAGCCTGGCGGCCGGCGCTGGCGCCGGCGGAGGCAACCCGCCAGCTTAGAGACGAGGTCACGGGCGGCCGCCTCGATGGGCGCGCGCTGGATGCGGTGCTGGAAGCGGCGGGTCAACCGCGGCCGGCACGGAGATCGAGCCAAGCCTGGCCATCCCAGCTCACCGATCGGGAGGTGGATGTGCTCAGAGCTATCGCCCGGGGCCTGGGAAACAAACAGATGGCACGTGAGCTTTTCGTCTCCCAGGCCACCGTGCACACGCACGTCATCAACATCTACAGCAAGATCGGTGTCAACACGCGAGCTGGCGCCACGCTTTTCGCCGTTGAGCACGGTCTGATCGACTCTACGTCGGCTCGATAGATCAACCGAACGGTTGATTGCCAGGGCGCCTCACCTCTCTAGGCTGAGGCCCATGAAACAGTACAAGGCACGCTTCAACAAACATTGCTCGGCGCCACCAGAGGTGGTTTACGACCTGGTGGCCGACCTCGGAACGCACCTCACCTGGGGCGGTGAGGAGCAGAAATTCCAGTTCCGCCTGCTCACGCTCGACGCGCCCGCCGGTCAGGCAACGGTGGGAGCTTCCTTTGCCAGCACGGGAGCCATCCCGATGTCAATCAGGAAATGGGACGACCGTTCCACTGTCACCGTCGCGGAGCGCCCGTTCACCTTCGAATTCGTCACCCGGGCCACCATGCACCGCCCCCGTCGATCGATGGAAGTGACCAACCGGCACCGCTACGAGATAGTCGCCGCGCCAGGCGGATCGCAGGTCACCTACACGTTCACGCAACTGAGCATCACTCACCCCTTGCTTCGGCTCGGGCTGCCCTTGGTCAGGGCGATGACGTGGCGCATGGGCATTCCGTTCATGGCTGGGCGCGGGTTCCGGAACCTGTTGTCGATGGCCGAGAGGGCCGCCAGCCCGGACCGCGTCGCTCTCTCCACCCAAGCCGATTCGCGCTGATCGCGACAAACACCAATCAACAGGAGGAACCACGAAATGCCGCTCTACATGGACCACCACAACAAGGTCGAAGGCCTGACCGCGGAGGCGGTCGCCGGCGCCCACCAGCGCGACCTGGAGGTGCAGGCCAAGCACGGCGTCAACTACCTCAAGTACTGGTTTGACGAAGGCACTGGCGCAGTCTTCTGCCTGGTTGACGCCCCCACCCGTGAGGCTGCGGAAGCGGTTCACCGCGAAGCTCACGGCCTCGTGGCCGACGACATCACCGAGGTCCGGGAAGGCGCCTGAAGCTGCCGGGCAACCCCTCGCCCTGACGTTCGATCGGGGTGAGGGGTTCTGCTACTGCCACTATCACCGGCTCAACCATGCCGGGGCGACTGGCGACGGTGAGTTCTTCAGTGTGGCCTCGACAACTAACCATGAGCAACTTGGTCTGGACCGCATAAAAAGAACCGCTCGAGCGTCCGGCTAGACTCTGGCCCATAATCCCAACCCGGCGGGGCGGTGCCGGGCGGCTTATCTGCAGGGAGACTCTGTTGGCCAGGGACAGTGGGAACACAGATGTCGTGATCGTGGGCGCGGGTTACGCCGGGCTGACCGCGGCGGAGGTCCTCATCGAAGCCGGCCTGGAGGCCACCGTACTGGAGGCCCGGGACCGGGTCGGCGGACGCGTGCACACCGAGACCCTCGCCGGCGGACTGGCGATCGACCACGGCGGCCAGTGGGCCGGCCGGACCCAGTACCGCCTAACGGCTCTCGCCCAGCGCCACGGCGTGGCCACCTTCCCCACCTATGACGAGGGCGACAACCTGAGCGTCCGCGGCGATGCCATCGCGCGCTACAAGGGCCCGATTCCCAATGACAAGCCCGAGGTTGGCGCCGACGAGATCGCGGCGCTCCTGGAGCTGGACCTGATGGCGATGCAGGTGAGCACCGAGGCGCCCTGGGAGGCGCCCGACGCCGAGGAGATGGACTCCATCACCGCCCACAGCTGGATCCGCGACAACGTCGAGAACGAGGAAGCCCGTCATGGGATGAGACTGCTGGTCGAGGCCGTCTTCTCGGCCGAGCCGCGCGACCTCTCGCTGCTGCACCTGCTCTTCTATCTCCGCTCCGGCGGCGGCAGCACCAAGCTCCTGACGGTCGCCGGCGGCGCCCAGGAGAGCCGGTTCACCGGCGGGGCCCAGCAGGTGGCCAACCGAATCGCGGAGCGGCTGGGGCAGAACGTCAGGTTGAGCTGCCCGGTGGAGCGCGTCTCCTACAGCACTGACGGCGTCACCGTCTCCGGCGCCGGCTTCGAGGTCCACGGACGCCGGGCGGTTATCGCTGTGCCGCCGCCGCTGGGAGCCAGGATCGACTGGTCGCCGCGGCTGCCGCTCGACCACCAGCAGATCTTCCAGCGGGTACCGATGGGCTGCGTCATCAAGGTGCACGTGGTCTACGACCGCCCCTTCTGGCGCGACGCCGGCCTGTCCGGCCAGGTGGTCGCCGACAGCGGAATCATCAAGGTCGTCTTCGACAACTCGCCGGCGGACGCCAGTCGTGGCGTGCTGCTGGCGTTCATCGAGGGTGACGACGCCCGCGCCTGGGCCGACCGGAGCCAGGCCGATCGTCGCAAGGAGACACTGCGCGCTTTGGTCAAGTTCTTCGGCCCGGCCGCCGCCAACCCGGACGCGTACTACGAGAAATCGTGGGCTGCCGAGCCGTACAGTCTCGGCTGCTACGCGGGGGTCTTTCCGCCGGGAGTGTGGACGACCTTCGGCAAGGCCCTGCGCGTCCCCGTCGAGACCGTGCATTGGGCCGGTACCGAGACCGCCACCGAATGGATGGGCTATATCGACGGCGCGGTCCAGTCGGGCGAGCGGGCGGCGCGTGAGGTCCTCCAGGCGCTCGACGTTCCCCGCGACCGCTGGCCCGCTCTCCTGCCATCCGGTGAAGCGCAGCCGGTGACCTCCTAGTGGCAACCGAGACCGAGATCGCTGAGGCGCTGGAAGACTACCGGCGTCGCTGCAACGAGAACGAGAAGCTGCGCAAGATGCTCAAGGGCTGGACGCGGTTGATCCACTTCACATGCACCGACGCGCCGGTGGCGTTCACCGTCAACATCGAAGCCGGCGAGATCACAAGCGTCAGCCCCGGGGCCAGCGGAACCCCCGACCTCGTTATCGCGGCGACCAGCGAGGACTTCGCCGACATGTTCTGGGGTGACCTCAACCCCGCCGCCAAGTACGCCTCCGGCGAGATCGCCGTAAGGGGCACGGCCGAGGACGTCTTCCGCGTCGACGCGATGGCGGCCCTGATCTGGCTGGACTGATGGCCGAGGCGCAGTCCAGCAATACGCTCAGCCGGGGGATGACCCTGCGCAGCGTGGTCTCCACGTCTGCGGGGCTGGCATTCGCGGCGATCGAGTACCCCGCCATCGCCAGCCTGCTCGGCTACACCGACGCCGGGCTGGCGTGGGTGTCGGTGGTCACCGCGGCGCTTTTGGCGGTGGTCGCCTGGGTCTTCTTCGCCGAGCTGAACGGGATGTACCCGTCGGCGGCCACGATCCGGCTCTTCATGGGGAAGGCGCTCAACGACCGGGTCGCGCTGACGATCACCTTCGCCTACCTCTCGACGGTGACCCTGGTGATCGCCGCCGACGCCTACATCGTCGGCAGCGCCATCACCACGGTGCTGCACCAGCCGGCGTGGCTCGCGATCTTCTACATCGCCGCGCTGCTGGCGCTGGCGGCGGTGGCCAACCTGCGCGGGGTCCGGGTGGCGGCGGGCCTGCAGGACATCGCCGTCTACACGGTGATCGCGGTGACCATCGGCATCGCCGTCATCGGGTTGACCCACGGCGAGACCGCGGCCGCGCACGCCTTCCAGGTGACGCACACCGGCCAGCACAACTTCGGCAGCTTCGTGTCGGCGGTGCTCATCGGCGTCTTCCTCTTCAGCGCCTTCGAATGGGTCATCACCAACAGCGAAGAGGTGACCAAGGCTCACCACGTGCCGATCGGCATGATCCTGGCGCTGGGGATGCTGACGCTCACCCTGGTCCTCACGGTGACCGCGATGGGCCGGCTGCTGGGCGAGAGCGGGGTCAACTCGGCGACGCCGCAGCTCGACCTGGGCCAGGCCGCCGCCGGCGGCGTCGGTTTCGTCGTCATGTTCGTGATCACGGCGGTCACCGCCATCAACACCTTTAACGGCGGTTTCATCACCGCGTCGCGCTTCATGTACGCCCTCTCCCGCGAGGGCAGCATGCCCAAAGTCTTCTCCCGGCTCAACGGCAAGCTGGTGCCCTACATGGGTGTGCTCGCGCTTGCCGGCGTGGCGATGCCTATCGCGATCGCGGTGCAGGTGTTCAAGGCGGTCGACGTGTTGATCGAGGTGGGCGCCGTGTTCGAGGCCATGATCTACGCCTTCGCCGGGCTCTGCGTCCTGATGCTGCGACGCCGCGAGCCGAACCTCGCGCGCACCTTCCGGGTTCCGGGCGCGGCGGCGCTGGGCTGGTTCGGAGTCGCCCTCTTCAGCTTCCTCGCTCTCGACGCAAGCTTCACCGTCGGGCCCTCGTTCAACCCCCTCCCCTTCCTGATCGCGCTGGCGGCGATATACGGGTCCTGGTGGTACGTGACCAAAATCGTTCCGGGGATGCGGCGAAAGGTGGAGGCGACGCCCCGCCGCCGGCCCGGCGCCGGCGGCGGAACAGACGCCGGCGGAACCACCGCTGCCGGCCCGGCCGGGGCCACCGCAGCGACGCGGATCGACACCGCATCGGCGATCCGACCCCGGCTTCGCACCGTGCCCGCCGGGATCGGGGCGAGCTCGACCAACTTCAACCTGGAGGCGCCAATGTACGACCGGACCGACAGGCTACTGGCCGCCCTTTTCATCGCCCAGCTGGTGGCGGCGATCGTGCTGGGCTCGCTGCTGGTCAACAGCCTGCGCAACGCCGGCCGCAGCTCGTCGACCGTCATCACCGGGCTGGCGACGCCGGTGCCGAGCCCCTCGCTGCTGCCTTCGGCGGTGGCCAGCGCCGGCACCGGCGGCAAGGCTCAGACGGTGACCACCACCACAGGCGGCAGCGGTGTAGCAGGCCTCAATGCCGCCGTGCCGCCCGGGGCCCCGATCAAGATCGGCACCATCGTCACCCAGACGGGCGCGATCAACTTCACCAGCAGTGCCCAGGGCACCAAGGCCTACATCGACATGGTCAACGCCGCCGGCGGCGTCGCCGGCCACAAGCTACAGCTGGAGCTGCTCGACGACCAGCTCGACGCCAGCCGCGGCAGCAGCGAGGTGCAGCAGCTGATCAACGACAACGTGTTCTCGTTCGTCGGCTTCCAGGCGCCCATCACCGAGAACACCATGGTGCCAACCGTCGAGCAGGCAAAGATGCCGGTGGTGGGCACCTACGGTGAGTACCAGGAGTACCACTCGCCGATGACCTACGCCTTCACCGCCGACTATCCCCACTACGGCTACGAGATGGGCAAGTACCTCGCCGCGCTTGGCTCCAAGACCCCCGCCCTGATCTACATCACCAACAGCAATGGACCGGCTGACCACTCGCTCGAGAACGGGGTCCGCGACGGACTTGCAGCGGGAGGGGTCACGCTCAACTCCAGCCTGATCTTCAGTGAGCAGCCGACGCAGGCCAGCTACGACAACATCGTCGTGCAGATGCGCATCAACAGTCCCCAGGTCGACGGCATGGTGACGATCCTCGACCAGACCGCCTACATCCGGCTGCAGCAGAGCCTGAACCGCGCCGGGTTCCACCCCACCCACGTCGCCGACCCCTTGATCGACGACCCCAGCGTGGTCAACGACAGTTCGGTGGGGCAGTCAGTAAACGGCGCCTACGCCGCCAGCGACTTCAGCTTCATCGACTCCGGCACCCCGTCGATGCGCCAGTACGCCCAGGCCGTGACCGCGGCCTTCGGCAGCCAGGCGCAGCTCAACTACATCGGCCTGGTCGGGTGGTTCGACGCCAAGGCGTTCGTCGACGCTCTGCGGAGCCTGGGCGACAACATCACCCGTCAGCGCCTGATCGACGCGCTCAACTCCGGCAAGGTCGACCCCGCGGGCTACACCGCACCCTGGAACTACGGCGGCGGGCCCAACCTCCACGACCTCGACCGCTGCCTCCAGTTGGGCAAGCTGGTCAACGGCAAGGTCGAGCCGGCGCAGGGGTTCAACTGCGACAACGAGACCACATTTGCAAACTAGGCTCTACCTCGCCCTGGCTCTCTCCGGCCTGCCGCTGGGCGCGATGTACGCGCTCCAGGCAATGGGCATCGTGCTGATCTACAAGACCGCTCGGGTCTTCAACTTCGCCCAGGGCGCGATCGGCATGACCTGCGCCTTCGTGGCCAGCGGCCTGGTCGTCGACAACCACCTGCCGATCGCGGTTGCCGTGCCCATGGCCGTGCTCTTCGGCGCGGCGCTGGGCATCGGCATCGAGAGGCTGACCATCCGCCCGCTGCCGCCAGGCCTGCCGCGGACGATGATGACCCTGGGCTGGCTGCTGCTGCTGCAGGGCGGGGTCGGCGTCTTCTTCGGCACCGCCGCCGGACGCTCCCCGGCACGGCCGTTCAGCCAGGCGCCGGCTTTCAGCTATTCCCCGCTTGAGCTGGCCTACACCTGGGACCAGGTGGCGGTTCTGATAGCCGTGGTGGTGGTGGCGGTGGCGCTGGCGGTGTTCTTCAGCCGGACCAGCGTGGGGGTGGCGATGCGTTCGGTTGCCGAGGACGCCCAGGCGGCGCGGCTGCTGGGGATACCGGTGGACCTGGTCTCCTCGCTGGCCTGGGCGCTGGGCGGGGCGATCGCGGGGCTCTCGGGGATCCTGGTCACGCCGCTGCTGGGCACCCTGGACTCGACCACGCTGATCGTCTTCACCCTCCAGGCGCTCGCCGCCGCGGTCGTCGGTGGTCTCACCTCGCTGCCGCTGACGCTGGCCGGCGGTCTCCTGCTGGGCTTGCTCCAGCCGGTCATCTCCGAGGCCACCGGACGGCCCCCGGGGATGAACGAGCTGGTGGCCTTCGGGGTGATCCTGGCGGCGCTGGCGCTGCGGCGCCGCGGCGGCCGGGTCGACTCGCGTGACCGGGGGCTGGAGCCGACCCCGGTGCGGAGCGTCGTCTCCGGCTACGGACGGCTGGCGGCCGCCGGCGCGGTGGTGGCGGTGGCAATCGCGCTGCCGCTGGTCAGCGGGCCGCAGTGGAACTTCAACCTCGCCCAGACCGCGGCCTGGTCGCTGGCGGTGCTGTCGATCGTGATGCTGACCGGGGTGGTGGGCCAGGTCTCGCTCTGCCAGGCGGTGTTCATGGGCTGCGGCGCCTATGGCTGCGCGATCGCCACGTCGCAGGGCGTGCCATTCGTCCTGTCGGTGCTGCTGGCCGGGATATTCGCCGCGGTTGTGGGCGCGATCGTCGCGGTGCCGGCGCTGCGCTTGCGACCGCTGGAGCTGGCCATCGTCACCCTCTCGCTGGCCTTCACGGCGGACCGGTTCCTGTACTCCTGGCCGCCGCTGGTCTCGCCCAACCAGATCCGGGTCGTCGAGGTTCCAGCCTGGCTGCAGCAGCCACGCGTGTACAGCTGGGCCTGCATCGCAGTGCTGATCGCGGGGGCAGTGGTCGTGACCGCCGTCCGGCACGGCCGGACGGGGGCGGCGCTGACGGCGCTGCGCACATCCGAGCCCGCCACCGAGGCGATGGGCTTCTCGGTGCTGGCCTCGAAGCTGCGCGGCTTCGCCACCTCCGGGTTCATCGCCGGGATTGCCGGGGCGCTGTACGCCGGCCTCACCCACGTGGCCTCCAGCGGGCCCTTCGACACCACCCGGTCGATCCTTTTGCTGGCCTTCGCCATGATCGCGGGCGTGGCCTCGGTCCCAGGGGCGATCCTGGGAGGCGTCATCGTGACCCTCACGACGGTTTCCTTCGGCGCCTCCAACGCTGTGACCACCGGCGCCGACGCGGCAGGCGTCACGGCTCTGACGGGGCTGATCTTCATGGGCATCCTGCGCATCGCTCCCCAGGGACTCAGCGGCCTGGCCGGGCGAGGCCTCCAGCTGTACCGCGACGCGGCGCCGGCCGAGCCCGTCCCCGCCGCCCTTCCCGTATCGACATGAGCGCGCCCCTTGAGGTCTCCGGGGTTTCGGTTCGCTTCGGCAGCTTCGACGCCGTGCGCGACGTCTCCTTCGCGGTGCACGCCGGCGAGATCGTTGGCCTGATCGGCCCCAATGGCGCCGGCAAGACCGTGACCTTCAACGTCGCCAGCGGGCTGCAGCGCCCTCGCCGCGGCCGGGTCCTGGTCGACGGCGTCGACGTCACCGGCATGCCCACCCACGCGCGCGCCCGGCTCGGCCTGGCCCGCACCTTCCAGCTGGCGCAGCTCTTCGCGGGCATGACCGTGGTCGAAAACCTGGCGGTGGCCGCCCACCGCTTCACCAGCGGCGGGATCATCACCGACGCCCTGGTCTACCCAAGGCGCCGCGCGGCTCTACGTGAGGCCCGCGAGCGGGCCGAGGCGGTGCTCCGTTTTCTGGGGCTGGAAGAGCTCGCCGACCTGGATGTCGGCTCCATCCCGATCGGGGTCACCCGCCTGGTGGAGCTGGCCCGGGCGCTGTGTCTGCGTCCCCGGGTACTGCTCCTGGACGAGCCCGCCTCGGGGCTCGACAGCCACGAGACGCGGGACCTGGCCGAGCTGATCGCCGGCATCCGGGCGGCGCTGGGATGCTCGGTGCTGATCGTTGAACACGACATGGACGTGATCATGCCGCTCTGCGACGAGGTGCTGGTGATGAGCGGCGGCGAGCTGATCGCCAGCGGCACACCCGCAGAGATTCGCGCCAACCCAGAGGTGCTCAACGCCTACCTCGGCGCCATCGCCACGGACGCCGCATGACCGCGCTGCTGCAGGTCTCCGGGATCGAGGTGGCTTACGGCGGCGTGGTCGCCGTGCGAGGGCTGTCTCTGACCGCCGAGCCGGGTGCGGTTGTGGCCCTCTTGGGCAGCAACGGCGCCGGCAAGAGCAGCACCCTGCGCGCCATCTCGGGCCTGGTCCAGCCCCGCGCCGGCTCCATCAAGTTCGACGGCCAGGAGCTGATCGGGATGCATCCCGAGGCGATCGCTCGGCTGGGCATCGCCCACGTCCCCGAGGGCCGTGGCGTCTTCCCAGGGCTCACGGTGATGGACAACTTGAGGATGGCGCGGTTCGGCGCAGGCACCGCCCGCAAGGGCGACGCCCGCGCCGCCACCGAGGAAGTATTCGGCTACTTCCCAATCCTGCGCGAGAAGGCCCGCCAGGCCGCCGGCACCCTCTCGGGTGGGCAGCAGCAGCAGCTGGTGATCGCACGGGCGCTGATGCAGAAGCCTCGCCTCTTGATCCTCGACGAGCCATCGCTGGGGCTGGCGCCCGCGGTCGTCAAAGAGGTCCTGGACGTGGTCGCCGGCCTCAAACTTGGAGGCATGGCTGTGATCCTGGTGGACCAGTTCATCCGCGAGGCGCTGCGGATCGCCGACCGCGCCGCGGTGATGGAGCAGGGCCGTATCGTTCTCGAGGGTTCGATCGAAGAGCTCTCGGCGAGCCGCATCGCCGCCGCCTACCTCGGCCGTGAGGGCGCGGCGGTCGCCGCACCGGCGGTGACGCCCGGCCGCGGCACCGAGAGGCTGACAGCAACCGTGCCGGGGCTCCAGGTCCGTCAGCTGGAGCGCGCCGCCGCCGCCAGGGGGGTCGCCGTCGACGACCTCGTGGGCGTCGCCCTGGAGCGCTACCTCAAGGCCAGGACCGGCCCGGCCACGAGACGGAAATGAGCCGCCGCCTCGTCCTGGCCTGGGCCATCGCCTCGATGCTGCCGGTGGTGCTGCTGGCGGCCACCGCCGCCGGTGCCGCCGACCAGCCGAGCCACATCGCCAGCTATGCCACCACGGTGATCGCCGGAGGACTCACCAGCGGCGGGACCGTGGGCGCTTCCGGCGGCCTGGTGACGATTGACTCGGCGTCGGCCTACATCCGCGCCCGCCTTGACAGCGGCCCATCCAGCGCCGTGGTCGCGGACCCGGTCGAGCCCGGCGCCCTGGTGCGGACCCTGGTCGGCCAGACCGTGGGGCAGCAGACCCTCCCGATCCCGGCCGCCGAGGCCCAGTACCCCGGCACCGGGTCCAGCACCTTAGACGTCATCCCCGCCACAGCCGCGGGCCCGTTGAGCACCGGCGCGGGGTCGGCCACCGCCAAAGCCGCCGCCACCGCCGCCTCGGGCCAGACCACCGCCAGCACCTCGGAGCTGTCAGGCGTGTACCAGGGGTCGGGCTCCTACAGCACCGCCAGCCTGGCCCGGACCGGGGACGACCTGGTAGCGGAATCGAGCTCCGGCGTCAGCAAACTGGTCGTCGGCCCGCTTACCGTGGCCGGGGTCGAAGGCACGGCCTCGATCAAACTGATCGCCGGTCGGCGGACTTCGGTGGCGGGGATCACGGTGGGATCGGCTTCGGTGGCAGGGACGCCGGTGACCATCGATGGCGACGGCGTGCACGCCGCCGGGCAGACCCTGGTACCACTGGGACCGGTGCAGCAGACCACCGAGCAGCTGAACCAGCAGCTCGCGGCGGCCGGCGTCGCCGTGCACCTCCTGGAGGCGACCAACCCGGTCACGGCGACCGGTGCCAGCGCCGACTCGGGTGGCCTGGTGATCACCGTCAGCAGCCCACCCCTGCCCGGCGGAGTCGCCGGGAACACCCTGACCCTCTACGCCGGCCGCACCGTCGAGACCGAATCCGATTCGCCGGAGATCCCCGTCCCTGCGGTCACCTTCCCGCCATTCGTCCCCGCACAGACCACGACAACCACCATCTACAGCGGCGGCGACCTGGGCGCGCCTGCTCCCACCGCGGTCGGGAACCAGCAGGCGCCGGCGCGCTTTGTCGCCATCGTGGGACGGCGCCTGACGATTCTCGAAGTCCTGCTCGCGTTCGCTCTGTGGCAGCTTCTGACCCTGGGCGGCCCGACGTTGACGACGCTTGTTCGCCGGCGCCGGCGTCAGCGGGCGCTGGGCGCGCGGCTGTGAGCAGCGCCGCCGCCGGCAGCGCCGGCATGGTCGACTGCCCCACGTGCGGCACGCCGTTCCGGGTCCATCTCACCCGCGGCCATTGCCCCGTCTGCGGCTGGAGCACGCCGGCACAGCCGGGCCGCTGGCGTTTGCCGTGGAGAGGTCAGTTCGACGTCGTCATCGTGGCCACCGTGACGGTGGTCAACCTGGTGCTGCTGGGAGTGCTTGTCGTGGTGCTGTCCCGAGCTTGAGCGCGACCTCGAGTCACCACGACGCGGTGCCGGGTCGCCGCGCGGTCATCGCGCTGCTGGTGGTAGCGACGGTGCTGGTCGTCGGCTTCTGGGTGGTGTGGTTCTTCGTCGACCGCTCCCTGCTGGCGATGGAAACCCGGCCCGCCTACATCGAGCACGAGCAGTCGTTTGTCCTCGCCGACGGGTGGCTCGCCCTCTGCACCGCAGCGGCAGCGCTGGCGCTCTGGCGGCGCCATGCCTCCGCGTTCTTCTGGCTGGTGGCGGGCGGCGGCGCGGGCCTGTTCCTGGGCAGCATGGACGCGCTCTATGACATCTCTCGCAACGACTGGTTCGCCACCGGCGGCGCCGGCTACACCGAGCTTGGAATCGTCGTCCTCACCTGGGGGCTGAGCATCGGGCTGATGGCGTGGGCCTGGCGCCGGCGCCGGGGCCTGCTGGATCCAGGGGGTCCGCCGGCCTAGCGGCTACCAGCCCCGGAGGTCGACGGGCCAGGTGTCGAGGACCTCATCGCCCTCAATTAGGTGCATGCGCTCGTGGTAGGCGATGGTGGGATCGACGTGCGCCGGCCGCAGCGTCAGCCGGTCGCCGACCCTGACTGGCTGGGCCGGGAAGAAGGTGGTGTGCTCGTCGGCGACGAAGAGCACCTGGTGGCCGCCGTCGAGGTCGGGGTTGCCGTGGTCCATCCCCAGCGCCTTCAGACCGGCGTTCAACACCGCGTAACCGGACGCTGATACGGATATCACGCTGGCGAGCACGCCCAGGGCCTGGCGGAACGGAACGTCGAGCTTGGCGTAGGTAGTGTCCATGAGGACATATGAGCCTGCCTGGATCTCGTTGGCCAGGTGGTTGGTGTCGTAGGTCCCCGTGCCCCCGGCCGAGATCACGTCGCCCCCGGCCAGGTCGTGGGCCTGCTTCAGCAGCGCCATGCAGTCGTCGGTCATCTCCTGGCGGGTGGATCGCAGCTCGATGCCAACCACGTGGCCCTCGTATCCCATCACGCCGCGCACCGCCATCCCCCGGGAACGAGCCAGCTCGGCCAGCCGCCCGGCGTCCTCGGGCGCGCAGCCGCAGCGGGGCATCCCCACGTTGACGTCGATCACCACCTCTTTGATCCCCGCCCTGGCCGCGGCCTCCACCGTCACATCGGAGTCCACCGCCAGCGTGACGCGGGCGTCAACCCGGGCCAGCCGGGTGGCGTCGAGGATCTCGTTGGCCAGCATCAGGTCGTCGCCGAGCCCAGCCGACGCCATCCCCTCTACCTCGCGGACGGTGGCGCAGGTGAAGTTGCGATGACCGGCCGCAGCCTGCCGCTTGGCCAACTCGGTCGTCTTGTGGGCCTTGACGTGCGGTCGCAGCCGGCTGCCGGGGAGGGCCGCGGCCATGGCCGCGATGTTGTTCTCGAGCAACCCGCTGTCGACCACCAGCGCCGGTGTTAGAAGCTCGTCGACTTTCATCCGCGCCCCGGGGCCAGGCCGACAACCCGGTCGAGGTAGTCGTTGGCGAAAAGCCCGTTCGGGTCCAGCCGGTCGCGCACCGCCACAAACTCGCCGAACCTCGGGTAGACCGCCGCGAGGGACTCCGCAGTCTGGAAGTGGAGCTTGCCCCAATGGGGACGGCCGGCGTGGGCCCGCATGATCGCCTCGACCTCGTGGAAGTAGACGTCGTAGTCCATCCGGTGGAAGACGTGGACCGCGACATAGCAGGTGTCGCGGCCGTGGGCGGTGCTGAGGGTGATGTCGTCCGCCGGACCGAACCGCACCTCGACGGGGAAGCTGATGCGAAGTCCCAGGCGGTCGATCATCGCGCGGATCTCGCGGATCACCTCGGCGCCGGCGGCGCGGGGGACGGCGTACTCCATCTCCTGGAACCTGACCAGGCGGACGTTGGCGAAGACCTTGTAGCTCGCATCGACGGTGTCGGTGCCCCCCATCAAGTTTGCGGAGAACCGGTTGAGCGAAGGGATCCACGAGTTCTGGGCGCGGCCGATCCGCTGCATCAGGCCGAAGGCGTGATTCTCGAGGAGGACCGAGTTGGTCCATTTGGAGAGGTCACCTCGCGGCTTGGCCGGCTCGTCGGTGACGGTGTTTGTGATCCCCAGCCCGACGTCCGAGTGCGGGAAGAAAAAGATCTCGAAATGATCGTTGCCGTCGACCCGGTCGTCGAGCTCCTCGAGCAGCTGGGCAAGCGGCGCGCGTTTCTGCACGTTGTGCAGCCGGAATGCGGGCACGGTCCGCAGCGTGACGGTGGAGATGACCCCGAGCGCTCCAAGGCCCACCAGAGCGGCGCTATAAGTCTGTGGGTCGTTCTCGGCGCGGCAGTCCAGGACGCTGCCGTCGGCGAGGACCATCGTCAAGGACTCCACCTGGCTGGCCAGGTTGCCGACCCTCCCGCCGGTGCCGTGGGTCGAGGTCGAGATCGCGCCGGCGATCGACTGGTATGCGATGTCGCCCATGTTCCGCAGCGCCCGCCCATGGCGCGCCAGCTGGTGGTTGATCTCCTCGATCGTGATCCCGGCTTCCACCCTGACCAGGCCGGTGGCGGTGTCCAGGTCGAGTACGCGGCCGTAGTTGTCGAGATGGAGCAGGCGCCCATCGGTACAGGCGATGTCGGTGAACGAGTGTCCGGCGCCGACAACCTTGACCCGCTCACCTGAAGCCGCGGCGCCGGTCACGATCGATACCAGCTGGTCCTCACTCGCTGGAGACTCCTGGCTGACCGGGCTGCAGGAGTAGGTGTCACCCCAGTTCCGCCACCCACCCCTCGGCAGCGCCGCCGGGCCTGGAGGGATCCTGACTGAGGTGCTCAAGCGGGCGCGGTGGCGAGCATGGCCGAGATTGTACCGACCCCCCGGACGCTACCCAGGAGCTGCCGCCAGATCCGGGGGGGAGGCCACGGTGGCGTCGCGACCGGCAGCCTTGGCTGCATACAGCGCCTTGTCAGCGCGGGCCAGCAGCTGGACCGACGACTCGGAGCCGTCCCACTGCGCCACCCCGGCGCTGGCGGTCTCGCCCGACGGCACCGCCGCCCGCAGGCGGTCGGCCGCCTCCCGCCCTCGCGCCAGGTCGGTTTCGGGGAGGATCACAACGAACTCCTCGCCTCCGAACCTGGCCAGGGTGTCCGCCGCTCGCAGCGCCCCCAGCCAGGCCTGTGCCGTTTCGCGCAGGTGCTTGTCGCCCTGGACATGACCACGGTCATCGTTCATCTCCTTGAAGTTGTCGAGGTCGAGCATGAGCAGGCAGACCGCACGACCGGTCCGGCGCGCACGGGACAACTCACGCTCGATCTCGTCGTGGTACTTGCGCCTGGTGAACACGCCGGTGAGGGCGTCGCGATCCGCCAGCGCCTGCACTTGGACTACCAGCTGACGGACGGCCAGGCCCGCCATCACCGAGGTCGCGGTGATCATCATCCATCGAAAGAGCGGGAATACGCCTTCGCTGGTGAGGGCCTGGCCGAGCCCGGCCGCGACCGCGATCCAGGCGGCCTCGAGCGCCGCGATGGAGAGCCGGTAGAAGTAGAACGCGTATACGGCGGCCCAAACGTACAGCAGCATGAAGGCACTTGGCCGCGAACCGTCGCAGTAGACCAGGATCGTAATCAAGGCGGTGCCCGCCGCCGTGAGGAAAGGGAACACCGAGGCGGGCAACCAGTCTCGACCGACGACCAGGAGAATGGTGACCGCGGTGGCCACGAGCCCCGCCAGGACTACCCCGACAGTGATGGTCTGGGCCGAGTGGGGCGCAAGCAGGAACAGGAACACCAGGGCCGCGCCGGCGCCGTAGAGCATCGCGCCGTTGATGGCCATGGTTCGCGCCGGTGAACCTATCCCCCTCATCTGGTTGAGGAACTTTACCCGTGCCGTCGGGCGCGAGGCCGAGGTTACTCCGGCGCGGTCCTCGCGCGGACTTCAGCCAAAGGCGCTGTCGAGGATCACCTTTTTCAAGGCACTCTCCAGTACCGCCAGCTCCTGGTCGTCCAACTTGGCCACGAACAACTCGGCGACGGTACACAGATGCACCGGCACCGTCTGCGCCAGGCGCGCCATGCCGGCATCCGTGACGGTGACCACCACGCCACGAGCGTCGCCGTCGGCGGTGGTCCGTCGAACAAGTCCCTCTTCGACAAGCCCGTCGATGCGGCGAGTCAGTCCCGACCGCGACGAGAAGGCCCTGGAGGCGAGGTCCGTCATCCGCAGGGCACCCCCGGCCTGGGCCAGCTGCGAGAGCACGTCGAAGTCGTTCAGGTCGAGTCCCGTCTTACTGACCAGATCGGTCTGGAGACGCCGCATCAGGGTGGCGTGCGCCTCCAGGAGGGCGCGCCACGCCGCCAGGCCCCGCCTGCCCGGAACGGCCTCACCTATAAGCCGGTCCAGGTCAGCCGCGACGTTCTGCGGCGACCGTATCGTTGTTCGTTGCATGTGCAATAAATCCGGGGATAGGGTTATTTGTAACTGCAAAGAGTTTAGCCCACCGAGGCAGCGCGGAGGATAAAGCGATGGCTTCCCAGGAGATTGAGTTCGGGTTGGATTCGTTCGTGCCCCTAAGCGTGGACGAGTCCGGTCAGGAGCTCAGCGGTGACGCGGTCATCCGCAACACGGTCGAGGAGGCGGTCCTGGCCGATCAGGTCGGGATCGACTCCTTCAACATCGCGGAGCACTACCGCCAGGACATGATGGACTCGGCCGGGAGCATCATCCTGGCCACCATCGCCGGCCGAACCAGTCGCATCCGCCTCGGCACGGCGGTGACGGTGCTGAGCACGCAGGACCCGGTTCGGGTCTACACCGAGTTCGCCACGCTTGACGCCGTCTCCAACGGCCGCGCCCAGCTGATCGCCGGCCGCGGTTCGCTGATCGAGTCCTTCCCGCTCTTCGGATATGACCTCACCGACTACGAGGAGCTGTTCGAGGAGAAGCTCGACCTGCTCACCCGGCTGCTGCGGGACCAACCCGTCACCTGGTCGGGCAAGTTCCGGTCCCCGCTGACCAACCAGTACCTCAGCCCTCCCCTCCCGGAGGGACATCTGCCGGTGTGGGTTGGCGTCGGCGGCAGTCCCCAGTCGGTGATCCGGGCCGCCCGTTACGGGCTCCCATTGATGCTGGCGGTGATCGGCGGGCCGCCGGTGCGTTTCGCCCCGCTGGTCGAGCTCTACAAGCGGGCTCTCGAAAAGTACGGCTACCCGGAGCTGAAGATCGGCATGCACTCGCACGGTTTCGTGGCCCGGACCGACGAGGAGGCCTTTGAAACTCAGTGGCCCCACTGGGCTCACGTCTTCGAGGGCGCCGCCGCCGAGCGAGGCTGGGCGCGTCCGACCAAGGCCAGATTCCAGGCCGAGATCGACGAAGGCTCGCTGTACCTGGGGTCGGTGGAAACGGTGGCGACCAAGATCGCCTGGGTCATCCGGCTGCTCGGACTGAGCCGGTTCGACCTGGCCTATGCCACCGGGCGAGTCCCCCACCGGCAGAAGATGGAGACCATCGAAATGTACGGGCGCGAGGTGATCCCTCGGGTCAGGGAGCTGCTCGCGGAACCGGCCGATGAGCCGGCGCCGGCCGACCAGAGCCCCGCGACGGCGAACGCCGGGGCATCCAGTGGCTAGCGGTGAGGTTGCCGACCGCCTGGGAATCGTCGGCGCCGGAAAGATCGGCACCGCGGTCGCGCGCGCAGCGGTCGAGGCGGGATACGACGTCGCCATATCGGGGTCGGGACCCGCCGAACGCATCGCGCTGATCGTCGACGTGCTGGCACCCGGCGCGCGTCCGCTCACTACCGATGAGGTCGTCCGTCACGCAGACCTCATCGTCCTGGCGGTCCCGATGCATCGCTTTCGTGACCTTGGACACGATCTGTTCGAAGGCAAGATCGTCGTCGACGCCATGAACTACTGGGCCGAGACCGACGGCGCCGATGAGGAGCTGACCAAGGCGCCTGCTGGCACCAGCACCGTGGTAAAGGCGTGGTTCCCATCGGCCCGGGTGGTGAAGAGCCTCAACCACCTCGGCTACTTCAAGTTCGAGAAGGCCAGGCGCCCCGCGGGCGCGCCTGGACGCATCGCGATCGCCGCGGCCGGGGATGACCGCGAGGCCGTCGAGACGGTGCTTCGGCTGATCGACAGGCTTGGCTTCGACGCCGTCGATGCCGGCGGGCTTGAAGCCGGGCAAGCGCTGGAGCCGAACGGCAGGGTGTTCGGCGCCGGCCACACCGCGGAGGAGCTGGCCAACCTGGTATCCCGGGAGACTGTTCCCAGCTAGCGGCGGAACCGGCTGGCGGTGCCGGCGCCGCGCCGGGCGGGCGTGGCGCCGGGCGACCGCAGCGCGTAGCGGGCTCAGCGCCCGGAGGCCAGGACCTGTGTGAGCTTGCCGAGCTGGCTCTCCCAGCCTTTCACCGCCCGGTCGGTCCACACCTCATCATGCATCGCCTGGATGGTCACGGTCATCAGGACGCGACCACCTGTGGCCGCGATCTCGACCTCCGTCGCGACTCGGTATGGCTCGACCCCCGGGATGAAATCAGCCAGGTGGCTGTACGCCAGCCGCCGCGGCGGGTCGACTTCGGTGAACGTCAGGCGGGCGTCGGTCGCAAGTGGCATCCCCGCCTTTCTCATGAAGTCCACCTGGTCGGGCGCGGTCGCAGTCATCACGTATGCCATCTCGCCGTCCGGCCGCAGGTCCAGGGCGCGAACCTTGACGTCGAACCCTTCGGGACCCCACCAGGCCTCGATGCCCTCGGGGGTGGTCCAGAGCTCCCATACCTCCTCGACGGTGGCGTCAAAGGAGCGCTCGAGTCTGACCTCACGGCTGTCCGGCCGCGTCCGCGCCACTAGGACGCGCTTGCGTACGCTTCTCTGAGCGTTGCGATGTCGAGCTTGTCCATCTTCAGCATGGCCTCGCCAGCCTTCTGGGTATTGCCGCCGGCGGGGTTACCCAGCATCTCCCCAAGGTCCGCCGGGATGATCTGCCAGGAAAGGCCGAACCGGTCCTTGAGCCAGCCGCAGCGGCCGGGTTCACCGCCGTCAGCGGTCAGACGGTCCCAGAGACGATCGATCTCCTCCTGCGTGCCGCAGGTCACCATCATCGAAAAGCCCTCACTGAAGGAGAAAGTGCTGCCGCCATCAAAGGCGTTGTACGGCCGTCCGTCGAGTTCGAACGTCGCTGACATAACCTGGCCGGCCGGGATCAAGCCCCCTTCGCTCCGCACCATCTTGACGATTCGCGAGTTGGGGAAAAGGGTGACGTAGAGGCCGATCGCCTCCTCCGTCCGCTCCTTGAACGTGAGAACCGGCGTTATCGACTGAACCTGGGGGGTGGTACCCGCGGTGGCTGCTTCGGTGGTTGACTGGGTCATTTGGACTTCTCCTTCTTTTTCTTGCGACCGCGGCGTTCAAGCTCCGCGGAAAACCGGTCCAGTCTCTCCTCCCACATACCCCGATAGCCCTCCATCCACTGGTCGAGGTCCCTGAACGGCCCGGGGCTCAGCCTGTAGAGACGCCGCCGCCCCTCGGGACGGACGACGACAAAACTGGCGTCCTGCAGGATGGCGAGCTGGCGCGACACGCCAGGCTGACCAATGTCGACGACGTCGACGAGCTCGTTCACGGAACGCTCGCCCTGACGCAGCGCCTCGACAAGTCGTCTGCGGGTCGGATCGGCCAGGATCTGGAAGGCATCTGCCATGGACATATATTACTTTATCAACATATATCGTGTCAACGATATAAAATCCCGGCTTCGCGAAGCCTGGCGTCTTTACCTATACCGGCGCCATGAGGTGGATCGCTTCTACCGGGTAACGCCCGCTACGGCAGCACCGAACCAGCTGGTCAGCGCGTCGCCCAACCCCTCGTCGGTGCCCTCCCCAACCCACGCCACGTGTCCATCCGGCCGCACCAGCACGGCCGTCGGGGCAGCGACCTCGCCAAGTACCGGGAGCTCCCAAACGCCGGCGTATTCGACGTCGACAAGCTGAACCCGATCCGCCCATGGAGTAATGTCGAAGCGGCCGGGCGCACCGAGGTTTAGCAGCACCGCCTTTGCCTCGTGGAGGAAGGCGAAGACTCGAGTGGGCCCCATCGGGGTGACCAGGTCGAGATCGGGCATGCGGCGCCCGAGTAGGGGGTGTCCCTCGCCCAGGTCGTAGGCGACATCGAGGCCGGAGATCATCCCCGCGATGTATTTGCGCGGTTGGTCCATCGTCAGCACCTCGGCAAGGATGTTCCGCAGCGCCACCGTGCGCTCGTCGTTGGCGCCGACCGCTCTTTGCGCCATGGTGTTCTGCAGCACCCGGGCACCGACCGGATGCCGCTCGGCATGGTACGTGTCGAGCAGGCTGAGCGGTGATGTTCCCGTGACCACCTGGGCCAGCTTCCAGCCCAGGTTCACCGAATCCTGCACACCGATGTTCAAGCCCTGCCCGCCGATCGGAGCATGCACATGGGCCGCGTCACCGGCGAGCAGCACGCGTCCGCTGCGATAGGCGACGGCCTGACGCGTCATGTCGGTGAAGCTGGAGATCCAGCGCGGGCTGTGCACGCCGTAGTCCTTGCCGTCGACCCGGATCAGCGCGTCGCGCAGATCCTGCAGGGTGGGCTCATCGGTGCTGTCCAGGTCGGGCACGATCAGGGTGACGCCCACCCGGCCCTCTTCGCCCGGGCCGATGCCACCACCGCCACGCAAGCCGAATTCCGGCGTCTCCTCCATCTCGACCTCGGCGATGATCCAGCGCGTGGTTGGATCCCAGCCCGCGAATTCGATCCCGGCCGCCTTGCGCACGGCGCTGCGCCCCCCGTCGCAACCGACGAGAAATTGCGCTTGTAGCGACGTGCCATCGGACAGGGCGACGTGGACACCGCCGTCGTGCTGGGTGAAACCGGTCACCTCGTGCCCGCGCAGGTACGGAACGCCCAGCTCATCGAGCCAACCGGCCAGGATGCGCTCGAAGTGGCTCTGCAGCAGCGCCATCCCGTAGTTGTGGCGAGTGGGGAAATCGCTGATGTCGAGGGGCACCCCGGCGAACGCCTGCACCTGGACGGCCTTCCCTTCGGCGAGGAAGCGATCAACGATGCCGCGCTGATCGAGCACCTCGATGGTGCGGGAGTGCAGACCGCGGGAGCGCGAGCTCTCGAGCGCGAAGCTGGGGCGGCGCTCGACGATGAGGACGTCGGTCCCCGCCAGCATCAGCTCCGCCGCCAGCATCATCCCCGTCGGACCGCCGCCGGCGATCACAACCGCATGTTCAGACATTCTCCTAACCCTGCTCGCCACCAATGCGGCGCCAGCGTCGCACGGAGCGGGGGGCTTGCGGCAAGCCCCCGGGTGGGTGAGACAATGAACCTAGGGAGCCTAGGGCGCTCCTGACTCGAGCGCTATGGCGATCGCCGCCGCAGCCCGCGAACAAGGGCGAGCAGGAGCCCAACAACCAGCAACACCGCCACATTGACCGTTACGACATCGGGGTGATGGTTGTCCAGGCCGTAGATGATCGCGGTGATGGGCAGCCCCAGGCCCAAGACGACGAGGAATGCTCTCCCGAGCCTTAGCGCATACATCTGTTGGCCCTGTTATCGCACCTTTTTGTACGGAAGCCTGGGCGACCCCAGGTCGGGGCCGCGTGGTTGTCCTCAACATGAATACGGGCAAGCTGCCCAAAACGTTTACGACTTCGCCACGCCACTAGCTCGGCGGAGAACTGGCCACGGCGCTCCACGTGGCACCTCCGTCGGTGCTTCTGTAGAGGGTCGGACCGTTGATCCCGGCGACGACCGCCCACAGGTGGCTCGAATCGACGAGCCAGAGGTTGTGTGCGTCTCCGCCCGCACCATCGGATACCCCAAGGTCCTTCCATGTCCTACCGCCATCCGTACTGCGAAGGATCCCTTCCCGTGCCAACCCGAGGAAGCCAACTCCACTCGCAGAGATCCGCAAAGCATTGACGTAGCCGCCGATCGTCAGATCGCCAAGAACAGGATCCGGGTAATCTCGCGCTCGCAGCTCCCACGACGTGCCGCCGTTGGTCGAAACATAGAGTGCTTTCGGCTGTTCCCCAGCGCCGGGCTGGCCACCGCAAGCCAGCCAAATCGTGCGTCCATCGTCGGAGGCAATCGCACCCTGACCCAGATTTGAGCAAGGGCCTTGCAACGCTCGCCAGCTGCGGCCGGCATCGTTGGTTACCGCCAACCGTGGTTTGTCCTGCCAGGCAACGACAGCCGCTACTGCCACATCGTGGCTCACCCTGAGCAGCGATATCGGTGAAGAGCTCAGGTCAGGTTCCGCTGGAAGTCCGTTCCAGGCCCCGCCGCCAAGCGACCGCGTCAGTATTTGGTTTCGGCAAACAACGGTGGGATCGCACCCCACCGCAGCCCAGACGTCTGCTCCAACCGGCGCAATCTCGTAAACACGACCCGCCAGCCCAGCGTCATTCCACGTCGTCCCGCCATCAAGGGTCTCGACAGCTCCTTGGCCGAAAACAAATCCGTGTCGTGCATCAGCAAATCGCACGCTAGGTGACCCGTATGCGACATCGAGGTGCGCATAGGTGGCAACAGGAATCGCGCGAGACCACGTCGTGCCGCCGTCAAGTGAGTGGCTAATCTCCACGGTCGCGGTGTTATCGCCAGCGGCGCGGAGCCCGACCGCCCAGCCTACAGTTGGCGTCCGAAAAGCAATGCCGTCGAACCTCACCGGAGCAGCTGGCGCTTCCGGCGACGGAGGCGGTGGAGTGGAAGTCAATCCAGGGGAGGGCGCAGCGACAATCACCCCGTGAGATGTGGTCGGAGCCGGCGAAGCCCGGCGTGAGGCTGTTGCGCCCGCCTGAGCCGACGTACAGGCTGCCAGCAGCGCAGCGGACAACACAAGACTGCTGCGCCGAAGCCCGGTTACCACAGCGAGCCCAGTATCTCACCGGCCGCTCCGGATACCAGCGCGCTTTATCCTCGGAGATATGACCATTCGGCGGCTGGACAACGTCGGCATCGTCGTCGACGACCTGAAGGCAGCCGTCGCGTTCTTCGCGGCGCTCGGCATGGAGCTGGAAGGCGAGGCGCAGATCGAGGGCGTTTGGGCTGACCGCACCGTCGGACTCGACGGCGTCCGGAGCGACATAGCGATGATGCGAACCCCGGACGGCCACGGCAAGATCGAGCTGGCCAAGTACCACACCCCCGCAGCCTCCAGCCCTGAGCCGAAGAACCCTCCGCACAACACGCTGGGCATGCATCGCGTCATGTTCACCGTCGACGACATCGACGACACCATCGCGCGATTGCGCGACCACGGTGGCGAACTCATCGGCGAGGTGGCGCAATACGAGGACAGCTACCGGCTCTGCTACCTCCGCGGCCCGGACGGCATCATCGTCGCTCTAGCCGAGCAGCTCGGTGTGACGCCGGCCTGACCAGGGGGCGGGCCTGGTTTAGCACATTGACGATACTCTGCCCCAATGCGACCGCTTCGATACTCCATCAACGTCACATTGGACGGGTGCTGCGACCATCGTGCCATCCCGGCGGATGAAGCCTTGCATAGTCAAGCAGCCGAGAACCTCAGTGCTGCCGATGCCCTTCTCTTTGGCCGGGTGACGTACGAAATGATGGAATCAGCCTGGAGGCCGCCGGCGGCGACCGTGGCGAGACCGGATTGGATGGAACCGTTTGCCCAGACGATCAACGCGGCGAAAAAGTACGTGGTCTCGAGCACCCTGGAGCAGGTCGATTGGAACGCCGAGCTCGTGCGCGGGGACCTGGGTGCCGCGGTTGAGCAACTCAAGCGGGAGCCGGGCCGAGGACTGCTGGTCGGAGGTGTGAAGCTCCCACTGGCGTTGACGGAGCTGGGGTTGATCGATGAGTACGAGTTCGTGGTGCATCCCAGGCTCGCGGGCCACGGGCCTACGTTGTTCGCGGGTCTGTCGAAGTATGTCGACTTGAAGCTGGTGGACCGGCTGGAGCTCGGCTCGGGGGCGGTGGCGATGCGGTACGAGACGAGAAGGTAGCTATCGGTCGGGCTTCGCCAATGAGCGCTACTTCAGACCAGCGTTGACAGGCCGCCGTCGACAGCCAGGACCTGACCCGTGATGTAGCTCGCCTCTCGGGACAGAAGAAAGACCACGGCGTCGGCAACCTCTTCGGCCCTTCCCTGGCGCCGGAGCGGGATGCGGGTCGTCGCCCGGCTAGGGCGTCCCGCGCTGGCCCATCGGCCAAGCGGAGTGTCGATCAAACCAGGGGCGACAACGTTCACGCGACCACCCCTGCGGGCCGCCTCGCGGGCGGCGTGGCGCATCAGGCCGATCTGCGCTGCCTTGGAACTGTCGTACGCCGGGATGCCGCTCCCCGGGCGCAGCGCCGCCACCGACGAGATGAGGACCGTCGACGATTCCTCCGCCATCAGATCGATGGCAGCCTTGAGGGTCAGGAAGTGTGATCGAACGTTGACCGCGAAGACGGTGTCCCATTCCTCGGCCGAAGTGCCCTGGAGACCACCCCCGAGTCCGATACCGACGTTGAGCACGAGGCCGTCAAGGCCGCCCAGTTCGGATGCTGCCCATTCGACGGTTCGAGCACACGACTCGACGTCCGCGGCGTCAGCGGCAAGTCCGTGGGCCACTCCGCCCCGTGCCCTGACCATGTCAACGGTGGTCTGCGCAGCCCCTCCATCGACATCGCTGACAGCAACCGCCGCGCCCTGCTCCGCCGCCGCGATGGCGATCGCCCGGCCGTTACCAAGCGGCGCCTCGGGGTCGTCCGTAGTCCGGGTTCCGCCGCCCACCACGAGGACCCTGCGCCCAGCCAGCCTGCCGGTCATCAGCTGTCGTCGCGTGGCGCGCGCCGCGCGGCCACTGCGGCCGCAGGCCATCCCGGTGTCCCGGCTTCCAGGGCCACGCCGACGCTGTTGAGGAGGCCGGATACGAGGCGGTAGTACCCCGCGAGCACCAGCAGTTCCAGGACCTCCGCTTCGTTCCACCTCTGGCTCAATGCGGTCCAGGTCTCAGATCCCACGGCGTCGTCGTCGCACAGCTCGTCTGCCATGTTGACCAGCGCGCGGTCATCCGAGTCCCACTCGCCCGGTCCGGAGTCGGCGAGCCTGGCGATCTCGTCGTCAGTCAGACCGGCGGCCTTGCCGATAACCGTGTGCTGCCCGAACTCGTACTCCGATCCTGCGCGCCAACCGATGCGGAGGATGACGATCTCTCGTTCGCGTGCCGGCAAGACGCCGCCCGTGAGGAGGTGCCCGCCGAGCTTCAGGAAGCCCCTGTATAAGGGCCGATTGCGAGCCAGGGTCCGGAAGATGTTGAGCTTGCGTTCATCGCCATCAGGCTCAAGCGGGAGGATCAGGGGATGGTCCGGTCCGTTTGTCATTGGTGGCACAGGATATCGCGATGCGATCTTGGAGCGGGAGACGGGGATCGAACCCGCGACTTCAACCTTGGGAAGGTTGCACTCTACCGCTGAGTTACTCCCGCGCGGCCGGACAACGATAACAAGTTAAGCTCCGGCGCCCGCCCTCAGCCGCGAGGGGCGGATTCGCCCGTCGGGGGTGCCGCGTGGGCGCTCAGCGCCGCCGCCGCGACCTCGGGCGCCAGCGTGTTGACGTAGGTCCCGGTGGCCAGCTCGAAGCCGGCGATCTCGGTCAGCTTGGGACGGATCTCGAGGTGCCAGTGGTAGCTGTCGCGCCAGTCGCCGGCGGCGTTGGGCAGACTGTGGATGTACCAGTTGAGCGGCACCTCACCGGCCACCGCGGTCAGCCTCCAGAGCACCGACTTCAGGAACACCCCCAGCTCGCCGGCGACGTTCTCGGCGGCCTCGCCGAAATCGGCCAGGTGGTGGGTGGGCAGGATCCAGCACTCGTAGGGCTGCCGCGAGGCGTACGGAGTTATCGCCACAAACTGATTGGTGCGGGCGATGACCCTCACCCCCTGTGCCAGCTCCTCCTCGATCATCCGGCAGAAGACGCAGGCGTCCAGCGTCTTGAGCGCCTCCTCGGCGCCGCGGTACTCCTCCTCGAGGACGGGTCCGACGGCCCGCGTCGCGTAGACCTGGCCGTGCGGGTGAGCCAGCGATGCCCCGGCGGCCTGCCCGTGGTTGTAGAGCGCCACCACCGAGCCGACGCCGGAGATGCTGTGGGCGAGGTACCGCCGCCATGTCGTGCCCATCACCAGCCTCGCCTGGGCGTCGGACAGGTACGGCAGCCAGCGGCTGTGGTCGGGGCTGTGGATCAGCACCTCGCAGGCGCCCAGCGCCGGCCCGTAGGCGTGGAGGGCATTGCCCAGGTCGGCGGGCCCATCAGCGTCGGAGAACGCGGGGTACAGGTTGGGGACGACGCGGATGCTCCATCCCGGCGTGTCGGCCGCCCCGCCGCCCGGCCGCACCGCCATCACCTCCGGGGGGGTGCTCTCCTCGTTGCCCTCACAGAAGGGGCAGCCGGCCACCGAAGACGGCGACTCTGGGGCTTTGCTGGCGGGTGCCTCGGGACGTTCCGCCCGGACCGGCGCCAGGCAGACCCAGCGGCCGGTTACGGGATCGCGGCGTAGCTCCGGCATGGCCGGAGCTTAGCGAACCGTTCCGGGCCTCAGGCTCTCCAGCGCCACCTGGAGGAGCTCGCGGCTGCCGGCGGCGACAACGCTCGGGCGCACGTCCAGCGCCATATCCAGCCCCCCCAGGTCCCCGCCGGCGTTGTCACTGGCGGCGCCGCCGGCTTCGGCCAGAACGAGCAGCGGCGCGGCGCAGTCGACCGAGCGCAGGCTGGGCGCCACGCTGACGCTGATGGCGCCGGTGGCGACCAGGCATATGTTCAGCGCCGCCGAACCCAGCATCCGGATCTTCTCGGCCCGCCGCAGCAGCTCCCGGTACTCCTCGAGATGGTCCATCAGGCGCGTCGCCTCCACCTGGAGCACGTTGATGCCGACTCCCTGGTCGGCGGCCCCGGTGGTGATGCGAGCGCCGTTGAGGGTGGCGCCGGCGCCGCGCGCCGCCTCGAAGTGGTCGCCGGTTACGAGGTTGCGAACCACGCCCTCGCGCACGCCGCCCAGCGTTCGATCGTCGCCGGCGGCCAGCGTCAGGCTGAAGTAGGGGATCCCCATCTTGGCGTTGTGGCTGCCGTCGATGGGGTCGACCACTACTACCTCCTCCCCACCGTAGTCGCGCTCGCCGGCCTCCTCCGAGATCAGGTGAAAGCGCCGGCCGCGATCGTGCTCCAGCTCCAGCCGCGACAGGACGATCCGCTCCGCCAGGCTGTCGATGAAGACGGTGCCGTCTCCGCCCGCCCCGCGGCCCTGCACCGGCCGCGCCTCGGGCCGGCCCCAGACCCCAGCCACGGCGGCCTGGACCTCATCCGCGATCTCCTGGAAGACTGGCAGCCAGCTCCCGGAGGCGGACCGGCTCAGAAGCTTCTCCCGCGGATCCGGTCGATGTCCAGCGTCGCCGTCGACGCCACCAACATCACCGCCATCGTTCCCGCCTGCAGCGGGTCGCTCACCACCAGGTCGGCGACCTTGGCCACCGATCCCGCCATCTTCAGCGAGACCACCAGGATCCCCAGCGCCTGGATCTCCTGGACCGCGCGGGTGATCTCGCCGCCCATCAGGCTGCCGGCCAGGACCAGGCACTCTACCCGGGGCAGCCGACCGACGGCGCGCACCGCCTCGGCGATCTCGCTCTCGCCCACCAGGGCGATGGTGTCGACCGATATCCGCTCGCCCCGGATGTTGTGCCGGTCGGCCTCGTTGACCGCGCCGGCGACTACGCCCGAGGCCTGGGCGCCGGCGCCGACAACAATGACCCGCCGCCCGAAGATCTTCTGGAAGGTTGGCTCCCGCGTCACCTGCGCCACGTCGGCCAGGGTCTCGATGCCGGCGACCAGAGAGGCCGAGTCGGCCACCTGGTCGAGCTCGAAGTAGATCTCGGCGCGCCCCTCGCGGCGACCCGCGATCCCCACGTAGAGGATGTTGGCGCCGTGCTCGAAGATCACCCGCGTCAGGGCCGCCAGCGTCCCCGGCCGGTCGGCGGCGCTGATCGACAGCGCCAGCTCGGGGATCGGGCCGTGACGCTCGGCCTTAGTCACTGAGGGCCACCTGGCTGAGCGCCGCGGAGATCAACGAGAACACCAGCCAGCCCAGCGCCGCCCTCCAGAAATCGACAGGGATGTGCACCAAGCGGGCCGCGAAGTAGAACAGGAACGCGTTGATGACGATGCCGAGGATCCCGAACGTGAGCAGGTTTGCAGGCAGCGTCAGCAGCAGCACGATCGGGCGGATGAAGACGTTGATGACCGACAGCACCACCGCCATCACGATCGCGATCAAGACGATGTTGTCGCCCTGGATGTTCCACACCAGCAAGAAGACCGCCAGCAGCGCAAGGACGTTGATCGTGAACCGGATAAAGAACATTGCGGATCTCCAGCGGAGCCGGCCTCAGCCGACGCGAAATACCTCGTATTCGCCCGTGGGAGACCTGTATACCCGCGGGTAGCGGCCTTCATAGTACGCGACGTTGGCGGCGATCTCCTGGCGCTCCTGTGGACCTATGACCACGTAGGCGACGTTGTAGCTCCGCAGCAGTGACGCGGTCCGGTTGCCGCCCCGATACATGTCGACCACGTCCTGCTGCCGTCTCTGCGGATAAGGCAGTCCCCAGGTCCACAGCCAACCCGGGTAGCCCATCACCTCGACGCGACGGCTTAGGGTCAGGATCGGATGGTTGTTCTTCCAGCCGGTGAGGAAGACGGCCTCATCCGGAGTGTTGGCCTGGGCCCATCCGGCGACCCTGAGCTCCTCGTTGTCGAGCAGCTGGAAGCTGACGTTGGGGAGGTCCTTCTGGGATGCGCGGTTGAGGTCGAGCGCCCCGGCGCTGATCGAGACCAACAGCAGCACAGCGCCCAACACCGCCAGCAGCGGACCCCTTCGCATCAGCTCGTAGAGCACCAGTCCGGCGAGCATGGAGGCCGGGATCGCCCACCAGAGGAACCACTTGGTGTTGTCCCAGTCCCAGGGCTGCAGGATCAGCACGTTGGGCAGCAGGAACAGCAGCCACGCCGGCGCCAGGAAACGGCGCAGGCCGGGCTTGCCCCAGGATCGGCTGGCGAAGGCGGCGAGTGACAGCGGGATCAGCAAGGCGGTGTTGTAAAGCCAGAAGACGCCGATCGAAAGGTGGTAGGGCGCGCCCGGCGGAGCCGCCAGCCAGCCCAGCTGGACCTGCAGGAATGAGTGGTCGTACGCCGCCGGCGGCAGGATCAGCAGCAGCTGGGGACCCCCGAGGAGGAGCGCCGGCGCAAAGAATGCGATCCATCGCGTGATCGCGGTACCGAGGTTCTCGCTGCCAAACAGGGCCACGCCCAAATCGATCAGGGCCAGCCCTCCCGCGAGCACCAGCAGGTCGAAGTACGTAGCGGTGTGCAGCAGCGGCATCATCCCCAGCAGAATCCCGGCAAGGATCGTCTCGCGCAGCTGCCGGCGGCTCCGCCCGTACCAGAGCAGGGAGATCACCACCAGCCCCAGGCTGAAACCGAACAGGGTGGTCCGCTGCGGCACCAGGTAGGCCAGCACCGGGTTCAGCCACTGAAAGCCGGTGGAACGATCGAGGGTGTATTCGCGGACCGGGTGCGCGATCAGAGTGGCCAGCGACCGAAGCCAGTCCGACAGCGTCCCCGACGATGAGCGGGCGTCGCCCAAGAGGTTGAAGAAGCCGAGCCCCCCGCTGAGGAAGAAGACCAGGCTGCCGAGCGCGGCCGCCCAGCGGTTGCCCACCAGGCGGAGCGCGGTGGAGTAGAAGATCACCACCAGGGCTATCGAGAGGACGGCGCTGGTTAGTGGCAGGGAGCCCTCCAAGCTCATGCCCAGGTGCAGCAGCATCCCCGAGAAGAGGTCCGGGAGGAACGGGTATGTGAGCCGGAATCCGCTGAAGAATGGGTTCTGCGGTGGCAGAAGGTTGCGGGCGTGCGAGAGGTAGCCGGCCATGCTCAGGTGGGTGCACCAGTCGCCCCAGATGTTCACGTAGCCGGCCCAGAGCCCCTCCGGCTTGAGCTCCAGGGCGCGCATGTAGAAAGGGATGAAGAAGATCGCCGCCAGCAGCAGCAGCAGTGCCAGCGGAAGCGCCTGACGGCTGCGCCAGCGACGGACCATCGCGGCCGACTCATCCCGCAGCGGCTCCCGCCAGCGCGTCCATCGCACGCAGGCGGCCAGCACCACGGCCGTCGCCACCGCCCCCACGACGACCGCGCTTGGCGACATCCCGAACGGAATCGCCAGCACCCACGTCAGCATCGCGGTGAGACCAAACCCAACGGGTACCCCCGCCGCCAGGCGGCCCTCGAGCTCCCACGGCATCCGGCTGACGAAGGTCAGGGCCACACCCGTCAGCCAGACCAGCACCAGGTAGCCGATGAGCAGCGCGCTCACGGGATCAGATCCAGGAGATCCGCGTGTCCGGCTGGATGTGCAGGAAGCGGTTGTCGGTGGGGACGTTGAACCAGATCCGCTGCTGCCAGCTGGCCCCGCTGATGGGCAGCGCGGTCCACAGCGGATACAGGAAGATGAAGGTGAGCACCACCGTCCCGAGGTAGGCCGTGACCAGCAGCCGGCCGGTGGGCGCGCTCAGCCGCATCGAGCCCAGCTGGCGCGTGGTGGCCCAGCTTTTGAGGTCGGTCAGGGCGTACGAGACGGCGAGGATCATCAGCGGCAGGCTGCCGAACATGTGGTACAGGAACATCACACGGGTCACGCGGGAGAACGGCAGCCAGGCGGCGGCGAAGGCGATGGCGATGAATATCGCCGCATACTTCCGGCGCCGGATCGCCACCGCGGCGCAGTAGATCAACGCCGGGATCGCGGCCCACCAGATCGCCGGGTTGCCCAGGTTGAACACCTCCTCTCGCAGCGGCGCGCCGGTGAGGCTGTCAGTCCCGGTCCCGTCCTGGTAGTAGTAGGCGACCGGCCGCAGTAGGAGCGGCCACGTCCACCATTTGGAGCCGTAGGGATGGGTCGCTGTCAGGTGCGCGTGGTAGTCGTAGGCCCACTCGTCGTGCACCTTGATCTGGTTGATGTAGCGAACCAGGTCGAGGCTGGTCGGAACCCAGACCGCGGCCGGCCCCAGGTGGACCTCCGATAGGGTGAGCGCCAGAGGCGCGGGGTGGGCCGGCGAGCAGATCGCCGGGATCTCGAGACCCTTGGCGTCGAAGGCGTTGCAGTGGGGGATGCTGTTGTAGCGGAAGTAGCTGGCGCCGTAGACCAGGACAGGTATCGCGGCGAATACCAGCAGGTAGGCCGAACACCGGGTCGCGGTGTCCTGCGGGCCGTATCGCGGTCGTGGCCGGTGGCCGCGGAACTGGCGGTCGGTGCGCCAGAGGAAGCCGCCGACAAGGATCACCAGCATCGTTCCCCAGGCCGCCAGGGTGGTCCACTTGGCGGCCGCCGACAGCCCGATGCAGAGCCCCAACAGGATCGCCGTCCACCACCATCGCCGCGACGTGCGGGCGCCAAGGTGGAGATGGAACACCCAGTAGGCCACCAGCAGCAGCGCCAGCGCGACCGCGTCGATCATGCCGATTCGCGACTGCACGAAGGCCATCCCGTCCAGCGTCATCAATAGCGCTGCGGAGCCGGCGAAGAAGCGGTCCTGGCGGATCCGGAGCGCGATCAGGTAGATCAGCGGCACCAGGGCGGTGCCGAAGACCAGGCTGGCCAGGCGCCATCCCCAGGTTCCAAATCCGGGCAGGGTGCCGGCGGCCTCGCAGGTGTTGTCGTGGGAGGCGCCGTTGGTGGTGGTGACCTGGTGGTGGTACGCCTGGTCGTAGTGCATCCAGGTGCCGCCGACGACGATGCCGGCGGCGATCACCAGCTTGGCCAGCGGCGGCTCCGGGTCGTAGTAGTCCATCCCAACCAGGTCCTTGCAGGCGTCCTGGGCGAAGTAGACCTCGTCGAAGATGTAGCCGTTGGGGGTCTGGAACGGATGGCCCAGGCCCAGCACCCGGACCGGCGGCCAGGATGTGGGGTTGGTGGCGAAGTCGGGAAGGATGGGGCTCAGCAGCCGGAGCAGGAAGGCCAGCGCCGTGATCGTGACGATGATCTTGTAGTCGCGCCGGTCGAGCCGCGGTTCGGCTTGCTCCTGGTCGGGTTCGAGCGAGCCCGCCTCCTCGCTCATCGCCTCCCCCGCTTGCCCCTTCGATGCCCGCGACGGGTTGCCGGCGTGGTGGCGGCGAAGGAACCCCGGTATCGCTGCAGCCCGTCCTTGAGCGCCCCCATGGCGTCCTCGATGTCGGTGACGGGCAGCACCAGGTCGTGGTCGAACACCAGGCGGGGCCCGAGGCTGCGGCTGAGCTGATACGGCAGCTGGTCGCCGCCCTTGATCTTGATGCAGAGCGCCTTCCGCTTGTAGAGATTGCGGATCATCTTGCTGGGCTTCCGCCCGGAACGCTCCCAGACGCTCTCGATCGTCTCGAGGCGGCCTTTGTCGATGTCGGCGTAATCCAGGTGGGCCTTGCGGAAGGGGCCGTAGCGGACGTTGACGCCGTCCTCGTCGAATCTGACCGTGCTCAGCGCGCCGTACAGCATCAGCGCCGAGCCGAAGGCGATCGGAAAGGCGCCGTAGAGAAGGAAAATGGTCGCCTCCTGCGTCTGGTGGCGAAACAGGACGTCGTATCCGCCGAAACCGACAGATACCAGGAACATCAGCACCAGCATGGTGCGGAACTCCTTCAGGTTCTGCCGCGGGTAGAGGATGCCGTAGCGGCTCGGGCGCGAGACAGCATGTTCCGCGATGGCTGCACCCGACACGCCCGCAATTGTAGTGGCGGCCCGGTTCTCAGCCCGAGTTCAAACTCGCGGCAGCGCGGGCAAGTTGTCTACAACTTGTCTGTACAAATAGAAAAGCCCGAGGGGGGTCTCGGGCTTTTCCAAGGAAGGGATTGAGTAGGGCTCGGCTGTGATCAGAATTAAACTCTGCTCCCTCGGCGAAGTGGTGAAGATCGCGTAAAGAACGGTCAATTTTTGTAAAGAGATCTGTTTACAGCCTCGTGCCACGCCTGCAGGCGGCCCTGGCGCTCCTCATCCGGCATGCCGGGAACGAACCTGGCCGACTCTCGCCAGGTCCCGGCGATCTCGTCCGTCGAGGACCAGACGCGCGTCGCCAGGCCGGCAAGGTAGGCGGCGCCGACCGCTGTTGTCTCCGCCGAAGCGGCCCGAACCACGGGAATCCCGCAGAGGTCCGCCTGGAACTGAACCAGGGCGTCCATCACGCTGGCGCCACCGTCCACCCGCAGCTCCTGGGGCGGCACCGCGTCGACAGCCATCGCGGTCAGGACGTCGGCAGTCTGCAGGGCCATCGATTCGACCGCCGCGCGGACTAGGTCCTCGCGGCTGGTGCCTCGGGTGATCCCGCTGATGACGCCCCGGGCGTCGGGGTCCCAGTAGGGCGCTCCCAGGCCAACGAAAGCCGGTACCAGGTGGACTCCGCCGGCGTCTGACCTGGAAGCGGCGATCGGCCCGGCCTCGGCGGCGGTCTGGATCAGCCCCAGCCCGTCGCGAAGCCACTGGAGGGCGGCGCCGGTGACGAAGATCGCCCCTTCCAGCGCGTAGGTGACCTTGCCCCCGACCCGCCAGCCGACCGTGGTCAGCATCCCGGAGTTGCTGGAGGCTGCCGTCTCCCCGGTATTGAGGAGGACGAAGGACCCGGTCCCGTAGGTGTTCTTGCACATCCCCGGCCTGAAGCAGGCCTGGCCGAAAAGGGCGCTCTGCTGGTCGCCGGCCACCCCCGCGATCGGCAGGTCAAGCCCGTGGAAGGCCTGTGGGTCGGTCCGGCCGAGGTCGCCGGAGCTGTCCCTGACCTCGGGCAACACCGCTGCGGGAACGCCCAGGACCTGGCACAGCTCCTCGTCCCAGGCCAGCGTGTGGATGTTGAAGAGCAGGGTGCGGCTGGCGTTTCCGGGCTCGGTCAGGTGCTCCGTGCCGCCGGTCAGCCGCGCCATCAACCAGGTGTCGATGGTCCCGAACGCCAGCTCGCCGGCTTCAGCCCGCCGCCGGATCTCGGGGTCCGAGTCCAGCAGCCAACGAAGCTTGGTGCCCGAGAAGTAAGGGTCAAGCAGCAGGCCGGTGCGCTCCCGGAAGAGCGGCTCGCGGCCCGCCTCTTTGAGGCTGCGGCAGATCTCGACGCTGCGCCGGCACTGCCAGACGATCGCCGGAGCCACCGGGCGCACTGTCGAGCGATCCCAGAGCACGAACGTCTCCCTCTGGTTGGTGATGCCGATGCCGGCGATCGGTGCGGCGTCAGCGCCGGCCAGGACCTCGGCGGCGCAATCCAGCACCGTCCGCCAGATCTCCTCGGCGTCGTGCTCGACCCATCCCCGGCGGGGGTAGTGCTGCGTGATCTCGCGATACGCCGCCGCGCGCACCGAACCGGTGCCGTCCACGAGCAGGACGCGGGTCCCGGTGGTGCCCTGGTCGAGGGCCAGGATCATTGTCCTGAGAAGACCGGCTCCCGCTTCTGCATCCGGGCGCTGACCGCCTCCATGAAGTCCGGATGGGCGATCAGATCGACCTGGACCTCGCCGACAGCGTCCAGGCTCTCCTCGGCGGTGGCCCCCTGGGCGGCCTGATCGCAGAGCCGTTTGATCGCCCGGACCGCCAGCGGCGCCTGGTTGGCCAGGTCTCGGGCCAGCTCGCGGGCGGTGTCCTCGAGCTCCTCGTTGGCGGCAACGCGATCGACCAGGCCGATCCGGAGCGCCTTCTGGGCCCCCACCTCGCGCCCGGTCATGGCCAGGTCCTTGGCGCGTGACAAGCCGCAGAGGTGAACCGCGCGGTGCAGGCCACCGAGGTCGGGGACGATGCCGTAGCGGATCTCGAAGAGCCCCACGTTGAGGTCCTCAGCGGCGACCCGCAGGTCGCAGGCCAGGCCCAGCTGGAGCCCGGCGCCGACAGCGGCACCTTGCATCGCCGCCACCGACGGCTTGCCGATCCGCTCCAGCCGCATGAATATGTCCTGGAGGTGCCTCAGCCCTTTCATGAAGGCTCCGTCGGTTTGGTCTCCGGCCAGCGTCGCCAGCGAGTTGAGGTCGATGCCGGCGCAGAACACCGGCCCGTTGCCGCGAACCAGCACCGACCGGACCTGGGAGTCAGCGGCCTTGTCAAAAGCCTCGCCCAGAGCTTCGAAGAGCTCCAGGCTGAGGGCGTTTCGCTTCTCGGCGCGGTTCAGGGTTATCTCCAGGACGCCCGAATCCACATGGGTAAGGACGAGATCGACGCTCATGGCAGTTCTCCTCCGAGATCGTTCAAAGGGCTGGGTTGTGAGGCGCGGAGCAGGCGGGGTCACGCGCGAATTCGACGGCGCGGGTACGGGGCCGCAGGCCATCGTAGACCAGCAGCCGGCCGCTGAGAAGCCGGCCGACGCCCAGGATCGTCTTCAGCGCCTCGGTCGCCTGCAGCCCGCCGATCACCGCTGCCACCGGACCCAGGACGCCCGCCTGGGCGCAGGTCGGGACCGCCTCTGGGTCCGGCTCGCCCCCAAAGAGGCACCGGTAGCACGGCCCCCCGGGCACCACGGTAGTGAGCTGCCCGCCGTACTGCAGGATGGCGGCGTGGACCAGCGTCACCCCGGCGCCGACGCAGGCGTCGTTGAGGGCGAACTTGATAGTGAAATCGTCGGTAGCGTCGCAGACGACATCGAAGCCACCCACCACGTCGCCGGACTCTGCCGGAAGCAGATGCCGCCCCACCGCCACGACATCCACTGCCGAATTGATCGATCTGGCCGCCGCCGCCGCAGAGTCTGCCTTGGCGCTCCCCAGGTCAGCCTCCCCGTGCAGCGGCTGCCGTGACAGGTTGGACAGCTCGACCGAGTCGCCGTCGTAGATGGTCAGGTGCCCGACACCGGACGCCGCCAGATACTGGATCACCGGCGAGCCGAGTGCCCCGGCTCCGACAACCAGCACCCGGGCGTTGCCCAGGCGCTCCTGGCCGGCCTCGCCGACCCCGTACAGGATCAGCTGGCGGCTGTAGCGTTCGACGTCGGCGTCGGTCAGGGACACGGGCAGGGACTCAGCGCTGGGGCGCTTGGTTGAGGCTGCCCCGCCGGTAGCCGAGCTCGTCGACAGCGACGCTGGCGTAGCCGAGCTCGCGGAGGCGGCGCTCGATCCGCGCCAGGCGCCGGGGCTGGCGAATGCGATCCAGCTGGTGGGGTTCGACCTCGATGGTGGCGGCGGCGTGGGCGTCTCGGACGCGCAGCTGGCCGAATCCCTCGTCGCGCAGAACCTGCTCCGCCGATTCGACCCGGCCCAGCGTCTCGATCGTCACCGGCACGCCGTAGGGGATCCGCGACGAAAGGCAGGCGGCGGCCGGCTTGTCCCAGTTCGAGAGCCCCAGCTCGCGGGCCGCCTGCCTCACCTCGTCCTTGCCCATGCCGGCGGCGTCGAGCGGGCTCAGCACCCCGCGCTCGACCGCCGCGCGACGCCCGGGGCGCCAGTCGGCGCGATCGTCGCGGTTGAATCCGTCGAGCACTGTCGCGCCCACCTCGGCGGCAACCTCGACCAGCCGGTCGTACAGCTCGCTCTTGCAGAAGAAGCACCGCTGCGGAGTGTTGGCGGCGTAGTCGGCGCGCCCCACCTCGTCAGTGAGGAGCACCTTGACGTTCCAGCCGCGCTTTGAAGCCAGCTCCAGGGCCGCCTCCAGCTCCGAACGCGGCAGGCTCGGGGAGCTCGCGATGACGCCCTGGCAGCGGCTGCCCAGGGCGGCGGTGGCGATCTCCAGCACCAGGCTGCTGTCCACCCCTCCGGAGAACGCCACCAAAGCCGTCTTCAGACCGCGAACCTGGGCCGACGCGACCTCCACCTTGGCGGTCAGCTCGGGCCTCACCAGACCACCACCTTGTCGGCCCACTCCATCATCTCCACGATCTCATCGTATTCGACCGGCGGCGACCGCCAGACAGTCACCCCCGGCGGCGGCTGATCGCCGGCGGCGTCCTGGAGAAGCACCACTTTGACCTCGCTCTGCTCCTTCGAAACCCGGATCGCCTCCCAGGCGAGCTCGTCGCCGGGATGGCGCACCAGGTGCAGCGTCTTCAATAGTTGACCCATGTGTTGCCGCCGTCGGTCGATGTCGAGAGCGTGCCCTGCGCGGTTCCCGCGTAGAGGTGGCGGCTGTCCGCGGGGTCGACCGCGACCCCGGTGACGGCCACGCTGGGGTCCCCCACCGACCAGTTCTTGCCGCCGTCCTGGGTCAGGAAGAGCCCGGTCTGCGCCGCCACCAGCACAACGTCGCCGTTGCCCGCGGCCGAGCCCAGGCTGTAGACGGCTCCGGTGGCGTTGCGAACGGGGACGAAGTTGGCGCCGTGGTCGGGGCTGGCCAGGATGCCGAGCTCGGGACTGCCCGCCAGCAAGGTGCCGTCGCCGGTGACGGTGAGGCCGGTGAGGTAGTTGTTGTCGGCGAAGCCCGGATGATGCGCCCAATGGGCGCCACCGTCGTTCGAAACCAGCATCCCTTTCCCAACCGCGTAGGCATAGACGTCGGTGTGGTTCCGAGGGTCGATCGCCAGGCCGTGGACGTCAAGGCCGGCGACGTCGCTCGAGGCGACGCTCCAGCTGGCACCGTCGTCGCGGCTCACCCAGACGCCGACCAGGTGTCCGGCGGCGAAGAACGTCGTGCCCCCGCCGTAGATCAGTTGCAAAACATCGCCCTTGGGGCCACCGCTGACGGGCAGTGGCGTCCCGCCAGGGGTCGCGATCGCGATCCCCGTATGGAGGCCGAGGACCAGGTGACGTCCGCCATCGTGGGTGGCGACGGCGTGGATGTGCTTCAAGTTGGGCTGCCGCTGGGCGATACCGGACGGTTCGGCGGGGGGAGTTGCCGGCAGCGGCACGACTATGGTGCCAGTCCCTGGCGGGGAGCCAAATGGACCGCAGCCGGCAAGCATCGCCACCAGGGCGAAACCGATCATGAAGTGGCGAAGCACGACTAAGAGTACGAACCTGCCGCGACCCGCAAGAAGCAACAGAAGGCCGACCGGAAGGCTAGAGTTGACACAAGGGTGGATGTCGGTACCCCGCTGGCCGACGTCCACCCCCTATTTGTGGCGCCCGCCCGCTTAAGCTACTGACCGTGACCCGGGAAGGTGCCGCCAAAACGCCCCAGCTGTCGATCGTCGTCCCCACCCGGAACGAGTCCGGCAACGTCGAGGCCCTGGTCTCGCGGCTGGCGGCGGTGCTCGAGGGGATCGAGGCCGAGGTCGTATTCGTCGACGACAGCGACGATGACACCTTCGACGTCATCACGCGGCTGTCAAAGGAGCCCCGCAAGGGCCTCGTGATCCAGGCGATCCACCGTCCCGAGGCCGGCCGCACCGGCCTGGGATCGGCCGCTGTCGACGGCCTCAAGGCGGCTCGCGCCGAGCTGATGGCGGTGATGGACGGCGACCTCCAGCATCCGCCGGAGTTGCTCCGGGAGATGCTGGCCCTCCTGGACCGGGAGGACCTCGACCTGGTGATCGCGTCCCGATACGTGCGCGGCGGCAGCCCGCGAGGGCTGTCGGGGCCTGCCCGCCGCTTTGCGTCGGCCGTCAGCAGGCGCCTGGTCCAGCTCCTCTTCCGGGAAGCTCGCCAGACCTCCGATCCGCTGTCCGGGTACTTCCTCTGTCGCCGCTCGGCGATCGAGGGACTCGAGTTCCGGCCGATCGGCTTCAAGATCCTGCTCGAGATCCTGGTCTGCGTGCCGTCAGCCAAGGTTGGCGATATCCCGCTGGCGTTCGACAAGCGCCATGCCGGTCGCAGCAACGCCTCGGCCGCCCAGGGAGTCGCCTTCGTCCGGCACCTGTGGTCACTGGTGGTCCACGTCCCAGGGTCGGCCCGGATCTGGAAGTACGGCGCGGTCGGCGTGACCGGTTTGGCGCTCTTCATCGGGCTTCTGCTGGTGGGCAAGGGCATCGGCCTGGGGCCGTTCCAGTCCTGGGCGCTAGCGTTTACGGTCAGTCTCGCCTTCAACTGGCAGATCAACCAGGTCTTCACCTTCGCCGACGTGGCCAACCCATTCACCCCGGGCCGCAGCCGCCCCGTCTACCTTCCGGTCGCCCTGATCGGCGGATGCCTCAACCTGGTGGTGTTCACCAGCCTCCTGGGGCGGGACGGGTTGGTGCTGGCGGGGCTGGCCGGGGCGATCGCGGCGATGGCCTGGAACTACCTGGTGCATCGGCGCCTGTTGCGCCGTTCGCCCCGCCCTCGGGGCATGCTGGGAACCGGAACGGTGGAGCAGGCGATCCTGGAGCGCACCGGGCGGCTGGTCCGGGGCGAGGCGAAGATGCTCCCGGTGGACGCCGACGAGGAAGTGCTGGCGGCCGCCTTCGCCCCCATCGAGGGGGCGCCCCAGGAGCTGCTACGAGCCGCAGAGAGGCGCCGCCCGATCCTGGTCGCCGAGGCGCCCTCGCATGTCGCCCAGCCCCGACACGACGTCGGGCTGTCAGCCTGGATGGGCATCCCGGTGCTCGAAGGTCGCCGGTACCTGGGCCTGGTGGTATTTCATCGCCAGGGCGACCCATTCACCGCTGAGGAGCTCTCATCGACGCTGCGGCTACTGCGCTCGTCGTCCCGGGACGTCGTGCCGCCGCTGCAGCCGCTGCTGGTGCCCGACACCGAGGGTGCCGAACCGGGCTGATCCGGGCGGCCACCGCCTAAGATCGTCCGTGCTATGGCGATCGCCGCGGGGCCGAGCCCCGATCACCCACCCGACGAAGCTGACGAGGAGTTCTTGCGCCGCGCCGGCCAGATCTGGTCCCGCCAGACACCCAGCGAGGCGGACAGCCGGTGGCGACGGGTCGACCCTGACGTCGAGCTGTACGAGGAGGACGAGGACACCGGCGGCGGCACCGGGGTAGTCCGAGTCGCTCGCAGCGCAGCGGCCGGACTGGAGCGCCGCGACCAGGGTTACCTGAGAGCCACGGCTCGGGCCGAGCGCCCACCCGAGGGGTTGGGTCGCGTCATGGCCGACATTCGATCGGCGCTGCTGGGGGCCCCGCTGGCATCCGCGAGGGCGTCCCACGAGCGCCTCACCAAGATCAAGGCGCTTGCCGTCCTGTCGTCGGACGCGCTCTCCTCGGTCGCCTACGCCACCGAGCAGACGCTGGCGGTGCTGCTGGTCGCGGGGGCCGGCGCGCTCACGATCGCCCCGGGGGTCGCGGTGGCGATCGTGGTGCTGCTGCTGCTGGTCGGGCTGTCCTATCGGCAGACGATCAAGGCGTACCCTCGCGGCGGCGGGTCGTACATCGTCGCCAGCGACAACCTCGGCCACATCCCCGGTCTGGTGGCCGGCGCCTCACTGATGACCGACTACATCCTGACGGTGGCGGTGTCAGTGTCCGCCGGGGTGGGCGCGGTGACTTCCGCGTTCTCCAACCTCTCGCGCTTCACGGTGCCCCTCGGACTCCTGGTCATCGGCCTGCTGGTACTCGGCAACCTGCGCGGCATCCGCGAGGCCGGAAGCTTGTTCGCGGTGCCGACCTACCTCTTCATCGCGGCGATGGCGGCGCTGGTGCTGTTCGGCATCGTGCACCTGCTGACCCAGGGCACTGCGGTGCCGGACTCGCTGCGGCACAGCAACTACGTGGGCCCGCTGCCGATCCCGGGGTACGGATTGGCCGGCCTGGGCGGCGCCTTCCTGATCGCGCGCGCCTTCGCTTCCGGTTGCACCGCACTGACCGGGGTCGAGGCGATCTCTGACGGGGTGCCGGCGTTCAAGGCGCCGGAGTGGCGCAACGCCCGGACCACTCTGATGGTGATGGTGGGCATCCTGGCGGTGACCTTCGCCGGGATCACCTTCCTGGCCCACCAGTTCCAGCTCCAGCCCAACTTCATCCCCGGCTCGGGCGGCCTGGCGCCGCAGATGGAGGACGTCCACAACTACAACGGGCAGCCCTACCAGACGATCCTCTCGAAGCTCGCCCGGGTCGTCTTCGGCAGCGGCGGCGGTCCGGCGTATCTGTACGTGCAGGCGACCACAGCCCTGATCCTGGCGCTGGCCGCGAACACGTCGTTCAGCGACTTCCCGCGCCTTCTCTACTTCATGGCCCGCGACAAGTTCGCGCCGTCGCAGTTCCTCAGCCTGGGCGATCGCCTGGCCTTCTCCAACGGCATCATCACCCTGGGCGTGCTGGCGGGCGTTCTCTACACCGTCTTCGGCGGCAGCACGGACGCGCTGATCCCGCTGTACACCATCGGCGTCTTTCTCAGCTTCACCCTCAGCCAGCTGGGAATGGTGGTGCGCTGGTGGAGGGTCAGCAAGGAAGGAGGCCCGGAGGCCAAGGGCTGGAAGGCCAAGATGGCGATGAACCTGGCGGGCGCCATCGCCACCGCCCTGGTGCTGGTGATCGCCACGTCGACCAAGTTCCTGGCCGGCGCCTGGGTGGTGGTGCTGCTGATCCCGCTGATCGTGCTGACCGCCCTCGCCATCCACAGGCACTACAACACCGCCAAGGCCCGGGTCGAGACGGAGACGCCGATAACCCCGGGCGACGTGCATCCGGTGGCGATCGTCCCCATCGGCGACCTCAACGACGTGCAGCTGCAGACGCTGGCGCTGGCGCGGCGGCTGGCCGACCACGTCGTCGCCGTCTTCATCTCCGACGACCCCGCCAAGATCGCCGACATCAAGCGGAAGTGGGAGGTCTGGGGCAACCACGTCCCCCTGGAGATCATCGAATCGCCGTATCGATCGGTGATCCGGCCGTTCCTGTCCTACCTCGACGCAGTCGACGCGCAAAACGACGGGGGCACGCTGCTGGTTGTCCTTCCGGAGATGGTGTACGGCCGCTGGTGGCACCAGTTCCTCCACAACCAGACCGCGTTGCGGCTGAAGGCGGCACTGCTCTTCCGTCCCGGCACCGTGGTTGTGAACGTCCCCTACCATCTAGCTGAGGGGAAGGCAGTTACACAGACAGCGGAGGTCGGCGCGAGCCGTCGATGACACAGACCAAGACCCATCCCACCGCCAGCGTCGCGGAGGCGCCCCGGCGGGGCCGGCTGACCGTGCTGGTGGCGGCTGCGCCGGGCGCGGGCAAGACCTTCGCCATGCTCGAGGAGGGGCATCGCCTGAAGGCGGCTGGCAAGGACGTGGTGGTGGGCCTGGTCGAGACCTACGACCGTCCCCGAACCGATGCGCTGCTGGCCGGGCTCGAGGCTGTCCCGCGCAGGATGGTGCACTACAAGGGCATCGACCTCGAGGAGATGGATCTTGAGGCGATCCTCGCCCGCCATCCCGAGGCGGTCTTGATCGACGAGATCTACCACACCAACGCGCCCGGGGTCACGCACGAGAAGCGCTGGGAGGACATCGACGATATCCGCGAGGCTGGGATCGACGTGATCACGACGATGAACATCCAGCACCTCGAAAGCCTCAAGGACGTCGCCGAGGAGATCGCCGGGCTGAAGATCCGCGAGACCATCCCCGACCACCTGCTCGAGGACGCCGACGAGGTGCAGCTGGTCGACATCTCGCCGGAGGCCCTCCGCAAGCGGATGAAGCACGGGAACATCTACCCGGAGAAGAACATCGAGCGCGCGCTGGACGGCTTCTTCCGGCCGGGCAACCTGGCAGCCCTGCGAGAGCTGGCGCTCAACTGGCTGGCCAACACCGAGGCCGACAGGATCGCCGACGACGAGAAGATCGTGGGGCACGAAAACGTGCTGGCGGCGGTGCGCGAGCCGCAGCAGAGCCAGCCCCTGATCCGCCGCGCCATCCGTATGAGCCGGCGCTACCGCGGCGAGTGCACCGTCGTCACAGTGGTCCGCCCCGGCGAGCCGTTGTCCGAGGACCTCGAGCCCTGCCTGGCCCTGGCCGAGGCCCTGGAGTCGCGGTTCGAGGTGCTGACGGGGACCGACCCCGCCGAGACCATCGTGGAGGCGGTCCGGCGCCACAACGCCTCGCACCTCCTGATCGGGGCGCCGGGGGGGCGATTCCTGGAGCGTTATCGGGGCACCGTGGTCGACCGGCTGCTCGAGGACCTGGCTGATGTTGACCTCCACATCATCGCGCGGTTCGACCCGGTCGCCGACGCCGAGGCCGACACCAAGGCGGTGGTCGAGGCGACCACCACCGCGTCCGCCGCCGACCCCATCGGCACCGAGGGCGGCGCGCGCGGCTACCTGCGCATCTACGTCGGCTTCGCGCCGGGCACCGGCACCACCTCGACCATGCTCCGCGAGGGACAGCGTCGCGCCGGTCGCGGTACCAAGGTCGTGGTCGGGGCAGCCGCCACCTACGGCCTGCCGGTCAACGAAGAGGCCCTCAAGGGACTGACAGTGATCCCGCCCCGGATCGAGCCCGGCCGTCCCGGCGGCTCCGCCGACATGGACCTGGAGGCGGTGATGGCGTCGGGCGCCCAGGTGGTGTGCGTCGACGACCTGGGCTACGCCAACCGCGCCCCCGACGCCAGGTACAAGTACCGCTACGAAGAGGTCGAGGCGCTGCGGCGGGCCGGCTTCAAGGTCGTCGCCACGGTCCACCTCCGCGACGTCGCCAGCGTCGCCGACATGGTCAGCGCCGCGACCGGCCGGCCGACCGACGGCACCGTTCCCGACTGGGTCCTCCGCGAGGCCACCGAGCTGGAGCTGGTGGACGTCCCCCCGGCGGTGCTGTTGGAGCGCCTCGAGAGCCACGACGTGCCCATCCCGGCGCAGCGGCGCAAGGAGCTGCGGGCGATCTTCACGCTCGACGTGCTGGGCCGGCTGCGCGAGATCGCCCTGCGCCTGGTCGCCTCCCACACCGACGACCGGCTGCTGGCCTACATGGAGGCCCGCGGCATCACCTCACCCTGGGAGTCGATGGCTCGAGTGATGGCTGCGGTGGCGCCCCAACCGGGGCTGGAGCCGCTGATCGAGCGCGCCGCCGCCGGCGCCCGCCGCGCTGAGGGCAAGTTGGTGGTGGTGAGCGTGGACTCCAGCGAAGGCAAGGACAAGGGCGGTCCCAACGCCACCGCGCTGTACCAGGAGCTCACCATGAAGTTGGGCGGGCAGTTCGTGGTCCTCAAGAGCACCAAACCCGGCCAGGCCTTGCTGGACTACGCCAAGAAGACCCACGTCACCGAGATCGTGCTTGCCCGCGGCGACCATAAAGAGAAGGCCGGCCCGCTGGGCAGCTCGATCAAGCGCGACATCATCCGTGGCGCATCGCAGATCGACGTCCACGTGCTGCGGGCGTTCGACACCACGAGCGAGGCCCAGTGAGCGCGAACGGCTACGAAGCCCGCCGGAGCCGCCGCTTACACCCGAAGCGGGCGGCTCAAATCGGCAGGCTGCCGGAGACCTGAGTGAATCGTCCCGGCTCGCTGGTGATGGTGAGGTCCCCTCCGAGCGCGTCCAAGCGGTCCTCCATGTTGGTCAGCCCCGCGCCCCTCTGCGTTCGAGCGGCGTCGAAGCCCTGGCCATCGTCACTGACCTCGAACGTCAGCCGGTGGTCGACCTCGAATATCCGCACCGCGGCACTAGAGGCGCCTGCATATTTCTGCACATTCTGGAGCGCCTCCAGGATGCAGAAGTAGACGGCAGCCTCGGTATCCTGCGGATAGCGGCCGACCCCCACGCCTTCGACGGTCACCGGCAGCGTGGCCTTTCGGGCCTGGGCCTCCAGCGCGGAGCTAAGCCCCTGGTCGGCCAGCAGGGGCGGATAGATGCCCCGGGCGAGGTCTCTCAACGTCTCCAGGGCTTCGTCCGCGTCATCCTTCAGGCTTGTCAGCATCTCCTTGGCCTTCTGTGGGTTCTTCGCCGACGTCATCTCGACCAGCCCCAGCTTGACCTTGAGCGCGACCAGGTTCTGCTGCGCGCCGTCGTGGAGGTTGCGCTCCAGGCGCCGGCGCTCCTGGTCCTGCGCCGCTACCAACCGCTGCCGGGAGGCACGAAGCTCGGTCAGCCTTGCCTGCAGGTCGGCGGTCAGGCCGACGTTTTTTAGCACCAGCCCGGCCTGGTGCGCCAAGTCGCCCAGCAGCTTCTCCTCGATCGGCGTGAGCGACTCGCCGTGGCGCTTGGTCACCGTCAGCGCTCCCAGCAGCTCATCCTGGTGGCGTACCGGGACCGCGCGGCTGGTGCCATCGATGTTGGGAAGCTGTCCGTCGGGCATCGTTATCGGCTGGTACCCGTTGAGGGCCTCCGGGTGGGTGGCCGCCGGCGCCAGCTGTCTCGCACTGCGCAACCACACGGTTGCCGATTCGGCGCCGGTGCCCTCCTGCAGCACTCTCGCCATCCGCGGCAGGACCTCTTCCCCGGCGTAGGTCTCCGCCACTCTCTCGCTGAACGCTGCCAGCACCTCATAGGGGGTGGCGCGCAGGCCATAGATCAGCCGGTTGGCCAGGCGTTGGAGTCGCTCGCGCGCCGGTTGGAACCCAACCGCGACCACCGCGGTCGCGACGATGCTCAGGGCCAGGTTGGGTTTGCCGCCGCTTCCGACTACATTGCCAATCCCCACCACGATCCCGACGTAGATGGCTGTGATGAGCGCCGCCAGGGTGGCGTACACCAGGGCGCGGCTGATGATCACGTCGATGTCGTAGAGGCGGTATCGGAGCACGGCGACCGCTATCGCCATCGGGACTACCGTGAGCCCGACCACCAGTCCCAACCCGGAGACGAATGAACTGTTACCGGCAAACTCCGGAATCGCCGCGACACCGGCTATCGCGATCGCGCCCACGAACCACTTGAGCTGATGCCGGCGGTCCGAGTCGGCGCGGCGGTAACGGAGCACGAGGGAGACGACAGCGGACACGATCAGGGCCAGCATGACGACGCCCGAGATCGGGCCGGCGAGGAGGCCAAACACCAGGTCCCATCCGGTCAGGTTGGAACCGGTGGTGTTACCCGCCAGCATGGTGCTGACGACCGTCACGAGAATGGTCGAGACCGCCAGCCAAACCGCGACCCGCCAGCGGCGGGATACCAGGTGGCCGTCGGGAAACACCAGTGGCAGCAGGATGAACAAGAGCGGAAACCCGGTCGACCAGCCGATCGTAGCGAGCACGACCAACGGCGTCATTGGCCAACCGGGCAGGTCATGAGCGGACGAGTACCGAGAGGTGTAGGTCGTACCCAATAGCAGCAAACCGAATGCCAGCAGACTGCAGCTCACCAGCCAGCCCACCGGGTTTTTCGGCAGGCGCGTCGAAAGCAGAAAGCCGACGCCGGCCAGCGCCAGGAAGGGGATCATGATCACCAGGAACCCGAGCCCACCGTTCTGGGACGGGGATCCACCGGGGGTGGTCAACGAGAGCCACTCCGTCGCCACCACGATGCCGATCCCGATGGCGGCGATCAGGGCCGCGCCGGGCAGCAGCAGCGCTGACCGACGATCAGTCCCGGGCACGATGCTGCCGTCGCCGCCGCGAATCATCTGTCGATTGTCTGCTGATCCAGAATCGAGCCCAAGGGTGCTGGCAGGGTGGTCGCCGGGAGGCTATCTTCCCGGGAGGGCATGGGCATGACCATATCGGGTATCGACCACGTGCAGATCGCCGCTCCGAGCGGCTGCGAGGAGGAGGCGCGGCGCTTCTACGGCGGGCTGCTCGGCCTCACCGAGCTACCCAATCCTGAGGTGCTTCGGTCGCGTGGTGGTGTGTGGTTCAAGGTCGGCGACCAGGAGCTTCATGTAGGGGTCGCCGAGTCGTTTGCCCCCGCCCAAAAGGCTCATCCTGCGTTCGCTGTCCACGCCGAGGACCTCACGGCGCTGGCGGAGAGCCTGACCCAAGCGCTCGCGGTTGTGACTTGGGATGAGGCGATACCGGGAGTGCGGAGGTTCTACGTGGCCGATCCGTGGGGCAACCGGCTCGAGTTCGTCGGCAAGGGTTCTAGATCGGACTCCCACGACCAGCGGCGCGATTAGGCGCCCGGCGATAGGCTCTTAGCGAAAATCGTGCGAGTCCGGTGCCACCGCCGGCCGCGCCAGGGCTCGGACGTCGGTCGCCTTCACGGAGATGACGTTGTCGACGTTCTGGACGATGCCGTCGAAGAGCAGCATTTGGTTGCGGTTGCAGGTGGCGCGGTGCCGGGCGAAGAAGTCCGGGTGGAGGATGAGGTTGACGTGGCCCCACTCGTCCTCGAGGGTGAAGAAGCGGAAGCGCTTGGCGGTGCCGGGGGCCTGGCGCGTGATCACCAGCCCGGCCACCCGGACGTGCGTGTTGTGGGGCGCGGTTTTCAGCGCACGGCTGTCGGTGACGCCCTCGGCGATCAGCTCGTCGCGGTAGTACGACACCAGGTGCCGCCCTGTGGTCACCGACGTCAGCTGGTAGTCCGCGGAGGTGACCTCGACCTCGGTCATCTCCGGCAGCGGCAGCTCCTCGGCGGTGGGCTCGACCAGCCGCGCCTGCCCTGCGCACTCGTAGGCGTCGCGCACGTCCCAGAGGATGCGGCGGCGGGGGCGGCCGAGGAAGTCGAAGGCGCCCACCATGACCAGGTTCTCGACCGCCTCGCGGCTCAGCGGCGCGGGGACCGCCGGGTTGAGGCTGGTCCCGACGTGGCCGGCGCGGCCGTCGGGGGCGGATGACGTGCCGCCCCGCCCGCTGATCGGCGCCGTGTCGGGGACTATCGTGCAGACGCGGTCGCAGAAATCCTGCAGACCCAGGAACTCGCCCTTCTCGCGCTCGCGGCGGAGCCGCTCCAGCTGCCCCTGGCCGATCGATCGCACGTAGTTGAAGCCCAGCCGCATCGCGTCCCCACCTTCGGGGAGGCACCGCTCGCGGCTTTTGTTGATGTCGACAGGCAGCACCCGCACGCCGTGTCGCTTGGCGTCCTCCACCAGCACCGAGGGCGCGTAGAAACCCATCGGCTGGTTGTTGAGCAGGGCGCAGTAGTAGGCCGCCGGGAAGCGGCTGCGCAGCCAGATGGTCTCGTATGTGGTGCGGGCGAAGGCGGCGGCGTGCGAGTTGTGGACGACGAAGCCGTCGGCGACGAAGTTGTGGTCGGGCTCGACGGTGAGATCGAAGGTCTCCTGCTCGCCGGCGTCGTCGAGTGTGGCGATGCGGTCCCAGAAGATGTCGTCGCCGGTCCACTGCATCGCCACCTCACTGCCGGGGGCAAGGTCGTCGAGCTGGCGGTAGCCCTGCGGCGTCAGGAAGGGATGGTTGCCGGTGGCGACGATGCTGCGGCCGCTGTGGCTGGTGACGCGATATGTCGGCTGGACGCCGTTGCGAAAGAGCGCGGCGATGCCCGCCGGCCGCAGCTTCATGTCGGGGCCGCACGCCATCACTGAAGTCACAGGCGGCGCCAGCAGGGTACCGACGCCCCGCCAGCTGTAGAACTCCGACAGGTCGGCCAGCTCGCTGAGCGTGGCGGTGCGGCCGCTGATGGGGTCCTCGATCCGCGTCGACCCCGCCAGGCAGCGGCAGAAGCCGAACTGGGCGAAGCCGGAGATGGCGTGGAAGATCTCGTTGCCGAGCTTGTCGTCGACGCCCGAGTTCTCGGCGCATGCCCGCAGGAAGTCGTCGCGGAGCGCCTCCATGGCGGCGCTGCTTCGGTTGCGGTCCATCGCCCGGCGGAAGCCGTCGGCCTGCGCCGGCGTGTAGCCCCCGAGGTCCATCGCGATCTGCAGGATCTGCTCCTGGAAGAGGATCACGCCCAGCGTGTCCTCGAGTATCGGCTCCAGCTTGGGATGCGGGTAGGTGACCGGTTCCTTGCCCTGGCGGCGGCGGATGTAGGGGTTGACGGCGTTGCCCTGGATGGGGCCGGGCCGGATGATCGCCACCTCCACCACCAGGTCGCTGAACTTGTCCGGGCGGGTGCGCGGCAGGGTCGACATCTGCGCCCGCGACTCGATCTGGAAGACGCCAACGGTGTCGGCCTCCGACGCGATGCGATAGACCTCGGGGTCCTTGAGGTCGAGGGCGTCGAGGTCGGGGCGCTCGCCGGTCTCCGCCTCGGTCAGCTGCAGGCACTCCTCCACTACCGACAGCGTGCGCAGCCCGAGCATGTCCATCTTGATCAGGCCGAGGTCCTCGACGTCGTCCTTGTTGAACTGCACCACGACGCGGCCGGGCATGGTGGCGCGCTCCACCGGCAGCATGTCGATGAGCGGCTCTCCCGTGACCAGCATCCCGCCGACGTGGATGGAGAGGTGGCGGGGAAAGCCCTGGATGCGGCGGCAGATGTCGAAGAACTGGCGCCACTGGGGCGAGTTCTCGAGCGAGCCTTCGGGGGCGGCGCCGCCCGACGCGGCGTCGGTTGCGAAGACGCCGTCGACTATCTGCGGCGAGGCGCCAGGGTAGCCCGCTTCGGGGCCAGGCTTGATCCGCGTGGCATTGGGCGTGGCGCTGGGCGTGGGTTCGGCGGTGGAGTGTGGCGCGCCGGGCGCGGCGCCGGGGCATGGCGCGTTGGTGGGCGCCGGCTCGGTCTCGACAGCGGCGAGCTGTCGGAGTGTGGGTGGCTTCTCGTGGAAGGGCTTGCCGGGGACGCCCATCGGTTAATTGTAGCGAACATTTGTTTGCTATAATTGTTGTCGTGGGTGGGGACTCGCAAGGAACGGAAGGCTTGGCTGGAGTTGGCATCGCCGACCGCATCAGCCAGTTGGCAGCGCGAATGCATTCCACCATGGCAGAGCTTGTCGGCCTTGCGGCGGACTTCGACGAGGGCCATGGATGGGACGGCTACGGCATCCGTTCCTGCGCTCACTGGCTCGCCATCAACGCCGGTACTGACATCTGGCACGGGATGGAGATGGTCCGCGTGGGCTACGCCCTGCGCGACCTGCCGCTGCTGGCCGCGGCCTTCGCCTCAGGCGAGCTGTCATTCGACAAGCTGCGGCACGTCACGCGCGTCGCCCAGGCGGCGGATGAGGGGCTCTGGCTCGAGGTCGCCCGCCACGCTTCGGGGTCGCAGCTGGTTCGGATCTGCCGCGGCTTCGAGCAAGCCACCCAGTCGGACGTCGCCGGCGACCCCGAGGCCCAGCTGGCGCGACGCGGTCTGAGGACGTGGTGGCGCTCAGACGGAATGCTGGAGCTGTTCGCGGTGCTGCCGCCAGAAGACGGCGCCGTGGTGCTGGCGGCGCTCGAGAAGGTTCAGCTGGGACCGCCGACGAACGGGGTTGGCGCGCTTCGAGGCGCCGAGGGTGTGGTCGTCGACCCGGCGGAAGACCCCTGGGCGGCGCGGCGCGCCGATGCGCTGGTCGAGGTCGCCAACCAGTGGCTCGCCGGCGCGACGACCGGCTCACCTCCGTCTCCTCGAGTAGTGGTGCACGTGGACCTCGCCAGCCTGGTCGGCAACTTGGATGGAGGCTGCCGGATCGAGGATGGACCGGCCCTGCCGGCCGCGGTCGCCCGTCGCATCGGCTGCGACACAGAGCTGGTTGCGATAGCCGAGCGAGACGGCGCACCCCTTTACGTGGGGCGCTCGCGGCGCACCATCTCAGCGCGACAGCGGCTGGCGCTGCAGGCGCGTGACTCGACATGCCGGTTCCCCGGCTGCGGGGTCCCGGCGCATCGCACCGAGGGACACCATCTCCAGCATTGGGCCGACGGCGGTAAGACTGACCTCGCCAACCTTGTCCTGCTCTGCCGTTTCCACCACCATCGCCTTCACGACGGCGCGTTCAGGATCGTGCGCGGGCCAGCCTGCGACCTACGGTTCGAAACCGCCGGTGGGTCGCGGATCGGCCGTGGCCTTCTGCCAGACGCTCGATCCGACGACGACACGCAACCACAGCCGCCGAGCGATCACGAGTCATTCCCCCGAGCGCTCGATGGAGGCGCGCCTTGCGATTTCGCTTACGTCGTCGAGGTGCTGGCCGCCGCCACGGCGGTAGCCGGAGCTTCCCGAGCGAGCCCGGGACCATAAACGACTACTGCAATAGCTAGCGCGCAGGCTCAGCCAACAGGTAAGCAACCTCAGCCGTGGCCTCAGCCGTGGCCCCCGCCGCCGGAACGTGCCGCACGAGCCGCCTCAAGGGCCTCTTCCGGATACCAGGAATCGGCCGACTTGGCCAGCCGGTCGATGGTGGCGGGAGAGAAGCCGAGCGCCTTGCCCACCTCGCGGATCGCCAGCCGGGGGCGGAAGGTGACGACGTTGGCCACCATCCCGGTGCGCTCGGCGCCGTACTTCTCGTAGACGTACTGGATAACCTCCTCGCGGCGGCTGGAGGCGAAATCGATGTCGATGTCGGGAGTGGTCTTCTGCTCCTCGTGGAGGAAGCGCTCGAAGAGCAGCTTGTGCTCCACCGGGTCGACTCGCGTGATGCCCAGCAGGTAGGCCACGATCGAATCCGCCGCCGACCCTCTCCCCTGCCCCGGGATGCCGTTGTCCCTGGCGTAGCGCATCAGGTCCCAGTTGATGAGAAAGAACTCTGCCAGCCCCGTCTTCTCGATCACCTCCAGCTCGGTCTGGAGCCGCCGCGCCACCGCCGAGGTCATCGGCCGGTAGCGCTGCTTGGCGCCTTCCTGGCAGAGCTGATAGAGATAGCTGAAGGGTGTCTCACCGGCGGGCACGGGGAAGCCAGGGAACCGCTTGCTGCGAAAGTCGAGCGTGAAGGCGCAGCGCTCTGCGACCTCGACGCTTTTGTCCAGCGACTCCAGGTAGGCGCGGCGCAGCCAGGGCTCGAGCCCGATCGGAGTACGCTGGCCGCCGGGCCCGAGGAGCGCCTGCTCCATCTCTTCGCGGGTCTTGAGGAATCGCTCGGCGTTGGGGGCGAGGTAGCCCTGGGTGGCGGCCTCGTCGAGGCTGCCCCGCTCGCGAATGGAGACCAGTACGTCCTGCAGCGGCTTGTCGGCGGGCACCAGCATGTGGACGTCGTTGGTGGCGACGCAGGCGATGCCCATCTCGCGGCCCAGGTCGGCCAGCTCGGCGCAGAGCCACGGGTCGTCGGGGAGCAGGTGGCTCTGCAGCTCGAGCAGGAAGTTGGGCCCGCCGAACAGCTCGCGCATCCGCGACGCCACCTCGATCGCCTGCTCGCGGCTGCCGGCGCGGAGCAGTCGCGGGATCAGCCCGAAACGCTTGCAGCCGGAAAGGGCGATCAGGCCCTCGGCGTGCTCCGCCAGCAGCTCCCAGCTGGCCGCCCCGCGACCCTTGCGAGGAGCGGCCAGGTTGGCCAGGCTCAGCATCCGGCTGAGGTTGCGAAAACCCTTGCCGTCGACGACCAGCAGGGTGAGGTGGTGGCGCCCCTGCTCGCGGCGGCGCACCGGCACGGTATCGCGGCGATCCACCAGCAGCTCCGGGTCGGGGGTGTCGACGCCGGGCAGGGGCGCCATCGTCAGCTCGCAGCCGATCAGCGGTCGCACCCCCAGCTTGCGGGCGGCGCTGTCGAACCGGACCATCCCGTAGAGCCCGTTGTGGTCGGTGAGCGCCAGCGCCGGCATCCCCCGCGCCGCCGCCAGCTGGGCCAGCTCCTCGGGATGGGCGGCACCGTCGAGAAAGGAGAAGTTCGAGTGGCAATGGAGCTCGACGTAAGTCACGACAACGTCACGGGAACTTTTCGGCCACCGCGCACGTCCCACCACAGAATCGAAGCGGAGGTATCCCAATGACGGCGCAAAAACGAAACATCCTGCTGGCGTCCACCCTGGCGGTGGTGCTGGCGTCGATCGTCGCCACCGTGGCGGTGGCGATGTCTGACGGCCTGTCCGCGGGGCGCGGCCATTCGACCGGCCCCGGCACCGCCACGTCGAGCCAGATCGCGACCCTGCCAGCCGGCGACATCTCGGGCACCGTGGCCCCCAACGCCGGCAGCACCGCTATCCTCCAGCCCTATCCTGGCCCCGGGCCTTTCCAGCCCGGACCTCCGCCGTACGGCCAGACCGGGGTCGGCGGCGACGGACTGAGCGCCTGGGGCGTCGCCTTCAAGGAGACCTCCGACCCGGCCGCCCAACCCGGCACCGACCTGATCAAGAGCGCGTACGAGGATGCCCAGAAGAAGGCCGATGCGCTGGCGTCCGCGGCCGGCATCAAGCTCGGCAAGCTGGTCGCGATCAGCGACTACACCCAGGCCCAGCCCTACTTCAACAAGCTCTGCGTCCAGCCCCAGCTGGGCCGGCCTGTTCCCGCGCCCGCCCAGGGAGCTCCAACGGGCAGCGGCAGCGGCGGCACCGGCTCGGCGCCGCCGGCGCAGAACCAGCTGGTCCCCGCCACCCCCCTGCCGGCTCCCTCCCCCTGCCCGCCGCAGCGCTACCTGGTGGCCTGGGTCCTGGTCAGGTACCAGATCGGCTCTTAGCCTTCGGTTCAGTGACTCGCGCGCCTCGCTTCGAGGCGCGCTAGTCATACCAGCGCGTCAACTTCCACTGCCCGTCGGCACGGTCCTGGTAGATCTCGCAGACCAGGTCGCCGCTGAGCCAAACCTTCCAGTACTCGCGGCTCAGCGGCGCCCTCCACCAGTCGGTCTCCAGGCGCCATCGGGCCAGGACTCGCTCCACGCGGAGGTTGCGGCGATCGACGCGGAGGCGAACCGGCACCGCGTCGCGGGTCTCCACCGCCACCGCCGCGGGCTGCGCCAGCAGGCGGCTCACGCGTTGTGCCGGCTCACGCGTCGCGCCGGCTCACGCAATGCGCCGGCGTCTGCCGCGAGAGGCAGCCTGTGCCGCCAGGCTGCCGGCGGCGTCGGTCCAGTGATGGCGGCGCTCATCAATGGGCGACGCCGGCGGGCGTCGACCGTCAATGACCGGCGCCACCGGCGCCAGCTGGGGCATGCGCACCAGCTCGGCGCCGTGGGCGTCGGCGATCACATGGAGTTGCCGTGTGATGTCTTCGAGCCGGCCGTCGGCGCGGGTTAGGAGATCGACCTGGCGGCTCTGGGCCGGGCAGAAGCCGCTGACCCTAAGGCAGAGCCGGCTGATCGGCGCCGTCAGAGACTGCCGCTGGATCAGCTGGGAAACCGGCGTCCAGAGCTCTTCGCCGGTGCTCATCGGTGAGCGCAGCTTGATCTGCGCCTCTATGGGCGCGTCGCGGGGATCGTCCATCTCCAGGCGCATCCGGACGGTGGTGACGGCGTAGGCCCCCTCGACCAGGCGCTCGCCCATCCGATCGACCAGGCCGCGGGCGACGAAAAGCAGCGGGGTCAGGTTGTCGACCGCGGGCTCGAGCCGGCTCTGTTCCTCGATCCGCTGCGGCGGCTCCCACGGCTGCAGCCGCCTCGAGTCCTCGCCGCGGGCCAGCCTCAGCGCCTGCAACCCCTCCGCCCCGAACTGGGCCTCGACCGCGGCCAGCGGCATCGTCGCCAGGTCGCCGAGGCGGCGCAGGCCGAAGAGATGGAGGCGCCGGCAGAGGTCGGGCATCTCGGGCAGGCAGTCGGATACCGACAGCGGGGCCAGGAAGGAGCGTTCGCTTCCCATCCGCACCAGCCGGGGAGGCAGCTCGCCGTCGACCGGGGTGGCGCCGGCCGCCAGGCCGGCGGCGACGCCGGCGACGAACTTGTTGCTGCCCAACCCCAGCGCGGGACGGCTGTGCAAGCGTTTGTGGAGATAGGCGCCGACGCGCCGGGCAAAAGCCATCGGCTCACCCAACCCGTTGACCTCGATGTAGGCCTCGCCGCCGGCCGCCAGCTCGACCTTTGGCGCCATGGCGTACATCCCCGCCAGTAGGTGGCGCGCCAGCGAGGCCTCGGCGGCGTCATCGACAGGCAAGAAAAGGGCTTCGGGACAGAGCTGCTCAGCCTGGCGCAGGGGCATCCCGGCGCAGACCCCGAAGGCGCGCGCCTCCATCGACGCGGCCCGCACCGGCTTGCGCTCGCTGGGGTGGCCGCCCACCACCATCGGCCTGCCGCCGAGGTCCTGGCCCCGCTCCGCGTGGGCCAGGATGGCGGCGGCGATTGGGATGTCGGGGATGCGGCAGCAGAGGATCACGCGCGGACGACTCGCAACCGGGGCGGAGTGTGCTCTCCGCCGGCAACCCCACCAGCCGATCCGCCCGGCAGCGCCTCGGCCTCACCGCCATGCCCGGCTCCATCGGCCTGCACTGTTCCATCGGCAGGCGGCGGCGGAAAGAAGGTGCCGTGAGGATAGGCCAGGCAGAGCTCGGCGAGGCGACCGGGCATGCCCAGCTTGTTCTTCTCGACCCCAACCGTCAGGCGAACGCCGTCGATGTCGCCGTGACGCAGCAGCCACTCCTGGCGCTGCAACCGGAGAACCAGACTGGCGGCGTAGCGCAGCGGCTCGCCGGCGAGCTCGCCCACCAACAGCAGCGGGATCGCCGCTTTGGCGCACGCCGCCGAGAGCGCCGACGCGAAGGGATCCCAGATGCGGCTCTGGCCCGCCCCGGGACCGAGGTCGGCGAGGACCGCGCCCACTCCCGCCCGGACCAGGCCCAGAGCGCTCTCGAGCGCGGTTTTGAGGTCCGCCTCGGTCGATCCCTTGGGCCGCAGCACCAGGGTCCGGTCGAGCCGGGCGCCAAGCCTCTGCATCAGCCAGGGGTCTGCGTGGCCGCGCATATCGAGCATCGCCACCGCCGCTCCCAGCTGGCTGGCCTGAGCCAAAAAGCGGTATCCGACCAGCATCTTGCCCGTCCCCTCGCCCCCCAGGCAGAGGCTGAGCCGGCCCATCGGTATGCCGCCCACGCCGGTCAGCTCATCGATCTCCGCGATCCCGGTGGGACACGCTTCGACAACGTCTCCCGCTAGCTCGACCCGGGCCGCAGCCTGGTGCAGGGAGGCGGCGCCGAAGCGGGTCTGGATCCTCCCCACCGCCGACCTGAGAGCCTCTTCTCGAAGGACCAAACCTTCCAGAAGGGACGCCGAACCATCCAAAACACGACCTCTAGAGCCATCGATGACAGCAGCGCCTCTCGATGGAAGGGGGGATGGAATGTGCGGGAGGCGAAGCCCTATCGTAGCGAACGTTTGTTCGCCAGTCAAGCGCGCAACTCACCGAGGGGCCGACCCTAGGTCAGGCGCCCAACAAGTCGGAGGCTACAATCGCCCCATCTCCTGCGCGGGGAGGTGGCTGAGTGGTCGAAAGCGCTCGCCTGCTAAGCGAGTAGGGGGCTTTGACGTTCCCTCCCGGGTTCGAATCCCGGCCTTCCCGCCATTTTTACCCTCTCGCTCGACCTGTAGCCCTCGCCGCCGTCAAAGCCCCCTACTCGCCCCGAGAACAATGAGCGGCCGATCCGCGGCCCAGGAGAAGGAGCGAGTGAGCACCGTAACGAGCGCACCCGATGGTGCGTGAGTGAGGAGCGCAGCAGGCGCGCAGCGCCGGTCGCGACGCTCTACTGGGACGTGCAGCGGCCGCGACTGACGGGGGCTTTGACGTTCCCTCCCGGGTTTGATCCCGGCCTTCCCGCCACCGCCACCCATAACCGGAGCCTGCTAGCAAGGGCGCCGGCGGTGGCGGGAAGGCCGCCATGCGTGCTGGTTGGAATACGACCAAGCCCCCTACTCGCCCCCGAGAACAATGAGCGGCCGATCCGCGGCCCAGGAGAAGGAGCGAGTGAGCACCGAAGCGAGCGCACCCGATGGTGCGTGAGCGAGGAGCGCAGCAGGCGCGCAGCGCCGGTCGCGACGCTCTACTGGGACGTGCAGCGGCCGCGACTGAGGGGGCTTTGACGTTCCCTGCCGGGTCTGATCCCGGCCTTCCCGCCACCGCCACCCATAAACCGGAGCCTGCTAGCAAGGGCGGTGGCGGGAAGGCCGCCATGCGTGCTGGTTGGAATACGACCAAGCCCCCTACTCGCCCCCTGCCGGGTCTGATCCCGGCCTTCCCGCCAATTTCGCATTCGACCGGCCGTAAGGTTGGACGACTTCTGGACACCCTTCCACCGATCGCGCGCGGATACGCGCCCGAGGGCCGCCGGTAATCGCGCCGGCGAGAACGCTACTCGAGCGTGGCGAGGATGTCTTTGTTGAGGTGAGAGTTCGGGTGCCAGGTCACGGGCGCCAGCCAGAGGCGCGGCCGCTCGTCGAGCAGCAGCCGGTCGTCGGGTAGCGCCTCGATCGCGCCCATGATCGCCTCGTGGGCGGCGCGGTGCTCGAGCAGCACATCCGCCAACTCCCGGCTGCGTGAGGAATCCTGCACCAGGGCGTCGTTGAACTCCTGCAAGTCGATGCCCAGGATCTGGGGAGGGTAGGCGTCCACCGGTTGCGACCCGGGCTCGGCCTGCATCTCGGCGACGCGAGTCCCATTGCGCTTCCAGGCGGCGATATGGAGGATCGCGTCGGCGATCGTCCACGTCGGATCTTCGGGATCGCGAGAGGTCAGCGTGCGCTTCAGATCGTCGGGCGTGAGCCTGGCGACAACCCCGTCCAGTTGCCGCCAGTTGGCCTCGATCTCGGCCGTCAGCTCATCGCGATTCAACTAGCGTCGAACCAGCCCTGCATGGTCTGCGCCAGCATCATGTCTCCCTTCAGCTTCAGCTTGCCGGACATGAAAGCGCTCATGCCGTTGAGCTTGCCGCTGATCAGGCGCAGGAAATCGGGCGCCGAGAGGATCAGGGTGACGCTGGCGTCCTTGGGGGCGTCGTGGTTGACGCTGCACGCGCCGCCGGCAACATCGATCTGGTAGCTCTTGGTGCCGTCCGGCATGTTGATGTCGTACTGGATCACCGCGGTCTTGCCGGCCGCCTTTTCGGGCAGGAACCGCTTGGCCATCTCGTCGAAGAGCCCGCCGAAGAAGGAGTCCTCGCCCAGGGCTTTGATCAGCTCGACGATCTCCTCGTCGCTCTTGCCCTCGATCAAGCCGACGAGGTCTGCGGTGCTGGCGCCGCCACCCTCGGCCGACGGGGGCTCAGCGGCGACCGGCGCCTCGGTGGCCACCGGCGCTGATGCGGCCTCCGCGGATGCTCCGTTGGTACCTGTCGACTCCGCCTCCGCGGGCGCCTCGCCTGGGGTGCTGGTCTGCTCTGACATTCTTCCCTCCTGTTGGTAGGTCCCGAAACCTTTACATCGGATTATGATCCATAGCATGAACGCAAGTTTGCGGACGGTGCCCTCCGAAGACGCCGACGAGTACACCATCGACCAGCTGGCGCATGCCAGCGGGGTGACCGTCCGCAACATCCGCGCCCACCAGTCCAGGGGGCTGCTGCCGGCGCCGGAGGTCAGGGGACGCACCGGCTTCTACACCCGCGAGCACGTGGCCCGGCTGCAGCTGATCAATGAGATGCAGGCCGACGGCTTCAACCTTGGCGCCATCAAGCGGATCCTCGACGGCATGCCGCCGGGGTCGGCGGGACAGGTGCTGGGGCTGGAGCGGGCGCTGCGGACCCCGTGGGGTGACGAGGAGCCGGAGATCATGGGGGCCGAGGAGCTGACCACCCTCTTCGGCGATATCGACGACCGCGATGCGCAACGCGCCATCAAGCTGGGCGTCATCCGGCCGCTTGGCGACGGCAGGTTCGAGATCCCCAGCCCCACCCTTATCCGCGCCGGCAGCGAGCTGGAGCGGCTTGGAATCTCGGTCAGCACCAGGCTGGCGGTGCAGGAACAGGTCAAGCGCAACACCGAGGGCGTCGCTGACGCCTTCGTGCGGTTGTTCGTGGAAAAGGTCTGGAAGCCGTTCAACGACGCGGGCAGGCCCGAGGCGGACTGGCCCCGGGTGCACGAGGCGCTCAACCTCCTGCGTCCATTGGCCACCGAGGCCCTGGTCGCAACCTTCCACCAGGTCATGGCCGTCAAAGTTGATGAGGCGTTCGGGAAGGTGATCCAGCAGGAGGCCAAGAGTCCACGCCCGCCGAAACCGGAGCGAGCCGCCGGCCACAGGCCGGACCACCGCGCCCGCCCGCGCCGCGCCAAGACCGCCTGAGCTGACCAGCGCCGGCCACGGTCCGGCCATAATGTGCGGACCGTGAAGCTTGCCGTCGCGCTCCCCTACACCGACACCCCCTGGCCGGAGGTCGTGGAGTACGTCCAGGAGGCGGAGCGGCTCGGGTTCGAGGCTGTCTTCGTCGCCGAGGCCTACAGCTACGACGCCGTCAGCATCATGTCCGCGCTCGCGGTCAAGACCGAGCGCATCAAGATCGGCGCCGGGATCCTCAACGTCTTCTCCCGCTCCGCAGCCCTGATCGCGCAGAGCGCGGGCGCGCTCGACATGCTCTCCGGCGGGCGGTTCATCCTGGGCTTGGGCACCAGCGGGCCGCAGGTGGTGCAGGGCTGGCACGGCATCCCCTTCGAGAGGCCGCTGCAGCGCACCCGGGAGGTGGTCGAGATCGTCCGTATGGCGCTGCGCCGGGAGCGCCTCATCTACGACGGCCAGACGATCAAGCTGGACATGGGGCTGAAGCTGATCAACCACCCCGTCCGCAGCGAGATCCCGATCATCATCGCCTCGCTGGGGCCCAAGAACCTGGAGATGACCGGCGAGATCGCCGACGGCTGGATGCCCACCCTGTTCGACCCCGCCAAGATGGACGTCTTCAAGCCCCACCTGGAGGCAGGACTGGCCAGATCAGGGCGCCGGTTCGAGGACCTGATGATCACGCCCGCGGTGCCGGTGGTGCTGTGGGACGACCTTGACACCTGCCGGCAGCTGATCAAGCCATACGTCGCGCTCTACATCGGCGGCATGGGCTCACGCGAGCGCAACTTCTATAACCAGCTGGCGCAGCGCTACGGCTACGTCGACGAGGCCAAGGTGATCCAGGACCTCTACCTGTCGGGAGACAAGGCCGGCGCCGCGGCTGCCGTGCCGGACCAGCTGGTGGACGCCACCAGCGCCTACGGCAACGCCGAGCAGATCCAGGCCAGCCTGCAGCGCTTCGCCGACGCCGGCGTGACCATGCCCGTTCTCGGGATCGGCGCCCTCGACCAGGAGTCCCGTCTCAGGACGCTTGAAGCGCTGGCCCCGATCGTCGCTGCCGTCTGAGGCGGAGCCAGCCGGCGTCTCACAAGAGCTGGTCAGCCGGCGGGGTCGGCTCCCGGTGGGAGCTGGACGATGCCGATGGTGTTGTCCTCGCTGTCCTTGAACCACGCGGCCCTGGCGTCGCCGGTCTGGGCGATGCTGTTCTCGGTCTTCAGACCCGGGAAGTCGTACTCCTCGAAGACCACGCCGCGTGCCTTCAATGCGGCGACCTCGGCCACGATATCGTCGGTGGCAAAGCCGATCTGGGTATGGCCACCACGGGACGGGTTCGGCGTCGGGTAGAGGATGAACCGCGTCCCGCCGGCAACCTCGTAGAAGACGCCGGTCGGACTGACCGACATCGGCGTCAGCCCCAACTTCTCCTCGTACCACTTCCTGGCGCGCTCCATGTCCGCGGCGGGAAGGGTGGTGTGTGTCTTCAGGTCCTGGATCATTTCATGTCCTCCTCAGCGGGCTCAAGTTCGGCGCATCGAGCATCAGATTAGTCGAGGACGGAGACCGGCGTGGGGACCTAAATGTTCTGGCTGAGCTCCTCGGCCTCGTCCACGAGGGTCGCGATCTGGGTCAGCCCTCCCTGCCAGAAGGTGGGGTCGGACAGGTCCACGCCGAGCTTGCTGGTGAGCGCCTCGGGCGAGTCCGAACCGCCGGCGGCCAGCAGGTCGAAGTACTTGGGCGCGAAGGACGGCCCCTCCTCAATCGCCCGCTGGTAGATGGCCAGCGCCAGCAGGTTGCCGAAGGCGTAGGCATATACGTACCCGGGAGCTCCGATGAAGTGCGGGATGTAGCTCCACCAGATGCCGTAGTTCTCGCTGACTTCGACGGCCGGGCCCAGCATCTCGCGTTGCGTCCGTAGCCAGGCGCTGTTGAGGTCGTCCTCGGAAAGCTCGCCCGCCGTACGGCGCTGGTTGTGGATCACGTCCTCGAAGCGGTTCATCGCCACCTGCCGGAAGATGCTCGCGATGGCGTCGTCGATGCGGCTGATCATGAGGTTGAGGCGCCGCTCGGGGTCGGCCTCCGACTCGAGCAGCCGCGAGAAGGTGACTGTCTCACCAAAGATCGAGGCGGTCTCGGCGGTGGTCAGGGGAGTGTCGAAGTTGAGGTAGGTCTGGGCCCGGCTGAGCGACATGTGAACGCCGTGGCCGAGCTCGTGGGCCAGCACCAACACGTCCCGGCGGCGGCCGGTGAAGTTGACGAGCACGTAGGGATGGAGCCGCGGGGTGACCTGGTGGGCGAACGCGCCGCCGCGTTTGTTCGGCCCCAGCGCGGCATCGATCCAGTTCTTGTCGAAGAACTCGGCCCCCAGCTCGCGCATCCGCGGCGAGAAAGAGCCGTAGGCGTCAAGGACGACGTCGCGGGCCTCTTCCCAGCCGACCTGGGGCTCGGACCCTCCCAGGGGCGCGTAGCGGTCCCAGTCGTAGAGGGTGTCCACGCCGAGCAGCTTCTTCTTGAGGGCGTAGTAGCGCTGGGGGATGTCGTAACGGGAGGTGACCGCGGCGACGAGCGCCTCAACCGACTCGTCGGACGCCTCGTTGGCGAGGTTGCGGTCGGCGACCCAGTGGGGATAGCTGCGGAGGCGATCGTCGATCGATTTGTCAGCCAGGATGGTGTTGAGGATGAACCTCCGCACCGGGAGGCCCTGGCGCAGCGCCTCAGTGGTTGCCTCGGCGGTGGCGCGCCGCTCCTCAGCCTCACCCGACTGCAGTTTCGACAGCGCCTCCTCGAGGGTTATCTCCGCATCGCCGAGATGGACCCTGACGGCCGTGGTCACCTCTTCGAACAGGCGGTCCCAGGCGCTCCGGGCGGTGACAGACTTCTCCGACAGGATTCGCTCCTCGCCCTCCGAGAGCACGTAGGGGCGGTAGCGCCGGGCGGCGCCGAGGTGGTGCCGGTAATTGGTCAGCTCGGGGCTGGCGACGAGCGCCTCGGCGGCGGCGTCGGGCACCGCCAGCCACTCCAGGTTGAAGAAAAGCAGGCGGGTCCCGGTCTGGGTCATCGACTCCTGGACCTTCTGCAGGAGGGCGCCGCGGGCCGGGTCAGCGACGTCGGTGCTGAAGTCGAGGAAAGCGTAGGAGGCAATTTTGCCGAGCAGCTCCTGCATCTCTTCGAGGCGCTCCAGCGCCTCCGCCATCCCCTTCGCGTCCAGCCCGGCGACGGCACCGCGGTAGTCGCGCTCGAAGCCCTGGGCCAGCTCATCCGCCTGGCTGAGGTCCGCCTCGATGGCGCTCCGGGCATCGCCACGGTAGAGGTGGGTCAGATCCCAGTGAATCGCTTCGGCCCCGGTTGAGGTGGTTGCGGTGGCCATCGCGGCGAATTGTAGCTAGCGCCGCCCAGGCGGGGTGCGTAACCTGGCAGCGTACAGAGGGATGGATCGAAATCGGAGGGGATTCGATGAGAAACGGGAGCTCAGCCACGCCGCGGTCAATCCGGGGAAGGGTCGGCGCGATGATTCTGCGGGGGACAATTCTGCTCGGCGTCACGGGTCTACCGGTCGGCGTAGCCCTCGGCGCCGGATCTACGGCGGCCGCCGCCTCCCCCAACGTGGTGGAGGTTCGTATGCACGAATTCAAGTTCTGTGCCGACGCGGCCTGCACCCAGGACTCGACCGCCGGCGGCGTCGTCACTATCCACCCCGGCGATACGGTGAAGTGGGTTTGGGACGAGGCTTCGGCCGACCCGATGCCCAACTGCGACTCGCCCTTCTTCCAGCTTCCTTTGCCCGTCAGCTGCCCCGGGCACACCACCACCGCGACCGACAAGACCTCGGCAGGGAAGCCGCTATGGGACTCGGGCACCTGCGCTGCACCCGATGGCCACGCCGCGCCGGGCTCGGCGGGCTGTCCCTTCAGCGTGACCTTCGACAAGCCCGGAAGCTTCAGTTACTTCTGCGTCTACCATGGTGGCGCCAATGCAAACAACCCCATCACCAAGATGAATGGTCTCGTCGTCGTGCAGGGCTCTCCCGCTACTCGCGACGCGGCCGGCGCCTCGGCCGGCGGCTCAGGCGTCAGTGGCGCCAACTCGGCAGGGTCGGCGCTTCCCAACACTGGCACCGAACCGCAGGCCGCGGTCTCCGGGTTCCGGGACGTTCTGCTGGTCGGAGTGGCCCTCTACGTGGTCACGGCGATCGGCGCCGGGCTGGCCCTGTCGCCTCGTCGCTGAACCCCGCCGACCCAGAGAAGGTGACGGCTCATCTCCTGGAGTCGGCGACCTGGACAGCGACGCGGTCGAGTGGACCCGGCGGTCAACGCCGCGACAAGGTATCGACCCAGGCTGAGCTGAGCCTCGACGAGGCCGCCCTGGCGGGTCTGCCGGAGGACATCGCGCTGCGGCTGCGCTCCGGCCTGGGGCTCGATGCCGGACCGCTGCGGATCACCTCCCAGGAGGAGCGGCTGCTGTCGCGCAACCGCGAGATCTGCCGCCAACGGCTGCTGGAGAGGGTGATCGCAGCGCTCGCCCCGCCACCCCCGGCTCGGCGGCCCAGCCGCCCCGGCCCCGCCGCTCGCGCGCAGCGGATCGCCGGCAAGCGCCGGAAGGGCTCGATAAAGCAGCTCCGCAAGCCGCCGTCGGCGACGGACTGAGGTTTTGTTAGCGTTGGGCGATGGCTCCCAGGATGTACACAGTCGAGACCGCCAACGAGGCGCTGCCCGAAGTTCGCCGCCTGGTGCGCCGGATCGTGGACATCATGCCCACCCTCCCGGAGATGCACGAGACGGTTCGAATCGCCGAGCTCAAGTCGAAGCGATCCGGAGCCGGTGAGGAGCAGCAGGAGCAGCTGGCCCGCGCGGTGGCGGATCTGCGCGCAGCGGAGATGGCGGTGGCGGTCGCCCTGCGCTCGCTGGAGGCGATGGATGTCACCCTCAAGGACTCGACCACCGGCCTGGTCGACTTCCTCGGCGAGCGTGACGGCGAGGTCGTCGAGCTTTGCTGGCGGCTGGGCGAGGAGCGGGTGATGAGCTGGCACCGCATCGGCGACGGCTACCCGGGGCGCCAGCCGCTCTAGCCCGGCTGGGCCGGCCTAAACGGGCCTGGCCAGTGTCGCCGGACCAGTCTCGAGACCGGGCGGCGCCTTGGAGTCGTAGTCGGTCAGGGCTGGGAAGACGCGGGCGATGATCGCGCAAGCCGCCAGCACCACAGCGCCGCCGAAGACCAACGAGAACTCGGGGCTGATGAGACCGCCCATGGCGCCGGCGCGGAGGTCTCCCACCATCGGGCCGCCGACCACCACCATCGAGTTGGCGGCGTTGGCCCTCCCACGCAGCCGGTCCGGGGTGACCGTCTGGAGGACGGTGCTGCGCGCGATCGCGCTGACGGTGTCGAAGGCGCCCGCGATCGCCAGCAGGACGAGGCCCAGCCACAGGGAATTCGTGAACAGTCCGAAGAGCAGGATCGCGAGCCCCCAGCCGGCGGCCCCGACGATCACGGCGCGGCCCTGGCGCCGGATGTGGGCGACAAATCCAGATAGGACCGACCCCACCACGGCGCCAACCCCGGGGGCGGCATAGAGCAGACCGAGGCCGGTGGGTCCCGCGTGGTACGTCGCGATCGCAAGCACCGGGAAGAGCGCTCGCGGCATGCCGAAGATCATGGCGTTGAGGTCGACGGCGAAGCCGCCGAGCACGGCCTTCTGGCGCCCCACGAAGCGGAAGCCCTGCACGATTGACTGCAGCGGCGTCTCCTCATGACGGTCCTTGGGCGGCTGGGCGGGGATCAGGAAGAGCGCCAGCAGTGAGGCCGCGAAGGTCACGACGTCGATCGCGTAGGCGGCGCCGAGGCCGACCCGGGCGAGCACCAGCCCGGCGACCGCGGGACCCGCGATCAGGCTGGTCTGAAACTCGGCGAAGTTGAGCGCCAGCGCCGAGGGCAGGTGCTCGCGCTTGACCAGGTTGGGCGTCATCGCAGACTGTGCGGGAAGGTTGACCGCCGATATCGCCGCCACCACGCCCACCATCACGTAGAGCAGCGCCAGGGAAGCGAAGTTGAAGAACGCCGCCAGCATCAGCACGGTGGACGCCGCCGCCAGCAGGACCTGCGTCAGCAGCAGCAGTTTGCGCCGGTCCACCCGGTCCGCGATGCTGCCGCCGACCAGCGATAACAGGACATACGGCACCACCTGGAAGATGCCGATTGCCCCGACGGCGACCGACGAGTGCGTCAGGCTGTAGACCTGGAAGGGCACCGCTACCACCGTCACCTGGCGGCCGATCAACGAGATCAGCTGGCCGCTCCAGACCCTACGGTAGTCACGCGATTCCCGAAGCGGCGAGACGTCCACCGCAATCCGCCGCACCAACCCGAGCATCGGGAGATTGTCTACTAGCCGGCGGTTGCCTCTTGGATCTCGGGCTCTGACACACCCGCGGCGGTGCCACCGGCGGCGCGCTCGGTGACGTCGGCAAGGGCGGCGAGCAGGGCCTCCATGAACTGCTGCGGGTTATTGCCCACGACCAGGTGGTCGCCTTCCACCTCGAACAGCCGGGCGCCCGGGATGTGGTCGGCGAGCTGGCGCTGGAAGGCGGGCGGCACCAGGTTGTCGCGGGTCGGCATGATCACGTCGATGGGCGCCTGCACGGAGGGTAGCCAGGAGCGCGAATCGAAGCGCGCCATCTCCCGCCCCGCCTCAGCGATGGCGCGAGGGTCGGCACGGTTGAGCTCGGTGATGATCCAGTCAGCGATCTCGTCGCCCGCGCGCAGCCCATTGCGGCGAAGGATCCGCGTCCAGAACCGGCGGCCGTAGTGGGTCAGCGCGAACTGCAGCAGGCTCATCGTGCGCCAGGCGATTCGCATCCGGCGGTCCTCGCGCCATTGGTCGGTGGTGGCGGCCAGGACAACGCCCCGAACCAGGTCTGGGTGGTCGTGCGCCATCAGTTGTGCTACGGCTCCGCCCATGGAGTAGCCGTGGACCAGCGCCGGCCCGATGTCGAGCTGGCGCAGCACCTCGGCGGCGTCGTCGGCGCAGTCCGTCAGCCGGAAGGGATCGAGGCTGCGGATGCCGCGGCCGTGGCCACGGTGATCCATGCCGACGACGCGGTAGCCCGCCTCGCGCAGCGGTGCCCACACCGTCAGCCAGTTGAAGTCGACCCCAAACATCCAGCCGTGCAGCAGCAGCACCGTGCCCAGTGGCGCGCCGGCGTTGCCGGTGTCGCGCACGAAGGTCTCGCCGCGCCCGGGCAGGAGCAGGGTGCGACCGGGTGGATTGAGGGCCTGGAGCTCAGTCGACGGCATCGGCACGTATTTCTAACACGCCCTCACGGCCGCCTAATTCCTGCCCGTGTACGCTAGAGGCGAATTGGACGGACTGCTTGCGACGATAAACTCGCCGGCTGACCTCCGCGGCCTCGACCGCGACCAGCTGGAGCAGCTGAGCCAGGAGATTCGGGATTTCCTGATCCAGCAGGTGAGCGTGAGCGGCGGTCACCTCTCTCCCAACCTGGGAGTAGTGGAGCTGACCCTGGCCATCCACCGTGTCTTCGACAGCCCCCGCGACGCGATCGTCTGGGACACCGGCCACCAGGCCTACGTCCACAAACTCGTCACCGGGCGTCGTGACGACTTCACCGGCCTGCGCCAGGAAGGGGGCATGTCTGGCTACCCCTCACGCTCTGAGAGCGAGCACGACATGATCGAGAACAGCCACGCTTCGACCTCGCTCAGCTACGCCGTCGGCATCGCCGAGGCCAGGCTGCGCAAGGGCCAGGAAGGCTCGGTCATCGCGGTCATCGGGGACGGCGCCCTGACCGGCGGCATGGCGTACGAGGCGCTCAACCAGATCGCCCACCTCAAACCCCCCAACCTGGTGGTGCTGATCAACGACAACGGGCGCTCCTACGCCCCCACCGTCGGCGGCCTGGCCAGCCATCTGTCGCAGCTAGCGGTGAGCCATCGGTACGAGCGCTTCAAGGAGCGGATCTCACGGGGGCTGCGCGAGATCCCGGTGGTGGGCGAGGGCGCCGACGAGGCGGCATTCCGCTTCAAAGAGAGCTTCAAACAGCTGGTCCAGCCGACCAACATCTTCGAGAGCCTGGGCCTGAAGTACGCCGGCCCGGTGCCCGGCCACGACCTCGGGGCGCTCGAGGACGTGCTTCAGCGGAGCAAGCTGCTGAGCGAGCCGATCGTGATCCACGTGGTCACCGAGAAGGGCCGCGGCTACGGACCGGCGCTCGACGACGAGATCGAGAAGCTGCACGCGATATCGATATCGGACCCGCTCACCGGGCATCCGCTGAAGACCGAGCTGACGTACACCAACGTCTTCAGCGAGGCGCTGATGTCGGCCGGCGCGCGCTACCCCGAGATGGTGGCGATCACAGCGGCGATGCCCTCCCCCACCGGTCTGCTCGATTTCGCCCGCGAGTTTCCCGAGCGCTTCTTCGATGTCGGTATCTGCGAGCAGCACGCGGTGACCTTCGCGGCCGGGCTGGCCCTGGCCGGGATGCATCCGGTGGTGGCGATCTACTCGACCTTCCTGCAGCGCGCCTACGACCAGACGCTGCTGGACGTCGGCATGCACAACCTGCCCGTGTCCTTCATCCTCGATCGCGCCGGTGTCACCGGACAGGACGGCCCATCCCACCATGGCGTCTTCGACTTGAGCTATCTACGCACCGTCCCCAACCTGGTGATCGCGGCCCCCGCCGACGCCACCGAACTGTGTGCCTTGCTGGAGACCGCGCTGACGCTGGACGGACCGATGGCGATCAGGTTCCCCAAGGGCGCCGTCCTGTCAACCCCGGACCTGCCGGTCGAGCCGCTGCCGGTGGGGCGGTGGGAGGAGATCCGCAAGGGGTCGGATGTGGCCATCGTCGCGATCGGGCGCATGGTGCAGGTGGCGCAGGCGGCGGCCGAGGCGCTGGACGCGGAAGGCATCAGCTGCGGAGTGATCAACGCCCGCTGGCTCAAGCCGGTGGACCCGCGCCTGGCCGGCGATTGGGCGGTGCGTTACCCAGCCCTGGTGACCGCCGAGGACAACGTCATCACCGGGGGCTTTGGCGCGGCGGTACTGGAGAACCTGGCGGCTGTCGGTCTGGCCGGCAAGGTCCGGCTGGTGGCGCTGCCCGACGAGTTCATACCGCACGCCAAGCCGGCGGACATCCTGGCCCGGAGCGGTCTCGACGTGGCCGGCCTTGCCGGCGCGGCACGGGAGGCGGCCAAGGCCGCCAGCCCGGAGCACCGCAGCTAGCCCGGTACGGGCGCCTCGAGCCAGGATCCGCTGTTTTCGCGGCGCTGCCGGACGGCATCGAGCTCAGGCCCGACCCACTTCGCCGCCTGCAGGTCCCGTCGCATCGAGGGGCTCTCCTCCATCGCCTCCACCTCGTCCTCGGACATGCCATCGAGCACCTGGCTCCGCCAGCCCTGGGGATCGCGCCAGAGCTGGTCCAGCTCGTCCAGGGCGGTCTCGGCGGCCTGGCGGGCGGAGTTGTCGGTCGCCGGCAAACCGTAGCGGGACGACCAGGTCGCGGCACGTCCCTCGATCCGAATGCTGACCTGGTAGACGGCGCTGGGACGGTTGGCCCCCGCCGACTTCACCCCCAGCGGGGTTGCGTCGACGACCAGCGCGCCGACCAAGTAGCTCTCCGGCGGGGAGCTCACCCACTGCGACTCATCCTCCCAGCCCGCCTCTTCTTGAGAGCGGCCTTTGAAGGTGCGCAGCGCCCAGGCGCGGACGCGGGTCGACAAGCTCGGCATTGGTAGAGGCTAGCCGCGAAAGCGGCCACGAACATCTCACCGCCAAACGCATGATCCCCCTTGTGGTCGGTGCCGGGCGGGCGTAGCGTGGGCCTTCACCCATAAGGAGGTGTTGCCATGGCAGATCTCAAAGAGATCGCCGAGCGCGGTACAGCCGCGTTCAACGCCCACGACGCGGACGCCCTGGCCGCGTTGGACGATCCCAACGTCCTTTACACCGCACCCGGACCGACCGGGCGCACCGAATACCGGGGCAGAGAAGCCGGACGCGAGTACAACCAGAACTGGTTCGACGCGTTCCCGGACGCAAAGATCACGATCAACACGGAGGTCCTCGCGGACGACTGCATCGTCCAAGAAGGCGTTTTCCGGGGCACCAACACGGGTGCCTGGAAGGCCGAAGGCGGCGGCATGCCCGCCACCGGCAAGGCCGTAACCGGCGCGTATTGCCTTGTGTCCAAGGTCAAGGATGGCCTGGTTATCTCCGGCAACCTGTACTTCGACCAGATGGAGCTGATGGCTCAGCTGGGCTTGATCCCCGAGCCGGTGGGAGCAGCCACCTAGACAACCGACGACCCTGGGCCCGGGCATTGGAGCGCCCGGGCCCAGTGCTCAGTGCTGCTGTGGTGGGGTCGGACCGATCTTGAAGACGGCGCGTCGCACCCGACCAAAGGCGCCTCCGCCACCGGCCACCAGGCGCTTGAGATCCAGCCCGGCAACATCCTTGACGGCGGCGCTGCCGAAGGTCGCCACGGGACCGTCGGGGAGCTCAGCCTCAACCATCAGCAGGCCGGCCCGCGGGCCGGCGGCGGCGCCCCCGTCCTCGACCAGCTCCGCGATGGTCCCGGAGGATGCCAGGGCGGACGACTCCAAACCACGATGGTCCAACGCCGCCGCCACCTCCGCGCACGTCTCTGCCCCTCCGCCGCTGACCACCAGGCTGTCGGCGTCCACCTCGATACCGGCCAGCCCCGCGCTGCCGCCGACGATCCGAGGCTGCTCGCCGGCCACCGCCGCCGCGACCGCGGCGGTGAACATCGGCAGCCGCGGCTCGTCGGCCCCGATCGGAGGCAGCAACACCCCGGGGTTGAGTATTCCCGCCGGGTCGAAGACCGCCTTGACGGCGCGGAAGGCGGCGACCTCGGCGGCGCCGAAGCGTGCCCTCATCTGCTGGACCTTCTCAGTGCCGATGCCGTGCTCCCCGGTCAGTGTTCCGCCCAGCTCCAGGGCGGCGGCGGCGATGGCGCCGGCGCCCTCCCGCATCCGATCGCTCTCGGCGGGCGTGTAGAGGATGACCGGGTGCACGTTGCCGTCGCCGGCGTGGGCCACCGTCGCGACATCGAGGTCGAGGCCGGCGGCTATCCGCCGGGCAGCGATCACCATCTCCGGGATGCGCTGGCGGGGCACGGTGACGTCGCAGACGTAGAACTCTTTGCCGGTGGCCTTGAACGCGTGCGCGGCTGCCAGCCGACCGGCCCACAGCCTGGCCCGGTCGGTGGCGTCGGTTGCCACGCGCAAGGCCGGGTCTTGGCGGCGCAGCAGCGGCTCCAGGACTGATGCGCCCGCGGCCACCTCGTCGCCATCGCCGTCCAGCTCCACGAACAGGATTGCCTCGGCGTCGCGCGGATAGCCCGACGGCAGCCAGTCCTCGCAGAGGTTGACCTGGCGCCGGTCACACAGCTCCAGCGCCGCCGGCGAGATCCCGGCAGCGACCACCTCCGACACGGTGGCGACGGCTTCCTCGAGCCTGGCGAAGCCGGCCAGCGCGGTCCATGTCTTGGCAGGCAGGGGACGCAGCTTGAGGGTGGCCTCGGTGACGACGCCAAGGATGCCCTCCGACCCGATCATGACGCCGAGCAGGTCGACCCGGTCTCCCTCGCCAAAGCGCGCCAGCCTACCGCCGGCCAGCGCCACCTCGACGGCGGCGACGTGGTGGAAGGTGACCCCGTGCTTGATGCAGCCGGGTCCGCCTGCGTTTTCGATGATGTTCCCCCCGATGGTTGAGATCCCGGCGGAGGCGGGGTCTGGCGAGAAGCACAAACGATGGGGAACCAGCGCCGCCTGCAGGTCGCCGTTGATCAGGCCCGGCTCGACCGTGGCACGGCGCCCGTCGAGGTCGAGCGAGAGGATCCGGGTCATCGACGACATGTCCAGGACAACCGACTCCGAGCCGGGGGCGAAGCCCCCGCACAGGTTGGTGCCCGCGCCGCGAGGAGAGACCGGCACGCCTCGCTCCGAGGCATAGCCCAGCAGCGCCGCCGCCTGCTCCCCCGAGGTAACCCGCGCCACCGCCGCGGGCACCCCGCGCCGGGTAACGAAGTCTGTCCCGGCGGCGGCCCGCTCGGCCTCGCCGTCGAGGACGGCCCCGGCTCCCAGCAGCCGCCTCAGGTCATCGACGAGGGTCAGGCTGTCGCGGCCGGCGCCGCCACCTCCGGCAGGACGTGGTCCTTGAAACGATCTCTAAGGACCTTCTTGTCGAACTTGCCCACCGATGTCTTGGGGACCTCATCGATGAAGACGACATCATCGGGGAGCCACCACTTGGCCACCTTGCCCTCGAGGAAGCTGAGGATGTCCTCGCGGGTCAGCGTGACGCCGGGGCGGGCGACCACGCAGGCCAGCGGCCGCTCGTCCCATTTCGGATGGGCCACCGCGATCACGGCGGCCTCGGCGACGTCGGGATGGGACATGATCAGCCCCTCCAGCTCGACGCTGGAGATCCACTCGCCCCCCGACTTGACCAGGTCCTTGGTCCGGTCGACGATGCGGATGTAGCCGTCGGCGTCGACGGTTGCCACGTCGCCCGTTCTGAGCCAGCCGTCGACGAACTTCTGCGCCGAGGTGTCGTCGTTGTAGTACGCCGATGCGATCCAGTTGCCGCGCACCTGGATCTCGCCTACGGCGGTGCCATCCCATGGCAGCGCCGTGCCCTCGTCGTCGGCGATGCGAAGCTCGACCCCGGCGAGGATCCTGCCCTGGCTGGTGAGGATGTAGTCAAGCTCCTCGTCGGGCAACCCGGCGTGAGCGCCGAGCGGGCGGCAGATTGACGCCAGCGGGCTGGTCTCTGTCATCCCCCACGCGTGGATGATGCGCACCCCCACCCCTTCCTTGTAGGCCTTTTGCAGCGCCGGCGGTACCGCCGAGCCGCCGCAGATGATGCTCTTCAAACTGAGCTTGTCGCGCACAGCCTTGAGGGGCTCGGCCATGCCCAGCCAGATGGTCGGGACCCCGAACGCCAGCGTCACCTTTTCATCGACGATCAGGGGGGCGAGCGCGTCGGGGGTCATGAACCTCGCCGGCATCACCAGGTTGGCGCCGCTGAAGAGCGCGGCGTAGGGAAGCCCCCAGGCATTGGCGTGGAACATGGGCACGATCGGAAGCACCGTGTCGGCCTCACTCAGGCCGATGCTGTCGACCGTCATCGCCATGAAGGAGTGCAGCACGTTGGAGCGGTGGCTGTAGAGCACCCCCTTGGGGTGGCCCGTGGTGCCCGAGGTGTAGCACATGGCGCAGGCGTGGTTTTCGCCGATATCGGGCAGGTCCCTGAGCGGCTGGTGCGAGGCGATCAGCGTCTCGTAATCGAGGGTTCCCTCGGGGGCCGGTCCCGGGCTGTCGTTAACCACGATGACCGTCTTGACGCAGTCGACCCGGGCGGCCACCTTCTCCCACGCCGGCCACAGGCTCTTGTCCACGACCACGACACTGTCCTGGGCGTGCTCGACGATGTAGGCGAGGTCCTGCTCGAACAGCCGGATGTTGAGGGTGTGGAGGATGGCGCCGATGCAGGGGGCGGCGACGTACGTCTCGAGGTGCTGTTGGTGATTCCAGCAGAATGTGGCGACCCGGTCGTCCTCCTTGACCCCGAGCGATTGCAGCGCCGCCATGAGCTTGCGCGCCCGCTCCGCGGTCTCTGCCAAGGTGTGCACCGAGACGCCGTTGTCGGTCCGCGTCGTCACCCGCTTACGCGCATGCACCTGCTCCGCGTGCCGCAGGATCATTGGGATATTGAGGGGCTGGTCCTGCATCAGTCCGTTCAAGTGCGTTCCTCCTAACGGCGCGGCGTGGCGGCGCCTTATATCTCACCCTGCTGTCGCCAGAGTAGCGCACACGGTGCATACTCCTGCGGCATGGCTGACAGCGCCCCGGCTGGAACTCTCGCGCGGCCTGACTGGCTCCTCGTCGATGGCTCGTCGCTGATCTTTCGCGCCTTCTTCGGGGTACCCCAGACGGTGGTCTCCCCGGACGGGCGGCCGGTCAACGCCGTACGCGGCTTCCTCGACTACCTGGCCCGCTTCCTGGTCGATCGGCGGCCGCGGCACCTGGCCGTCGCCACCGACGAAGACTGGCGACCGGCGTTCCGGGTGGAGGCGCTCCCGAGCTACAAGACGCACCGCACCGCCGAACCGATTCCCCCGCTACTGGAACCGCAGATGCCGATCATCATGGAGGTGCTGAAGGCCTTCTCGATCCCGGCGGTGGGGGCCGCCGGCTACGAGGCCGAGGACGTGATCGCCTCGCTGGTCGGCTTCGCCGACGGCCGGGTCGAGATCCTCAGCGGCGACCGGGACCTCTTCGCCCTGGTCCGTGACCCCGACGTGGTGGTGCTCTATCCCAAGGCACGGGGCGAGCTCTGGGTGGTCGACGAGGCAGAGATCGAGGCCAAGTACAACATCCCGGGTCGGGCATACGGCGACTTCGCCATCCTCCGTGGCGACCCGTCCGACGGACTGCCTGGGCTGCCCAACGTCGGCGAGAAGACAGCGGCGGCGATGATCCGGCGCCACGGCAGCATCGAGGGGGTGCTGTGGGACGGCAAGATCACCGAGGCGGATGCCGAATACATACAGCGAGCCGCCCGGGTCGTGCTGCCGGTCTCGACGATCCCCCTGGAGCGGCCCGACGGCCGGCTCCGAGCAGAGCCTGAGAACCCCGAGCTGATCGAAGCGCTGAAGAAGAAGTACGGGCTAGGGGGCGCGGTGGACCGGCTCCTCCGTGCCCTCGCCGCCGTCGCCTGAGGCGGCCGACCCGTCGCCTGAGGCGGCCGGCCCGGCGGCTGGATCGCCGGAAGTGCCTGGTTCAATCCGCTCCAGCTCGTCCAGCGCCGTCGACTCCAAGTAGGAGGCGCCTCGCAAGAGCGCGCGCAACTCGTGGGCGAGGGCCCGGAACAGGTCCTTCCCGAACACCCCGACCAGCATCAGGGCGCCGAAGATGAGGACGGCATCCACGCTCTGGCGACCCTGCCGCTCCCAGTAGACGTCCTGGAGATTGAGCCACAAAGCGAACTCGTCCAGGGTCAATGCCGCGCCAACACCGAAGCCGACAGCTGTGAGCCTGCTCAAGGCATTGGACGCCGACCGGCGCGTGCCGAACTCGACCAGCGACGCGTAGCCGGTGACCAGCAGCAGCAGGATGCCCCACACCAGGTGGTGGACGTGGGTGCCGCCGACCGAGACATTGTGGAAGGGCCCGACGTTGTACCGAATCGAGTAGACCAGACCCCGTATCAGGCCGAAGGTGACCAGGAACGCCAGCGACGCCAGAAACAAGCGCTCCCGGCGAGGGTCGCGCGCCAGGTGATGAAGGTAGATGCGGGCCAACCGCCGGAAGCCTCTTCGCTTGGCCCGGGAAGGCGGGGCCACAGCCATCGGTTGCCTAGCCGGCCGCCCGGAGGCGGGCCTTGGAGCCGCTCTCGATGAAGTCCCGGATCAGCTGGTTGGTCTTCTCGGGGTGCTCGTACTGGGGAACGTGGCCACACTCATCGAGGATCACAGAATCCGAATTTGACAGGGCGCGACTGATGTGGTGCTCGAACCGGGCCGGGACGAGCCAGTCGTTGCGTCCCCAGACAAACAGCGACGGCCGCTTCAGCGCGGGCAGCCGGTCCCAGAACCCGTCCTCGCCGGAGGGTTTTTCCAGGTATACCTGGCGAGCCGCGGAGAAGAAGGCGACGCGCCCCCGGGGGGAGGCGAAGACCCGCAGGAACTCGTCGGCGAACGAGTCGTACCACTCCGGCCGAAGCCGGTCCGGCTCGAAGAACAGAGAGCGGGCGACCTCGACCACGGCGCGATGGGTCAGCAGCATCGGCACCACCGCCAGCTCGGGACGCAGAAGCTTGACCAGGGGCACGTACTGACGGCCGCGCAGGAAGGCCGGCGACGGGCAGAGCAGCACCAGCTTTTCGACGCGATCGGGGAGGCTGAGGCCGGCCTCGAGCGCGATCCTGCCGCCCAGCGAGTTGCCGACCAGGATCGCCTTGTCGACGCCGACTGCGTCCAGGAAGTCGCGCAGCCAGGCGGCGAAGAATGGGAAGTCGTATGACCGGATCGGCTTGCCCGAGCCGCCGAACCCCGGCAGGTCGGGCGCCAGGACGCGGTGGTCGCGGGCCAGGTCCCACAGCGGAGGCAGCATCGAGGCGTTGGTGGCGCCGAGACCGTGCAGCAGGACGACGGGTGGTCCCGAGCCGGCCTCGAGGTAGAACGTGTCGACCTCGCCGGCCCGGACCATCTCGGGGCGGGGGAATCGTTTGGGCCGGCGGCGGGTGGCGAACAGCCCCTCGATCTGGAGCGACAGGGCGATGTTGCCGCGGACCCGGACGCGGCCGTCGAGGAAGGCTTCGACCCCGGAGGCCGTGCCCTTGATGATCGATTCCAGGAGCTCCGGCTGACCGTGGATCTCGGTCCGGGATCGAGCCCCGAACAGGCCGACGCTGCCCTGCGTGATCTCGACGCTCCACCGATCGGGGCCGTCCATCAAAAGCTCAACCTGGGCCCCGGCCATGTCGCGCAGGCCCGGCGCCAGCGACCGCGAAGAGGTCAGCATCGCGCGACGGCGCCCGCCTTCCTCGCCGCGTCGACCTTCGAGGAAGTCGACCAAGGCGTCCGCTTTTGACTCTGGTGAGACGTTGAGTGAGTTCATATCAATGGGACGGATCAGGGCCCCGATTTCCTGCAAAGTAACATGAAACGGTGACAAAGCCCCGGTTGACCGCCGGGTGGCCTTTGTTGGAACCATAAGCGGGAGAAGGTTCGATGAGAGTCGGGTTGGTGCTCGGCGCCGGTGGCGTCGTAGGGGGGGCCTGGATCACCGGCGGGCTGCAGGCCCTGGCGGCGGAGACGGGCTGGGACCCGGCGTCCGCCGACTACATCGTGGGCACCTCGGCCGGCGCCATGATGGGCTCGCTGCTGGCCGCCGGCATACCACCCTGGTTCATGGTGGCGCACTCTGCGGGCGAGGATTTCGGCGACCTGGCCGGGGCCGACGGACGGCCCGCCTCCAGCGCCGATCGCTCGGCCGGCGCCAGTTTCAACCTTCACCGCGGTGTGCCCCGGCTGCTCCTGGGCTCGCCGGAGCTGATCCTCCACGGGCTCCGCAACCCGCGAACCACGCCACCCCTGGGGATTCTGCTGGCGTGGGGACCGCGGGGAGTGATCTCGACCGAACCGCTCAAGGACATTGTCCGACGCGTTGTTCCACAGGGCTGGGCCGACCACCCCAACCTCTGGGTGGTGGCGGCGGACTACAGCACCCTGGAGAGGGTGGTCTTCGGCCGCAAGGGCTCCCCCAGCGCCGATCTCGCCGAGGCGGTCGCCGCTGCCTGCGCCATTCCAGCCTTCTACCACCCGGTCAAGATCGGCGACCGCCTCTACGTCGATGGCGGCGTCAACTCGGTGTCCAACCTCGACGTGCTGGCGGACGAGAAGCTCGACCTGGTGATCTGCCTCAACCCGATGTCGTCGCTGCACCAGCCGCGCCGGGTGACCGCCCGAGTCGCCGCGGCGCTTCGGTCGCGGGTCGGAAGGCAGCTCGGCAGAGAGGCCCGGATGCTGCGCGAACGAGGGACCAAGGTCATCCTGCTCCAACCCACCCGCGATGACCTCGAGGTCATGGGGTCCAACTTCATGAGCCGTGGCCGCCGCCATCAGGTGATCGAGACCGCCATCGAGACGGTGGGCGAGCAGCTGCGCCAGCCCACCGTCGCCAGGCTGCTGGCGAAACTGCCCGCCGGGGAGCCGAACAAAGTCCGGCGGCCCGACCGGCCGGCGGCCGAGCTGCGTCAATTGCTGGCCGCCGGCCGGCGCGCTCGCAAGTCGGCGTGACGGACGGGCCGATGGAGCTGCTCAGGAAGGCGGCCGACGTCGCCCGCGGCAATCGGCTGGGAGCCGCCGTCGGTCACCGGGTGTATTCCGCCCAGGTCCTGCTGGGCACCGGGGCGTTCGCCCCTGTGAGGCCCGACAAGATCGCCCGGGCGGTCTGGCAGCTGCAGCGATGGAGCAACACCCCCGCGGGGGCGGTGGCGGTGGGCACCATTACGCACCCCGACCAGGAGATGGTCATCGACGAGCTGGGCAGCCTGACTTTCGCCGAGATCGACCGCCGGACCAACGCCCTGGCCCGCGCCCTGGCCGAGGGAGGGGTGGGCCCGTCCACCAACGCGGCCGTGATGTGCCGGAACCATCGCTACTTCATCGAAGCCACGGTGGCGCTGTCGAAGCTGGGCGCCAACACGCTCTATCTCAACACCGCCTTCGCGGGCCCGCAGATCGCGGAGGTCGTCGAACGCGAGCAGGCGGGCGCCATCATCTACGACTCCGAGTTCGAAGACCTGGTCGGCGGAGCCCTGGCGGGCCGCAACGCGTACGTCGCCTGGGACGGCGACGGCGCCGGTGGAACTGGGCGGACGCTGGAGGAGATGATCACCGGCGGTGACGACGCGCCGCTGACCCCGCCTACCAGCCCCGGCCGCGTCGTGATCCTGACGTCAGGGACGACCGGTACGCCCAAGGGCGCCACCCGGTCCCAGCCCAAGAACCTGGACCCGGCGGTCGCCTTCCTGTCGCGCATCCCGCTCAAGGGTCACGAGCGGATGCTGGTGGCGGCTCCCCTCTTCCACTCCTGGGGTTTCGCGCATTTCAGCATGGGCCTGGTGCTCAGCTCGAGCTACATCCTGCAGCGGCGTTTCGACCCTGAGGCGACCCTGGCGGCGGTACAGAAATACCGTCCCACCGCGATGGCGGTGGTGCCGGTGATGCTGCAGCGGATCGTGCAGCTCCCCGCCAAAGTGCGGCGTAAGTACGACACCTCGTCGCTCCGGGTCGTAGGGGTGAGCGGATCGGCGCTGCCTGGAGAGCTGGCCACCAGCTTTATGGACGAGTTCGGAGACGTCCTCTACAACCTCTACGGCTCCACCGAGGTCGCCTGGGTCACGATCGCCACGCCCGAGGACCTCCGGGCGGCGCCCGGCACCGCCGGCAGGCCGCCGCAGGGAACTCAGGTCAGGCTGTTCGACGGCCAGGACCGCGAGGTGGAGCCAGGTGCCAGCGGGCGCATCTTCGTCGCCAACGAGTTCCTCTTCGAGGGCTACACCGGAGGCGGCAACAAGGCCAGCATCGACGGGCTTCTAAGCACCGGGGACGTCGGTCGCTTCGACGCCGGCGGCCGGCTGTTCGTAGAGGGACGCGACGACGAGATGATCGTCTCCGGCGGCGAGAACGTCTTCCCCGGCGAGGTCGAGGACCTGCTGGCGCGCCACCCAGGGATCTCCGAGGTCGCGGTGGTCGGGGTCAGCGACGAGGAGTTTGGTCAGCGACTCAAGGCTTACGTGGTTTGCAAGCGCGGCTCGAAGCTGACCGAGGCGCAGGTCAAGACGTACGTGAAGTCCAACCTGGCGCGGTTCAAGGTGCCGCGTGAGATCGAGTTCCTCGATGAGCTGCCCCGGAACTCGACCGGCAAGATCTTGAAGCGGGAGCTGGCTAAGACCCCTTAGGCGGCGTGGTCAGGCGGTCTTGCGCCAGGCCTGGGCGTACATCCGCTGCGCCACCACGGGCGCGGTCCGGCTGAGGACCTCCTCGTAGACGGCGTCTGCGGCGGCCTTCAGCTCCGGGAAGCCGCCCAGCCCGCCCGACGCCAGCGCCGTCGGCCATTGGACCGTGTTCCACACCACGCACTCCAGGCCGACGCCGCTCATCTGCAGGCTGGCGTACAGGTCTCGAGCCAGCCGAGTCAGGGGCCGGCGCACGTTGGTCGCGAGCACGCCGGCTACGCGTTCCCCGGCGCCCACCTCCAGCGCCAGGTTGATGGTGTCCGCGGTCACCGGCATCGAGACACCGTCGAGATAGGTGGGGATCACGACCCGGGTGGAAAACAGCATCGGCGCCGCCAGCGCCTCCAGCGCGGGACGGGTGTCGAGGATGATGGTGTCGACCAGGCCCATCATCGGCTCGAAGATGCGCGCGAAACCGTCCTCATCGAGCATGATCCGGTAGACGCCGCGGCTGCCCGGGATCATCAGGATGCCCTCGGCGGTCTCGTAGAGGGCGTCTTCGACGGTGCATTTCTGGGACAGCACATCCTCGATGGTGAGGCCGGTGATCGGTACCCTCATCTGCGTGGTCAGGGAGATCGAGGGGTCCAGGTCGACGACGATGACCGACCCGCGGGTGGCCGCCGCCGCCGCCAGCGAGAACGAGGTTGTGGTTTTGCCCACGCCGCCTTTGCTGCTGGACACAGCGATGATGTCAGTCATGATTCCTGCCCGCAATTATGACCGCGGGGCTTCCGGCCAAAACCGGTGCGGCCGTGAATTCTGAGTCGCAGGGCAGCGACAAGCTCCGCGACATCCTGCGCCGCGCCAAGGAGCGGTCGGCGGCCACCATCGCACTGCCCGCGGCGCAGGAGCGGGCCCAATCAGAGGCCGGCATCGAGTCGCTGCTGGACCGCAGCCAACCGATGCCGGATCCCCGCGCCCTTTCCCGTCTCTACAAGGAGCAGGCGCTGGCCAGCCGCCTTCCGGACAGCATCGACGATGAGGTTTCGGCTGCGACCGCCGCACCGCCGGCGCCTGGCGTCCCCGTGGGCGAGGACGCGCCCCCGCCGCCCGTGTGGGCGGAGGAACCTGCGGCACCGGCCGCGCAGCAGCCATCGATGACCGCCGCCGAGATCAGGGAGGTCATGAGCACCCTCCAGTCCGAGTTCGGCCAGGGGTACACGATCTTCGAGCCGCCCAGGCGCACCGAGGAGGAGGATCAGTACGCCCGGGGACTCCAGGAGCAGCGCGATCGCGAGTTGGAGGAGCTGAAGCGCCTGGCCGAAGAATCGGAGCGTTCGAGCTGGCTCTACCTTCTCGGCGGCGCGCTGGTGGCTGTGGTGGTTGGGGTCTTCATCTATCTCGCCGCTTCCGGGCCGCTGCACGCCTCCCCGGCACCCAAGGTCTCACCGAGCGCGAGCGCCTCAGCGGGGCGCTGAGCGGCGCGCCTTCGCTATGGTGCGCCGGCCTCGGCTAAGGCCGGCCGGACGGTTTGGCGGAGGGGGTGGGATTCGAACCCACGGTGGGTTGCCCCACAAAGGTTTTCAAGACCTTCACCTTAAACCACTCGGACACCCCTCCAGGAGGCAAGGACAGGATAAGGCGGGAGGCACGCTACCCTAGGCCCCATGGAGCTTGGCTTGGGTGTCGCCGCGGGGTTCGACCCGGAGGTGCTGGGATCCCTGGGCGCCGAGGCGGAGGCGCTCGGCTACGCCGCGATCTGGTGCAACGACCACCCCGCCGGAGAGGGTCTGCTCCAGGTTTCCCGGTGGGCCACCGACACCAGGACCATCGAGCTCAGCGTCGGGGTGCTGGCACTGGATCGACACCAGCCCGAGGAGATCGCGGCGCGGGTCAGCGCGCTTGACCTGCCCGCCGATCGTCTCAGGCTGGGAATTGGCGCCGGCCTGCAATCGCACCAGCTCGAGGCGGTGCGGATCGGAGTGGCGCAGCTCCGCCGGGTGCTTCCGGAGGTGCACATCGCGGTTGCCGCCATGGGACCGAAGATGTGCGAGCTGGCCGGCGCGATCGCCGACTCGGTGCACCTCAACTGGATGACGCCGGAGCGGGTGGCGTGGGCGCTGCCGATCGTCCGGCAAGGGGCAGAGGCCGCCGGCCGCGCGCCGGTGCCGGTCAGCGCCTACATCCGGGTCGCGGTCGGCAGCGGCGCCGCCGAAAGGCTCGCGGCCGAGGCCGACTTCTACGCCCAGATGCCGGCGTACGCACGCAACTTTGCGAATGCCGGGGTCCCGTCGGGAACGGTTGGGATCGCCGTGGAGGACCCCGCGGACCTGCCCGGCGCCCTGGCCGAGTACGCCGCCCTCGACCTTGCCGTGGTGCGGCCGCTGGGCCCGCGCGAGCCCGAGGCTGTCCTGGCTGTGGCTCGCGCCGCCATCGGCTAGCGCGCCGTCCCTTCGACGCCGAAGACCGGCTAGCCCCCGATCACCTCGAGGCCGTCCATGAACGGACGGAGAACATCCGGCACCGTGACCCGGCCGTCCGCGATCTGGTAAGCCTCGAGGATGCACGATACGGTGCGGACCAGGGCCAGCCCGGAGCCGTTGATGGTGTGCACGAACTGCGGCTTGGCGCCGGGCTCGGGGCGGAAGCGGATGTTGGCGCGGCGCGCCTGGAAATCCTGGAACGATGAGCAGGAGCTGACCTCGAGAAAGCGCCCCAGCCCCGGCGCCCAGGCCTCAAGGTCGTACTTCTTGTACTGCGCGAAGCCCATGTCCCCGGTGCACATCAGCAGCACCCGGTAGTGGAGCCCGAGCTCCTGGAGGATCACCTCGGCGTCGGCGGTGAGCTTGTCCAGCTCGTCCAACGACGTGTCGGGGGTGGTGAACTTCACCATCTCCACCTTGTTGAACTGGTGCAGGCGGACGTAGCCGCGGGTGTCCTTGCCGGCAGCTCCGGCCTCGGATCGGAAGCACGGCGAGTAGGCCACATGCTTGATCGGAAGCCGGGCGCCGTCGAGGATCTCCTCGCGGTACATGTTGGTCACCGGGACCTCGGCGGTGGGCACCAGCCAGAGGTCGCGGTCTTCGACCTTGAAGGAGTCGCCCGCGAACTTGGGCAGGTTGGCGGTCCCGGTCATGGCGTCGCTGTTGACCAGGAACGGCGGCTGCACCTCGACGTACCCGTGCCGGCGCGTGTGGGCGTCGAGCATGTACTGGATAAGCGCCCGCTCCAGCCGCGCGCCGGCGCCCACCAGGTAGGCGAAGCGGGAGGCTGCGACCTTGGCGCCGCGCTCGAAGTCGATGATGCCGAGCGCCTCGGCGACGTCGTAGTGCGGCTTGGGCTCGAAGTCGAAGGCTGGCTTCTCACCCCACGTTCGGATCTCCTGGTTGCCGGACTCGTCGGCGCCGATGGGGACCGATTGGTCGTGGATGTTGGGCACCTCCAGCAGCAGCTGGTTCAGTTCGCGCTCGACCGCGCCGCGCTTCTCGTCGAAGTCCCGGATCTCGGTCTTGAGGCGCTCGAGATCGCGCATCAGCGGGATCTCCCCGATCGGCATCCCGGCCGCTCGGGCCTCCGCGATCGCCGGAGCAACCGTCTTGTTGAGGGCGTTCTGCTCTGCCTGGCGGTTCTCGACCTCCTGGATCGAGATCCGGCGCTGCTCGTCGAGCTCTAGGATCCTGTCGATCGGCGCGTCGGTCACGCCCTTGTCGGCGGCGGCCTGGCGGACCAGGTCGGGGTTGTCGCGGATGAACTGCAGCGCCAGCATCAGGTGTCGATGCCCGGCTCGGGGGATGCTTCGTCGGTCACCGCCGATTCGCCCGCAGTCGCGTCGCCCACCGGCGCGTCGCCGGCGGCGTCGCGCATCGCCGGAAAGGCGATCACCTCGCGGATGTGGGTGACGTCGGCGAACAGCATCACCATGCGGTCGATCCCGATCCCCAGGCCCCCGGTCGGAGGCATCCCCTGCTCCAGGGCGGCGATGAAGTCGGCGTCCATGGGGTGGGCTTCGTCGTCGCCGGCGCCGCGCGCGGCGACCTGCTGCTCGAAGCGAGCGCGCTGGTCGATGGGGTCGGTCAGCTCAGAGAAGGCGTTGCCCATCTCCTTGCCCGCGATGAAGAGCTCGAAGCGGTCGGCGAGGCGCTCGTCCTCGATGCGGCGCCGCGCCAGCGGAGAAACCGAGACCGGGTGCCCGGTCACAAACGTCGGCTGAACCAGGGTGCGCTCCACCGATCTCTCGAAGATCTCGAAGATCAGCTCGCCCCAGTCGCGATCGCGCGGGATCGCCCCCAGCTCGTCAGCGCGAAGGCGCAGCGCCTCGATGTCGTCCAGATCCACGCGCGGGTTGGCCTCCCGGACGAGGTCGAGCATCTCACGGCGCTTCCAGGGGCGTGAGACCTCGATGGTCTGGCCCTGGTAGTTGAAGCTTCCCCCCTTTCCCACCGCCGCGGCGATGCCCTTCACCATCGCCTCGGTCAGCTCCATCATCCCGCCCAGGTCGGTGTAAGCCTGGTACAGCTCCAGCATCGTGAACTCGGGGTTGTGGACGGCGTCGATGCCCTCGTTTCGGAACACGCGCCCGATCTCGTAGACGCGCTCTATGCCTCCTACCACCAGCCGCTTGAGGTGCAGCTCGAGGGCGATGCGGAGATACAGGTCCATGTCCAGGGCGTTGTGATGAGTCACGAAAGGACGAGCCGCGGCACCACCGGCGATGCGGTGGAGAACCGGCGTCTCCACCTCCTCGAAACCGCGCTCATCGAGGAACCGCCGGATGTGCGCGATCATCCGGCTCCGCAGCCGCAGCGTATCGCGCGCCTGCGGGTTGGCGATCAGGTCGAGGTGGCGCTGCCGGAACCGGGTCTCCGGATCCTTCAACCCGTGCCATTTGTCGGGTAGGGGCCGCAGCGACTTGGTCAGAAGTTTGAGGCTCTGGACGTCGACGCTGATCTCGCCGCGCCGGGTGCGGAAGAGCTCGCCGTGGGCGCCGACGATGTCACCCAGGTCGAGGTCATTGAAGAGCTCCATCGCATCCGGGCCAAGCCGGTCGGCGCGGGCATAGAGCTGCAGCTTGCCGCTGCCGTCGACGATGTCCGCGAACGCGACCTTGCCCTGGCTGCGGTGGCGTGTGACGCGTCCCGCCACGCTGACCGGGTCGGTCCGCACCTCCTCGTGGACCGGGTATTCGGCGACCGGCCCGCTGACGCGCCGCTCCGCCTCCTCGAAGAGTCCGATCGCCTGGTGGGCGGTGTGGCTGCGGTCGAACCGCGAAGCAAACGGCTCAATCCCGTGCTCGCGCAGCTTGGCCAGCTTGGCCAGGCGCTGCTGGCGCAGCTCGGCGCCTCCGACCGGAGCGGGCTGGTGTCCCGCGCCACCTTCTTCCGCTTCCACAGCGGAGAAGTCTAGTGGGGCGCCGGGGAAATGGCCTCCCCTACTTGACCGAAAGGACGTTCAGCGTGCTGCTGCCGCCTGGCGTGGTCACCTTGACCTTGTCGCCTGCGCTCTTGCCCAGTAACGCCTTGCCGACCGGGCTCTCCAGCGAGATCAGCCCCTTCTTGGGATCGGCCTCCACCGGACCGACGATGGTCCAGTTCTCTTCGCCGTACTCGTCCTTGACCTTGACCTTGGAGCCAAGCTGGACCGTACCGGCGGCTTTCTTCGACGGCTCCTTGATGATCTCGGCGTTTCGGATCGTCTTCTCCAGCGTGAGGATGCGACCCTCGATCCAGCCCTGGTCGTTCTTGGCGTCCTCGTACTCGGAGTTCTCGGAGATATCGCCGAACTCCTTGGCGGTGCGGATCCGGTCAGCCACCTCTCTCCGCTTCACGGTGAGGAGCTCGTCAAGCTCGGCCTGGAGCTTCTCCAGGCCCTTCTTTGTGATCGGAACGGGCTTGTCCTGCAGCATCTCAATTTCCTAAAAAAAGAACAGCGCCCAGGACCAGTGCATTCGCTGGAACCGGGACGCTTGGGGTATCCCCCCTCGAAAGTCGGCAGATTATACGCCTTTGCGGCGCCGATGCACCCCTTTTAGCTGGCGATTGCTACCGGCTCCTCCGCTTCGATCCCTAGATCCTCGAGCTGCCCCCAAAACTCCACCAGGTCGTCGGCGGTGTCCAGGTACTGCACCGCATCTCTCATCCGGGCTGCGCCCGGGCATCCCCGGACCGCCCACGAGACGTACTTGCGGGCCAGCTTCACGCCGCGGGTCTCGCCGTAGTGATCGACGACGTATGCGACCAGCCGGCGAACGAGATCGACGTGCGCGGCCCAACCGAGGTCTGGCACCGCCTCGCCGCGCTCGATCAGCGCCGAAGCCTGCCGGATCAGCCAGGGATTGCCCATCATGCCCCGGGCCAGCAGCACCCCGTCGCAGCCGGTCTCGTCCATCCGCCGTCGGGCGTCGGCGGCGGTGCAGATGTCGCCACTGCCGAAGACTGGGATCTTGACCGCCGCCTTGACCGCCGCGATGTCCCCCCAATCGGCCAGGCCGGAATATCCCTGGACTCTGGTGCGCCCGTGGACCGCGACCGCGGCCACGCCGACAGCCTCCAGCGATCGGGCCAGGTCGACGCAGTTCCTGGTGCTGTCGTCCCAGCCCAGGCGCATCTTGACCGTGACCGGCACGGGGTCGACCGCGCGGACCATGGCCGCCGTAACCTCGGTCGCCAGCGGGATGTCGCGGGCCAGGCCGGCACCGGCGCAGGTCTTCTTGGCGACCTTGTCGACGGGGCAGCCCATGTTGATGTCTACGATGTCCGCTCCCTCGGCGACGACGATGCGTGCCGCCTCCGCCATAAAGCCCGGCTCGCGGCCCATCAGCTGCACCGATATCGGGTGCTCGTCCGGCCAGACCCGGGTCAGCTCGCAGGTCTGCGGGCCCTGCCGCACCAGCGCGATGGCGCTTGCCATCTCGGTGCAGAGCAACCCTGCGCCCATCTCCGCCGCCATCCGGCGGAAGGGGCGATCGGTGATGCCCGACATCGGCGCAACCACCACCGGGTTGCGAATCTCGACCCTGCCTATGCTCAACATGCGATCAAGCGTACCGGCGACGCGCGACGAGCGGCCGCCTCAATCCCACTCCCTCCAGAGATCACCGGCGCTGCCGCCGGCCTCCCGAAGCTGGTCACGAGCCAGCGCCAGCGCCGCCGCCACGGCCAGGATCAGCAGCGCGATGGCGCCGAAGATTAGCGAAAGGGGAACCTCCTGGAGGACCTGGAAGAACGCCCGCAGGGCGGCCAGGGCCACGGCGGTGGCGCCGGCGACGACGATCACGCGGTCGCGCAAGCTGATGCCAACCCCGGTGGCGACGGCGCCTTCGGCCACCAGCAGGGCGGTGTAGAGCGAATCGGTCCTGAGGTCGCCCAAGGCCTGCAGCCACGTGGTCCCGAAAAGCAGCACCGCCCCGGCCGCCATGGTGCCGCGAGCCAGGGTCAGCTGGTCGGGGTGGCGCCGCTTCATGACCACGCCGGTCGCCAGCAGCGCCAGCCCCGGGGCCAGGACGTAGTACTGCGGGTTGCCGGCGCCCGCGAAACGCGCCAGCCAGTCCAGCCCGAGGCTGCCGACGAACACCGACGCCGGTTCCAGAAGCGGGACGTGATACAGCCGGCCGTCGGTCCACAGCAGGGCGCTCAAGACGGCGAATGCCGCCAGGCTGGTGAGGCTGCCCGGGGACCCGGTCACCAGGAAGTCAGGCACCCCGGCGGCGGCCACGGCGGTCACGATGGCAAGGCCAATCCCGGTGAAGCGATGGGCGTCGCACCATTCGACCCCGGCACCACCCTCTGCGTCGGCCCAGGCGAGGTGGGCGGCCCAGACCGCCGCGCCACCCAACGAGAAGACCAGCGGATACACCCATGTCGCGGTATCGATGTGGAGCATCAGGAAAAACACGCCCGCCGCGACGGCGCCGATCGCGAAGGGGGCAAGCAGGCGTTCCCGCTGGATCGTCGCGCCCGCGTACGCGATCGCCCCATACGCGATCAGGAGCCAACCGACCAGCAGCAGGTTGCCGTCCGATGCCGCCGCCAGCAGCACGCCGCCGGCGATAACCGCCGCCATCAACTCCATCGGGCCAAGCCACTTCCAGACGCGGGACTCCGGCGCCGCTCTCCGCCCGACAGCCGCGATCGCCAAGAAGAACGGCGGAAGCGGGCTGTAGCCCAACGCCAGGGTCGAGGGCGTGGCCTTCTCAGGCAGCGATATCACCACCCTGAGGACCCAGAACCACGCCACCGCGAAGAGCGACCCGGCGAGCAGCAGCCAGAGCGGCTCACCGCTGTCCACGGTGAGAAAGACGCCGACCGTGGAGGCGGCCAGCAGGAGCACGGCCTGGAGCGGGTCGGGGTGCACCGGGAAGACGGCGCAGGCGAGCGCCTGGATCGCAGCTCCCGCGCGAAGGAAGCTCGCCAGGGATCGGTCGGGCGCCTGGCTCGCCCCGGCGGCGTAGGCCAGGGCCAAGGCCAGCAGGGCGAGGGCGGCGGCCGTAGAGTCGCCGCGGAAGGTGACCACGCCGCTGAGCATCGTCAAGGTCACGCCGGCGGCCGCCAACATCCAGCCGGCACCGCCACGGCGCTCGCGCGCGTAGGCCGAATAGAGAAGGCTGAGCGCCGCGAACGTCAGAGGCAGGTAGGGCGCGACCAGATCCTGGGACCCCGCCGACGGCTCGCCGGCCAGCTCTCGACCCGCGAACGACAGGCTGGTCAGGATGGCGAGGGCCGATACCACGTGAGCGAGAACCTCGGCCGGGGCCCTGAATACAGATCCGCGGCTGTCCACCCGGTCCGAGCCGGCGCGCCCGAGGTACACGTAGACCATCGCCGCTAGCGTGAAGGCAAGCCCGCTCCAGTCGCGAAAACCGGCGGCGGCGACGGCGCCGTAGGCGGCGAACGGAAGGCTGGCCAGACTCAGCCATGCGTAGCCCCCGGATCCGAGTCGGGTCGCGAGCAGTCCGTAGAGCGCGCAGCAGTAGACGCCACCGACGAACAGGGCCGCGTCGGCTGATATGCCGTACTGCTTCAGGAAGAGGAACTCGTAGGCGGCCACCAGCACCAGCGGGGTGGTCAGCGCGAAGATGCCCACGTAGGTGGTGCCTACCACCCGGAGCCGAGGCTGACGCAGGCAGGCCCAACCCACGCCTCCGAAGAACAGGTTGAGCAGAAGCACCAGCACGAACTGGGTCGGTCCATTGATCCCACCCAGGCCGTAGACCTCGAAAAGCAGGATGGCGACGATCAGCAGGAAGGCGCCGATGTACGAAAGGATCAGCACCCCCTGGTCGCCGGAGAACATGGGCGCGGCCGGGGCCGCTGTGGGAGTGGCCGGCGCGGCGGGCGCCGAGACTGGCACGTTCGCCCATGGCAACCCGGCGGTGGCTGCGCTGGTTGCGCTCCCTTCCGGAACCTCGGGAGCCCCGCCGAGGGCGATCCGTCGCCGGCGATACCAGGCGATTGCGTCGGCCACGGTGAGGGACCTCCCCGGGTATGTCGCCTGGAATCCGGACAGCTCGGCGGCGACGTAGTCCGCGTGGGCGACCTGGGCGGCGACCGCCGCCGAGCGCGCAGTCGCGGGGGTTATCACCGCCAGCCGGGCCGCCTGCTGGGCGGCGTCGATGTCGCGAGTCACCACCGCGGCGTCCACCGCCGCGGCGGCGGCGGCCTCGATGCGCGCCTTCGAGCCCTTGAGCTCGCGGTTGGCCCACTCCAGCCAGGCTTCGTAGAGAGCCCGATCCTGCTCACTACTCAGGTCCACCGAATCCCTCCTTCGCAACGTGGCGCTTGACGCACACCACCTTAAGTGGGATCGCCCCAAAACTGTTACGCCGGGCGCGCCACTGAGCTTGCGGAGATATCGCCAATATTGTATGTTTAGTAAGTTCTAAACATTATGGCTGCTCAAACAACCCCAGACCAACCCTCCGCCGGCGCCGAAAACGTTCGCGCCACCTTCGTCGATGGCATGGGCGGCATCGGTGAGTTCTGGGGCATCGGCCGGGCGATGGGCCAGATCTGGGCGGTCCTCTACCTCAGCCCGGAACCGATGACCATGGACGAGCTGGTCCAAGCCGTGGGCATCACCAAGGGCCATGCCAGCACCAACCTGCGGGCGCTGCTCCGGCTGGGACTGGTGACCAAGAGCTTTCGGCCCGGCGATCGCAAGGACTACTACGCGCCCCAGGCAGACCTCTGGGCCTTCGCCCGCTCCATCCTGCGGGAGCGCCAGAAGCAGGAGTTCGACCAGGCGCTGGCGAGCACCAGGCGCGCCCTGGCCGCGCTTGAGGACGACAGGCAGCAGGTGCCGAGCGACGAGTACCGCTTCCTGAAAACCAGGCTGGAGGCGATCCGCGATTTTCACGGGACCATCGATCGCGCCGTCAACGCCCTGCTGAAGCTGGAAGACCTGCACCAGGCTGTCGGCCGGCTGGCCCCTCGCCGGAGGACCAAATGAACACATCCGTGGCCGGAACAAGCGGCTCATCTGGCGCCGGATTCGGCCTCGCCGAAGCGGGCACCGGCCTGGGCGCGACCGCGGTCGGGCTGGCCGGCTTGGCGGTGGCGCTGTTAGCCAACATCGAGGTGTCGGTCAGCACGCGCATAGCGACGGTGGGCGTCTGCGCCACGCCGCCCTGCCCGGCGCTGTCGGCGATTCCTCAACCGGCCACGACTGTGACCCGGGCCCACAGCCTCGCCTCCGGCGGGATATCCGGCGCCCTGGCGGTCGTCGTCGCCGCAGTGGTTGTCGGGCTTCTGGCGATCGCCGCCGGGGCGGCGCTACACGCCTTTACCAACTGGACGCTGGGTTTCGTGGTTCTCTGCGTCGCGACGGTCGCGCTGCTGGGACTGACGTTCCTGACCGGCTTCAGCATCGGATTGCTGTTCCTGCCCGCCGACGCGCTGGCCATCGCCGCTGTGACGTTTGGTGCGATGCGCCTCGGTCCGCGCCCGCTGAGAACTCAGGCATGACGATCCTGGTCACCGGCGCCAGCGGATTCGTGGGCCGCCACGTGGTCTCGCGGCTGACGGCCGAGGGCCGCCACCTTCGGGTCATGGTGCGAGACGCGGCGCGCTACTCGGGGCCGCCCGGGGTGCCGGTCGTCGAGGCCGACGTCTCCAAGCCGGATTCGCTGCCGACCGCGGTAGGCGGCGTGGATACCGTGATCCACTGCGTCGCCATCACCGCCAACCTGAAGGAGCCCTACCGGGGCGCCTACGACGCGATCAACCGCCAGGGCACCGAGAACCTGGTCGCGGCCGCGGCGACCGCGGGTGTGCGGCGGATGGTGGTGATGTCCGGGCTCGGAACCAAGCCGGCCTCCGCCGGGACCTACATGGCCACGCGATGGGCGATGGAAGAGGCCGTTCGCGCCGGTTCCATCCCCTCGGTCATCATCCAGCCGTCGGTGCAGTTCGGCGACGGCGCGGAGTTCGTCGCCGCCCTCGCGCGGCTGGTGACGTCGTCGCCGGTGGTGCCGCTGCTGGGCGGAGGCGGGCTCCGCTTCCAGCCGATCTGGGTCGAGGACGTCGTCACCTGCGTCGTCAAGGCGATCGATGTCGAGAGCCTGACCGGTCGCTCGGTCGCCATCGGCGGCAGCCAGTACGTCACCTTCCGCGAGATCATCCAGACGATCTGCTCGGCGATGGGCAAGCGGCGCATCAAGGCTCCCCTCCCCCTGTGGGTGGCCAGGCTGCAGGCGCCTCTGATGGGACTGCTCCCACACCCGCCCCTGACCAGGGCGTCGCTGGAGCTCTTCGGCTTCGAGAACACCACCGAGATCGACGCCGTCGACAAGACCTTCGGCTTCCACCCGCGCGGGTTCCGCGAGCACCTGGAGGCCCACGGGGTCGAGCTGTGAGCGCCGGCGGGCAGCGTGGCACCCTGCTGCGCCCGGGAATCCTGGTCGCGATCGCGATGATCGCCGCCGCCGGCGCCTACCTCTGGTGGATTCACCTCCACCAGCCGGAGGAGCTGTGGTCCACGCTGCCGTTTGCCGGCCTGCTGGTCCTTTTCGGCGTCGTGGCGCTCGTCGCCGAGCTCGCTCCGCCATTTGCCTCCGTCGCCGTCACGGCGGGGCTGATAACGGTCCTCTTGGCCGTCGGGTATGCCGCCCTGATGTCCCTGGGAATTGCCTTGATCGCGCTGGCGGTCGTTGAGGCCGCGCTCGTGCTCCGGCCCCTGCAGCGGCTGTCCACAAGGCACGCGATCGCGTCGCTGGCGCTCGGGTGCTTGGTCGGAGCGGTGGTCGACGCCGGGTTCTTCAACTGGGCGGCGTACTCTAACTAGCGACCGTCCGGAGCTCTACCCCTCGGCCTGGTTGAGTTCGTAGAGGAGGCGAAGGCCCTCCAGGGTCAGGTTCTCGTCGACCACCTCGATCGACCGCGAGTGCGCGTTGACCAGCGCCGCCAGGCCGCCGGTGGCGATCACGTGGCAGCTGCCGCCTAGCTCGGCGCGCATCCGCTCGACTACGCCGTCGATCTGTCCGACAAACCCGAAGATGATCCCCGCCTGCATCGACTCGACGGTGTTCTTGCCGATCACGTTGCCCTCCCGGGGCGGGATCAGCTCCACCAGGGGCAGCTTGGCGGCGCGCGAGAAGAGCGCCTCCATCGAGATCCTGATGCCCGGGGCGATCGCGCCGCCCAGGTAGTCGCCGTTGGCGGCGATCGCGTCGAAGGTGGTGGCGGTGCCAAAGTCGATCACCACGGCCGGGCCACCGTACTTGCGAAACGCCGCGACCGCGTTGACGATGCGGTCGGCGCCCACCTCCTTGGGGTTGTCGTACCGGATCTGGACTCCGGTCCGAACGCCGGGGCCAACGACCAGCGGGGTGATGCCGAGGTGCCGGGCACACATGTCGACCACGGCCTCGTTCAGCACCGGGACGACACTGGAAACGATGACGTGATCGATGTCGGCGGTGGACACCTCAGAGCTGGCGAAAAGGCCGCGCAGCGTCACCCCCAGCTCATCCCCGGTGGCGTCGGCACGTGTGGCGATGCGCCAGTGCTGGGCCAGGTTCTCGCCGTTGAAGGCACCCAGGACGGTGTTGGTGTTGCCGATGTCTATGGCCAGCAGCATGGGCCGAGTGTAAGTCGAAGGAACCTCAGTACCGCGGCTGGTTGGCGGCCAGCCAGTCGCGGTTGCGCTTCACCGCAAGCGTCGCCCGAAGCAGGGCTCGCTTCACCGGCGCCGGCCCGGCGCTGCCTGTCGATTGCCGCCGGGCCAGCGCCCGGCGGGGATCGAAGAGCTGCGCCACCTCGGAATCGAAGACCCCGTCGATCGCCTGCCACTCCCCCAGCTCCAGGTCCGCCAGCGAGACCCTCCGGGTCTGCGCCCGCCGCACCGCCTTGCCGACCAGCTGGTGGGCCTTGCGGAAGGCGACGCCCTTGGTGACCAGGTAGTCCGCGACCTCGGTCGCCATCAGCGCCGGGTCAGACGCCGCCTCCGCCATCACCTCGGTCTTGAAACCAAGTCGCGGCAGCATCCGGGCCAGGATCTCAAGGCACGACCCGGTGGTGTCGACGACCGAGAAGAAGCTCTCCTTGTCGCCCTGGAGGTCGCGGTTGTAGGCCAGCGGCAGCCCCTTCAGGGTGGCCAGCATCGAAGTCAGCTCGCCGATCACCCGACCCGTCCGGCCCCGGACCAGCTCGGGGACATCGGGGTTCTTCTTCTGCGGCATCAGGCTGGAGCCGGTGGCGTATTCGTCGGGCAGCTCGATGAAGCCGAATTCAGTGGACGCCCACTGAACCAGCTCCTCGCTGAGACGGCTGAGATGCACCATCACCAGCGCGCAGGCCGACTCGATCTCGACAACGAAGTCCCGATCGCTGACCGCGTCGAGGCTGTTCTGCGAGACCGAGGCGAAATCGAGCGCCTTGGCCACCTGCTCTCGCTTCAGCGGCAGGCTGCTGCCGGTGGCGGCCCCAGATCCCAGCGGCATGATGTCCGCCCGGTCGAAAGCGTCCTGGAGTCTGTCGAAGTCCCGCTGCAGCATGGCGACATAGGCCAGCAGGTGATGAGCCAGGGTCGTCGGCTGCGCCCGCTGCAGGTGGGTGTAGGCCGGCATGACGGTGTCGCGATGGTCCTGCGCCAGCTTGAGGAGCACCGCCTGGAGCCGGCAAACGCCTTCGCCAAGATCGGCGATGGCCCCACGCGCGTACATCCGTAGGTCGAGCGCGACCTGGTCGTTTCGACTTCGGCCGGTGTGAAGCCTGCCGGCGACCTCGGCGCCGAGGAGCTTGTGGAGGCGTCGCTCGATGGCGCTGTGGATGTCCTCGTCACCGTCGACGAACTCGAATCTGCCGTCGTCAAATTCGCGCCGCACCGCCTGCAGGCCTTTGACCAGGCGCTGCGCGTCGGCGGCGGGGATGATCGAGGTCGCGCCCAGCATCCGGGCGTGGGCGATGCTGCCCGCGATGTCTTCGCGGTAGAGGCGGCGATCCACCGCCAGCGAGCTGGTGAACGCCTCGACCGCTTTCGACGGGCCGGCGCTGAACCGCCCGCCCCAGAGCTTGCCGCCGTCGACGTCGCCTGGCGTCACCGGCTTGTCAGCCAATGGAATCAGTCGTCTCCGGCGCGTCCGCCGGCGGCTCGGCCGCTGCGCGCAGCCGCTTCATGTCGGGCGGCAGCAGGCTGTTCTGGGCGCCATCGCCAAGCAAGCCCTGGACCCGGGCCTGGGTCCGCAGCGGCAGACCCCAGAGGTGGATGAAGCCCTTGGCAGCGCCCTGGTCGAAGGCGTCGCCGCTGCCGTAGGTTGCCAGCTCCAGCCGGTAGAGCGAGTCGGGCGCCTTGCGACCGACAACCTGCAGGGCGCCGCGCAGCAGCTTGAGCCGCACCTCCCCGGACACGTGCTCCTGGGTGCTGGCGACAAAGGCCGCAAGGTCCTGGCGGAGGGCCGAGAACCAGAGCCCGTTGTAGGTCAGGTCGGCCCACTCGGCGGCGACCTTGGCCTTGAAGCGCGCCACGTCCTTGGAAAGCGCTACCGACTCCAGGGCTTCGTGGGCGGTGGTCAGGATCACCGCCGCCGGTGCCTCGTAGATCTCGCGCGACTTGATCCCGACCAGGCGGTTCTCGACCATGTCGATGCGGCCGACGCCGTGCTCGCCACCGATGGCGTTGAGCCGCGACACCAGCTCCACCGGCTCGAGCTCCTCGCCGTCGAGGCCCACAGGGATTCCACGCTCGAACTTGATCTCGACGTACGAGGCTTTGGCCGGCGCCCCCTCCGGCGCCGCCGTCCAGGCGAAGACATCGGCCGGAGGCTCCTGCCAGGGATCCTCGAGGACGCCCGCCTCGATCGACCGGCCCCAGAGGTTGACGTCGGTCGAGTAGGGCGATTCGACGGTGGCGGGGACCTCTACGCCGTGCTGCCTGGCGTACTCGATCTCCTCCTCGCGGGTCATGCCCCACTCGCGCACCGGCGCGACCACCTCCAGGTCGGGGGCCAGCGCGCCGGTGGCGACATCGAAACGCACCTGGTCGTTGCCCTTCCCGGTGCAGCCGTGGGCCACCGCCGTGGCGCCCTCCTCGCGGGCGAGATCGACCATCAGCTTAGCGATCAGGGGCCGGCCCAGCGCCGTCGCCAATGGGTAGCGCCCCTCGTAGAGGGCGCCTGCCTGGAGCGTGGGCCAGACGAAATGGCGCAGGAAGAGATCACGCGCGTCGACAGTGAACGCCTGGGTGGCGCCGTGCTTGAGGGCTCGGCTCATGACCGCGTCCAGGTCCTTGGCCTCGCCCAGGTCGATCGCCAGCGCCAGCACCTCGTAGTCGCGCTCCGCCAGCCAGTGGATGGCCACCGAGGTGTCCAGCCCTCCGGAGTAGGCGAGCACCAGCTTCTTGCTCACGCCCCGTTCCCTACCGGCTCCGGCTCCACCGCGATCAGGCGCTGCTCCAGCGCCCGGCGGGCGCGGACGTCGGGCGAGATCACAAGCACGGTGTCGTCGCCGGCAACCGTGCCCACCACCTCCGGCCAGCCGGCCTCGTCGATAGCCACCGCCACCAGGTTGGCCGTTCCCGGCGGGGTGCGGACCACGGACATGAACTGCACTCCGTCGACCGAGGTGATGAAGTCGCGCAGCACCTGGCCGGCGCGCAGTCCGAGGCCGCCGCGAACGGCGTAGCGGCTGCCCGAGGGGCCGGGCTCGCGCAGCAGCCCCAGCTCCCGGATGTCGCGACTGACGGTGGCCTGGGTCACGGGGTGGTCGAGGCGGCGCAGCTCTTTGACCAGCTCCTCCTGGGTATGGATGGGCCGGCTCTTGACCAGCTCCAGGATGGCGCGCTGCCGGTGCGCCTTGTCGCCGATCATCAGCCTGCCTGCGGCGGCGCCGGTGTCTTGGGCGGCGCCGGCACGTGGCCCATTACCAGGTCGAGCACTTGCTCCAGGATGGCGATGGCACGGTCGACCTCGGGCTTGCCGATGATCAGCGGCGGCACCATCCGGATGACCCGGTCGCCGATGGCGTTGACCAGCAGGCCGTGCTCCAGGGCGCCGGCCTCCACCGCTTTGGCGATGTCCCGATCCAGCACCATCGCCGCCATCAGTCCCGAGCCGCGAACGTCGGCGACGCAGTCGAAGTCGGCGACCAGGCGGCGCAGCTCTTCCAGCAGGTAGGCGCCGACGTTGCGCGCGTTCTCGACGACCGAGTCCCGCTCCAGGACGTCCAGCACCGCCAGCGCCGCCGCCGATGCCAGCGGGTTGCCGCCAAAGGTGGAGCCATGCTCGCCGGGGCCGAGCACGTCGGCTCGAGGCCCGGCCAGGCAGATGCCGATGGGGACGCCGCCGCCCAGTCCCTTGGCGAGGGTGACGACGTCGGGGGTGATGCCGTAAGCCTGGAAGGCATAGAAGAAGCCGGTCCGGCCGACCCCGGTCTGGACCTCGTCGAGGATCATCAGCAGGTTGTGCTCGTCGCACCAGGCGCGCACGCCTTCGAGGTACTCCTGGCTGGCCGGCACGATCCCCGACTCGCCCTGGACCGGCTCCAGCAGGATCGCGACGGTGCGCTCGTCAGTGGCCTCCTTGATGGCGCCGAGGTCGTTGTAGTCGACGTGGGCGAAGCCCTCGGGCATGGGCAGGAATGGCTTCTGGTATTTGGGCTGGCCGGTGGCCGCGATCGCCGCCAGGGTCCGGCCGTGGAAGCTCTGGTTGGCGCAGATGATCTCGAAAGCGCCGTAGCGCTCCTGCTTGCCCCACTTCCGGGCGATCTTGATGGCGCACTCGTTGGCCTCGGCCCCGCTGTTGCAGTAGAAGGCCCGGCCGGTAAAGCCGAGCTGGTTGAGGCGCTTGGCCAGCTCGACCTGGGGCCGGCTGTAATAGAGGTCGCTGAGGTGGATCGCCTGGGCCGCCTGCCGGCTGATCGCCTCGACCAGGTCGGGGTGATTGTGGCCCAGCAGGTTGACGGCGATGCCGGCGACGAAGTCGAGGTACTCGTTGCCCTCGGGGTCGTAGAGGTTCCAGCGGTCGCCGCGAACCAGCTCCACGGGCTGCCGGGTGAATGTGTGCATCAAATAGGTGTGCTCGGCCTCGGCCAGCGCCTCGAGGCCGGCTCCGATGGTGTCAGTCATCCGGGCACGATCATGGTGCCGATACCCTCGGCGGTGAGCAGCTCCAGCAGCAGCGCGTGGGGCACGCGCCCGTCGATGATGTGGGCCTTCTCCACCCCGGCAAGGGCGCGGACCGCGGCCTTGACCTTGGGGATCATGCCCCCGGTGATGGTGCCGTCCTCGATCTTGTCGCTGACGTCGTGGGCCCGGATCTCGCTGATCAGCTGGTCCGACTTGTCCTTGATGCCCTCGACGTCGGTGAGCAGGATCAGCTTCCGCGCTCCCAGCGCAACCGCCAGCTCGGCGGCCACCGTGTCGGCGTTGACGTTGTAGGACTTGCCGTCGTACCCCAGGCCGAGCGAGGCGATCACGGGGATGTAGTTGCGCTCCAGCAGCGCGCTGATCGGCTCCGGGTTGACCTGCGCGACCTCGCCCACCAGGCCCATGTCGACGCCCTCGATGCCGACCATCGGTTTGACCAGGATGCATGGCCCGTCCTCTCCCGACATCCCAACCGCCTGCCCGCCCAGCCCATTGAGCGCCGAGACCAGCTCGGGGTTGATCTTGCCGGTCAGCACCATCTTGACGACCTCGATCGACTTTTCGTCGGTTATCCGCAGGCCGTCGACGAAGCGGCTCTCGATGCCGAGCTTCTCCTGCCACGCGGTGATGTCGGGGCCGCCGCCGTGGACCACCACCGGGTTGATGCCGACGTATCGCAGCAGCACGATGTCCTCAAGCACGTTGGCCTTGGCGTCCTCCATCGACGAGCCGCCGAGCTTGACCACGATGGTGTCGCCGTGGAACCGGCGAATGAACGGCAGCGCCTCCACCAGGACCCCGGCCTTTTTGACCGCTTCCAGTCTCTCGACACTCATCGCTGGACCCGCGCTTCGATGTTCATTGCGACTCCCTTTATCAAGTTGTGTAGTCGGCGTTGATGTGGACGTATTCGGCGGACAGGTCGCAGCCGTAGGCGGTGGCCGCGCCATCGCCCAGGCCGAGCTCGCAGGAGATCCTCACCTCGTCGCTCTCGAAGGCGGCCCGGACCTGGTCAAGGTCGACCTCGGCGATGCCGGCGCCGTGGTGGACGACGACGGCCTCGCCGACGGTGACGGTGAGACGGTCCAGCACCAGCTCGGCGCCGGCGCGTCCCAGAGCCGCCACGATCCGGCCCCAGTTCGGATCGCCGCCGTGGATCGCCGTCTTGACCAGGTTGGAGGACGCCACCGTCCGCGCCAATTTGCGGGCGTCGTCTTCACCGGCAGCGCCGGTGACCTCCACTGTGAACATCCGGGTGGCCCCTTCGCCGTCACGGGCGATCTGCCTGCTGAGGTCGACGCACACGGACTCCAGCGCGGCTTCGAACGCCTCCAAGCCCGCTCCCGCCAGCAGCGGGCCGCCGCCGGCGGCGCCGTTGGCGAAGACGGCGAGCATGTCGTTGGTGCTGGTGTCGCCGTCGACGGTGACCATGTTGAAGGTGCGCTCGACGCAGCGCGACAGCACCCGCTGCAGCTCCGCGGCAGGGAGCGGCGCGTCAGTGGTCAGGAATCCGAGCATGGTCGCCATGTTGATATGGATCATCCCCGAGCCCTTGGCCATCCCGCCGATGGTGTAGGTGTGGCCGCCGTGGCTGAAGTGCGCGACGGCCTGCTTGCGCCGGGTGTCGGTGGTCATGATCGCGTCCGCGGCAGCCTCGCCATGACCGCTGTCGAGACGCGCGGCGGCGGCGACCACGCCACTCTCGATCTTGGCCATCGGCAGGGGCCGGCCGATGACGCCGGTGGAGGCGACCAGGACCTCGGCGGGATCCAGGTCGAGGGCGTCGGCGGCGAGCTTGCCCATCACCAGGGCGTCCTTGAAGCCCTGGCTGCCGGTGCAGGCGTTGGCGTTGCCCGAGTTCACCACCAGGGCCCTGGCGTGGCCGTCCTTGAGGTTGAGCTGGCTGATCACCACCGGCGCTGCCTTAACCAGGTTGGTGGTGAAGACGGCCGCGGCGGTGGCGGGGCGCTCGGAATAGAGAACGGCGACGTCGAGACGGCCGGGGGCGCCGGCAACCTCGCCGGCGTCGGCGGACTTGATCCCCGCCGCGGCGGCGCCGGCCAGGTATCCCAGGGGGGCGGTGACGCCCAGACTGGGTCGGAGCGGTTCGACCATCGGGGAGGTCACGGCCACCGGACGGCGACGTCCAGCCCGGTGGTTTCGGGCCAGCCCATGACCAGGTTGAGCGCCTGCACCGCCTGCCCCGACGCGCCTTTCATGAGGTTGTCGATGGCGGCGACCACAATGGCGCGAGAGGGATGCCCGACCAGCGGCTGCTCGGCCACGTTGATGAGGCAGAGGTTGGTACCGGAGACCTCTTTGGTCCGGGGTGGCGTGTCGACGATCCGGACGAAGGGCGAGCCCTGGTAGGTCTCGGAGTACGCATCACGCAGTTCGCCGATGGTGGTGCCCTCGGTGAGGTCGAAATAGCACGTCGCCAGGATGCCGCGCACCATCGGGACCAGGTGGGGCACGAAGGTCAGGCGTGGGGGCGTTCCGCCCAGGGCCAGGGCCTGCTCCATCTCGGGCAGGTGCCGGTGCCCGCCGACGCCGTATGCCTTGAAGTCCTCGGACGCCTCGGCGAAGTGGTAGTCCAGCCCCAGCGAGCGGCCGGCGCCGCTGACGCCGCTGGCGGCGTCGACGACGAAGTCGGGCCGCGCCAGCCCCGAGGTGACTGCCGGGTAGAGGGCGAGGATCGCAGCCGTCGAATAGCAGCCAGGGCAGGCCACCAGCCGGGCTCCCTGGAGGTCGCCCTCGGCTATCTCCGGCAGACCGAAAACGGCTTCGTCGAGCAGCGCAATGTCGGCGTGCTCGGCGCCGTACCACTTCTTATAGACCGTCGGGTCCTTGAGCCGGAAGTCAGCGCCCAGGTCGATCACCGTCCTGCCGGCATCGCGCCAGGTCCCCGCCAGGCCCGCGGTCATGCCGTGCGGCAGGGCGACCACCACGATCTCGGCGTCCCCGGGGTCGGGATCGGCGATCAGCTCGAGGTCGCTGTCGACCCCGGGGACCGCGGCGCTGAGCTTGTCACCGGCGAAGCTGCGCGAGGTGGCGCGCACCAATTCCACCTCGGGGTGGCGCATGAGGAGCTGCACGGCGGTGGCGCCGGCGTACCCGTTGGCTCCGATGACGGCAACCGTCTTCCTGGCGGACATCGCATGAGTATACGTCGATCCTGCATAAATTTGCAGGGCGCGGGGAAGCCTAGCCCCCCGCGGGGTTGTGGAAGCAGCTCCGCTCGCCGGTGTGGCACGCCGGGCCGTGCGGGTGGACCCGCAGCAAGACGGCGTCGCCGTCGCAGTCGATGCTGATCGCGTCCACGTCCATCAGGTTGCCCGACGTCTCGCCCTTCTGCCAGAGCTGCCCGCGGGAGCGGCTCCAGAACCACGCCCGCCGGGTCTCAAGCGTCCGCCGGTACGCCTCCCTGTTCATGTGCGCGACCATCAGGACCGCGCCGTCGGCCACGTCCTGGACCACCGCCGTGATCAGCCCGGCGGAGAAGTCGGGATCTGTGATCGCGCCGGCTGTCTCGCCCTCCATCTCGCTCATACCCCTGCCTCCAGCCGCACCGGCACCTTGTGCTCGGCGAGATAGGATTTGGTATCCGCGATCGAGTACTCGCCGAAGTGGAAGATCGAAGCCGCCAGCGCGGCGTCGGCCGCACCCTCCGCCAGCGCCGCCCGCAGGTGCTCCGGCTCGCCGGCGCCGCCAGACGCGATCACCGGCACCGGCACCGCGGCGGCGATCGCAGAGGTCAGCTCCAGGTCATAGCCGTCGCGGGTCCCGTCGCGATCCATGCTGGTCAGCAGGATCTCGCCGGCGCCGCGTTCCACCCCCTCCCGCGCCCACTCGATGGCGTCGCGCCCGGTGTCGATGCGCCCGCCGTGGCTGAAGACCGTCCACCCACCAGGGTCGGTGCGGCGCTTGGCGTCGATCGCCAGGACCACGCATTGGGCTCCCAGCAGCCGCGCGCCCTCGGCGATAAGCTCGGGACGGTTGAGGGCGGCGGTGTTGACCGCGGTCTTGTCGGCGCCGGACTCCAACAGCGCGGTCATGTCCTCGACGGTTCGCACGCCGCCGCCCACTGTCAGCGGGATGAAGACCTGGTCGGCGGTGGCCTTGACCACGTCGATAAGGATCGCCCGGGCGTCCGAGGACGCCGTGATGTCCAGGAAGACCAGCTCGTCGGCGCCGCCCCGGTCGTAGAAAGCGGCCAGCTCAACCGGGTCGCCGGCGTCGCGCAGCTCCAGGAAGCGCGTGCCTTTGACCACGCGACCTCCGGTCACGTCGAGGCAGGGAATCACGCGACGGGCGAGCATCGGTCAGGCCGCCGCGGAGACGCAGCCGGCGACAAAGTTGGCATACAGGCGGAGGCCGCTGGCGCCGCTCTTCTCGGGGTGGAACTGCGTCCCCGCCACCGAGCCGCTGCGGGCGACGACGCAGAGGGTGCGACCGTAGTCGGCCGTGCCCAGGACCTCCCGGCCGCCCTTGAGCTCGGGGTAGTAGCTGTGCACGAAGTAGAAGTAGGCCCGATCGGGAATGTCGCGAAAAAGTAGGTCGGCCGCCACCTGGCGGACCCGGTTCCAACCCATGTGAGGCACCTTGCGGTCGGGCGTGTTGACCAGCCGCCGCACCGGACCCGGGAGCAGCCCCAGGCCGGCCGTCCGGCCGTCCTCGTAGCTCGACTCGAAGAGCAGCTGGTACCCGAGGCAGACGCCCAGGATCGGCTTGCCGGCGGCGGCCTGGTCGACCAGGAAGGCGTCGAGCCCGGAGTCGGCGAGCTTGTGGCGGGCCGGCGCGAAGGCGCCGACTCCGGGAAGCACGATCCCGCCGGCGTCAGCCAGCACCGACTGGTCGGCGGTCACGTCGACCTCGGCGCCGGCGTGCTCCAGTCCCCGGCGCACGCTGCGCAGGTTGCCCACGCCGTAGTCGACCACGGCGATCCGCGCCGCCATGGCTCAGAGAATGCCCTTGGTCGAGGGCACGCCCTTTCCGCCCATGGCTACGGCCTCTCGAAGCGCCAGGCCGAAGGCTTTGAACATCGACTCGGCGACGTGGTGACGGTCGCGGCCACGGATGTAGTCGACGTGGATGGTGGCGCCGGCGTGGATGGCGAAGGCGTTGAAGAACTCCACCAGGTTCTCGGTGGCGTAGCTGCCGGATCGGCCGCGAAGCTTGCCTCCGTCTTCGAAAAAGCAGTGCGGCCGCCGGCTCAGGTCGACCACCACCCGCGACAGGGCTTCGTCGAGGGGCGCGTAGGCGGACCCGAATCGAACGATTCCGGCCCGATTCCCCAGCGCCTGGCTGAGCGCCTGGCCGAATACGATGCCGGCGTCCTCGGTGAGGTGGTGCTCGTCGATTTCCACATCCCCCCGGCCGGAGAGCTGCAGCCCGAAACCCGCGTACCGGCCCGTCTGTTCGAGCATGTGGTCCAGGAACGGCAGCCCGGTGTCCACCTTGGAGTCGCCCTTGCCGTCGAGCGTGAGACGACATTTCAGCTGCGTCTCGCGGGTGTTCCGCTCGATTCGCGCCTGTCGCGCCGGACGCGCCTGCCCCGATGCCTTCTTCTTGGTCATCCGGCCTCCTCAGCGGTTAGCCGCTCCATCAGCACCTCCAACGATCGCTGGTGCGCCACCAGTCCTTCGATCTTCGCCAGCTCGATGCCGACCGGCGCGACCGCCGCCGCCGTCCCGGGTGTCAGCCGGACCACCGACGTCCAGCGGTAGAAGTCGTAGACGCCCAGCGGCGAGTTGAACCGCGCCGCCCCACCGGTTGGCAGCGTGTGATTGCTGCCGGCGACGTAGTCGCCCATCGGCACCGGCGACTCGGCGCCGACGAACACCATGCCGGCGCAGCGGACGCTGGGGAGCAGCCGGTCGGGGTCGCGGACCAGCAGCTCGAGGTGCTCGGGGGCGAAGTCGGCGGCCAGCTCGACCGCCTGGTCCAGGCTCTCGACGACGACCGCGGCGGCGCGGAGATCGGCCACCTCGGCGCTGAAACGGTTGGCGAGCTGGTCCGCCGAGAGCTCCGAGGCGACCGTTGCGGCCAGCTCGGCCGAGTCGGTCAGCAGCACCGCCCAGGCCACCGGGTCGTGTTCCAGCTGGGAGGCCAGGTCGGCGACGATCTGGGTGGGGTTGGCGCTGTCGTCGGCGATGACGAGGATCTCGCTCGGCCCCGCCAGCCCGTCGATGTCGACGATGCCGTAGACCGCGCGCTTTGCCAGGACCACGAAGGTGTTGCCCGGCCCCGTGATCTTGTCGACCGCGGGGATGGTCTGCGTCCCGTAGGCGAGCGCCGCCACCGCCTGCGCGCCGCCGACCTTGAAGATGCGCGACACCCCGGCCAGCCGGGCAGCGTAGAGCACCGCCGGTGTGATCCTGCCTTCGGCGTCGGGCGGGGTGACCATGACGACCTCGCCGACCCCGGCCAGCCGCGCCGGGATGGCGTTCATCAGCACCGTGCTGGGATATCTTGCCCGCCCTCCAGGGACGTAGATGCCGACGCGCCGAAGCGGCTCGGGTCGGAGTTCCAGCTCGCCCAGGCTCAGCACGCGGGGCAGCTGGAGCGCGTGAAAGGCCTCGATCCGGGCAGCCGCGGCGTCGATGGCGCTCCGGGCCTCGACCCCCAGGGAGTCGGCACCCGCTTCCCACTCGGTGCGACCCAGCTCCAGGGTCTCCGGTCGTGCCCCGTCGAGGGCGGCGGTGAGCCCGATGACCGCGGTATCACCTTCGACGGCGACCTGGCGCACGATCTCGGCGACCCCCTCAGCCGCGCTGGAGACCGGCCGACCGACCGCTGCCGAAAGGGCGTCGAGCTGTGCCGGCGGGATCTCCGGCACGTTGAAGCGGCGCGCCGGCACCTGGGCGGTCCATTCGGCCGCGCTCGAAAAGACGGGGATCTGCAGCCGCCGGCTCATGCCGTCACCCGGACTCTCACGCCGCCACTTCCGCGACGCCCTGCCGGATCTGCGCCACCATCCGCTGGACGTCGGTGCCCCTGGTGCGCAGGCTGACCTGGTTGGCGATCAGGCGGGCGGTGCTGGAGCCGATCTCAACGATCTCCCGAAGCCGGTTCTCCCGCAGCGTGGTCCCGGTGGCGGTCAGGTCGACGACGGCGTCAGCCAGCCCGATCAAGGGCGCCAGCTCGACCGATCCATAGAGCTTGATGAGCTCGGTCTCCTGGCCCTGCGCCTCGAAGTAGCGCCGAGCTGCGCCCAGGTACTTGGTCGCCACCCGGAGCATCGGCGGCCACGTCAGGGGCCCGGCCAGGGTCGAATCCTCGGGCACCGCCATCACCAGCCGGCAGCCGCCGAAGCCGAGATCGAGCAGCTCGTAATGAACCCGCTCAGTCTCCCAGAGGGCGTCCTTGCCGACGATGCCGAGGTCCGCGGAACCGTGGTCGACATATACCGCGACGTCCAGCGGCCGCACCGTCACCAGGGTCAGGTCGGGGCTCGGCCGCAGCACCAGTTTGCGGCCGATGTCCTCGGGGCTGACATCGGCCAGGCCGGCGGCGCCGAGCAGGCGCAGGGCGCCGGGCAACAGATAGCCGGTGGGGATGGCGACGGTGATCACGATCGTCCCGAATAGGGGCGGCGGCCGGCACCGTCAAGGGTCCATCGCTCGCCACCGGAGCAGATGACGACGCTGGCGGCGGCCAGCTCGGTGGCGCGACGCCAAAGGTCGGCGTCGGTGCTGGAGGTCACCTCCATAACAACCTGCTCGCCCACCGCCCGGAGCTCGGCCGCCAGAGCGACCGCCGGGGCGGGCTCGCCTTCGAAGCCGACCAGGATTGGGCCGGCGCCGGCCGGCAGGGCGGTTGGTTGGAGCACCGCCTGTACCCGGTCCAGGAACACCACCACCCCGGTCGCCGGCCTGGCCACGCCGAATCGCTCGAGCAGACCGTCGTAGCGCCCGCCCGCGGCGATGGGCGCGCCCAGCCTGGTCGAGAAGACCTCGAAGATGACGCCGGTGTAGTAGTCGAAGTCGCGCACCGCGCCGAGGTCCAGGTTGAACCGCGCCGAGACGCCGTGAGCGATCAGCAGGTCGTGGACCTCGTGCAGCTCGCGCACCGCCTGCTCGGAGACAGGGTTGTCGACCATCGCCACCGCGGCGCCGAGGATGTCCGGGTCGCCCCTAAGCGCCGGGAACCGGAGCAGCAGCTCCTGCTCCGCAGCCCTCAGGTCGGTCTCCGCCAGAGCCTGCTCCAGCTCCACCAGGTCGCGGCCGGCAAGGGCGTCGAGAACCCGCGAGCGCTGCCCCGGCTCCAACCCGGCCATCAGGCCTCCGAAGAACCCGACGTGACCCACCTCGACCTGGAAGTCGGTGAGCCCGGCCGACTCCAGCGCGCTGATCGCCATCGCCACCACCTCGGCGTCGGCAGCCGCGCTGTGGGCGCCGATCAGCTCGGCCCCCGCCTGGAACGCCTGCCGGCCCGAGCCGGGCGCGGGCTGGCCCTCAAACGTGGGGCCGAGGTAGCAGAGGCGGAGTGGCAGCGGCGCCTGGCGCAGCTGGCCGGCGGCCAGCCTGGCCACCGGAACCGTCCGCTCGCCCACCATCGCCAGCATCCGGCCGTCACCGTCGGAGAACTTGAAGAGCCGTCGAACCCGCTCCGGCTCCACCCCCAGCTCCAGGGTGCTGAGCAGCTCCACCGCGGGCGTCTCCACCAGCTCGTAGCCCCACGACGAGAAGGTGCCCAGCATGCGGTCCTCCAGGGCCCGGCGCTGCCTAGCCGCCCCCGGCAGGAGGTCGGCGAAGCCCGGTGCCCTGGCGGCCAAGCCAGGCGTGGATGTTTGAGACGGTGTTTGTTTCACTGCTACTTTCATTACTTTAGCGTAGTAAAGCTACCCTACCGGCGGGGTCGGCGTCAAGAACCGCCGCGACCGGGTCAGGCCTTCTTGCGGATACCGACAACTCGAGCCAGCAACGCGTCGCGACCCTTGTCGGGAACCAGCCGGAGTGCCGACTGAGCGCGGGCGTCGTTGCCGACCAGGTAGCGGGTCTTGGGACGGGGCGCAGTCAGCGCGTGCTCGACGGCGTCCGCAACCCGGGCCGGCGGGATCCCCGCCGCGGCCTGCCGCTCGACGATCTTGCGCATCCTGGGGATCAGGTCTCCGTAGAGGTCGATCGCCTCGGGGCTCATCTTCTCGACCTGCCGGTCGAACTGCTCGAAGCCGCGTTCCCAGAGCGGGGTCGCGATCGAGCCGGGCTCGATACAGGTGACCTTGATGCCCCACGGGCGGAGCTCGACACGAAGCGCGTCTGAGATGGCCTCAACTCCGAACTTGGTGGCCGAGTAGGCGCTCACAAACGGGACCGACATCTTGCCGCCGATCGATCCGATGTTGACGATGCGGCCGCGACCACGCCGGATCATGGGCAGCATCGCCTGGGTCACTGCGATCAGCCCAAAAAGATTGACGGCGAACATGGCCCGGATCTCGTCCAGGTCCTGGAACTCCAGCGGTCCGCCCCAGGAGACGCCGGCGTTGTTGACCAGCCCGACCAGTCCGGCGTCCCCGGTCGCTTCTTCGACCTCGGCCGCCGCCCGCTTCACCGAGCGGTCGTCGGCGACATCGATCATCAGCGGCCGCAGCCCGGGCAGGCTCTGGCTCTTCAGCCGGGCCGCGTCGGCGTCCTTGCGCACGCCCGCGAAGACCACGAAGCCCTGGGCAGCCAGCCGGTTGGCGGTGGTCTGGCCGATGCCGGTGGAAGCACCGGTGACCACGACAAAGCCTTGATCGCTCATCCCATCCTCCCGCGCGGCACCGCCATTTGGTGTGGCCTCGGTGGCAGTTGCCTAGTAGTTGTCGGAGTTGTCCTCGTCGGCCAGGTCGGCGGCGTCTTCCATTCCCGGCTCAACGGGGTGCATACCCTCGAGGTCGTCGTCATCGGCGCCGCCCGCGAGCTCTTCGTCGCCGTCCTCGGCGGTCTCCTCGGTTTCGACGTCCCGGAGCAGGGAATCCTTGGCATAGGCCCGGAATTCCTGGCTCTTGCTGGCCGGGAACGACGGCTGACCGGCAAAGTCGGCGGCCTGGTACGTCTCCCGGAGGATGATCCGAAGCGAGTCCTCCTCGCCGGTAGCCACCACCGCCGCGTACTTGTTGCCGCCGGCCATGAACTTGAGGACCCGACGCGCCAGCTTGGGCTCGACGGCTCCAACGGCCTTCTTGCCGTTGGTGACCACCTTGAGGGTATCGCCCTCGGCGACCAGGTCGAGCTGGTCCCCGGGGGCGACCAGCGCGGGGTCGAAGCCCGGCTCGAGGATCACGTTCGCCAGCGCCGACTTTCCCATCTCCTCGACGAAGAGGTTGATGTCGACCGCGGCCTGGCCCTTGGGCAGGTCCGCCTTCTCCTCGATCAGGGCCTCGAGGCGGTTGACGTTCTTGATAGCGATCGCGTTGAGCGGGTTGAGCTCCAGCGTGGCCCGGTAGGCGGACAGGGCGTCGTCGAGCTTGCCCAACTCGGTGAAGGCCTTGCCCAGGCGGTTGTGGGTCTCCTCATCCAGGCCGAAACGCTCCGCGATCTCCTGGTTCAGCTCCAGCGCCGCTTGCCACTTGCGCTCGAGGGCGGCGTTGATCGCCTCTTCGACGAGCTGAGTCCGTGTTTTCGTCCGCTCGGGGACTTCGGCCAAGTTCGGACCTCCAAGGGGGGAAAAGGGCGCCAACGACCGCCAGTGGCGGCCAGAGCAAGGGCAAGTATAGCCACGTGTGACAAAGCGGCCTACGAGTTCATAAGCGACCCCGCACAGGTACGCGGGAAGGTCACAAAGACGTTTAACGCAGCCTGGCGCGAAGGTGTTATATAGGTTGCTGCGTTTGCCCAAAAGCCGGGCCTGCCGGTGCATAGGGTCCGCTGGGAGATGAATACATGAACTCAAGCCATATGGACACCGGGGTTGCCCATGGGGGAATCCCAATGATTGGAGCTCGTGCGCTGGCCCTGGTGGCCTGCGCCTCACTTGGATTAGCCGCCTGCGGCAGCAGCAGCTCCGCTGGCGCCACAGAGACGCTCAAGATCGGCTCGGTGGCCCCCCTGACCGGCGCGGAGCAGGCGGTCGGTGTCGACGAGAAGAACGGCGTCGACCTCTGCATCAGCCAGATCAACGATGCCGGTGGCATCAAGGCCGACAACGGGACGACCTACAAGCTGACGCTCGACGCCAAGGACGACCAGGCGGACGCCCAGCTGGCTGTCACCGCCGCTCAGCAGCTGGTCGACGACGGTGTCGTCGCCGTGGTAGGCCACCTCAACTCAGGTGCCACCATCCCGGCCTCGAAGATCTACAACGACAACACAGTGACCATGATTTCGCCCTCAGCCACCAACAACAAGGTCACCCACCAGGGCTTCAAGTACGCCTTCCGAGTGGTCGGTGAGGACAGCGCCCAGGGCAAGGCCGACGCCGACTACATGGTCAAGGTCCTCGGGTTCAAGAAGATCGGGATCATGGACGACTCCACCGCCTACGGCAAGGGCCTGGCGGACTTCGTGGAGCAGAACGTAACCGCCGATGGCGGCACCGTCGTCGGTCACGAGCACACCACCAAGGACGACCGGGTGTTCACCTCCCAGCTCACCAGCTTGAAGGGCAAGAGCCCAGATGCGATCTTCGTCGGCAGCCTCTACGAGGTCGCCGGTCCGGCATCCAAGCAGATGGGCAGCCTCGGCCTCAACGTCCCGCTGGTGGGCGGTGACGGCATCCACTCGGGCCAGTACTTCGTCAACGGCGGTCGCGCCGACGGCGACTACGCCTCCGACGCCGGCCCGGACAACGCCTCGATCCCGGCCTTCCAGGACTTCAACACCAAGTACAAGGCCAAGTTCGGCCAGGACGTTGTCCAGTACGCGGTCGAGTCCTACGACGCCTGCAACATCATCGCCAAGGCGATCAAGACCGCAGGCAAGGACAAGGCCAAGATCCGCGACGCTGTGGCCGCCACCAGCGGCTTCAAGGGCATCGCGCAGACGTACACCTTCGACCCCAACGGCGACATCCTCAACGCCGTCTTCAGCCTCTACAAGGGCCAGGGCGGTAAGTGGACCTTCGTCAAGACGGTTACAGGCTGACCTGAGCCGTTAGCCAGTGACGCTGAACAGGCAGGTCGCAAGACCTGCCTGTTCTCTTATCAAGATCCTTTTCTTATCAAGATCCTTTTGGACAGAATCGGCACCGGCATTGAGGGCGCAAACGACCAGGGATGGAACACTGCCTTAACCAGCTGACGAGCAACGTCAACGGCGCCCAGCTGCTGCAGCAGCTGGTGAACGGCCTCACCCTGGGAGCGATCTACGCCCTCATCGCCCTCGGCTACAGCATGGTGTACGGCGTGCTCGAGCTGATCAACTTCGCCCACGGCGACGTCTTCATGTTCGGGGCGTTTGTCACCGTCGGAGTCGTCTCGGTCTTCGGGCTGCACGCGGGCTCGGGCCTGGCGGTCGTGGTCCCGGTGCTGCTGCTGGCCCTGGTCCTCTCATTCCTGGTCTGCGCCGTCCTCGGGTTCTCGATCGAGAAGGTCGCCTATAGGCCGCTCCGTTCGGCGCCCCGGCTGGCCCCTCTGATCAGCGCGGTGGGCGTCAGCTTCGTGCTCGAAGCCTGGGTCGCGACCTTCGTCTCGTCCCGCTCGCTGCAGATCCCCGAGCTGCTTCCGGGCAGCATCAAGATCTTCCTCGGCGTCTCCATCAGCTACGTCCAGATCCTGATGCTGGTGGTGTCCGTCCTGATGATGGTGGGTCTGACGGTGCTGGTGCGCTATTCGCGGCTGGGACGCGGCATGCGGGCGGTGGCGCAGGACCGCGAGGCGGCCGCCCTGATGGGAGTCAACCTCGACCAGACCATCTCCTTCACCTTCATCATCGGGTCGGGGCTGGCGGCGGTGGCCGGCCTGCTCTGGACGCTGCTGCTCCCGGTCGGCAACGTGATGGGCTTCCTGGCGGGTCTCAAGGCCTTCACCGCGGCCGTCATCGGCGGCATCGGCAACATCCCCGGCGCCATGGTTGGCGGCTTCGCCCTGGGACTGGCGGAGGCCTTCGGGGCCAGCTACGCCAGCAACCTCTCATGCGGCTTCTTCAACTCCGGCTACCAGAACGCGATCGCCTTTGCCTTCCTGGTCGTGATGCTGATCTTCAGGCCGCGCGGCATTCTCGGCGCCACCGTCAGCGATCGCGCTTGATCCGCCGATGACGCTCGCCGACATCAATCTCTTCGACCGGGGGACCGAGCCGCTGGTCGCGCTCGGCGTTTCGGCGCTGCTGGTGGCGGCGGTGTACTTCCTGCCGCAGATGGCCGCCGGCCGGCTCAAGCTGATCAGGCCGGTGACCCCAGGCCGGCGGGTCGGCGCGCCCCCCCCACTGCGGGTGCTGGGCCGCGTCATCCGCCACCCGGTGCTGCTGCTGGCGCTGGCGGCGCTGGCCCCGATGCTGTCCGTGTACCTCGGCCGCAACGCCGACGTAACCATCATCTTCGGAGTCGCCACCTACGTGATGCTGGCAACCGGCCTCAACATCGTCGTCGGCTACACCGGACTGCTGGACCTCGGCTACGTCGCCTTCTACGCCGTCGGCGCGTACACCTTCGCGCTGCTCGGCTCCTCCCAGCTCTACCCCATCCTCCACCGCACGATCTACATCCTGGTTCCGGCGGGCAGCGGTGGCGACGGGCTCCACATCTCAATGTGGCTGGTGCTGCCCGTGGCAGGCCTCCTGGCGGCAGCCTTCGGAGCCCTGATCGGCTACCCGACACTCCGGCTGCGGGGCGACTATCTCGCCATCGTGACCCTCGGCTTCGGCGAGATCACCCGCCTGTTCGCTCAGAACCTGTTCCAGCCGATCAACATCACCAACGGCCCGCTGGGCATCATTCAGATCGACCCGATCTGGATCGCGGACTACAACTTCGGGATCCGGCACGAGCTGTTTGGCTTCGAATACCCGGCCTTTCTGAACTACTACTACGTGATCCTGGTAGTTGTCCTGATCACGATCTTCTTTGTGTCTCGCCTCGCCTCGTCGCGAGTGGGTCGGGCCTGGGCAGCGATCCGCGAAGACGAGCTGGCGGCCGAAGCCTCGGGCATCAACACCCGCAACCTCAAGCTCCTGGCCTACGCCTCGGGGGGATTTTTCGGCGGCGTGACGGGGGCCCTATTCGCCTCGGCGCAGCATTTCATCGACCCCAACTCTTTCGGCTTTTTCTTCTCGATCCTGGTGCTGGTAATGGTGGTCGTTGGGGGGATGGGCAACATCTACGGAGTGATCTTGGGCGCGACGGTCGTGGGCCTGGCGTATTTCTACACCGGCCAGTTCGGCTCCCTGCGGGTGCTCATGTTCGGGATCGTGCTGGTCTTCATGATCATCATCCGACCCCAGGGAATGCTGCCCAGTCGCCAGCGTCAACGCGAGCTGGCCACCGCCGACCTGACCGTAGACATCGTGGCCGAGATCGCGCCGCCAACGGCGGATCCCGAGGCGTAGCCGGCGATGTGCGCAGCAACCGCGAGCGCGGTGGTCCCGGAGATGGCTCCCGCGGGAGCCCCGCTGCTTCAGATGCGCCACCTGACCAAGGAGTTCGGCGGGCTCAAGGCCGTCGACAACCTGGAGCTCGATGTCCTGTCGGGCAGCATCACCAGCCTGATCGGCCCCAACGGCGCGGGCAAGACCACCGCCTTCAACATGGTCACCGGGCTGTACGAGCCGACTTCGGGCGAGGTCCTCTTCCGGGGCAAACGCATCTCAGGTCTCAAACCGCACCAGATCACGGAGACCGGTATCGCGCGCACCTTCCAGAACATCCGCCTCTTCGCCAACATGTCGACGCTCGACAACGTGCTGGTCGGCCACCACAGTCGCATGCGCGCCAGCTATTGGGGCTCGGTCCTGCGCACCCCGTTCGAGCGCCGCGAGGAACGCGATTCGGTCGACAGCGCCCGAAAGCTGCTGGCGTACGTCGGCCTCCTCGGTCGCCAGGACGACCTGGCTCGAAATCTTCCCTACGGTCAGCAGCGACGCCTTGAGATCGCGCGCGCACTGGCCAGCCAGCCGGAGCTGCTCCTACTCGATGAGCCGGCCGCGGGGACCAACACCATGGAAAAGGCGGAGCTCGGCGCGTTGATCCAGAAGATCCGCGATTCCGGGGTGACGATCTTTCTGATCGAGCACGACATGAAGGTGGTGATGGGCATATCGGACTCCGTCGCGGTGGTCGACCACGGTGTCAAGATCGCTGAGGGCACCCCGCACGAAGTGCGCCAGGATCCCCAGGTGATCGAAGCCTACCTGGGCAAGGGGGCATGAGCGCCACCGCGGGCCCCGCGCCACAGTCCACCGCCAAGCCCAACGGCGAGCTGCTCCTGGAGCTGACCGACGTCAACGTCTCCTACGGCGTGATCAGGGCGCTGCGGGGCATCACGGTCAGGGTCGACAAGGGCGAGATCGTGACCCTGATCGGGGCCAACGGAGCCGGCAAGTCGACCACGGTCCGAACCATCGCAGGGCTGGTCCGTCCCACCTCGGGCAGCATTCGCTTCGAAGGTGACGAGCTGGGCGGGCTTTCGGCCGAGTCGATCGTCCGCCGCGGCATCGCGTTGGCCCCCGAAGGCCGCCACATCTTTGCCCGCATGTCGGTGTACGAGAACCTGCTCATGGGCGCCTACGCGCGGAGGGACAAAGACGGCATCCAGGCGGACATCGATCGAGCCTTCGAGCTCTTCCCGCGGCTCGCGGAGAGGCGCGCTCAGCTCGGCGGGACGCTGTCGGGCGGGGAGCAGCAGATGCTCTCGATCGGCCGGGCGCTGATGCCCCGCCCCCGTCTGCTGCTGCTCGACGAGCCCTCGCTCGGCCTCTCCCCGGTGCTGACGGAGACCATTTTCCAGACCTTGCAGGAGATCAACAACCAGGGCACCACGGTCCTGCTGATCGAGCAGAACGCCCTTATGGCGCTGAAGCTGGCCCACCGGGGGTACGTGCTCGAGACCGGCGAGGTCGTGCATGAGGGTCCGGCCCAGGACTTGATGGAGTCGCCGGAGGTGCAGCGAGCCTACCTCGGGATCTGAACCCGGCCGCGTCTCCTACTGGGCTGGGTGCGATCATCGAGGCATGGGTTACCAGGACAGCAGGACAAGCACGACCCCCAGCATCGTCGGGCTGGTTGGCCTCTGCCTGGTCGCCGCCGTGGTCCTTTGGTTCACGCTGGGCGACGGAGGAAGCAGGGTCAGCGCATTCCTAAAGACACCTGCCAGCCCGGCCGCGGGGCGGGTTCCGAGCCAGGCGCCCACGGCTTCGCCGAAGCCCCCGAATTGCGAGCCGGCGCAGGTGCAGCTGACGGGCGCGTTCGAGAGCTGCGCCGACCCCACCGGCCATTGCGATCGGACGACGGGCACTGGAACCGACTACTACGGGCTGGTCACAGCTCTGCATGACCTACGCCATCGCTACGTCGTCCACGTCGCCATCGACGGCGCATACCACGGTCCGGACGGCTACCAGCTCAGCCCCTGGGGCGATGCCGGCATCAACGCCCATGACGGGATTTCCAAGATCCTTCTGGCCGACCAGAGCGGGGGAGCCAGCTGGCAGTCGACCTCAGGATTCCTGCTGATCTACCCTTCAGGCCGGGGAACGATGGTGGATGCGACCTTCCAACGCGTGCGGGGCGCCATCAAAACGGGCGCCAGCCCGGACACGCTTCAGCTGACGGCCTCCGGTACATGGACCTGCCTGGTCAGCTGACGGCGCCCTCGGAGAGCCCCCACCGCTTCAGCAGCTGCTTGTAGGCGCCCTTCTGGCGGAGCCGGTCGAAAGCCTTGGACACAGCGTCGTGAAGCTCGGTGTTGGTGAGCGAGAACAAAAAGACCTCGGGGGTCCGGTCGAAATGGTTGGGAACCAGCCGGATGTTGGTGTAGATGGTGGCGAACGCGGTAGCCACGGTGTAGTCGTCGACATATGCCGCGAGCTTCCCCGACTGCACGTCGTGGATACCGGTGACGTCGTTGTCATAAAGGGTCAGGTTGATCGGGCGGGAGCTGCAGGCCCCCTCGTTCTGGCGCAGCACGGCGGTCTCCCCCGCGGTGCCACGGTTGGCGCCCAGCCGGAGCCCGCAGAGGTCGGCAAGGGTCTTTACCGCGCCCTGGCCCTGACCGGCCAGGATTGCCTGGCCGCCGACGAGGTAGTTGAGGGTGAGCGCGCTGGTGCTGGTGTCCGCTGAAGCCGGTTGGGTGGCGACACCGACGTCGTACCGATGCTGGACGTCGGCCAGTCCGGGCACGATCTGGCTGCTGTCGATGTTGATCACATCGAGCTTGAGCGCCATCTCGCTGGCGATCTCACCGAGCAGCTCGATGCTGAAGCCGGCGAACCGGTTGTTGTGGTCGTAGTAGACCAGCGGAGCCTCGGTAGGGTCGGCGGCGACGGTGAGCTTTCCCGATGCCGCCAGCCCGGTTGGCGCGGGGACGGGCTTGGCGGAGAGCGCGGGCTGACCGGTCGAGCCGGGCAGGTGGCCGGCGCTGCCGGTCGACGAGCCGCACGCGCCCAGCAGCAGCGCCAGCAACAGGATCGGAGCGGATCTGCGCCCGCTCAATGCGTCAGGATCGCGGTCGCCACCAGGCCGACGCAGATGAGGATGCCCACCAGGTACTCCAGGAAGACGTTGCGGGTCATGGTTCCCTCGAGGAGATAGAAGACCATCCCCGTGTTTACGTACCAGGCCACCAGCAGGATCGTCGCCAGCCGGCCCAGGTCCAGGAACTGCGCCGAGATCAGGCCGAAGGCGATCGCGGTGGCCACCAGGCTGACGATGAATCCGCCGGCCAGGGCGCGTCCCTGCTCGGCGGCGACACTGGAGAGCTGGATGTAGGCTGCGGTCAGGCTGGCCAGGAATATCAGGACCACCCGGGCGCCCAGGCTCTGCACCCCCGCCAGCAGCGAGACGTAGGCGCCCAGCAGCACCAGGATCAGGGCAGCGTTTTCGAGGAACTCGTGTCCGGGGCGGCGCCGGCCGCGGACCCGCTCCGCGGTCACGTACCCGGCGCCGAAGACCGCCACCGCCATCAACGCCTGGTCGGCGACGTGGAGCCGCCAGTCCACCACCTGCAGAGACACCGCTGCGGCGACGATGACTGCCATTGCCGGCAGTAGGAACTGGCTCGGCGTGGCCGCACCTCCCTCGCTCCCAGGGAGCTGCAGCGCCGCCGTCAGGCCCACGGCGACGATCACCACCATGACGGCTACCAGCAGCGCCACAGCCTGCGGTGACAGCATGTCGGACGGCTCGAACAAGCCCATCAGGAGGACCACCCCGGCCATGTAGGCGAGGTAGCGGGCGGTGGCCTGCGGTGACGGCGCCACCACCGCCAGCCCCGGCTCGGCTGCTACGACGACCGGCTCGACGGGTGCGACGACCGGCTCGCCGGCGTTAGCCCTCGTTCGTGCCTTCCCTGCCATACCTGTCCTCGAGGCGGACGACGTCATCGATTTCGGGTGAGGACACCTCGAAAAACTCGCAGTCCTCAACGGCGACCATGCGGTGGGTGCGACCGGGCACGATGCGGACGCAATCCCCTTCCGACATGTGATGGGTTTCGATCACCCCGTCGGCGCGGGCGAGCTCCAGGTTCATGGCGCCCTCGGTCACCAGCAGCGTCTCGTCCTTTTGGTTGTGGTACTGGAGTGAAAGGGACTCCCCTTTGTTGACGTGGATGACCTTGCCGAGGTAGCGGTCCGTGATGGCGAAACGCAGCTCGTAGCCCCACGGCTTGTCGACCTTGACGTCCTGGAGCCGGCGAATCGTGCCGGGCTCCGGGCTGGACTCGGTCATGGCTGGACCTCCAATTTCTCGATCAGCGCGGTGATCAGCGCTTCCACCTCGTTCTGGCTGGGCGCCTCCGAATAGACCCGTATCAGAGGCTCGGTTCCGCTGAACCGTACCAGCGCCCAGGCTCCACCCTCGAGGTAGAACTTGAAGCCGTCGTCGTCGCGGATCCTTTCGACAGCCCTACCGGCCAGCTGGTCTGGCGGGCTTGCCGCGAAGCGCCGGTACACCGAAGCCTTCAGATCGTCATAGCCCTCGCGGGCGACGCTGATGTCGCGACGGTTGTAGGCGTGAGGACCGACCTTCTCGAAGAGGGCGGCAAGGATCGCCGACAGCGGTTTCTTCTGCTGCACGATCATGTCGACGAAATACAGGCCCGCCAGCACCCCGTCGCGCTCCGGGATGTGCCCTCTGAAGCCGAAGCCGCCCGACTCCTCTCCCCCCATCACCGCGCCCGTCGAGGTCATCAGCGGCCCGACGTACTTGAAGCCGACCCTGACCTCGTGGCATTCGACGCCGTAGATCTCTGCCAGCCGATCGGCCATCGATGTGCTGGTCAGGGTTCGCACCACCGGGCCACGCTCTCCTTTGGTACCGAGCAGGTAGTCCATCAGCAGGGCGTAGACCTCGAGCTGGTTGATGAACCGGCCGGTTTCGTCGATGATGCCGACGCGGTCCGCGTCGCCGTCGGTGCAGATGCAGAGGTCGTACCCCCCCGACGCCATCAGCTGCAGCGTGGAGCCGAGGTTCTGAGGTATCGGCTCGGGGTGGATACCGCCGAACCCTGGGTTGCGCTCACCCCGGACCTGTTCGGCCGAGGTCCTGCCGCCCGCCAGCAGCTCGACCACGTAATTGGCCCCGGAGCCGTACATCGGGTCGTGGAGGACCTTGAGGCCGGCGCCACGAAGGCCCGGCAGGTCCACCATGCGTTCGATCTGAGCTTTGTAAGCCGGCTTGGGGTCGATCACCTCGACCAGCCCGGAGCCGATGGCTTCCTCGAGGTCTGCCAGCTCCACCCGGTCCTCCTCGATTACGGCCGCGATCTCCTTCTCCAGCTCCGCAACCACTTCGGGCGAAGCCGAGCCGGCGTACTCGGGCTTGTACTTGATGCCGCAGAACTCGGCCGGGTTGTGGCTGGCGGTGACCACGACGGCGCCGTCGGCGTGCTTGTCGAGGATGGTCCAGGAGCCGACCTGGGTCGGCGACGGGGCGTCGGTGAGGTAGGTGTGAACCCCGGCCGCCGCCATCACCCGGGTCACCTCGCCCGCAAACCGGTCGGCGGAGAAGCGGCAGTCGTAGCCGATGACCACGCTCGGGTCGGGCTTCCGCCGCAGGTAGTTGGCGATCCCCTGGGCGGCGTAGCGCACGTTTTCGACAGTGAAATCGTCAGCGATGATCCCCCGCCAGCCGTCGGTGCCGAACTTGATCGATGGCTTCTGGTGGGTCGCCGGAGCCGTCGGTAAAGACATCGCGGCTACTCTACCAACCGATCTTGACGGGAACCGCCCGGGGTCAGAGGATCTTGGAGAGGAACTGCTGCGTGCGAGGGTGGGTGGGAGAGCTGAAGAAGGTCGCGGGCGGAGCGTCCTCGACGATCACGCCACCGTCGATGAGCACCGCCCTGTCGGCGACCTCGCGGGCGAAGCCCACCTCGTGGGTGACGCAGACCATGGTCATGTGGATCTCGCGGGCCAGGCGCTTCATGGTCTCGAGGACCTCGCCCACCAGCTCGGGGTCGAGCGCGGAGGTGGGCTCGTCGAAGAGCATCACCTTGGGGTCCATCGCCAGCGCTCGGGCGATCGCCACCCGCTGTTGTTGGCCGCCAGAGAGCCGGATAGGGTACTCGCTCGCCTTCTCCGGCACCCCAACCTGCTCGAGAAGCTCGGCCGCTCGCTTCTTGGCCTCCTCGCGAGGGATGCCGCGGACGTGTACCGGTGCCTCGATGATGTTCTCGAGGATGGTCATGTGTGGGAAGAGGTTGAACCGCTGAAAGACCATCCCGATCTCGGCGCGCTGCCGGGCAACCGCCCGGTCCGATTCCTCCTTGAGCTTGCCGCCAGTCGACTCCTTGTAGCCGATCAGGTGACCGTTGATCTCGATCTTGCCGCTGTCGATCTTCTCGAGGTGGTTGAGGCAGCGCAGGAAAGTTGACTTGCCCCCGCCGGAGGGGCCCATGATCACGACAACCTCGGCCCGCTGGACTGTGAGGCTGATTCCTTTCAGGACCTCGAGATCGTGATACCGCTTATGGACGTCGGTAGCCCGGACCACGGGCGCCCCGCCATCCTCCTTCACGCCGCCAACGGTCAACGGGGAAGGCGATGCCATCTATTCGGTCCCGGCGCCGATGAAGGCCCGACGCAGGAAGCCGGGCTTGACCGCGGCACGCTGTTCCTGCCTCTCACCGAAGCGATCCTCGATCCGCCTCTGGACAAAGGTAAGCGCGCTGGTGATGGCCAGGTAGTAGATTGCGGCCACCGCGAGCGACTCGAAGTAGCGGAGATTCGACGAATAGAAGCTCGCCGCCTCCTGCATCAGCTCGTGGACCGCGATGAACAGCAGCAGGGACGTGTTCTTGCTCATGTTGATGTACTCGTTGGTAGTCGGCGGCACCACCACCCGCATTGCTTGCGGCAGGATGATCCTGCGGAGGGTTTGCCAGCGGGTCATGCCCAGCGCTTTGGCGGCGTCGGCCTGCCCGGGGTCGACCGCCTGCAAACCGGAGCGGATGATCTCCGCCATGTACGCCGCCTCGTTGAGGGCGAGGGTGATGGCACCTGAAATCAGCATTTCCCGGTTGAGGAAGAACAGCAGCGGAGAGTTGCCGGTCAGCTGGGCGGTGCCGTCATAAACGAAGATCAGCTGGAGCACCAGGGGCGTGCCCCGGAAGATCCAGAGGTAGAAGTTGACCGGGGCCCGTACCAGCGGGTTGCGCGACAGCTTCCCCAAGGCCAGCGGCAGCCCCAGGATAACGCCGGCGGTTTGAGAGACGACGGTGATGATCACCACCGTCAGGGCCGGGCCGAACCAGACGTCGCTGAGCAGTATTGATTGGAAGCAGGGGAAGCTGAACCCGCTGGGCGGCGCGGTGGCGCACTGGTCCACCGCGGCGAGCAGGAGTCCCATGGTCATCCGGTCAAGGGAACTGCCGGTCAGTCAGGAACGGCACCGCGGGTCAGGACTTGTTGTTGGCGATGTCCCCGTCGGCGACGCCCCACTTCTGAAGGAGGCTCTTGTACGTCCCGTCATCTTGGAGCGCCTTGAAGGCCGCTTTGAGGGGGTTGAAGATGGCGCTGTCGCCCTTGCGGACCGCGATCCCCTCGGGAGCCACCTCGATCGCCGAGCCCGAGATTGACAGGCTGCTGTCCCTCTTGACCTCGTAACCCGCCACCGGCGAGTCGGTGAAGTGGGCGTCCACGGCTCCCTTCTTGATCTGCGCCAAGGCCTCGGTGTCAACCGTGAAGACCTGCACGACGACCTTGTTGCTGGCGCAGGGCTTGCCGGCGTCGTTGAGCCCGTTGGCCTCGTCCTTCTCGGCGGTGCCGTCTTCAACGGCGATCTTGTGGCCGCAGAGATCCTCCAGCTTGGTTGGCTTGTAGCTGGATCCCTGCTTGACAACGAACGACTCCCCGGCGACGAAGTAGGGAACGAAGTCGACCTTGGGCGTGCGGTCCGAGTTGATCGTCATGGCCGAGATGATGGCGTCGTACTTCTTGGCGTCCAGGGCAGGAATGATGCCGTTAAACGCCTGGTTGACCGCCACGAACTTGAGCCCCATCTTGGCCGCCAGGGCCTTGCCCAGGTCGATGTCGAAGCCGGTGGCGTTGGTGGAGCCTGCCGGGTCGAAGTACTCCTGCGGCGGGTACGAAACATCGGAACCAAATGTGAGGGTGCCGGCGGTGAACAGCGCGCTATCAGGTGGGGGTGTGATCGTGCCCGATCCTGCAGCTGTCGAGGAGCTGCCGCACGCGGCTACGGCCATCGCGGCCAGTGGTAGAAGCACGGTCGACCTCAATTTCACCTTTGGTTCACCCTCCGTTGTTGCTGGTTACGCGCGCGCCCCAGACGTTCCGGGTTTGCGGCGGCGGGGACATTGTAGGCAATCGGCGCACACCTGGGCGTCGTGCGTTTGTCCGGTTTGTCAGCAGGCCCGCCGAGGGATGGCTACACGAGGTTGTCGCGGCCGCGGCGTTTGAGCTCGGCGACCAGCAGCTTGACCTCCTGGACGCGGTCGCGGGGGCAGACCAGGATGGCGTCGTCGGTCGATACCACCACCAGGTCGGAGACTCCCACCATCGCCACCAGGCGGCCGTCACTGTGGACGACGTTGCCACCGCCGTCGAGGATCAGCGCGTCACCCTCCACGGCATTGCCGTCAGGGTCTGCCGGCAGCACGTCGCGCAGATCGACCCAGCTGCCCACATCGCTCCAGGCGAAGTTGGCCTCCACCACCAGCAGGTCCCTGGTCCGCTCCATGACGGCGTGGTCGACAGCCATCTCCGGAACCCCCAGGTAGAGGCGCTGATAGTCGTCCTGGCGCCCCTCGGAGCGCGCCAAGGCGGCAGCCTCTGCCCCCACCGCGACCTCGGGCGCGTTGGCGCTGAGCTCGCGTAGGAAGACGTCGTTGCGCCAGGCAAAGATGCCGGTGTTCCAGAGGTACTCGCCGGACTGGACCATCGCCTCGGCCTCCGAGGTCGGTGGCTTCTCGACGAAACCGGACGCGCGATAGGCGTCGCCGCGACCCTCAGCGGAAACGCGCTCGCCCACGTGGATGTAGCCGAAGCCGGTGGCGGCGCTCCTGGGCGTCAAGCCCAGCGTCACCAGCGAGCCCGACTCCTGCGCCCACCTCGCGGCGTCGCCGACCGAGGCGGCGAAGGCGTCGACATCGGGGATCAGGTGGTCGGCGTGCAGCGACACCATCACCTCAGACGGAGGCAAGACGCGCGCCGCCAGGGCCAGGCAGGCTGCGGTTCCGCGCCTTCCGGGCTCTACGATCCAGTCAGCGTCGGCGAGCTCGGGCAGCTCGACCCGCGCCGACTCCAGCTGCGACTCCTCGGTGACGACCACCACGCGGTTGGCGATTCGAGTCGCTCTCTCGTAGGTCGCCCGCAGCAGCGACTTGTCCCCCAGCAGCTTGAGCAGGTGCTTGGGAGTCGCCGACCGGGAGAGCGGCCACAGCCTGGTGCCCGCTCCCCCGGCCAGGATGACGGCGTCAGCCAGCGGTCACTCCCGCGGGCGCGACTCCGTCCTGGCTTTGGATCTTTATCCCGGCGTCCTCGGCCAGCGCCGTCGCCCGGTCGGTGCGCTCCCAGGGCAGGTCGAGGTCGCTGCGGCCGAAGTGTCCGTAGGCGGCGGTCTGCCTGAAGATCGGCCGGCGGAGATCGAGGTCCTTCATGATCCCGTAGGGCGAAAGGTCGAAGTGGCGGTCGACCATGTCGTGGATCTTGTCGCGGTCGATGGCCTCGGTGCCATAGGTGTCGATCCGGACCGAGACGGGCTTGACCACCCCGATGGCGTAGGCCAGCTGCACCTCGCAGCGGCTGGCCAGTCCCGCCGCGACCACGTTCTTGGCCACCCAGCGGGCGGCGTACGCCGCCGATCGGTCGACCTTGCTGGGGTCTTTGCCGCTGAAGGCGCCGCCGCCGTGGCGGGCGTAGCCGCCGTAGGTGTCGACGATGATCTTGCGGCCGGTGAGGCCGGCGTCGGCCTGCGGCCCGCCCATCACGAAGCGGCCGGTGGGGTTGACGTGGAAAATGGTGTCCTTGTCGATCAGGTGGCCCGGGATCGCCTCTTCGACCACCACTTCGCGGATGTCGTCGGCGATCTTCTCGTGATCGACGTCCTCGCTGTGCTGCGCGCTCACCACGACGCAGGAGACCCGGTTGACAACGCCGTCGTCTCCGTACTCGACGGTGACCTGGCTCTTGCCGTCGGGCCTCAGGTACTTGAGAGTCCCGTCCTTGCGGACCTGGGCCAGACGCCGGGTGATGTTGTGGGCGTACTGGATTGGCGCCGGCATCAGCTCCGGAGTCTCGTTGCAGGCAAAGCCGAACATCATGCCCTGGTCGCCGGCGCCGCCGATGTTGACTCCCTGGGCGATGTCGGGCGACTGCTCGTCGACGCTGACCAGAACACCGCAGGTCTCCCAGTCGATGCCGAAATGCGCCCGGGTGTAGCCGGCTTCCTTGATCGTGTTGCGGGCGACCCTGGCCATGTCGACGTAGCAATCGGTGGTGATCTCGCCCACCACCACCGCCAGGCCGGTTGAGAGGACCGTCTCGCAGGCCACCCGTCCCAACGGATCCTTGCTCAGGATCTCGTCGAGGATGGCGTCGGAGATCTGATCGGCGAGTTTGTCGGGGTGGCCTTCGGTGACCGACTCCGAGGTGAACAGACGCGCGTGCGCCATGCGATTCCTCCTATCCCTGCCGGGAACCACGGCGCAGCCAGTGTCCTGCCTGCCGCTTCCTCCTGCCCAGGGCGATTTCTTGAGTTTCCCGGATTCTACTTCAAGCCGCCATCCGCGGTCGCGGGAGTCAGTGCTTGATGTACTTCTCGGGATCCAGCCCGGCGAGCTCGAGGTCAGCGACGACCATCATCCGAACCAGCTCTTTGAAGCTGGTCGTTGGCGTCCATGACAGCACCCTCGCCGCCTTGGCGGGGTTGCCACACAGATGATCAACCTCGCTGGGCCTGGTGAAGCGGTCGTCCTGCTTGACCAGCGCGTGCCAATCCAGGTCGACCAGCCCGAAGGTTTCGTCCAGGAAATCCCGGACCGTGTGCATCTCGCCGGTCGCGACCACGTAATCGTCGCCAGACTCCTGCTGCAGCATCCGCCACATCGCCTCGACGTAGTCGCCCGCGAAGCCCCAGTCCCGGGCGGCATCGAGGTTGCCCAGCACCAGGTCATCCGCAGCGCCCGAGAGGATCTGCGCCAGCCCGCGCGTGATCTTGCGGGTGACAAAGTTCTCGCCCCGCCGAGGCGACTCATGGTTGAACAGAATGCCGCTCGATACGTGCAAACCGTAAGCCTCGCGGTAGTTCACCGACAGCTGGTGAGCGAACACCTTGGCGCAGGCGTAGGGGCTGCGCGGGTGGAACGGGGTGCTCTCGTCCTGGACCAAGGCATCCGTCCCGCCGTACATCTCGGAGCTCGATGCCTGGTAGAAGCGGGCGTTGAAGTCGTTGTTCCGGATCGCGTCGAGGAGCCGCAGCGTGCCCAGGCCCACCACGTCCGCGGTGTACTCCGGCATGTCAAAGCTGATCCGGACGTGGCTCTGAGCGCCCAGGTTGTAGACCTCATCCGGACGGATGGTTTTGACCAGCTGGTTCAAGGTGGTGGTGTCGGCCAGGTCGCCGTAGTGCAGCTTGAGGTCCTTGGCGCGGCTGCCCAGCTGCTGATGCAGGTGATCGATGCGGCCGCGATTCATCGAACTGGAGCGCCGAACCACGCCATGGACCTGGTAGCCCTTCCCGAGCAGCAGCTCGGCCAGATACGAGCCGTCCTGGCCGGTGATACCGGTGATTAGCGCGCTTGGCACGGCTGAACTATAACCACGGGGCTGGGTCGCCACTGGTTGCGGCTAGGTCGGCGGCGCGGGCTCCGAATTGTGCCAGAGCGAACCAGAGCTGTCCTGGGCGATCAGCTCGATCCGACCATCGGCATTGGTTCCGGTTACCACAGTTACCAGGCTGGGCCCGCCGATGCTCGACCATCCACTCCAGCTGCCGTTGACGGCATCCTGGACCTGCTCGTACACATTCCCGTCAAGGTTGGTTCCAAAGAGGAAGAGGCGACCGGTGGGCGTGCTGGCGACGGCTGGTGCGCCGGTCAGAGAGCCGCCGAACAGCGCCCACCCGAACCAACCCGAGCCGGCTGTCGTCTGCCAGTTGTGGTACGTCTGGGCGTCGGGGGCGGTAACGAACATCTCCAGCCTGCCGTCGGCGTT
>DATMMS010000008.1:0-95714 GCA_035569605.1 Candidatus Solibacter sp. | reverse complement strand
GACGCTCTCCAGGAAGGCCAGGTCGGGCTCCTCCTCAGCGCGGGCCTGGCGCTGACCCTGCTGGGCCACCAGCGCGGACGGTCGGTGGCGGCGGGAGTTGCTTTGGGGGTGGTGATCGCGGTCAAGCTCACGCCCGTCCTGGTTCTTCCCTACTTTGCCTACCGGCGCGACTGGCAACTTTGCGTATCGACACTGGTCACCGTGGCGGCTCTTGCACTTGTGACGCTGCCTCTGGGCTGGGTCCACTACTGGCCGGATTTCATCGCCAACATCGCGTCTGCCGGCAATGGGACGGCCCTGGTTCGGAACCAGAGCCTGAATGGCGTGCTGCTCCGCGCCTGGCATCCCGAATTGAACGGCCTCCCGATCGCTCCACTTGGCCTCGGTGTGAGGGCTGCCTGGATGGTGCTCCAGGGCCTGGTGCTGGCTGCCGTCGCGGTCGTGGTGTCTGGCCGCCGGCTGGAGGGTCCGGTCCGGGAGTGGGCCGAGCTGTCCACGATCCTGCTGCTGGTGCCGCTGCTGCAGCCGTACGCCTGGGAGCACCATTGGGCCCAGGCTCTGATGGCGGCGCCGGTGGGGGTGTTCCTGGCCAGCAGAGGTCTGTTGAGCCTGAGGGCGTCGTGCGCGCTGGCCGCGATCTATCTGGCCGACATCGTATTCGGATACCAGGGCTTCGTTGCCGCCAATTCGGTGGCCCCATCGGTCCTACAAGCCGCGCCAGCACTGCAGTTGGCTGCGTCGGCAACCACCATCACGGTGATCGCGGCGGCGGCGCTGCTGACCACGGCGCGCTCCAACCCGAACCGGCCCGGCTGATAGACTTGGCCCGATTTATGAGGATTCAGCATCGCTAGAAAGGGACCGCGCCGTCCGCCCCGCGGAGGACCGCGCCGGCGCAAGGTCGCGACCGAGGAAGCCCCCGACAAGAAGGAAGAGGTCATCGAGCTTGATGGCGAGGTGATCGAGGCACTGCCCAACGCGATGTTTCGGGTCAAGCTGGACAACGATCACGAGGTGATCGCCTACGCCGCCGGCAAGATGCGAAAGTTCTACATCCGCATCCTGCTGGGTGATCGCATCAAGGTCGAGATCTCTCCCTACGATCTGCAGCGCGGCCGCATCACCTACCGCTACAAGTAGCAATCTCATCTACTGTGACGGCCGGAGCGGCGAGCTTGGCCAGCCCCCGCGCGCTACTAGACTTGCCCGATGCTTGAGCTGAGTCGGGGCGCCGCCAACGCCGTCGGCGTTTGCATGGGCGTCCGCCGGGACGAGAAGGTTCTGGTGATCACCGGCGACGCGCGCGAGCACATCGGCCACGCTATCGCCGAGGAGTGCGAGCTCAGAGAGGCCCGCGTGACGGTGTTGAGGATCGAGGACTTCATCAAGCGTCCGGCGCTGGCTCTTCCTGACGCGATGCTGGAGCGCGTCGACGAGCTCAGCCCCGACGTCTCGTTTTACGTCGCGGCAGCGGAAGAGGGCGAGTTGGGGCCGTTCCGCAGACCGCTGATAAACCACCTGGTCTACGACCTCAAGACCCGCCACGGCCACATGGTCAACATCGACGACCGCTGCATGGCCGAAGGGATGTCCGCCGACTACGAGGAGATCGCGCGGCTGACCGCGAGGGTGAACGAGATCGTCAGGGAGGCGCGGGTGATCGAGGCCCAGGCGCCATCCGGCACAGACCTCCGGGCCACGCTCGATCCATCTCGCCTCCGCTGGCACCCCTGTCCGGGGATCTACCACCGGCCCGGCGAGATGGGCAACCTCCCCGAGGGTGAGACGTTCACGTCTCCGGCCTCCCTGGACGGCGTGCTGGGCGGCGAGGTGCTTGGCGACCACTTCTCCGAGAAGTACGGCGTCCTGACCACGCCGATCCGGCTGGAGGTGGCGGCCGGTCGCGTCCGAAGGGTGGCCCATCCGGACGACGCTATCCGCGAGGACATGGAGAAGTACCTGGCTCAGCACGAGAACAGCAACCGCGCCGGCGAGTTCGCGATCGGCACCAATGTAGCCCTCAAGGAGCTCTCCGGCAACCTGCTCCAAGACGAGAAGATCCCGGGAGTCCACGTCGCCTTCGGATACCCCTATCCCGAGGAGACAGGGGCCGACTGGGACTGTCCCAGCCATTGCGACGTGGTCGCGACGCGATCGACTATCAAGGTCGACGGTGAATACCTGATGCGCGACGGCGAGTTTGTCATTTGAATCGACCGATATCCAACTGAGAGGAGAACGATGGCGCACAAGGTGACCATGATCCCGGGCGACGGCGTCGGCCCCGAGCTGAGCGAGGCCACCATGCGGGTCCTCGACGCCACCGGCGTCGGGTTCGAGTGGGAGGTCCTACAGGCCGGCGAGAACGTGATGGCGGAGTACGGCACGCCGCTTCCGGAGCCGGTGCTCGAATCGATCCGGCGCAATAAGGTCGCCATCAAGGGACCGATCACCACCCCGGTGGGCAAGGGCTTCCGCTCGGTCAACGTGGCGCTGCGAAAGGAGCTCGACCTATACGCGCTCTTCCGCCCCTGCAAGAGCTACCCGGGGGTGCGGTCGCGCTACAGCGACATCGACATCCTGATGGTCCGCGAGAACACCGAGGACATCTACATCGGCATCGAGTTCGAAGAGGGCAAGGAGGAGACCCGGCGGATGATCGACGCCATCAGCGAGGCGGCCGGCAAGGCGATTCGGCCGGACTCCGGGCTCTCGATCAAGCCGATCTCGATCTTCGGGACCCGGCGGGTGGTGAAATCGGCCTTCGAGTACGCGCGGGCCAACGGCCGCAAGCAGGTCACCGCCGTGCACAAGGCCAACATCATGAAGTTCACAGACGGGCTCTGGCTCCATGTAGCCCAGGAGGTCGCCAAGGACTACCCCGACATCGAGTTCCAGGACCGCATCGTCGACAACATGTGCATGCAGTTGGTCCAGGTCCCGGAGAACTACGACATGCTGGTGCTGCCCAACCTCTACGGGGACATCGTGTCGGACCTCGGCGCGGGGCTGGTCGGCGGCCTGGGGCTGGCCCCGGGCGCCAACATGGGCGACGAGATCGCGGTCTTCGAGGCCACCCACGGGAGCGCTCCCAAGTACGCCGGCCAGAACAAGATGAACCCGATGGCGATGCTGCTGTCAGGGGTCATGATGCTGCGTCACCTCAAGGAGCCCGAGGCGGCCACCCGCTTGGAAGACGCGATTGCCTCGATCATCGCCGAAGGCAAGTACGTGACCTACGACATGAAGCCTGATCGCGGCGACCCGACCGCGGTCGGAACCAGCCAGGTCGCCGACGCCATCATCGACCGCCTGCAGGCGGGGGTCAGCGCGTAAGCGCGGCCTCCGCCTCGAAGGTCATGTCGCCCCCGGTGATGCCGTGGGCGTCGGCGTACTCGCGGTACAGCCCCTCGTAGTTCGCGGTTGATCGCGGCGCGTCCGCCAGCCCCAGCTTGCTCGCGGTCTCCTCGATCTTCTCTCGCTCACCCTCGATCTCGACCACAGAGCCGATGAAGGGCAGCTCGTCGAGGGTGACGAACATCCCGTCCAGGTCCCATCCCTCGCGCCATTTCTCATAGCGCCAGTCGACGCCGTAGCCCAGGCCTTGGAGGAACTGCTCGATATCGCCCTCGGCGATTTCGAGATTGATCTCCTGACGGGCCTTGTACTCGGCGTCCTCCAGGGGCAGCTTCACGGTCAACTCGCGGCCGTTGCGCAGGCGCAGGAGCCGCCGGCTGCTCTTGAGACCGTGCCCGGCGTCATCGAAGACCATGTTGGTCTCGAGCGCTCGCGGCTCCTCCAGCCGCGCGCCCGCCTGCTCCAGCAGGCGCCTGACCGCGTCGAGGTCGGGGTCGAGAAACTTCAGCTCGACCTCGGTCGAGCTCCCAGTGCGCACGGGCAGACTCTACCGCCGCCGGCGTCACCCACGAGAGAGGAGCGAGGCCGAACACTTGTACGGCGAACAGGCGTGCGCTATGATGCGCCCCGATGGGCGCCGTTCAAGTCCTTGACGACCTCATGCGCGACCCGGCGTTCGCTGCCGGCGTGGCCCTCGATCACGTGGTCCCGGCGAGGCCTGCCGCCTACGCCGAGATCCCGCAGTCAGTGCCCGACCGGCTGCGCGCGGCGCTTGGGGCGCGCGGAGTGGCGCGGCTCTACAGCCACCAGGCCGACGTCTTCGAGAACGTCCTCAGCGGACGCGACACGGTGGTGGTCACTCCGACCGCCTCAGGCAAGACGCTCTGCTACAACCTGCCGGTGCTCAGCCGCATCCTGCAGCGGCCGGACGCCAGGGCGCTCTACATGTTCCCGACCAAGGCGCTGGCCCAGGACCAGATGGCCGAGCTCAACGAGCTCTGCGCGCATCTCGACGCGGGCATCCGCACCTACACATACGACGGCGACACGCCGCCCAACGCGCGCTCGGCTATCCGGGAGGCGGGGCACATCGTGATCACCAACCCGGACATGCTCCACGCCGCCATCCTGCCGCATCACACCAAGTGGCTGAAGCTGTTTCAGAACCTGGAGTTCGTCGTCATCGACGAGCTCCACGCCTATCGAGGCGTCTTCGGCAGCCACCTTGGCAACGTGGTGCGGCGCCTGCGGCGGGTATGCGAGTTCTACGGCTCGAGCCCGACCTTCATCCTGGCGTCGGCGACGATCGCCAACCCCGGGGAGCTGGCGGAGAAGATCCTGGAACGCCCGGTTACCGTCGTCGACAAAAACGGCGCCCCGTCGGCCGAGAGGCGGCTCGTCTTCTACAACCCGCCGGTGATCAACGCCGACCTCGGTCTGCGCCGATCGTCGCTTCTGGAATCGCAGCGGATCGCTGCCCGGTTCCTGGCCGGCGGCGCCCAGACCATCGTTTTCGGGCGGAGCCGGCTCCAGGTCGAGGTGCTGCTGAGCTACCTCAAGCAGTCCGGCAGCGACCGGCTGGGGCGCCACGGCGACGTCCGCGGCTACCGGGGCGGTTACCTACCCACGCAGCGGCGCGAGATCGAGCGCGGTCTGCGCAGCGGGCAGGTGCGCGGGGTGGTGGCCACCAACGCCCTCGAGCTGGGCATCGACGTGGGCCAGATGCAGGCAGCCGTGCTCTGCGGCTACCCCGGCAGCATCGCCTCTACCTGGCAGCAGCTGGGCCGCGCCGGCCGCCGCGACGAGCCGTCTGTGGGAGTCCTGGTCTGTTCCAGCAACCCGGTCGACCAGTTCCTCGCCCGCCACCCGGAGTACTTCCTGGAGCGCTCCCCCGAGAATGGGCTGGTCGATCCCGACAACCTCCTGGTTCTGCTCGGCCACCTCCAGGCGTCGGTCTTCGAAGTGCCATTCGAGGACGGCGAGCGATTTGGGGGAGCGGCGGTGGGAGAGATGCTCAGCCTGCTGGAGGTGGAGGGACAGGCCCATCACTCGGCGGGCCGCTGGTACTGGGCGTCAGAGGTCTTCCCCGCGTCGGAGGTCAGCCTGCGCTCGATCCTGGCCGAGAACGTGGTCATCATCGACACCAGCAACGCTCCTGGGGGGGCCGCCAGCGCCGGCGCCCGGGTGATCGGGGAGATGGACCAGTTCGCCGCCCAGACGCTGTTGCACGACCAGGCGATCTACATGCACGAGGGCCAGCAGTACCACGTCGACCACCTGGACTGGGCCGAAAAGAAGGCCTACGTGCGACCGGTCAACGTCGACTACTACACCGACGCCGACCGGGCCGCCAGCGTCCACGTCCTGGAGAGCTTCGACAGTGCCGAGGGCCCCCTGGCCAAGGCCCACGGCGAGGTCCAGGTCTCCTCGGTGGCGACGATCTTCAAGAAGATCCGCTTTCACACTCACGAGGCGGTCGGCGCCGGTCCCATCGACCTACCCCAGGTCGACCTCCACACCACCAGCTACTGGCTGCGCGTTCCAGAGGAGCTGGCGGCGACGTACCCGCGACGGATGCTGCAGGCCGGGCTCCAGGGCCTGGCCCACGCCATCAAGCACACCGCGTCGGTGTTCCTGATGTGCGATCCGCGCGACCTCGGCGTGGCGGTGCAAGTTCGATCGCCGCAGACGGGCGGGCCGACGATCTTCATCTACGACGTCTTCCCCGGTGGCGTCGGCCTCAGCCCACGGCTGTTCGATCTCCACGACCAGCTGCTGGCGGCCGCCGCGGAGCTGATCGCCGGCTGCGCCTGCGCCGGCGGTTGCCCGTCTTGCATCGGCGCGGTGGTCGAGCGAGACGTCGACGCCAAGGGTTCCTCGCTGTCGGTGGCGAGGGCCGAGCCCGGCCCGGTGCTGGTCCCAAGTGCTGCTGCAAGAACGGCTTGAAAGCCTGGGCCGGCAGGCGCGGCCGCGGCCACCGCGAGGCGAAACCGACCTCGGCGGCCTGGCATCAACGCTGGGCGGCGCAGTCGGGGAGAACGCCGCCGGCCCCTACGTGGTCATCGAAGCCGTCCACAACCTTCCGGACAGCGCCCCCCAGCTCCATTCGGCATCGGTGCTGGGCCTCGAGATGCCCCCCAACCGCGAGGGTTGGTGCTTCTTCGACACCGAGACGACTGGGCTCTCGAGCGGGGTCGGCAACCAGGTCTTCCTGATGGCGATGGCCTGGCGCGGCCGCCACGGGCTGATGCTGCGCCAGTACATCCTGCCCGACCCCGCCCTGGAGCAGCCGTTCCTGGAGGCCATCAGACAGGATCTCGACGCCAGCTGTGCGCTGGTCAGCTACAACGGACGCAGCTTCGACTCGCCGGTGCTCAGCGGGCGGATGCTGATGTCGAGGCGGTCGCCCACATGTCTCAGCAAGCCGCACCTGGACCTGCTGCACCCCTCTCGGCGGATCTTCCGGGCCCGGCTGGGAAGCTGCACGCTGCAGAACGTTGAGGCCCGCGTGCTGGGCAAGGACCGAGGCGATGACATCCCCGGCTACCTGATCCCCGAGATGTACTTCGCCTACCTCCGCAGTGGGGACCCCGAGCTGCTGCGTTCAGTCGTGGCCCACAACCGCCAGGACGTGGTCAGCCTCAGCCTGCTCCTTGACCACATGCTGACGCTGATCGATTCCAGCGGCCGGGCACATCCCCTGGACCGCTTCGGCGTCGCCCGGCTGCTGGAGGGTGGCGGTGAGCCCTCAGGCGCGATCGCGATCTACGAGCAGCTCTGGGCGGAATCGGACGGGGGGTGGAACGGCGAGGTCTGGCCCGGGTCCTGGACTCCGCTGGAGCTGGCTTACGTGCTCGGGCTGCGGCTGGCGGTGGCGCTGCGGCGATCCGGTCGAGCCGAGCGGGCCGAGGAAGTCGTGCAGGCGACCTGGGATCGCTACCCCCGGCCCTGGGAGGCGGGCATCATGCTGGCCAAGATCCTCGAACACCGCCGCAAGGACCGCGGCGCCGCGATCGAGATCGTCTCGGCGGCGGTCGACGCCCTCGAGGGGAGCGGGCCCCGAAGCCGGGCTGAGGACCGCTGCCTGATTGACCTGCGAAAGCGCAAAGTCAGGCTGGAGAAGCGGCAGGCCGCGGCAGCGTAGCGGCGGGAGGGCCGCCGAAAACCGGCCTATCCCCGAAAGTCGTTGGGGCCGTTCGGCGGCAGGTAGGGCTTGGGGTCCACGGGCGAGTTGTTGACCCTGACCTCGAAGTGGACGTGAGGTCCGCTGGAGTTGCCGGTCGAACCCATCAGGCCGATGGTCTGGCCCTGGGTCACCTTGTCGCCCGGCTTCACGAAGTACCCCTCGAGGTGCCCGTAGAGGGTCATCAGGCCGCCCTGGTGGGCAATGATGACGTGCCGCCCGTAGCCGATCAGCTGGCCGTTCAGCATGCTGTCCTCGGCTGCCACCACGACACCGTCGTCCGCCGCCAGCACCGGTGTGCCGGTGTCGTTGGCGTCGTCGATGCCGGCATGGAAGTGGGCGGCGCCGAAGCCGGGCGGCTCGGGCGCGTAGTCGGTGGGCCCGAACCACTGGGTCACGGTTCCCTTGGTGGTGGGCCAGATGAAGCGGTACTGGACGGAGTGCCCCACGGAGGTGGGGTAGACGATGTTGTTGCTGGCCATCCACGCCTGGGCGGCGGCCCAGGCGGCGTCATCGGCGGCCTGGATCAGCTGATCCTCGCGCGCGATCTGAGCTGCCACGATCTGCGCCACCAGGGCGGCGGTCTGGCCGTTGGCGTTGGCGAGCTCGGTCTGGGCGTCTTTTATCGACCCGTTGAGCGCGGTCAGGATGGCGGCCTCTTTGACCTCGCTGGCGATCAGCTGGTTCTCGGCGTTGGCGAGGTCGTTCTTCTTCTTGACGGCGGTCTCGTGGTCGGTACGGAGCTGGTCGTCCTCCTGCTTGAGGCGCTGCTCCTCGTCCTTGATGCTGTGGAGCAGGTGGTCGCCGTAGTTGCGCACCTGTAGGAAAGCGGCGGCGCGGGTGAGAAAGTCGCTGATGCCCTTGCTCTCGAAGATCGAATCGAGCAGGTCGGGCTGGTACTTGTAGGTCCGCCGCAGGTAGTCAGCGAACTCGCTCCGGCGCAGGCTGAGGCGCCGCTTGGTGGCGTCGATCTGCCGGCTGGTCTCGGCCTCCTGGACCTCCAGGGCGCTGATTTCGGCCTGGGTCTGGTCCTGCAGGTGCCGGTTCGCGGTGATCGCGTCGCGGGTCTGCTGCAGCATCTGCTGGAGGCTGGCGCTGGAGCTCTGGGCCAGGGCGATGTTGTCGCTGAGCTTGCTCTTCTCGGTCTGGATCTTGGCCTGCTCCGCCTGGCACTGCTGGTAGAGCGCCTGCTCCTGGGGGTCACCCTGCATCCCGGGAGGGATGGTGCAACTGGGCGCGGGCGTGGGGCTGGGGGAGGGCGCCGGGATTGCGGCGACGCCCGCGACCGGGGCTGCGGCGATCAGGGCGGCGGCCACGCCTAGGGCGCGCCAGCATTCAAGGCGGGGCATGAGTAAGCAGTGTCCTACTCGAGACCGCGATTGGGAACGCTTTTATGGAAACGATTTCTGACAAGCTTTCGGGATGTCTCAACCGGTTCAGGTCGAAGTCGAGGGGCGGCGGCTGAAGCTCTCCAACCTGGATAAGACCTTTTACCCGTCCGTCGGCTTCACCAAGGGAGCCGTGATCGACTACTACACCCGCATCGCCCCCGCGCTGGTGCCGCACATGGCGGGGCGCCCCCTGACCCTCAAGCGCTACCCAGACGGGGTGGAGGGACAGCACTTCTACGAGAAGAACTGCCCCAGCCACAGGCCCGAGTGGTTTCGCACGGTGGCGGTCTGGAGCGGACAGAACAAGGCCGACATCAGCTATTGCGTCGTCGACGACCTGCCCAGCCTGGTATGGGTGGCGAACATGGCCAGCCTAGAGCTCCACACCTCGCTGGCGCGTGCCGAGGATGTGCACCAGCCGACGATGCTGGTCTTCGACCTCGACCCAGGGCCTCCGGCGACGATCAAAGAATGCTGCGACGTCGGGCTCAAGGTGCGCGACCTTTTCGCCGAGCTCAAGCTGGAGTGTTTCGCCAAGACATCGGGGTCCAAGGGGCTGCAGGTCTATGTTCCGCTCAACACCAAGACGTCCTACGAGGCGACCAAACCCCTGGCCCTGGCGGTGGCCCAGGAGCTGGAGCGCAAGTATCCCAAGCTCGTCCTCTCCAACATGAAGAAGGAGCTCCGCACCGGGAAGATCTTCGTCGACTGGAGCCAGAACGACGACCACAAGACCACTGTCTGCGTCTACTCGCTGCGCGCCCGGGAGCGCCCCACGGTATCGGCGCCGGTGTCCTGGGATGAGGTGGAGGCGTACCACAAGGGCCGACGCAAGGACCTGTCGTTCACGGCCGACCAGGTTCTCAAGCGCTTCGAGAAGGACGGCGACCTGTTCGCCCCGGTGCTCAAGCTCAAGCAGCGGCTCCCAAGCTTCGGCTAGAAGCGGGAGCTCCTGAGGCTCCCAGGCCTCGGCTGGGCGAAAGGGGCCTGCCGCGCCCCCGACGTTTAACCTGCGGGCGGGTGCGCTTGTAGTACCTTCAGTGCAGGGATTAGCGGGGTGTTGGGCAAGAGGTCTGGTTTGGGCGGGATGATCTCACGTCGCGATCTGCTTCGATCAGGCGTCGCGGCGGGTGCGGGCGCGATGCTTGGCGGCAGTCTCCTGCCGGTGGCGGCCAGTGCCATGGAACCGGCCAGAGGGTGCGACATCCTCAAGCCGGGCTCACTCCCGTTTCCCGCACGGCCCGCCGGAATCCCGCAGCCCGACCTCGCTCCAGAGCTCGCCGAGATCGACCACATCGTCATGGTGATGATGGAGAACCACTCCTTCGACAACTACCTCGGCATGCTGCCTCACATCGCCAGGTACGGACGCCGCCACGTCGACGGCTGGCCTGTCATTGGCGCTGACGGCATCCCCAACGCCGCTCAGGCCGACGCCCATGGCAACTACTACCGCGCCTTCAACTTGGACAGTGCCTGCCAGGATGGCGGCCCGAGCAACTCGTGGGATGCCAGCCACATCTCCCTCGATGGGGGCAAGATGGACGGCTTCGTCCGGGCCAGTGGCGAGGCGGCGATGCGCTACTGGTCTGACGACATCCTGCCGACGTATTACTCGCTGGCGGCGACCTTCCCGGTTTGCGACCGCTACTTCTCGTCGACGTTGTGCCAGACGTACCCCAACCGCGTCTTCGCCATGGCCGCGACCGCCGCCGGCACCACCAGCACCGACACTCCGCCTCCCGACATCATTCCGCCGAACGGCCACATCTTCGACCTCCTGGAGCATTACGGCATCTCCTGGGGCTGCTACTACACGGAGCTGCCCACCCCTGGCCTGCTGGGCAAGACCTGGGCCGCGCAGCGGGAGGGGACGCACCTCTTCGGGCCCTTTGGCGCCTTCAACGCCACCCTGGCCGCGGTCGAGGCCAAGATCGTCGCCGGGCTGCTGGAGAACGTGGTCATGATCGAGGAAGACTTCCAGTACGGAAGTGAGGAGAACCCGCAGAACATCCAGGCGGGCCAGCTCTTCGTCTACAACGTGGTCAGGCTGTTCATGAAGTACCCCGACACCTGGAAGAGGACGTTGATCATCTTCAACTACGACGAGCACGGCGGCTACTACGATCACGTGCCTCCACCGCCGGCGCTCAACCCCGGTGACGGCACCCATCCCAACCGGCCCGCGTCGGATCTCTACGGCGACGACTACACCACCCTGGGTTTCAGGGTCCCGGCGATCGTCATCTCGCCGTGGGCCAAGGAGAACTTCGTCTCCCACACCATCTACGACCACACCTCGGTGCTGCGAACCATCGAAGCCAAGTGGAACCTGCCGGCTCTGACCTTTCGCGACGCCAACGCCAATGACATGCGCGACTGTCTGGTGAACAACCTGAGAGAGCGGGCGCCATTCCTGGAGCCGCCGGCAATCGTGGCCGCGCCGCCGTCCAGCCCGACCGGCACCGCCGCCATCGATTCCAACTACTGTGAGCGTGTGGCCAACGTGCAGCAGAGCTTCCCCGGTCCGGTAGCCAACCCGCCGCCGCAGGTGGCGCCAAAGCCGGTGGCGATCTCGAGCTGCGCACCAGAGCGGTCGGGGAGGGCGGTGGCCGAGGGCACCCTGTCTCTGCCGTTCACCTCCGCCGGCCCCGGAGCCGTGGGCGACGGAGCTGCCATCGTAGGAGTGGCGCTGGCCGGACTGGCAGGGTTGCTTGCCCGGCGACGCGCATCGGTTGGTGCGGGAACTGTCGCGCCAGGGCAGCCAGGTCCCGACCGCGACTCTTAGCCGGGGTGTCGGCGAACTACCAGACCCTGCCCCCGCCTCCGCCGGCCGGATCGAAACTCGCCTCGCCCCCGCCCACCGGCCGGGGAACCAAGATCTTTATCGGCTGCCTGGTTGGGGGCGCGATCATATTCGTGCTTGTGCTCGGCGGCGCGCTTGTGGCCGGGGGGATCTTCTTCGCCAACAACTTCAAGGTTGGCTCGGCGGTGCAGGTGCCATCGGACTTCCCGATCTACCCTCACGCCAGGCAGAACGCCGCCTTCACCATCGGAGCCAGAGACCATGACCCCGCACACTCCGTCAGCCTGGTTCAGTGGGATGCCCCAGCAAGGCCGGGGCCGGTCAGCGACTTCTACGCGGCGCACCTCAACATCGGCGACTGGGAGGTCCTTGACCAGAACTCGCTTCGCATCGTTTTCCGGCGGAGGAGTACGGGAAACGTCGGGACTGTCACGCTCCGGGACCAGCTGATTCACACCCTGATCCAGCTGCAGATGACCGGCAATCAGCCGCTCGATCCCGGAGCTCCATACTCCAGCCCTCCCTCGGACGGTTCCACCACCAACTGAACCCGGCCGTCAGGCCACGGCTTACCATCGCCAGTGATGCAGGCGACAGACCCGGCCTCTCTCCGTCCAGGCTTGTCGCGCGTGTATGGGCTGAGGCTGTTCTACGAGCCTCGCGTCCGCCTGGCGCTGGCCGGCGCCGCAGCGGTGTTGGGCGTCCTGCACTACCTAAAAGAGGCGATTGGCGAGCTGGCCATCATCCATCATCGCCCGCTGGAATTTGATTTCGGGCAGTTTTATCGCGCCGCCCAGGACCTCAGCGCCGGGCGCAACCCGTACGACTATTTCGTCCACCTGCACTGCCAGAGCTGGTGTCTCGGTGGCTATATCTACCCGCCGCTGCTGGCCGAGCTCCTCCGGCCGCTGGCCGGCCTGTCGCTGCCCGACGCCGCGGCGGTCTGGCTGGTCTTCTCTCACCTGACAGCGTTCGCCTCGGCGCTTCTCCTGTGGCGAATCCTGCGGGGGCGCGTCACCGTCACGGTCATGCTCGGGATGCTCGCCGCGGGCCTGTTCTTCCAGCCCCTCTTCGAGAACCTCTCCTACGTCCAGATTGGGACGCTGATCTTGCTGATCCTGACGGCGGCGGCCGCGCTTCACCTGCGCGCCGGCGTTGGTACCAGCCTTGGCTCCGGCGGCCTGATCGGCCTGGCCACGGTTTTCAAAGTGACCCCCGTGCTGGTCGCGCCGGCGCTGCTGCCGGTGGGCTGGGCCGCCGGCCGGCTCCGCGGCCGCGGCCTTCGCGAAACGCTTGCCGGCTGGACCGGGTTGGCGGCGGCCTGCGTGGGCCTGGTGCTGGTGATGGTGGTCGCGGTGCCGCACACGATCGACTTCTTCACCGAGGTGCTGCCCCACATCGGCGGGGGCACGACCGTCTACGAGAACAAGTCGCTGCCGGCGATGGTGGCGCGGGCGTTCGAGCTGACCGGCGACGTCGTGCCCGGGATGAGGTTGGCGCCGAACTCGGGCCTGGTGACGTTGTTCGCGTTCGTGGTTGTGCTCGGGCCGACGCTGATCATCACGGGCCGCAGGCTTCCGCGTCAGGGCGCCGACTGGAACGCACGGGCGGCAGCTTTCGGCGCCTACGTCGCGGCAATGCCCATCGTCTCGACGATCACCTGGCGGCACCACATGGTGGTGAACCTTCTGGCCATGGCTTTGCTTCTGCCGGCGCTCTGGCCGGCGACCGGTGCTGGAGCGAGCAGGGCAGCGCGCTGGCTGCTGGTCGCCTCCTATCCGCTCTCCTACATCGAGCAGGACCTCGCTCACCGGCTCGCCCTGGGGCCTGGCATCGCACACCCGACGCTGTTGGACGCATTCCGCGTGCTGTTGATCGAGGACCTCAATCTCTTTGGCATGGGGTGCCTCTGGCTCGCCGCCCTGCTGGCGCTGCGCGGCCTCAGCTCACCCCCGTCGGACGGACAAAGGGAGATGATCGAGCCAGAAATCTGACCGATCAACAAACCTGGAGGTCTAGCGATGCTGGGTGACCATCCGATCTTCCCGATCCTGCTGTCGAAGGACCTGGGGGCGAGCCGAGCCTTCTACCATGACACGCTCGGGCTCGACATCTTGCGCGAAGACGAGGAGCGGATCATCTTTCGCTGCGGCGCTGGATCCCAGCTGTCGGTGACGCTGAGCACGATCGGGACTGCCGACCAGCAGACGCAGGTCGCGTGGCGCGTCCCCGACATCAAGGCCGAGCTGGAGGACCTCAGGGCGCGCGGGGTGGCGATCCAGGAGTACACCGCCCCCGACCCGGTCACCACCGACGGCATCGCCGACATGGGCTTCGCCTGGGCGGCCTGGATCATCGATCCGAGCAAGAACGCCCTGGCCGTCCTCGAGGTGAAGGCGCCGGCGGCTCCTCAACCCACCGGGTAGCGGCTCTGGACGCGATCGTAAGCCTTGGCGTGGAGCGGGAGACGGGATTTGAACCCGCGACCCCTACCTTGGCAAGGTAGTGCTCTACCACTGAGCTACTCCCGCGCGAGCGCGGTCATTCTAGCAATCAGGCGTTCAGTCGCCGGGGGTCCTCTACGAGCTCGCGGAAGGTGGCCATGAACTGGGCCACCTCGGCCCCGTCCAGGACCCGATGGTCGGCGGCGGCCCACGCGGTCAGCACCTTCGCGACCGCTGGCTTGCCCGCCTTCATCACGACGCGGTCGGCCGCTGCGCCGACTGAAACGATCACCGCCTGGGGCGGGTTGAGGATCGCCAGGAACTCGCTGGTGCCGTACATCCCTAGGTTGCTGAGGGTGATCGTGCCGCCCCCGTACTCCTCGGGTTTGAGGTGGCCCGACCGGGCGCGGGCGGAAAGGTCGCGGCTCTCATCCGCGATCGTGGCCAGCGGCTTGGTCGCGCAGTCGAGGATGGCGGGGGAGAGGAGACCGTTGTCAGTAGCCACGGCGATGCCGACGTCCACGCGCTTGAAGCGACGTACCCGGTCGTTGAGGTAGGCGGAGTTGACGTTGGGGTGCTCGATGGCGGCGAGCGCGAGAGCCTTGACCAGCAGGTCGTTGACGCTGACGTGGGTCTTGCCGTTGTTGATGCGCTGGCGCAGCGCCAGGAGCTTGTCGGCGTTGATGTCGACGCTGACATAGAAGTGGGGGGCGGTGCGCTTCGACTCCGCCATGCGCCTGGCGATGGTCTGGCGCAGCCGGCTGAGCTCGATGTCCTCGGCCCCTTCCGGTAGAGGTGGCGGCGCCGCCGCAAACGCAGCGGCCTCGGGCGGGGCGGCCGCTGGCACCGGGGCCACAGCCGGCGCGTTCGACGCCGATATGGCCTCGACGTCGCCGGCGACGATTCGCCCGCCCGGCCCGCTGCCGCTGACCTGGCGCAGGTCGATGCCGAACCGTTCGGCGATCCGTCGCGCCAGCGGCGACGCGTGCAGTCGCTCGCCCTCCGCGTACTCCGCCGCGGGCGTCCCGGCCTGTACTGGCGGCGCGGGCGCCGCTGCCTTCGGGGCGGGCGGCGCTGGTGGCGCGGATACAGCGGGTGCGGGCGGCGGGGTCGCCGCGGGTGCGGGTGCCGCGGGTGCTGGTGCCGCGGGTGCGGGCGCCTTTGACGGCGGTTCGGGCAGCTCCTCGCCCGCCTCGCCGAGAGTGGCGATGGGCACCCCTACGGGGATCGTCTCGCCCGGGTCGGCGAGGGTGCGAAGCAGGGTGCCCGACTCGAAGGCCTCGATCTCGACGGTCGCCTTGTCGGTCTCGATCTCGGCGACGATGTCGCCGCGGTGGACCCGGTCGCCCACCTTCTTGACCCAGCGAACCACGGTGCCCTCGGTCATGTCGTAGCCCATCTGGGGCATGAGGATGTCCTTGGCCATCAGCCGTGCCCCGGGCTAGTCCATCACCGAGCGGGTGGCGGCGACGACCTCCTCCTCGGTCGGCACGAGCGCCAACTCCAGGTTCTTGGCGTAGGGCATCGGCACGTCGGGCATCGCCACCCGTCGCACCGGGGCGTCGAGGGCGTCGAAGCACTGCTCGGACACCGAGGCCGCGATCTCCGCGCCGATGCCCACGGTGCGCCAGTCCTCCTCGCACATCACCAGGCGGTGGGTCTTGCGGACCGACTCGTAGACGGTGTCCATGTCCAGGGGTCGCAGCGTGCGCAGGTCGATGACCTCCGCCGAAACCCCCTGCTCCTCCAGCTGGGCTGCCGCTCGCAGCGCCACCTGGAGCATCCGCGAGTAACCAACGATGGTCACGTCGGTGCCCTCACGGACCACCAGCGCGCGGCCCAGCGTCTCGCGGAAATCGTTGTCGGGGACCTCGCCCTTGATGCCGTAAAGCAGCGAGTGCTCGATGAAGATGACCGGGTCGTCGTCCTCGATGCTGGCCTTGAGCAGGCCCTTGGCGTCGCGCGGGGTTGCCGGCGCAACCACCTTCAGCCCGGGGACCGAGCTGAACCAGTTCTCGAATGTCTGCGAGTGGGTAGCGCCCAGCTGGCCCCACCCGCTGACTGTGCGCATCACCATGGGGACCCGGATCTTGCCGCCGAACATGTAGTGGAACTTGGCGGCGTGGTTGACGATCTGGTCCATCGCCAGCAGGGCGAAGTTGATGGTCATGATCTCGGCCACCGGCCGCATCCCGCCCATGGCGGCGCCGATGGCGCAGCCGATGATGGCCGACTCCGCGATTGGCGTCTCGCGGACACGCTCCGGCCCGAACTCCTCCTGCAGCCCCCGCGTCACGGAGTAGGCGCCCCCGTAGGCGCCCACGTCCTCGCCCAGGATGAAGACCCGCGGGTCGCCTTCCATCTTTTCCTTGAGCGCCTGTCGCAGCCCCTCCCGGTAGGTCATCTCGCTCATGTCTTGCCTCCCGGGCGCCCGGGCTGGGGCAGCCGACGGCCCGGCTGGGGACGTCCCGCCGGCGGCGCCGGCTTGGACTTCGCAGCGGGAGCCGGCGAAGGCTTTCCATCAGCTGCGGGCGCTCCATCGGGCGAGGCCTTGCCACGCCGATCGCTCGCCGGTGCTGTCGCTGCCCCGTCCGCCCCCTGAGTCGACGGCGGCACCGCGTGCTCGGGCAGGTCCTGCACCGATGGCGTCGGCCTTCCGCCGGGGCCGCCCGAGTCGGCCTCCATCGAGGTCAGCGCCGGCTGCGCGCGCGAGCGCTCCTCAGAGCTCTGCGTCAGCCGGTCGGCCTTGGCCGCCAGCAGCGCCGGGATCACCACCTCGGGCCCGCTGACGGCTCCGCCGCGGTCTGGCAGCGGCATCGCATAGATGTTCTGGAACAGCGTGTCGATCGACGGGAACGGACTGTTGTCGGCGAAGACGACAGCGTCCTGGACCTGCATCTCGACGCCGCGCTGGATCTCGTGCAGCTCCTTGCGCGCCACCAGGCCGCCCTTGACCAGCGCCTCGTCCAGGATCCGGATCGGGTCGCGCTTCTGCCACTTGCGAACCTCGCGCTTCTCGCGATAGTTCTCGGCGTCTGCCATCGAGTGGCCGCGGAAGCGATAGGTGATGGCTTCGATGATGGTCGGCCCCCCGCCACCTCGGGCGCGCTCGACGGCCTCGGTCATCACCCGGTTGACCGCAGTCACGTCCATCCCGTCGACGCGCTTGCCGGCGACGCCGTACGCCTGGGCGCGACGGAACAGTTCGGGCACCTTGAACTGCTCCTCCGGACGGGCGCCCATGCCGTAGAGGTTGTTCTCCACCAGGAAGATCACGGGCAGGTTCCAGATCGCCGCCAGGTTGACGCCCTCGTGGAACTCGCCGATCGCGGTCGCGCCGTCGCCGAAGACGTCGACCACGACGCGCTTCTGCCCCTGCATCACCGCCGCCAGCGCCAGCCCCGGGGCGATCACGATGTGGCCGCCGACGATGGCGTGCCCGCCCCAGAAGTTGCGTTCGGGGTCGACCAGGTGCATCGAGCCGCCCATGCCCCGCGTCACCCCGGTGGCGCGGCCGAAGAGCTCGGCCATCACGGCACCGGGATCGGAGCCGCGGGCGAGGGCGTAGCCATGGTCGCGGTAGTGCGTCAGGAGGTGGTCCTGCGGGCCGAGCGCCGCCATCGCGCCGACCGCCACCGCCTCCTCGCCGATGTAGAGGTGGAGAAAGCCTCCGACTTTGCCCAGCGCGTACATCTCGGCGGCTGCCTCTTCGAAGCGCCGGATCAGGTACATCTGCCGGTACCAGTCGAGCAGTCGCTGGGTCTGCGGCGCCTTGCGTGCGCGTGCCCTTCCGTACGCCAGGAGCTTGATCGACTCCGGTGTGGTGACGCGGCGGCTGCGGGAGGGCTGGGCCACGGCAACATTCTGCCGCACAAACACCGGCGCCTCGCGAACCGGCCTCCCCGATCAGGCGATGGCCCCTTAATTCGTCGGGGATATATTGGAGTTCAGCCCTGAGGCCGTAGGCCGGCCTTGAGTCGACGAGGAGAGCATGAACCGACCCAGCACCATAGGCGAGCTTCGCAAGGCCGAATACGAGGTCCCCGGCATCAAGACCGAGATGCGCCGCAACCTCGTCCGCCTGATGCGCGAAGGCGCTGATCTTTTCCCGGGGATCGTCGGTTACGAGGAGACCGTCATCCCCAACATCGAGAACGCCATTCTTTCCGGCCAGGACATCGTTTTTCTGGGCGAGCGCGGCCAGGCCAAGTCGCGCCTGATACGGGCCATGGTCGGGCTGCTGGACGAGTTCGTGCCGGTCATCGACGGCTGCCAGATCAACGACGATCCCTACCATCCGGCCTGCCGCGAATGCCGCGAGAAAGTGGCCAAGGACGGCGACAACGTGGCCATCTCCTGGTGGCACCGCGACGAGCGCTACGCCGAGAAGCTGGCAACCCCTGACACCTCGATCGCGGACCTCATCGGCGAGGTCGACCCGATCAAGGTGGCGGAGGGTCGCTATCTCTCCGACGAGCTGACCATCCACTACGGCCTGGTGCCCCGCACCAACCGGGGCATCTTCTGCATCAACGAGCTGCCCGACCTGGCCGAGCGGATCCAGGTCGGTCTCCTCAACGTTATGGAGGAGCGCGACGTCCAGATCCGCGGCTATCGCATCCGCCTGCCCCTGGACGTGTTCGTGGTCGCCAGCGCCAACCCCGAGGACTACACCAACCGCGGCCGGATCATCACCCCGCTGAAGGACCGCTTCGGCGCCCAGATCCGCACCCACTACCCACCGACGGTGGCCCACGAGATGGACATCGTCCGGGTGGAGGCGCGCGACTTCGACGACATCGACATCAAGGTCCGGGTGCCCCAGTTCATGGAGGAGGTGGTCGCTGAGATCACCCACCTGGCGCGGCGCCACCCGCAGGTCAACCAGGGCAGCGGGGTGTCGGTGCGGGTGAGCATCGCCAACCACGAGAACCTGGTCAGCAATGCTCTCCGCCGCGCGATTCGCAACGGCGAGCCGGAGGCGGTGCCGAGGATGAGCGACCTGGCCGCGATGTCCCCCAGCACCGTGGGCAAGATCGAGCTGGAGAGCTACGAGGAGGCCGACGACGAGGCCCTGCTCGAAAAGCTGACCCGCAGCGCGGTGTCAAACGTGTTCCGCCGCCACCTCGACTCCTCGGAGTTCACTGACATGGTCGACCGCTTCGACTCCGGCCACAGCTTCGAGGTGACAGACCGCCTGCAGTCGTCGGACTACGTCGCCGAGGCGGAGGAGTTTCCCGAGGTCGCGGCAGCGATGCAGCGCCTCAAGGTCAAGGTGTCGCCGGCGATGACCGCCAGCGTCCTGGAGTTCATCCTCGAGGGCCTGCACCTGGGCAAGCGCCTCAACAAGGCCCACGTCTCTTCTGGCGCGGTCTACGGCGGGTAGCTGACGTCTCCAGGGACAGCACGATGACCATGGGCGAACGGCGATGACGGCCTTCTCCCGGCACAACCTCTACTCCGCCTGGGACGGTTCCCAGGAGCCTCTGCCGGTGGACGCGGAGGACGTGATGAACCGCATATCGGAGGACGTCTTCGCGGGCAGCGACTTCGAGTTCGCGATGCGGCGCGTGCTCAGCTCCGGCTGGCGCAACTCCGGGGGGCAGCGGCTGGCGGGGATCGAGGAGCTGGTCGAGATGGTGCGCCGCCGTCGCCTCGAGCAACTCAACCGCTACAACCTCGAGTCGGTTTTCGACGACATCAGGGAGCGGCTCGATGGGATCCTCAGCCAGGAGCGCAAGACCATCCGCGACCGCCTCGAGGGCGCCGAGGAGGGCAGCGCCAAGAACATCCTCGAGAAGATAGCCAAGCCCAAACTGGACACGCTGGACGACCTGTCGCCGGAGCCGGGGACGGCGCTCAAGGAGCTCCAGGACTACGAGTGGATGGATCCGGGCGCGGAGCAGAAGTACCGCGAGCTGATGGACGAGCTCCAGCAGCAGGTGGCCGACACCTACTTCAAGAACCTGGATCAGGGTCTGCGCTCGATGACCGGCGAGAACATGGAGCGCGTCAAGGAGATGCTCCACGACCTCAACCAGATGATGCGCGACCGCGACGCCGGCCGCGAGCCCGACTTCGACGGCTTCATGGCCAAGCACGGCGACCTCTTCGCCGATCCCAAGCCCAAGAATCTCGACGAGCTGATCGCCCAGATGTCGCAGCAGATGGAGCGCATGGAGTCGATGCTGCAGTCGCTGTCGCCGGAGCAGCGGCGCCAGCTGCAGGAGATCATCGACCAGACCATGACCGACCCTGGGCTGCAGGACGAGCTCGCGGAGCTGTCGCAGCACCTAGCGGCGGGCACCCCGCGCCGGCGGCTCGGCAATCGCTACTCGTTCTTCGGGGAGGAGAGCCTGCCCTTCGGCGCCGCCCAGGAGGTGATCGCCGACCTCTCCCACCTCGACGCCATGGAGCGTGCCCTGCGCGACACCTATCGGGGCCAGCCCATGCCCGGCGAGCAGCGGCAGCAGCTGGAGGAGCTCCTCGGCGAAGACGCTGCCCGCGCCATCGACCGCCTCAACCGGCTGCTCCAGGAGATGGAGGACCAGGGCTACGTCGAGCGCGCCGAGGGCGGGCTGAAGCTGACCTCGCAGGGCATCCGCAGGATCGGTCAGAAGGCGCTGCGCGACCTCTTCGCCAACCTCAAGCGAGACCGCTTCGGCCCCCACGACCTGCGCGAGATGGGCCCGGGGGTGGAGGCGGCGGACGAGACCAAGCCCTGGGAGTTCGGCGATCCCTTCAGGCTCCACGTCGAGCGCACCGTTCTCAACGCCGTCAAGCGCGAGGGCACCGCCGGCGGTGTCCCCCGGATCAGCTTCAAGGACTTCGAGGTCTACAAGGTCGACGCCTCCACCCAGGCTGCGACGGTGTTGATGCTGGACATGTCGCGATCGATGCCGCTACGGGGCAACTTCTACGCCGCCAAGAAGATGGCGATGGCGCTGGAGAGCCTGATCCACTCGCAGTTCCCTCGCGACGAGCTCTACGTGATCGGCTTCAGCGACCGCGCCCGCGAGATCAAGCGCGAGCACCTGCCCAACCTCTCCTCGATGGAGTGCGTCTACGGCACCAACATGCAAGCCGGGTTCATGCGCGCCCGCCAGCTGCTGGCCAAGCATGCCGGCGCCAACAAGCAGATCATCATGGTGTCGGATGGGGAGCCGACGGCGCACCTGGACGACCGGGGCGGTGTGGTCTTCGCCTACCCGCCGGTGGAGGAGACCTTCAGCCGGACCCTGATGGAGGTGCAACGCTGCACCCAGCAACGGATTACCATCAACTGCTTCATGCTCGAGACCAACCACTACCTGCGCAGCTTCGTCAAGCGCCTCACCCGCCTCAACCGCGGGCGGGCGTTTTTCGTCAACAGCCAGCGGCTGGGGGACTACGTGCTGGTCGACTTCGTCAACAACCGCCGCAGCGGAACCGCCGGGTGACGGCGCGCCGTGCGGGAGTCGTCCCTGCTCTCCTGGGGGTGGTCCTGCTGGCAGGATGCGGGGGTTCGGTAGGCGAAGGCGGAGCTCTCCCGCCGGTTGTGTCTCCGGCGGTGTCGCCGGCATCGAGCTGCGTCGAGGGGCCGGACAGCACGGTCGGATCCGGCGGCGCAGCCGACGTTTTCAGCGCTTACGCCAACGCCCAGTTCACGACCACCGCGAGCGGCCTCAAGTACGCCGACGTCGTGGCCGGGACCGGGGCGGCGGTCCAGTCGGGTCAGTGCGTGACGGTGCAGTACACCGGCTGGCTGACAACGGGGACCAAGTTCGACAGCTCCCGTGACCGGACCGGAGGGTTCCAGCTGATCGCGGGCAGCGGCGGCCAAGTGATCCAGGGCTGGCAGGAAGGGATCCCCGGGATCAAGGTCGGCGGCAAGCGGCGCTTGATCATCCCGTCGTCGCTGGGTTATGGGGCCCAGGGATCGGGAGCCACGATCCCGCCCAACTCGACGCTGGTCTTCGACATCGAGGTGCTCCGGATCCACTGACCGGCCTCCGGGCGACGATGTCGCCAAGGGTCCCGAATCGTGGCTAGGCGGTGACCGGCCTCCGCCGTCGGGGCGGCTGGGCCTCGATCGACCTGGCCAGGCGCGTCAGGGCGATGCCCATGAAGCGGTGCACGGTGCGGGCGAAGACCCATTCCGCGAGCCGCGACGCAATGCCTCCGTCGAGGTGGTAGAAGATGCGGAAAACCACCTCCGACCCGTCGTCGCGGGGTCGCACCAGCCACCGGCCCATCTGGTGCACTCCCTTGGTGGACTGCCAGGTGACCGTCCCCGCCTCCGGCCAGAACTCGAGCTGGATCTCGCCACCTAGGGGCGCGGGGCCGGCGCGAAACACGGTGCGAAATCGGTTGGGCTCGTCGGTGGCGGTCCAGTCCATCAATCCCGTGAGCAGCGAGGCCAGCACCTTGACGTCGCTCAGCTTGGCGAACGCCTCCGTCGGGGTTGCCGCCACCTGGATCTTGCGCTCGACCTTCACGGTCGGGACCGGCTGTCGTGGCGCATCAGCCGATGATCGGCCAGCGCCGCTTTGAGGCCATGTCGGTGACCGCGTCCTGGAGGGCGCCGGTGACCTTCTCGTAGCACTCGCGGACGTACTCGTCGTCGGCGGCGGCCTCGGGGCCGGTGCGAGGGAAGTCCATCGGCTCGAGCACCCGGATCTCGATCTTGGCCGGTAGCAGGACGCGGGGCAGGAAATCGGTGAACCAGATGCCCCAGGGGAGGCCGACCTGGATCGGCTCGGCCTTGATGCGGAAGCGCTTGTCCAGTCCCAGCATCTTGCAGAGCCACTGGCCGTCGCTGAGGAAGATGCCGGTCTCGTGGCTGCCGACGTTGGCCACCGGCACCAGCGGCACGCGGTTCTTGAGCGCGGTGCGGATGAAGCCCATGCGGCCGGCGAACTTGACCTTGTTTCGCTCGCGCCAGGGCCGGTAGGTCTCGATGTCTCCGCCGGGATAGACCAGGACGCAGGCGCCGCGGCGCAGGGCCTCGTCGGCGTTCTGGGGTGTGGCCGGGATCGAGCCGAAGGACTTGAGGATCGGTCCCAGCAGGGGGAGCGCCATCGCCGCTGAGTGGGTGAGCGCATACCAGGGTCGCTCCGAGCCGAAGTACGTGGCGAAGGCCATGCCCAGGATGAAGCTGTCGGGGATGTAGTTGCCGCCCGAGTGATTGCCGACCACCAGCGCTGGGCCCTGCGAGGGGATGTTCTCGATGCCGTCGACCTTGGCCCTGAAGTAGAGCGTGGCCAGGAGCCAGTTGAGGGGCAGGTTCTCCCGGATCAGGTCGGGGTCGCGGCCCTCGAAGGTGCCGGTGGCGATCAGGTCGAGAATGCGCTCGCCGAAACGCGCCGCCGCCGAGGGGTTTTCGCGCCAGTCCCAGTCTTCGCCGATCAGCTTCTCGAACTCGGGGCTGGCGGCGATCCGTGCCAGCTCCGAGCGGGTGGTCTGATGGTGGCCGTTGCGGGCGGGGGTTCTGACCACCTTTGGCATCGTGGCCCGGGATTTCCGAACGGGCGCGGTCCGGCTCTCGGCGTCCTGGCGGCGCCGGTCCGATGCGGCGCCCGACGCGATCGAGCTGAGCGGCGGCGTGCCGAAGGGCACGCTCGTCACCCCGGAGGCGGTAGCTCCCTGCCAGGCGGCGTCGCGGATGGCGTCGTGGCCTCTGCGCCGGGCGGAATCAGTCACGCCGCAATTCTATTCGGGGGCCGGGGAGTGAAACTCTGCCCCGAAGCGTTGCCACAGTAGAATCGGCGCCGAGGGCGACGTGGCGATGTGGCCGGTCGCTGAATACGATCTGATCTCAGGGCGACTTAGCCAAGTGGTAAGGCAGGGGACTGCAAATCCCTCATCCCGGGTTCGATTCCCGGAGTCGCCTCCATCCCTGCCCCCAACCAGGTAGCCGGCTACCTATCTTCGCCTGGGTAGGTCTTTCCGGGTTCTCTTTGGCCCATCGGGTCGGGCGGCGCGCTGCCCCGGCCGGGTTGGGCGGCCGGCCGGCCGGGTGCGGCGGCGCTGCGCGATGATCCCGGCGGCAACGATCAGTATCGCCACGATTGTCAGCACGGCCTCGAAGATGGCGGTGTAGTTGAAGCTGGGAGGAGCCTTGGGGGGCGTCTTGAGGCTGGTGTCGTCGAACAGGGCGATATCGCCCAGCCGGTCCAGGGTCAGGTTCACGATGTCCGTCTGCGCACCGAAGGTGGTCTCGTGCCAGGCGCCGGCGTAGTACTCGCGAGCTGTGTTGTAAGGGATCGGCGGCGCCCGCAGCAGGACCTGCGCCGGAGTCTGCAGGGGGAGGGGATTGGCCGGGTCGGGGCTGGAGCCGGTGTAGGCCTCGATCAGGTAGTCATTGCCCACCAGGGTGCTGTGCGGGGGTGGGTCGGGCGCGTCGTGGCAGCGAGGGGTGATGGTGAGGTGGACCGTCTGGTCGGTCTTGAACACGCCCTGGGCGAAGAACGCGACCACCTGGGCGCCGCCGGGGTCGGCGGTCTCCGCGGTCCCGAGCTTGCTGGCCCCGTTGAGGACCTGTAAGTCGGCCTTTCCTGATGACGGCTGCACATTGCTGGACGCCAGGTTGGACGGAGGCGAGCAGTACTTGTAGGGCGCCGGGATGAACGCGCCCTCGAACATCGGGGGCGCCTGTGGGGTGGCGATCCGCGCACCGATCACAAGCGCGAAACCGGCGGCCGCGATCAGACCTGTCTCGACCCTGCCGCGAGTCAGGGCAGCCACCAGTGACCGGCGTCGACGACGAAGTGGGCGACCGCGCACGCCGCTACGCTCCCGGTGTACTCGCGCAGGCAGCCGAACAGGATCCCCACCCCGAGGTCCAGGGGCAGCGCGATCCAGCCATAGATGGGCGCGTGGATGGCGGCGAACAGCAGCGCCGTCACCAGGACGGCTACCGCCGGCCCGAAGCTTTGGCGCGCCAGCGGCTGGATCCAGCCTCGGAGCGCCACCTCCTCGCCGGCCGCGATCAGCGCCACCAGCGGCATCCAGGTGAGGGCAAAGCCTCCCGGCAGGTAGGACTGCGGGGCTGCGACGCCATGCAGGCGCATCCAGGCGCCGGGAACCAGCAGCGCGACCCCCAGGACCGCGCCGAGCCCGAGGCTGCTCGGCCGCGGCGACTGTCGCAGCCGGGCGCGAACCGCAGGCGCCAGCAGCGGTCCCGCCAGCAGGGCGAGAGCGAAACCGGCCGCCGGCAGGATGTCGAGCGCTCCCGCCCGGATCGCTGTGGCGCGGGCCAGCGAAAGCGCCATGATCGCGGCGGCGCCGACCAGAAGCTGGACGCTGTCCCGGCCGCGGTCCCGGGACGCTGTCGCGGTCAGCGAGGCAATGGCACCATCTCGATCTGCCCGGTCGCAAACAGCGCCGGCCAGACCGTCACGCTCTTGCGGACCCCCTGCCACTGCCAGATGACGCTGGAGGATCGGAGGTTCTGGCCCAGATTCGACGTCGAGGTGGCGAATTTGAGGCCGCTGCCGTTGGGCAGGCTGCCGGCCGGCAGGTCCTCACCCAGCGCCGCCGCCGAGATGCCGGGCGTGTCGAAGGTGCGAGCCGATCGGAGCGTGTAGTGGGTCAGGGCCCAGGCTGAGGAGTACCCGGAAATCGCCTCCTCGCCGGGATCTCGGTGAAACCGCGCCTGGTAGGCGGCGACCAGCGAGTCGTAGGCGCTGAGCGCGCCGCCGCTGAGGACCCCCGGGTTGAACCCGCTGGTCGGACGGTCGGAGGCGAATATGCCGATGGCGTCGGCGCCCAGGGCCCGTCCGAAGTCGGGGCCGCATTCGGCCATGGTACTGCCGATCAGGGCTTTGACGTGCACCCCGCGTGCCAGCATCTCGCGGCGGAAGGCGATCCCGTCGGGGACGTGTGAAGCCAGGATGACGATGTCCGGCTGGCTCGCCGAGACGACTCCGAAGACCCGGTCCCAGTCCGGGTGCCAGGCCACGTAGCTGACCGGGCCGGCCACCGTGAACCCGAGCTGGTGGGCCCGACCGAAGGCCGCCGAGGCGACCGAGCGGCCGTACGGGTCGTCGACCTGGACGACGGTGATGCGCAACTTCGATGGGGGTTGTCCCAGACGCGGCGCCAGCTGCTCGGCCGCGAAGACCGCCGACCCGGTGCCGAGGTTGCTCCCCGCCGGGCCGACCCTGAAGACATTGGGGAGGGCCTCTCCGGTGAGCTGGTCGGCAACGGCGCCGGTCTCCCAGTACACCAGCCCATCGGCGGAGGCGGCGTGGGCGGCGGGGATCGACAGCGAGCTGTCGTACGTACCCATGACCATCGCCGCCCCCGACTTCTTGAGCTCGTCGACGGCGCCGGCGGTGGCCTCGCGACTGGCCACGTTGCGGGTCAGCAGACTTATCTGCCTGCCCCCGACGCCGCCCGCTTGGTTGGCCTGGTCGACGGCGATCTGGATGCCGTTGAGCTCCTCCTGGGCGAGGCTCGCGGTGGGCCCGGTGAGCGGCAGCATCAGCCCGAGCCTTATCACCGACGGCGGTGAGGATCCCGGCATGCAGGCTGCCAGCGTCAGAGCCGTGACGCTGACGGCGGTCCAGCGGCTTATCACCGGCTCAGGAGCCTGATCACGCGCCCCAGTATATGGACGGCCCGCCCGACCAGGCCGGGCCCGCTCTGGGGTGGGGCTGGATGGCGCCGCCGATCTGCGAGGATAGGCGCTGCCGTGACGCTGACATTCCGGCCCCCTGCACCGGCGGAAATGCCCGAGTTCTATCGGGTGGGCGAGTACGCGTTCAGCGACGCCTGGGACCCGGAGGAGCTGGAGGCGGAAAGCGGTCTACTCGCTCGGGAGCGACTGGTGACCGCCGAGGAGGACGGCAGGTTGGTCTGCCAGGGCGGCGCCTTCGAGTTCCAGATGGCGGTGCCGGGAGGGTCCGCGCGATGCTCCGGTATCACCTGGATCGGGGTGCTGCCCACCCACCGGCGTCGCGGCATCCTGACCGGCATGATGTCCTACCTCCACCAGATGGCCCACGAGGCGGGTGAGCCGGTGGCGGCGCTCTGGGCAGCCGAGTCGGCGATCTACCCGCGCTTCGGTTATGGCATGGCCGCGGCTGACGTTGACCTCGAGATCGAGCGGGACAAGGCCCGTTGGGCCGCCACGCGCGAGACAACCGGCCGGGTACGGCTGATCGACGCCAAGGACGCCGCCGCGGCATACGGCCCGGTCTACGAACACGAGCTGGCGCGCCGGCCGGGGATGATGCCGCGCGACGAGAGGTGGTGGGCTGTCCGGCTGCTCGATACCAAAGAGCGGCGCGACGGCGCCAGCAATCTCTTCCATGCCGTCCACGAGGGACCCGCCGGGATCGACGGATACGTCGCCTACCGGGTCAAGTACCAGCAGGGCAAGGCAGACCCCGGTTCAGTAGTCAAGGTGCTGGAGCTGGTCGCGAACACCGAGGATGCCTACCGCGCGGTCTGGAACTTCTGTTTCAACATCGACCTCAGCGTCAAGATCCAGGCGCGGCACCGTCCTGCCGACGAGCCGCTGGCGTGGATGCTGGCGGACTTCAGACAGCTCCAGGTCCGCCAGACGGACGGATTGTGGGTACGGCTGGTGGACGTTGACGCGGCGCTTTCCGCGCGCCGGTACGCGGTTGAGGGGTCACTGGTGATCGAGGTTGTCGACGACGGCTGCCCTTGGAATGCGGGCCGGCACCATCTCGAGGGCGCGATGTATGGCGCCCACTGCTCGGCGACGAACGCGGAGCCAGACCTCCGCCTCGACGTACGCGACCTGGGCGCGACCTACCTCGGTGGCGTCGACTTCACCCTGCTGGCGGCGGCCGGTCGGGTTGAGGAGTGCACCCCGGGGGCGCTGTCGCGAGCTGATGCCATGTTCCGGTGGCGGCCCGCCCCCTGGTGCCCCGCAGTCTTCTGAAGCAGGTCGCCGGCGGCTAACTCCTGCCGGCGCGCCGGTCAAGCAAAAATATCGTCGAGGGAGAACGAGTCGGGCGGCTCCAGCTGGGCGAAATCGCAATCCTTGGGATCCTTGTCGGTGCGCCAGCGGAGGAACCTGGCGGCGTGCCGGAAACGGCCGTTTTGGAGCTTCTCGAAGTTGACCTCGCAGACCAGCTCCGGCCGGACCTGGGTCCAGTCGAGGTTCTTGGCCCCGGTCCACCGGCTCGGCGCACCCGGGGTTCGGCCTTCGCCAAAGCTGTCGCCCCCCTCCAGCGGCTTGAGCTTTTCCAGGACTTTCACGCGCTCCGCTGCCGAGAACGACGAGGTGTGGCCGACATGGTGAAAAACACCCTGGTCGTCGTACAGGCCGAGCAGCAGTGAGCCAACCCCGGGCCCGGCGGCGTAGGCGCGGTAGCCGCCGACAACACAGTCTGTCGTCCGGGCGTGCTTGATCTTGATCATGGTCCGCTGACCGGGGGCGTAGACCTGGTCCAGCTTCTTGGCGACGACACCGTCGCATCCAGCTCCCTCGTACTTCACGAACCATGAGGCGGCCACGTCCGGGTCTGCCGTCTGCGGCGTCAGCCGGGCCTGCGGCTGCGGTTTGAGCAGCTTGGCCAGGGCGGCGCGCCGCTTGCTGAAGGGTTCGGCCCTTAGGTCCTTGTCGCCGTCGGCGAGGAGGTCGAAGACCACCAGGGAGGCAGGGATCTCGACCGCCAGCTTCTGCACCCGTGAGTCGGCGGGATGGATGCGCATCTGCAGCGCATCGAAGTCGAGCCCCTTGTCGCCGGCGATGATGATCTCGGAATCGAAGATTGAAGGGCGGGGGAACGCCTTGGTGATCACCGGGATCAGCTCAGGGAAGTAGCGCTGCAAGGGCTGCCCGTTGCGGCTGCAGATGTAGACCTCGGGTCCGTCGACAAAGACGATGGCGCGGAAGCCGTCCCACTTCGGCTCGTAGATCCAGTCGTCTCCGCGCGGGATCTCGTCCTTGCCCTTGGCCAGCATCGGCTGCAGCGGCGGTTGAAAGGGGAGAGGCACGGCAGAAGTATCGGCGATCTTCGGGGCGCGGCACCGGCGGAGCGGGCCTGGCGAGGCCGCCGGTGGCTATCCGCTCGGCTGTTCCGCGGGCAGACCCTGCGCAAGACCGGCGGAGGCCCTCGCGTCTCGGTCGCCGGCTTCGCGGGAGGGGGTCGACTCGTGCGCGACGCCCTCCGGCGGGCTGTCGGGGGCCTTGGTCCGGATGCCGATCCCGCATATCAGGGCGCCCAGGAAGAGCATCCCGGCGGACGCTGCCATCGCGAAGTGGAGGCCGTCAGCCGAAGCCTCCCGGACCGCCCGGGCCTGGTCGTCGTTGAGGCTGACCGAGGGACGGTTGAGGGGGCTGATATCGCGGCGGACCTGGTTGGAGTTGGAGTTGAGGCTGGGCGCGTGCGCGGCCAGGCTGCCGTAGAACGCCGAGGTGATGGCGATGAAGATCAGCGCCCCGGCGAGCTGGGGCCCGATGCGGGAGATGGCGTTGTTGATCGCCGAGGCCAGCCCCGAATTGTGCGTCGGCACCGAGGTCATCACCGCGGTCGTCAGAGGCGCCACCATCATCATCAGCCCGGCGCCGAAGATGATCGATCCGGGAAGGACGTCGGTGACATAAGAGAGCGGTGGGATCCAGCTGGAGAGATGTCCCGGCACCAGCTGCCAGGCCTCGCTGGAGGCGGGGATTCGCGCGTAGAACACGGCCCCTACGCCCATCAGAGCCGGTCCCGCGGTCATGAACCAGCGTGGGCCGTAGCGCGCCGAGAGGGCGCCGAAACGGGTTGAGAACAGCACCAGCAGAAGGGTGCCGGGGATCCCCGCGAGCCCCGCGGCGGCCGCCGTGTACCCGAGCGTGCCCTGCATGAAGAGCCCGAGGTTGTAGAACATCACGTAGAGGGCTCCGTAGATCAGCAGCGTCGCGATGTTGGTGACGGTGAAGTTCCGCGACCGGAAGAGGCTGATCGGGATCAGCGGGTTCTTGGCCCGGGTCATCTCGATCGGCAGCACCGCCAGACCGATAGCCCCCAGGCCCAGGGCGATGAAGGGCAGACTGCCTTCCCAGCGATGCTGCTCGCCGTATATAGCGCCGAACGCCAGTCCGCCGACGGCGATGAAGATGATGGCGGCGCCGAGCCAGTCGAAGTGGCGGCTGGCGGTCTCGTCGCGACTCTCTGCCACGTTGGTGATGACTGCGTAAAGCGCGACCGCAACGAATGGCACGTTGATCAGGAAGGCGGCGCGCCAGGAGATGGTGTCAACCAGCAGCCCGCCGACCAGCGGGCCGAGGATCGTGGTCCCCGCCGACGCGGCGGCCCAGATGCCGAAGGCGCGACCCTGCTCGACGCCCTCAAACGTAGCCGTGATCAGCGCCAGCGAGCCGGGCACCAGCAGCGCTCCGAACACGCCTTGGAGGATCCGCGCCAGGATAAGGATCTCGATGCTGGGAGCCAGTCCACACAGCACCGAGCTGACGCCGAAGCCGGCCAGGCCGATCCCGAACATCCGCCGCCGTCCGTAGAAGTCGCTCAGCGCTCCGGCCAGGATCAGCAGGGCGCTGAGGGTCAGCAGGTAGCCGCTGTAGACGTACGCCTGCGCCTCCAGCGTCCCGAAGAGGTTGCTGTGCAGCTCCCTACCGATCCGCGGTAGCGCCACGTTGACCACCGTCGAGTCGAGGAAGACGATCGCGGAGCCAAGGATCGCCGCCACCAAGGTCCACCGCTTATTGCTCAAGGAGCGCCCTCCGAATCAAATCGAGTCACCGCGCCAACGTCCGCACCATCATCGGTGCTGGCGGGCTTCACCACAACAACCTCATCCGGGCCGCGGAAATTGCCACCCGGCCGAGAGGGCGCGAAACCTAGAGCAGGAGCATCGAGTCGCCGAACTCGTGCCAGAGGTAGCGGCGTTCGATCGCCTCATCGTATGCCTGTCTCAAAAGCGGCTCGTCCACGAAGGCGCGGAGCAGGTCGAGGTGACTCGCGGTCGGCTCGTGGAGGCCGGTGATGAGGGCGTCGACGGCGCGGATCGTCTGTCCGCCGTGGATCGCCAGGCTGGTCCAATCGTGCATCGGGCGCACCCGGCCGTCAGCGCCGGCGGCGGTCTCCAGCGCCCGGACCGCGGTGGTGCCTACGGCAATCACCCGAGGGGCGCGGTTGACCGCGGCGGCGGCTGGATCGTCCACCTCGAACCACTCCTCATAGAGGTGGTGCTCGGCGTCGAAGGCATCGTCCTGGAAGGAGCTCAGTCCGGTGTGGAGCAGGATCTCGGCGGTTTCGACGCCGGATGCGCGGAGCGACGCGAGCAGCTGCCTGCTGAACGGGCGCCCGGCCGAGGGCATCTCCGCGGAGCCCGCCCGGCCGGCATAGACGTTCTGGTAGAAGTCGAGCGGGATCGGGTCGGGGACGTACGAATAACGGATCGGCTCGCCCAGGGTCTCGATCTCCTCCAGGCCGTCGCGGCTGACCGCCAGGCGCCAGAGCAGAGGGATGTCGGGGCGGCGCCCCAGCACCCGGGCCGTCATGCGCGCCGAGATCCGCAGCTCCTCACCGGGATTGAGCGCCACGTTGGCATGAGGTGCTTCCGGCTGCACCGACAGGGCATCCCACTGGCCCGGCCGCCGGACGCACGCCCGCAGCTGGACGATGCTGCCGTCGGCGCGGGTAGCCGGCACCGCCGCGGGCAGAGTCCTGCTGGTGTTCACCACCAGCAGGTCGTCCGGGCGGAGGTGCTCGCCGATCTGGTCGAAGCGGGTGTGGCTGATGGTCCGGCTGGCGCGGTCGACAACCATCAGGCGGACGTGGTCGCGACGGATGCCGCGAAGCTCCGCCGGCCGCGATGCCCGCAGCTCGGCGGGGAGCTTCTGAGGGGCGATGTCAAGCACCGGCGGGCTCAGCATGTTTCAGCAGCTGGGTCGCTTCGAGGCGTCCCAGCGCGGGGTCGACAACACCCGTTGCCAGCGCGACGAAGGCCTCGGCGATGTCGGCGGGGTCGGCCAGCGACGCAGGATCGTCCTCGGGAACAGCCGCGCGGTGCATATCCGTGTTCATGTCGGTGGGATCGACGGCGTAGATCTTGACCCCAGTGCCCGTAAGCTCGGTGGCCCAGGTACGCGTCAACCCGTCGAGCGCCGCCTTGGAGACGGAGTAGGCGCCCCAGCCGGGATAGCCGTTGACGGCGACATCTGAGCTGACGTTGATGATCACCCCGTCGCGGCGCTGGATCATGCCGCCCAGCAGCGACCAGATCAGGTGGAAGGGCGCCATCACGTTGACCTTCATGACGTCGCTAAAGACGTGCGGCGGGTAGTCGATCAGGTAAGGCAGCGGAGTCGGGCCCAGCTGGGAGGCGTTGTTGACCAGGATGTCGACGCGGTCGAAGCGCTCCAGCGCCAGCACCACCAGGCGCTCGACGTCGCGCGTCAAAGCCATGTCGGCGGCCACGGTGAGGACGTTCGAGCCCCGCTCCCGTGCCTCCGCGGCAACCTGCTTCAGCTCGTCCTCACCTCGCGCGCAGAGCACCAGGTCGGCCCCCTCGCGGGCGAACGCCAGCGCCATCGCCCGGCCCAGCCCGCGACTGGCGCCGGTGATGAGCGCAACCCTTCCGGTCAGTTTTCCATTCGTGGTCATGGATTCATGCTGCGCCGATGCCGGCGCCGGCGCATCGGGCAGCGGGCGGAGTGCCGGCTAGGTCTTAAGGCGGAGCGGCTGCCGGATCCTCGTCGAGCGGGCGGTGCCGCCGGAGGGGGCTTCTAGTCGACGAGGTGCTGCCGCACGGCTGCCAGCGCCGCCTGGGTGCGATCCTGCACGCCGAGCTTGGCCAGGATCGAGCTGACGTGGGTCTTCACCGTCTTCTCCGAGACCAGCAGCCTGGTGGCGATCTCCTTGTTGGCGAAGCCCTCCGTCAGCAGCCGCAGGACGTCGCGCTCTCGCGGGGTCAGGGTGGACCCCGGCGGCGCCGCCTGGCCCCGATGCATCAGCCGAGCCTGCGCCTCCTGGTGCAGCGCGGGCCGGCCAGCATGGACGTCGCGGATGGCCTCGGCGAGCGCTTCGGGCTGGATGTCTTTGAGCTGATAGCCCGCTGCGCCCGCCTGGATCGCGCCGAAGACCTGGGCGTCGTCGATGTAGCTGGTGAGGACAAGCACTTGAATCCCGGGATGCTGCTCACGCAGGTGGCGGAGGGCGGAGATGCCGTCGCCGTCCGGCATCAGCAGGTCCATCAGCACCACGTCCGGCTCGACCTCGGTCGCGACCGTCAGCGCCGACTCGCCGCCCTCGGCCTCGCCGACGACCTCGATATCGGGCTGCAGCTGCAGGAAGGCGCGTATCCCTTCGCGGACGACGGCGTGGTCGTCGACGAGCAGCACACGGATGATGTCGCTCACGCGGGAGGCTCGGCGGTGGCGGGCAGGAAGACCCGAACCTCGGTGCCGGCGCCACTGGTGATCGAAAGCGAGGCATGGATGTCGGCGGCGCGGTCACGCATCGTCGTGAGCCCCATGCTGCGCCGGGTCCGCGGCAGCTCTTCGGCGTCGAAGCCAGGCCCAAAGTCCCTGACCACCAGCTCGGTGCCGGCCTTGCGGTGGCGCAGCACCACCTCGATGGGCGCGCCGGCGCCGTGCTTGAGCGAGTTCTGCAGCGCCTCCTGGGCGATCCTGAGCAGCGCCAGCTCCTGGTCGAACGCCAACTGGGGTTTGCCCTGGATGCGCATCTCGATCTCGACCTGGTGCGATCTACGGAGGGCGTCAACGTGGTCGGTGAGGGTGGCGGCGAGGCCGTCGCGCTCCAGGCTCTTGGGCCGAAGCGCGTATACCAGTCCGCGCATCTCGCTGAGCGCGGCGGCGGACTGGTCGGCGAGAGTGGTGAGGGCGGCGGCCGCGGCACTCGGATCGGTCGCCGCGGTGAGCGCCGCGGCGCGGGCCTCGTACATCATGCTGAAAAGCGTCTGCGAGACGGCGTCGTGGAGCTCGCGGGCGACCCGCTGCCGCTCCTCCATGACAGCCAGCGCCTGGCCCTGGGTATAGAGGTTGGCGGTGGCGATGGCCACGCCCGCGTGCGACGCCAGCATCTCGACGATTCGCTGGTCCCGTGCCGAGAAGCGGCCGGCCGGGGTGCCCGACAGGTAGATCTCGCCGAGGGTTTGTTCCCGGTGGCGGATCGGCACCCCGAGAAACTCCTTGAGCTCGGGGTGGTGCTCCGGATACCAGGAGAAATCTGGATGGCGACGGATGTCGGCCACCCGGATCGACTTGCCGTCGCGGAGCAGTACGCCGAGGACGCCGTGGAAACGGGGCAGGTCGCCGATCAGCCGGGCCAGCCGCTCGCTGATGCCGACGGTGATGAACTTGTCGAAGCCGCCCTGACCGTCGGGAACGCCGAGCGCACCGTAGCGGGCGCCGGCCAGCTTCTTGGCGGTTTTTAGGATCCGGTAGAGCACGCTGTCCAGGTCGAGGTCGCCGGCGAGCGCGAGCGCCGCCTGGTTGAGCGCCTCCATCTGCAGGGCCCGGTCGCGCAACGCCTTCTCGGTCGCGGGCCTGCCGGTGCGGGCCACGGGGTCAGGCCAGCGACTTGGACATGCAGATGGCTTGCGGGATGTCGGCCCAGATCCCGAAGTTGGGTCGGCGCTGGTAGCCGGAGGACTCGTAGAGGGCGATGGCCTCAGGCTGCAGCGGCCCCGTGACCAGGGCGATCTCGCGGTAGCCCAGGCCGGCAGCCTCTGACTCTAGGCCGCCCAGGACGGTGCGGCTGAACCCCGATCGGCGGGCTTCTGGGACGGTGTACATCCGCTTGATCTCGACCACGCCGGGCTCGCCCGCGAGCGGCATGAACCCGCCGCACGAGACGGGGCGGCCGTCGAGGTAGACGACCAGGAAGGCGCCCCTGGGCTCGAGGAAGTCGGCGGGGTCCAGCTGCGAGGGGTCGCCGCCCCCGTACCGATCCGCCAGCTCGGCCCACTGGGCGCTCACCAGGGCCGCCGCGTCGGGGTTGTCGATCGGCACCAGGCGGACCTCGACCACGTGGGCGCCGGGCGAGGCCGCCGCCGGCGCGTCGGCAGGCTCGGTCAACGCGTCTGCAGGTTCGAAAGCAACTGCTTGGAGGACCGGGCGATCTCGTCGACCGCGCTGTCGAACGCCTCGGCGTTGGCCCGTGACGGCTGCCGGTAGCCGCTCACCTTGCGGACGAACTGGAGGGCGGCGGCCCGGATCTCTTCGTCGGTTGCGGTCTGGTCGGGGAGTCGGAGGGTTTTGATGCTTCGGCACATGCCGCCAAAGATAGCGCCCGACCTGGCGCCGAAGGGCTAGCCGCCGCCGGTGGGGGCGCCGGCAACAGTCACCTTCACGCCTGAGAACCGAGCCATGCTCTTGGCGGCGCGCTCAAGCCCGAGCCTTTCGGCCTGGCTCAGCCCATCAAGCCGTGCCACCTCGACCACGATTGAGTCCGCGCCTCGACGGCGCCACCAGCCGCCGTGGACCTGACCGTTGACGGTGACGACGTTGGCCAGCACGCCCCCCAGTGGGAACGGCGTCTCGGAGAAGTCGGGTGCCCGGTCGAGCGCCGCGGTCCGGTCCCTGTAGCTGACCAGATACTCGTCGTAGTTGGGGAGGAGGTGAACGACCAGGCGCCGCGAGATGGAACGCGTCGACGCGGCCGCGTTCCAGTAGGTCTTGTCCCCGATCTTCTCCTGCCGGAGCTGGGGACCAACAATCTCCAGTCCGCGGCGTCCGTCGGCCATCGTCAGCCCCGACCACCATGAGAAATCCTGGAGCTGCGCCGGGCCGTGGCTGGTGAAGTAGCGGCGGGTCAGCTCGGCCAGCTTCTCCTCCCGGCTCGCCGGCGAGCCGGCGGCGGGCACGCGTTCGTCGAAGTGCGCGTAGGTCATCTTCTTGCCGCGACGGGGCCCGCTGATGATGACGCGATCGAGCTCGGCGTGCATCAGCAGATGGCCCATCCTCTGGATGTCGGTGATGATCCCCATCTCCGTCAGCCGGGCCTGGAGCTCGGGTCGGGTCAGCGGGCCGCCGGCCAGCGCGGCCTCCATCGCGGTGTGGCTCTTGTGCAGCAGAGGTTGGTCGATCTCGAGGCGCCGGTCGTACGTCGCCGTCGCGGCCTTGACCCGTGGCGTGGTGAGCTCCAGCAGCCAGCGGACGTCGACCGGCAGGACGAAGTGCCAGGTGGGCCGCATGACGTGGGTGCGGAGGATGGCGCCGGCGTCGTAGAGCCGGTCCAGCTCCTTCTCGGCGAGCCCGCGAACACGCTGACCCAGCGCCCATTTCGCGCCGGTGTAGTCCTGGGCTTGCACCGCCGCCAGCCAGCCCACGGCTTCCACCGCCGAAGCGAAAGGCCGGTTGACCAGACCCTGGGTATGGAGGCGACGCGTCGCGATGTCGACAGCCATGGGAGGGTGGACTCTAACCGATTGGTGCCGGGGGAGGGAGTCGAACCCTCAACCCTTGCGGGACGGCTTTTTAAGAGCCGCGTGTTTACCGGTTTCACCACCCCGGCGCGGCGGCTCTGCGAAATATAATCGGCGGGCGATGAAGGACATAGGCGGGAAGGTGGTTGTGGTGACGGGCGCCTCCCGGGGGCTCGGCCGCGCGATCGCCCAGGCGCTCTTCGACCACGGCATGAAAGTGGTCCTCAGCGCCCGCGGCGCCGAAGACCTCGACGCGTTTCAGAAGCAACTCGACCGGGGCGGCTCGAGAAGCCTGGCAGTGGCCGCCGACGTCACTTCGGCCGCCGACCGGACCGCGCTCATCGCCGCGACCAGGAAGAAGTTCGGCCAGGTCGATGTGCTCGTCAACAACGCCGGCACCGATCACCCCGAGTTCTTCGCCGACGCTGACTTCACCCGCGTCGAGTCGATGGTGGCACTCAACCTGACAGCGCTGATGGCGATGACCCAAGCCGTGCTACCGGAGATGCTCGAGCGCCGCGACGGCCACGTCGTCAACATCGCCTCCATGGCGGGGCTCGCCCCGGTTCCGTTTGCGGCGGTCTACTCCGCCACCAAACATGCTGTGATCGGCTTCAGCGAGTCGATCCGATACGAAGTCGCGGATCACGGGGTGGGGGTCTCGGTCGTTTGCCCCGGTTACGTGCGTGAGGCAGGTCTGTATCACGAGAACAGCGAGGGTTCCGGGAGCGTTCCGACTGTCGCGCCGAGCCAGGTGGGTGAGGCCGTGGTTTCCGCGATCACCGGCGATCGCGCCCGGGTCCTCGCCACAGCGGCTGCGATGAAGGTGACACCTTTGCTGACCGCCATCGCGCCAGGGCTGACATATTTCGCCTCCAAACGAACCGGCAACGCTGACGAGATGCGCAAGATGGCAGACAACCTCAAGGCGAGAGAGCTTTCGGCGAAGTCGGGAGATGGCCAGGCGACCAAGCCGAGGCGGCGGGCTGCCGCCAAGGTCGAATAGGCCCGGCCAGAAGCACTACATCCGGCTGATCATCCGCACGCCGGCGCTGCCGGCGACGATCGCCTCGGTGGCGATCCCCATGAAGAGCCCGTGGCCGAGCACCCCGGGGATGGAGTCGAGGGTGGCGCCCACGGCCCGGACGTCGAGGGCGTCCGCGCCGGTGCAGTCAAGGATCAGGTTGCCGTTGTCCGACACGAAGGGCACGCCTCCGACCTCGCGCCTGCGCGGCTCGAGGCCCAGCCCGCGGACCGTCTCCGCGGTCCGCTCCCAGAGCAGGGGCAGAACCTCAACCGGCAGCGGTCCACGGCCCAGGCGCGGCACCAGCTTCTCCTCGGTTGCGATCACGACCATGCGCAGGCTGGCCGCGGCCACCACCTTCTCGCGGAGCATCGCGCCCCCGAGGCCTTTGACCAGGTTGAGCGCCGGGTCGATCTCGTCGGCGCCGTCAACAGTCAGGTCGATGGGCCGGTCGATCGACTCCAGCAAGGTGACCCCGCCGGCCGCCGCCAACTCGGCGCTGGCCCGGCTGGTGGCCACGGCGGTCACCGAAAGGCCGTTTCGGACGCGCTCCGCGAGGGCCTCGATGTAGTACACCGCCGTGCTGCCGGTGCCCAGCCCGAGGAGCATCCCGTCCTCGACCTCCTCGAGGGCTCGCAGCGCGGCTGCCTGCTTCGGCTCCATGGTTGCGGGAAGGGTAACCCAACGCGCTCGACCGCGAGGGCACAGCCCTGCTAGGCTTCGAAATTGGATGGCTCAAGACGTAAAGGACGCGCGGTTGGTCGGAGCGGACGACTTCGACTCGATCCGGGAGCTGGGCCAGCAGCTGCGGGTTGACGGGATCCGGGCAAGCACCGCCGCCGGCAGCGGCCATCCAACGTCGAGCATGTCGGCCGCCGACCTCATCGCCGTGCTGCTGGCACGGCATCTGCGCTACGACTGGGACCAGCCCAAGCTGCCCAACAACGACCACCTGATCTTCTCCAAGGGCCACGCCAGCCCGCTTGTCTACGCCATGTTCAAGGCCGCCGGCGCCATCACCGACGAGGAGCTGCTGACCTTCCGCAAGATGGGCTCGCGGCTGCAGGGGCACCCGACCCCGCTGCTGCCCTGGGTCGATGTGGCCACCGGCTCGTTGGGCCAGGGCCTGCCGATCGCGGTCGGGGTCGCGCTCGCCGGCAAGTACCTGGACAAGCTGCCGTACCACGTGTGGACGCTGTGCGGTGACAGCGAGCTGGCCGAGGGCTCGATCTGGGAGGCCGTCGACAAGGCGGCCCACTACGGTCTCTCCAACCTGACCGCGATCTTCGATGTCAACCGCCTGGGCCAGCGTGGCGAGACCGAGTTTGGCTGGGACCTGGAGGTCTACCGGGCTCGCGCCGAGGCCTTCGGCGCGCACGCCATCGTCATCGACGGCCACGACGCCGTCGAGATTGACACCGCCCTGGCGGCGGCCCGGGCGGCGACCGGCAAACCCACCGTCGTGATCGCCCGGACCATCAAGGGCAAGGGCTTCAGCGAGATCGAGGACAAGGACAACTGGCACGGCAAGGCGCTGCCGGAGGACATGGCGGAGCGCGCCATCAAGGAGCTCGGCGGCCTCCGGGACCTCCACGTGGAAGTGCAGCACCCTGAGCCCGACGAGCTGGCACCGGCGACCTCCGCCGCGGTTGAGGTCCCCAGGTACGAGAAGGGTGAGAAGGTCGCCACCCGCAAGGCCTACGGTGACGCGCTGGTGGCCCTGGGCGCGCGTGCCGACGTGGTCGCGATGGATGGCGAGGTCAGCAATTCCACCCATGCGGACCAGTTCGCCAAGGCCTTCCCGGAGCGCTTCTTCGAGATGTTCATCGCCGAGCAGCAGCTGGTCGCGGCGGCGGTGGGGATGAGCGTGCGCGGTTACCGTCCCTTCGCGTCGACTTTCGCCGCCTTCTTCTCGAGGGCCTACGACTTCATCCGGATGGCCGCAGTCTCCGAAGCCAATATCAGGCTGTCGGGCTCCCACGCGGGCACCGAGATCGGCCAGGACGGCCCTTCCCAGATGGCGCTCGAGGACCTCGCCTCGATGCGCGCGATCCACGGCTCCACCGTGCTCTATCCCAGCGACGCGGTCTCGGCGGCGCACCTTACCGCGCTGATGGCCGACCTCGACGGGATCGTCTACCTGCGCACCACCCGGGGCGCCTATCCGGTGCTCTACGACAACAGCGACGACTTCCGGGTGGGCGGCTCCAGGACCTTGCGGCAGCACCCGGACGACCAGGTCACCATCGTCGCCGCGGGGGTGACGCTGCACAACGCCCTGGCCGCCGCCGAGGCCCTGGCCGCGGAGGGCATCGGCGCCACCGTCATCGACGCCTACTCCGTCAAGCCCATCGATCACGACTCGATCGCCGCGGCGCTTGAAGCCACAGGCGGCCGCCTGGTGGTCGCAGAGGACCACTACCCCGAGGGCGGGCTGGCCGCGGCGGTGCTGGAAAGCCTCGCCCCCGACGGGCGACCGCTGAGACTGGCCCACTGCGCCGTGCGCGGGCTGCCCGGTTCCGGCAAGCCCGAGGAGCTGATGGACGCCGCCGGCATCTCAGCGGGCAGCATCGCCGACGCCGCCCGGCAGATTCTGACCGGCTCCGCGGCGGGGTCCTGAACCGAATGCCGGCTGCGTCGACTCCGCCCAGGAGGATGGAATGAGCAAGAACCCGCTTTTCAAGCTTGCCGAGCTGGGCCAGAGCGTCTGGTACGACGACATCAGCCGGACCCTGGTGCGCGGTGACGGACTGCAGCAGCTGATCGACGAGCGCGCCGTGGTCGGCGTCACCACCAACCCCAGCATCTTCGAGAAGGCGATCGGCCAGGGTGACGCCTACGACGAGGACCTCGTCCGGCTGGCCCAGCAGGGCGCCTCGCCGGAAGCCATCTTCATGGACCTGGCGCTTGACGACGTGAGCCGGGCGTTGGACACGCTGCGACCGGCCTACGAGAGCACCGGCCACATCGACGGCCGCGTCTCGATGGAGGTGCTGGCCTCGCTGGCTCACGACACATACGCCACTCAGGACATGGTCCGGGACATCTGGCGGCGAGTCGACAAGCCCAACCTGATGGTCAAGATCCCGGCCACCGACGCCGGCGTCCCCGCGATCGAGGAGATGCTGTACGAGGGGCACAACATCAACATCACCCTGATCTTCGGCCTCGACTACTACCGCCGCGTCGCCGAGGCCTACGTCAACGCAGTCGAGCGCCGCATCAACGAGGGCAAGCCGGTCGACGACCTGGCGTCGGTCGCCAGCTTCTTCGTCAGCCGGGTCGACACCAAGGTCGACAAGCAGCTCGACGACAAGGTGGCTGCGGGCGACCTCACCGCCGAGGACGCCAAGCGGCTGAAGGGCCGTGCCGCCGTGGCCAACGCCAAGCTCGCCTACGAGATCTACGGCGAGATCTTCAAATCGGAGAGGTTCAAGCAGCTGCAGGCCAAGGGCGCCAAGGTGCAGCGCTGCCTCTGGGCGTCAACCTCGACCAAGAACCCCGACTACCCGGATGTCATGTACGTCGAGGACCTGATCGGGCCGGACACCGTCAACACCTTGCCCAAGGCCACCCTGGACGCCTACGCCGACCACGGCGAGCCGGCCGACCGGATCGAGGACGGGCTCGATGAGGCGAAGGCCTTGATGAGCCAGCTGGAGGAGGTCGGTATCGACATGCAGAAGGTGACCGACGAGCTCATCGACGAGGGCGTCAAGTCCTTCGAGGCCGCCTTCGAGAAGATGCTCGACACCATCCGGCAGAAGGCCAGCGGGGTCACCGCCGGGTCTTGAGCGAAGGGGCTGCGGCCGTCGACCTGAGCGGCCTGGGCCCGATCCAGGATGCGGTTGAGGACGTCCTCGCCCGCATGAACGCGGAGCGCTGGGCGGAGCGGCTGAACGCCAAGGACGGCAGTCTCTGGTCCGCCGACCCGGCGCTGGCCTCCGAGATCGCAGAATGGATGGGCTGGCTCAACGTCGCCGGCGACATCGCGCAGGAGCTGGAGCAGTTCGACGACCTGGTGCGAGACCTTGCCGGCGAGGGATACACCCACGCGGTGGTCGCGGGGATGGGTGGCAGCAGCCTGTGCCCCGACGTCCTCCGCCGCACTTTTGGAGTCCGGCCCGAGGGCCTCAATCTGGCCGTCCTCGACAGCACCGATCCCTCCACCATCGAGGCGATCTCGGACGGCCTCGACCTCGACCGGACCGTCTTCATCATCTCCAGCAAATCGGGCGGGACCACCGAGACGCTGTCTCATTTCAAGCTCTTCCATGAGCGCGTGGCGGCCGTCGACGAAGGCCACGACGGGCACCACTTCGTGGCCATCACCGACGAGGGCAGCAGCCTCCAGCAGATCGCCGAAGCCGAGGACTTCGGCTGGGTCTTCCTCAACCCCAAGGACATTGGCGGGCGTTACTCCGCACTCAGCTACTTCGGCATGGTGCCGGCGGCGGTGATGGGGCTCAGCGTCACCCGCCTGCTCGCCGGCGGCCAGCTGATGGGGGAGGCCTGCCGCACCGAGGATGCGCCGGCCAACCCGGGCCTGCTGCTGGGAGCGGTGCTGGGCGCCGCCGCCCGGGCCGGCCGGGACAAGTGCACCCTGGTCTGCTCGCCGCGGGTTGCCACCCTGGGGATGTGGCTGGAGCAGCTGCTGGCCGAGTCGACAGGGAAGCAGGGGAGGGGGATCATCCCGATTGAGGGCGAGCCCCTGGGCGACCCTTCCTCCTACGGCGACGACCGCCTCTTCGTGTACGTCCGGACGCCGATCGGCTGCGCCGACCAGGACCCCGTGATGGCGGCGCTACAGGAGGCGGGGCAACCGGTGTTTACGATCACTATCGATGGTCCCGAGGACCTCGGCGCCGAGTTCATTCGCTGGGAGGTCGCCACCGCCGCCGCCGGCGCCCTGCTGGAGATCAACCCCTTCGACCAGCCCAACGTGCAGGAGAGCAAGGACAACACCAAGGCCGCGCTGCAGCGCTACGCCGAGACGGGCGACTTCGGGGTCGAAATTGGCGCCGATCCGATGGGCGACGTCGAGAAGCTGCTCTCAGATCTGAAGCCTGGCGACTACTTCGCGGTGCTGGCGTACACCCAACCCACGGCAGAGTTCGATGAAGCGCTCGACCGGCTCCGGGTGGCGGTCAGAGATCGCTTCGTGGTGGCGACAACCGCGGGCTACGGCCCGCGCTATCTGCACTCCACCGGGCAGCTCCACAAGGGCGGGCCCAACAGCGGCGTCTACCTGATCCTGGCCGACAGCAGAGGCGAAGAGATTCCCATCCCGGGGGAGGCCTACGGGTTCAAGTCCTTGATCCAGGCGCAGTGGGCGGGGGACCTGAAGAGCCTGCGTGACCACGGGCGGCGGGTGGCGATGGTGCCGATGGCCGACGACCGCCAGACTACGATGGCGGAGATACTGCAGCTGGTGGAACGGATCCCGGCCACCCGCTAGGGCAGACAGCGAAGGAGGAGCGATGGCGACCAACGGAACTCCAGCCAACCCAGAGGCGGTGGTGGCCCAGCCCGGCAAGCTCGAGATGGGCATCATCGGGCTCGGCCGCATGGGCGGCAACATGGTCAAGCGCCTGGCCCAGCGCGGGCATCGCATCGTCGGATACGCCCGCACCCCGGCAACGGTCGAGATCGCCGTCGCCGACGGCGGCGTGGGGGCGCACTCGGTCGAGGACCTCGTCTCCAAGCTGTCGAAGCCGAAGACCGTCTGGGTCATGGTCCCGTCGGGCCAGGCCACCGACGACAACATCAATCAGTTGGCCGAGCTGCTGGAGCCCGGCGACCTGATCATCGATGGAGGCAACTCCCGCTGGACCGACTCCAAACGCCACGCCGAGGAGCTGTCGGCCAAGGGCATCCACTTCATGGACGCCGGTACGTCGGGCGGGGTGTGGGGACTGAAGGTCGGCTACTCGCTGATGGTCGGTGGCGAGCGGGAGGACTTCGATCGGATCGAGCCGTTGCTGGCCGACCTGGCGCCGGAGAACGGCTATGGCCTGATGGGGCCGGCAGGAGCGGGCCACTTCGTCAAGATGGTTCACAACGGGATCGAGTACGGGATGCTGCAGGCGTACGCCGAAGGCTACGAGATCCTGCATGCCAGCGAGTACGACCTCGACCTCAAGGACATCACCAGGGTCTGGCAGAACGGCAGCGTGGTGCGCTCCTGGCTGCTCGACCTGGCGGCACTCGCCTTCGAGGCCGAAGGCGCCGACCTGGCCAACATCCGGGGCTACGTGGAGGACTCGGGCGAGGGGCGCTGGACGGTCCAGGCCGCTATCGACGAGAGCGTGCCCGCGCCGGTGATCACGATGTCGCTGCTGATGCGCTTCGCCTCTCGCCAGGACGACTCCTACGGCGCCAAGGTGATCGCAGCGCTGCGCAACCAGTTCGGCGGCCATGCGGTCAAGACCGAAGGCGCCGCTTCCGGCGGAGGCAACTGAGATAGCCCGAGCCAAGGAGCCGCCTCCCAACCCGCTGCGCGAGGGCGTCCGGAGCGAACGTGGGGTAGTCCCCACGGCGATGGTTATCTTCGGCGCGTCCGGGGACCTGACCCGCAAGAAGCTGATGCCGGCGCTCTACAACCTCGCCATCGAGGGACTCCTGCCGGCCGATTTCGCCGTGGTCGGGGTGGCCCGCCGCCCGCTGACCAACGACGAGTTCCGCCGCCAGATGCGGGCCGCCGTCGATGCCAACTCGCGCACCGGCAAGACCACCGACTCGGTGTGGAAGGGCTTCGCCGAAAGGCTCAGCTACGTCAGCGGCAACTTCAACGACCAGCCTTCGTTCGCCGCTCTGAAGAAGGAGCTGGAGCGGGTCGACGAGCAGTTCGGAACGGCCGGCAACCGCCTCTTCTACTGCGCCACTCCGCCGGACTACTTCATCCCCATCATCCAGCACCTGGGCCGGGCGGGGATGGTCTCGCGCGGCCGCGAGAGCCACCGCATCGTCATCGAGAAACCGTTCGGCCGGAACTTGGCGTCGGCCGAGAAGCTCAACTCCGAGGTGCTCAAGGTCTTCCGCGAGCGCGCCGTCTTCCGGATCGACCACTACCTCGGCAAGGAGACGGTCCAGAACCTGCTGGTCTTCCGCTTCGCCAACAGCATCTTCGAGCCGCTCTGGAACAACCAGTACGTCGACCACGTCCAGATCACCGCCGCCGAGGACCTGGGGCTGGAGGGCCGGGCCAGCTACTACGACGAGTCGGGGGCGCTGCGCGACATCGTCCAGAACCACCTGCTGCAGCTGGTCTCGCTGACCGCGATGGAGCCACCGGTGTCCTTCCAGGCCGACGCTGTGCGCGACGAGAAGGTCAAGGTGCTGCGGGCGATCCGGCAGATCCGCGAGGACGAGGTGGCGCGCTACGCGGTGCGGGGCCAGTACGGCCGTGGCAGCATCGGCGGCGCCTCGGTCCCCAGCTATCGCAAGGAGGACGTCGGCAACCCCAACTCCAACACCGAGACCTTCGTGGCGATGCGCCTGGACATCGACAACTGGCGGTGGGCCGGGACGCCGTTCTACGTCCGCACGGGCAAGCGCCTGCCCCGCCGCGTGACCGAGATCGCGGTGCAGTTCAAGCAGCCGCCCCACCAGGGCTTCAGCAGCACCGACCCGCTAGAGCCCAACCTGCTGGTGATCCGGATCCAGCCCGACGAGGGCACCACCCTCAAGTTCGGAGCCAAGGTGCCGGCCCCGGGCATGAGGCTGCGCGCCGTCAACATGGACTTCCTCTATGGAGCCTCGTTCATGGCCCAGTCGCCGGAGGCCTACGAGCGGCTGCTGCTGGACGTGATGCGCGGAGACCAGACGCTGTTCGCCCGCCGCGACGAGGTGGAGACCGCCTGGGCGCTGCTCAACGGAGTCCTCAACTCCTGGGCCGACGCGCCCGACGTCCCTCTCTACCCGGCCGGCAGCTGGGGCCCCGAGCAGGCCGACCAGCTGATGGCGCAGGACGCACGGCGTTGGCGGCATCCGTAGAGGCTGCCACCGGGCTCCCGCGCGAAGGGCGGGAGATCCGCTGGGAGGGCAAGGAGATCAAGGCGGACCTGGTCGCCGCCCAGCTGCTCAGCCTTCGCGCCGCGGCCTCCGACGAGGAGGGATATCCGCTGACCAGGGCCAGCGTCATGAACCTGATCGTGTACGCCACCGATCGGGGGCAGATCGAGACCGCGGTCACCACCGTCGACCAGCTCGCCCTCCGTCACCCATCGCGCGCGATCGTGATCGCGGCCCGACCGGGAAAACAGTTCAGCCTCAACGCCGAGGTCACCATCCACAGCCACCCGCTGGCGTCGCACGGCCTGGTCTACGAGCGCGTCATCCTGCGGCCGACCGGGGCAGACGCCACCGGGCTGCACACCCTTGTCATCCCGCTGCTGATTCCGCACCTGCAGTCATTTCTCTGGTGGCTGGGGCGGCCTGACCCGCAGGATCCGGCGTTGCGCAGCCTGGCCTCGATCTGCGACCGCCTGATCCTGGACAGCAGCCAGGGGTCGGCGGCGCACCTGACCGACATTTCCGACCAGCTGGCCAGCCCGGCCCCGGCGGAGCCCGGCGCGTTTGGCCGCCTGGTCATCGGGGACATGACCTGGACCCGCCTCGATCCCTTCCGGGAGGGACTGGCGCGAATCTTCGACGAAGCCGGGCGTGCCGCCTATCTGGACGGGCTCGATCGCGTCGACATCACCGGTCGCCGGGGCCTGACCCAGGAGGTATCGCCCGCCGAGGTGCTGCTGGCCGGCTGGCTGGCGTCGCGGCTGGGCTGCACCTCGCCCACGCCCACGCCCGGAGGGGCGAGCATGCGGCTGGAAGGCATCGGCCGGAACGTTGTCTTCAACTTCGGGGGCGTCCGCGGCTACCGTCCCGTCCAGGGCGAGATGGCGCCGATCGAGTCGGTCTTCCTGGTCGGCGAGCGTGGCCGCAAGAAGCTGGCGGTGGAGCTTCGCTGGCACGATGACGAGGGCAGGGTGACGATCAAGGAGACCGGGAACCACATGGCCCGACGAGCCGTGGCGATGGCCCGGCCGAACGAGACCGAGGTTCTCAGCATTCAGCTTGCCCGCCTCGGCCGGGACCGCGTCTACGAGGACGCGATGGCATCGGCGGCCCGGATCCAGGCGGCCCTGACGGTGTAGATGGAGACGGGATGGTAGTGCGGCTGAAAACGGCGGAGGCGGTGGCGCGCGCAGCCGCGGCGGCGGTGGTCGAGTCGGCCTTCAAGGCGATCCACGAGCGAGGCGAGTTCCGGCTGGTGCTGGCGGGTGGACGGACGCCGAGGGCCGCGTACGAGCTGCTGGCCTCCGAGATGCGAGACGAGATCGACTGGCGCCGTGTGATCTTCTACTTCGGGGACGAGCGCTGCGTCGCCCCGACCGACCCCGCCAGCAACTACCGGATGGCCAAGGAGGCCCTCTTCGACCCGCTCAAACTCCAGGGCAACGCGGTCCGGCGGATGGCCGGCGAGCTGGCCCCCGACGCGGCCGCGGCCGACTACGACGCCGAGGTCCGAGGCGTGATCGCCGACCACAGCCCCGCCTTCGACCTGACCCTGCTGGGTATGGGCGCGGAGGGCCACACCGCTTCGCTCTTCCCGGCCTCGCCCGCGCTGGACGAATCGAACCACACCGTCGCCAGCGTGACGGTACCGGCCGAGCCGCCGCAGCGACTCACTATGACGCCGGTGGCGCTGGGCTCCAGCCGCCAGATCATTTTCATGGTCACGGGGAAGGAGAAGTCCAAGGCGCTGGCGAAGGTGTTCGGTGGCGGCGAGGACCTTCCCGCAGCCCGGGTGGCGCAACTGGCGCCGAGCCGGTTCCTGGTCGACGCGGCGGCAGCCGCGAAGCTGCCGGCCTAGCCCAAAGACCTAGCGTTTGGCCGGGGTTCGCTCCAGCTCGGTGAATGGAGCGAGCCACTTCTTCTGCGCGGGCCCGTGCTTCTCCAGCCAGTCGTTGGCGTCGCCGATGATCATCTCCAGGATCTCATCCCGAGTCTTGCCGGTGGTCGCCACCTGCGGCTCGCGCTCGTTGAGGAAGTTGCGGCCGGTCACCCGCACCATGCGCAGCAGGTGCTGGAGGCGCTCGGGCATCTGACGCTCGCCGATCGGCGGCGACTCCTCGACGAACCTGGTGTACTGCGCCAGAAGGTCGGTGAGGAGCCCGGAGTGGCGGTTCTGGAACTCCGCGCGAAGCATATCGGTGGGCGGCGTGCGCTGCGGCATGACTAGTTATTCACCTCTCCGAAAGGTCCAAAGCTGCCGGAGTTTAGCACGGTGTTCCCGCCGTCTTATACGCCCGTGCGAACCCCCACCAGATGGGGAACATAGCTGCCGACCACGTACCCCACGACGGCCGCAACGATCCCAATCAGCATGATCTCGAGGCCGCCGCGGAGCATCGAGTTGTGGGCCACTCGGGCCTTGCCGGCCCCCAGCACGAACAGGGTTCCGGCGGTGACGCCCACCGACAGCAGCAGGGCCGGGCTGAGATCCAGACCCGCCACCACAGGGCCGCCGCTGATGGCGGCGAAGGCCCAGGGCGCGATCGGCACTACCGCGCCGACCAAAAATGCGAGCGCCATCACGATGCCTTCCTTGAAAGGCTCGTTGGCCTCGATGGCCAGGCGCAGCTCCTTTTGGGTCATGGCGTTCAGCATCGCCAGGGGACGCTGGGCGATCTTCTCGGCGACGATGCGGGCGTCGGCCTCGGGCAGCCCCTCGGCCTCGTAGAGCTGGACCAGCTCCTCCAGCTCCCGCTCCGGGTTGGCCGCCAGCTCACGGTTCTCGCGGGCCACCTCCGCGACGGCGACCTCGAGCTGCGATTTGCTGCTGATGTACGCGCCGGCCCCCATCGCGATCAGCCCGGCCACGGCGCCGGCTAGGCCCGCGATCAGCACCGTGTAGCGGTCCGAGAACGCGCCCCCGAAAAACACCACCAGGCCGAGGGTGGCGAGCAGCCCGTCCTGGGTGCCGAAGATCACCTCGCGGACGCGGCTGCGCCGGGCCACGCGGTTTCGCGTGACGTCGATGTGCTCGGCGGCCTCCTCCCTGGCGCTCCCGCCCGCGGACCCGGCGGCCGGGTCGACCTGGCTCATGAGCCTACGCCAGGTCCTCCCGCCCGTGGTCGACGTACTGCTTGTAGAAGGAAGTGATCAGGTTGGCGTCGATCGAACTCATGTCCTCCTCCTTGTCCCAGGCCAGCACCGCGATCTTGGGGGTCATGTTGTTGTACTCGGTGGAGACGAACTTCACCTCGTTGAATTTCGACTCCTTGGGAAGGGCCGCGAACACGGCCTTGGCCTGCTGGTAGAGGTCATTGCACTCCGAGCCCGAGCACTTGTAGACCAGAACGATGTAGCCGTGCTCGAGGCTGTGGACCCAGTTCCCCTCCGGCTGGATGGTCGAGTACGCGCCCGCCGGCAGCGGCGTCGGGTAGTGGTTGCCTGACGACGGCGGATTGTGGGCGTGCGTCAGCGCCGTGCCCTGCGCGACGTGGGTGGCGCCCTCGTCCGGGATGGACAGCGCCGCGGTGTGCGTCGTGGGAGTGGGCGGACCGGCCAGGAAGGCCGGTGGGTTGGTGAGCAGGTAGAGCAACCCGCCGCCGCCCACAATCAGGACCACGAATACCGCGATCACGATGTTGCGGTTGCGGGCCTCGATCTGCGCCTTGCGCTGGATGATCGCCGCGCGCTCGTCCAGGCGCGCCTGTTTGGCCAGCTTCTTACCGGTTGCCACGGCGCCAATGGTATCGCGGGCTTGTTACCAAGCCATGAGACGGCCGCAGGCTGCCGAGGCGCTCCAGGCCGCCGCGACGGCATCAGATGACGGCGTACTATGAAAGCGACTTTGCCTCCCGGCGGTACCCCATGGGCGCTGGGGTGGGGCGCAATCGAGCGAGGAGGAGAACCCTTTGGCGACTGCAGTTTCGGAGTCCGTCAAGACCTACCAGCTGTACATCAACGGCGAATGGCGGGACGCCACCGGCGGGGAGACCTTCCCGAGCATCAACCCCTCAAACGGCGAGGTCATCGCCAACATCGCCAAAGCGACTCGCGAGGACACCCAGGCGGCCATCGCCGCCGCCAGGCAGAGCTTCGAGCGCGGCGAGTGGGCGACCAAGAGCTTCCGCGCCCGCAGCGACATCATGCTGCAGGCCTACAAACACATCCAGCAGGTGGCGCTGGAGCGGGACTGGGCCTCGATCGAGTCCCAGGACGCCGGCGTCACCATCCGCCTTGCCAACCTCTCCCACGTGCCCGTCGCGCTCGAGCATTTCCGCTCGCTGGCGGTGCAGGGGGGCGAGATCAAGGAATACGAGCCGCTGCCCTGGGTCGACATGCCGGCGGTCGCCTGGAACTTCGTCAATCGCGAGCCGCAGGGGGTTTGCGGGCAGATCATCCCCTGGAACTTCCCGCTGATGATGGCCTGCTGGAAGCTGGCCCCGGCGCTGGTCACCGGCAACTCGGTGATCCTCAAGCCCGCCTCCAACACCTGCCTGACCGCGCTCGAGCTGTTCAAGGCGCTGGACGAAACCGGTCTGTTCCCCAAGGGCGTCATCAACATCGTCACCGGACCCGGTGGGGCCGTCGGCGAGGAGATCGCCCAGCACCCAGACGTCGACAAGGTCGCCTTCACCGGCAGCACCGAGGTCGGCCGGAGGATCATGCAGCTGGCCAGTGGCACCGTCAAGAAGGTGACCCTGGAGCTGGGCGGCAAGTCGGCCAACATCCTCCTTCCCGACGCCGACCTCGACCTCGCCATCGACGGCTCGCTCTTCGCCACCTTCCTGCACCAGGGCCAGGTCTGCGAGTCGGGCACCCGGCTGCTGGTGCCCGAGAGCCTCCACGACGAGGTCATCGAGCGCCTGGTGGCGCGCACCCGGGAGATCGTCGTCGGCCCCGCCGACGACCTCGAGAGCGGGATGGGCCCGCTGGTCTCCGAAGCCCAGCTGCAGACCGTCAAGAAGTACGTCGAGATTGGCAGGCAGGAGGGCGCGCAGCTGGTCACTGGCGGCAAGCAGCCCGAGGGGCTGGAGAACGGCTACTTCTTCGAGCCGACCATCTTCGATGGCGTCACCAACAACATGCGCATCGCCCAGGAGGAGATCTTCGGACCGGTGCTGTCGGTGATCACCTACAAGGACGCCGGCGAAGCCGTCGCCATCGCCAACGACTCGATCTACGGCCTCGCCGGGGGGATCTGGTCGCAGGACATCCCCGAGGCCATCCAGATGGCCAAGCGGATCCGCACCGGGACGGTCTGGATCAACGATTTCCACCTGCTCAATGACGTGTCGCCATTTGGGGGCTACAAACAGTCGGGCGTGGGGAAGGAGCTGGGGATGCACGGGCTGCTGGAGTACACGATCGCCAAGCACATCCACGTTGCCCAGAGCAACAAGCGGGCGGATCGCTTTATTTGGGACACAGTTCTGCCGTGAGAGTGCGGGGCCGCCGCCGGGCGGCGTCGTTGCTGGACACGGCCTGAGGGCCTGGAGCTTTGGCGACCCACCTATCTAGTACAACGGCGTTGGCCCACAAGGGTCGCGTCGCTACGTCCTGCAACGACGCCGCCCGGCGACGGCCCTACCGTCTCGGCAGACCTTAGTGGCAGGGAATGCGGCGGGCGGCGCGCATCCTTGGCGGACCTTAGTGGCAGGGATGATGGCGGCCGCCGCGCACTCTCGGTGGACCCTAATGGCAGGGGATAGGGCGGGGAGGGCGCAGCTTGGCGGATAGCGTGCAGCTGACGGATAGGGCGAGGGCTCTGTTTGACCAGGTTCGGGCGGCTCGGGGACCGTTGACGATGGTTTTGGGGTCGGGGTGCTGTGACGGGGGGTCGCCGTTCCTGTTCGAGAACTACCCGCCGCCTGCCAACCATCGGCAGATCGCGGAGATTGATGGGATTCCGGTTTGGGTCGACAACGGTCTGTGGGAGGGGGTCGAGCTGGACCTGACCATCGACGCGGTCAAAGACCCGGCCGCGGACAGCTTCTCGGCGGAGTCAGAGCTGGGGTATCGGCTGGTCCTGGTCTGACCTACGGGGCGGGCCGCCGCAAAGAGTTGGTTTTCAGGCGGCTGGGCGAGAGCCAGGCTGTCTGGTGGCTTGTGGCGGTGGTGGGCTGAGTGCCCGGCTGTCTGCTGGCTAGTGCCCGAAGACGAGACTTATGAGCGCGCCGATGAGTACGAAGGCGCCCAGCACGATCCCCAGCGAGACCGCCCCGGGCCAGTGACGGCCCCGGCGGTGGTGGCTGGTCCACTCGAGCTCCAGCTCGCGCGCCTTGGGGCTGCCGACTGTGGGTGGGGTGGCGTAGCTCTGACCGGGGGCGTTGGCCGACCCGCAGCGGGGGCAGACGATCTCGGTCTCGGGGTGTTGGAAGCCGCACTTCCAGCAGTACATCAGTCGGGGCATGCGTGATTATTGCCGCATGCTCCACACCGACGCCTCCTTCGACGTCGCCGATTTCGACCAGCGGTTGGTCCAATCGGCGCTGGCTGAGGGAGGCCCGGATCTGGGGCCGACGCTGCTACACACTATCGAGGCCGGTGGCAAGCGAATCCGGGCGCTGCTGGTGCACGAGTTCGGCGCGCTCACCGGGGCACCGGGGGCGACGACCGCCGACATCGGGCTGGCGATCGAATTCCTCCACGCGGCCACCCTGGTCCACGACGATGTCATCGACCGGGCGGAGACCCGACGCGGGCGGCCGGCGCTGCAACGCGAATATGGAGTCGAGGTCGCGCTTTTGGTTGGGGATCTGTACGTCGCGCGCTGCGGAGTGCACCTGGCCCGGGCGGCGGTGCCGGCGGCGGCGGGTGAGATCTGGAAGGCCCTAGACACCATCGTCCGCGGCGAGATCGATCAGCGGTCACACCGCTTCGATTTCGCCCAGACGGCGGCCGACTACCTGGCCACCGTCCAGCGCAAGACCGCCAGCCTGCTCGAAGCGGGTTGCGCCGCCGGCGTCCTTGCCGGCGGGGGAGAGGACGAGCTGGTCGAGGCCGCCCGCAGCTACGGTCGCCACCTGGGGCTGGCCTTCCAGGTTGTCGATGACGTGCTCGACTACAGCGGCCGGCCCGACGAGATGGGCAAGCCGGTCGGCAACGACATCCGGGAGGGCACTGTCACGCTGCCGCTGATCCTGGCGCTGGAGATGTCGACGGCGCCGCTGCGGCAGATCCTGGCGTCGGCGCGGGAGCGCTCTGACTTTGGCGCCGTGGTGATGGCGGTGCAGCGCAGTGGAGCCATCGATCGGTGTCTTGAGATGGCCGACGAGCACTCCATCGAGGCGGTGGCGGCGCTCCAAGCCTTCCCGGCGGGGGCTGATCGCGATGCGCTCGAGGCCCTGGCCCAGGCCCTCCCCAGCCGCCGGGCATAGCCGCCACAACGGTGGCGCCCACGCGCCGCCGGCCAGATCGGGCGCGACCTCGGAGGCCCGTGAGCGATCCGGGAGCCTGATAACTTAGGACGCGGCCTCAAATGCACCTACTTGTCGAGGGCCTCAACTATCGCGGCGCCCCTCTTTCAGTCAGGGAACGTGTCTTCCTGTCTGGAGAATCGCTGCGCGCCTGGCTTTCGCGTCTTGGCGCCAAGCCGGCGCTGACCGGAGGGGCAATCCTTTCGACCTGCAACCGGACCGAGTTCTACTTGACGGCGGAGGATCCGGAGCGTGCTCGCGATGACATGGAGCTGCTGGCGGGAGGTTTCGCCAAGCCCGATGAGTGGCTCCAGCACCGCTACCGGCTGGAAGGCGCCGACGCTCTCGAGCACCTCTTCAAGGTGCCCTCGGGGCTGGACAGCGCCATCATCGGCGAGGCGCAGATCCTGGGGCAGTTCAAGACCGCGCTGCAGCTGGCGCGATCCGCCGGCACCGTCGACTCCGACCTGGACTTCGTGATGCGGCGCGCGATCACCGTGGCCAAGCGGGTGCGCAGCGAGACCGGGGTGGGCCGAAACCCGGTCGGCTTCGGGCACGCCGCCGTCTCCCAGGCCCGGGCGGTGTTTGGCAACCTCAGCGGGCGGTCGGCCCTGATGGTCGGCGCCGGCAAGATGGCGGGCAGTACGGCGCGGTTGCTGGCGGCCGATGGCATCGAGCGGATCCATTTCAGCACCCGCACCCCCGCCAAGGCGATGGAACTGGCCGGCGAGATGCCGGGTGGGGTGGTGGCCCTGACGGTCCCCTTCTCGCACCTCGACCAGATCGCCGCCGAGGTGGACATGATCATCTGCTCGACCAGCTCGCCGGACTACATCTTCACCCGCGAGATGATCGAGGGCTACATGCGCCGGCGGCGCCGGCGCCCGCTCTTCCTGCTCGACCTGGCGGTGCCTCGCGACATCGACCCGGACGCGGCTGAAGTGGAGGACGCCTACCTCTACAACGTCGACGAGCTGGCGGCGCTGGTGGAGCAGGGCATCCGCAAGCGGATGGGAGAGCTGCCCGCCGCCGAGGCGATCATCCGCGAGGAGATAGACCGCACCGGCACCGCTCTGGTGGCGGCCAAGGCCGCGCCGCTCATCAGCGCGCTGTCCAACCGCGCCGAAGAGCTGCGGGCGCGGCAGCTGCGCCAGAGTCTGCCGCCGGGGCTAGAGCCGGCGCAGCGGGAGCAGATCGAGCAGCTGACACGGTCGCTCACAGCGAAGCTGCTGCACGGCCCCATCCAGTACCTTCGCGAGCACGCCGGGGACGAGAACGCGGCCGAGGTCGCGCGACAGATGTTCGAGCTGGGGGTGGCTGCCACGGAGGACGAGGCGTGAACTCCGCGGTGGCGACACTGGCGCTGTTGATGGTCGCGATCGTGCTGGCGCTGGCAGCCACGGTCTACTGCGCGCTGCAGCTGCGCTTCCGCTTTACGCGCTTCAACCGGCGGCTGTCCTCGTTGTTCGGGCTGCTGCTGGTGGCCCAGTCGTCGCTGATCGGCATCCAGTTCGTCGGCCAGCGCAGCTTCGGTGGCGGCTACGAGGTGGCAGCGGTGACGGCCTGGGCGGTGCTCGCCTGTGCCCTGCTCTTCAACCGCTACCTCTTCGCCGACTTGATCGGAGTCCTGGTCTGCGGCGCTGACACGACGCTCTTGGTGATGGCGCTGCTGCTCCGGCAGCCGGGCATGGCAGGCGGGGGGCTGCCGCTGCTGGTCTACCTCCACGTCTCAGCAATCGTCCTCAGCTACGCGGTGCTGACCCTGGCCGTGATCTCGGCGGTGGCGTACCTGCTCAGCGATCGCGCCCTCAAGGGCAAGGGACCTGGGCGCCTCGCCGCCGGCCTGCCGCCGCTGGCCACGCTGCAGGCGTTCACCCGCAACTTCGTCCTGATCGGCTTCGTCGCCTTGACCGCGGGGATAGTCCTGATCCAGGCCTGGGTGGTGGCGGCGCACCGGCCCAGCATCTTCTTCGACCCGCGCGAGTCCTGGGCGCTGATCTCCTGGGTCCTGTACGCGATCTACGCCGGGATCACCGTGTTGGGGCGCTGGGAAGGGCGCCGCCTGGCGTTCTTGGTGATAGCGGGCTACGCAACCAGCCTGGCCCCGGCGGCGGTGCTGTCCAGCCTCGGCTCGCGCCCCCTGTGAGGCTAGGCACCCGGGGATCTCCCTTGGCGCTGGCCCAGGCCGAGCTGGTGCGTCGGGCCTACCTGGACCGGTTTCCCGACGAGACGGTCGAAGTAGTGGTGATCAGGACCGAAGGCGACCGGGACACTGACCGCCCGCTGGACTCGTTTGCAGCAACCGGCGTCTTTGTCAAAGAGATCGAGACCGCGCTGCTGGACGAGAGGATCGACGCCGCCGTTCACAGCGCCAAGGACCTGGCCATCGAAGACACCGACGGCCTGGAGCTGGCGGCCTTCCTGGAGCGCGCCGACGCCCACGATGTTCTGATCCGACGGCAGCCGCGAGAGTGGGAGCGACCCGGACCCGGCTTTCGCATCGCCTCCGACAGCAGCCGCCGCCGTTCGCAGCTGGCCGATGCCTGGCCGGGGGTCGAGTTCGTCGACATCCGCGGCAACGTCGAAACCCGACTGGCGAAGTTGGAGGCGGGCGCCGCCGACGGTGTGGTCCTGGCGGCGGCGGGGCTGCGTCGCCTCGACCTCCGGCCCGAGGGGGAGGAGACGATCGCGATCCATCTCTGCGTGCCCGCCCCGGGCCAGGGCGCGATCGTAGTCCAGGCCCGCGAGGGCGACCCGGCGACGCCACGGCTGCGCTGGCTCAACCACCTGGCCACCTCCCTGGCGGTGTCGGCGGAACGGGACATGGCGGCGGCTCTCGACGCCGGTTGCAGTGTTCCGCTCGGCGTCCACGTCGAGTTTCGCGCCGGCGAGACCCGCCTGGTGGCGGCCTTCGACGACGGTCACAAGCTCTACCGGACCGAGACGCGGTCGCCGGCAGGCACCGCGATCGAGGCCGTGGAGCTGGCCATCGCCGACCTGCGCGACAAGGGCGCCGTCTGGCGAGCCGGGCCCCATGACAGCTGAGCCCAGGCCGAACACGGAAGACAACGCCCCGCTGCGGTTGGCCGGCAAACGCGTGCTGGTGACCCGCCGCACCGACCAGGCGGGCGATCTAAGCGAGCAGCTGCGGCGACTGGGCGCCGATGTGATCGAGGTGCCGCTGATCCAGATCGATCCACCCCGCGACGTTGGTGCGGCGAGGCGAGCGATCTCAGGGCTGGCCGCGTACGACGACGTCGTCTTCACGTCGGTCAACGCCGTCGCGGCCGTCAAGGCGCTTGCGATCGAGGCTGGGATTGAGCTAGCCGGAGCGTCACCGAGGGTTATCGCGATCGGACCAGCGACCGCGGAGGCGGTCCGTGGCGCCGGCCTCGTGTGCGAGGAGCTTCCCGAGCGGTTCACCTCCAAAGGAGTGCTCGAGCAGCTGAAGAAGCAGCCGCTGGCCGGGCGCCGTTTGCTGCTGCCCCGCTCCGGGGTTGGGCGTCAGGACCTGCCCGCCGCGCTGCGCGACGAAGGGGCACTGGTTGACGACGTCGCCGTCTACACGACCAATCCGAGCCCTGATGGCGCGAGCCGGCTGCGTGAAGCGCTCCCCGGCCTGGACGTGGTTACCTTCGCCAGCGGCTCGGCGGTGACGGCGTTCGTGGCCGCGCTGCCAGAGGGATGGCAGCGGCCCGAGGGCCTGGTCGTGGCGGTGATCGGCCCGGCCACCGCGTCGGCGTCTGCGGCCGCGGGGTTGGAGCCCGACGTGATCGCGGCTGAGCACGCCGCCGAGGGTCTTGCGCGCGCGGTCGGGGCATACTTCGTGCGGTCATGAGCTACCCCGAGTCGCGCCCCCGCCGTCTGCGCCGAACGCCTCTGCTCCGGCGCATCGTCCAGGCCACCCGCATCGCCCCGGCTGATCTTGTGCTGCCGCTGTTCGTCTCCGACAACGTGACCGAGCCGGTACCCATCGGCAGCCTTCCCGGTCATTTCCATCACACCGTCGACAGCGTCCTCACCGACTGCGAGGAGATCGTTGGGCTCGGGATCCCGACCGTCCTGCTGTTCGGGCTCCCCGCCGCCAAGGACGAGCAGGGCACCGGCGCCTGGGCGGCGGACGGCGCGGTCCAGCGAGCCACGGCCGCGATCAAGGGGCGTTTCGGCGACAGCCTTCTGGTCGCCACGGACCTCTGCCTCTGCGAATACACCTCCCACGGCCACTGTGGCATCCTGGCCGGCGAGACGGTTGACAACGACGCGACCCTGGAGGCCTACGCGCAGGTGGCGGTCTCCCAGGCCGAGGCTGGCGCCGACATCATCGCCCCCTCGGGGATGATGGACGGCCAGGTCGGCGTCATCCGCGAAGCGCTCGACGAGACCGGCCACTCCGAATCGATCATCCTGGCGTACGCCGCCAAGATGGCGAGCGCCTTCTACGGGCCCTTCCGGGACGCTGTCGACTCGACACCCGCGTTCGGCGATCGGCGTACCTACCAGATGGACGGCGCCAACCTGCGCGAAGCGCTGCGCGAGACCTGGCTCGACATCGACGAGGGCGCAGACATGGTGATGGTCAAGCCCGCCGGCCCGTACCTCGACGTGATCGCAGCGGTGGCCGCCGAGGTGCCCGTCCCGGTGGCCGCCTACCAGGTCAGCGGCGAGTTCGCGATGATCAAAGCAGCGGCCGCGAAGGGTTGGCTGGACCACGATGCCGCCGTCATCGAGAGCCTTATCTCGATCCGCAGGGCCGGCGCCGGCCTGGTGATAAGCTACTTCGCCAAAGAAGCCGTCCGGATTCTTGGCGGCCCCCGCGGATCTTGATTCGCGCATCTTTGGAGAGCTTGATTTGAGTCAAAGCGCCGGCCGTAGCCCCGTGCTTCTCGCGGGCTTTGTGATCGCCTTCACGCTGATCCTTGGGGGCGCTGCCTGGGGGCTCAACCGCGTGGTCAACCCGCCGCCGCCGGACACCCCGTGCGCTTCGGCGCCGGCGCCTCACCCGGTCGCCAACGCCCCACACTCTTACAGCTCGGCGCCGTCGAACTCGCTCCAGTCGGGCATGGAATACACCGCCACGATGTGCACCAGCAAGGGCGTCATCAAGATCGCGCTTCGCGCCGGCGTGGCTCCGCAGACGGTGAACGCGTTCGTGTTCCTGGCCAACCGCGGCTACTACGACGGGCTCACCTTCCATCGGGTCTGCCCCAGCTCCTCCGACCCCAGCTGCGGCGGCGCCACCAGCCAGCTGCACATCGCCCAGGGAGGCGATCCCAACGGCGACGGCACCGGGCGTGGCCCCGGCTTCCCGATTCCCGACGAGACCCCCGCCGGGGGATACACCATCGGGACCGTCGCGCTGGCGCGACCAGCCAACCAGGACGGCAGCAAGATCCCCAACAGCAGCGGCGGCCAGTTCTTCATCGACACCGGTGACAACCGGTTCTCGCCCGACTACAACCTCTTCGGCGATGTCGTCTCAGGCCTGACGGTGGCGCAGCACCTGGTCAAGGGCGACGCCATCTTCTGGGTCTCCATCGAGAGCTCTACCGCCCCGGCGCCGAGCGCCAGCCCCAGCACGGCGGCTTCGCCGTCCCCGAGCGCGTCGGCGGCCCCCTCGCCCTCACCCAGCTGAGCGACAGGTTCGACCGGGCCCGGCGGGTGCTGCCGGGCGGAGTCGACAGTCCGGTCCGCGCTTTTGGCGCGGTCGGTGGCGAGCCGATCTTCGCAGCCTCCGGCGAAGGCGCTTTCCTGGTCGACGCCGACGGCCGGCGATACCTGGACCTGGTCTGCTCCTACGGCCCGCTAATCCTCGGCCACGCCCACCCTGCGGTGGTCGAGGCGATCCGCGCCCAGGCTGCTCGAGGGACCAGCTTCGGCGCCCCCACCGAGGCCGAGACCGAGCTCGCCGAGTTGCTGGTCGAGCATGTGCCAGGGCTTGAGATGGTGCGCCTGGTCAACTCCGGCACAGAGGCGGCGATGTCCGCGGTGCGACTGGCCCGTGCCGCCACCGGCCGCGATGTGGTGGTCAAGTTCGACGGCGGCTACCACGGCCACGCCGACCACCTCCTTGCCAGCGCCGGCAGCGGGGTGGCCACGCTCGGCCTTCCCGGGTCCCCAGGGGTGCCCGAGGCCTTCACCGCGCTTACGGCGGTGCTGCCCTACAACGCTCCGGAAATGGTTGCCGAGTTCTTCGCCCAGCGGGGAGAGGACGTGGCCGCGGTCCTGGTGGAGCCGGTGGCGGGCAACATGGGGGTGGTTCCCGGGACGCCGGAGTTCCTGGGCGAGCTGCGACGGTTGACAACCGAGTTCGGCGCGCTGCTGGTCTTCGACGAGGTCATCACCGGCTTTCGGTTGGGCCTTGCCGGCGCCGCCGGGGCCTACGGCATCACCGCCGACCTCACCCTGCTGGGCAAGATCATCGGCGGCGGCCTGCCCCTGGCCGCCTACGGGGGACGCGCCGACCTGATGCGGCAGATGGCGCCCGAAGGTCCGGTCTACCAGGCGGGGACGCTCTCCGGCAACCCGCTGGCGACCGCCGCGGGCCTGGCCACATTGGGCGCTCTGGCGGCTGACCCTCCCTACCAGCGGCTCGACGCCGCCGCGGCAACAGTCGAGGCCGCCATCGTCGCGTCGGCGAGCGCCGCCCGCGTCCCTGTGACGGTCGGAAGGGTGGGTTCGATGCTGACGCCGTTCATGTCGGCGACGCCGGTCACCGACTACGCCGAAGCCAGAGCGTGCGACACCAAAACGTACGCGAGGATCTTCCACCAGCTCCTCGGCGAGGGCGTCTACGTGCCGCCGTCGCAATTCGAATCCTGGTTCGTCTCGGAACCCATGGCCGCCGCTCACCTGGACGAGCTTTGCGGCCGCCTGGATGCCGCCATCCGCGCCAGCTGATCTCTCAAAACGGCCTCGGGCGGCGGCACGTGCCAACATATACTCGACTCGTCGCCAAACTGAGGTAATCCGACATGCCTGGCCTAGGACACTGGTGGATCCTGCTGATCCTCGCAGCCATAGCCCTGATCATCTTCGGCCCATCCCGGCTGCCCGAGCTTGGATCCGGATTGGGCAAGGCGATCAAAGAGTTCCGAAAGGCGACCACCGAGATGGGCGAGGCCCTCAAAGAGGAGGTCCGGCAGCCGGACCAGAACACTCCGACCGCTGTTGGGACGACATATACGGCGCCTCCGCCCGCCGGTACAGAACCGGGCACTCCGCCCGCGTCCGCCCCGACGACCCCCGCTCCGACGACGCCCGCCCCCCCGGCCGAGCCTCCCAAGGCCTGACCCGGCCTCGACCGCGTCTGTTCGGCGTGAGCCGGCCTGAGGTCGAGACCTGCCCGTGAGCGAGCGCCCTCTCTTTGTCACTCCAGACCCAGAAGCGGACGCCCCCGATGCGGAGGCGGCTCCGGACTGGGAGCGGCGGATGACCCTGATCCAGCACCTCGAGGAGCTCCGTCGCGTCTTGATCGTGTCGCTGCTGTGCTGGCTTGTTGGCAGCGTCATCGGCCTGGCCGCCTCTGGGGTCGTGATCGACCTCCTCGTGAGGCCGCTGCAATACCTGCACCAGCCGCTCCACTACTTCAGCCCGATGGGGTTTTTCACGATCCACCTGAAGGTGGGACTGGTAGTGGGCATGGTCCTGGCGCTGCCCTTCGTGCTGCACCAGGCCTGGACCTTTGTCGCACCCGGCCTGAAGCCGAACGAGCGCCGGTTCGCCGCGCCGCTGCTGATCAGCTCGATCGTCCTGTTCGCCGCCGGCGGCGGGTTGGCCTACTTCTTCCTCTACATCGCCGTCCGCATCATCGGCGCAGTCAGCCACGATTCCAGCCTCGTCTTCTTCCCGGAGGCGGGGGCCTATATCGGTTTCGTGGTCATCCTGATGCTGGCGTTTGGCATCACCTTCGAGTTCCCGGTGGCCCTGGTCCTGGGCTCGCTGATCGGCTTCGTCAAGTCGAGCTGGCTGCGTTCGCACCGGCCCCACGCCATCTTCACGATCTGCGCCGTCGGCTACGTGGTGACCCCCGGTGTCGACCCGATCACGCCGCTGGCGCTGATAATCCCTCTCCTGCTGTTATTTGAGGGATCGATTTTGGTGATAAGGATCATCGGCCGTTGAGCCGGCCGGACGGGCGTACGCCCGAGCAGTTGCGCCCGCTCTCGATCGAGACCGGTGTCAACCTCTACGCCGAAGGGTCGGCGCTGATCAGCGCGGGCAACACCCGGGTTTTGTGCACCGCCAGCGTGGAGGAGAAGGTGCCGCCCTACAAGAAGGGCTCAGGCCAGGGATGGCTGACGGCGGAGTACGCCATGCTGCCCCGCGCCACCAACACCCGCAACCAGCGCGACGGACGCCGCGGGCGGGTCGACGGAAGGGCGCAGGAGATCCAGCGCCTGATCGGCCGCTCGTTCCGGGCCGGAGTCGACCTGGCGGGGCTGGGGGAGCGGACCATCACCATCGACTGTGACGTCCTGCAAGCGGACGCCGGCACCCGCTGCGCCGCCATCACCGGCGGGTTTGTGGCGCTCTACCAGGCGCTGCAGAAACTGCAGGAGCAGGGGCTGATCCAGGAGGTGCCGGTGCGCGGGATGCTGAGCGCGGTCAGCGTCGGGATCGTCGGCGGTGAGCCACGCCTGGACCTCAGCTACCTCGAGGACTTCGACGCCGAGGTCGACATGAACTGTGTCGTCACCGAGGCCGGCGAGTTCATCGAGATCCAGGGGACGGGGGAGAAGCGACCCTTCACACGCCTGGAGGGCGACGCCCTGCTTGACCTGGCGATCAGCGGCACCAACCAGCTGGCGCAGTTCCAGCGGCAGGCGCTGGGGCTCTGAGCCCCGATCACCCCAGGCTGCTGCTGGCGACCGGTAACGCCGGCAAGCTGATCGAGCTGAGGCGCCTGCTTTCGTCCGCAGACGTCGACGTGGTCGCGCCCGATGATGTCGGCCTCGGAGGCTTCGAAGTCGACGAGGACGGCGTGACCTTCCTGGCCAACGCGCAGAAGAAGGCGCGCGAGTACGCCGCCGCCGCGAGCCTGCCGACGCTGGCCGACGACTCCGGGATCACGGTGTCCGCGGTACGGGGCCGGCCGGGGGTGCAGTCGGCGCGGTACGGGGGCGACGGCATCAGCAGCGGCGAGCGCAACCGGCTCCTTCTCGCCGAGATGGACGGGCAGGCAGACCGCAGCGCGGCTTACGTCTGCGTGATCGCGCTGGTGCGGCCCGGCGGTCCCGCGGAGAAGATCTTCCTGGGCCGCTGCGAGGGGAGGGTGGCGCGAGAACCCAGGGGCGATGGCGGCTTCGGCTACGACCCTATCTTCCTGCTCCCCGACGGCCGCTCGATGGCCGAGCTGCCCGACGCCGAGAAGGACGCCGTCAGCCATCGCGGCCGCGCCGTCGCCGAGATGCTCGCGCAGCTCGACCTGCCACGCTGGGCGGCGGGCGGATGAGCCGGCTCAGGTAACCTCGGGCGATGGCAAGACTGGTCCTTCTGCGCCACGGTCAGAGCACCTGGAACCTCGAGAACCGCTTCACCGGCTGGGAGGACGTGCCCCTTTCGGAGCAGGGGGTCGCCGAGGCGCACGAGGCCGCCGAGCTGCTGCTGGGCGCCGGGGTCGAGCCCGAGATCCTGCACACGTCGCTTCTGGTGCGAGCCATCGACACGGCGCAGATCTGCCTCGGCGACATGAAGCTCGCCTGGCTGCCAGTGCGCCGCTCCTGGCGTCTCAACGAGCGCCACTACGGCGCGCTGCAGGGCCTCAACAAGAGCGAGACCGCGGAGAAGTACGGCGACGAGCAGGTGCTGATCTGGCGCCGCAGCTATGCCACCCCACCGCCCGACATCTCGCCAGACGATCCCAGGCACCCGCGCCACGACCGGCGCTACCGCGACGTCCCGCCGGGAGACCTGCCCGGCGCGGAGTCCCTCAAAGACGTCGTCGCTCGGATGCTCCCGTACTGGGAGAGCGACGTCGTTCCCGATCTGCGGTCGGGCGCATGCGTCTTGCTGGCGGCCCACGGCAACAGCCTTCGGGCACTGGTGAAGCACCTCGACAACGTCTCCGAGGAGGAGATAGTGGAGCTCAACATCCCCACCGGTGTGCCGCTGGTCTACGAGCTTGACGAAAACCTCCGGCCGGTCAGCTCTGCTTACGTCGGCGACCCGTCAGTCATCGCCGCCAAGGCCGAGGCGGTCGCGCGCCAGGCCACCGCTGGTCCACCACACACTTAGACTTCCCACCGGCCCTCGGGGAGTGGCGCAGCCCGGTAGCGCACCTGCTTTGGGAGCAGGGGGTCGCCGGTTCAAATCCGGCCTCCCCGACCAATCGAACGTCAGTGAGGTTATCGAGGGCGGACCGGACCGCCGCCTTGCTCCGAGGCCATAATCCCGGGAGTGACGAAGCCATCCAAGCCCGTTCCCGATATCGCCTTTTACGATGATGGCGGCGTCCGGTACCGTGGGTTTCAACTCGATGGCGAGCCCCATGGCGCGTGGGAATTCCTCCGAAAGGACGGCAGCGTCATGCGGGCAGGCGAGTTCGAGCACGGCAAGCAGATCGGCGTCTGGCGCACCTTCGATCGTGGCGGCCGGGTGGTTAAAGCGACGGACTTCTCAAAGGATCGAGTACCGAAACCCTAACTTCCTGCCCGAGTTATCGGGGAGCGAGTGAAGGCCCGGCCGTCGTCGCGCTGAGCAGCCCCCCTATGGCGCCGGTGACCGTACCGGTGACAGCCGCGGGCGTCTGCCCTTCGAGCTTGCCGTCCAGGTGCAGGAACGCGAGCCCGTGGACCACCGCCCAGATCGCGGTTGCCATCGAATCTGTGTCGGCTTCGGGAAAGCTCCGCTCCACGATCGCGCGTAGGTACGCGGATACCGCGGTGGTGGCGGCGACGCGTTCGTCGTTGTCCCGGTCGCAGACCTCCGCGAACATGATTCGGAACAGCGCCGGCCGCTCCAGCGCGAACTGCACGTATGCGACCGCCACACTGGCCAGCTGCTCCGGGGTCGACGGAGACGGGTGCGCCGCCACCAAGCGCTCGGCAAGCTCCTGATAGCCGACCGCCGCCACCGCCGATACCAGCGCCTCGCGATCCGCGTAGTGACGATAGGGAGCTGCCGGCGACACCCCGACCCGGCGCGCTACCGCCCGCAGCGACAGAGCCGTCTCGCCGCTTTCTTCGAGCAATTCCATGGCCGCTCGAACGCACTCGAGGCGTAGGTTGCCGTGGTGGTAGGTCGCGTTGGTCATTGTTTCCCCAATGTTGACAGTGTTCACTCGAGAATGATAATGTAAGCGTCGCTAACATTTCGGTCAATGGGGGAATTCGACATGGGTTTGATGGCGGCCGAGCTTTTCTCTCCACTGGTTCTGCAATCGGGGGCCCGTCTGCGCAACCGGATCGCCAAGGCGGCGATGGAGGAGTCCTTGGCAGGAAGCGCGCAGCTTCCTGATGAGAGGCTGGTCTCGCTCTACCGCCGGTGGGGTGCCGGCGGAGCCGGTCTGTTGATCACCGGGAACGTGATGGTGCACGCCGAGGCGTTGACGGGGCCAGGCGGGGTGGTGCTTGACGATCACGCGCCGCTCGAGCCGTTTAGCCGCTGGGCAGAGGCCGGCAAGGCCGGTGGCGCCGCGATGTGGCTGCAGATAAACCATCCTGGCCGCCAGGTGCTGGCCCAGATGCCGGGAGTTGCGTGGGCGCCTTCGGCGGTCGCGATCGAGCTGGGAAAGCACAGCAAGCGCTTTGGCAAGCCCATGGCGATGGGCGAGGAGCAGATCAGCGCGACCGTCGAGAGGTTCGCGACCGCCGCGGGTCTGGCCGAGCGCGCCGGGTTCGACGGCGTCGAGGTCCACGCCGCGCACGGCTACCTGCTCTCGCAGTTCCTCTCGCCGCTGGTCAACCAGCGAACTGATGACTGGGGCGGACCACTGGAGAACCGCGCACGGCTTCTGCTCGCCGTCGTAAATGCGGTCCGTGCGGCCGTGTCTTCGTCGTTCACGGTTGCCGTCAAGCTGAACTCGGCGGACTTTCAGCGCGGCGGGTTCGATGCCGATGACGCCGCGAGGGTGATTGCGATGCTTGCTCCACTCGGTGTGGACCTGGTCGAGCTCTCGGGTGGTAGCTACGAGAGCCCGGCAATGGCCGGCCGACCGGCAGATGCCGGCTCCACGGCGCGCGAGGCGTACTTCCTGGAGCTCGCGGCCCAGCTCGCCGAGACGAGCCCGCTGCCACTTATGTTGACTGGCGGGATCACGCGGCGGGAGACCGCCGAAGCGGTTCTTGCCAGTGGCGTCGCCCTGGTCGGCATGGCCACGGCGATCGCCGTCACGCCAGATCTTCCGAACCGTTGGCAAGCAGGGCTGGAGGCGACCCAGGAGTTGAAGCCGGTCAAATGGTCAGACAAGACGCTGGCGTCGGCGGCGAGCCAGGCTCTGGTCCGCCACCAGATCCGCCGCATCGCACGCGGCCAGGATCCGACCGGCAAGATCCACCCGATCTACGCGCTGGCCTGCGACCAGCGAGGGCAGCGGCGCGCCCTCAGGCGTTATCGAGCGTGGCTCCAGACCCGGGCCTGAGGCGCCGGACCGTCATAAGGCCCTGACCGAGTGGGGACTGGCGACTGCTTCTAGTCAGCCAGGGACGCGAGGTCGACTACCGCGACCGGCTCTTCCGCGGGGCCCCGGACGACGGCTCCGGTGGTGACGTCGAACTGGCTCCCGTGGCACGGGCAGGTGACAACGCTGCCTTCGAGGGTCCCATCCGCAAGCGAACAGCCCCGGTGCGTGCAGGTGTCATCAAAAGCGTGCAGCTCTCCACCGACATTGGCCACGGCCACCTTGCGATCGCCAGACAGCACCATCTCGAGACCGCCGTCAGGGATGCTGGAGAGGTCCATGCCCCCTACTTTAGCGGGCGGGTCCGCCGGGTGCCGGATCCCCTTCCGGCGGGCCAGCGAGAGGGTGTATGCCTGGGAGCGCGCGTGCAGGATGGGGTCGTCGGAGCACTCGACGCCGTCTGTGACCAGGGTGGGGTCGAAGATCTTGGCTTCACATCCGCCGTCCTGGTCGGCGACGACGCTGGCCAACTCCAGCCTGCCCATCACCACCGACGTCCTGTCTTGTGGCCAGGCAGCGGTAGCGTCGTCGATCGGGTCGCCGTCCTCGGCCAGGAAGAACCTCAGCGTGAACGCTCCGCTGCCCGCCGCCAGCCGCTCCCGGAGGTCATCCTGCAGGTATCCCCGGCCGCGCTCGCGGGCCTGGTCGCGGTCAACCGTGGCGACGCCCGCCTCCGGCTCCCAGCGGTAGCGGATCCAGCGCGGTTCGCCCGCCGCGTTGGTGAGCCTGAAGGAGTGGATGCCGTTGTATTCGATGGTCAGGTAACTCACGGGTAGGGGCTGGTTGAAGTCGGTCTCGACGGCGGCCCGCGTCTCGGGATGGCGCTGCAGGAAACCGTCGATCTTGCCGAGGTCGGGCTGGCCCGTCGCCGGGTCGGCCTGGAGCACTTGCTGGAACTCGATGAAGTCCTCGGGGGTACGTACGAAAAACTGGCCCAGGGTGATGCCGACCATGTCGGTAACGGTGCCGTCGGGGAGCTCGAACTTCACCGCGATCCCGCGTCCATCTCGGGCGTAGTCCGGCCGCTCGGGGGCGCCACTGCCGTTGGAGAAGCGCACCGTCACCGGTACCGGCGCGCCCTGCATGTGCGCCGCGCGGGTCATTTCCCGCGCCTCGGGGGTGGCAGTGAATGTGCCTGCGGCGCAGATGCCGCGGGCGTGGGCGGCGCGAAAACCGGGATGCTCGCCGTGGACGCTGTTGATCGCTGCGACCAGGCGTTCCGCCAGACCGTCACCGCCAGCCATGTCGCGGCAGTATAGCCGCGCCGGCGCCTATCCGGATTGAAGCAGCGGCAGCGACTGGTAGCTGGATGGGATGACGGTGTCGGCGGGGACCTTGAGCCAGCCCTCGAGCACGGTCGCGTAGACCTGGCGGAAGTCGGTCTGGAATGGCAGGTTGCCGTTCTTGTCGAGCTTGTCCAGCGCCGGCGGGTCACCATAGACGCCGCCCTTGACCCCCTCGCCGGCCAGGAACAGCGGCGCCGCGGTGCCGTGGTCGGTGCCGGCGCTGCCATTCTCCTGCGCCCGGCGGCCGAATTCGGACCACGTCATCACGGCGACGTCCTGCGACCGCCCGTGCGCCTTCAGGTCGGCCAGCAGGGCCTGGATCCCGGAGGCCAGCAGCGCCAGCAGGCGGTCCTGGGTGCCCGACTGGGCCCGATGGGTGTCGAAGCCGCCCAGGGTGATGTAGCCGACGCGCATGCCAAGGTTCTCCACCACCGCCTCGGCGAGCACCTGGAGCCCATTGCCAAAGGGCCCCATGGGGTAGGTTGCCATGGGAGCGTATTTGGCCCCGGCCTGCTGCAGCATCTGGGACGCCGCCATCGTGTTCAGTTCCGTCTGATGGAGCAGGGCGGCGTACGGTGCCGACTCCGGGTACGCCCGGTAGACCTTGTCCAGCGCGGCCACCCGCAGCTGGGTCTCGCCGGGCGTGGCGCCGGCGCCTTCGAGGGTGAAGCTTTGCGGTGTCGTGAAGGTGGCGACCGGGGCCGAGATCGCGTTCAGCGCCGGGTTGAAACTGGTCCCGATCCCGATCCCGGACAGCGGATGCCCGTCCTTGTCGACCAGCCCGGCGAGGTACTTCCCCAGCCACCCCTGGCGACCCTCGAGGTCCATCGTCTCCCAGATGTCCATCGACTGGAAGTGCGACAGGCTGGGGTTGGGGTAGCCGACGTTTTCGACCACCGCCAGCTGGTTGGAGGTCCAGAGGTCCTTCAGCGGCGCCAGGGCGCTGTGGGCGCCGAGCCGGTCGTTGAGCTTGAAGGCGAGCTTGTCCTCGGTCTGCTTCAGCGTCGGCCGGAGCTTGGCCAGGCTGGGATCGGCCCACGGGATGATGGTGTTGAGGCCGTCATTCCCACCCGCCATCTGGATCACGATCAGGGTTTTGCCGTTGTCGATGAAGGTGCCGTTCTGCGAGCTGACACCGGCCGCCTCAACCGCCTTGCTGAAGATCGATGGCATCGCCATCCCCACCGAGACGACCGTGAATCCGCCCTTGAGGAAGGCGCGGCGGGTGACCCCGTCGCTGGTGCCGAAGTAGGGTGGCTGGCCGCAGTTGCTTTCGACTTCCATCTTCAACCTCTAGGCGAGCTGGTACTCGGGGGTGGACGCGACCAGGAACAGCGCGTCGGCCACCGCCGCCCCGCTCAGCCCGCTGCCGCCGGCCTGCGATGTGACGTGTTCCCTGATCGACTGGAGTGCGGCCGGCGTGAGGCTGCCGTCGACCATCACCGACACCATGTGGTCGATGGCTGCGTTGTGATCGCTGACGCCGTGCGAGCGCAGGTCGGCCAGCAGGGCGGTCTGCTGGGCGGCGGACTGGTACAGCAGAAATCGCATCCGGGCCATCCAGCCGCCGGTGCTGAGCCAGTCGGGTCCACCCGGCCACCCGGCCACGTTGGGGGGATCCAGAAGCGCCTGACCCATGGTCTCGCCGGCGGCGACCAGGCGGGGGCTGAGGGCCAGTCCGAACTGACGGTTGAGCCCGACGATCAGCTCGGTGGGGGACTTGACCAGTCCCCGGTACGCCTTTGGGGTGTAAAACGCCGGCGAGTTGAAGATCGCCGCCACCATCGCCCGGATGTCGTATTTGCTCGAGTGGTAGGCGTCGATAACCGGCCTGAGGTCGGCGTCGCTGGGGCCGGGGTAGACGAAGAACTCCCACAGCTTGGTGGCGGTGTGTTTGGGCGTGGCGGGGTGGGCCAGGATGATGTCGATGACGTCTTCGAGCCCGAAGTTCCCGGTGCGGCCCAAAAAGGTCTTGCTGCCGCTGTCGAACGCCCGAGGACGGAAGCTGACAGTTCCGCTGGCGTCGACGAACCAGCCGGTGAGCGCCCGGGCCCCTTCGCGAACATCGGTCTCGGTGTAGTTGCCGACCCCCATGGTGAAGAGCTCCATCAGCTCTCGGGCGTAGTTCTCGTTGGGGTGGATGCGGTTGTTGGCCACCCCGTCGAGCCACTTCAGCATCATGCCGTCCTTGGTGATCCCGACCAGCATGTCGCGCAGGTTGCCAAGCGCATGATCGCGAAGGAACTTGTTCTGGGTGGCCATCAGGCTGTAGGTCTTGCCCTGCTTGCGGAAAGAGCTGGTCAGCAGTCCGTGCCAGAAGAGGGTCATCTTCTCGAGCAGCGGCCGCTTGCTCAGCGTCATCCTGGTCAGCCACCACTCCCGCAGCTGCGGCACCAGGGTTAGGTCCAGCGCCATCCCGGTCAGCTTCTGATCGAGGGAGGAGTCGTCGACGCGCTCGGGGTGAAGCAGCCGGTCGGTGGTGGCGCCGAGCCCGGCCTTGGCGGCAGCGGAAACCTCCGCCGCTGTGGGTGCGAAGCCCGCGCGGCGGAGAAGGTGGCCGGCCTGCTGCGAGGCGTCGAGCGCCAGCCCGGTTCGCTGCTGCTCACGCAGCCAGTAGCCCAGTCCGATGGCTCCGCCAAGCCCGGCCACTCCGCCCGCCCCGATAAGGTGGCGGCGGCTCAAGGGCCGGCTCGCCTGGGGCGCCTCCGGTGGCGGCTCAGCGGACGGTCCGAGGGAGTCGCTGGTGTCAGTTTCCTGCATCCCCCGCAGGGTAGATCTGGGCGGGGCGCGGCGCTTTAGACGCGCCTGAGAAACCAGCTTCGAATCACCTTGCCCACAGCTTCCACAGAGGGGTGTGGACAATCCTGGTAACAGCGGTGTCACTTCAGGCCCTACGTACGCTTGCCAGAACGTCACCGAGCCTGTATTGTCAAAACCCCTTGGCAACACTAGTGGGGCGGGCGCGGGGTTCCCTCTTCGGGCTGGGGGAATTCTCCCTCATGCTTCGGGCAGTCGTGGCAGGGTGCTTCGGCCGGCCGTTCTATGTGGACGAATTCCTCGACCAGTCCAAGTTCATCCTGACCGCTTGTTTCGTGCCCCTGCTGCTCACCGGCATCGGCTGGGGCACGATCGTGTCGTTGCAGGCGGGCCACTTCTTCAAGGTCGTGCAGGGCGGCTTCCGGCTGGGCGGTTTTTCGGTGATGGCGTCCATCCGTGAGTTCGCGCCCACCGCCACCGCGCTGATGGTGGCGGCCGTAGCGGGGACCGCCATCACCGCCGACTTGGGCGCTCGCAACGTTCGCCAGGAACTGGAGGCCCTGTCGGTCATGGGCATGAGCAATATCAAGTTCATCGTCGTGCCGCGGTTCCTGGCCATGATCGTTATGACCGCCCTCTACAACATCCCCATGGTGGCCTTTTGCGTGGCCATGGGATACGTCGTCGCGGTGTACCTGGTGGGGGTCAACCCGGGCGCGTTCTTGAGCACTTTCTGGACCCAGGGGACGCTGCTCGACCTATACGGCGGCGAGATCAAATGCATGATCTTCGGCGCCATCGTCAGCTCGGTCGCCTGTTACAAGGGGATCACCGCCCGCGGCGGGGCCGAGGGGGTCGCCAAGGCGGTGCACAGCTCGGTGGTGGTGAACTTCGTCGCCATCCTGGCCGGCAACTACGTCTACACGGCGACCATCCTGGCCGCCGCCCACCACCTCAACGTCCTGAAATGAGCACCTACCGGCGGGGCACCATCTGATGGCGACGGCAGCACCGGGGGCTCCCAAGGAGACTGCCGGGAACATCGGCGACTCCGCGCTGCTGGGGCCGTTCACATCGGTCGGCAAGATCCTCGTCTTCGGCGGCGGAGTCCTCGGCCAGACGCCGCTTATGCTGGCCCGCTACATCGGCGAGGTCTGGTGGTACGCGGCCTTCCTCGCCATCGGCTCAACGCCGGTGGTGCTGATCCTGGTCGCCTTCACTGGCCTGCAGTGCTCGGTCGAGGCCTACTACTCGCTGTCCCAGATCGGCGCCCAGGGACTGGTTGGAGTCTTCAATGCGCTCTGTGACATGCGCGAGATAACCCCGCTCTTCTTCGGCTTCGCGCTGGGCGCCAAGATCGGCTGCGGCCTGGTCGCGGAGCTCGGCACCATGCGCGTCAACGAGGAGATCGATGCCCTCGACGTCATGGGTATGCCAACCGTGCGCTACGTCGTCACCAGCCGGGTGATCGCGGCCTTGCTGATCATGCCCTTCATGTACTTCCTGGCCCTGGCCTCCAGCTTCACTGCCAGCTGGGCCGTGCAGCACTTCCAGGTCGGCCTGATCTCTGACGGCGCCTACTTCGACTACTTCTGGCGGTTCCTCAACGTCCAGGACCTGATCTTCTCGATGATCAAGGCGATCTCCTTCGCCTTCCTGATCATCCTGGTGGCCATCTACTACGGCTTCCACGTCACCGGCGGCGCGGTCGGCATCGGCCGGGCCGTGGCCAAGACCATGGCTGTCAGCCTGGTCATGACCGTTCTTGTCAACGCCTTTATGACCCAGCTCTTCTGGGGCGTCAACGCAAACCTGCCGATCCAGGGCGGCTGAGCCCGCATGGTTGGGCAAATTGAATTCGTTTAAGGAACACACACATGCCAACTGAGACCAAGCCGAGCACCACATCCAGGACCCGCGTGAGGGACCGCATGGAGGCCGCCGCGATAGCGGGCGAGCACCACCACGGCGAGAACGTTCCCACCTCGAGGAAGCGGATGGCGATCGAGGCCATCGACCTGGTCAAGCACTTCGGCAAGCAGAAGGTGCTGGATGGCGTCACCTTCGGCGTCCCCGAGGGTGAGATCACGATGATCATGGGCCCGTCGGGCACCGGCAAGTCCGTTTTCCTGCGCCACGTCGTGGGCCTGATGTTCCCCGACTCCGGCGACATCAAGGTCGATGGCCACAGCGTGCCCCACCTGTCCACCGAGGAGCTGCTCGAGCTGCGTCAGAACGTCGGCATGCTGTTCCAGGACGGCGCCCTGTTCAGCTCCATGAACCTCTACGACAACGTCGCCTTCCCGCTTCGCCAGCACACCAAGAAGTCGGAGAAGGAGATCAACGAGATCGTCTACGAGAGGCTTCGCGAGGTTGGACTGGCGGGCGCCGACAAGAAGTACCCCAACGAGCTTTCGGGCGGGATGCGCAAGCGGGCCGGCTTCGCCCGCGCCCTGGTGATGCAGCCCAAGATCCTGCTCGTTGACGAGCCCGACTCCGGTCTCGACCCGGTGCGTACGGCGTTGCTGTCGGAGCTGATCCGGCAGATCAGCGAGAAGTACAAGTGCACCACCATCATCATCAGCCACGACGTGAACCGGGTCCGGTCGGTTGCCGACAACCTGGCCGTCCTCTACGGCGGCAAGTGCGTCGCCTTCGGCTCGCAGAAAGAGATCTGGGGGAGCAAGGACCCGTTCATCCAGCAGTTCCTGGTGGGCGCGGCCGAGGGCCCCCTGGGTATGGACTAGAGGCCGTCCAGGGTCGGCGGGTATGGGTGACTTCGTATATGGGTGAGCTACGGGGCAAACGCGCCTCTGTTGGGCTCGGCCTTGCTGTCGCTCTGGCGATGGCAGTCGTCAGCGTGCTCGCCACCACCTTCAGCCTCGGGTCGGGTCGAAACGACTATGAGGTCAACATCCATTTCCCCACCGCCAACGGTCTGATCGAGGGCAGCGACGTCTTCTTCGGCGGCGTCAAGGTAGGGACGGTCGCTCGGGTGGTCGTCGACCCGACCCCACCCGCCACCAACGCCAACAGCAACTTCGCCAACCCGACCCAGACCGCGGACATCACGGTCAGCATCGGCAAGCAGTACGCGCCCATCCACCAGGGCGCTACCGCGGCGATCCGGCCCAAGTCGCTTCTCGGCGAGAAGTACGTCGCCATGACCGTGGGGGACCCCACCAAGGACGCCATCCCGGACGGCGCCACCCTGCCTCCGGACGCGACCTCGGTCAACGTCGAGCTGGACTCGCTGATCAACATCTTCGACAAGCCCACCCGCGACCAGCTGCAGAAGCTGATCGACAGCCTCGGCGCGGGACTTGCCGGCCAGGGCCGGAACACCAACGAGACATTCCAGACCGGGGCCACCGACCTCACCAACCTGGCCGGCGTGACCGACATCCTGCAGGCGCGCGACGCCGAGCTGCGCAAGGTGATCGAGGCGCTGACCAAGATCACCCAGACGCTTTCGACCGACCAGCAGCGCGCCAACTACCCGGACCTGCTGGCCCACAGTGAGACGGTCCTGCAGACGCTGATCGCCGAGGATGCCGACGTCAGCCAGGGGATCGACCGGATGAACACCTTCTTCGGCCTGGTCGACCAGGGCCTCGCCGGCCGTCAGCAGGACTTTCAGCAGATCGTCACCGACCTGCCGACCACCATCAGCAACGTCGACGCTCTGGCCTCGACCCTGGGCCCGCAGGGTCACGTCGCGCTGCCCATCGTCCAGGCGGCCGCGCCCGGGGTGGTCGGGAGCGACCTGATCTTCGGTTCCAGCCCGGCGAACAACGTCTACACCAACGACATGTACACCCGCGTGATGCCGTCCCAGGGTTGCTACGACGTCGGCAAGCGCAGCTACGACTCCAACGGCTACGCCCACGACAACCAGTCCAACCTGACCCGGCCCAGCAGCACGCCGGGCCAGGGTAATCCCCTGACCGACTGCACCACGCCGGCCTTCGCCGGCAACCCGTGCTCGCTGGGCGTCAGTGACCCTGTGGGAGGGGTTTTCTGCCTCAAAGCCCTCGCCGGTTCGATCTGCGTCCTGGAGAACCTTCCCTCCCAGGTCTGCAACCTCTTGACCAGCGGGATGATCGCGCAGTCCGCCTCGGCGACGCCGATCACGGGGACGGCGCTGACGACGCAGCCGCAGCGGGGCGTGCTAGGCCTGCCCACGCAGCAGCTTCCTGGCAACACCCCGGCCACCCAGGACCTGGTCTCGTACCTGCTGCGATGAGAAGCAAGTACAACATTGTCATCGTCCTGGTCTACATGGCCATCGCCACCTCGGCGCTGCTGTACATGGGCTACAAGATGGTTGGCAACTGCTCCGTCTTCGCGCACTGCCAAACCCTCAACATCGAGTTCAAGGACACCGCCGGCTTGGTCAAGACCAACGACGTCCGGATGGCGGGGATCACCGCCGGGCAGGTCCAGGACATCAGGCTCGAGGGCAAGGTGGCGGTCGCCGTGGTCCAGGTCAACCAGAACTACGCGCCGGTCTACAAGGATGCCCACGCCATCGTGCGCCCGAAGAACCTTCTCGGCGAGACCTACGTCGAAATCGACCGGGGCCACTCTGATGCCGGCGCCATGGCCGACGGCGACACAATCAAGCTGATCAACACCATCACGCCGGTGCAGATCGACGACGTGCTCAACGCGCTCGACCCGGACACTCGCACCAAGCTCCAGGTGGTCATCAACTCGCTGGGGGACGCCACGGCGGCGCGCGGGCAGGACCTCAACGTCAGCACCCAGGACCTGCGCCGCATCGCCGCCGACCTGGCGGTCACGTCGACGTCACTGAACCAGGAGAAGGACAACCTTGACGCCCTCCTGGTGCAGTTCGACCTGGCCCAAAAGATGTTCGCGGACTACCACACCCAGCTGGCCCAGGTGCTGGCCGACTGGAACACCGCCAGCACCACGGTCATGAACCACGACGTCCAGCTGGCCAGCGCGCTGGGGCACCTCAACACCGTGCTGGGCGACCTGGATGTGGCGCTGACGCCCAACACCGGGGCGTTGACCCACACCGTGGCCACGCTGCCCGCCACCATCGACCACGCCGACGACTTCCTCAACATCTCGACCCAGGTGATGCAGAACTTCTACAACCAGCCCAAGTCCAAGACCGGCGTCGATCCGTCGATCAACCAGGCCTACGCGGGCACCCAGCCCGGGACCAACGCCGGCTCGCCACTCCAGGACGGCATCGCGCTGTTCCCGCGGCTGGCCCAGGTGATGCTCGGCGTCAACACCTGCGATCAGCACATCTACGCCAACGGGTACTACAACGTCCCGGGTACGACCGAGCCGGCAAGCTGTCCGTCCGCGTTGATCAACCCGTCTGACCCAAACAGCAACGCCGCCAGTCCGAACCTCACCGGGGAGGCCTTCACCGGCCACCCGGGCAACGGCGCCCTCTCCAACAACCGCCACCTGTGGCGGGTCATGGGCATGATCGAAACCTCGGACACCAACTGCGGCCTGGTGGCGCCCAGCACCCAGCCGCTCAACGGTGGATCCTGCTCGGTGCCGGCCAGCTCCGTCACCGGGTTCGAGGGTTACAAGCCCAGCAGCAGCTCGGCGTCGAGCAGCTCCGGCGGCGGCAACTTCTTCCAGCAGCTGTGGAACAGCATCTTCGGTGGCGGGCATGCCTAGCACCAACATCCGCCAGAACGCCACCATCATCGCCTTCTTCGCGCTGCTGTCGATCAGCGGCATCCTCTTCATGGCCATCAACACCGGTCAGCGGTTCGGCCCGCTGCCGCCGCAGTACCGGGTCTCCTTCAGCGTCAAGGACGCCGACGGCCTGGTCGAAGGGTCGGACGTCCGGATCGCGGGCGTTCCCGTGGGCAAGGTGATGGCGATCCAGACCACCAACGACGGCGCCCAGGTCACGCTTGGGATCGAGCCCGGCAAGGGCTACGACCCGGTCTACACCGACGGGGTGGTGCTGATCCGGCCCAAGTCGCTGCTGGGCGAGAAATACGTCGACCTGCAGCGGGGCACGTCCAACGTCGAGATCCCCGACGGGGGCATGCTGCCGCAGAGCCAGGCCTTCACCCAGGTCGAGATCGACCAGGTCCTCAACAGCTCTGACGCCGCCACCCGCAAGGCGCTCTCGACCGACATCACCGCCTTGGGCCAGGCCTTCGCCAACCGGGGCCAGGACATCAATCCCACCATCCCCGAGCTGCGCCGGATCGCCGAGCACCTGACCCCGGTGTCGGCGCGCTTCAAGGACAGGACCGCCCAGATCGACCACATCCTGGTCGACACCGACACCATCCTGACCACGCTCGCCGACGAGCATGCCCAGCTGGCGACCCTGCTCCAGAGCGCGGACGGAGTGACCAGCACCATCGCCACCAACGACAGCCACCTGGCCGGCGTCCTCAACAATGGCGGCGACCTGTTCGCGCGGCTGAACTCCGCGTTCAGCCAGCAGAACGCCGACCAGCAGATCCGGGCCTCGCTGGAGCAGGCCCCGCCGCTGCTCACCAAGCTCAACACCTTCCTGGACCTGACCGGCCACGACATCAACTCGGTGGTGCCGAGCCTGCTCCTGGGAAACCAGTACAGCTACCCGAATGACCAGCTGACGGTGGCCATCCCTGCGAGCATCCAGAACGACGTCCACTGGGATTCGGCTTTCCGGTGGTTCGATACCGGGCCCGGCGGCACGGGCCTGGCGCCCAACAACACCTTCCACGGCTTCGCCAACATGGCGATCCAGTGCGACAGCGGTACCACCTGCCCGGGCAAGAACCCGGGGTACAACTCCAGCGCCACCAGCGCCAACGGCGCCAGCGCCGGTGGCACATCGCTGACTGACGCCACGACCTCATCCGCCTCGTCGTTCACCAGCCTGGACCTGCAAAGGGCCTTCCTGGACTACCTGCTGGGTCAGTGATGCGAGCCAACAACTTCCGGCCCCTACTTGTGATCCTGGTGCTGCTGGCCGGCGCGGGCACAGCCGCCTTCGGCTTCGGTCAGCCCGGGTACACCCTCAAGCTCGACTTCACCAACGCCGACGGGGTGGTCAAGGGCGCGGATGTGACCATCAACGGCGCGATGGCGGGCAAGGTCGATGACCTGGCCCTCAGCGGCAAGGTCGCCCAGGTGACCGCCAGCATCGACTCCAAGTACGCCCCGGTCCACGCCGGCGCCAAGGCGCTGATCCGGTCCGTGGGCCTGCTCGGCCACAAGTACATCGAGGTCATCCCGGGCAACCAGAGCGGCGCCGAACTTCCCAGCGGCAGCGAGCTGACCATCGACAGCACCACCTCGCCCACCGACCTCGACCAGATCAACGCCATCTTCGACGCGCCAACACGGGAGAAGCTCAAGATCATGACCAACGAGGGCGCCATCGCGCTGGGCGGCCGGGCCCAGACCCTCAACTCCGATCTCGAGCAGTTGCGCAACCTGGCGGTTGCCGCGGAGCCGGTCACCGGCATCCTCGACACCCACCAGGTGGCGCTGGACCGCAGCACGGTGGCGTTCGACACCTTCACCCAGAAGCTGGCCATCGAGGACGCCTCGCTGCGAACCTTCGTGGAACGCGGCAGCGCGCTGCTGGCCGCCGTGCAGGCGCGGGACGCGCAGCTTGGCGGCCTGCTGGCGCACGGCGACGCCACCTTCAAGAGCCTCGACACCGCCCTGACCGGCAACGAGAGCAACCTGGCCGGGTTCTTCGCGCGCGGGCCCAGCGGCATCGCCAGCACCAACTACCAGCTCGACGCCGGCATCCCGGCGTTGAAGGTGAGCACGCCGATCCTGCCCAACCTGTTCGACCTGCTCTATAACATGGCGGACGCCACCACCGGGCGCGACGGCACCGGTGATCCCAGCAACGTCAACTCCGGTACGCAGTACACGCTGAGAACGGTGGCGGTGGTCTGCGACACCACCACCAGCCCAGGCACCTCATGCTGAAAGACCTGCTCCGGTACAAGGTCAACGCGGTCACCGTCGGCGCTGTCCTGCTGGCAGTCTTCCTGGTGTTCTTGAGCGTTGCGTTCGCCATCAACCGCAGCTTCACGTTGACCTTCTGGGACAAGGGCTACCAGCTGAAGGCGGACTTCACCGACGCCGACGGCATAGCCAACGCGTCGGACGTGCGCATCTCCGGGGTCTATGTCGGGCAGATCACCGATATCCGCAGCGTCCCCGGCGGTCTTGCCGAGATCACCTTCCGGCTGGACAAGGAGCACTCGCCGATGCCCAAGGGGACCCGCGCCAACCTCAGGCTGCAGACCCTGCTGGGACAGAAGTTCATCGAGCTGGTGCCGGGCCCCGGCAACTCCTCGACGCTCGATGACGGGTCGGTCATCCCCAGCAACGCCACCACCAGCCCTGTCGATTTCGACCAGTGGCTGGGATCGTTCGACAAGCCCACCCGGGACGCCCTCAGCAAGCTGATCCAGGAGGGCGGCATCGCCACCGACGGCCGCGGTCAGGACATCAACGCGCTGCTGGCGGACCTCGACCAGCTGTCGGTGCAGTCGGGCCCCGACCTGCAGACTTTCGCCGACCGCAGTGATCACGTCAACAACATCCTCGTCAGCGCCGCCGACGTCACCCAGAACCTGTCCGACAACCGCCAGCACCTGGCCAACGTGTTGACCAACTTCAACGCCATCCTGGGCACCATCGCGGCCAACGACCCTGGCTTCCGGAAGTTCATCCATGAGGGGAATCTCTCGCTCGGCCACGGCTTGACGCAGTTCACCGGTGAGACCCAGAACTTCAACGACACCATCCGGCTGCTGCGGCCGACGCTCGACAAGGTCAATCCCGAGCTGGCCGACGTGGTCGCCGTCGACCGCACCTTCCAGACCTTCACCAACCTGGCGCAGCAGTTCAGCTCCAACATCGTCGCCGACGTCTCGGCATACAACCAGAACCCGAGCAACACGTCTTGCAACGACGCCGGCCAGGCGGTCGGCTGCGGTGGCCCGTTTGTCAACCAGCCCAGCGTCCTGGTGCAGAACCCGGCCAACACCACCAACTGCGAACAGACCTCGCCGCCGGCGTCGTGCGGTGTCAGCGCCTTCAGCGCCGCCAACTCTCAGGCCGGCTCCAGCCTGCTTCCGTCCCTGCTCCCATCGCTGATCCCGAACCTCGGCGGGGGATCGGGTGGCAGCCCGCTGGGGTCTCTTGGCGGCCTGGTTCCGGGGCTCCTCGGCTCGCCGTCCAGCAACACCCAATCGGCTCCCAGCAGCAGTCCCAGCCCGGACGCCGTGACCGGCCTCCTCAACTTCCTATTGGGCCATTGAGGATGACTGATGCCTAACCGCGGCCCTCGCGTCAACCCCGCCTTCGTCGGCCTGGTCAGCGCCGCCGTTATGTTCGGCCTGCTCTTCTTCGCCTTCGCCAACGTCAGCCTGTTCGCCTCCAACATGGACGTGAAGGCGCAGGTGGCCTCTGGCGACACGCTGGCCCCCAACGCCGATGTCGAGGTGGCGGGCGTCCGCGTGGGCCTGGTCAAGAGCATCGACAAGGGCAACCCCGGGGCGCTGATCGACATGTCCGTCGACACCAAGAAGGTGACCCTCTACCGGGACGCCACGTTGCAGATCCGGCCGCACGGCGTTTTCGGACCGAAGTTCGTCGAGTTCAACCCGGGAACCCCGTCGGCCGGGAGCTTCGGCGACGGCGATTCTGTGCCGATGGCCAACACCAGCGTCTCGGTCGACCTGGAGCAGGTCTTCAACGAGCTGGACACCAACACCCGGCAGAGCCTGCAAACGGTGTTCTACGAGCTCGGCACCGGGTCTCAGAACCGCGGCGCGGATTTCGGCCAGACGATCGACAAGCTCAACACCGTGGAGACCCAGCTGACTCCGGTGCTGCAGGTTATCGACAACCGCTCCTTCGAAACCGGCCGCTTCCTCGAAAGCAGCGCGGTTGTCAATGAGACCTTCGCCGCGTCTCCCTTCGACCAGATCATCAAGAAGAACGCCGACGTCCTGACCAAGTTGGACATCGCCAGCGCGTCAGTCCAGGGGGTGGTGGTGCACGGCAACAACGTGCTGGTCTCACTGGACGCCATCACGGGAGGCAGCAATACCCAGGCGCTGGCGCAGTCGATCTCCAAGCTGCCGACACTGTTCGACAACGTGCAGCTCTTCAACAACGCCCTGGGTTACGGCGTCAACGCCTTGCTGCCGGTGCTCACGCCCCAGCGTGGTCAGGCGTTGAGCGACATCGGGCTGGCTGTGGCTCGGACCCAGGACGCGTTCGGGCAGTGCGACATCACCGACCAGACCAGCCCGCCGCCAGGCGCCGACACCCCCCACGCGAACATCGTCAAGATCGTTCCCTGCTACGACAGCAGTGGGAACCCCTACAGGGACGCATCTGGTCACGTGGCCCACCACCACGTCAACGTGCTGCTTGGCCTCCACACCAACCCGGCGGCTCCGGGCGTTGCCGCGGCAATCAGTGCCCTGGCCCCGGTGATCAACCTGGCCAACACGATCGCCCCCGGCACCGGGACGCAATTCGCCCAGGCTTTTGTGGCCGAGAACGAGGGCAGCGTGATCTGCGGACCCAACAGCGGCAACAGCACGCGGCCCGTCAATCCGGCGTTCACCTGCAAGACCAACTCGCAGAGCAAGGCGATCCCCGGTTTCGGCACGAAGCCGCCGCCGCTGTTCGCCGGCAGCACCGCGGCCGCGCTCGGCAGCTCCTCGCCGGTGACTGTGCCGGCGGTCAGCGCGTCCGGCGGAATGCCCAACACCTCGCGGGGGACGGACATCATCGTCGCCCTGCTCCTGGTCGTCGCCGGCGTGGGGGTCGGCTTCGGGCTCTGGCGCACCCGCCGAGCCTGATCTCTCCGCTCTAACTCCGATCGCCTAGAGTCATCACGATGTTCCTGGCCCGGCCCCGGCTTGCCCTGACCCTGCTCGCGGTCCTGGCGTTGGCGCTGCTGCTGTTCGCCCTGCGCTACGCCAGCTACGACACCGCGCCGGACACGGTTGTCGATCCCAGTACCCAGGCGTTCCAGCACGAGGTCGACTACGAGAGCGTCTTCGGCGCCGACCCGCTGGTGGTCCTGGTCTCGGGCAACGTCGAGAGCCTGATCAACAGCTCGGCCCTGACTTCGGAGATCGGCATCGAGGGCCAGCTGGCCCGGCACGCGGATCTCGGCGTGCAGTCGGTCTACGGACCCTCCAGCATCGCCACCGTCGCCGGCGCCACCATCCAGAACGTCGCCGCCGGCCAGCTCACCGCGGTCATGTCCGCTGCCCAGACCAAGGCGTTCTCAGACGCCAAGGCGGCTGGAAAGTCGGACGCCGACGCCACCACGATCGCCAACGAGGCGGCCAAAGCGGCGGGCACGACCTACATCAACAATGCCCTCAAGCAGTTTCCCGAGCTGCAGAAGCTGGCGCCGCTGCAGGCCAGCAACCCCCGCTGGATGGACGCCCTCTTCATCAACCCCGACAACGGCAAGCCGAAGCCACGCTTCGCGTCGGTCATCCCCGATCCCAACCACATCGTCATCACCGCCCGGCTCGGCACCGAGTTCCGGCCCGGCTCGGCGCAGGCGCTGATCGACCTGATCAACCAGCAGGTGGCAGGCACTCCGCTGGCGAGAGCGGTGACCATCACCGGCGTGCCAGTGCTGGAGGCGGCGATCGAGCGCGGGCTGCGACTGTCGCTGCTGGCGGGGATGATCCTCGGGATCGTCTCGATGGCGGTCCTGCTGCTGGTGGCTCTGCGGCGGAGAGGTCGGTTGGGGCTGCGGATCCTGCCACTGGTGGCGGGGGCCGCCACTGTGCTGGTGCTATCGGGCGTGGTCACGGCGATCGGCTACGGGGCCGCCTATCTGCGCAGCCGGACCGGGATCGAGGCGTCCAGCCTGCAGTCGTTCCTGGCGACTTTCACGCTGGCCCTGAACCCGGCGACGCTGGCCGCCTTTCCGATCGCCCTCGGGTTGGCGGTGGACTACGCCGTGCAGTTCCTCTATCGCTATACCCAGGCCGTCGAATCGGGCGCCGGGGTGCCCTGGGACCTGGCCCGCCGCGGCGCCGGGATCGCGACCCGGCGGGCGGCGATGTGCACCGTCGGAGGACTGCTGGCGCTGCTGGTCTCGACCATTCCGATGGTGCGCCAGTTCGGGGTTGTGATGAGCCTCGGCGTCGTGATCGCGTGGACCGTGGCCCGCCTGACCGTCCTGGCCGCGGTCCGGGCCTGGCCCAACATCGGGCTGCCGCCCGGGATCCGGTCGGAGCCCAAAGCCGCACCCGTGGCGGAAGCCACTGTGGCGCCTGCCTCGCAGTTGGCGCCGACCGGCGCGGCCTCGATCGCCGCAGCAACAGTCGAAGCCGACGACGACCTGGACGACATGCTGTTCGGCTTGGGCCGCGGCACCACCGCGGCAACCGCGCCGGCTGTGGTCGAGGTCGAGGAGACGACGATCGCCATCGGCCCCGCACCGCCCGTGGGCGAGGACTCTGAGGAGTCCCCGGTCTGGGAGCCGACACCATGGGATCCGGGGCCCGAGGCCCTGCCCGAGCTGGGACCGCTGGTCGCCTGGTCGCGTGCCGTGCTCGAACCCGCGCCGGTGGAGGAGGAGAGGGTCGCGGTGGCCTACCCCATGCCGGCGCGCGAGGTCACCGAGGTCCTGCCGGCGGAGGAGGACGTCTCGGCCGGGGGCTCCGAGGTAGCGACACCAGAGGCGGAGCCGCAAGCCGTCGCCGACCTCCCGGTCGCTGCGGCCGTCGCTAGTGGCGCCGACGAGCACAGCAACGAACCCGGCCGGGTGCCAAGCGCGCTGGCCCGCTTCGCTCTGCGTCGCGCCCCGCTGATCCTGGTCCCGGCGCTGCTGCTGGCTATGGTCGGCTGGGCCGCGCTTCCCTTCAGCACTTACGAGAGCGATCCTCAGAAGCTGGTTTCGCCCAACCTGCGCGCCCTCCAGGATCTCAACGTCGTTCGTGCCGCCACCGGCTCCGCAGGCGAGCTCGACTTCATCCTGACCGGCCCTGACGTGACGTCCGCGGCCGCGCTGGACTGGACCCGCAACCTGCAGGCGGTGGCGCAGCGCGACAGCAACGGCCAGCTGAGACCGCTGGGCAGCCTTTCCGACCTGGTCACCGCCGTCAACGGCGGGACCCAGCCCGACGCGACCAAGGTCCAGGCCTATCTGCAGGTGATGCCGACATACTTCACCGACTCGCTGGTGGACCGCTCGCACCGGCTGGCCCGCATCGCCTTCGGGATCAACCTGGCGCCGGTGGCCGAGCAGAAGCAGATCATCGACCGCATCCTTGGCGACGTCACCGCCCCTCCGGGGTACAGCTACTACCCGGCCGGTTTCAGCTACCTGACGGTTCGCGGCCTGGAGGCCCTTGAGTCGGGCCAGCTGGTGCTCAACGTCCTGGGCGCTGCCCTGGTCCTGCTGGTGCTCTTCGCGATCTACCGGCGGCCGCGGCTGGCGCTGATGGCGTGGGCGCCCACGCTGCTGGTGGCGGGCTGGTCGACCGCCGTGCTATTCGCACTGAGGGTGCCGCTGACACCCATGACCGCGGTGCTGGGCGCCCTGGTGGTGGCATTCGGCACCGAGTTCGCGATCCTGTGGCTGGAGCGCTACCGCGAGGCGATCGCGGGCGGCACCGAGGCGGGTTCAGCGGCGGCGGAGGAGGCCAGCCGCGGCGCCGGTCCCGGCATCCTGCTCTCCGGGGGGGCGTTGGTCCTCGGCTTCCTCGCGCTGGCGGCGGGAGCCTTGCCGGGCATCGCCAGCCTCGGCTTCGACCTGCCGGTGGTGCGCGACTTTGGCCTGGTCGCGGCGATGGACATGGTGCTGGCGGTGGCGGCGGCCCTGGTGGTGCTTCCCGCGATCGTAGTCAGGCTCGGTCTGACCGAGCGCGTTCGCGTGCATTTCTCGCCCGAGGCAACCCCCGCGCCGGTGGATGCGCCTGCCTGAGCGCTTCGCCGCGGCGCTGGTCGCGCTGGCGGCCGCCGCAGCCTCGTTGGCAGCGGTTGCGGCGACTTCGCATGCGGCGCTGGCCGGCGCCCCGACCGCGGGCTCCAGCCCCCAGGCCGATGTCATCCCCTCGCCCAGCGCCTCCTCCTGCCCGCGTTCGCTGAAGTTCGCTGGCTCGCTCTACCTCGACACCGACGCTTCGGCATCGCCTGACCAGGTCGGTCCAAGGATCGGGGAGACCGAGCCCAACCCGGCTCAATGCGCCATCCCCGACCGGCAGCCGGTGTACCGGCACGTAGGCCACAACGCGACCGACGAGGTGATCGCCTTCACGGCCGGGCACGGCGAGGTGTTCCAATCCGCCGGCCAGACCGGCTTCCCGGGCGGCGCCTGGTTGCGGCTTCTGGTGGTTCTGCTGGTCCTCGGGATCATCCTGTTCGCGGCCGCTCCCGCCATCCTGGGGCACCTGCGCCAGCCCCCGGTGGCAGTGGGGCGGGGTGACACGGACTGGATCGACGACGTGGCCGAGGATCGGCGCGGGGACGAGTCTCCGTCCGGGCCCGAGCCCTAAGATCAGCGGATGGCGGAGAGGAAAAAAACGCGCACCCCTGTGACCACCCGCAGGGGGGATGGAGGCTACACCAGCCTCTGGGGTGGAGATGAAGTCGCCAAATACGACCCGCGCGTGGAGGCGACCGGGATCCTGGACGAGGCCTGCGCTCTGGTCGGCGAAGCCCGCACCATGACGCAGCACTCGGCAGTGCGCAAGGAGGCGCTCCGGCTTCAGAACGACCTCTACCGTCTGATGTCCGAGATCTCCGCCGGGGAGGCCCACTCGGGCGACTTCTCCATCGACGCCGGCAACGTCACCGACATCGAAGGCAGGGTCGAGCGCATCCGCGACGCCGCCGACCTGCCGGCGATGTTCACCATCTCGGCCACGCCCACCGCGGCGGTGCTGGACGTCGCCAGGACTGTCATCCGCCGTGGCGAGAGAGAGGTGGCGCGGATGCTGCACCAGGGCACCATCACCAACGCGGAGTCGCTGCGGTTCCTGAACCGCGCCAGCGACCTGGCGTTCGTGCTGGCGCGCTTCGAAGAGAAGCTTGCCGGCGTGCCGTATCAGACCATCAGCGCCAAGGACCTGGAGTGAGCGCGCACCGGTACGACGTCGTCATCGCCGGCGGCTCGTTTGCGGGACTGGTGGTGGCCACCACGGTCCAGGGCAGGGTCGCGCTGATCGAGAAGGACGAGATCGGCGAGGGCCAGACGTCGGCCTGCGGGACGACCCTGGACCTGGTCCAGAAGCTAGGCCTAGAGGAGTCGATCGAGGAGGTCCACGAGTTCGGGGTGATCCACACCCGCAGGGGGTCCCACCGCCACCGGTTGCCGTATCCGTTCTGCACCTTCGACTACCGCAGGTTCTGCCGGCTGCTGTTGGCCAGGTTCGGAGGCGACCTGATTCGGGCCTCGGCCACAGGCGTCGAGGGCAGCCAGGTGCTCACCGACCAGGGGCCGGTGGCCGGACGGGTGCTGGTCGACGCCACCGGATGGCGGGCCGCCCTTGCCACCAGCGTCGACCCCGGCTTCCCCGCCCACGTCGCGATCACCTACGGGCTGGAGAAACCGGCTCGCGGATTCGATGGCGATGGCCTGCATTTCTGGTTCGACCCAGCTGTCCGGGCTGACGGGTACGGCTGGTCATTCCCGGCAGGGCCCGTGGCCCGAGCCGGCGTGCTCTCCTATGTGGCGCCCGAAGGCGTCAAGGCGTCGACGGCGGACTTCCTGGCCCGCCAGGGGATGGCCGGGGAACGCACCCACGGCGGCTTTCTTACCGCCGGCCTGCGGCCCGGGACGGCCGGCGACATCTTTGTCGTCGGCGACGCTGCCGGACACTGCCTGCCGCTGACGGGGGAGGGGATACGTCCCGCCGTGTTCTTCGCCCAGCTGCTCAGCGAGATCATCGACCAGGAGCTCTCGGGGGCCATCGACCACCGCCTCGCCCTCGACATGTACGGCAGCGTCCAGGAGCGCTACCAGCGGCGCTACCGCCTGCTGCGGCGCGCTCAGTCCGCCCTGCGCGGGTGGCCCGACCCGCCTGTGGGGACGTTCATGGCAGCGTTCTCGCGCGGCTTCATGTACGAGTGGCTCTGCCGGAAGTACTGGGAGGTCGCCGCACCCATCCGTCCCACCAGGGAGAGCAACAGGCGCGCGGAGGCCGCCGCCGAGTCGCGCGAGCGGGTGCCGGCCTGAAGATAACCGTCCTGCTCTTCGCGCGTCCCCGGGAGATCGTCGGCGTCGCCCGCGTCGCCCTCGACGTCGCCGAGGGCAGCACCATGGCCTCCGTGTTCGACCAGCTGGTTCTGGATCATCCAGGCCTCGCCGCCCTGAGGGGGAACCTCCGCTGCGCCGTCGAGCAGGAGTACGCGGGCTGGGAGACACCGGTCGTCGATCAGGCCGAGGTCGCCTTCATCCCGCCGACCGCCGGTGGCTGAGGCCTCCCGGCTCTCCCGCGAGCCGATCGATCCGCAGGTCCTGACACGTGGCCTGGCTGCCCCCGAGGACGGTGCCGTGGCAGTCTTCACGGGCATCGTCCGCAATCACCAGGACGGTCGCGAGGTGCGCTGGCTCGAGTACCAGGCCTACGAGGAGATGGCCGAGAAGCAGATGGCAGAGCTGGTGGCCCGGGCGCGCGACCGGTGGCCGATCAGCGACGCCGTGATCGCCCATAGGGTCGGCCGCCTGGAGATCGGCCACGTCAGCGTCGTGGTGGCGGTTGCCTCGCCGCACCGCGAGGAGGCCTTCGAGGCCTGCCGGTGGTTGATCGACACCCTCAAGGCCGAGGTGCCCATCTTCAAGAAGGAGGCTTACGCCGACGGCCATGCCTGGGTCGGCGACCAAACCTAGGTGGCTTTCGGGCCGGTAGCTAATATGGAGCCGGCGCGGGAGTAGCTCAGTTGGTAGAGCGCTAGCCTTCCAAGCTGGATGTCGCGAGTTCGAGTCTCGTCTCCCGCTCCAACCGTCGTCTTCATGCACCCATGGGGGCCCCCAAGGTCGTGAACGAAGCAGCGAACCCCGGGAGTTCTTCGGCAAATCGTTGGGCGCCCCAGCCGCTGGCGTCGACGGCGCTTCGCTCTTCCGTCTATGTCGTGCCGGCGGTGGCTGGCATCGCGGTCTCGGTGGCGCTGAGCCGGCTGTTGCCGCCGCCATACCCTTCGATCGGGCTGGCCGGCTGGTGGGCCCTCGAGCTCCTTGTCACCACCGCCGTGATCGGCGCGGCCACGATCGCGATGAGGCGGGTGCTGCCGCTGGCGATCCTGCTCGACATGTCGTTGGTCTTTCCGGACCACGTTCCGTCCCGGTTGGCGATCGCGCGCCGGCGTCCCAACTCCAAGACGCTGCAGGCGGATCTCCAGCGCGCCGCTGCCGAAGGCCGCCACGACAGCGCCACCGAGCGGGCGGAGCTCATCCTCACCCTCGCGCTCTCGTTGAGCGCCCACGACGCCAGCACCCGCGGCCACTCCGAGCGCGTCCGGGTCGTCACCGAGATGCTGGCAGACGAGCTCAAGATCACCGGGCCAGACCGCGATCGTCTGCGCTGGGCGGCGCTGCTCCACGACATCGGCAAGCTGACGGTGCCGGCCGAGGTCCTCAACAAGCCTGGCCGTCCGGATGAGCGAGAGTGGGAGATCCTCCGGCGGCATCCCGAGGAGGGGGCGCGCCTGGTGGCGTCGATGATGCCCTACTTCGGAGTCGAGCTCGGCGGCGCCGTTGGCCAGCACCACGAACGCTACGACGGCAGCGGATACCCACGCGGGCTGGTCGGCGAAGCGATCTCGATGGGCGGGCGGATCGTCGCGGTGGCGGACTCCTACGAGGTGATGACCACGGCTCGCGCCTACAAGAAACCGATGACCCCTCAGGCTGCCCGGGCGGAGCTGGTGAGATGCTCGGGCAAGGATTTCGACCCGGACATCGTGCGGGCCTGCCTCAACATCTCGTTGGGGAAGCTGTGGCGGGCGGCGGGATTCTCCACCCTGGTGGCGCAGCTGCCGGGCATGGGGCGGGTGCCCGGATTGCTTGCCCAGGCGACAGCACCGGTGGCTGCGGTCCCGGCGGCGGCGCTGGCGGTGGCGGCGTTGACCGTGCTTGGCGCCTACACGCCGGCGTCAGCAACCGCGCCGGTGGTGGCGGGCTGTCCGCCTCAACCCGTGACGCTGTACCAGGCGGACGCACCGGCGGTGCCCCACGATCCTTCGGTGGTCGCGACGGTGGCGGTTGGGCGCGGTCCGGCCAACATGGTTATGGATCCTCAGTCCGGCCGGCTCTTTGTCGCCATCGTCGCTGAGAACCGGATCGCTGTCGTCGACGGACGGGCCTCACCCCCACGCACCACCGGCAGCATCCCGGTTGGGGCCAATCCCTTCGGGATGGATCTCGATCCCGTGACCGGCAGGCTATACGTCGCCGGCAGCGGGTCTTGTGCTCTGTACGTGATCGACGCACGAGCCCTGACGCCCTATGTCATCGACACCGTTTCGGTTGGTCATAACCCCGCCGCGGTCGCAGTTGATGGCCAGACCGGCCGGGTCTTCGTGGCCAATGCGGCTTCCAACAGTGTCGACGTGATCGACGGGCGTGCACAGACCCCTGGGCGGCTTGCGACTGTGGCGATGGGCAGCTCACCGACCGTGCTGGCGGTGGCGCCGGGCAATGGTCGGGTGCTGGTAGGGAGCTTCGCATCATCCCGGGTCAGCCTCCTGGATGGAAGGAGTAGCCCGCCCCGGCGACTGAGCTCCGAACTGGCGGTTTCGGGGCCAAACGGCTTCGCCTTCAACGCCTCCGGAGATACGGCTTACGTCAGCGAGAACCAGCTCGCCGACAGCCTCGGCGAGATCCGGGGACTCGCAGGTTCACCTGTGCTAACGGGTGTCGCCCGGGTCAGCCGGAACCCGATCCGCGTCGCGATCCTGGCCGACCGCCTATATGTGGCCTGCTACGGACAGGCGGCCAACGGAACGCAGCAGGACCCGCACCCCCCGGGGGCGCTGGTGATCATCGATCGCCTCACCTTCCGAGTGCTCAAGACGATCGAGGTGGCCAACGCGCTCGGCGTTGTCGCGGATCCGTCGAGTGGCCGAATCTTTGTAAGTGAGCGCCACTCGGGAGTCGTCCTGGTACTAAGGGCCAGTCAGTAGCGCTGTCAGGGACGGCTTAGGGTTGCGAAGGTGATCCCGGCGGCGGATAGCAACGCCCAGGCCGCGATGACGACGAGCAGGAAGCCGCAGCCGCCGAAAATGCCGACCTTGAACGCCTCGCCCGCCGACACCGTGATTGCCCGAGTCACCACCATTCCCTGCGCCTGGCGGGCTATCGGCAGTTCCGAAGCCTCCTCGGGGAAGTGCTTGCGAACCTCTCGGCTGGCAGCGCCGACCGCGTCGTCGTCGGTGCCGCCCATTCGCAATGTTTCAAGCGCCACGTCCGCGGCTGCTGCGGCAATATCATCGCGTCCCGGGTAGATCTGTTCCGCCCAATCGAGCCATCTCTGGCGCGCCTCAATCGACTCCTGCATTGTGCGTTTCCCTCCCTCGCGACCCCCGCGGCGCGACGATAGCACGGTCGGCATCACACTCGCTCCGCCGAGGGGCAAGTCTGTTGAGGTGCCGCAGCCAGGCCTATTCGGGCAGAGCCTCACCGCGGGTTTCGGGAAGGGCCAGCAGGGCCAGGCTGCCGGCCACCGCTGCGCCGGCGGTGAGCCACAGGGTTCCGCCGAGGCCAAGAGCCGGCGCCAGGGCTCGAACCAGCTGCAGCCCTCCAACGCCTCCGAGCGCCCCCGCCACCCCGGTCGCGGTGAACCCGGTGACCCTGGCCCTGGTCGGCATCAGCTCCGTGGTCCAGGCACCCAGCATCGGCGCGCTGGCGCTCGCGAAGACCGACCACAGCACGTTGCCTCCGACATAGAGCACGCGCGAGGAGGTGAAGCTGATCGCGGTCAAGACCGCCGACAGGGACAGCAGGACCACGCTCGGCCAGCGCCGACCGGCTCGATCGGAAAGAAGACCGCCGACCACGAGGCCGCCGGCGGCCGCCACGCCCGACACCAGCTGTACGGCGCTGAGGGCAAACGGCTGAAGCCCCAGGGTGCGGCTGCCGAAGAAGATCGCGAAGAAGTTGGCGGGCTCGTATAGCAGGGCCCCCAGCGCGCCCGAGGCAGCCAGCACCAGCAGCCGCCGGCGCCACGGGGAATCGAGCAGCACTCGGGCTGAGACATGTGCGCCGGCGGGCCTGTGGCTGGAGATCCTCAGCGCCAGGGGCGCCACCAGCACACCCAGGCCGGCAAACCCGTAGAGGATCCGCCAGTGGGGCGCCACCAGCGGGTAGGCGACGAGGCTGAGGGTCGCACCGGCGCCGCCGCTGAGCGCCAGCAGACTGGCTGCCCGGCCGCGGCGCGACGAGCCGACGGCCTCGAGCGTCGCGGCCGTAGCCACGGCGGCGACGACGGTCTCGCAGCAGACCGCTGCCAGCCGCGCTATCGCGAGCACCCCGATGCTGGGAACGATCGCCGTGACCAGCCCGGCGAGCGAGAATCCCGCGATCCCGACGGCGGCGACGGGACCGCGGCGACCTCGGTCGGCGACCACCGCCAGGGGCAGCCCGATGGCGGAGCCCAGCGACAGGATCGAACCCAGCGTCGCCAGGCTGCTGACGTTGGCGCCGAACTCGGTGGCGATGCCCGGAAGGGCTACGAAGAGGATCGAGCCGCCATATCCAGCCAGGAACACCGCGATCGCGCAGTAGACGATCGTCGCCCTGACAGGCATGCGCCCAGGACCTTGGCTGGGGGCGTCATCGCGCCCGATCTCGCTCACGCTGGTGATTGTCACCGGCACCCGCTTGTGCTTGTCCCGGGGCGGGGCCAATATGGAGGCGATGCCTCGAAGGCCACCGGCTCATGTATCATCGTTTCATGTCATATAGCTCGCAGCGCCCGCAGCTCCAGGAGGCTGTCCAGGAGGCGGTGAAGCCGCTGCTCCGCGGCTTTTCGCACGCGTTGAGCGCTCCGCTCGCGGTCGCGGCGACGATCGTGCTGGCGGTACTGGCAGGCGGAGACCCGGCCAAGCAGGTGACGGTGGTGATCTATGGGGCGACGATGGTGCTGCTCTTCGGCGGCAGTGCGCTGTACCACATCCCCAACTGGTCCGTGCGGACCAAGGAGCTGCTACGCCGCCTCGATCACTCCAACATCTTCCTGCTCATCGCCGGGACCTACACGCCAATCGCCTTCGCGCTGCTCCAGGGCTGGCGCAGGCCGGCTGTGCTCGGGTCGGTCTGGGGGCTGAGCCTGGTGGGCATCGGGATCGCGATCAGTGGGGTCAAGGTTCCGAGATGGCTCTTCACCTCGCTCTATCTCATGGTCGGCTGGGTGGCGGTGATCGCGATCCCGGCGATCTTCGGCCGGGTTGGCACAGGCGGAGGCATGCTTCTGGTTCTCGGCGGCGTGCTGTACACGATCGGCGCACTCTGCTACGCGCTCAAGCGTCCCGTGCTGTGGCGCCGGGTGTTCAGCTATCACGAGGTCTTCCACCTCTTCGTGATCGCGGCGTCGGTCTCGTTCCTGATCTTCATCATCTCGTTCGTCGTACTGGCGCCCCCGGCCTGACCCGCGCGCCTCGCGGCGCTCAGCAGTCTCGGTTTGAAGCACAGCTACGAAGGGCAGGCATAGTTCGGTATGCGCGTGCTCGTCGTTTCTGATAGCCAGCTGGCCCAGCTGGGGTTGGGAGCCCTGGTGGAACAGGCCGGCGGGCTCGAGGTGGTGGCGGCGGTGCCGCCGGGGGGCGCGGCGGAGGCGATCGCGCAGCTGGGTCCGGAGGCGATCCTGCTTGACGCCGGCGGAGGTGGATCGTCACTGCAGGAGATGCTGGAGGTCATGGGCGACCGGAACGGCATCCCCCTGCTGGTACTCGGTGACCCGCAGGCCGCAGGTGACGCGATCGCTGCCGGCGCCGCCGGCGTCCTGCCGGCCGGGGTTGGCCCTGACGTCCTCGCCGCCGCGATCGGAGCTGCCGTCTCGGGCCTCGTTGTCCTGGGCCGGGCGCAGGCCGAGAGCCTGGCGCCAGGGTTGGTCGAGGGCGACGAGGCCACGCAGCCCGTCGAGCAGCTGACGCTGCGGGAGTCCCAGGTGCTCCAGCTGCTCGGGCACGGCCTGACCAACGCCGAGATCGGTCGCTCTCTGGGTGTTAGCGAGCACACCGCCAAGTTCCATGTCGGAACCGTGCTCGGCAAGCTCGGGGCTCGAAGCCGCGCAGAGGCGGTGTTGCTGGGGATGCGGCTGGGGTGGATCACTGTCTGATTCCACCCGATAGGGGAGTCGCGACCTCCCCGATCGGCTGATGTGGGCCATGCGCTCCCCGCCTACGCTGCCATTGAGAGGCCCGACACCGACGTTTTAGGGCCTCACCTGAATCGGAGACCAACTGATGACAACCCTGAAAGACATATCGGACAGCCTCGCCGCCGCCGTTGAAGCCGCCGCCGGCAGCGTGGTGGAGGTTCGCGCCCGTCGCGGCAAATCGGCCACCGGCATCGCCTGGGACAAGGACCACGTGCTGACGTCGAGCCACGCCATCGAGAGCGAGGACGAGATCACCGTGGTCCACGGCGAGACCAGCGTCCCCGCCACCGTGGTCGGGCGTGACGCGGGCAGTGACCTGGCCTTGATCAAGGCGGCCGGCCATGGCGCCACCCCGGCGACCCGGGGATCGGGGACCTCGCTGCGACCGGGTGAGCTGGTCCTGGCGGTCGGCCGTCCCGGAGAGCTGCAGGCCACCTTCGGCGCCGTGGTGTCGACAAAGAGCCGCCAGCGCGGGTGGCGTGGCCGCGGCGTCGATGGCCTGGTCAGGTCCGACGCCCACCTCTACCAGGGCTTCTCGGGCGGACCACTGGTCGATTCCTCGGGCAACGTGGTCGCCGTCAACAGCTGGTACTACGGCGGCGGTGAGACCAAGTCGCTACCGATCGAGACGGCGGCGCGAGTCGCCGAGAGCCTGCTGACCCATGGGCGCGTGAAGCAGCCATATCTCGGAATCGGCACCCAGCCGATCTACCTCTCGGACGACGTGCGCGAGAAGACCGGCCATTCCAGTGGACTGATGGTGATCTCGGTTGAGGCCGGCAGTCCCGCTGCCGGCGCCGGCGTGGTCCAGGGAGACACCCTGGTCGGCATCGGTGGCGAGCCTGTCACCGGGATGCGCGATCTCTACCGCGCCCTGCAGGGGCTCGAGGTCGGCAGCAAGCAAAAGCTCCAGGTCGTCCGCTCAGGCGAGCTGACAGAGCTCGAGGTCACCGTCGGCGAGCGCGCCGAAGAGAAGGAGAGCTAAGCCCACCAGTACCCGCCCGCGCCGAAGGGCGCGGGCGATTGGTAGCCGGATTGCCCCTAGCTGGCCAGCTTCAGTTCGGGCTCGCGCCGGTAGCGGGCGCGCTGCCGGATGAAGCGGAGCCTCTGCGCCGAAGCCCGGTGGCCGCAGCGCGGGCACTCCAGGCGCCGGATCGAGATCGCCTGCATCGGCGCCAGCCACTGAGGCAGCCCGCACCGCTCGCAGTGGGTTCGAAGTGGTAGTGCCATACCGATAGTGTAGCGAACAGGCGTTCGCTATGGCAACTCCGAGCCGATGCTATAACCACTCGATGGTCACGGCCGAATCCTCGCCGGCGGACGAGCGCCTCAAGCTCTGGCTCAAACTGTGGGCGCCGATCTTCATGGCGGGCGGCGCCGGTTTCTATCTGCTGCCGGGGAGCATCACCGCCAACATGAACAAGGGCGCGAGGATGGTCGGCATGGAGGAGTCCCCTGTGGACGCCGACAACCTGTGGGTGGTGCTGGCGATGGCGTACATGGCCCTGATCACCGTGATCTCGGCGCGCGCCGCAACCGCCGGCGACCGCCGGCAACGCCGCGAGCTGACGCGTTTGCTGATGGTCGGCAAGGCCGCGAGCTCCTTCGGCGCGCTGGGCTATTTCGTGTTCAAACGGCGCGCCTACAGCTTCCTGGCCAACTTCCTGCTCGACGGCGCCATCCTCGGCGTCACCTACCGCTTGCTGAGCGCCACAGAGCAGGACTGAGCGCCGGCGGCGAGGCCCGGCGGCCGCACTGCTCTAGGTAGAATGGCCGCGATGCCGAGCGAATACGTCGCACTCTTGGTGTTCTTCGTCACGGTGGTCGCCTTTGCGACGATCGCGATCGTGCTCTCCTCGGTGCTGGGCCCCAAGAGCCCGTCGGCCACCAAGGCCCAGCCGTACGAGTGCGGCATCGTCCCCGCCGAGACCGCCCGCAGGCGTCTGCCGGTCGGCTTCTACCTGACGGCGATGCTCTTCATCGTGTTCGACGTCGAGGCGATCTTCGTCTATCCCTGGGCCGTGATTCTTCGCGATCTCAAGGTGCAGGGATTGGTAGAGATGGGGATCTTCGTCGGTGTGCTCGCCCTGACCCTGGTCTACGTGTGGCGCAAGGGTGCCCTGGAATGGGAATAACCAATCCCGGGCAGCCCTACGGCGGGCCGCTTTCATTTCCCAACCAGCCACACTCGCATCCGACACCGCCGTCGGCCGGCGACGCGCTGACCGCCAGCCTGGGCCACAACTTCGTCACCACCAGCGTCAACAAGGTGGTCGCCTGGGGCCGCTACAACTCGATGTGGCCGGCGCTGTTCGGGCTGGCCTGCTGCGCCATCGAGATGATGGGCACCGGCGGGCCCAAGTTCGATATGGCGCGCTTCGGCGCCGAGGTCTTCCGGGCCTCGCCACGCCAGGCCGACCTGATGATCGTGGCCGGTCGCGTCAGCCAGAAGATGGCGCCGGTACTGCGGCAGATCTACGACCAGATGCCCGAGCCCAAATGGGTGATCTCGATGGGCGCGTGCGCCTCCTGCGGGGGGATGTTCAACAACTACGCCATCGTCCAGGGAGTGGACAAGGTGGTGCCGGTCGACGTCTACGTACCGGGCTGCCCGCCGCGCCCCGAGGCGCTGCTCGACGCCGTACTCAAGCTGCAACGCAAGATCCGAGCGCAGGCTGGGGCCCCCGCGAATCCCTTGATTCGTGGGGTGGAGGCTGTCGCCTGATCCGAAGAACCCCAGCCGTGGCCCTTCGAGTCCGGCGCTGCTAAGCGAGGAATAAGTGACCGAAGAGCACCCCAACCCTGCCGCGTCCCCTGAAGAACCGGCCCCGGCGCCCGTGTCGGAGCTGGACCAGGTGCGCGCGGCAATCGACACCCGGATGCCCGGCGCTGTGCTGGGGCTGGAAGCGGCGCAGCCGGAAGGTGCGCTCCTGGTCGATCGCGAGCGCCTGCTCGATGTATGCACCTTGCTTCGGGACCACCCCGACCTGCAGTTCGCCCTGCCGCTGTTCTGCACCGCGATCGACTGGCTCGACCGGGAGCCGCGGTTCGACCTCGTCTACCAGCTGCGCAGCCTCCACCGCGGCAGCACCGTCCGTCTCAAGGTCGGCGTGCCCGACACGCCGGGCGAAACGCCCTGGGTGCCCTCGACCGCCCCGCTGTGGCAAGGGATGGGCTGGCAGGAGCGAGAGGTATTCGACCTCTTCGGGATCGACTTCCGCGGCCACCCGGACCTGCGCCGCCTGCTGATGCCGATCGATTGGGAAGGCCATCCCCTGCGCAAGGACTACATCTCCTTCGGTGAGTCGGTCAAGTTCAGCGACCGGGAGTCCTTCGCCCCCGATTCGTCGGTACCGCGAGGCGCCCCCAGTTGAGCGGCACCATCGACACCGAGAACGTTGCCGCCGAGCCGACCGCGCCGGTGATAGGGGCACCACACCAGCCCTCGGACGTGGTCGGCGCCGCCGAGGCCGCCTTCGCCGAGGGGCTGACCTATGTCGGCGAGACTCCCGACGGTCCCCTGATGGAGCTCAACATGGGCCCGCAGCACCCCAGCACCCACGGCGTCCTCCGGCTGGTGCTCCGGGTCGAGGGCGAGGTGGTGCGCCACTCCGACCCCGATATCGGCTACCTCCACACCGGCTTCGAGAAGGACTTCGAGCGCGTCACCTATCACCAGGGCGTGCCCTGGACGGACCGCATGGACTACCTCAGCCC
>DATMMS010000007.1:0-41046 GCA_035569605.1 Candidatus Solibacter sp. | reverse complement strand
ACCGCAGCGGCGGCTACCGGGTGGTCAAAGGAATCGAAGTCCCGACGCGGGACGGATTCCATCTCCTGACCGACCACTATGTTCCGGACACCGCTGAACCCGCCGGCACTATCCTGGTGCGGAGTCCGTACGGACGCGGGTTCCCGGTCAGCATCACTTTCGGCGCCCTCTTCGCTGCGGCCGGCTACAACCTGCTCTTGCAGAGCGTGCGCGGGACCTTCGGATCCACCGGACCTCATGTGCCCTTCGTCACCGAGGCAGCGGACGGCCAGGACACCATCGCCTGGCTCCGCGCCCAGACCTGGTTCGACGGCCGGCTCGCCACCATGGGTGGTTCGTATCTCGGCCATGCCCAATGGGCCCTCCTCGAAGATCCGCCCGCCGAGCTCCGGGCGACGGTGATCGTGGTCGGTCCGCACCACTTCGGGCGGGCGATGTACGGGACGGGGGCATTCAGCCTGGCCGCTGGATTTGGCTGGAGTGAGGCGATGGCTACCCAGGAGATGGGCGGCGGGCTGGCGCGCCTCTCGAGGGTGATGACCGTGGAGAAGCGGACGAAGGCTGGTCTCGAGGACCTACCGCTGAGCAAGGCGGCGGAGCCGCTGCTGCATGGACGAGCGCCCTGGTACAACGACTGGCTGTCGCACGACGACCCGGCTGACGACTTCTGGGAGGGGTACCGGCATCCCGACGCCCTCCATCGGGTCAATGTCCCGACGCTTCTGGTCGGCGGTTGGCAGGACATCTTCCTCGACCAGACGATCGATCAATACCTGACCCTGCGCGATCGAAAGGTCGAGGTCGCCCTGACGGTTGGGCCATGGACACACCTTCAGACCGTCGGCAAGGCAGCAGGCCTCATATCAAGGGAAAGTGTCGACTGGCTGGATCGCCATCTGGGGGATGGCAGCCGCGGTGAGCGCGATGCCCCAGTCCATCTGTTCGTCACCGGCGCCGATGAATGGCGTAGCTACCAGGAGTGGCCGCCGGCCACCCAGGATGTGGTCTACCACCTCCAGGACGACGGGAGCCTCGGACCCGATGCGGGCGCCGGAAGTTCGACGTTTGTCTTTGATCCCAAGAATCCGACACCAGCCGTCGGTGGTCCGTTGCTTCACCCCAGGCACGCCGGCGTCAAGGACAACAAGGACCTGGAGGCGCGCGCCGACGTCCTGACCTTCACCAGCGCTCCCCTGCCCGGCAAACAAGACATCATCGGCACCCCGCAGGTCGACCTCGAGCTCAAGGTGGACAACCCCCACGCCGACGTGTTTGTCCGGCTTTGTGATGTGGACACCCGCGGCAGGTCCCACAACTTCAGCGACGCGCTCCAGCAACTCGACTCCGCCGTGGCGGCGAACCAGGCCCAACGAATCACCGTCAGGTTGAGCGCTTGCGCCCACCGCCTGCTCCCGGGACACCGCCTCCGCCTGCAGGTGTCGGGTGGTGCGCACCCGCGTTATGTGCGCAACTACGGCACCGGTGAGCCGCTGACTACAGGAGAGCGGCTGGTCCCTTCAGAGCACACGGTGCTCCACGATGGGACCCGCGTCGTCCTCCCGGTTGAGCCGGCGCCCTAGGTCTCGACCGCAGCCGGGCCGGCCTCCGCCGTAAGAACCATGGCGGCGAGGTCAAGCGATCCGCTGCCGGCCTCGCACGCCCGTCTGAACATCTCGGCAGCCGCCGGCATGGCGGTCAGATTGAGGCCAACGTCGCGGGCCAGGTCGCGGAGAAGTGCCTGGGGCTCGAGCAGCCCGCCAATCGTTGCCTCGGACACACCCAGCTCGCCGTGCCGCAAGCGCTGCAGGCTGCGGGCAAGCATGGCGCTGCCTCCCCATCCGGCGTTCAGGACTTCGGCCGAAGCCTCGAGAGGTAGATTCAGGCGGCGGATCAACGCCGACGCCTCGGCGGCTGCGGCGACGTGGCAACTGACGAGCAGCTGGTTGACCAGCTTCAGCTCGAGGCCGGCACCCGACGGCCCGATGTGAGACAGCCGGCCGGCGTAGGCATGGAGAACTTCGAAGACCTGGGCCAGGGCCGCACCGGAGCCGCCCGCCATCATGGTCAGGCTGCCTGATGCTGCAGCCTCGGGCCCGCCCGTGACGGGGGCGTCAAGGAAGGCCGCCCCGCGCTCCTCCAGCAGTCGCGCCAGGCCCCTCGCAAGCTCGGGCGCGAACGTCCCATGCTCGACGTAGACCTGGCCGCTGCGACTGTTGCCGACCAGGCCTTCCGCCCCCAGGTAGACGGCCTCGACTGCAGCGCCATTGAGGAGGCACCCACAGACCACATCCGCTTGCCCGGCGACCTCCGCCGGAGTCTCCGCGACCTGGGCCCCCCGGACCGCGACGGCCCGGCCCGGCGTCCGGTTGTAGACGACCAGCGAGTAGCCGGACTCGACCAGCCTGGCCGCCATCCGTGACCCCATCGCTCCGAGCCCGACGAACCCTACGACCGGCTGCCTTCCGTTCATGGAGCCCACGATCAGGTTGACGGGGCCACGATCAAATTGTCGGTCTCGCCGAGGCCCGAAACCGTCATGCGGATCCGGTCGCCGGGCTGCAGGAAACGTGGCGGATCCATCTTCGCCCCTACGCCCGCGGGCGTGCCGGTGATGAGGATGTCACCGGGTCGGAGGCGGAAGACGGCGCTGACACTCTCCACCAGACCGGCGATGTCGACCACCATGTCGCTGGTGTTGCCCTCCTGGCGCAGCTCGTCGTTGACCCACATCCGCAGGTCGAGGTTCTGCGCGTCTGGCACCTCGTCGGCGGTCAGCAGCCAGGGTCCGCACGGGCTCGAGCCATCGAAGCCTTTGGCGCGGCCCATCTGGAGGTGCATCCACGGTTCGCCGGGCGGGAGGATCAGGTCGCGCGCCGTCATGTCCTGGATGTTCATGTACCCGGCGACGTAGCTCATACCGGCCGAGCGCGGGATGTTCCGCCCCGGCGCCCCGATGACGACCGCCATCTCGGCCTCGTAATCGAGCTCGGCGGTGACCGCCGGCCTGACCACCGGGTCGTAGGGGCCGATGACGTTTGTGGACGGCTTGGGGACGATGATCGGGACCAGGGGCGGATTGCCTCCGTTCATCCCGGCCATCTCCTGGACGTGAGAGTGAAAGTTGCCGCCGATGACGATCACCGCGCGGGGCGCCGGAACGGGAGGGCCGAGGCGAGTGTCGGAGCGCGACACCCGAGGCGTGGCCGGGTCGTCTATCAGCTCCAGGATCCGGGGTCGCAGGAAGTCGAGCAGCCCCAGCACCCCGTTCATGTCGGCACCCGGGAAGCCGAGGTCGCCGAGCATGCCACTGAGAGGAACGATGGTGTCGTCGTCGGCAAGGACCCCCGGCTGCTCGCTCCCGACCATGCCAAAGCTGACCAGCTTCATTTGACCTCCTGGATGTGCCGAACATTGATGGCCGCGGGCGCCGTCCCCGGGGCGAGCTCCGCGCGTAAGAAGTCGAAGTCGCAGCCGCGGTTGGCCTGGGTCACATGCATCGCGTAAAGGCGCCGGTATCCGCGCACCGGCGCAGCCGGTGGCGTAAAAGGCCGTTGCCCCACGCCGGCGCGCCGCGCCAATTCGGTGTCGTCAACCAGCAGCTCGAGACGCCCCCCCTCGACATCCAGCTCGATCAGATCGCCGTCCTCGACCAGGCCCAGCGGGCCGCCGACAGCGGCCTCTGGGGCGACGTGCAGAACGATGGTTCCCCGTGACGTCCCGCTCATCCTGCCGTCGGTGATCCGTGCCATGTCGCGGACCCCCTCCCGATACAGCTTGTCCGGGATGGAGAGTGTCACCTCGGGCATGCCCAGCCCACCGACCGGCCCCACGTTGCGAAGCACCAGGACGCTCTCGGCTGTCACCGCCAGGTCGGGGTCATGCACCCGGGCGCGGAAGTCGGCAAGGCCGTTAAACACCACCGCCGGACCGATGTGGGTCAGCAGCTCGGACGAGCCGGCGCTCTTCTTGATCACCGCACCGTCGGGGGCCAGGCTTCCGCGCAGCAGAGAGATCGCGCCCGAAGGATCGACTGGGTCGGCGCGACTGGCCAGGGCGCGCGATGCCGACACCGGGGTGGACTCGATGGTTGCGGCCCAGGTGGCTCCGCCGGCGGTTGGCCGGTCAACGCCCCACTGGTCGGTGAGCTCGCGTACCAACGCCGGCACACCACCCTCAGCGTGCAGGTCCGAGAGGTCGAAGGGCCCGCTGGGCTTGACGCGCGCCAGCGTTGGCGTCGAACGGCCGACCTCGCGAAACTCTTGCCAACCGATCTCGACGCCGGCGCGACCGGCCAGCGCCGCCAGATGAATGATGGCGTTGGTTGAGCCCCCGACCGCGCATACCAGGCGCCAGGCGTCGAGCAGCGCCTGCCGGGTGACAGCCTCGCGAGGACGCCTGTTCTCTGTCGCCGTCGTGACGGCCTGACGGCCGGTCTCCTCGGCGAGTGCGACCCGCTCCGCGGAGTTTGCAGGTTCCAGGGCACTGCCCGGCAGGGCAAATCCGAGGGCCTCGGCGATCATCGCCAGCGTGACCGCGGTGCCAAGCACATTGCAGACCCCGGGACCCGGGTTGAGGCAACCCTCGAGCTCTTCCCATGCGGCATCGCTGATGGTCCCCGCTCGATGATCGTCTCCCAGCCGCCAGGAGTCGTCGATAGTCACCGCCTGCCCTTCCCAGTTCCCCACCGGGCGGTATCCCGACCCAAGAAGAAGGGCCGGCTTGTTGGCGCTCAAGGCCCCCATCATCTGCGCCGCCACGGTCTTATCGCACCCGTTCAGGAGCACTACCCCGTCGATCGGGCTGGAGGTGATCATCTCCTCGACGTCCATGGCCATGAGGTTACGGAGCATCATCGTGGTCGGGTGCACGAAGGCCTCGGACAGCGAGATCGTGGGGAATTCGAGGGGCAGGCCGCCGGCCTCGATCACGCCGCGTTTGACCGCTTCCGAAAGGTCACGCAACGGCGTGTTGCAGGGGTTGAGCTCGCTCCAGCTGTTGCAGATGCCGATCACCGGCCGCTGTCGCACCTGAGTCGCGGTGAGGCCTTCCGAGCGAAGAAACGCTCGGGCCGCGAATCCGTTGTCGCCGTCCAGCTTGCGGCTGGTAACAACTCCGGTCACGACGCCACCCCGGGGATGAGCCGGTCGTCGAATTCCGCGTATTCGAGCAGCCACGCGAAGGGGGATCCGCCCTGACTTGGACTGTATTCCAGCCCGATCCAGCCGGCGTAGCCGCTCCGTGCCAGCTCCTTCAGGAAGCGGTCAACCGGGACCTCGCCGGTGCCCGGCTCGGCCCGACCGGGGTAGTCGGCGAGCTGCACGTGGCCGATCTTTCCGGCGGCGCGATGCAGCGCCTCGATCAGGTCAGCTTCTTCCTGGAAAAGGTGGTAGGCGTCGAACAGCATGCGCAATCCTGGAGGGCTTCCCAGCTGCTGCATGACGGACAGTACGTCGCCCGTGTTCTGAAGTAGCGGCGATCGTCGGTCGGCGCCGTTGAGTGGCTCGAGAAGCAAGGCGGGGTCGCCTTCGTCAAGCCGGCTCAGGGCCCACTCCAGGTTGTCCAGCAGGCAGCGCTGCTGGGCCGGCTTTGTCGCGGTTGGCCGGCGCCCCCCAACCAAAACGTTGATTGCCTCGGCGTGGGCCGCGCGGGCAAACTCCACGGTTCCGATGAAGTGCTCCCTCCACCACCCGCTCAGCGACGGATCGCTGACAACACCGAAGTCGTCGGCCTCCGGGCCCTGGTGAGTGTTGACGGTGGCGACAGACAGGTTGAATTTCTGCAGGCTGTCGATCAGCAACGCGGCGGGCTCAGGTCCTGGGGGCGTCCACATCTCAACGCATTGGAAGCCATCCTGGACGGCCGCGACGCAGCGATCCGCCTCGTCCAGGTCGCCGTAGAGACTGTTCAGATGCGCGCTGAAGCCCCTGATCATGCCGCCTCGAAGCCTCGCGTAGTGAGGCCGGCTGAGGTGGGGCGAAGCCGCCGCTGCAGAGTGAGCATTTCCCTCGGTCAGGCCCTGCGTGGCCCGCTGATGACGCGGGTCGCGAGGGAGGTGCGGATCCGCCACGCCCCAAAGCCGTCGCTCCAATAGAGGATCGCCAGCAGGATCAGGGCCAGTGCCAGGCCGTTGATGACGTTCTGCCTGAACGACTGCGGCTGCGCGACGGCGCCGGCGGCGAGGACGGCCGGAGGGCGAGGTGGGGCGGGCAGCGCCGCCACGGGTGGGGCGGCCGCGGGGACGGGGTTGCCCTGGGGTGGAGTGATCGGGAATTGTGGAACGATCGCCTGGGCGGGCGGGACAAAAACGGAGGGGTTGGTGACGGCGTCACTGGGAGGTGCGAGTGCGCCGTTGGTCTCGGCCAGCGCGTCAGGGCCCGGCTTGGTAAAAGCGATCCGATCGGCTGAGCCGCCAGCCAACACGACCAATGAAAGGCTCTGACCGAGGACAAGCTTGGTCACCTGAAACTGGACCTCGGTGCTGGCCGCGTTGACCGAGCCGGTCACCGAAGCGGTGCAGTCGTAACTGGGGTGGTCGCTCCAGGGTCCGCCCTCGGCCGCTTTGAAAGCCGTAGTCGCGGGACAGGCGATCGGTGGCGCTGTGATCACCGGCTGACCGGTGATATTGAGCGTCAACTGGCCAACGGTGGCTCCCTGCTGCAGGGAAAACTGCAGCGCCGAAATGGCAATCGCGCCCGCTGGTGCGTTCTGGACCAGCATGCCGTCGGCGGGAACGTCCGGCTGAGTTGTCGAGCCGACTCCGCCCACGCTGGCCTGCGACCACCAGCCATAGATTGAGGGCGCTGCGGCTTCGGTCGCCAGAGGGGCCACCAGCTGCAGTCCCAAGCAGAGCCCAACAACCGCCGTCACGACGCCCCCCCGTAGTCGTCTCCGCTCGCCGGCTGTCACGCTTTTGCCCCCTCAGCTTCGCGCGGCTTCGGGCCGATCCGTCCGCCTGCCCTGGGGGCGACTGCCGGCTGACCCCGGCGAGCATCGGGGCCTGATCGCTTGACGGCGACTTCATCAAATCCGAGGTACGCGGCGATGACGTCCGGGTCTTCCAGCACCACCTCTGGAGCTCCGCGGGCAATCACCCCGCCCAGATGCATGCAGAGGACCTCGTTCGACAGGCTCCTTATCACCTGCATGTCGTGCTCGATCAAGGCGATCGCCGCGCCCGTCCGCTCCTTGATGTCCACGATCAGCTCGATCATCGCCTCCGCCTCACTCTGAGCCAGGCCGCTGGAGGGCTCGTCCAGGATCAGGACTGATGGCTGGTGGGCACACGCGCACGCCAGTTCGACCACCCGACGGGTACCCGTCGAGAGCTCTGAGACAAAGGAGTTGGCATAACGATCGAGGTTGAACGTTGCCAGCAGCTCGGCAACCCGCTGCTTGAGGGATTCCTCAGACCGGATCACGGCCGGGAGATCCAGCACCGAGGCCAGGGGCTCCCGGACGTCGAGGTGCCGTTCGTGGGCCAGGGAGACGACCTCGGCCACGGTCATCGAGGGGATCAGCCGGAGGTCCTGGAATGTGCGACCGAGACCGAGGCCGGCGCGACGCGACGCCGACATCTTGGTTACGTCCTGAGAGTGCAGGGTGATGCGACCCGAGTCGGGCCGAAGCGAGCCGGAGATGATGTCGAAGAGCGTGGTCTTGCCGGCGCCGTTGGCGCCGATGACGCCCAGGATCTCCCCGCTGTAGACAGACAGGTCGACGCCGGCGACCGCCCGAACCCCGCCGTACGACTTCTCAACCCCCGACACCGCGAGAGCCACCGGCAGGGACTCCGTCGACTCCTCTTGTCGCTGGGATGGCTGCACCTTGACTGCGCTGGAAGCTCGCCGGCCGGCCACGGCGTCGCCGAGGAACACCGAGCGCACCAGGTCGCCCGATTGGGCGAGGTCCGAGGTGGCCCCCGAGAACTGCACCTGCCCCTTTTCCAGGAACACAGCGCGGGGCGCGGCGGAGGTTGCGATGTTCATCGACTGCTCGACCATCAACACCGTGATCCCGCTCGCGTTCAGGGAGCGCAGCACCTCGAGCAGGTTCCCGACCACAACCGGCGCCAGACCCAGCGAGAGCTCATCGATCATCAGCAGCTTCGGCCGGCACAGCAGCGCCTGGGCGATGGTCAGCATCTGTTGCTCGCCACCGGACAGCAGCGCTGCCTTCTGGTTCTGGCGTTCGCGCAGTACCGGAAAGAGCTCGAAGATTTTCTGCGTCGTGGCGTCGATGAAGGCTCGATCCCGTTCGCGCCGAACCAGCCACGCCGCCAGCCGGAGGTTCTCCGCAACGGTGAGGGTGCCAAAGACTCCGCGGCCTCCCGGAACCAGGACCAGGCCGCGTCGAACGCGGTCGGCCGGTTTCAGTCCCGTGATGTCCTCGCCGGCGAAGGTGACCTGACCGCGCTCGGGGCGCAGCACCCCGGCGATCGTCTTGAGCACCGTCGATTTGCCTGCGCCGTTGGTGCCGAGCAAGGCGAAGATCTCCCCTTCTCGCACTTCGAAGTCCACCCCGAACAGGATCTTCAGGTGGCCATAACCACCTTCCAGGTCCCTGCAGAGCAGGAGGTCGTTGCTCGCCCCCTCGGCCAGAGCCATGGCGGGACGACCCCGCCTGCTCATGCCGCTGCGGCCCGCCTGGATCTTCGCCCTGAGGTCGCCCAACCGCTCCCACAACCCGTACGAGGGCGGCACCTCGCCGTCCGGGCGGGAGTAGAGAAGATTGCGGCTCAACCCTCGCCGGCGCAGGATCGGCAGCAGCAAGAGGTCTCGCAGGCGGTAACTCAGCTGGGCCAGACCTCCGGGGGCGAACTGCAGGACCAGCAGGATCCCGCCACCTGTGATCACCAGCCGCGCCTCCTGTGCCCCGAGGAGGTCCTGCGCCATGTAGACGTACAGAGCGCCCAGGACTGCTCCCCAAAGGGAGCCCATCCCCCCCACGACCACCATCGCGAAGGCCTCAAGACCAAGGACCGGCGCGAAGCCGCCGAACGGCACCCCGCGATACGCGAGCACGTAGAGACCGCCGGCCAGGCCCGCCAGCGCCCCGGAAACACCGAAGGTCACAAGCCTTGTGCGCGTCACCGAGATCGCGAATGCCTCGGCCATGCGCTCGTTGTCGCGCACACCGACGGCGGCACGCCCCGGACGCGTCGCTCGGAAGTTTCGGGCCAGCGCCAGGGCAATCAGCGCCACCACCAGGCAGAGGTAGTAGAAAGGCCGGGCGTCGGCGAGGTTGAACCTTCCAAAGAGAACGGGCGGAGTCACCAGGACCGGCGCGAAGCTCGGGAAGTGCAGTGAGCTGAGGAAGAACGTGGACGCCGGCACCGAGAAGGCGAGCGTCACCGCAGCCAGGTAGGAGCCACGGATCCGGAGCGCGGGCACCCCGATGGCGACGGCGGCGAGGACTCCCACCAGGGTCGAGGCGAACAAGCAGAGAACCAGGCTGGCGTGATAGCTGGTGAGCAACAGTCCAGTGGTTCCCGCACCCAGCCCGACAAAGGCGAACTGGCCCAGGCTGACCTGCCCGCCCCAGCCGGTCAGCACCACCAGCGATGCGGCGACGATGACAAAGATGGATGCGAAGGCGAAGAAGGTGAGCTGCGAATTGCTCAGCCAGAGGGGCACCACCGCGCACGCCGCCATCGCGATCCCGAGGCCACCGACCATTCCGACCCGGACCTCTGGGAGGTTGCGGATCAGCTGGGGCAGGGGCCGCGGTTCCCACAGCGCCACGAAGCCGCCAAGGTCCTCCCCACCGACCCGCCTCGCTGCTCGCCGCCGCAGCATCAAGGCCAGCAGGATGATCCCGAAGATCGCGAGGTCGACCACGCTGCTATCGCGGTAACTCCAGAAGATCGCGCCCTGGATGACCCCGATCGCCAGGCTCGCCGCGAAGGCAATCGTGAGGCTGTCGAAGTCGGCGATGACAGCGGCCGCCAACGGGATCAGAAGCGTCTCGGGGCCGGGAAGCAAGGTGGATTGGAACCCATGAACGCCGGCGGTGAGGATGGCGCCGATCGCCGACATGACGCTGGCCACGACCCATGTCAAAAGTGAGAGCTGCTTGACCGGGATGCCAAGCAGCAGCGCGCGCTCCATAGAGTCGGCTGCTCCGCGGGCGCCGATCCCGGCGTCTGTCCGGCCGAGGAACAGAACCAGGCCGACCAGCACCACCGGCACGGCTGTCAGAGCGACAAAGTCGTCTCCCGTGAGGAGCAAGGAGCCGACCTTGAGCTGGCCGCCGACAGGCGTGTGAAAAGGCACGATATTCCCGATCCGATTGAGCGCCCCAAACCATCGCTCGAGCAGCAACGTGCTCGCGGCCAGCAGCTGGGCGATGCCGATGGTGACCACTGTGAGGATCAGTCGCGGCGCGGTGGAGAACCAGCTGATCCAGGCGCGCTCGACCTGGGCTCCCAACACCACCGCGCCGACCAACCCGACGGCGCAGGCAAGCCAGTAGTTCCAGTGCGCTACCTCGACCAGCAGGACCACTAGCGTGGCCACGATTCCACCCATGTTGGCCTGGGCGAAGTTGATGATCCTGGTCGAGCGGTGGATCAGCACCAGTCCCATCGCGGTCAAAGAACTCAGAGCACCCAGGATCAGCCCCGGGATGAGAACCTCGACAGGAAGACCGCGAGGCAGCAGCGAGGCCCCGAGCAGGTACGCGACAGCGACGGCTGCAGCTCCAAGCCCTAAGCGGCGAGCAGCGGGCGTTGTCAGCAAAGCAGCGCCGTGTCAGCCCACTTCAGGTGGCGGCGGGCGATCGCCCATGGCCGCGCTAATGCCCAAAGCATTGCAGCTGCCCCGTGCCGAGGCTTGGGTTCTGGTACGGGTAGTCGATCGACCCTCCGCACGGCTCCCACTCGCCGGTGCCGCCGTCGTAGGTGCTGGCAGCGCCGGCGTTCCACTGCAGGACGCTGAAGCTGGCCAGAGGGCTCCATTGGTTGGGGCCGAAGGACCAACGACCGAAGTCAGATGAGGCGCTGGAGTCCGGCAGGCTGAACCAGCCCCGAGACAGGGTCTGTGGAGTCAGCCCTGGACCCGCCTCCTGCAGGCCCGCAAATAGCGCCATCAACAAGGCGCACTCGGCGTCAAGCCCAGAGGGACCCGACTGTGCTGTGGTGCCCGGGGCGGCAAGACTGTAGATGTGGGCGCACAAGCGCTGGGTTGGGGCGCCCGTTGTGGCGTGCCAGGGGGTGATATCGATGGAGTGAGCCATCTCACCGGCGCTGGCTTGTCGAGCCATTGTCTGCGAGAAGATCGTGAACACCCACTCGGGCTGGTACTGCGCCTGACCCGCGGCATCGGTCATGAACTGGGACATGAACGGATCGGTGAGCATCAACGCGGTGGTGTCGTGAGCCTGAACCATCTCGGCGGTGATCTGGGCGGCCTCCTGCGCCTCCTGGTTGATATCGGCGTTGTACGGGTAGTAGTCGACGGAGACACCACAGTTCTTCATCTCTTGAGTGAGAACGGCGGCGCCGCCGGTGTACTCGGGTTGTTGAGGTTCAAGGACCGCGAACTTCCGGACGGTGGCCCGGAACGTGGCATCGCCCGCGAAGATCGCATTCATCTTGGCCATCCGCTGGCAGGCGACCGCACCCACGCCGGCGCCCTGGATCTCGGCCACCGGACCGAGTGGCACTCCATACATGTACGGCGCGTGCGCCTTGTACGCCGCTTCGGAGTTGCCAGGCGCGAAGCTCACGATGCCCCGCGATGACTCGGCGTCCGAATAGGTCCCGGCGGTGATCGGGAAGCCGTCGACCATGGCGCCAAGGTCGTACGCCATCGATGCGTCAGCGCTGGCGCCGGCCTGGTCCTGGTTCGATGCCTCAGCGAAGAAGCTGCCCTGGCCGTTGAATGTCCTGATGACGACCTTGCGGCCGTAGAGCTCGTACTGGGTGTTGAAGAAGTTCACCATCGTCTGCATGTCGCTGGCGATGTGAGCGAACGTCGGAACCCCTGTGGCCTGGGCGGCGGTGTCCCAGTCCGTGGGGTTCCGCAGCACCAGGGTGATCGTCGATCCCGTCACGCCGTGAGCGGTGGCCCCGCCATTCGAGCCCGACCATTTCGGAATGCACGGCGGCGCGTACGGCGTCCAGGTGACCTGGCGAACGCCGGGCCCGCATTTGACTCCGCTCACGGCAACTCCTGGCGCCAGGGTGCCGCCGGATGGATTCTGCGAGGAGCCCGACGGCAGGTTGGCCGCCCCCAGAGCCGAGGGGGAGACCGCTGATCCGGGAGCCCCCGACTCGCTTGGCGAAGCCGACGCCGCCCCAATCGACGATCCCGCCGTCAAGCCTGGAGAGCCGCGATTGATGGTCGTGTCCGGAACCAAGAGGACGATCAGCGCGACCGCCAGCACACCGGCCACCACCGGCATGTACCGGACAGCGACATCCCCCAGGTAGGACCGCACCTCGGCTCGGACCGCCGCCCTGAGCTCAGAATCTGCCACTCTTCAGCCTCCCCGGCTCCCCGCTACCGGTGCCCACGCCGACCCCCCTGATCTGTCCCGGCGCCACGACAATCATTCACCCACTTCTGTGGAATATCACAGATATTTTGGATTGTTCCACGTCCGAACCCAAACCGTCAAGCGCAAGTCCCCTGGCAGCTGGGCCGGAGAGTCTCGGCGAGTGCGCCGACCGGTTCCTTCCTGGGGTACGCTCCTGATAGTGAATATCGCAGAGATCTCTGGCGGCGCGGACTACGTTGCCGACAACCGCCAGCCTGTAACCGAACGCATCCACCAGCAACTCCGGGAGGAGATCCTCCATGCGCGGCTGCAGCCCGGGCAGACCGTCCGGGAGCCCGAGCTGGCGGCCCGCTTCGGCGTCTCCAAGACCCCCGTCCGGGAGGCGCTCCGCCTCCTGGTCCAGGACGGCTGGGTGATGGTGCTGCCGCGCAAGGGGTACCTGATTCGTCCGCTGGGCCTCGATGACGTCCGCGAGGTATTCCATCTTCGGGAAATGCTTGAACCAGGGTTCGCGGCAGAGGCCGCCTGGCGGGCCGGCGGCCGCAGGGACCAGCGACTCAGCGACGCCGTCCAGGCCCTGGGCTCCGCCGGCACCGACGTTGACCAGGCGCTGGCCAGCGCTGCCGCCTTTCACATCCGGATCGCGGAGCTTGCCGGAAATGTGCGCGGCGCCAAGATCGTGGCCAACCTGGTCGACGAGGTCACGCGCCTGCACTACCTGATGCCGAGCCTTGAGGCTCACATCGAATCCAGCGAGGAGTTCGACGCTCACCAGCAGATCGCCAACGCCGTCGAATCGGGCGACCAGCGGGGCGCATCTCGAGCCATGCGAGATCATCTTCGCGCTACCGATCGGACCCTGGTCGAGGTCTTCGGTGTTCCGCGGCGCCAGTCCCGCGGCTGAGCGCAGGGTCCTCATCGGTTAGGCAACGTGACACGGGTCGGCGGGACCCTGTCGCCACGCCGCCAGCGCCACGGTCACTCGTTGACGGCCTTGACAACACCTTCGCCGCTGATATATTTCTGAGATCTCACACGGCACTGCCGGGACACCCGGCGAAAGCGGCGCCGGCGACCTCATCCCGGCGCGAAATCATGGGCGTTGGCCGCATCTCGCTGCCCCGAGATCGCGCAGTCAAGGAGGCATGAATGGGCCAGATTGAGACCTTCCGACCCGAACCGGCCGTCGACCACATGCCAATCCAGGCTGTGGACCACGTCGAGCTGTGGGTTGGCAACGCCAAGCAGGCGGCGTACTTCTACGAGCGGTCGATGGGCTTTGTGCCGATCGCCTACTCGGGCCTGGAGACCGGGAACCGAAACAGCGTGGCTTACGCCCTGGCCCAGGGGAAGGTCCGCCTCCTGATTCAGGGCGGATTGGGGCCGGATTCACCTATCTCGCGGTTCTGCGAGGCCCACGGCGATGGCGTGCACCAGATCGTCCTCGAGGTGCCCGATGCCGCCGCCGCCTTCCAGGAGGCGGTCAAGCGAGGCGCCAAGGCAGCTCTCGATCCGACCCGCATCGAAGACAGCCGCGGTCATGCCGGCGTCAGCGCGATTCGCCTCTACGGCGAGGTCAACCTGGGCTTCGTCGACCGAGGCAGCTACGGCGGAGCCTTCCTGCCTGGCTACGCGCCCATCGACCACGGCCAGGGCGGCAGCCCGCGCGGGGTCGGGATAGCCGCCATCGACCACATCGTCGGCAACGTCGAGCTTGGTCAGATGAACACCTGGGTCGACTGGTTCAAGAGCGTGCTCGGGTTCGAGCAGCTCCAGCATTTCACCGACGAGGCCATAAGCACCGAGTACTCGGCTCTGATGTCGAAGGTGATGCAAGACGGTTCGGGCAAGGTCAAGTTCCCGATCAACGAGCCCGCGCCGGGCAAGCGCAAGTCGCAGATCGACGAGTACCTCGAGTACAACGTCGGTCCTGGTGTTCAGCATCTGGCGCTGATCACGGGAGACGTGTGCGCGACGGTCGAGGCCCTCAAGCAGCGGGGGCTGGAGTTTCTCACGGTGCCCAGGACCTACTACGACGACCTGTGGAAACGCGTCGGTCCGATCCGCGAGGATGTCAAGGAGATCGAGCGGCTCAACATCATGGTTGACCGCGACGACGAGGGCTACCTGCTTCAGATCTTCACCCAGCCGGTGCAGGACCGTCCCACCCTCTTCCTCGAGATCATTCAGAGGCGCGGCTCGCGCGGCTTCGGCGAGGGCAACTTCAAGGCCCTGTTCGAGGCTATCGAGCGGGAGCAGGACCGTCGCGGGAACCTGTAACCGGGTATTCGGTTAGCATCGCCCTGAGATGAGCCACTACCGGGTGGTCGGCGAGGTGCCGCGCAAGCGCCACATGCAGTTCCGAGACCCGTCGGGAAAGCTGTACGCCGAGGAGCTGATGGGTGTCGAAGGGTTTTCCTCTGACCAGTCGCTGCTCTACCACCGTGGGCTGCCCACTGCCATCGTCAGCGCCGATATCGAGGACGAGCCGGTGAGCCGTGCCACGGTGCCCAACCACCCCCTCATGCCTCGTCACTTCAAGACGCACGACCTGCGGGCCGGCGGTGACCTCGTCGCCGGGCGCCAGCTGCTGATGGCCAATGACGACGTGCGCATCTCCTACGTCGCCGGCACCGATACCAGCGAGCTGTACCGCAACGCCGTCGGCGACGAGTGTGTCTACATCGAATCCGGCACGGCGCGCATGGAGTCCGTCTACGGCGCCATCACAGCCGGCTCCGGCGACTACGTCGTCATCCCGACCTCAACCACTCACCGCTGGGTGATCGAAAGCGAGCCCGTGCGTGCCCTGACGATCGAGGCCTCCGGCCACATCCGACCGCCCAGGCGGTACCTGTCCGATCGAGGTCAGTTCCTCGAGCACGCCCCCTACAGCGAACGCGACCTGCACGCCCCCGCCGAGCCGCTACTGGTGGAGGGGGACAACGTCCCCGTCCTGGTGCGTCATCGCGCGGGTCTGACGCGGATGACCTACCTGCACCATCCCTTCGATGTCGTTGGCTGGGACGGCTGCCTCTACCCGTTCCGCTTTTCGATTCACGATTACGAGCCGCGCGTCGGCCGATTCCACATGCCGCCTCCGACCCACCAGACATTCGAAGGCCCCAATTTCGTCGTCTGCTCCTTCTGCCCGCGACCGTTCGACTTCGACCCTGAGGCAATCGCCGTGCCCTACAACCACGCCAATGTCGACTCCGACGAGATGCTCTTCTACGTCGGTGGCGACTTCATGTCGCGCAAGGGCGCGGGCATCGGGCTCGGCTCAATCAGCCTGCACCCATCCGGCTTCACCCATGGTCCGCAGCCAGGCAGTGTCGAGGCCGCGATCGGGAAGCCGGGCACTGATGAGCTCGCCGTGATGATCGACACCTTCCGTCCCCTTCACCTCGGCCCGGCGGCCCTGTCGACCGAGGACCCCAATTACGCGTGGACCTGGGCTCGCGGTTCACAGACCGGAGCCAATGACCCCGGCCCAGGGCTGAGCCAGTAGACACAGCCGGGATGTCGTTCGGCATCGAGACGCTGCCCTATGGCGTCTTCTCCCGGGGCGGCGAGGCCCGGCGCGTCGGGGTCCGGTTTGGAGACAGCGTGATCGACCTGGCGCCGGCGCTGGGCGACGACGTCTTCTCGCGGCAGTCGCTCAACGCGTTCATGGCAAGGGGGTTCGAAGCGTGGTCCGAAACTCGCGGCCGGATCATCGACTTGCTTGGCGACCTCGAGCGCGCCAAGCCATTCCTGATTCCCGCTGACGGCCTGACCCTCCACCTGCCATTCGAGGTCGCGGACTACGTCGACTTCTATTCATCGCGCCAGCATGCCGAGAACCTGGGACGCATCTTCCGTCCCGACCAGCAGCCGCTGGCGCCCAACTGGCTGCATCTTCCAATCGGCTACCACGGGCGCGCCGGGACTGTAGTGGTGTCCGGGACGGAGGTCGAGCGACCCTGCGGTCAGCGGCTCAGTCCCGACGGACCAGCGCCCGCGTTCGGACCCAGCACGCGCCTGGACATCGAGGTCGAGGTCGGCTTCGTCGTTGGCGTCGGATCTTCGATGGGCACCGCCGTTCCCGTCGACGGGTTCCGAGACCACGTGTTCGGCGTGGTGCTGATGAACGACTGGAGCGCGCGCGACATCCAGGCCTATGAGTACGTCCCCCTGGGGCCGTTCTTGGGCAAGTCGTTCGCTACTTCGATCTCGCCCTGGGTCATACCGCTTGCCGCGCTTGATAACGCCTGGGTATCCCCTCCTGTGCGCGACCCGGAGCCGCTGCCCTACCTGCGGGGCGCCGCGGACCGCGGTCTGGACATCGACCTCGAGCTGCGGCTCAATGGTGAGGTGTTGTCGCGGCCACCCTTCGGCGGGATCTACTGGACCCCGGCTCAGCAGCTGGCGCACATGACCATTAACGGCGCCAGCCTCCGCTGCGGCGACCTGTACGGGTCGGGCACGGTTTCAGGCAGCGGGGCAGATGAGCGAGGTTCGCTGATCGAGCTTTCGTGGAACGGACGCGACCCGATCCGGCTGGCTGACGGCACCACCCGCGCGTTCCTCGAGGACGGCGACGTGGTCACGATATCGGCCTCCGCGCCAGGACCGTCCGGCTCGCGCATCACCTTCGGTGAGGTGTCGGGCACGATACTTCCGGCGCGCTGCTGATATGGACGTCACGGAGCAAGAGTCCCGAATGCGCGCGGCCGCGTCGGGAGGCTAGGCGAGCGGGTAGGAGGAGGTCCGCAGCCAGCCGAGGATGTCGCGGGCGGGCATGGGCGGTGCGATGTAGAACCCCTGGGCCGTATCGCAGTCCATCTCCTTCAGGTGCCTGAGAGTGGCCTCGTCCGCGACACCTTCAGCGCTTACAGAGAGGCCGAGCCGGTGCCCCAGGCTGATCGTCGCACTGACGATCTCCTCGTCGGCTCTGACGGTGGTGACCTCCCGGACAAAGGATCGGTCCAGCTTGAGCTCGGTAAGCGGCAAGCGCCGCAGGTGCATGAGAGAGGAGTACCCGGTGCCGTAGTCATCGATCGAGAGCCCGACCCCAAGCGCGCGCAGGCTCCTGAGGCAGGCGTCCACCGAACGGGGGATGAGCGTGCTTTCCGTGATCTCGAGGGTCACCTTGGCGGGAGGGAGCCGGCTCTGCTCGAGCAGCTCCTTGATGTGGTCGACGAGATCGGCTTCGGCCAGGTTCCTCGCTGACAGGTTGACGCAGACCACGGTCTCTATCCCCGCCTCACGCCACTCACAGAGCTGACTCATCGCACTCTTGAGCACCCATCGGGTCAGCGGAGTGATCTGGTCCGACTCCTCGGCTACCGGAATGAACTCGTCCGGCGGTAGGAATCCGCGAGACGGGTGTGGCCAGCGCACCAGCGCTTCCATGGCGACCGTTCGCCTGGTGGCGATCTCGACCTTTGGCTGAAAGTGCAGTTCCAGGTCGCCGCCTGAGATCGCCTGGCGCAGCTCCTTGTACAGCGCAAGTCGTGCGTTGAACTGATTGTCCTGCTCTGACGAATACACCGCGTATCCGCTGGCCACCTGCTTCGCCGCGTACATAGCCACGTCTGCCTTCCGCATCAGGGTCGCGACGTCGGCACCGTGGTCGGGGAATGCGGCGATCCCGATGCTTGCCCGCACCGGCAGATCGTTACCAAGGACGACGAACGGGTCCGTGGTCGCCGCCAGCACCTTCTGGGCGGTGACCGCGAGCTCGTGCACCGAGTCGGCGCCAGATGGCAGGATGGCAAACTCGTCTCCGCCCATCCGGGCAATCGTGTCGGAAGCGCGCATCGCCTGGTGCAGCCGCAGCGCGAAGCTGGTGAGCAGGTTGTCACCGACGTCATGGCCGAGGGTGTCGTTCACCTCCTTGAACCGATCCAGGTCGAGCAGCAACACGCCGACCAGGCTACGGTTGCGCTCCCCCGCCGCCAGCTCGTTGGCCAGGCGATCCAGGAAGAGGCGGCGATTGGGCAGCCCGGTCAGGTCGTCATGCAGCGCCTGGTGACCAATCGCGGCGTTGAGACGCGACATGTTCTCGTCATAGGCCCGCGATATCCGCACCAGGTTGGCATCGCCACTGGCCCGCACGATCTGGCTGGCCTCTTCCACAAGCGCCGCGGGACTCCCCAGTCGTTTGCCCTCCTCCCGAAGCACCTTCAGGAGGAAGTCGCGCCAGGCAATCGCGCCCTTTGTGGTCACCGAAAGGGGTGTGCCATCCCCGACCGACACCTCGCCCAATTGACCAAGCCAGTCCATCTCGTCCGCCGAGGCGCCCTCACCGGTGACCAGCCAGCGAGCTATGACCAGGGTGGCGATAAAGATGTTGTTGAACTTGCGATCGATGTTGGTGCGCGGGGTGCGGTACTGCTCGACGGTGGCCAGGGCGCCGTTGGCGGCATCGACCGCCTTGGCACCCAGCGCCAGGCCTAAGGCGACTCTGTCGGGATCGACATCGCCTCGCGCCACCTCAATCTCACCCACCGGAGATAAGTCTGGATCAAACGCCCGCTTCGATGTCGGCACCTTCGTATTCAAACGGCTGGCTCCTGCCTCTGGAACGCAGCGAACTAGAGGTTGGCGGTGGCGGCCTCCAGCTGGTCGGCGAATTTGCGCCGCGCTGCGTCGCGCCTGGTGGGAATGTGGTCGCGGGGCCACGGACCTTCCGGCGCCGAATAGTCGCGCAGGACGTGGCGCGCAAGGGTGACCCGATGAACCTCATCAGGGCCGTCATAAATGCGAGCTGCGCGGGCATGGCGGTACATCGCCTCCAGCGGCAGGTCGGCGGAGAATCCGAGCGCGCCATGCACCTGGATGGCGCGGTCGATCACGTCGTGCAGCACCTTGGCGCCGTAGAACTTGATCATCGAGATCTCTTTGCGCGCAGCGGGGACGCCCTCGGTGTCGATCTTCCAGGCCGCGTGCAGCGTCATCAATCGGGCGGCGGCCATCTCGGCGGCCGAGTCCGCGATCCAGTTCTGGACTGTCTGCTTGCGGGCCAGCGGACCGCCGAAGCCCTCGCGCTGCAGGGCGCGTTCGCAGAGCATGTCGAAGGCACGTCGCGCCACACCGAGCCAGCGCATGCAGTGGTGGATACGGCCCGGACCAAGGCGCATCTGGGCGATCAGGAAGCCCTGCCCGCGCGGCCCGAGCAGGTTCTCCTTGGGCACTCGGCAGTCCTCGTACAGGATCTCGCTGTGGCCGAAACTTTCCGGGTCGGATTCGCCGCCCATGGTGGGAATGTTGCGCACGATGTTGAGCCCGGGGGTCCCCTTGGGGATGAGGATCATCGACGCCCGCGAGTAGGGGTTCTCCTCGTCGGGCTCGGTGACGACCATGGCGATGATGATGTCGGCGACCATGCCGTTGCTGGTGAACCACTTGTGGCCGTTGATGACCCACTCGTCGCCGTCGAGCACCGCGGTCGTCCGGAGCATTGTCGGGTCGGCGCCGGCCCCGGGCGCGGGCTCGGTCATCGAGAAGGCGCTACGAATCTCCCCGGCGAGGAGTGGCTCCATCCAGCGCTTCTTCTGCTCGGGCGTGCCATAGAGCGAGAGGATCTCGCTGTTGCCCGAGTCGGGAGCCTGGTTGCCGAAGACCGGCGACGCGTACATGCAGGTGCCCAGGATCTCGTTCATCAGGCCCAGCTTCACCTGGCCGTATCCCTGGCCGCCGAGCGCCGGCGGCAGATGGCAAGCCCACAGCCCGCGGGCCTTGACCTCTTCCTGCAACGGCCTCATGAGCCGCGCGCGCCCGGCGCGGTCGGTCTCGATCACCTCCAGCGGCCAGATCTCCTCGCGCACGAAGGTGCGCATCCAGTCGAGCTTTTCCTGGAAGTCGGGGTCGGTCGAAAAGTCCCAGCTCAGGGCTTGCCCACGATCGGCGCGAGAAGCTCGCGGGGCAGGTCCTTGGTCTTGCGGAGCTTCCACTCCGGCGCGCGCCGGTCGAGGAACGCGCGCACGCCCTCGACAGCGTCGGGCTGCTGCCCGGTCCAGCGGAAGAGGTCGCGCTGCCAGGCCAGGACCTTCTTCTGGTCGACCTCCTCCAGCGCTCGACGCCCAACGATCTTGGTGATCGCTGCCGAAACCGGGGCCACGTTGGTCGCGATGTCCTGCGCGATCTCGAGGCCCACCGTCAACACCTCGGCTGCCGGCACCACGCGCGAGACCAGGCCGAGATCGTACGCCTCGCGACCAAGGAAGATGCGCCCGGTCAACAGCAGATCCATGGCGCGGGTGTAACCGATCATGCGGGGCAGGCTCCAGAGCAGGTCCGCGTCGGGCATGACGCCTCGCCGGTTGAAGACGAAGCCGAGCTTGGCGTCTTCGGCCACAACCCGGATGTCGGCACTCATCGCCATCGTCATGCCGGCGCCGACGGCCGCGCCGTTGATCGCGGCTATTACCGGCGTAGCAAGCTCCCCCGCCTGCTTGATCGGGCCGGGGTAGCGGTCGTCGAACGCATCGCGCTTACGCGTGCCGTCGAAGGTCTCGCCGCTCGATGCCAGGCTCGCTCCCGCGCAGAAGGCGCGGCCGGCGCCGGTCAGCACTATGGCGCGCACGCTGTCATCGTCATCGAGCGCCGCGTAGGCGTGCCCCATCTCGCGCGACATCTGCCAGTCCCAGGCGTTCAGCTGCTCCGGACGGTTGAGCCGCATGATCGCGACCCCGCCGTCGCGCTCGATCTCGATGGCCTCGTAAGTCACCGCGCTCAGCGTCATCAGTTCATCTCCTTACAGTTCCAGCAGGTCGGCGAGCCGCTGGCGGTGGAAGCTCGGGTCCCCCAGCAGGATGCTCGAGGTCTTGGCCCGTTTCAGGTACAGGTGGGCGTCGTACTCCCAGGTGACGCCGATACCGCCGTGCATCTGCACGTTCTCGCCGGCGGCCCGGAAGAAGGCCTCCGACGCGGTGGCCTTGGCGATGCTGGCGACCATGGGCAGCTCCGCCGGGCTGGCGTCCGCGGCCCAGGCGCCGTAGTAGGCGGCCGCTCGGGCACCCTCGAGCTCGACCAGGATCTCGGCGCACCTGTGTTTGATCGCCTGGAAGGACCCGATCAGACGCCCGAACTGCTCGCGCTGCTTGGCATAACCGACGCTCATGTCAAGGCACGCCTGGGCCCCGCCGACCATCTCGGCGGCCAGAAGCACGGCCGCGCGATCCAGGGCGGCGGCGAGGATCTCATCGCCCCGACCGGCCTCTCCCACCGGGCGAGCCGGTGTGCCGTGCAGCTCGATCCGGGCCAGCCGCCGGGTCTGGTCGAAGCTCGGCGTGGCCTGCCGATCGAGCCCGGTCGCGTCGCCCGAAACCGCGAAGAGCGAGCGCCCCTCAGGGGTTTCCGCGATGACCAGGATCAGGTCCGCGGCGCTGCCGTCGACGACGTAGGCTTTGTGCCCCTCGATCGTCCACGTTGCACCGCTGTTAGTGGCGCTGGTGGCGGTGCCGCCACGCCAGGCGCCGTCGTCCTCCACCCAGGCAAGCGTGCCAACCGACTCGCCCGCGGCCAACCCTGGCGCGTACTCGCGGATCGCGGCCTCATCCCCGGACGCCAGCAGCGCGGGCAGGGCCAGCGCCACGGTGGCGAAGAAGGGAGACGGCAGCAGGGTCTTGCCCATCTGCTCGAACACCACCGCCAGCTCGGCGTAGCCGTAGCCGGCGCCACCGTACTCCTCGGGTACGGCGATCCCCTGGAGCGCGAACTCCTTGCCCATCTGGCGCCAGACGGCCGGGTCGTGGCCGGTCGGGTCCGCCATCAGCCGCCGCACCTCGGCCATCGGCGTGCGCTCGGCCAGAAATCCGCCCACGCTGCGCGCCAGCTCCTCTCGTTCCGCTGTCATGCCAACGCTCATGCGCCCGGCTCCTTTGGTAGGCCGAGCACGCGCTCGGCAATGATGTTGCGCTGGATCTCGGCGGTGCCGCCCCAGATCGTGTGCGTTCGGGTCTGCAGGAAGGTCTGCTGCCACGGCGCCAGTTGGTAGTCATCGCCGGCGGTCACCAGCGCCTCCGGTCCGAGGATGTCGAGCGCGATCTCGCCCAGCCGCCGCTCGTACTCCGACCATCGGATCTTCGTCACCGATGCCGCGCCGCCGGGGCCGGGGTCCCGTCCCGCCGCCAGCGCGTTCAGCATCAGCAAGCCGCTGTAGCGCATGATCTCGACGTTCGAGTGCGCCCAGGCGAGCTGCTCGCGGACCCGGGGATCGTTCAGCTTGCCGAGCCGCCGCGCGTCGTCGACCAGGCGCGAGAGCTCCTCCTGGAATGCCGTGTGCTGGGTCGTGGCGCCACCGCCGCGCTCGTTGGCTAGAGTGGTCATCGCGGTGGACCAGCCGTTGTTGAGGCCGCCGATGATGTTGAACTGCGGCGCTCGCGCGTCGGTGATGAAGGTCTCGGCGAAGTGCCCCTCGCCCGACATCTGCTTGATCGGGCGGAACTCGATCCCGTTGGGTTTGCCGTCGGACTGGATCGGGATCAACACGTACGAGATGCCCTTGTGCTTGGGCGCCGAAGGGTCGGTGCGACACAGGCAGAACATCATCGTCGCGTCCCAGAACCACGAGGTCCAGACCTTCTGACCGTTGACGACGATGTCGTCGCCGTCGAGGACACCGCGCGTGCGCAGACTGGCGAGGTCGGAGCCCGCGTTGGGCTCGGAGAAGCCCTGGCAGTAACGGTCCTGGCCCGCGATGATGCGAGGCAGGAAGTACGCCTTCTGCTCCTCGGTGCCGTGGGCGATGATCGCGGGCCCCACCATGCCCTCCCCCATTCCCCTCGTCATCCGCGGCAGCTCCGCGCGATGGAACTCCTCGTTGAGGAGCGCCACCTCGACACCGCTGAGGCCGCGGCCGCCGTACTCCTTGGGCCAGGCGACGCACATGAAGCCCGCGTCGGCCAGGCGCTCGGTCCAACCTTCGACCAGCCGCTTTACCTCTCCACTGGTGCGGTAGCGCGGCAGGCGCAGGCCCTTCAGCTCGGCCGGCGCGTTGGCCTCGAGCCACTCGCGCACCTCGAGCTGGAACGCCCGCGCCGAGTCGCTCAGCTCCACCGGCGCCTCGGGTGCCTTCGTCAACGTCGTCATCGCCTCACCTCCCCTGGAACACCGGCTGCCGCTTCTCCAGGAACGCGCGCGCCGCCTCTCGCGCGTCCTCGGTGCGCCCGCAGCGCACGTGCCGCTCGGCCTCGCGGTCGAGCTGCTCGGTAAACCCGGACTCGAGCGAGTCATTTAGATTGGCCTTGATCGCCTGCAGCGTCAGCGGCGCGAATCCCGCCAGCCGGGCCGCCTTCTCGCGCACGAATGCCAACAGCTCGGCATCGGGCAGAACCGCGCTGACAAGACCGATCCGCGCCGCCTCGGCGGCGTCGAACTTCTCCGCCAGCAGGTAGAGCTCCCGCGCCTTCGCCGGCCCGACGATACGCGGCAGCGTCCAGGTGCCGCCAAAGTCGCCGGAGAGCCCCGCGGTCATGAAGGCGGTGTTGAACTTCGCCGATTCCGAGGCGTAGCGCAGGTCGCAGGCGCAGGCCCAGGCGAGCCCCGCCCCTGCGCATGGGCCGTTGATCGCCGCGATCGTCACCTTGGGCATGTCGTGGAGGACTTCGGATGTCGTCATGGCGGCGCGCAAGCGGGCGACGCTCGCCTCCAATGTGGGCGGCTCCTCCCCACCGATCGCCCCGCTCATACCACGCAAATCGCCGCCGGCGCAGAAGGCGCGACCCGCGCCGGTGAGGATCACGGCGCGGACAGCATCGTCAGCAGCAGCTTGCTCCATTGCCTGCAGCGCCATGGGGACCAGCTGGCCACCCATGGTGTTGAGGTCGTCGGGACGGTTCAGGGTGATGGTCGCGACTGTGTCAGCGACCTCGTATATGACATCGGTCGTCGTGATCATGCGAACCTCGGTGGGCGTTTCTCGCGGAAAGCCGTGACCCCCTCCCGCGCGTCGGGATGGTGGTCGGTGACAGCCGTTCGTGCCGCGATGTCGTCGAACGACTGCAGAAGTGGCATCTCGGCCGCGTTGTAGAGCGAGCGCTTCAGCATCCGGGTGGCCACCTGCGGCCCGGCGGCAAGCTCCGCCGCCAGCTCGAGGGCCCGCGGCAGCAGCGCCTCGGGCGCGACCACCTCGTGAACCAGGCCGAGCTCGAGCGCCTCGTCGGCGGTGACGATGCGCTTGCGCATGAAGAAGTCGATGGCTTTGGCCAGCCCGATCAGCTGCACCACCAGCGCGTGGCCGCCCTCATCGGGTAGCAACCCGAAGCGCAGCGTCGCCGACCCAAGCCGCGCGTCGCTGGAGGCGATCCGGAAGTCGCAGGCCAGTGCCAGCGTGAGGCCCGTCTGGATGGCGAGCCCGTTGATGGCCGCGATCGTCACCTTGTCCAGCGCGCGCACCGCGAGGTTGAGGCTCTGGGACATAGTCCGAAGCCCCTCGTAGGTACCGATCGGGTCGGCGTGACCTCGCGGCAGAGTCGGCACCAGGGCCTGGGTGCCGTCCCAGTCGCGAGGCCGGCCGCTCATATCGTCACCCGCGGAGAAGGCCCGCCCGGAACCGGTGATCACCACCACGCGCACGGCGTCATCCATCTGCATCTCGACCAGCGCCTCGGTGAGGTCGCGCTTGGTCGCCTGAGTAGTGCCGTTGAGGCGATCCGGCTGGTTGAAGGTGACCGTGGCGACGCCGTTTTCAGCCGTCGCCACGTCGAAGCCGCGGAACTTGCCTTCCACCTAGGATCTGCCGTCCATGTGGAATCTGCGGTCCATTTAGTTCAGCCGCTCCACGATCATCGCCATCCCCTGTCCGCCGCCGACGCACATCGTCTCGAGGCCGATGGTCCCCCCGCCCGTCTCGAGGCCGTTGAGCAGCGTCGTCATGATTCGGGCGCCGGTCATGCCGAACGGGTGCCCCAGCGCGATCGCCCCGCCGTGGGGGTTGAAGCGATCGGAGAACGGATCCATGCCGACGGCCTCGCAGACCGCAAGGACTTGAGAGGCAAAGGCCTCGTTGAGCTCCATCACGTCGACGTCCTGGATCGTCATGCCGGCCCGACGCAGCACTTGCCCCACCGCGTCGATCGGGCCCACGCCCATGATCTCCGGCTCGATGCCCGTCACCGCCGACGCCACGATTCGGGCGCGGGGCTTGATGCCGAGCTCCGCCGCCCGCGTCGCGCTCATCACCACGACCGCGGCTGCCCCGTCGTTCAGCGGGCAGGAGTTGCCCGCGGTGACGGAACCGCCCGGCTTGAACGCCGGCTCCAGCTGCTGCAGCGCCTCCAGGGTTGAGCTGGCGCGGGGCCCGTCGTCGCGGCCCACAACGGTGCCATCCGCCTTGGGGTACGGCGAGATTTCGCGCTCGAAGAAGCCGTCCCCCTGCGCCGCTACCGCCCGTTCCTGGGAGCGCTGCGCGAAGCGGTCCATGTCGTCGCGCTTGACCCCGTAACGCTCGGCGACGTTTTCAGCTGTCATCCCCATCGAGATGTAGACGTCCGCGATCTGGCCGTCGCCGCGACCAGTCAGCCGCGGGTGCAGAGTGTCGGGGTCGCGCGCGGCGCCGGAGTACTGCGACACGCACTCCACCCCGCTGGCGATGAAGACATCGCCCTCGCCCATCCCGACCGCGTGGAACGCCATCCGGATCGTCTGCAGGCTAGAGGCGCAGAAGCGGTTTACGGTGGTGCCGGGCACCGTCTCGGGCAGGCCGGCCAGTAGCGCGGCGCGCCGAGCGATGTTGCCGCCCTGCTTCCCTTCCTGGCCGGCGCAGCCGGTGATGACGTCAACGACCTCGGCGGCGTCGACCTCGGGCACCTTGTCGAGCGCTGAGCGGATGGCGAAGGCGAGCAGGTCGTCCGGTCGCACGTCGACCAGCGATCCCTTACGCGCCCGCCCCACGGGCGTGCGCGCGGTGGCGACGATTACAGCCTCTGGCATTTAGGACTTGCCCGCGGTGACGGGCAGCTGGCTGCGCAGGGCCTTGCGATCGAGCTTGCCGACGTGCGACAGCGGCAGCGCGTCGAGGATGTTCACTTCCCGTGGGTACTTGTAGCCGCCAAGGCGCTCCTTGCTCCAGCTCACGATTTCTTCCGCGGTGGCGGAAGCCCCCGGCTGCAGCGTCACGAATGCCACCACCTCCTCCCCGTGGATCGGATCAGGGCGACCGACGACGCCGGCGGTGGCGATCGCCGGATGCTCCACCAGCGCCTCCTCGACGTCGCGCGGGTAGACGTTGAATCCGCCCCGGATGATCAAGTCCTTCTTGCGGTCGACGATGGTGACGTCGCCGTCGGCGTCCACTTTCCCCATGTCGCCGGTGTGGAGCCAGCCGTTCTTCAGGACCTGGGCCGTCTGCTCGGGGTCGTTCCAGTACCCCTTCATGACCGTTCCCGAGCGGAGGCAGATCTCGCCCACCTCGCCCACGGGGAGCTCCTGGTCTTTGTCGTCGAAGATCTTCAGCTCGCACCCTGGCACCGGGATGCCAACCGTCCCGGGTTTGATCGGCCGGCCGAAGCGCATCGAGCAGGCCGAGCCACACGACTCGGTGAGGCCGTAGCCCTCCCGCACCTCGATGCCGGGTAGGCGGCGCTGGACCTCTTCGCGCGCCTCATTGAGCAGAGGCGCGGCGCCAAACCCGATGATCTCCAGCTTCGAGAGGTCGTACTCCTCGAGCGGCTGCTGCAGCAGCAAGTAGAGCATCGACGGCACCATCGCGCCGTACTGGACGTGGTGGTCCTGCGCCAGCCGCAGCCACTGGGTGGGCTCGAACCACTTCATCAGGACGGTGGTATGCGGCTCCTCCAGGTGGAGACTGCCGGCGACCCCCAGCACCCCGAAGGCGTGGGACAGCGGCAGGCATGAGATGCCGTGATGGATGTCGGGACGCCGCAGCTGGTGGCCGGCCCAGCCCGCCTGCCAGACGTTCGACTGGGTCAGGACCACACCCTTCGACTGGCCCGTCGTCCCGCCGGTATAGAGCAGCAGCGCCAGGTCGTCGTCCGCGCGCGGCACCAGCTCACCTGGCTCGTGGCCGGCCAGGTCGTCCAGCGAGATCGTCCCCGGCTGCGCCGGACCGGTGCAGATCGTCCAGCGGAGGGTGCCAACCCCTTCAGCCGCCTTGGCGATGGTGTCGAGGAAGGGCGGGGCGGTGATGACGGCCACGGCGCCGGAGTCGGACACAATCCGGTGGAGTTCCTGCGGCGCGAGCAGGAAGATCGCGGGCGTGATGGCGGCGCCGGCGCGCCAGATCGCCTGGTAGACCACACCCACGTCCGGTGAGTTCTCCATCATGACGATGACGCGGTCACCGGGCTGAACCCCTAGGTCGCGGAGCCCAGCGCCTATCCGCGCCGCTCGCTCGGCCTGGGCCGCCGAGCGGTACCACACTCCCTCGTGGAAGAGCGCGTCATAGTCACCGGTGCGCTCGAGCGCTAGCTCGGCGGCACGAGCGAGGTTCCTCTCTCCGAGTCCGGTCACTTGACGCCCTCCTTAACCATGTTCGCCAAAGCGCCCTCCCACAGCCGGCGCTCGGCGTCGTAGGGCGCGTCTTCCACTCGCGTCTCCTGGTCCAGGATCATGGTCGCGCGCCGGCTCGGCTCGTACGCAGGCCACTCACCCAGTCCGCCGCCGCTCGGGTTGCCGGTGCGGGCGAAAGCCACCCAGGCATCCATCATCTTCTCGCTCAGCTCTTCGGCCGCGGCCCCCGAGCCTGCAAAGGAGTCCATCCGCGGCGCCGCCAGGTTCCCGAACATGAAGGGCAGCTCCACCGCATGCGACGCACCGAGCGCCCCGTCCATGGCCGGCGACTCCCAGGTGAACAGATACATGAAGGTGCGCGGTTGGTGGCGAGACTGCTCCTCCGCCGCGCGGATCGATCGGTTACGGAAGGTGCGGTCGGTTTCGATGGCCGACCAGAGCTCCCTGGGTTCGACCGAATCGCCGCGCGCGGAACGTGCCTGGCGATAGCCCTCGATCATCGCGCTCGCATCGGCCTCCACCTGGTTGACGGCAAATGCCTGCTCGAGACGAGAGCGCACCACCTCTTCGTCCGGGTTATGGCTCGCCGGGTCGGCCGCCATGAACACCTTCAATTCGTCGCGATTGGTTCCGATCAGCAATGGCACGCTCGCGGCCGCGCCTTCTGCGATGGCGCTCATAGGAGGGCTGGGAAGGGCAACACCGTCGACGACGGGAAGCATGGGCAGGCGGCCTGACCCGCGGAGCCCGATGACGTTCGATTGGGCCGCCAACACAGCGTCGACGCTCACGTCCCGGAGCTGCTCCACGCGAGCTAGGTTCATCTCGGCCAGTATCGTGTCCGCCGTTTCCGTGGCTTCACGCATCGAGCCGGCATATGGGGGGCCACTTTGGATGATGGCTTTGTGGAAGAGGCCTTTCGCGCTCGGAGCCGCGAGCAGCCCACCCACAGAGCCGCCGCCCGCGGACTCGCCGAAGATGGTGACATTGCCGGGGTCTCCACCGAACGCGGCGATGTTGTCGCGCACCCAGCGTAGGGCGGCGACCGCGTCAAGCAAGCCCCAGTTGCCGCACGCCCCGCCTGCCTCTGCATCCGCGAGCTCGGGATGAGCCAGGTAGCCGAGGATGCCAAGGCGGTAGTTGATGGTGACGATCACGACGTCTCCGCGAAGGGCCAGTCGGGTGCCGTCGTAGAGCGGCGATGCTCCAGAGCCGATGACATAGGCGCCGCCGTGGATCCACACCAGGACCGGGCGCCCCGCGCCATCAGCCGCAGGCGTCCAGATGTTGAGGGTGAGACAGTCCTCATCCTGTGGACTGACCGTCGTGCCCCAGAACTGAGAGCCGGGCGGATTTTGCGGAGGCCGTGCGCCGAACTCGGCGGCATCAAGCGTGCCCGCCCATGGCTCGGGATGGCGCGGAGCTCGCAACCTCAGCTCCCCCACGGGGGGACGCGTGTAGGGCACGCCCCGGAAGATGGACACTCCGCCAACGTCGAGTCCCTTGAGCGTGCCTGCCGTTGTCTGGACCGTTGTCAAATGGCTCCTCCATCTATGCTGCCGGGATGGCTCCTCGACGCAGATTGTTGTGGCTGGCGGTGGCCGTCATCGGTGTCGCCCTGGCCGCGGGCCTGATCTTGTGGTTCGTTGGCCTTGACGCCGCTCCCACCAGTCGACCCGATCGCGGGCCGACCGTCGCTGTGGGAAGCGCCTATCCGATGTCCTATGTCGTTGTCTACGACGTCACCGAGAACGGAGTGCATCTCTGGGAGGTGCTCTCGGTACAGCGCCCGCTCGCGGGTTCTGACCTGACCTACCGGACGGAGGGCGTGCCTGGGCGTGACGCGCAACCCATCTCCGGCAGCATCTCCACCGCGACCGCTCTCTACGCCGTCAACCAGCAGGGCGTCCAGCTCGTCAGCGGGCGCCAGCCCGGACCGGCGGCGGGCGATCAATACATCGCGCCCGAGATCCCAGAGCTCTTGCGCCGGGGCCTCGCCTCTGACCTGACAACGACTCGCTCGGTCGGGGGCCGCCTCTGCGCGCTGTATCGCTTCGCCCAGCCCCCGTCGGGGCCGATCCCACCGGCCCCGGGCCAGGGGGACCACGACGACATCTGCCTCGCCGCGGACGGGCTGGTGCTGGCCGAGACGTGGACCTTCCACGGTCGGGTTGCGCTCCAGCGCACCGCTGTCGACGTCAACGCCTCGGACCAACCGCAGGTCGACAGCCTCGCTCCCTCCCCCCCGGCGACGGCCGGCGCGAAACCCGGGGCGGCGGCCGCCGGGACGCTCACTGCCAACCCGCACGCCGCGACCTTCATCGGCGCGCCGCCATCCCCCACCGGCTTCACAGGCTCCGGCCCGGGCTACGACTTCCGGCTCCCCGACCCGGCCGCCCCAGCCCAAAGCCTCGCGACCAGCGTCGTCTGGGCCTACACCCTCGGCGCCCGCGTCATCACCGTCGAAGCCGGCCGGCAGCAGGCCGGGGCGCTGCCCTGGCGCGCTGGCGATACGGCCGGAGAACCAGTCCATCTGGCTGGTCTCGGGGCGGCGACGGCGGTTGTACGCTCCGACGGCTTCGAGCTGCGGGTCGATCTCGGGGGCGGGCAATGGGTGCGGGTGCGCGGAACCGTACCGCTCGACCAGCTGATCGCCTACGGCCAACTTCTCACCCATGCCGCAGCGGCACCGACAGCGGGATGATCCTGCCGCCAAGCAGCCCATAGCCCAGCGACCAGACCATGATCGCGGCAACCAGGGCGACGCCGCCCAGCGCCGTCGCGACTCGCGCCCGCACGCTATCGGTCGCGACTACCGTCGCCGGCGGTACCCCGGCCCCAGGACGTGGGCGCGCCGGCGCCGGAGGCTGAACCGGCAGCACCGCCGCTGGTGGCGGCACAAACGACGAGCCGCCCAGCGGAGCGCCCACGGTGCCCGAGTCGGGGGGGTTGGACAGCGGCGGTACGAAAGGCTCCGGCTGCGACGAGCTGCTCGCCGGTAGCTGGTTGGGAGTGAACGCGGCGGGATCGGGGGGGTTGACGTCGATGGCGAAGGGAGCGGCCCCGGTTGGAAGCGCGGGGTTGCTCAGGTCAGGGACGATAGCGATGCTCAGCTGGCCCGGGGTGGATTCGAATTGGGCGGTCAGCTTGAAGGTGATGCTGAGGCCGTCGGCCGCCACCGTGCCCGGGTAATGCTGGGAGTCGCAGTTGTACGCCGGGCCGGGTGCCGGCTGATCGTCGCCGGCGGTCCAGGCAATGTCATGCGTGGGGCAGGCGACGACCAGCGGTGTGCCCTGGGCCGCCTGCGCCAGCTTCAGTACCAGCGTCGCGGTCGCACCCTCGGGGAGCTCGTACAGCAACGCGCCATAGGCCGCCACCTGGGTGCTCGGAACCGTTCCGGGCACCTGCGTCTGGGAGGTGCCGGTCCCCGCCGCCACGCGCATCCCCCCGGTCGGAGTCGTGGGTGACGGCGCCGCCGTGCCGTTGGCGGTCGCGGTGTTCCACCAACCAACGCGCAGCGCGGGCGCCGCATCCGCTGTCGTCGACAGCGCCCCGAGCGCCATCAGGCCCGCGCCAACAGTGGCCATCGTCACAGCCGTACGGCGGCGCCAAACATGCAGGCGCTGCATCATCCGCGCCGGCTCCTGCCGCCCGCACCTGCGAGCGTCTCGACCAGGTCGACGCCCGACGATTCGACGTGCGCCGCCCGGCGGTCGGCCGCGGTCCCAAGATACGACTCCACCACTCGCGAATCTGAGAGCACCTCCGCGGGTCTGCCCTCGGCCACGATCTCGCCAAGGTCCAGCGCGACAAGACGATCCGCGAGCCCCGAGATCAGCGGAATGTCGTGCTCGATGATGAGAATGGCGCACTGCAGCCGGGCGCGGATGCGCTGCAGCAGCGGGGCCAGAGCCTCGGTCTCGCGCTGGGCGATGCCTGACGACGGTTCATCGAGCAGCAGAACGCGCGGTGCGTGGGCGACGATGCAGGCGAGCTCGACAATCCGCCGAGTCCCGGTCGACAGCTCCGCCGCGAACTTGTTGCGGTACGCCTCGAGGTTCATGGTGTCGATCAGCTCGTCGACCCGCTCGTGGACGGCCAGCTCTGACTCCGCGACGCGGGGGATGCCCAGGAGCGCCGGCAGCGCGGCCTCGATCTCCCCCTCCCGATGGAGCGCCACGGCCAAACACTCGGCCACGGTCAGTCCCGGCCAGAGGCGGGCGTCCTGGAAGGAACGTCCGAGCCCGGCAGCCGCCCGGCCTGCTGGACTGACCCGGCTGACGTCGCGCCCGTAGAGCGCGATTCCGCCCGAGTCGGGGCGGGCGAATCCCGAAATCAGGTCGAAGAGGGTCGTCTTGCCCGCGCCGTTGGGCCCGATGAAGCCGAGGATCTCGTTGTCGTAGAGCTCGAAGCTCACATCGGCAACGGCGGTCACCCCGCCATAACGCTTGGTCAGGTGATGCGTGGCAAGACAGGGCGCCGCCGGCCCGTCCGGGACCTCGAGATGGGGCTTGTGACCATTGCCGGAATCCGCGGCGACAGCCGCCTTGGCGGTGGCTCGTTGCGCCGGGGCAGGCTTTGCCGATTTGCCCTCGCCGGCCGCCGCGCCCTGCAGGAACACCGCGCGGAGGATGTCGGGGCGCTTGAGGAGATCGGCCGTCCGGCCGGAGAAGCGCACCTGGCCCTTCTCCATGAACACCGCGCGTTCAGCCAGCTCGAGGGCGGTGTTGACCGACTGCTCGACGATGATGACTGTGGTTCCGCGCGCGTGGATCTCGCGCAGGATTCCGACCAGCTTGGTCACGATGATCGGCGACAGCCCGAGCGACAGCTCGTCAACCAGAAGCAGGCGCGGCTCGGCGATGAATGCCTGGGCCAGGCTGAGCATCTGCTGCTCCCCGCCTGACAGGTCGCCGGAAAGGGTGTGCCAGCGGTCGCGCAGGGCCGGGAAGTGCTCGAGCACCTCCTTCACCGCGCGATCCGAGTAGGCGCGGTCCTTGCGGAACATCCAGGTGGCGACCTTGAGGTTGTCCGCGACGCTGAGAGTGGGGAAGATGCCGCGCCCCCCCGGGACGGCCATGATGCCGAGCCGGGCGCAGGCCATCGCGTCGGCGTGAGTGATGTCGCGACCACCGAAGGAGATGGCGCCGTCGGTGGGGTCGTTCAGCCCCGTGATGGCGCGAAGGAATGTCGACTTGCCGGCGCCGTTGGTACCGAGCAGCGCCACCATCTCGCCCTCGTTGACGTCAAAGTCAACCCCGAACAGCACCTGCACCCCACCGTACCCGGCGTCAACGCCACGGCATGAGAGCAGCGCCGTCGATTCGAGAGTTTCCCTGGCCCTGACGGCGCGGACAGCGTCGGCTCCGATGGTCCGCCGGACGCTGGCGTTGATAAACCCGCCCGCAATTACGATGCAGGCGAGCACGACGAGCGACGGACGTGGGCCATACGCATGCTGCAGGCCACCCACGGCGACCGAGACGCAGATGCCTCCCAGCGCGTACCAGAACAGGGACCAGGCATACGCCTGCGAGCGCACCCGCGGCGGCACCACTGAGGCGACCAGGGTGGTGTAGGCGGGCAGGAACCCGTAGGCGCCGATGCTCAGAACGATGGCGGCCGCCACCGACAGAACGAAGATCGGCGACGCCGCCATGATCAGCACGCCCAGCCCGAACTCGACGATCATCAGACCGTTGATGAGCGGTAGCCGCGGCAGCCGCCCGGCGCTCATCGCCCGCTGCGTAAGAACCGTCCCGACGACGATGCCGGCCAGGCCGCCGATCCCGTACAGGCCGGTGAGCAGGCCGCGGGCGGCATCACCGGTGCCGTAGACGTCTTTGAAGAAGTTGGACAGCAAGGTGATGAACGGGATCGTGCCGCCGCCGAAGAGGAATGCCGCGAACCACGTGCGACGGAGACTGGCGATGGCGCGCATACGGCGGTAGCCCTCCAGGATCGAGGGATGCTCCTCAGCCAGCTGGACAGCGCCCTGCGACGCCCCTCGCTCGGGTTCGCGCAGGACCATCAGCACCACGGCGGCGAGCACGAACGTCGGCAGGGCCAGGACGACGAAGGCGACGCGCCAGTTGAACGCAGCCGCGATGGCACCCGCGAGCGGCCCACCTAGCAACGCCAGCGCCTGCCCGAAGGTGCGATAGCTGCCGAACACGGTGCCCAGCGAGCGGGGCGGGTAGTAGTCGGAGAGCAGGCTCGGGTAGATCGTCTCGGTGCTGAGGAAGCCGACGCCGCCGAGCAGCCGCGCCACCACCAGCAACGCCAGCACCGGGGCGAGTCCCGAGAGCAGCGCGGTGACCCCCCAGAACACAGCCGTGACCGCGCTCAGGACGACGCGGTTACTGCGGTCGCCGAAATACCCCAGGACGATGGCGAAGACGATGGGCACCGCCCCCGTGATGCCCGCGATGGCGGTGATCGCGCCGCTCGAGATATGGAAGGCGTCGCGGATGTCGGGAGCGAGGACGCCGAAGGCGACGAGGTCGAAGTTCTGCACCCCGGCCAGCGCGACCAGCACCGCCAGCGGCAGAAGGCCCGCCGGTCCGAGGTCGCCGAGCGCGCGGCGGGCGCCGGCTACCCTGCCCTCAGCCTGGGACATCTGCTTCCCTCATCAGCGCCAGCGGCACCGGCATGACCTCCGCGGCCGTCTCCACCCGCCTGTCCGCCAGCAGGCTGGGCACCACCATCCCTCGGCGGGCGGCGATCAAGCGCAGGAGCGCGTCGCGGCCGCGATAGACGAGATCGCCGAGGCCGCCCGGGAAGAACATCAGCAGCGCCACGATCCCGCCCCCGGTGGCGAGGAGCGACCATCCAGGCGGCAGCAGGTACTGCGAGCCGTAGACGTAGACCGCCCCCAGGATCGCGCCGGGCAGCGAGCCGAGACCGCCGATCACCACCATCGTGAAGAACTGCAGGCCCTGCTCGGCGCCAAACGTCCCAGCGGCGTACGCTCCCTGCTGGACCACGAAGAGCCCGCCGGCCAGCCCGGCGATCGCACCAGACACAGCAAACGCCACCAGGTGGTTGCGCGTAGTCCGAATCGCGAACGACTGGGCGGCCAAGCGGTTTTCCTGGCCGGCGACCATGGCCCGGCCGGCATGGCTGGCGCGCAGCCCGCGCACCGCGGTCAACACCGCGACGAGCATGAACAGGCACAGCAGATACATGCGCCTGTCCGAGTCGAGCGCGATGCGACCGAAGAGGACCAGGTGGGGCAGCTGGTCGGTGGGCTTGAGCCAGGGGAAATAGAGCGGGTTGAGGAAGTACTGGGCCGCGGTGACGGCGAAGGCGAGCGTCGTCACGGCGAGGAATGGTCCGCTGATGCGAAGCGCCGGGATTCCGACCACCAGAGCAGCCAGGCTCGCCGCCGTTGCGCCGGCAGCCATGGCCAGGAACAGGTCGATGCCGTGAGCCACCATCAGCCCGGTAATGGCGCCGCCGAGCCCCATGAAGGCGACCTGCCCGAGAGATATGTGGCCCGCGAAGCCCGTCAGCACAACCAGCGAGCACCCGACGATGGCGTAGATGAGGATGAGTGCGGCCAGCTGTGTGCGGGCGGGAGGCAGCACGTAGGGCAGGGCCACGGCGACGGCGAGCAGCGAGAACATCAGGCCAGCGCGCCCGAGCTTGACCGAGCGGAGGTTCACGAGCTCGGGAGGTACCGGCCGTACCGGGCGGATCGCCTGCCAGGTCGAAACCGCCGAATCGGCCGCGCGTGAGAGCGTACGCCGCCGCACCAGCAGCATGATGAGGATGACGCCTAGCAGGGCGACGTAGTTGTAGGTGCCGTCCCGCATCGTCCACCCCGTCAGCTGGTCTACGACGCCGAGCCCGAGCGCGGCCACGACCGTGACCGGCAGGTCGGCCATCCCTCCGATGACGGCGGCGGCCAGAGTTGTCAGCAGCAGCGGGGCGCCCCCAGTCGAGACGCTGGTAAAGGACGCGAAGCCGACGATCGGCACCCGGAGCAGGACCGCAGTGGCCGAGAGCAACCCGGTAAGAGTCCAGATGATGGTTGATAGGCGGGCCACGGGAACCCCCAACAGCTGGGCGCGGTCGCCGTTGTCGGCGGCGGCGCGGATGGCGACGCCGTAGTGCGTGGCCCGCAGGAACCACGTCAGCGCGACGAGGACGATCGGCGCTACCACCATCGCGACCAGGTAGTTCCCGTCGAACAGCACCGGTGTCAGAAAGAAATGAGCGGTGAACGGAGTGGTGAACGTTCCCGCGTTGCCGCTGCTCCATACGCTGGGGATGATTACGCTGGCGCCGTTGAGGATCTGGGCCAGCCCGATGGTGACGACGGCGACGATGAGTCGCGGCGCGTGGGCAAAGCGACGCAGGATCGTGAACTCCACCGCGGCGCCGAGAATCGCCGCCAGCGCCAGCCCGGCCAGAACGCAGACAACGTAGTCGAGGTGAAGCTGGATGTGTAGCTCGATTGCCACGACGGCGGCCACCGCACCGAATTCAGCTGCGGCGAAGTTGACCACCCGGTTGGCGCGGTATACCAGCACGATCGACACCGCGATCAGCGAGTTGATGGCTCCGAACACAAGGCCGGACAGGATGATCCCGGGCGGCGCGCCGTGGGGCAGGGTCGCGTTCAGTCCGGCCCACAAGACAAGGGACGCCACGACCGCGGCGGCGACCTTCACCGGGCCTACAGCGCGACGCGGCCTACCCGCGGCGAACGCGCGCATCAACGCTCCGGTCTCGCTCGGCCCCACTACGGGTAGAACGGGGGCTGTCCGGTCGGGTACTGGCCCAGCTCGAAGCGCCGGCCGTTGTAGATCTCGACGTACGTTCCCTGCATCCCGTTCGCCTGCGACGTCTGCGTCTCGTCCCAGTAGATCTCGCGCGAGTCGATGATGGCCGTGTGGGTGTTGCCGTAGAACCAGGTGCCGTCAGCGGCGGTGGCGCCGCCGAAGCGCGGCAGCCTCTTGGTCCCGGCGGCGATGTTGGCCGGCGTGAGAATCGGGCCGGCAGCCTGCAGCTGGTCGAAGATGGGCATCAGCTCGTAGTAGTTGAGGATCGTGCCCGGGTTCACCGGCACATTCGCCGCGCGCAGCGTCACCGCCGCCTCGCCGTTCGGGTCCTGCGCTACCTTGCTGCTCCCCAATTGGGACATGCCGAAGAGGTGTCCTTTGAGCTCCTGCTGGTCCCACAGCTGGGCGAGGTTGTCCTGGTCGGTGAGTGCGACACCGGTGAGCATCCACTCCGGGTGGTAGTTCAAGCTGTAGGCGTCCTGCGTCAGGAAGATCGGCGACAGGGGATCTGAGGACAGGACCACCGTGGTGTCGTGGTCGCTGGAGAACTGGATCGCCGCCTTTTGCGCCTCGCTCGGCCACTGCGAGATGTCAAGCGGGTACTTGTACATATCCCACCGGCTCGTCGCCATGCCGTACTGCTGAGCATCGATGTTCTGCACCCTCGTTTGGCACTCCTGGTATCCGGCGTTGGCCGGGATCCACACCCCGAACTTGCGGGGCTGGCCGTTGAGGGTCACGTCGCCCGCCCACTTGGCCGGAAATGGAGCGAGCTGCTTGCCGACGAACTCGGCCTCCTGCGCGCCCCCGATAGTGCAGCTCGGGGTCGGCGCCCAGATGTACGGATCCTCAGCGATGTACTCCGACTCGGGAAAGTACAGCTGCGCGAACCCCAGGTACATGTGGTAGTGCGCGGCAGCCTGGGCAAACGGCTCGTTCTCGTAGAGCCCCTGCCAGTTCAGATCAGTGAACGCATGCAGGCTGTTGGCGACGTAGTTGGCGTCACTGTTCGCGTTCACCTGGTCCGTTCCGACCGACTCGTTGGTGAAGTTGCACGCCCCCGTCCAGTCCTGGACTTCGATGTGCCGCCCGTAAAACTCGAACGTCCGGTTGATGTAGTCGATGAGCTGCCTGACGTGTGTCTCCTCGGCCTCATATGTCTCGCCTCCGGCGGCCTGCGACTCCTTGTCCACCGCGGCGGCGTTGGGGCCAGTGGAATCCTGGCACTGGTGATAGACGAGCTTGATCGTCGTTGCCGTGACGCCGTTCCACGTTGCGCCCCCGTTGTAGCCGGTGAAGGTAGCGACGCACGGGGCGGCGTATTGCGAGTAGGGCAGTTGGTGCGCCCCCGGCGAACACGGGAAGCCGCCGCGCGTGACCCCGGTCCCCACGGCCACCTTGCCGACCGGCGGAGCGACACCCGTAGCGGTTCCGGCACCGTTGCTCCCCGCAACCGGGGTTGGCGTGCCCGCGCCGTTGTCCCCCGGCGCGCCGGACGGAGCCGCACCACCATATGCACCACCGCTTGTCTGTGCCGTCCCTGTAGGCGCCTTGGCCGTCTCGGCCACAGTCGGCATCATCAGAAGCGACGCCACCCCAAGGACGCCGAGGGTGTAAATCACCGAGTAGCGCCGCGCGTGGTAGGCGACCCGGAGCCCCGTCCGCCCGATCGGGTCACTTACCGCCGCGATGGTCTCGGCCTCCTGCCTCACCGACCGCACTCGCAGAGGTGCCTGCGAGGGAGAACTCTCACCCATCCAGTCGCCCTCTATATCTACCCCGCAGGTGACATTCTGTCACCATAACGATTACCATACTGCCACAGTGGCTTTGAGGAATGCAAGGGGCACAAACCCGGCCGAGTTGAGCATCGTTTCGCGCTCGCGGCTGCCCCGGGCTCGGCGACGTGAAGACCTCCTCGACGCAGCCGTCGAGCTGATCATTTCAGACGGTGTAGAGGCCGTTTCGATGGAGTCCGTCGCTGACCGCGCGGGCGTCAGCCGGCCCCTCGTCTACAAGCATTTTTCCAACCGCACCGGGATGCTCGTCGAGCTTTACCGGCGTGAGGCGAGGCTGATGCACGCGGACCTGACCGAGGCCGTCCGAGCCGAAGAAACCATCGAGGGGATGTTCCGCGCGCTGGTGCGGGCGGCGCTGGAGGCCTCGAGCCGAAGGCGGGAGCTTTTCACTGCGCTGCGCTCGGCGGGCGCCTGGAACCGGGAGCTGCGCCGCGAGCACCGGGACCGGGATCGGCAGACGATCCAGTTCTTCGCCGGCCTCGCGTGCAGACAGTTCGGTATCCCTGCCGCTGAGGCGGAGTCGGCAACGATGATGCTGCTGACGGCGATGGAATCGGTTTTGGGCCAATGGCAGACGCGCCGTACTGCCGCGCACGCGGTGCTGCTGGAGGAGACCTACCTGGACCTGGTGATCGGGGGACTCGAGCGAATGGCGGCGCGAACCGGAAATAACGAGATGGAGGTGGTTGATGGGCCTGGTCGAGGGTAGGGTCGCGATCGTAACCGGCGCGGGCCGTGGCATCGGGGCGGGGATCGCCAGACGTCTGGCGCAGGAGGGTGCGGCCGTGGTAGTCAACGACCTCGGCGTCGAGCTCGACGGCACCGGGCGCGACACCAGCCCGGGTCAGCAGGTGGTCGACGAGATCCGCCAGGCCGGCGGCAGGGCCGTGGCAAACCCCGCTGATGTCGCCGACCACGAGGCAGCCGCGGGCCTGGTGCGCCTCGCCATCGAGGAGTTCGGCAGACTCGATGTGCTCGTCAACTGCGCCGGCATCCTGCGCGACCGGATGGTCTTCAACATGGCTGAAGAGGATTGGGACGCGGTCGTGCGCGTTCACCTTCGCGGCACCTTCAACACCACCAAGCACGCCGCCGCCCACTGGCGCGAGCAGGCCAACCCGCAAGGGCACTACCGGATCATCAACTTCACCTCCCCTTCCGGGCTTTACGGTTCACCCGGACAGCCGAACTACGCGGCCGCCAAGATGGGTATCGTCGGTCTCACCTACTCGTGCGCCAACGCTCTGGCCCGCTACGGCGTAACCACCAACGCAATCTCGCCAGTCGCCCAGACGCGGATGACCTCCACGATTCCGACCGAGCGCCGGCGGGGCGAGAGCGACGATACGCGCGCGCCCGAAAACGTCGCACCGATCGTCGTGTACGTGGCCAGCGAAAAGTCAGATTGGCTGACCGGTCAGGTGATCGGGGCCGGCGGCTACCGCGTGTCGCTGTACAGCCGGCCGACAGTGCTGGAGCAGGTGACCTCCGAGGGCCCCTGGGACCTGCAGGGGCTGGCGACGGCGGTGGAGGAATCGTTCAAACCGGTACTCGAGCAGAAAGTACCCGTGAACCTGGCGTAGGTCGGGCGTGCCGCTGGACCACGCCGTCATCGGCGTCGAGAGCGAACCCACCGAGAGGTCCTGGACCTCGAAGGACGCGCTGCTCTATGCGCTGGGGGTGGGCGCCGGACTCGGTGATCCACTGCGCGAGCTCGAGTTCACGACCGAGAACTCAGTCGGTGTTGAGCAGAAGGTCTTCCCCACCTTCGGTGTGCTGATCGCGCAGTCCGCCGGTCGACGCCGGTGGGGCGACTTCAACCCGGCCATGCTGGTCCATGCCGAGCAGGGGTTCACCCTCCACCGTCCGCTACCGGTCGAGGGCACTGTCAGAACGACATCGAAGGTCACCGGGATCTACGACAAGGGCTCGGGCGCGCTGGTCACGGCCGAATCGGTGGCGATGGGAAGTGATGGCGAGCCGATGGTGACGTCGCGCTCCGCGGCGTTCATCCGCGGCGAGGGCGGTTTCGGGGGCGACCGAGGGCCGGCCAGCGCCTGGGAGCGGCCCGAACGGGAACCGGACGACCGCGTCGAGTACGCCACCCGCCCGGAGCAGGCCCTCCTCTATCGCCTGTCGGGCGACCGCAATCCGCTCCACTCCGACCCCGAGTTCGCTGCCGGCGGCGGCTTCGATCGACCGATCCTGCATGGCCTGTGCACGTACGGTTTCACCGGCCGGGCGTTGCTGCACGCGCTGTGCGGGTCGGACCCGGCGCGCTTCGGCACCATGCAGGCGCGCTTCAGCCGGCCGGTCGTGCCGGGCGACACGCTCGTCATCTCGATGTGGGCTGAGCCCGGGGGGGCGCGGTTCCAGACCGCCACCAAGGACGGCACCATCGTCCTCGACCACGGCAGCTTCAATTTCGCCAAGGAGGAATGAGCATGGGTGGAGCATTCGACGGCAGGGTCGCGATCGTCACAGGGTCGAGCCGCGGCATC
>DATMMS010000006.1:0-25820 GCA_035569605.1 Candidatus Solibacter sp. | reverse complement strand
CGAGCAGTCGTTTTCCCATCCCCGGCCTCGTCGCCGCCGGCATTGTCTCAGTGACCTGTTGTGTCATCACGCTTCTCCCAAGCTGTTGAAGGGTCCTGGGTCCATCCCGATTTGGAGAATCCTCCCGACGGCCTCGTCAAGGACCGCGCAAGGGTCTGCAGGTAATTGAGCGAACCTGGCGCCCACGTGTCCATCCGGGCGCACGAGCACGGCGCCGTCCTCAGGCACGCCATATTTCTGGGTCCAGGGATCCCCGTCATCGGCCAGGCCGAGCTCGGGTCCGATCTGATGAGCCGTCAAGTGGACGACGAAGCGATCCGCCGCCGCGGATGCCGCGCGAAGCCACAGATCTCCGGCGGCGCCGACAAGGAGCGCGAAGCCACCGTCCCAGAGATCCACCGTGGACAGCCGCTCGACGCCGGAGCGCCGGAGCCAGACATGCGGCGCCCGGGCACCGGGGAAGCCCGTCTCACGGTATTCGCCAACCGTTGACTCCACCGGCGCGGTTCCATCGGGGACAACCGCCGCCGAGGTGTAGACGGTTCCGTACTGCTGGCCATCGGAGTGCAGATGGGCCCGCTGATTGGACACCGCCGCGCCAATGCGACCACGCAATTCGCGGCCTTCGATTGGCATCTCGATCGCCGCAAGTTCTTCGGGATGCGCCCCGTGCCAGCCGGTTTCGCCGAGAGAGCGCGTATTGGCCAGGGCCTGTGCGCTGTTCAGCTCCGCCACCGGCTTGCGCTCGGCTTCGTAGGTGTCCAGCAGGCCGTCGCCGGCCAACCCTCGCGAGACGTGAGCCAGCTTCCAGGCGAGGTTGTTGGCGTCCTGAACCCCGCTGTTCATTCCGAAGGCCCCGTGGGGAGGGAACCGATGGGCCGCGTCACCCGCCAGCAGCACCCTGCCCAGCCGCCAACGATTGCTGACCGCCTGGTCGTAGTCCCAACGCAGCACATCCAGGACCTCAACGTCGAGGTCCGGTGCGCCGACCGCCTGCCGGACCTGGAGAGCAATGGCCTCGTCCGAGTACTCGGCGGTGTTATCGGCGTCGAAGTTGTACGTCCAACGGGTCTGATCGCGGCTTGCGGCGCCGATCGTCCCTTGCGTGTCGCCGTTGACGATCCAGAAGAGCATGAAGGGCTTGTCGTCGACATAGGCAGCCAGGTCCGCCCGGAAGTGGACATTGACCGAGTGGGCGAACCGCGCCGTGGCGGTTTCACCGATGCCGAGTCGCTCGCGGGTGGGGCTGCCCGCCCCGTCGGCGGCGACAACGTATAAGGCGCGCACCTCTTCGGTCACGTCTCTGTCGAGGTGTCTCACGCCGAGCCGGACCTGGTGGCCGTCCTGGTCGACAGTTTCGACCTCGCGGTCGAATTCAACGGTCACGGATGGATGCGCCGCCGCGGCGCCCAGCAGGATCGGCTCATAGGCGTGCTGGGGGCAAAAACACGGCGTCTCGGGGCCCGGCTGGTCGTGGGGACCGGTGCTGTCGTTGCCGTCGGCGAACATCAGTCGACCCAGCTCGACACCGTTCAGACGGGTCATCCAGCCGAATCCCTGGGCGCGCTCCGGTGGGAGCGCTGCCGCTCGCACCTCCTCCGCGAGGCCCCACTGGCGAAAGATCTCCATAGTCCGCCCGTGGATGCCTGAGGCCCGAGGGTGCCGCGAGGTCGAGGCGTGCCGCTCGAGAAGAAGGGTCGAAATGCCCGCGCGCCCGAGCAGGTGTGCGGTGCTCAATCCGACGGGCCCGCCGCCGATGACGACCACCTCGAACGATCTACCGGGGCTGGTCACAAGCAGGTCAGGTTCGCGGGAACGGGTCTTCCGTGTCGGTGCGCTGGAATATCCGCTTGGCCTTCCCGATCTCCTGTCGCGGGATGGAACCTGGCGGCCCAACGAACACCTCGACCCTGATTCGCAGGATCCGCGCGCACTCTTCGGAGAGCCGCCTGGCGACGGCAGCCGGGTCCTCGCCTTCACTGCCGGACGCCAGTTCGCAGTGAATCTCCAGTTCCCTCATGGTGCCCCGGGCGTCGACGACGAGGGCGTACTGGCTGCCGACCCGAGCTTCCTGCATGAGGACCGATTCAACGGCGCTGGGGTAGACGTTGACTCCACGGATGATCAGCATGTCGTCGACACGGCCGGTGAACCGACGGATCCGGCGGTAGGTCCAGCCGCAGGGGCACGCCTCATCGACGAAGGTCGTGATGTCACCGGTTCGGTAGCGAATAACAGGCGATGCCTGCTTGGTCAGCGTCGTCAACACCAGCTCGCCGGGTTCGCCGGGCGCGGCTGCCGCATCGGAACCCGGGATGATCACCTCGGGGTAAAAGACATCGTCGAAAACATGGAGCGCACCTTTGCCGGCACGGCACTCCATCGCCACGCCGGGGCCGATGACCTCAGACAGCCCATAAATGTCGCAGGCGTCGATCCCACCCCATGCCTTTTCCAGGTTGTCGCGGAACGGATCGGACCAAGGCTCCGCACCGCAGATGGCGTATCGCAGATGGATTCTGTCGAGCATCCCGTCGGCCTGCGCTCGTTCGGCCAGGAGCATGGCGAAGGAAGGGGTGCAGCACAGACCCGACACGCCCAGGTTTGCCAGCAGCTCGACCTGGAGCCCGGGGTTGCCGCCCGACGCGGGAATGACGGTGGCCCCCAAGTGCTCGCCGCCGTAGTGGAGTCCAAGTCCGCCGGTGAAAAGTCCATAGCCGTACGCGACCTGGATCACGTCGGAAGATACGCCCCCGGCTGCCTCGATCGATCGGGCCACAACCTCGGAAAACAGATCGATGTCAGCGGCGGTGTAGGCGACGATGGTCGGCTTGCCCTGTGTCCCCGATGAGGCATGGATACGAACCGTCTCCGACAGTGGCACCGCTAGCGTCCCGAACGGGTAGGCGTCCCTCAGCTCGGCCTTGGTCGTAAACGGCAAGGCGGTCATATCGCCGGCCGCGACACGCCCAGGGTCGACATCGCTCAATTTCGCCCGCCAGTAGTCGCTATCCAGGTCCCGCAGGCGCTCGACCAGAGCAACCAGCCTGCCTCGTTGTAACTCGTTCCGTTGATCCGTCGGCATCGTGTGCATCGCAGAGACCACCTCCTTCCCTCGCAGCAGACTCAACTCGGACTGCGCCAGCTGACTACTAGTGACTCCCAGAGGGAGTCGGCTGTCGAATCGATCCGGTCCTCAGGCCGCAGCCAGGTGTAAGCCCAGTTGGCGACGGACAGATAGATCAGGGTCGCGCGCTTGACGTCCAGGTCTGGCGCCAGGTCCCCAGCGCGGACGGCCTCCTCGAAGAGCCCCCTGATTCGGTGCTCATAGCTGCGTCGCTGAGTGAGGAATTCCTCGCGCGCCTCCCCGCTGAGATGCCGCCACTCGTGCAACCAGATCACCGCGACCCCGATCTGGTCGGCGACCGTCCTGAGATGGCTTCGCAGCGCGAGCCGCAGTTTCTCGCTCGGGCCGGCTGACAAGGGTAGGGCGTCGAGACCATCGTGAAAGCTGCGGCTGCCGGCAAGGGCGATCTGCGCCAGCAGGTGTTCCTTGCCTTCGATATGGGTGTAAACGGAGCTCTTGTGCAAGCCAAGAGCCTCGGCGAGGGCGCCGATGGAGGTCCCGTGATACCCCTTCTGAGCGAACTGCCTCGCGGCTTCTTCCGCCAAACGGTCCTTGGTGGACGACACTTTCGATTTGAACCCCCTAGACATGCCCCAGGCACAGGAGATGCTCCGGAGGAGCAACCGAACGGTCGGATGGTAACATAGGCGGCGCTTGCGTCACAGGAGGACAGACATGGCTGACACCCAGGTCACCCCGGCCGTACTCGTCGATGTCGAGGACGGTGTCGGCAACATTCGGCTGAACCGACCGGAGGCGTCCAACGCGATGAGCCTGGAGTTGCTCCGCGCTCTCCACGAGGCAGCGCTGGCGTGCGACAGCAACCCCGACGTCAAGGTCATCCTTCTGACGGGCGAGGGGCGCAACTTCTGCGGTGGCGGTGACGTTCGCGAGTTCGCCTACCACGGATCGGATCTTCCCTGGCCGATGCGGGACATCACTGCTCACCTGCAAGCCGCTGCCGCGGCGCTGATCCACTCGCACGCCGTGGTGGTCACCGCGGTGCAGGGCTGGGCCACCGGTGGCGGCGGGGTTGGACTGGTCTGCGCTTCGGACATCGTCCTGGCGGCGGAGTCCGCGCGCTTCATGCTGGCGGCGTCACGCGTGGGAATGATCCCCGACGCGGGGGCAACCGTGATGCTGCCCCACCTGATCGGCTTCCGCCGGGCGATGGAGTTCGCTCTGACCGAGCAGAAGCTCAGCGCCCAGGAGGCCCTTGACTTCGGCCTGGTCACACGAGTCGTACCCGAGGCTGAGTTGGCCGCAGAGGCCCGCGCTCTCGCCATGAAGCTGGCGCGCTCGGCGCCGCTGGCGCTCGCCGCCACCAAGCGGCTGCTCTGGCAAGGGGTGGGGAGCGCGGTTGAGGCGCGTCTGGGGGAGGAGGCCCGTACCCAGACGGAGCTGTCAGGGACGGCGGATGCGCGGGAGGGGCTGGCCGCCGTCCTGGAGAAGCGCGACCCCACCTTCACCGGGACCTAACGGCGTCGGGATGGAGGTCGCGGGTAGTGTTGCGATCGTCAGCGGCGGCGCCTCGGGACTCGGGGCCGGGGTGGTGCGGATGCTGGTTGCCGGCGGCGGCCGGGTGGCCTGTCTCGACAGGGATGAGGCCGCCGGGCGAGCGCTGGTCGACGAGATGGGCCCCTCGTGCACTTTCCATGCCTGCGACATCACCGACCCCGGCCAGGTGGCGCAGGCGTGCGGCGCGGCTTTCGAGGCCCACGGGGATCCCAACGTGCTGGTCAACTGCGCCGGCATCGCTCCGGTCCGGCGTTTTCTCACCCGCGCCGGCGACGTCTACCCGCTGGAGCAGTTCCGCGAGGTCATGGAGGTGAACGTGATCGGGACCTTCGACGTGATCCGCAACGTCGCTCCGCGGATGGCCTCGCGCGAGCCCGGCCGGGACGGCGAGCGCGGCGTGATCGTGAACACAGGATCACTCGCGGGGCTCGAGGGCCAGACCGGCCAGACCGGCTACGGCGCCAGCAAGGGTGCCGTGGTGGCGCTGACCCTACCGCTGGCGCGGGACCTGGCGCCGCTGGGGATACGGGTTCTCTGCATCTGCCCGGCGGCGATGGACACGCCGATGGTCAAGGCCTACCCGGAAGAGGTTCAGTCGCGGCTGTCAACGCTGCACCTGTTTCCCAAGCGCCTTGGCACCCCGACTGATTTCGCGGCCGTGGTGCGCGCGACGATGGAGCAGCCGATGCTCAACGGCAGCGTCATCCGGCTGGACGCGGGTACGCACCTGTGATCGACTACGCCGCGCTGGTCCAAACAGACCGGGTCAACAGCCGGCTCTACACCGATCCCACCATCTTTGACGAGGAGATGCAGCGGATCTGGCGACAGGGTTGGGTCTTCGTCGCCCACGAGAGCGAGCTACCGGAGCCGGGCGACTACGTCACGCGGACTGTGGGCGTCGACCCGGTCATCGTCAGCCGCGGCCGCGATGGTGAGGTACGGGTGCTGATGAACCGCTGCACCCATCGAGCCAACCTCCTCTGCGAGATGCCTTCGGGCAACGCCCTCTACATGCGGTGCCCGTACCACGGGTGGACCTTCAAAAACGACGGGGCGCTCATCGGTTGCCCATTCCCGGGAGGCTACGGCGCGGACTTCGTCAAGGAAGAGTTGTCGCTGGTCCAGGCCACAGCCGACACATACCAGGGGTTTGTCTTCGCTCGCCTCGCCGGCGACGGCCCGACGCTGCGGGCATGGCTCGGGCGGGCGGCCACGGACATCTTCGACCGGCTGGTGCTGAGCTCGCCCGAGGGCGCCGTGGAGCTGAACGGCGGCTGGATCCATCACCGCGTCGCCGCCAACTGGAAGGTGGTGATGGAGAACGAGACCGATGGCTACCATCCCAAGTTCGTCCACGCCTCGGTCTTTGCGGTGGCCAAGTCCAACCTCCAGGAGATCTACGACGAGCGGTCAGGTTCGCGGGTGCGCGACCTTGGTGGCGGCCACACCGAGCTCGACCACGCCCCGCACTATCGCGCCACCGGCAAGCGCCTCGACTGGCTCGGGGACAGCCCCAGCCTGGCTCCGTACATCGAGGCAATGGTGGCCGCGCACGGGGAGGAGCAGGCCACCCAGATCTTGATCGACGGCCCACCCCACGCCCTGATCTTCCCCAACCTCTTCATCTCTGAGGGGTTCCTGCTGTTCATCGAACCCGTCGGGGTGGAGCAGACGGTCCAGCATTCGACTCCGATCTATTTCAAGGGCGCCGACAGCCTCAACCACCGCATCCGCATCAAGATGCAGGGTTCGATCGGCCCGGCCGGAATGCTTCTGGCTGATGACACCGAGATGTACAACCGAAACCAGGTCGGTCTGCGGGCGCATCAGCCCGAGTGGCTGACCCTACGTCGAGGACTTGGCCGGGAGACAGTCGAGGCAGATGGTGTGCGCAACTCCAACATCACCGACGAGACATCGCAGCGCGGAATGTGGGCGCAGTATCTCGAAATGATGACGGCGAATGGCAGCAACCCGAGCCTCTAAGGGAGCCTCGCCCACGTCTGCGGTGGCGGACGTCGAGGCCTCGGCCCGTGAGTTCGTCCAGCACGAGGCAAGGCTTCTCGACGACCGCCGCTTCGATGAGTGGGAGGCGCTCTGGGCGCCCGATGGCACGTACTGGATCCCCGGTGAGCGGGACGACCTCGAGGCCTTCGCCCTGGTGCAGGACAACCGCAACCGGATCACAACCCGCATCCGGCAAATGCTCGACGCCGATCGCCACTCTCAGCGCCCTCCGTCACGCACGGCCCGCACGGTTGGCGGTAGCCAGGCCACGGTCGAGGACGACGAGGTCCTGGTGAGGTCCAGCTTTGTGCTCCTCGAATCGCGGCTCGACAAACTGACCCAATGGGGCGGTGTCTACGAGCACCGGCTCCGGGTCCTAGAGGGCGGGGCGCTGCTGATGAGACTTAAGAAGGTGCTCCTGGTGAACCGCGACCAGGCGCTTTCGACGATGGCATTCCTCCTTTAGCGATGAGGTCAAACGAGATGGTCGTGAAGAACGAATTCGCAGCGGCGTCGCTGCGCCTGGTCCAGTCGGGTGGGGCCACGCAGCTCCTCATCGAAGACCTGGAAACGCACCGCAGCATTGCCCTAGACGCCTTGATGGTCGCGTCCCTGGCGTGGGCGGACGACACGGTGTGGGACGGCATTGTGGACCCGGCCGTGCGCACGCCGGAGGGCTGATCCCTGCCGCAGCGTACGCCGCTGGACTTTCACGTCCACCCTTCCACGGCTGAGTACCTCGAGGGTTCGCTGGGGCCGTACATGCCGGGCCTGTGCTCCCACTTCCGCCTCGACATCAAGACCCGCACCGTGGAGGAGATGGCGGAGGAGTATGCCGGGCTACGCGGAGTCCTGCTGGCATGGGACGCCGAGACCGCGACCGGGCGGCCGCCGGTTACCAATGATTTCGTGGCCGGCGTCTGCGCCCGCTACCCGGACCGCTTCATTCCGTTCGCCTCGGTCGACCCTCACAAGGGCGATGCGGCGATCGCCGAGGCCAGGCGCGCCGTCCAGGAGCTCGGCATGCGCGGGTTCAAGTTCCAGCAGGCGGCGATGGCATTCCGCCCGTCGGATCGCACATTCTTCCCTCTATGGGAGGAGCTACAGGCGCTGGGGCGGCCGGCGCTCTTCCATGTCGGCACGCTGGGGCTGGGCGCCGGCATTCCCGGGGGCGCACGCATGGAGCTGGACTACGTCCGGCCGATCCACCTGGACACGGTGGCTGCCAACTTCCCGGGACTGACCATCATCTGCGCCCATCCCGCCTTTCCCTGGCAGCAGGAAATGATCGCGATCGCGCAGCACAAGGCCAACATCTACATCGACCTCAGCGGCTGGGCGCCTAAATACTTCGATCCCGAGCTTGTGCGCGAGGTTCGCGGCCGGCTCCAGGACAAGGCCCTATTCGGAACCGACTACCCCTTCATCCAGCCCCAGCGCTGGCTCGAGGAGTTTGACGCCATCGATATGGCTGACGAGGTGCGCGAAAAGGTGCTCTGGCGTAACGCTGAGCGTCTCCTCGAGATCGAGTAGCCGGGGGCCCGCTCGTGATTCACGCCGGCCCGCGTCGATTGACTCGGGCCGGCGTGGTGCGGTGCCGTTTAGCTGATGTGGGGAGTCAGCTGCTGTGAGCCGGACACAGGGCCACCTTGGGGTTGTAGTCCGCGAACATACCGAGCGGGTTCTGCCGCCAGATCCACGCATGCAGGTACCACAGGCCCAGCGCATCGTTGTGATGGAAGTCCTGCCCGAACAGGTTCGGCGCCGAAGCAGTCGTCGGCACCAGTGCGTAGGGGACGATGTACTCCACCGCGACCAGGTATTGCTGGTCTCCCGCAACTTCGTAGACCAGGACCTGCGGCTCATCAGCCGTCGGCGTGCTGGACACCAGCTTTCCCTTGAGGTAGTGGATTCCCATGCCGCCCACCCCAGGCTTGTCGAAACAAGGTAGCGGCAGCAGCAGGTAACCCGCGGTCTCCGCGGTGCCGACGTCGTGATATGCGGCCGTGGCGGCTCGCACCCCGGCCAGCTGAGCGTTTCCCGACGCGGCGGCGCTTGCAGCCGGTGACACCAGAAGACCGGCGACCACGGTGGTGCAGGCGAGCACTCCCAGCAGCGCTCGGACGGGTCTCCTGCCACGGAGATGTCCCCGTTTGGCGTTTTCGGTTCGGTGCTTCATTAGTTGCATCTCTGCCCTCCTCTTGGGGTGGTGGTTGATTGCTGCGTCGAGGTCCGGGATCAGGCTCCCTGCTGGACCTCGACGATCTCGTCGGCCACGAGACCATGAGCCTCGCGGTGCACGGCCTCGGCCGCCTCTTTGCTGGGTGCGTCGACCAGGCAGAAGACCTTGCCGGTGCCCTCGTCGAACCAGTAGTGCAAGTAGTTGGCGCCGTAGCGGTCCTGGGTCTCGAGGTCTTTCTCGTGAGCGCCGGCCACGGCCTCAGCGGTGAGACCGTCAACCTGCTTGTGGTAGTCCATGTAGAGCGGCATTCCGTTCTCCTCTTTTTGGTGACTTGTGTCGGCCTGATACCGGCGCCGGTCACCGTACGAGGAGCCGCATTACGGCCAAATCGGGAGCGTTCCCTATGTTGGGAGAACTGGTTCCCTATCTTGGCGAGCGCGAATTGAAATGCCGGTTTTAGCTGCGTGACGCGCGCTGGAACCGGGAGTATCTTGGTGGGCATGCAAGGGGGACTTCTGTAGCGGAAGGACCAGCTGGGGACGCTTGCGTCGCTGCTCGAGGACGCCACCCGCGACGCCGGTCGCATGGTGTTCGTGGGGGGCGAAGCCGGCGCCGGGAAGACCGCGCTGGTCCGAGCCTTCTGCGACGAGGTCGCGCAGGGCACCACGGCGATGTGGGGCGCCTGCGACCCGCTCACCGCTCCTCGACCGCTGGGGCCGTTGGTGGATGTCGCCGACGGACTGGGCGGCGAGGTGATCGCGTTGCTGGCGGCTGGCGAGCGGACGGGACTCTTCGAAGCCGTGCTCAAAGCGCTGTCGCGTGGCACCGTACCCAAGGTCCTTGTCTTCGAGGACGCCCACTGGGCCGACGAGTCGACGTTCGACCTGGTCCAGTACCTTGGCCGACGGGTGGACCCACTGCCGGCGCTCTTGATCGTCACCTTCCGCGACGACCAGCTGCCACCGACCCACAAGTTGCGGTCGACGATGGGCCACCTCGCGTCGGCAACCGCCGTACATCGCCTCACCGTGCCGCCTCTCTCAGAGGCCGCGGTTCGCGAGCTGGCCAAGGGCACCGGCCGGGACCCTGGGCGTCTGCATCGCGACACAGGCGGCAACGCTTTCTTCGTAACCGAGGTTCTCAGCAGCCCGGACGCGGAGGTGCCCGCCAGCGTGATCGACGCGATCCTCGCGCGCGTGATCAACCTCTCTAAGGACGCGCGCCGTACGCTCGAGGCGGCGGCGGTCTTTGGGCCCCGGGTGCCGCCGCGCCTCCTGCTCGAGGTTGAAGGTGTCAGCGTGGAAGGGCTCGACGACTGCGTCGCCGCCGGGATGCTCCACTTCGAGCAGGGCCATTACGCCTTCCGCCACGAGCTCACCCGCCAGGCGGTGCTGCAGCGAATGAGCCCGGCCGCACGCCAGCAGCTCCACGCCGAGGCCCTCTCTCGGATGCGCCGGCCCCCGGTCGACCCCGAGGCCCTGGCGGCCATCTCCGAGCACGCCGACCAGGCCGGTGATCGCGCCGCCGTCCTGGAGTTCGCGCCGGCGGCAGCCGAGCTGGCGGCGGGCCGAGGCTCCCACCGCGAGGCAGCAATCCAGTACGCGAGGGCACTTCGCTACGCCGACAATCTCGAGCCGGAGAGGAAGGCCGAACTGCTGGAGCGACGCTCCTACGAGTGCTACCTCATCGATGACCTCTCCGGTGCGATCGAGATGACGATCGCGGCAACGTTGATCTGGCGCAACCTGGCGCAGCCGCTTCGCGTCGGTGACAATCTCCGGCGCCAGTCGCGCTACGAATGGGTCAGTGGCCATGGCGAAGAGGCCCGCGCTCGACTTGGTGAATCACTGGCCATCCTGGAGGGACTTCCGCCCGGGGCCGAGCTGGCAATGGCCAAGGCTCAGGCTGCGCAGCTGGCGATGGTTTCTGATCAGTACCAGGCGGCCATAGAGGTTGGCGATGAGGCAATCGAGCTGGCTCGGGAGATCGAACACGTGCCGGCGCTGGTCAATGCCCTTAACAGCGTTGGGGCGGCGCGATGGATGAGCGGAGACGTCAGAGGTGAGGGCCAGCTATTGGAGAGCCTGCGCCTGGCGGTGGAGTCAAACCTGGATGACGACGCCAGCCGCGCCTACACCAACATCGCGGCGTCGGCCGACGCCAACGATGACCCCTCGAAGGCCCGGCTGTGGCTGGTGAATGGAATCGCCTACTGCGAGGAACACGACCTCTACTCATCTGCGTTCTGCAACCGCGTCGACCTCTCCGAGATGATGATGAACGCGGGCGATTGGGCTGCTGCAGAGCAGCTTGCGGCATCGATGCTGTACATCGACGACCTCTCCCGGGCCAGCCGGCTGGTCTTGCTGCACGTGCTCGGCCACATTCGAGCACGGCGCGGCGACGGCGACCCGTGGGCACTTCTCGACGAGGCCAGGGACCTGGCGCTCCGCGCCGACGACCTTCAATTCGTGGCGCCGGCCTTGGCGGCGCGCGCTGAAGCCTGGTATCTCAGCGGTCGGCCGGAGAAGATCGAAGATGAGGTGAGCGAAGCATTTGATCGCGCCCTCGCCCTTGGTCGCCGGCAGTCGATCGGCCAGCTGGGATTCTGGATGTGGCGCGCCGGTGTGCTCGATTCGGCGCCGAGTCAAGCGGCGAAGGCCGTGCGCCTCCACATCGAGGGCGATCTTCGCGGGGCGAGCGATGAGTGGCTACGGCTCGAGCGTCCTTACGAAGCGGCCGGTGCGCTCGCCGACAGCGACCAGGAAGAGGATCTAGTCGAGGCGGTGCGCGAGTTCCGCCGGCTGGGCGCCCGGCCGGCCCTGGCGATGGCGCAGCAGCGTCTGCGGGCGCTCGGCGCCTCGATACCGCGCGGTCCCCGGCCCACCACCATGGCCAACCCAGCCGGTTTGACCGCACGGGAGATGGAGATCCTGCCGCTACTCCAGGACGGCCTGCGCGACGCCGAGATCGCCACCAGGTTGTTCATCTCTCAGAAGACCGTCGGCCATCATGTGTCGTCGATCCTGGGCAAGCTCGAGGTGAGATCTCGCGCCGAAGCTGCGACCAAAGCAGCGCAGCTGTCGTCATCGGCGGATCGTGGTGACAGCGAGGTGGCCAGCTGAGTAACCTGACGCGGGGGGAGCATCGCGAGCAAGCGCGGGATCGAAGTGGCGCGAAAAGGTGCCCTGGCCCAAAGCCGAGCGACTCCTGACGATCGACCAGGAAATCTGACAGGCCTACCAGTGGACAAGGAAGCGTTACGCCGGAAGTATCGCCAGGAACGCGAGAAGCGGCTGCGTCCGGACGGAAACAACCAGTACATCCATGCGGCCGGCGTGTTCGCCGGCTATGCCAACGATCCGTACACGCCGGTCCAGGCGCGAGGGCCCACGCACGAGAACGTCACCGTCGCGGTAATCGGCGCCGGGTTCGCAGGACTGCTCACCGCCGCGCGCCTGAAGGAGTCCGGGATTGACGACGTGCGCATCATCGACCAGGCCGGCGATGTCGGCGGAACCTGGTACTGGAACCGCTACCCGGGCGCGCAGTGCGACACCGCCTCGCTGGTCTATATGCCTCTCCTCGAGGAAACCGGCTACGTGCCAACCGAGAAGTACGCCCACGGTCCCGAGATCCTCCAGCACAGCCGGCGAATTGCGAACCATTACGACCTTTACCGAGACGCGCTCTTCCACACAAAGCTGACCGACCTCCGGTGGGACGGTCCCGGGGCGGTGTGGATCCTGAACACGGATCGCGGCGACGAGTTCACGGCTCGGTTCGTCGCGCTGGGACTGGGACCGCTGAACGTCCCCAAGCTCCCCGGCATCCCGGGCATCGAGGGCTTCGGCGGCCGTTCCTTTCACACCAGCCGTTGGGACTACGCCTACACCGGCGGCGGACCGGAGGACCCAAACCTGTCGCGACTTCGCGACAAGAGGGTCGGTGTCATAGGCACCGGGGCAACGGCGGTGCAAGCCGTCCCGCACCTGGCGGAGGGGAGCGAGCACCTCTACGTGTTCCAGCGGACGCCGTCGTCCGTTGATGCGCGCGATAACGCTCCCATCGATCCTTCCTGGTTCGCTTCGATCGCGTCTCCCGGGTGGCAGGAGCGGTGGCTTCGAAACTTCGCCGACAACCAGACCGGCGTGTGGGTCGACGACGACTTCGTGATGGATGGCTGGACAGCGATCGCCCGCCGCATCAAGGCGCAGGTCATGGCGCATCCACCTGAGGAGTGGACGGCGGACGCGGTCAGGCGCGCGTACGAGGACGCCGACCTCGAGAAGATGGAGGAGATTCGCGCCCGGGCGGAGGCCATCGTCAGCGACAAGGCGACGGCCGAGAAGCTAAAGGCGTGGTACCGCCAGCTCTGCAAACGGCCGTGCTTTCATGACGAATACCTTCAGGCGTTCAACCGTGACAACGTGACGCTTGTCGACACCGACGGCAGGGGAGTGGACGAAATCACGGAGGCCGGCGTCGTCGCCGGCGGCGTCGAGTACGAGCTCGATTGCATCATCTACGCCTCGGGGTTTGAGACCGGATTGCACCTCGAGTCACGGATGGGTTTTGCGGTTACGGGCCGCGATGGCATCCGTCTCACCGACCACTGGGCAGAGGGGATGCGCAGCCTGCATGGAACCCACGTCCACGGCTTCCCGAACCTCTTCCTGGTGCAACCGTTCCAGGGCGCGAACCTGATCTCGAACATCCCGCACAACCTGTACGAGTCGGCACGGACCATCGCTCTCGTCGTCCGGCACGTCCTCAACAGCGGTTGTGCCGAGGTGGAGCCCACCCGAGAGGCAGAGGACGCCTGGTTGGAGCTGCTACTTACTGGACTGGGTCCGCTGGCCTCAGCCGACTGCACCCCCGGGTACTACAACAACGAGGGTGATCTTGACGATCCGCGCGTGAAGTACATGGTCGGCTACCCCCTTGGCGCCAGCGCGTACTTCGACTACCTGGATGACTGGCGCCGGTCGGGTTCGCTGGCGGGCTTGCTGTTCAGCTGACCCTTCGTACCTCCTGAACCCGGCGCGCCGGGGTCAGGAAGACGTAGCCTAGGCCCTGGGTTAAAAAGCGTCGTGGATTTCTGGTTGGCGATACTCGAAGGACTGGTTGGCGGCTTCCTGGTCGTGGTGGTGCTGTTGGACATCTTTAACAGCGTTATCGTGCCCCGGCCGACGCTTCGGGGCACGCTGTTGAGTCGCTCGATCATGCGACCGGGCTGGCGAGCCTGGCGCGCCATGGCGACGCGGATCAAGGCGCCCAACCAGGGCGAGGCGATGCTCGCGATCTATCCTCCTGTCGCGCTGGTATTGATCCTGATCGCCTGGGTGGTCCTCGAGGCTGCCGGCTTCGGCATCATCATCCACACGCTGCGAGGCGATTTCCAACCGCGCCCGCCTGGCGTCATCGGGTCGGTCTACATCTCGGCCGTCTCGCTCTTTGGCGTAGGCCAGAGCACCTACATCCCAATCGGTCGGGCGGCGCGAGTCGTGATTCCCATCGTCAACGCCACCGGCCTCGCGACCGTGGCCCTGGTGATCACCTTCCTGTTCAGCCTCTACGCCAACTTCCAAAAGCGCGAAGCGCAGGTGGTCACGCTGGATGCCCGAGCCGGGGCCCCGCCGTCGGGGGTCACGTTGCTGGAGACCTACGCTCAGCTGGGTTTGCTGGGACGGCTCCCCGACCTGTTCGCGAAATGGGAGAACTGGTCCGCCGAGGTGCTGGACAGCCACCTGGCGTATCCGATCCTGACCTATTTCCGCTCCAGCCACGACAACGAGTCCTGGATATCCGCGCTGGGCGCGGTGCTCGACGCTGCATCGCTGCTGGTATCGACGGTGGAATCGATCCCGGTCGGGGAGGCGCGGCTGATGGTTGGGATGGGGGCGCACCTCGTCGAGGACATCTCCAACCAGTTCCATCTGCCCCACGACGACGGCGTCGGCGTCGAGCGCGCCGAGTTCGAGGACGCCCGGCAGCGCCTTGCCGACGCGGGCTACATCCTCAGACCCGACGCCGATGCCGCCTGGGCCAAGTTCACGATGATGCGCGGCATCTATGCCTCCCGTCTTAACGCCATGGCCCGCTCCTGGGCGACCCCTCCGGCGCAGTGGATCGGTGACCGGTCGACGCTGCGCATCGTCCGCCACCCCGATCGGGGCGGTGCGCCCGCAACTGCGGCCATCGACGCATCGTCTGAAGCCTAGGGTCCCCTGATGTCCGCCGACGACCTCACCTCCGAGGAGCAGACTGCGATCCTCGCCGAGCGTTACTCCCAGTCCGCCGCGGGCTACGACGCCTCCTGGAGCCCTGTGATTCGCCCGATCGGTGAGCACCTGCTGAGGCACCTTCCCCTGGCGACGGCGGTGGACGTCATCGATGTGGGCACCGGGGCCGGCGCGCTGCTCCCGTCGATCCAGAAGGCGGCTCCAAACGCCACCGTGCTAGGCGTCGACAACTCCGAGGGAATGTTGCGCCTCGCCAGGGACAAGCACGCGGGGCCGTTGATGCTCATGGATGTGCAGGACCTGGGGCTGCCCGACAACCACTTCGACGTGGCCGTCGCCGCCTTTGTCCTCTTCCATCTGCCGTCCCCCGATCGATGCTTGCGCGAGGTGAACCGGGTCCTTAAGCCGGGAGGTGCGTTCGGGTCGGTCACCTGGGCGGTCGTCAATGACCCGCCCGCGGACGCGATCTGGGCCGAGGAGCTTGCCGCTGCGGGTGCCACGATCATGCGCCTGACCGCCACCGACAGCTACAGCCGCTGTGACAGTCCCGAAAAAGTCGCGGCACTCCTGGAGCACGCGGGCTTCACGTCGATCAATGCCTGGACACAGCCCTTGGATTACCAGTGGCAACCCGACGAGCATTACATCGACCAACAATTCCGGGGAGCGATGCTGCGGCTCCGATTGCTCAGCGCCCCTGACCGCGAGGCCTGTCTTGGTCGGGTGCGTGACCGTCTCGCCGGACTCGGTGCCGATCAGTACATCGATCGAAGTGAGGTCGTCCTGGCGACCGCTGTTAAAGGAGCTGGCTAGCTTCTAAAGGCGCGGCGCGACTGCACCGTGGCGCGCCGGCTGGTCGAGAAGGGAGGTGCCGGACCGCTCAGGCCTGGTCGCTGAGCAGGTAGAAGCGCTGCGCGCGTATGGCCAGCTGCGCCTCGAAACGATCGTCGGGCGAAGTCACATCCAGCCCGCCGACTTCACGGATGCGCTCGAGGCGGTAGGCGACGGTGTTGGGGTGGACGTGCAGCTTGCGTGCCACGTCCACCATGCGGCAGCCGCTCTCGAGGTACTCCTCGAGGGTGCGCAGGAGGTCGCCTGACGTGTCCTTCTGGGCCAGCTGCTTCAGTCTCGAGTTGTATAGGCGGCGGGCCGCAAGCGGGTCGGCGCTGAGGATCTGCTCCACCATCAGGTCCTGGGAGTGGACGGCCCCGGTGAGCTTCAAGCCGGCGGCGAGGTCGGCGATACGGCTCGCCGCGGCCACCGCCGGCCCCAGGCCCTCAGCCCAGGGGCGCACCTCCGAAACACCCAGCGGCCCGCCTGCTCGCTCCACCACCAGCGCCAGCGATGGACGCGACCCGGCGGCGTCAAGGAAGAACACCGATCGCCCCTGGAGGTCGACCAGGAACCCGGCGACGCCCTCGTCGGAATCGGTGGGCGCGCGGCGCCCCGCAGGGAGCGCCGCCACCTGGACCGAGTCGGGGAGAATGATGCCCGCCGACTTGGCGAGCATGTTGGCGCGAGCGGGGTCGGGGTCGGCGAGGAGCTCGTTAGCGAGCTCCCAGCGCCCGTGGGCCCGCCGGTAGACGAGTCCCTGCCACTCCCGCAGGTATGCCTCCTCAACGGCGGTGGACACGCTGTCGAGATACGAGAGGACATGGCTGGCCAGCCGTCCGATCAGCGCCTGCTGGGCAGCTGAGCCGCGGGCGATTTCGTCGAGGATCTCGGTCCAGGCGATCCGTGTCCCGGCTCGGTAGGCGTGGAGCAGGTCGGTCAACGGGACTCCCTGGAGGGCGCGCTCCGCGGCCGAGGCTCGCACCGTTTCGAGCTCGGCGTCGAGCGGTCCGCCACCGCGTCTGACGGCGTCGAAGAAGATCTCGAGGTTGCGTCGCGAGACCGGACGTACGTCGTTGTCGAGGACTTCGCGGGGGAGATTGGCATACCCGGGGATCTCACGCCGGTAGTGCTCCACCATCGCCTCCGTGATGGCGTCCAACCTCTGGTCGAGGCGCCGGAAGAGCGCGTCCAACTCCCCGGCGGGCGCATCCGCCAGGGGGTGGTTTCGACGACGAGGGCGAGGAGCTTGCATTGTGCCTTTGTGCAGTTTATGCCCGCATCCAAACGGCGTGCCGTCCACGTCCCAAGAGGGCAAGGGGGCGTTGGTTTGGGGGATTCCACAGTAACTGTCGGCCAAACTTGAGCGTTTCCCCATTGCGGACCTGGCCGATATCAATCTACGATGCGCAGAGGCTGGTTCTCCGACTCGGGGTGTCGGGGAAGGGTGGGAGTTCCAGCCCATTTGCGGGAGAAGCTGGGCGGGGGTGCGGTGCTCGACTCTAGGGTTCTGATCTGGCTGACGGCGCCAGTTGTGGCGCTTGGCGCGCTCGCGGGGGCCGGCCAGCCAAACGCTCAAGCGGCGCCGGCCAGGCCGGCAAGCTTCCTGGTGGGGGCCGCCGTCGGCGACTTCAGCCCCCCGTGCGGGCCCGACGCCAACCCGGTGGCGCAGAACTGCACCACCCCGCAAGGATTCGTCGACCCCACCTCGGGCGCCGCCTGCCTGGCGCCGCCCGGCTTTACTGGCAGGCGGCCGTGGGCGTTCATGGAGCCCTATGTCGACCTCAAGAACAGCGGGCACTGGGACGTCGGCGATCCCTGGGTGGACTGCGACCCCACCAATGGCGCCGGGCGCTGGGAGGGAAACTTCCTCGGCGGTGGCTCGAACGCGCCGCGCTTGTTCACCAAGATCGCCGACCCGGTCACCGCCCGAGCGATCGTGGTCGGCAACGGCGCCAAAACCATCGCGGTCGAGGTCGAGGACCACGAGGGGCTCTTCGACACCTACCAACAGCAGATCCGCGACAAGGTTGCCGCCGACCTCAAAGCCAAAGGGTTGAAGCCGCTGGATGGCATCTTCATCTCCTCGACCCACGACGAGTCGGCACCGGACACCATCGGGCTGTACGCCGGCAGCGATTTCCCCTCGAGCGTCAACCACTACTGGGGTGACTACCTGGTGCAGCGCTCCGCCGAGGCGATCGAGCGGGCCTACGCCGCTCAGACCCCCGCTCGAGTTCGCTACGCCGAAGCGATCGAGCCGCCCAACATGCGCCAGTGCTTCTCCTCGTATCCCTTCATCGACGACCAGCTGATGCCGACCATGGAGGCGGTAGACGCGAAATCGGGACGGGTCATCGCCATCCTGGGCAACGTCAGCCAGCACACCGAGACGCTCGGCTTCAACGGCGGCGGCGGCGCGGATCCGGGCCAGGGGGCCGGCGGCGCCACCCTCGACCAGGAGAAGGACTGGGTCAGTGCCGATTGGCCGTACTGGTTCCGCACCGCCCTGGAGGCCGCGCATCCCGGGGCCGTCGCCGTGGAGATGGCCGGCTCGGTGGGCAGCAACGAGACGCCCGAGGTGTTCACCCAGCCGCTTTCGCGCACGCCCCAGCAGTTCGTCGACGAGGGCCATCCCGCGGGATGCCGCACCCTCTACACAGCCCCGGTGGGGCCCGGAGGGGCCTTGAAGCCTCTGCCGCTCGGTTATTACAGCGAGACCAGGGCACTGGGGCAGCAGCTCGCGCAGGCGGTCGACGGGGCCCTTGCCACATCTGGCACCTATTCCAGCTCCGGCGACGTCTATGGAATCCGGGCGGATTCATGCGTCCGCGTCACCAACGTCCTCTTCGGCGCCATCGGCGCCACCGGCGAGTTCGGCAACCGGCCGTCTTATGACCCCACGTGCACCGTGGCGGTCGGCCCTGCCCCCAACGGCTCCGCGGCGGGTACCTCGGTGAAGACCCAGGTGGCCTTCTTCCGAATCGGCGATGGAGAGTTTGCCTCAGTGCCCGGGGAGGTCTTCCCCTTCACCTATCTGCGCAGCTTCGAAGGGCCCGGCGACATGCCCTGCCCGGATCCCAACCCTCCCTCGGACCCGACCAACCCGAACCCCTGCTACATGCCCGGCCAGGGACAGTTTCCGCTACCCGCGTGGCTGATGCCGCACATGCACACGCCCTACCGGTTCATCGATGGACTGGGTGAGGACATGGTCGGCTACATCTTCCCGCAGGGGAACGGCATAGGGGTCCCGGGCGAATACCCCACCGACCCGGCCGGAAGCGGCACCGATCGCTTCGGGTGCGGTCACTCGGACGACTCCGAGGCAGCCAGCTCCCAGGCCGGGCAGATCCTCGGGGACTCGCTGGTGACGCTTCTGGACGGCTACGAGCAGGGAGCCGAATCGATAAGCGAGGGCCGCTATGTGCTTCCCGACGGCCGGCTCTCGCGCGACCCGCTTGGGGGACCGGAGATCAAGTGCAGCGTCGATCGCGTCTTCAGCGCGAGCGGTCCTGCGGTCGCGGTGTGGCAACCAGGCAGGGGACTGGTGACGCCGGCTCGTTGGATGAGCCTGTCGGGCCGGCCGCAGAGCTCCCCGGACCGCAACACCAGGGGCTACCTCGACAGGCATGGCGCCCGGCATTGGCTGGACGTGTATCCCGATATCGCCGGGGCGCCTGCTCGCGTGGCCCTGGCGAGCCCCGCTGCCGCGGCTACCGCCGTGCCGATGATGGCGTTGCCCGTGACCGTTGGGGCCGGCCCGACGCAGGAGCCCAGCGCGCCCGGGGCAACAGATACAGGGCTCGCCTCCAGCCGGCAGGCGCCGCTGCCGGCGGTGCTGGCGGCCGCGGGAGCGGTGCTGATAGTACTTCTGGCGGCTGGGACCCTGATTCGCAACCGGGGCCGCAAGACAGTGGCTCGCTCACGAGGCCAATCGAATTGACCAGGCGCATAGCTGACCGCATCCCCGATGGGGTGCGCTCCGCCACATGGGGGATTTGGACGTGAAAATCACGCTCGATACGAATGCCGGCATCGCCATAGGGGGTCGCAGGCTTGCCATCTTGACGGCCGTGATCTCGGCGGCGCTCCTCCCGGTGCTGGCTTGGGCGGCCCTCAGCTCGACCGGCGCAGCGAACCCGGGCGCGGCTCGGGCCGCCGCCGCGGCTTATGCCGACGTGGTCTACGGGGCGACTCCGAAGGCATTGCCGTCGAAAGCTGCGGCGGTGGCGGCAAGTGCCCCTGGCGCACCCACCCGGCATCAACACCACCAGTGGTTGATCGGCTTCGATAAGGAATCGGTAGATCCCAGCCTGGCCGAGCTGCAGAGCGGCAACTTCCATCTGGGAGGCTACGGGCTGGGTCCGACCCGCCAGTCCACCGGCCCGCTGGTCGACGGCGACGGCACCGTTGAGCACATCTATGCCCGGGCCATGGCCATCAGCAACCGGCAGGGAGGCACGCTGCTGCTGGCGGCGCTCGAGAACCAGGGCACCTTCGCGGCCGACAAGCAGGGTCCGTATGGCATCTACGACATGCGAGTCAAGGTTTCGCAGGACCTGCTCGCCAGGCACATCAACGTGCCGGTGGACATGATCGTCATCAACTCCGACCACAGCCATGCCGGGCCGGACCTGATCGGCCTCTGGGGCGGGGTGCCGGTCAGCTACCTGCAGACGGTTTTCAACCAGACGGTGAGGGCACTGGAGCAGGCCTACGCCAATCGGGTTCCGGCCGACTTGCTGGTCGGGACCAGCACACCAACGATGCCCACCCCGGCGGTCGGTGGCTACATCCCGGGCACCGCCACCCCGGGTGAGGACCTGGTGCACAGCCAGTTCGGCAAGGACACCGGGTCGACCGGCTACTACCAGGCCGTCAACAACCAGGTCCAGGGTGTGCTGCCGCCCAACCCCGCCCCGCAGGTCGCCGCCACCAACTACGACGACTCCGCGGTGGACACCCAGCTACGCGTCCTGCAGGCGGTGGGCGATGACGGCGCGCGCATCGGCACCCTGATCAACTACTCGGCCCACGCCACCGTCATGGGCGGCGGCAACACGCGTTACTCGGCCGACTGGCCGGGCCGCGCCGCCCGTGCCACCGAGGAGGCCCTTGGCGAGCCGGTGGCGGTGACGATGGTCGCCGATGTCGGCCGCAGCCAGCCACCCCGGCCTCACTCCAACCCCAGGTGCGGCCAGGCGGGCCAGGAGACCTGCGACGTCGATCAACTCGACACGTACACCCGGTTGATCACGCCCTGGGTGCTCCAGGCGGTGGCCACCGCCGCCCCGGTCCACGGCACCACCGTCACCGGCAAGGAGGTCTTCACCCGCGAGCTGGCCACCAACCCCGCTCTGCTCGGCGTCGGCTACAGCGGCGAGCTCCCGGTCCGAGGAGTGGGCGCCTATCGCAGCACCACGCCGCCGTGGATCAGCGGTGACATCGTGGGAACGTTCGCCTCGGCGCATCGCCTCGGCGATGTCCTCCTCACCGCCAACCCCGGCGAGGCTTATCCGGACATTCGCTTTGGCGTCGGCCAGGAGATCAAGGCTCCACAGGCGTTCTTCACCTTCGGCCTGGCCAACGACCAGCTCGGCTACCTGATCGCGCCTGCCAGCGAGTATCCGTGGATCTCCGGCAGCAACATCGGCAACGACAACAGCTTCTTCAACGTCAGCGCTCAGTACGGAGATCACCTGATGTGCACCCAGACCGCGGCCGCCGAGGCGCTCGGCTACGGTGCGACCGGCAACCCGGCGCCCTACGGGTCCAACGCGGTGTCACCAAACTGCGCCCTGCTGACAGCGTCAGACGCTCTCCCCATCGGTCCGACGCCACAGCAGCCATGGGTGTTCGGCGACGGGACGGCACTGCCGCCGCCGGCTCCGCAGTAGCGGCCACCGCGCCGGCGCCTCGCGGCTGATCTGATGGATGGAGCTGAGGACACCCGGCCCCAGCCGCTTCGGCCCACGCGGAGAACCGTCCTCAAAGCGGGCGCCGGGGTCGCCGCCGCCCTAGGGGGCGGGCCCCTTTCCAGCCGGCTGCTGCAGGCTCTTGCGGTGCCCCGGGGCGCCGGTCGCCTGACCGACATCGAGCACGTCGTGTTCTTCATGCAGGAGAACAGGTCGTTCGACCATTACTTTGGGACCTACCCCGCGGTGCGTGGGTTCCAGGACCCGACCGCGCTGACAGGGGTGTTCGAGCAGCCCTTCCCGGGCAACACGCTGGTCCCGCCGGTTGGCAGGCTGCTGCCCTACCACCTCAACACATCGGCCGCCGGAGGGGGTGAGTGCACCCCCGACCCGGGCCACAGCTACGGCACCCAGCACGACTCGTGGAACGGCGGCAGCATGGATGGCTGGGGAGCGGCCCACGCCGGCGATAAGGACTGGTCATTCATGGGCTATTACAACCGCGGCGACCTTCCCTATTTCTACGCCGTGGCCGACGCCTTCACGATCTGCGACGCCTATCACGCGTCGGTGATGGGCTCTACCACCAGCAACCGGCTCTACGCCCTCACCGGGATGCTCGACCCCGAAGGTCGCTACGGGGGCCCGGTGAAGAGCACCATCAGCTGGTCACCTCAGAGCCGAGGCGTGCTCGACCCCGGCTGGGTCACCTACCCCGAGGTCCTCACCGACGCCGGAGTCAGCTGGAAGTGCTACGCACCACTGGACGCCGACGACCAGGACAACCCGCTGGTCGATTTCAAGCAGTACTACCCCGGCAACCCCGGGGTCGACCCGGTCCGCGCGGCCAAGCTCAGCGCCTCCCTGTTTGGGCAGTCGTATGAGAACTTCCTCGCCGACGCCGCTGCCGGCACCTTGCCCCAGGTGTCATGGGTGCTGTCCCACATAACCCAGTCGGAGCATCCCGCCGCCGCACCTCAGGACGGAGAGGCGGCGTTGGAGGCAGTCATCGAAGCGCTGCTGGTCAACCCCGCGGTCTGGAATAAGACGGTGCTCTTCTACATGTACGACGAGAACGGCGGCTTCTTCGACCACGTCGTCCCGCCGACGCCGCCCGCCTTTACGGCAGGGGAGTACATCGGGACGGCTGCCACCGGCTTCGACAGCTTGCCCATCGGCCTGGGGTTCCGCGTCCCGATGCTGGTCATCTCGCCTTTCAGCCGGGGCGGCTTCGTCGCCGGCGACGTGTTCGACCACACCTCCCAGCTGCGCTTCCTGGAGACGTGGCTCACAGCTAAAGGGGTGAGCAACGTCGGCGTGCCCAACTTGACCGCGTGGCGCCGCCAGGCCGTCGGCGACCTGACCTCCGCGATCAACTTCGTGCGGCCGGACAGTTCCTCGCCCAACCTTCCGGTGCGCACCCCGATGAACCCGGCCGAACACCCTGAATGTGCCACCGAGGAGGTGACCATGGCGGCCTCGCCGCGGCCCACCGCCCAGGCGCGCCCGGCGCAAGAGCCGGGAACGCGGCCGTCCCCCAGCGGTCCTGTTGGCGGTCGCCGATTCAATGGCTGACGCCTAGGTAGCGATGGCGCGCCCGATCCTTCTCGGATTGCTGGTCGGCGCGGTTCTGACGCCCCTCCTGGTCCAGGCGCGCCAGAGCCCGCCGGCGGCCCAGCGGCGGGAGCAAGCCGACCAGGTGGTCGCAGTTGAACCTGCGCCAGGGCGGTCACCAACGGATTCGCCTCCAGCCACGCAGGCTCGCGTCCAGCACCCTCAACATCCAGCCCCGGCCGGTGCTTACGCCATCGTTCACAGTGATTCGGCGAGCCTCTACACGGACGCCGTCCGCCGCGACTGGAAGCTGCTCCAGGGTGGCGGCGAGGTCACCAGCCTCTTCCGAGACCAGGCCACCGGCGAAAACTGGACCGGGCCCGATTCCCCGGACTTCGCTATCACTGTCGATGGGGCGGCGCTGACCTCACTCGACTTCAAGGTGGAGTCCGTGGCCGCCAGGCGCGCGCCGACGCCGAGCTCGCGCCCCGCTGACGTGGGCGGCGCTCAGCTGGTGTTCACGCTGGACTTTCCGCTCGCAGGCTTGCCGGCGGGGCTGCAGCTTGTCCGCGAATACACCCTCTACCCTGGCAGCGCCACCGTCGAGGTTCACTCGGAGCTCCTCAACAACACGCCGCTGCCGATCCGCATAGGCAAGTACTCCCTCGACGAACTGACCACCCCGGCGGCGGGCCCGCTCGAGGTCCAGGCCTACAACGGCGGCACCGACTGGCGGGACGACTATCGCCACGTAACCGTAGAACCCGCCCCGGGAACGGACGACGAGGGCGAGGTCCTCCGCCTGGACGCCGCCGGCCGGGGCGATGGGTTCTTCATGGTTAGCCAGCGACGGGGTGGCCTGATGAGCCGGGCGGGGCGCGATTCGAACGGCCGGACGTGGGTCGGTGTCGACAACGCTCGGGACGTTTTCAACCTGGGGCCGCTGGCTACCACCCCCCCGGACTACAACCGGGTGGGCAACCCGGCCTACCCAGCGCCGATACGCCAGCGGGACGTTTTGCCGCTCGGCAGCCTCGACTTGGGGACCGCGTTCACCGGCGTGTACCACGGCGGGGCGCAACAGGCAGCAGCAACCTTCAGCGCCGACTTTGTCGCTCACGCCATGCCGGCGTTCCCCCGCACCATCGGGCTGAACACCTTCCATCCCTGGGGCCACGACCCATCCAAGATGGACGACGCCAACCTCCGGCCGCAGGTGGTGGCGGGCAAGGCGCTGGGCCTGGAGTCGTTCATGCTCGACGACTCCTGGCAGGACCTCGCCGGCGACTGGAACTTCAACCCCAGCCGCTTCCCCGACAGCACCGGCGCGACCGCGGCCGACGGGCAGCCGATCCCAGACTTCGTGAACTTCGTCCATCAGCAGGGCCTCAAGCTCGCTCTCTGGATGGCGCCGCTCGAGTTCAATGGCAAGAGCAAGGCATACGCCGCCCACCCGGAGTGGGCCTGCGTCCCCACCGGGGATGTCACCGCCCAGGTCTCCAACGATCCCGGCCTGGGGGTCTGGGACGTCACCAACGACTCCTTCCGCGCCTACTTGACCGCCGCCGTCGACCGGCTCATCGCGGACTACGGGGTGACTGAGTTCAAGTTCGACTTTGTGACCCTGGTCGACTGCCTGCCGCACGACTACCTCGACTACGAGGATGCCTGGGTCTCGCTCGTGAACCAGTTCGAGTCAAAACACCCCAGCGTCACCTTCGAGTTCGACGAGACCAACGACCAGCGGACCTTCCCGTTTGAGTCAGCTGCCCTTGGCCCGGCATGGTTCGACAACGACCACACCCACGGCAGCGACGTGGCGACCAAGCAGCTCCACGACCTTTGGAGCTACGCACCCTGGCTGCCGACATCGGAGGCCGGCTTCGGCGTCTATGACGGAACGCTGGGAAGCGGACCCGGCCAATACACCGCGTCATACCTGATGCCCGCGGCCATCCTCAGCCACTTCAGCTTCTGGACCGATCTCACCAAGCTCAGCCCAGCCGACGCGGCCGAGACCGCCTGGTGGACCGCCTGGTACCAGACCCACCGCGCCGGACTCGCGGGGATGGTGTACGAGGACTCGCCACAGGACCCGATCGACGGGAAAGCCGGCCTCGTGTTGCAGCCCTGGAGCGGCGAGCGCGGCTATCTGTTCGTCTTCCGGCAGGCAGGCGACGCCACTCAACGTGTGGCGCTCCAGGGCCTCGATCCCGACCAGAGATATCAGCTGGTGTCAGTTCGCGACGGGCTGGTGCTGGGCACCTTCCAGGGCTCGGACTTGCGTCGAGGAATCGACCTGGTCCTGCCGTCGCCCTTCAGCGCACTGGTGGTCTCGGTTACGCCGCTGGCCTAGGCGTCGTTAGGTTCGGGCCGCTAACTTCCTCGATTCCCGGGTAAGGCGTCGGGTCAAAACAGGCGCCGGCGCCGGCGGG